>AP035449.1:0-1394254 GCA_041154365.1 Candidatus Neomarinimicrobiota bacterium | reverse complement strand
GGACATGTATGTAAGGTGTATTCATACTTTAATGAATTATTTGTATGTTCTTGATATACAATGAGATATATCAATTATTCAACCTCATGTATTGGGGCGGTATTCATCACACATAATATTTCAATCCATTGGGACAACAGACGGTTTGGCATTTTATGATTGGGGGATATGGGGCATTGGTTTTTTGTTGGGGTGATACATGGGGTATTGGTTTTTCTGTTGGGGCGACACATGGGGTTTTCGATTTTTAATGGGGTGACACATGGGGTATTGGTTTTTCTGTTGGGGTGACACATGGGGTTTTCGATTTTTAATGGGGTGACACATGGGTCACCCCCTACTCTTAACTCAAAACTTGTACTTCAAACTCTCCACTCATCACTCTCAACTCGTATGTATTATTCCCATTCTATTGTTGCAGGCGGTTTGGAGCTGATATCGTAAGCGACTCTGTTCACGCCGTTAACTTCATTGATGATACGGTTTGATATGCGGCTTAATACGTTGTAAGGGATATGGGCCCAATCGGCAGTCATGCCGTCCAGACTGGTCACTGCCCTGAATACAATGGTATTTTCATAGGTTCTTTCATCACCCATAACCCCAACACTTTGAACCGGCAGGAGTACACAAAAGGCCTGCCATATTTTTCGGTAGAGTCCGTGGTTCCGTAATTCCTCAATAGCGATATAATCTGCTTTCCGCAATGTATCCAGTTTATCCCGTGTAATATCCCCCAAAACTCGGATTGCAAGTCCTGGACCCGGAAAAGGATGCCTGTGAAGGATTTTTTCGTCCAGGCCGAGCTGGAATCCCACTTCACGGACTTCGTCCTTGAAAAGCTCTCTCAGGGGCTCTATAAGCTTAAAATGCATCTTCTCCGGGAGTCCCCCAACGTTATGGTGACTTTTAATGGTTGCTGAAGGTCCCTTAAAAGACACCGATTCAATTACATCAGGATAAAGGGTCCCCTGGGCCAAAAATTCAAATTCTCCCAGTTTGCGGGCTTCATCCTCAAAAATATCAATGAAGAGATTACCGATAATCTTCCGTTTTCTTTCGGGATCGACAACACCCTCCAGAGCTTTCAGGAAACGTTCCTCTGCATCCACATAGACGAGGTTGATCTTAAAATGTTCACGAAAAGCACGCTGAACATCTTCCGCTTCATGGAGTCTTAACAGGCCGTTATTCACAAAAACACAGGTCAGCTGATCACCGATTGCCTTGTGGAGAAGAAGAGCTACAACAGAACTGTCCACTCCGCCGGACAGACCACAAAGAACCCGCTTCCCTCCCACTTTTTCCCGGATTTTTTCAAGTTGGGACTCCACGAAATTCAAGGGAGTCCAGACCGGCTGGACATCACAGATTTTCAAAATGAAATTCTTTAGAATGTCTTTTCCCTGATCCGTATGGGCTACTTCCGGATGGAATTGGATCGCGTAAATGTTCTTGTCTCTGTTTCGGATTGCCGCAACCGGAGCATTATCTGTCCTTGCCAGGATTTCAAAATCTTCCGGCAAATGTTCGATCCGGTCCCCATGACTCATCCAAACCGTCAACCGTCCCTTTGACAATTGAAGTTTATTGAATAAATCTTCTTCATTCAAAATGCTCAATTCCGCCCGGCCGTATTCTCTTTCTGCTGCTTTATCCACATGCCCGCCAAAGTGTTGAGCAATTAATTGCAGTCCGTAACAGATTCCTAAAATGGGAATACCCAATTCGTAAATTTCATCCGGGGGTTTGGGGGCATTTACATCATACACACTGGACGGTCCACCGGATAGGATGATTCCCTTGGGATTGAAAGCTTTTATATCCTTCAAAGGCATATTATAAGGATGGATTTCACAGTAGACATGGGATTCACGTATTCTCCGGGCTATCAGCTGGGTCACCTGGGATCCGAAATCCAGGATAAGAATCTTTTCATTCTGAAAGAGTGTTTTCATAAAAGCCTCTTATTATAATTTACCGTCGTGGTATATCATTGGCCGATGTATGTCTGACAATGATATTATCCCGGTCCGGACCGGTTGAAATCATCCCAAAAGGAACTCCCAGAGCCTCTTCGATAAATTGAACATAATACTGACAGTTTTTGGGGAGTGTGTTCCAGTCCGTCATCCCTTCCACTGGATCTTGCCAACCTGCAAGTTCCTGATAAATCGGCTGGTTACCATGATAATCGACAGCAATTTTTAAGGTATCGAATCCAGACAGGCAGCTGATTTTCGTTAAAACCAGGGAATTGAAGCCATTGATTCGAATGGCTTTTTTCAGGAGCGGCAGATCCAGCCAGCCACAGCGTCGGGGTCGGCCGGTAGTGGCTCCGAATTCATGTCCGTTTTGCCGAAGTTTTTCACCGTCTTCATCAAAAAGCTCCGTTGGGAATGGACCTTCACCAACCCGGGTTGTATACGATTTCACGATACCGATCCGATGGTCGAAATGGACATACACACCGGATCCTGTATAAGCCCCTCCAATAGTTGTACTGGATGATGTGACAAAGGGATAGGTGCCGTGATCGATATCCAGGAGCGTCCCCTGCGCTCCTTCATAGAGAACCTCTTTTCCTGAGTTCACAGCTTGGGCAATCACAGATGATGTTTCTTTCACAAAGGGTAGAAGTTTTTGAGCTGAACGAAAACACTCAGTCAGTTCATCCTCCATATTATCAGGGAATTCCTGGTGATAAACAGTTTCCGTCAACTTTTGGATTTCAGCAAGTTGAGAGTCCAGGATGGATTGATATCTGTCTTCGGCGATCATATCAAAACGGATGCCGTTTCTGCGGGCTTTTTGTTCATAAGCCGGACCAATTCCCCGTTTGGTTGTGCCGATGTGGGCATTTTGCAGGGAATCAAGCCATTTGTGGAGTGGTGTGACTATGTGGGCATTTTCAGCGATCAGAAGATGGCGGGGATCTACAGTAATTCCCTGATCCCGCAGAATTTCAATTTCTTGAAGCAGGAGTATGGGATCCACAACACAACCGTTTCCGATGATATTGACAGATTGGCCGGATATAATCCCGCTGGGAATCAGATGAAGGACATATTTTTTGTTTCCATGAATTACGGTATGGCCGGCATTGGCCCCTCCCTGGTAACGAATTACCAGGTCCGCCTTTTCGGCCAGGGTATCGACAATTTTCCCTTTCCCCTCATCACCCCATTGGGCTCCCATGACAATTGATACACTCATAATAAAACATCCTGTCAATATTTATCGGATTTATAGTCTGAAGAATCATTAGGCATATAGATATCGTGGACCTTCCCTTCCCGGATGGACAATGCCGAGACAATTTCAAGCTCTGCCTGTTCATGGAACTCCCGGATGGTAGTGACACCACAGGAAGACATAGATGCCTTGATTTTTGAAAGGGTTTCCGGCAGATTGTCCCGGAGTTTACCTGCATACTGGACAAAACCTTCCACACCTTCAACAAATTTCATCTGGTAGTACCGGGCAGATTTCCATTCCCTGGCCCGGGCAGAGCCTTCTCCCCAATAGGGTTTCATAATCCGGTTGCTAAGTTGAATTTTTTCCGTGGGGGATTCCTCCATCCTGGCAAAATAACGACCCATCATTACATAATCCGCACCCAACGCCAGGGCGATGGTAACATCTTTGGAATCTACGATCCCCCCATCTGCAACGACGGGGATATATTTGCCTGTCTCTTCAAAATACCGGTTTCTTTCATTCACCACATCAATAATCGCCGATGCAAGTCCACGACCTGTCCCCTTTTGTTCCTGAGTGATGCAAATGGATCCCCCGCCCATACCCACCTTTACCGCCCGGGCACCGCAATCCACCAGGAATCGAAATCCTTTTCCTGTAATAATATTGCCTCCAATAACCGGAAGATGGGAATAATTTGCCGATATCCACTCTAATGCCTGCTTTTGATAGATTGAAAAACCATCGGATGAATCCACTGTCAGAATATCAGCACCGGCTTCTTCAAGGGCCGGGACCCGCTCTCTGTAATCGTGGGTGTTTACAGCGGCTCCGGTCAAAAGACGTTTCCGGTCATCCAGCAATTCCAGAGGATAATTCATGTGGTTACGGACATCTTTACGGAAAACCAGGTTTTTCAGTTGATCCTCTTCATTCACAATGGGAAGAACGCTCTGATGACTTTCCCTTAATAATTTGTTGGCTTCCTTGATATCGGAAATATTGACACCCACAACCAGCTGTTCCCGTGGAATCATCCGCTCGGAAACTTTTAAATGGGCATGATGGGTCCCGCTGTAATCATTTTTTGTAAGAATTCCCAACAACTTATGATTGACATCAACCACAGGAAAAGTGTTAAAACCCTTGCTTTTGCTGATTTCGAAAACATCGCCGATCAGCATATCCGGATGTACATAAAAGGGATCCACAAAACCGGCTTTATAGCTTTTAATATCCCGGATCATGGCCGCTTCATTCTCTATGGTTTGTGAACAGAAAATAAATGCCAGTCCGCCCAGCCTGGCCAGTTCAATGCCCATCTCCACACCGGAAACACTCTGCATAGCGGCTGAAACAACAGGAATATTGAGTTTAAGTTCCTGCTCTCCCTCAGGTGTCCATGCCAATGTTGTTTCCAGGGATATTTTATCAATGGATGTTTCATCCGTTGTATATCCCGGCAAAAGACGATATTCCATAAGAGTCCGGGATGGTTCATTAATGATTTTTTTTGCCATGATTCTCCTTATGAAGTTTTCATTAATTGTTTGATATTCAAGGATATATCCATAATAGGATATTCCTGACGACGACCTGTGAATTGTACGATCTGATGTATTGTCGTGGAATATTCTGGGACGACGAAAGGGAGAAATATACCAATGGGATTTGTCCGGGTGGGATTCGGTGTGATCATGCCGGAAAATTAAGAAAAATGTCGGCTGAAATGAACGATTTTACGTGTGAAATTTACATAATCATTGATCTTTTGTCTAAATACGATTTGTTTCAATGAAATATCTGATCAACGCGATAAAAAGATGACCAATAATGGAATAATAAAGAAAAAGATGATTAAGAAGAGTACAGATATATACCGGTTATTATAGACAAGTTCTGAGAATTTTTTTGCGCCCCACAGGGGGATATTTCGTAAAAACGGAATAGAAAGAATTAAAATTGCCCCGGTAACATTGAACATAAAGTGGGCAAAGGCAACGATCAATGCTTCTGTTTTACCTGTGACAAGGGAAGCCAGAATTGCTGTAATCGTTGTGCCGATATTAGCTCCGACAGTATAGGGAAATACCTGATACAGCGTCAGGATTCCCGATCCCACAATAGGTACTATGAGTGATGTGGTAATGGAACTGCTCTGGACAAGAACCGTCAGGATCAAACCAAAGGCAAGGGCTGTAAAGGTTGATTTGAAAATGACTTTGTCAAAAAAGTTTTCTGCTTTATTAATAAAAACACTTTTTAAAACAACCACGATATACCGCAATGCAATAAAAAGAAAGATGAGGGCGAGTATCACAATTAAAACCGGATTTTTATTTAGAAGATCCGCAAGGTAAGATGCCAGGGGGTTCACAATCAGCTTCAATGGACTTTTAAAGGTTACTCCGGATGATCCTACAAAAATATCTGCAAGTTCTTTGGATAAAACCCCCAAAACGTTAAAAGATATTTGCAGAGGAAAAAGAATAAGGACTGAAAGAACATTGAAAAAATCGTGGACAACGGCTGCCGAAAAGGCACTTCGGAACTCATTTCGTCTGGATAAGGATCCCATCGAGACAATAATGTTGGTTACAGAGGTCCCGATATTGGATCCCATAACAATAGGAATAGCCCCTGAAATCGTTAAGGTTCCCCCTGCCACCATTCCTACCACTATGGATGTAACTGTCGACGAACTTTGAACCATACTGGTTACCAAAATCCCAATAAAAAGCCCCACAAAAGGGGATGAAGTTGTTTCCATCAGAGCATGGGCAAACTCTTTACCGAACAGTTTAAAACCCAAACCAATCAATTCAATACTCAGGAGAAAAAGGTATAACAGTCCAAGGATCTGTAAAGTCTTGATCAGGCCGCTTGTATATTTGTTCATGGACTCCCTGGGTTTTTCATGGACAGTCACTTTTCAAAGCCGGAAAATACGCAGAATAATCCGTATTTTAAATTAATTCACTGTGAATTGTGTGTTAAGATATTGTTAAGATTTCTGAAGGGCAATGAGATTTTCTACTTTTCAATAATGCAGAATTTCAAAATATACTTTTATAATATCTTCTATTAAGCTGATTTACAATGAGTTACTATTCTTTATAAAAGTTAGGTTAGACCCTATTAAAAAGATCTTCGAAATAGCTGAAATTAAAGGTTTCTTAACAATTATTTTTTTGACTTATCGGTAAAAAATAAATAGCTTATTTGTCCAACTAAAACCGGGGAAACGTGAATATTTTCACATCTTACATATTTGGACAAACAGAAAATAATCAGGTAGATTATTTTACTGGTATCAGGCGGGAGTTGCATTGAAAGAGACGATTTTCCGAAAAAATAATATTCAGTATCTAATGATCTCAATTTTACTTTTAGTCATTCATTCAGGTGCCCATGCACAGCGGCGTACCGGTCCTGTATCGGATATTCAAATGAGAAAAAGCAATGCCGGTGTGGCGGACTATGTCCATTACACCACTGTGGGACAATTGGGATTAACGGTCACCAATTTCGGAATTATTGGTGAAGGATATAATAATCCGGACCAGCCGAGTTTCATGTACAAACAATATCCGGATAATATTAAAGAACAAGTAGAACACATGAGCTATGGCGGTTTATGGATTGGAGGAATCGTTGGTGATGTGAAACGGGTTTCAACAGCCATTGTTGACGGTGTATTTGATTATGGGTCAGAAGGATTTGAGTTTACGGATAACGGTGATTCAATCTATGTCCGTTCTTCCATTACAACCAGCCGATACTATTCACCTGATGCCGTGAGTCACCAGGATTTTATTACTCAGTTTCATGATATGGGTCCGGTAGTAGAACATACTCCCATGAATTTGGAAGTCAATTTGCAGACACATGCATGGAATTATAAATTTGCGGAAGCTTTTGTGATTCTGGATTATTTCATTGTAAATAAAGGTACAGAAGTCATTAAAGATATTTATGTAGGCTTGTGGGCCGATGCCGCAGTGGGCAATATGAATTATACCAGTATTTATGAAAACGGAGGCGGGTGGAGCTGGTATGACAATCAAAATGGATTTGACCAATCGGATTTTGACCCAATGCCGGACGACAATGTCCCGGGTTTTCCCCGGAATATCGCCTATCAATTTGATGCCGATGGAGATAACGGGTACTCTGAAAGTTACGTGGGCTTTTCCTGTCTCGGATCTGAAACGGTTCCAAGAGAATACTGGGATACCCAATATAATCAATGGCCCTGGCAGGCGGCATCCAATATGACTTACCCGGATTATTTTATGCCGGTTGATGACAACCAGCGTTATGATAAGATGAAAACATCGGTCCCCAAAGGTGACCCGGTTTCATATCCCGATCTTTATACGGAAGATGGCTACCCCAGTCAGCCCAATAGCTGGATGATACTTATCTCTGCCGGTCCATTTGGGACTCATCCGGCAAATGACGACAGCACTGCCTGGGATTTTTATCCCGGGGACACCTTAAATGTCGTTTATGCCGTAGGATGTGGACGCTGGGCAACCAATGAATTAAAAGATTCTCCCGAGCGAAGAGAACTGCTTCGGGCAAATCTGGACTGGGCTCAGAAAGCCTATAACGGGGAAGATAGTAACGGGAACGGTGTTCTGGATGGTTGGGAAGATCAGGACGGTGATGGTGAATTGGATCGATACATACTCCCCTCTCCCCCTCCCTCACCCCGCCTGCATATTGAAGTGGATGCCGGTAAAGCAGTTTTATACTGGGATAATTCCCCCGAAGATTTTGAAGACCCTATCAGCCGGAAAAAAGACTTTGAAGGATACCGGATCTATGCACGCCGCAAAACCAGTGGCATAGACAAGCAGTGGACACTTCTGGGACAAATTGATAAGAAAAATGATATTGGATTCAACAGCGGTCTGGATGTCCTCCGGATCAGGGATGAATTTGGAAACCCATCCTATACCGTTTTCGGTCCGGATACCTTTTATTATAAATTTGAAAATACCGGCATCCTCAATGGATGGCCGGATAAAAATGTGTTTTCCGTGACCTCTTATGATACTGGTGATCCGGCGACGGGACTTGTTTCTCTTGAATCCAGTACTCTGGAAAACCGCACGGCAGTTGTTGCAGGCAAGGCACCGGTTGAACCGGGAGATGAATGGGTGACAGGGGTTTATCCCAATCCTTACCATGCCCATGCCGCCTGGGATGGATTGGGTGTCCGTGAACGGATGATTTGGTTTTACGGTTTGCCCCATAAAGCCACCATCCGGATATTTACCATCGCTGGCGAATTGATCAAAACCATCGACCATGATGCCGATACCTATAACGGCGCGGATATCGTATCTCTGAAAGACCTTTCCACATCAAATACGGTGTATGCCGGCGGAGAACACGCCTGGGATCTGATTACAGACTACGATCAGGCAACGGCTACCGGACTTTATCTTTATTCCATTGAAGATAAGGAATCCGGTAAAATCCAAACAGGCCGTTTTCTGATCATTAAATAAATAACAATAAACCAAGGAGAGATGATATGAAAAAACTGCTAACCGTTGTACTGATAGCGGTTCTGGCCATACCGGCTTTTGCCCAGATTACGCCTATCAGAGATATTCAGTACACAACGGAAGCCAGTGGTGATTCTCCCATGAACGGACAGACTGTAACCATATCGGGTATTGTAACAGCAGAACCCTATGCCTATGGTAACAGCTATTTCTTCGTTCAGGATGACAATGCACCCTGGTCCGGAATCTTTGTGTATGACAGTGCTCCCGACGATATTTTAATTGCTGAGGGAGACAGTGTGACATTAACGGGTACCGTTGAGGAAAAATACGGAATGACCCGTTTTACCGATCTTACCTCTATTGTGATTGAAGAAAAAGGTGTTTTCGGTATTGAACCCATTGTCGTCACGGCAGATCAAATTGCCACAGGCGCTGCCGAATCAGAATCCTATGAGGCCGTTCTGGTCCAAATTAGGGATGTTGCCGTGGCAAATCCTGATGAAGGATACGGTGAATGGTCTGTCACCGACGGGACAGACACCGTGATGGTTGATAACGGTGACTACTATTTTTGGCCTGCGGAATACGATTCCATTAAATCCATTACAGGCCCCCTCCATTACGATTATAATAACCGTAAAATTGCACCCCGGATTGCCTATGATATTGTAGAAGGTGTAAAAAAAGGGCAGGATAAAGCCTACACCAGAATCCAGAGAATCCAGCAGGTGCGGTATTCCGATCTGGTCAAAGCAGGCGTTGATGCAGAATCAGATGCTTCCTATCTGGTTCGTGAGGCCGGAGACAGTTCTCTGATGACTGTCCGTGGTATAGTAACTATGCCTACCGGTATCAGTTACGCCGGAGACGGTATTAAATTTATCCTTTCTGATCCTCATGGTGGTCCCTGGAGTGCCATTCTTTCATATAATGCTGATTCAACTATCTATCCCGTTTTATTTCCCGGTGATGAGATTGAAATGACCGGTTATGTGGGCGAATATACAACAGATGATGCGAATATGACGGAATTCTGGCTTGTGGGAGATATTGAAATTCTTAATTTCGAGCAGGCGCTTCCGGATACACCTGTTGTTAAAACGGGTGATCTCAGATGGCCAACAACTGCAGAACAATGGGGAAATGTTTTTGTAAAAACTGAAAACTGTGTCGTGACCAATAATGACCTTCAATATGAAGTCATGGAAATTGATGATGGTTCCGGTGCTGCGCTGGTTGATGATGATTCAGACAGCCTGGCAAATTATATTGCCCCCCCTGTTGGAACACAGCTCCAGAGTGTTGTCGGATGGATTTATCATCACTATGGCAGTTATGCCGATTCCACCACCTATAAAATCGAGCCCCTTTTCGAACGGGATATTGTGGCCGGTGAAGGTCCGGCGCTGCTGACCAGTGCTAAAAGAACACCCCAACTTCCCTCCTCCTCTGATGTGGTTACGGTTCAGGTAACCGCCGTAACTAACCGGTCAATAACTGATGCAAAAGTTTACTACCGGGTAGATAATGCTGCTTCATATACTGAAGTTGTCATGACTGATCAGGGAGAAAAAGTCTTTGCCGGAGATATTCCTGCTCAGGCAGAAGGCGCTTTTGTGGATTATTACTTCTATGTTGAAGATGAAAAAGGGGGTGTGTCTACTCTTCCCTCTGATGTAAATCTCAAGAACTTCTCCTATGTTGTGACAGATGGTAATCCTACTATCAGGGATATCCAGTATACGCATTGGGCCAATGGTGAATCACCCTTCCATGGTTCCACAGTAACAACCACCGGATATATCACTGCAGGACAAGGTTACGTTACACAGTTTACCAACAGTGGTGTCAGTGCCCTGCCCATGGCTGATGATAGCGGTCCATGGAACGGTATTTTTATCCTTGCTACCCCGGAACAGCTGGCCGGACTCCAGTATGGACAGGAAGTCACTGTAACCGGTAGAGTTGATGATAACTACGATGAGTACTGGAGATGGCAGAAAAACACCTATATTGTTGCTGATTCAATCGTCGCAGGTGATGTCTCTGAACCACCGACTCCTGCAAGAGTCTCCATCTCGGATATTGCTGCCGATCATGAATCCTTCGAAGGTGTTGAAATTAATGTGACCGATTTTTCTCAAATCGCATCCATCAATCAGTATGATATCACCATCACAAACGGAAGTGACAGCATTCTGCTTGATGATGACTGCGTACCTTCCGAAATATTCAGCATTACCAGCAATGAATATGCTGTTATCGGTGGGACAGATACGGTACGTGTCGGAGATTATCTGGATATCGTCAAAGGTGTTTATCTGTTCAGCTATGGCACTTTTAAAATTGAAGTCCGGGACGGAACCGACCTGGGACTGACATCTGCCACTGAACCGGTAGTACCGATGACCTATGCCTTGCACCAGAATTATCCCAATCCTTTCAATCCCTCAACGTCTATCTCATTCTCACTCCCTGAACAAACACTGGTCTCGATTCAGATCTACAATGTGAGAGGACAACTGGTGCAAACGTTGACTAACAGTGTGTATGCACCGGGACAACACACGCTTACGTGGAAACCGGTTAATCTCAGCAGCGGTATTTATCTGTACAGGATTAATGCCGGTGATTTTAACGCAGTAAAAAAGATGACATATCTTAAATAGGAAACTTGTCTGAAAGGGGGGATTCAACTCCCCCCTTTTATTCATTTATGAAATGACAAAGTATACGAAAATTCACATCATGGCCGGGAAATCCGAAAAACTTCTGTCACTCCTTGCAATATGCAGGCATCATATCAATCATGAGAGGTATCCATGAGACATAGAGTATTCGTTGGAGTTCTGTTTTTATTAACGCTTCTCATGTGGAATTGTGAAAATCCCTTTACACCGGATATCCCGGAATCTACTTATACCAATCTGCCACCTGAAACGCATATTTCCATGATATACCATCCGGATACGGTTTTAACAGCCGGTGATTACTGGATAAATGAAGGGGATACCATCTGGGTGGAAGAAAACGACAGCCTGATCCTTGGATTGGATACAACTGTCAGTGTCAAAGAAGTCTTTTGGTGGGGTGATGATCCGGATGGAGAAATCATCGGATATTATTACCAATGGAGTTTTATGCCTGAACCTGAATTTACTCAGGAGGAATCCGATACCTTTTATCTGCCTTTAAGAAGCAAGTTTGATATTTATAGCATTAAAGTCTGGGCGGTTGATAATGACAGTCTGGAAGACAGTACTCCGGCTGTCGTCAGTTTTCCGGTATACAATTCTCCGCCGGTTTTAGAATGGAAACTAAACTCCCTCCCCCCTGTTGCAACTACCCCCAATGTTGTTCACCAATCGTTTACACATCACTCTTTTTTCTGGGATGTATATGATCTGGACGGACTGGAAACTATCACGTCTGTCTATTGGGCTTTGGATGATACAAGTACATGGCACAGGCTGGATGGAGATCAGCGCTCTATTTTCCTGGAGGATTTGGAACCAGGAAACCACCGGATCTTTTTTCAGGCAGAAGATATTGCAGGAGCAAAATCAAACGTGATTTCCTTTCCTGATCCCGAAGATGATGAAATTCCAAATACATGGAAAGTGATTGAACCTGTCGGTGATTACCTCATTGTAAACGATTACGCCAGTGATCAGTTAAATTATACGCATCAAAATTTTTATAAAGAAATTTTTGATAACATCATTGGTTCAGATCAATATTCTATTTGGGAAATCGGTGATAATGTGAATAATGCCCATAATTCCATTCCTTACAGCACACAGGATATTGAATACAATTTAAGTTACTTTAAAAATGTCTTTTGGTTTACCTTCCGGGGAGAAAACTCCATAAACCAGTCTGCCCTGGCTCTGACCCGATTTGTTGCTGATGGTGGCATTCTTTTTATGAACAATGCCATGAAAGGCGGCACACTGGCTGATACAACCTGGAGTTTCACCAGCATTGATACCATGTACTTTTTCAGCAAAACAGGGCGGGTTCTGCCGGGGACAAATATCGATGGGTTCTGGGGAGATCCGGTATTGGATTCAACCCTGGCCTTATCACTGGGCTCTACCCTTGCCGACCGTTTATGGGCCATAGAACCTGGTAAAAATGCGGTGATCCGTTACCGATTTGAGGATGCCGGTCCGAATGGTCAATCCTATAATGGAGCCCCTGGGATTATGACCGAAACCCGGATCAATGAGGGTATTTGCTATTATATGACCATCCCGCTTTACTATTGTAATGGGAATGAGAATGTCGATAAGCTGTTTAAACACGTATTTGAATTGGAATGATGAAACAAATAATACATAAAATCCTGGTTCTTCTTCTCCTGAGTACATCTTTAACGATTGCTGCCACAATTCGCGGAACAGTGACAGATGCAGAGACGGGCGAACCCCTGCCGGGAGCCAACATCATTTTAAAAGGAACCTACTACGGTGCTGCTTCGGATGTGGATGGTACCTATGTGATTCCTGATGTTTCTTCCGGAAGTTACGACCTTGAAGTCTCTATGATGGGCTATACCGTACAAATTCACAGTGGTATTGATGTGTCTGCCAGGGAAACACGCGTTTTGAATATCCAATTGAAACCAACCGTCTTAGCCTTGGGTCAAGAAGTGACGGTCATCGGTGAACGTCCGATTATTGATGCCGATGCGACCGGTTCTTCGGTCAATGTGAGTGCCAGCGATCTGGAAAACTCCATCGTCGAGAGTGTTAGTGATATTGTAGCCCAGCAGACCGGTGTATCAAAAAGCGGGGATAATGAAATCCATATCCGGGGTGGCCGTGTGGACGAAGGCCAGTTTATTGTAGATGGGCTTTCCATTAAAGATCCCCTGACAGGAGCTACAAACAGCCTGTATGTGAATCCAAATGCCATTGAGGAACTGGAATTCATCACCGGAGGATTTAACGCCGAATACGGACAGGCCATGTCCGGAATTATTGATGTCAAATTAAAGGAAGGTGCCAAACAACTGGAAGGATCTGTCAGATATAAGACAGATAAAATTTTATCAGACAATTTTAATACGGATAACATCGAATTTACTCTGGGTGGCCCTCTTTTCAGAAATAGTGATATGATACCTGGAAATCTTTCCTATTTCCTGAGTGGCTATCTTTTTTTGACGGACACATATCTGCCAACTGCTGGTCCTTTGTATCCCTATCGGGAATGGACTGAAGCATTTGTCAGCCGGGAAGAAAACAATTTCAGCAGCATGGCCAAACTCAGCTGGCTGATTACTCCAAAACATAAATTTGCCATCTCTTATAACCATAGTGCCAATGTGGACCGGGATTATGATTATGCCTATAAAGAGATCATGGATAATTACCCCACAACAACCCGGGAATCGCAGGTTGTGAATGTGATCTGGACTCATACGCTGAATTCGAAGCTTTTTTATAATATGAATCTAGGATATTTTTACACCGGAAAGCATGATGCCGTAAAAAATAAACACTGGTCTGAATATCATGAAGTTCTGGATTTGGATCCCACTTCCTTTACTCCTTTGAATCCGTATGGGAATCTTCGTGTATACAACGGGGATGAATTTTGGGATCATGGCGACGCCCCGTATTGGTATGATTACTTCAGCAAGAACTATTCTATTGAAGCAGATATGACATGGCAGCCCAACACACGGCATACCGTCAAGGGGGGGTACAACCATCGTAAGACCAATATGCAGGTCGTCGATATTTATAAACCCTGGGCCGGTGGTGGTTCAGGATTGGGGGAATCCTTTGACTATTACACGGTATCCCCGTCGGATGGTGCTTTTTATATTCAGGATAAAATTACATTTGAAGGCATGATCGCCAATATCGGCCTGCGCTATGATTACTGGATTATTGGTGAGTACGTGGAAGATATCGTGAATGATCCCGATATCCTGACCATTACTCCCGAAGGGAAAGATCGATTTTTGAATGAAACATATAATCTGCTGGGACGAAGAGCCAAGGGGCATATAAGTCCCCGACTGGGTATCAGTCATCCGGTGACCGATAATGATGTTCTGTACTTTAATTACGGCCATTTCAGCCAATTACCGACATACAACTATGTATATGCCAATCTCACAAGCCGTTCCGAAAATCCTTATTCCCTCATCGGAAATCCCAATTTGAATCCTAAGACAACCGTAGCCTATGAATTAGGTATTAAACATAAATTTTCCAAGTCCACGGCCATTGAATTCAAAGCCTATTACAAAGACATGTTTGATTATGAAACCTCACAACGGATTACCAGTTTTAATCCTCTTGTGGGGAATTACAGCATGCTCATTTATATCAATGCTGATTATGCCCGGTCCAGGGGGATTGAAATCACCTTCCGTCGCCTTTATGGCCGATATTTTTCCGGGGATGCCTCATTTTCCTATGCTATCAGTACTGGTAAATCTTCCAGACCCGATGACAATCTGCTGATTGAAGCCGGAATGCTTTCTCAAAAACCCCTCTCTGAAAACTACCTGTCTTGGGATGAACCCTTTCGGCTTCGGGGAAATCTACGGTTTAATATGTTTGAAGAAACACCTCCCCGCCTGTTTGGGATGAGAATGCCCAACAACTGGAAACTGAATATCCATTTTGATGCCCAGTCCGGGCAACGATATACACCCAGTGTTGCGACAGACACCGTACAGGTTGAAGGTGGCACCTGGATTTTTCTGGGTACCTCCATGTCCGACAATCCCTACGGGGCAATTGCCGATCCGATTGTGACCATCGATGTCAAATTCACCAAAGAATATTACTTCAAATCCCTCCGATATGGATTTTACATTGATGCCCAAAATGTCTTTAATCATAAAATACCCCGAAGAATCAATCCCTTTACCGGAAAACCTTACGATCCCGGTGAAATTATCTCTTATGTCTATTTAGGCGGCAGAAATCCAAATTATGATCCATCACGATATTATGCTCCCAGACAGGTGACCCTGGGTGCGTTTTTAATGTTTTAAATCATGAACTGACGGAATACAATGAAACAAAAACTGATCATATTAACACTCCTCATTCTTACAACCACTCTCCATGCCGGAGGGATATTACCCCAACTAGGTGGGCAGCGTGCCGGTACATCCTCTTTGACATTTCTGAAAATAAAACCCAGCGCCCGGGCCTCCGGGATGGCTGAAGCCTTTACTGCCATAGCGGGAGATGCATCAATTATACAATATAATCCGGGGGGACTCACACAATTGGAAAACCCGTCTGTCACCTTTAGTCATCTGGACTGGTTCGCCGATATTGATTTTGAATATTTTGCCGTGAGTTATCCTTTTCTTAACTGGGCTTTGGGATTTGAAGCCGGAACCCTTCACATGCCTGCCATGGAAATTACCACAGAATATAAACCCTATGGATCCGGTGAATATTTCACTTTTACCGATTATTTTGCTGGGATCTCCTTCTCACGTAAAATGAGTGAACGGTTCAGTTTTGGTATCACAGGCCGTATCGCCCGCGAAGAATACCTGAATTTTAAAAGCACAAATCTCCTGATGGATTTGGGAACCTATTATTATACCGGTTTTAAAGACCTGAGAATCGCTGTTGCGTTTTTAAATTTCGGCCCGCCTACAGCTCCCGAAGGTACCTATGAGTATATCAATGCGGAGGGATATACAGAGACCCGGGAGTACGAAAAATTTTCGCCACCAACCACTTTCCATCTGGGATCTGCCATGACCCTTCTGGAACGTCAGGCTTTTAATTGGCTTGTTTCTGCTCAATTGAACCATCCTGTGGATAACGCGGAATATTTTGCATTCGGCTCCGAAATAACCCTCTTGAAAACGTTGGTTCTCAGGGCAGGCTTTGACACAAATGAAGATCATAATCCCTTCTCTTTTGGATTGGGTTTTAAAGCGGAAAAATGGGGACAATCCCTGAGGATTGATTATGCATACAGGGATAATGAATATTTGAACCCGACACAACAATTTCAGATATCTTACAATTTCTAGGACGGATAATGAGACATTTAAAACGAATATCATTCTTATTTCCTCTGCTCATCTTGACCTCATGCATTGAAACCATGGAATTACCCAGCACCGGGAATGGCAATCCCACAGGAATATCTGAAGATAAAGATGCATTTATAGAAATTACGCCCCGATGGGCTTTCAGTGAGCTGGGTATCAGTTCACTATCAGACATGGAAACTACAGAAGACGGGCGACTATATTTTGCAGACCCTGTGAATCATCGGATCTCTGTTGTTCGTCCCAGCGGCAAACGGGAAACAGGGATTTATGAATCACTCCGGCAACTTTCATTTCACGGGTCCCCCCTCTCACCGGTCTCAGTTGCAGTGGATGACCGTTTTATCCTTTATTTTACAAACAGAAGCGACACGGTTTATGCCTGGTTCCAGTATTTAAACATGGCAGGGGTTGAAGGTATTGTGACATCCTTTGATTACCGTGTGGATGGAGAAATTGTGACAGAAGACCCATACATTGGTGAGTTTACAGAAGGATACACCCGTCTTGATCACAGTGAAGTACTAAATACAGATCCGGCTTTGATAGATTCTCTCTTAAGCATTGTCCCACTTTATGCATCACGCGATCAATCAAATCGTGAAGCCACCATAGATCCTATAGATGGAAGTGTTTTGGGAAATAATCCTGTTTATGCTTCTTTAACCAAATCATTTATCGCAGTGGCAGATGAAAGTGTAGAATCCCGTCATATCGCTGTAATGGATTCATTGAACAACAGGCTGATTAATTTCAAACTGGTTCCCACCTATTTGCTAAAGTTGAGCAATGGTTTCTTCATCTGGCATTTTAAAGGGGTCTATGATAATCTTTTGGCATCAGATGGAACAGGTGCTGGGACTATTTCAGAACCAAACAGCTTGTATAGTGATGAAAACGGCAATTTATTATATACACAGTTTGGTGATTACTTCGGTTTCCATAAACTTCGGACAGGTATGTATACCACTGCTTTTACCTTCGGTACAGATGATATCATGGATTTAGGACGTTTTAAATCCCCCATGGATGCAGTCGTTGGTGATGACGGTGCCATATTTGTCCTCGATTCAACCCAAAATGCTGTTTTAAAATTCAGTCCCCAGGGCGAATTTCAAAAATTTGTCGCAATCCGTGAGGAATGGATCAAAGAAACAGATACAACCTGGATAGATAATGAAATGATTCTGAGGGATACATTGGTCCAGGTTTCCTATCATGATCTCCTCGATGCACCAAAGGCATTGGCTTTTTATAATGAAGTGTTATATGTCTCGGATAATGGGAATCAAAGAATCTTACGTTTTACCCGGACAGAGGCGGGTATTGAAGACCCGAATCCTTATGATTAATTTTCTTTAGATGATAATAAAAAAAAGAGTCCTGACATCAGGACTCTTTTTTTTCTCTATGGTTTTAATCTATGGATTAACAGTGACTGTTTCGGTTGTCGTATCAATCTGATCATCATCGTCAATCACTTCCAGGCGGATTGTTTTGTTTCCCGCGATTTCATAAACATGTTTTCTTACTGCATTGGATTCATAACCTGTATCCCATGTACCATCATCTTCCCAATCCCATCTGTATCGCAGCGTATATTCTCCGTTAAAGGTATCAAAAGACTCTGAAGCATCAACAGTTAATGTATCACCTGCATTTATTGTAGTAGAGCTTACTGAAAAAATGGCTGTAGGGGCATAATACACAGTCGTTGATACATGAACTGTGCCTGTTGCTTCATCGGTTAATCCATGAGAATCTATGACAAGCAGTTTAACAATATAGGAGCTAGAATTATCATATTTATGGGTTGTTGAATGTGTGGATAATGTATCTGTGTCCCAATTTCCATCATTATCCCAATCCCAGATGTAGAGCAGATTTTGTCCATCTTCCAGATCGCTTGAATTTGATGCATCAAACTCAAAAACAGTACTGGTATATCCTGATTCCGGGGTAACGGTAAAACCGGCTGACGGCGGATTATTGGTATATTCGGTAATCGTATAGCTGATTGTGGCATCGTCAGTTAAGCCGCCGCTGTCTTTTACCCGTGCTGTCACTTGATAGGTTCCGGCTGAAGTGAAGCGATGATCCATCGTCTCATTTATGGAATGGTAAGGTGTATCAAAAGTACCATCACCTTCCCAGTCCCAACGGACTTCCAAAGATGACACAGCATCTTCAGCATCTGAAGAACCTGAGGCATCAAAGGTAAAAACAGTTTCGGTTGTGCCTGTGCTATAGTTGGAAGTAAAGACGGCTGTTGGTGAAGTATTTGCAATGTCCACATAAATATCCATCATCGCCTGATCCGTCGCCCCCTCGGTATCCCGCACTTCCAGGGTCACCGTGTAATTTCCCGCCGTCGTAAACGTATGGGTGACCGTCTTACTGGTGCTGTAACCGGTATCCCATTCCCCGTCACTGTCATAATCCCAGCGAACCTCAAGATCCGCCAGCGCGTCTTCTGCATCTGAGGAGCCCGACGCATCAAAGGTGAACACCGTCTCCGTGTCCCCACTGGTGGCATCACTATTGATGACTGCTACCGGCGTCTGATTGGTAGATGAAACAACAACAGTTCCTTCTTTTGTACTCGATAACCCTTCACTATCCCGGACTTCCAATTTAATAATATATGTGCCGTCACTACCATATAAATGACTTGCCGTTTTTTTATATGAATATCCCGTATCCCATGTGCCATCATTTTCCCAGTCCCAACGGACCTGGATATTGTTAATATCATCTTCATGATCATAACTGGATGTTGCATCAAAATGAAACAGTGTTTCTGGCGGTCCGGCTGTTGGATCGATCGAAAACACAGCGACAGGTGCTGTATTCACATATTCTTCAACGATTACATGGATCAATGTATCTTTTGTCAGTCCCCCCCGGTCTCTGACCCGTAACCTTGTTTGATACGTATCAGCAACTGCAAATCTAAATTGGCTTATTTTATTTGTTGTGTATTCTGTATCCCATTCATTATCATCATCAAAATCCCATCGGACCTGTAAAAATTCTGATGCATCTTCTTTATCATAACTTTTGGATGCGTCAAATGAAAAATCGGTTCGTGTATTGCCAACCAAGGGGATTACCTCGGCAATTGCAGTTGGTTCCGAATTGATATTAGCCACGATAATCTCTTTTACATGTGAATCTGTAAGTCCTTCGGTATCAATCACTTCCAATTTTACAGAAAACGTACCTCCAACAGGAAATTGATGCACTATCGTTTTTGATGTATCAAAATCCGTGTTCCATATCCCATCATTTTCAAAATCCCAACGAATGTATAAATCCTGGGGACTATCCTCTATATCAGACGAAGCGGATGCATCAAAGGTAAAGAGGGTTTCTGTATTGCCAAAGCTTGGAATAGCCTGAAATACAGCTGTCGGTGGCGTGTTTTTGTAGATTACCGTTAATTGATGACTGACGGTATCGGTCAATTCCCCACTGTCTCTTATTTCCATGAGGATCTTATATGTACCTGCTGAATCATAACGATGTGTCGCTATTTTTTGAGTTGAATAACCCGTATCCCAGATTCCATCATTTTCCCAATCCCAGCGTACCTGAAGATATTCATCCTGTTCTTCGTTATCATAACTCTCTGATGCATCAAAAGTAAATTGTGTCTCAGTATCTCCCGATGATGGATGAACATCAAATCGTGCTGAAGGGGCAGTATTTAACTGTGAAATAAAAATTTCCTTCGTATCAAATCCGGATAATTCTTCTGTATCTCGGACTTCAACTTTTACAGTATAGTTGCCTTCTTTTGTAAAACTATAGGTGATCGTCTTGCTGGTATCAAAACCCGTATCCCAGTTGCCATCGTTTTCCCAGTCCCAACGAACTATTAAATTTGCCAAATCATCTTCTAAATCAGAACTTTCTGATACATCAAAAGTAAATACAGTTTCTGTCGTTCCATAATTGGGAGTCCCTTTCAATATGGCTACAGGAGCCGTATTTTTGTGTGAAACAGCTACTCCTTTTACGACGGTTGATGTCAAACCACCTGAATCTTGAACTTCCAGTTTCACAGAGTAACTTCCACTCTCATTAAACTGATGGGTTGCGGTTTTTGTAGTAGAATATCCCGTATCCCATGTGCCATCATTTTCCCAATCCCAACGGACCCGCAGATTTGTTGAGGTTTCTTCCAAATCAAATGAGGTTGATGCGTCAAATGTAAAAACAGTTTCAGTATTTCCTGATTCAGGTGTAAAAGTAAAACGCGCTGAAGGTGCAGAATTGTAATCTGCCACAAAAATATCTTTTTCGGCAGTTCCTATTCCTCCATCTGTATCTTTTACTTCAAGTCGAACGGTATAAGTAGAACTTTCATCAAATGAGTGTGTTACTGTTTTTGTTGTGGAATACCCTGTGTCCCAGTTCCCATCATTTTCCCAATCCCAACGGACCTGTAATTCAGAAGAAGCATCTTCTACATCATGACTCGATGATGCATCGAAATGAAATAGGGTTTCAGTTGTTCCATGCTCCGGTGTATGCACGAATAAAGC
This sequence comes from Candidatus Neomarinimicrobiota bacterium, assembly GCA_041154365.1. Lineage (NCBI taxonomy): Bacteria > Pseudomonadati > Fidelibacterota > Fidelibacteria > Fidelibacterales > Fidelibacteraceae > Fidelibacter > Fidelibacter multiformis. The sequence continues at coordinate 1,372,925 of AP035449.1, read as the reverse complement.
AGTGGGTGTTTCGTTTTTATAGTTAACCGTTAAAACATGTGAAATAGTGTCTGTCAATTCGCCATTATCGATTACCTCCATTTTAATCCTGTATGATCCGGCTTCAGGAAACTGGTGGGTAATGGTTTTGGTCTGTGAATATCCCGTATCCCATTCACCGTCACTTTCCCAATCCCAACGGACCTGCAGTGCAGACGTTTGTTCCTGAGGATCAAAAGAGGGTGATGCATCAAACGTAAATAGTGTTTCTGTATCCCCTGTTTCAGGTGAAATCGTGAATTTGGCTGTGGGTGCGGAATTGTAATCCGAAACAAAAACATCTTTTGTGGCTGTGGATGATAATTCTTCCGTATCCCGTACCTCAACCGTGACAGTAAATGTTCCCTGTTTTGAGTACCGATGTGTGATTGTTTTCTGTGTGTCAAACCCCGTATCCCATTCCCCATCACTTTCCCAGTCCCAACGGACTTCTAATTCACTCGTATCATCCTCGAAATCCTGGCACTTTGCAGCAGAAAACGTGAAAAGGGTCTGTGTATCCCCATAAGGCGGTGTACATTCAATAACAGCTGTCGGAGATTGATTTTTATAAAGAACCGTAATTTCTTTGTTTAATACATCTGTTAAACCACCGGAATCCCTGACTTCCAGTTTGACTATGTATGATCCCTCTTCAGAATAGGTGTATTTTTTTATTTTCGTATTTAAATATCCCGTATCCCAGGTCCCGTCGTTTTCAAAATCCCATCGAACCTCCAGGGATTGTGCATCATCTTCCAGGTCAAAGCTTTCAGACGCGTCGAAGGTTACTTCCGTCTCCATTTCCGGGGCTTCGGGAGTAAAATAAAATTTAGCAGTGGGAGCTGAATTATAGGGTTCCACATGGATAATTAATGACATTTGCGAGATCAGATCATAACTGTCTTTGACTTCCATCCGGATTGTATATGTCCCCGGATTTTCATATTGATGAGTCACTATCCTTTCTGTGGAATAGTTGGTGTCCCATGTCCCGTCATTTGTCCAGTCCCACCGAATCATCAATGTCGAGGAATCATCAGAGGCATCATAAGTTTTGGTTGCGTCAAAACGAAAGACTGATTGAGTATGTCCATGCGTAGAATCCACAGTAAAAAAAGCAACAGGTGCACTGTTTTCAAGGAAAATCGTGATTTCGTCTGATTTTGAATCATCATCGTTATCATAGGCAATAGCTTTAATCGTATAGGATGCCTCATCTTCCCCCATCGTATTCCACGAATAGGTCCATGGGAATGAATCCAGTGATGTAATTGCAACATTGTTAATATAGTATTGAACCCCGACTACTTTACCATCCGGATCCTCCGCCTCAACAGAAACAGGCAGAACTTCCCCTATTTCATACGTCATACTGTCCAGAGGATTGGTTATGATACACGTTGGCGGCTCATTCATAAACCAATCACATGATACAATAACAAGGGTTAGTATGATGAGGAATATCTTTAAACCTTTCATCCCGTGAACTCCTTAAGCTTAATCATCATTTTGTCATACATGATAATTTTTGATAAGTAATGATATAATAAAAGTAATCAATTGCTTTTTTTTAAACAACACATTCTGTAAAACAATAGTTGGTTTTTTACAATGATAAATTAACACTATTTATTATATTAAATCATATTGGTTTTTATCCTCTCAATAACTCTCAATAACTCTCAACAACTCTCAACTCAAAACTCCAACTCACTACTCTCCCCTCAACACTCATAACTCTTAAAGTATCATCATCGCATCGCCATAACTGAAAAAACGATATTTCTTTTGAACAGCGATATTATAAGCATTCATAATGTTTTCGTACCCGGCAAAGGCAGATACAAGCATCAGGAGTGTGGATTTGGGCATGTGGAAATTGGTAATCAGGCCGTTGATGATTTGAATAGGTCTTCCGCCAGGATAGATAAAAATGTCCGTGAAATGTCCACCGGACTTCACTCTTCCATTTTCTGCAAAACTTTCCAGGGTTCGGGTGGAGGTGGTTCCGACAGCGATAACACGCCTGCCTTCATTCAGAGCTTGATTTACAGTATTCGCCGTATGTATGGGAATTTCACAATACTCGCGATGCATGGTATGTTGATCGATACGTTTTGTTTTTACCGGTCTAAATGTGCCCAACCCGACACGGAGATTGACAAAAGCTGTTTCTACGCCTTTCATTGATAATTTATCCAAGATTTCCGGTGTAAAATGAAGTCCGGCTGTATGGGCAGCCACCGAACCGTATGTACGGGCATATACAGTCTGGTAATGATCTTTATCTGAAGGTTCCGGTTCCCGGTGGACATAAGGTGGAAGGGGGATCTGGCCATGTTCCTCAAGGGTATTCCAAAAATCACCTTCCCAGATAAATTTAACGAGCCTCCCCCCTTCTTCCAGGACATCCTTAATTTCCGCTTTGAACGTATCGGAAAAAGTAACAGCTGTCCCCGGACGCAAACGGCGTCCCGGCTTAACAAGACATTCCCAATGGCATTCATCTTTTTGATTCAGCAGAAATATTTCAGCTTTTCCTCCAGTCGTTTTATGTCCTTTCAGGCGGGCAGAAATGACTTTTGTCTCATTAAACACAAGTAAATCACCGGGTTGAAGTAAATCAGGCAAATGATCAAAGGTCTTGTGCTCAATATGACCGGTATCTCTCTTCAACACTAAAAGCCTGGAATGATCCCTGTCTTTAAGCGGATACTGGGCAATCAGTTCTTCCGGCAGGTCATAATTGTATGTATCCCGGTATATAAGAGAGTTGGAAGATTCTTTATTCATCGTCTACATTTTGAATACTTATTTGAATGGATTTAAAATAATTGGCAGGCAGGAATTTATTCGCCATCACTGGAAGCCAGCATTTAAGTCATCTGACATTCATTTCAAGCTCTTATCCGATATATTTTCAGGTTTCCCGTATGATATACCACCATAAGAGAAAAATCAGTCCTATCAGACCAAGACTGATCAAAAGAATAATGATATGATTTTTTTTCATTTTCAATAATCCTTTAATGATATGGTTTAGATAACCGATAGAAATTTATATACTTTTCATTTAAACATCAAGAAATGGAACAGAGCGGGTGAAGGGAATCGAACCCTCGTATCCAGCTTGGGAAGCTGGTGTTCTGCCATTGAACTACACCCGCACGTCAAAAAGCGGGAAAATATAGGTGAAATTTTTGATGAACTCAAGGAATAATGAGTTCAAGGGTTCAGGGGTTCAGGGGTTCATGAGTTCAGGGGTTGGTACAGTTTCCAACTTTCGACTGAAAAAGTGACGAGTAACGCGTGACGCGTGACAAGTGGTCCAATCGAATCAATCGAATCAATCAAATCAATCCCCCAATCTCCCCAATACCCTTGTCACTGCCAATTGCCGACTGATGACTGTCGACTAATAACTGCCGACTATCCACTGTTTGAATTCTTAGAGTAAGGAAGCTGTTTTGAAGTTCATCCCCTTTTCTTTAAATTCACTTAAACATGTATTGAAAGGATTTTGATGAAAGATACGGAACGGGTGTCGGAACTCTTTAAGCATTTTTCGGGAGAATATCCCAGATCGGTTTCTCCGCTTCCTCGTTCCGGATCAGACCGGCATTATTATCGTTTGTCTGATGATTCGGGACAGACCTATATTGCTGCAACGAATCCGGATAAAAAAGAAAATCTTGCTTTTTTAAGCTTTACCAAGCACTTCAGGAAAAAAGACTTTCCGGTTCCAAAGCTGTACAGTGAAGATCTAAAAAACAATTGTTATTTGTTGGAGGATTTGGGGGATCTGACTCTTTTTGGATATTCCCGCCAGGTCCGTACATCTCAGATATTTCCACGGACACTGATTAATGTGTATAAAAAAATTCTGGAAATCCTGCCCCGCTTTCAAATTGAAGGACGATCCGGTTTGGATTTCAGCGTTTGTTATCCACGTGACAGTTTTGATAAGCAATCTATGATGTGGGATATGTCTTATTTTAAGTATTACTTTTTAAAATTGGCGCATATCCCCTTTGATGAACAACTTTTGGAGGATGATTTTAACCGCTTGTCCGGTTTTCTCCTGCAGGTGGATTGTGATTATTTTCTCTACCGGGACTTTCAATCCCGGAATATCATGCTCAGAGGAGATTCTCTGGATCCCTGGTTTATTGATTACCAGGGAGGTCGAAAAGGGGCACTTCAATATGACCTTGCCTCTCTGTTATGGGATGGGAAGGCAGATATCCCCTATGATATCCGGTCATATCTCCTGGAATATTACCTGGATCAACTGGAACAGTATCTTCCTGTAAACCGGGATGCTTTTATCGAATATTATTATGGTTATGTCCTGATCCGGATTATGCAGGCAATGGGTTCGTACGGGTATCGAGGATTCTATGAGAGAAAACGACACTTCCTTCAAAGTATTCCTTATGCCCTGAAAAACGTGGAATGGCTATTGAAAAATGTGGACTGGCCCATACAACTCCCCACCCTTTTACATGTTCTGGAAGACATGCTTGAATCCAAAGCACTGAAAAAATATACAAAGAATTTGGAAAAATCAGATTTAACCGTCACGATTAATAGTTTTTCTTATCACAGGGGATTACCGGAGGATCCACATGGACACGGTGGAGGATTTGTTTTTGACTGCCGGGGAATTCACAATCCGGGACGCTATGATGAATACAAATCACTGACCGGAAAAGATGAAGAAGTCATCCGCTTTTTTAATAAGGAAAGTGAAATGGATGATTTTCTGATAAACGTGTATCAAATCGTGGATCAAACAGTCGAATCCTATATCGAACGTCATTTTTCTCATCTGCAGGTAAATTTTGGGTGTACCGGAGGTCAACACCGGTCAGTTTATTGTGCTGAAGCCCTTGCCCGCCATCTGTTGGATAAATATGATTTGAATGTTATTCTGAATCACCGGGATCAGGAATCATGGATACACAACGAAACATAGCCTTTATTCCGGCTGCCGGTCTGGGAAAACGGCTTAAAGACGAAACAAAAGATATTCCCAAGGCACTTGTTGAAGTCCAAGGGAAACCCATGATTTTTTGGATTTTAAAAAAGATAAGTGCTGCAGGTATCACAGATTTTGTCATCAATATCCACCACCATGCCGATAAACTCATAGCCTGGCTTTCTGAATATCAAATATCTAATTCGGATATTCGTATCCATATGTCGCTTGAAAAAGATAGACTGTTGGATACAGGCGGGGCTTTAAAAAAAGCAAGACCTATTCTGGAAAATTTTTCTCATGTCCTTGTTCATAATGTGGATATCTTTTCGGATTTCAATGTATCGTCTTTTATGGAATATAGTATTTCACAAGATTTGGATGCATTGCTTCTGGTGTCTGACAGGAAATCAAGTCGATACCTCTTGCTGGATCAGTCCATGAAACTCTGTGGCTGGGAAAACAGGAACACAGATGAAAGACTCATCATAGGCAATACAAGAAATCCATTGAAAGCCCGGGCATTCAGTGGGATATATTCAATGTCCCCGGAATTACTGAATCACGTTCCGGAAGAAGACGTCTTTTCAGTGATTCCCTGGTTCTTACATCTGTCAAACAAGCATAAAATCTTTGCTTTTGAACATGATGTAAGTCACTGGTATGACGCAGGTAAGCCTCCCTCGTTAAAAGTACTGAGAGAGATGTCCTTTGAGAATTTTAAACAAATGACGGAGACTACATGAAACGTATCGATTTACGAAGTGACACGATAACAAAACCCACACCTGCTATGGTAAATGCCATGATGAAAGCAGAAGTAGGTGATGATGTGCTGGGTGACGATCCCACGGTTATCCGTCTCCAGAAAAAAGTTTCCGAACGATTTGGCAAGGAAGCCGGTTTGTTTGTTCCCAGCGGTACTATGAGCAACCAAATTGCCATCAGGACTCATACTCAGCCGGGGCAGGAAATCATTTGTGAAATGGGTGCCCATATTTTCAACTTTGAAGGAGGTGGACCTGCCGTGTTATCCGGTGTACAAATCCGGCCGGTCAAAGGTAATTACGGAATTATGGATCCGGAATATGTTGAAGAAAATCTCCGTTTTGATGATAATGTGCATCACGCGCCAACCGCACTGATTGAGCTGGAAAATACACATAACCGGGGGGGCGGAACCATCATCCCCATGAAAAATATTCAGGATATCCGAAAAATTGCCGATAAATATGAACTCCCCATGCATCTGGACGGAGCCCGGATCTGGAATGCCCATGTGGCAACACATATTCCACTACAGGAATATGCGCAGTATTTTGAATCTGTGTCCGTCTGTTTCAGCAAGGGATTGGGGGCACCCGTTGGCAGTATGCTTTTGGGATCGGCTGAATTCATTCATAAAGCGAAACGCTGGCGAAAAGTTTTTGGTGGTGGTATGCGTCAATCGGGATATTTAGCTGCAGCGGCAGAGTATGCCTTTGAATACCATATCGACAGACTGATTGAAGATCACGCCCGGGCGGCATTTTTTGCCAATGAACTGGCCCAAATGAGAGGATTGGCCGTGAATCTTGAAACAGTCCAGACAAATATCGTCATGATTGATGTACTATCTATTCCTGCTGCAGAATTACACCACAAACTCATGAAATTCGGTCTGGATATTCTTCCCGTCTCCCCGACACGTTTACGGGCTGTATTTCACTTGCATATCGATGATGAAATGACAGAAAGAGCGGTAAATATTTTTGAAAGAGTGATGAGTGATGAGTGCTGAGTATTGAGTTGGAGTTTAGAGTTGAGAGTTGATTGGGCTGTGATGATATAAATCGTGATTTTGTAACAATCAGGCAATAATATTTTCTAATATCTACTGTTCAATGTGAGGTATTACATGAATCTATCAAAACTGACAGCTATTGCGATCATAATTCTGATGGCCAATGCTGTTGTATCAGGAGAAAATATGAGTGATCAAGATAAACAGAAATTATACAAAAATTTGTCACCTGAGTCCTATCATGTTGCTGTAGAATGCGGTACTGAACCACCCTTTTCGGGAAAATATCTTTACAATAAGGAAGAGGGAACCTATGTCTGCATAGTTTGTGGAAATCCTTTGTTTTCGTCGGAAACAAAATATGATTCAGGTTCCGGATGGCCCAGTTTTACCGATGTGTTAAAGTCAGAAAATATTAAGACCAAAACTGATTTCAGATATGGGTTGCAGCGGACAGAGGTGAAATGTGCCCAATGTGATGCCCATTTAGGTCATGTTTTTGAGGATGGACCCGGCAAGACAGGATTGCGTTATTGTATCAATTCTGCCGCCCTGGATTTTAGTCAGGACAGCCTGAAAACCGATCCTTAGCTATCCGACCCATCCCTTATCACTCATTTTTACGGTACCTGATAACAGCTGCCAATAGGACGACAAAGGCATAGCCCAGAATAAAAAGAAAGGTCCGGAGGACATCTGATAGAGTGGACCCTTTTAACATGATCATTCGGATGACCTTCATAAAGTGGGCCATTGGGTTTAAAATATTTGCTTTTTGAGCCCAAAGGGGCATGCTTTCAATGGATGTAAAGAGTCCACTCATCAAAATAAAAATCATCATAAAAAACCAGCTTAGAAACATCACCTGTTGTTGTGTATGAGCAAATGTGCTGAGTAAAAGCCCAAGTCCCAATCCCAACAATAAATATGCTACGGTAAAAATGAACAAATCTCCCAGTGGGCCTGCAACGGTTATATCATAAAATAAATGTCCGATGAGCAATCCAAAGGACATTTCAAATATGGCAATAATCCAAAAAGGAATCAGTTTCCCTACAATAAAGACTGTTTTATGGATAGGACTCACATTTACTTGTTCAATCGTACCGACTTCTTTTTCCCTGACAATATTGAAGGCTGTCAGGAAAATTCCAACAGCTGAGGTTACCACCACAATCAACCCGGGAAACATATATTGCTTATAATCCAAATCAGGATTATATAGATAGCGGGGAATCACATTTATCCGGGCTTTTTGCGTTGTTCTTTCTGACAATCCGGAAACATTCATAAAAATTCCGGGGACATGTTTTATTAGCGTTTCCTGTAAATAGGCGACTGCCAGTTGGGCACTCCGGCTGTTAACTGCATCAGCTAAAATCTGAACCTCAAAACCCTTATCAAACGTCTTTTTTTCAAAGTGGATGGGAAAGACAAGAATGAGATCTTTTTCATCCATGAGAAAATACTTTTCAGCATCTGCCACATGGGTAAATGTGTTGACAGAGTATAGCGGGTTGCCTTGTAATGAAGCAATAATCTGCCGGGATGACTGAGTTGGTCTGGGATCTACCACGGCAATGTCAATATGTTTCAGGTCAAAAGTCGCGGCAAATACCAGGACAGCCATTTGAAGCAATGGCATAAGAAAAATAATGGGCAATATCGTACGATTGCGAAATATCTGTATGAATTCCTTCCGTATCAATGTGAGCAGTTGTCTCATCTTCTATTCCAGCCTGATTTTAAATTTCCGGATACTCACGACAAGAAAGAAAATAAACATACCAGAAATTATGGCTGTTTCTTTCCAGACATACGTAAAGCTGACCCCTTTCAACATGATGCGTTTCAGAATGACAATAAACCATCGGGGTGGCATTAAAATGCTAAACCACTGAAGCGGGATGGGCATGCTGTCGATTGGGAAAATAAATCCCGATAAAAGCATTGTTGGCATCATCAGAGCAAACATCGATATCATCATGGCAACCTGCTGATTAGGCGATACGGCTGAGATCATGATTCCCAAAGCCAGAGCCATGGCAATAAATAATATAGATTCTGCCAATAGAAGGATGAGACTTCCCTCAATAGGCACGTGAAAAACATAAAAACCAAGGGCAATTATAATCACGGCATTGATTACTGATAATAGTAAGTAGGGCAGGACTTTTCCTGCAATGATCTGGGCAGGTCTCATGGGTGATGCCAGCAGAATTTCCATTGAACCCATTTCCTTTTCCCGGGTTATGGAGATGGATGTCATCATGGCGGATATGAGCATCAGAATTAAAGCCATGGTCCCGGGGACAAACACATGGGGACTCCGAAGCTCCTCATTATAAAACATCCGGACATAAAAACCGGGAATTGACTGGTCAGAATAGGAATTGGAGAGATATGACTGAAGGACACCCTGGGTATAATTGACAATCAGATGTGCTGTATTCGGTTCTGATCCATCTGCCAGCAATTGGACAGTTGCCGGATTTCCCTGGATGTAATTCCGAGCAAATTGTTTTTCGAAAACAAGCACTTCCTGAATGGTTCCTTTTTTAAACAAATCTTCATACCGTTCATCGTTTCGATTGGAAACAATATTAAAATAGGGGTTGCCTGATAACTTTTGAATCATATCTTGTGTCACTTCATCACCTGAATGATCTATAACTAACACATCAATATGCTTGATATCGTTCACGATAACAAATCCAAAAATCAGAAGTTGTGCAATCGGAATTCCAAACAGGACCACAAGGGTCCGTGAGTCACGAAAAATGTGGAGAAATTCTTTTTTCAGAAAACCTATAAATCGTCTCATTTATTCACGATTCCTGGCAAGTTTGATAAAGACATCTTCGATTGTATTGCATTGATGCCACTTTATCAGGTTATCAGGGGTATCCAGGGCCACAATTCTCCCTTCAGTCATAATACATACCCGGTCACAATATTCAGCCTCATCCATATAGTGGGTCGTGAAAAAAACAGTGATTCCATTATCTGCGGCTTCATAGATGAGTTCCCAGAACTGACGCCGTGCTGCCGGATCTACACCACCTGTCGGTTCATCCAGAAATACAATAACAGGCTTATGCAGGATAGCAATGGAAAAAGCCAGCTTTTGTCGCCATCCTGTAGGAACAGACCGGATGATCTGATGGCGTATGGATTGAATCCCAAGACGATCCAATAATTCTTCCATCCTATTCATGATATCTTTTCTTTTTAAACCGTAAATACCCCCATAAAACCGGATATTTTCTTCTACTGTCAAATCCTCATATAAGGAAAATTTCTGACTCATATACCCAATGCGTTTTTTAATTGCTTCAGATGATTTTTTTACCGAATAGCCTGCAACATAAGCATCTCCCCCCGTCGGTTTTGATAAACCACATAAGATTCTCATGGCCGTTGTTTTCCCTGCACCATTAGCCCCGAGGAAACCAAATATTTCTCCCGGGTAGACATTAAAAGTCAATGCATCATTTGCAGTAAAATGTCCAAATTTTTTTGTGAGATTTTTTACGGAAATGATAGGTTCACTCTGCATGACCACCCATCCTTTCCATAAAAAAATCTTCAATATCAGCAGGCTTCGGACTTAAGTGCGTATAGGAAATACCCGATGATTGAATGATTTTCTCAATATTCTTCTGTGATTGATGAAGGCTGAAATGAATGGATTGGCCACTGGGATAAGCAAGATAGACTTCCTCCCTTTTTCTTAAATACGTAAGCATGTGCAATCGGTGGGCTGTCTTCAATGAATAAAGTGGACGATGAAATGCCTTAACAATCATATGGGGAGATCCCGTTTTGAAAATGTCACCTTCATGAATGAGTGAAATTTTATGGCATCGGGCCGCTTCATCCATGTAAGGAGTCGAAACGAGGATGGTTAATCCCAAAGAAATCAAATGATCCAGCATATTCCAAAATTCTCTGCGCGAGACGGCGTCAACACCTGTTGTGGGTTCATCCAGCAGTAAAATTTCAGGCTTATGAATGAGTGCACAAGATAGGGCCAGCTTTTGTTTCATCCCTCCCGATAATGCCCCTGCACGGCGTTTTTTAAAAGGTTCAATTTGAGAATAAATGGGCCGGATTAACTCATAATTCTCTTCAATCCGAACGTTGAATACAGCTGCAAAAAATTTGAGGTTTTCTTCTACTGTCAAATCTGGGTATAAAGAAAATTTTCCAGGCATATATCCAAGAATGCGACGGATTTTCTTGTAGGATTTAACAACATCCATTCCATCAATGGTTACATGGCCACTGTCCGGAAGATAAAGCGTCGTCAATATACGGAATAGTGTCGTTTTTCCTGCGCCATCCGGACCAATAAGACCATGAAGCTTACCTTTACAGACCGATAGATTTATAGATTTTAAGGCAAGGATTTCGCCAAACGATTTCGTGACATTTCTGAGCGCTATCATATCCTAAAAAATTACCTCTGCCGGCATACCCGTTTTAAAAATTCCATTTGGGTTGGGTACATCAATTTTAACAGCATAGACCAAGTGGACGCGTTCTTCCCGTGTTTGAATCTGACGGGGTGTAAATTCCGCTTCAGATGAAATCCACCGGACAATTCCCTCATGAGTTTGATATCCATTTTTGGAATCCGTCATTACTGTGACGGTATCACCAATCCTGATTTCTGATAGCTGAACTCCACTGATATAAACCCGGAGAGTTAGCGGATCCAGTGGTGCGATTGTATATAAATATCTGCCGGGTTGAACCAATTCACCTGCTTGAATATAACGGGTTAAGATTGTACCATTCACTGGATTTATAATATGACATTGATGAAGATGAAAGTCTGCCTGTTGTATCTGTTTTCCCACAACAGCTTTTTCATGGCTGATCCCGTCTTCTTTCACATCCAATGCTTCCAACTGTTTCATAAGTGTTTCAACTTTACCCTGCACATGATCCAATTCCTGTTTGGTCGCAGCATCCGATTCATACAAAGCTTTCATCCGCTTTAAATCGTTTTTTAAAGGTTTTAACTGTGCAAGTAGGACTTCTTTCTCTGCATCAATCGATCGATGCTTAAAATCAATAAGTTCACTTTGTGCCAGAAGCTGCTCTTTTGTGAGATGAAACATCATGGTATCTATTAATCCCACGGTATCCCCTTGAAACAGTTTTTCTCCTTCCCTTATAGAACTCCACAGGAGAATTCCGCTTTCCTGAGCCGATACATGGATCTCTTCTGTTTCAAAGTTTCCCTGGGCATCAAATTTATTGGGTTCTTCTGAACAGGATTGGATGAATACTACTCCTGTCAGGCATAGAATTGTTTTAATTAGATTATTACAAATTATAGGCATTGAATAAGACCTCCTTAATAACCTGTTTTCGTTCCTTGATAAAGCGTTCCCATTCAGTTTCACGATTATCAAATAGCATTTCTTTTAATACTGGCGTGGCTGCGACAGGAAAAATACAAAGTGACAGGATATTCACAATCAGATGTTCCATGTCTACAGTATCCATAGTGGATGTTGATTTCTCTTTGAGATTATGAAAGATTTCCGGTGGATTTACACCATGTGATTTTAAATATTGGGTGAACCAGTCGGGTTTTTGCGTCATTTCCCTCATGATAAATGCAGGAATGAAAGTATATTCACTAAAGAAATTCATATAGCTGTCCACTATAATATTAATCTTGTCCCTCATGGAAATCTTCTCTTCCACTGTTTTTAGAATCACAGGTAAAAACAGGTCCATGATATGATAGAACACTTCTTTGAAAAGCTCATATTTCGTATGATAATAATAATGGAGCATGGCTTTGTTAATCCCGGCTTTGTCAGCAATTTCCTGCATCCGTGCACCATCATATCCCTTCATCATAAAAACATTCTGTGCTGCATTTAAAATAGCTGATTTAGTGTGTGACCCCGGCATGATACCTCCCTTTTAACCGTATGGTTTAACTGTATGGTTAATTTATTGAAAGAGAATTTTTTTTCAAAGATTTTTATATTAAAAAGACAACGATTATTCAATTAATGAGCTCTTATATGAAAAAAGGAGATAAAAAATGAAAAAAATCACATCAATACTTTTCATGTTATGCTTACCCCTGGCTCTGGGAGCTGTACATATTCATGATTTGGATGATATAAACCTGATCGATTCCAATAAAGATCTTCGATTTTCCATTCATCCTGAATATGTTCGGATATATTCTGAAACCAGAACTCAGGAAGATGTCAAGATTTATAAAAATGGTAAGCTGTTGATCAATGATCAGGAAATTAAACTGAATCCGTATGAAATAAATCTGGTAACAGAATACTATGATCTGTGTGATAGTATGGAAAAAGAAATTGAAATCCTGGTTGATAAAGCTTCGGATATAGGCAAAGAAGCCGGAAAAATCGGTATCGCAGCTGCTGCAGGGGTTTTAAGGATGCTGAGTCCCTTCTATGATGCCGAAGATTTTGAGGAGGATATCGAAGTCAAATCCTCCGATATCGAAGCACAAGCGGATGAACTTGAAAAATATGCCGACCGAATCAAAGAATTATCCCATGACCTGGAAAAAAACCATAACAGACTGAAAATGCGGGTGGATGCATTGTACAGATTGTCCTGGTTTTAGATTATTGGGCTCATGGGCTCAGGGGTTCATGGGTTCATGAGTTCAAGGGCTCATGGGTTCATGAGTTCAATAGCCGCTACGCGGCTTTCAAACGCTGCTGCGCAGCGTTCAAGGATCTCACTGCGTTCGGTCTTCAATCCCAGCTTTGCAGATTTCAACAGGTGACTGGACTTCTTTTTTGAACACTGCGAAACAGTGCTGGAATGCTTAGCGCAGCGAAGCCATTGAACGGCACGAAGTGCCGCTTGAATTATTAAACGCCGCTGCGCGGCTTTCAAGCGCTGCTGCGCATCGTACAAATCCATTATCTTTCATAAGCTGATATCTTGATATGATTGCCGCAATGTCTAAATGAAGACTTTATTTAATCCATTAAATAATTCGAAATAACACATATATGATTAACAATATTATCTTGACTTCTGTCGGTTTCTGGTGTATTTTACCCCCGGGGTGGGGGGTGCTACCTAATCGAAATCATATATTCCATCTTTCTTATAATCTCATCTTAAGATCAGCAAAATCTCACAGTCCGGTCAACCGACTGCCCACTGTCGACTGCCGACTGCCCACTGCCGACTGATGACTGTCCACTGCCGACTGTCGACTAACAACTAATGTAGCTAATGCCTTTTTCTTAATGTATCGACTATCTCATCGAAAGTGACATCAAGTGCTGTAGCCAGGACCAAAAGGTGATACATCAGGTCTGCACTCTCTTCTTTGAAGCGTTCTTGATCTTCTTTCATCGCCTCAATGATGGTTTCCACGGCTTCTTCACCCACTTTTTGTGAAATTTTCGGAATTCCTTCACGGAAAAGACGGGTGGTATAGGATTTCTCCGGGAGTTCCCTTTTTCGTTCCTGAATTAGTGTTTCCAATGATCGTAAAAATTCAAGTGAATCCGGTTTATTGATTTCGTCAAAACAGGTATCCGCCCCTGTATGACATACAGGACCGGCAGGAACAACTTTAATCAACAGAGTATCTTCATCACAATCCGTGATAATTTCCTTAACGGTCAGAAAATTTCCGCTGGTCTCCCCTTTTGTCCACAATTTCTGCCGACTTCTGCTGAAAAAGGTAACTCTCTTTTCCTTCACTGTTTTTTCATAGGCTTCACGATTCATGTAACCCAACATAAGAACAACCCCACTCCGGCTGTCCTGAATAATGGCAGGAACGAGTCCTTCCGATTTGTCAAAATCAATCATAATCTGACCTCAATATTCTGTTTTGATAAATAGTGTTTTAATTCAGGTATGGATATTTCACCGTAATGAAAGATAGACGCCGCCAGGGCAGCGTCGGCTTTGCCTTCATTGAAGACCTGTACAAAGTGTTCCATATTACCCGCACCGCCACTGGCAATGACGGGCACGGAGACCGTTGCGGAGGCTTTCCGGGTGAGTTCCAGGGCAAATCCATCCTTTGTCCCGTCGTGATCCATGGACGTGAGTAAAATTTCACCTGCCCCCCGATCCACTCCCTCTTTCAGCCATTTAAACGTTTTCCTTTCTGTGGGAGTCCTTCCGCCATGGATAAAAACAATATCCGTTCCATGTATTCTCTTTGTATCTACAGCCAAAACCACACACTGGCTTCCAAAACGATTTGCCAGTTTGTCAATTAACTCCGGATTGTTGACGGCAGATGTGTTAACTGATATTTTATCAGCACCGGAATCCAAAAGAATATTCACATCCTCCACAGAAGATATTCCACCACCGACAGTAAATGGAATATGGATTGCCCGGGCAATATTTCGAACCAGCTCAGCCAGTGTTTTTCGTTTTTCCACCGTAGCGGTGATATCCAGAAAGACCAGTTCATCGGCTCCCTGATCCGAATAGGCTTGTGCGAGCTCTACCGGATCACCGGCATCCTTCAGGTTAATAAAATTTATACCCTTTACCGTCCGTCCGTCTTTTATATCCAGGCACGGTATAATGCGCTTTTTTAGCATAACCACTCCGCCAGTTCTTCGGTTTTCAGTTTTCCTTCCAACAGGGCTTTTCCCGTTATCACACCGTATACACCCAGACGATCCAGTACACGTATATCCTCCAAACCAGACACACCTCCGCTGGCGAAGAGCCGGATATCAGGAAAAGTATTCAAAATTCTCTTATAAAAGTCCTCGGATACACCGCTGAGCATGCCGTCCCGGCTGATATCGGTCATCACAAAGGTTTCTGCCCCGCCTTTGATTAACTTTTTCATAAGATCCTGCCATTTGACCGTTGCTTTTTCCTGCCAGCCATGGATACGCACATCTTCTCCCAGTAAATCCAGACTGACATAGATTCTGTCGCCACCGAATTTCTGAATCAGTTTTGCCGTTCTGCCCGGTTCTTTTACAGCCAGACTCCCCATATTTACAGCAAAAACGCCATTCTCAAGGTAAAAGGCTATGTCCTCTTCTTCTTTTAATCCACCTCCCACATCGACAAAGAGTCCACTTTCTCTGGCAATATCAACAATCAAAGACTGATTTACCGGTTGGCCGGTTTTTGCCGCATCC
The DNA here is from genome assembly GCA_041154365.1 of Candidatus Neomarinimicrobiota bacterium. NCBI lineage: Bacteria > Pseudomonadati > Fidelibacterota > Fidelibacteria > Fidelibacterales > Fidelibacteraceae > Fidelibacter > Fidelibacter multiformis. Next base: position 1,356,979 of record AP035449.1, on the reverse strand, counting down.
AAATCCACTACATGCAGATAAGAAAATCCGGCGTTTTTATAAAATTTTGCCAGTGATACAGGATCGGTACCATAGTTTTTTCTCCGGGAAAAATTTCCTTTTTCAAGACGAACAACCTCTCCATCCATAATGTCTATCGCAGGTAAGATAATCATGTCTTCTCCAGAAAGTTTTTCAGAATTTTTGAACCTGTTTCCCCGCTTTTTTCCGGGTGAAACTGTACACCATAGTAATTCCCCTTTTCCAGTGATGCGGAAAAATCCTTGCCATAATTGCACCAGGAAGAACTTTGCTCTGAAAGTTCGGCATAATAGCTGTGGACAAAATAAACACTGCTTCCTTCGGGAATTCCTGAAAAAAGCAGGGAATCCATATTATGCAGAGTGTTCCATCCCATGTGGGGAATTTTCAGATCCCCCCGGAATTTGCGCACCTTCGGATTGAAAATTCCAAGTCCCCGTGCATTGTTTTCCTCCGTATCGCGGCACAGGATCTGCATACCGAGGCAAATCCCCAAAAAGGGGCGGTTATAACTTTTAATAAATTTCGTAAGTCCCTTCATATCAAGGTCTTTCAATGCCGTTACCGCTTCTCCCACACCGGGAAAAATGATACGATCACAGGCCTGAAGAACCTCCGGATCATCACTCACCTGATACGATTCACCCAGTCTTTCCAGAGCCATGGCAACAGAATAAACATTGCCGGCAGAATAGCGTATAATACCGGTTTTCACAGGACTCCTTTCGTACTGGCCGTGATGGCGTTCTCAGGGTTGCGATCCACAGCCTGTCTCAAGACTTTACCAAAAGCTTTAAAAATCGCTTCGGCTATGTGGTGCTCATTTTCTCCCTCTGCTTTGATATTCAATGTGCACCCCGCATGACGGACGAAACTCTCAAAAAAATGCTTGAAGAGTTCCGTAGGCATATCACCGATCTTTTCACGGGTGAATGTCACATCCCACACCAAGTAAGAACGGCCGGAGAAATCCAGCGCCACCTGGGCCAGGGATTCATCCATGGGCAGGAGAAAACCATAGCGGTTGATCTGTTTTTTATCCGCCAGTGCCTTTGCAAAGGCCTGTCCCAACGCAATGGCCGTATCCTCCACAGTATGATGTTCATCCACCTGCAGATCGCCCTGAACGGTAAGGGTAAGATCACTTTTACTGTGAAAAGCCACCTGCTCCAGCATATGATCTAAAAAACCGATGCCCGTGTTGATATCTGTTTTCCCCATTCCGTCCACATTGAGGATCAATGAAATATTCGTTTCCCGTGTTTTACGGCTGATTTCGGCTTTGCGCTGATCAAAACAGAGAATTTTAGGTATCTCTTTCCAGGATGACACGATATAATCGGCATTCAGATCCTTCTCATCAGTAATCAGGATACTATGAGCATTCAGATTCTTTGCCAGATCGGCGTCACTCTGCCGGTCCCCGATGACGTATGAGGCTTTAAGGTCGTACTCCCCATTCAAATAATTCATAAGCAGGGCTGTACCGGGTTTACGGGCCGGTGAATTATCTTCAGGAAAACTTCGGTCAATAAAGATCTCATTGAATACAATTCTTTCCCCTTTCAGGATCTGAAGCATTTTATTCTGGACAGGCCAGAAGGTGTCCTCGGGAAAACTCTTTGTTCCAAGTCCGTCCTGATTGGTGACCATGACCAGTTCATAATCCATATTTTCTGCAATATATCCCAGATATCGGATGACACCGGGAAGAAATTCAAATTTATCCCAGGAATCAATCTGTTCATCTTCCGGTTCGCGGATCAGGGTCCCGTCCCGGTCGATAAAGAGGACTTTCTTCATATCAGGATCTCCTTCATATTATTCAGCAGGCGTTTATTATCCTCCGGCCGGCCAATGGTAATTCTCACACAGTTTTTGCATCGTGGCAAATAGCTCCTGTTACGGATGATGATTCCCCGGTCAGCAAGTTTTTTTACCAACACGGTTGCTGAATTCTGTACGCGGACAAGAAGGAAATTGGCTTCCGAGGGAAATACCGTTTCAATGCCCGGTAATTTTGACAGTTCAAGGCGCATTTTTTGCCTCTCTCTCTGAATCAACTCCCGCCTTTCTTTATATGTGTTCTTTTCGTCCAGCAGAGAGATGGCTTTTCCCGCTGTGAGCCGGTTGATATTATAGGGGTATTTGACGGCATTCAGATAGGATATAACGGTTGGATTTCCAATGGCTACACCCAGGCGGATCCCAGCTGCAGACCAAGCCTTTGAAAAGGTCCGCAAAACTACCAGACGGTCATAGTCCCCAATTTTCCCAATCATACTTTCAACATTTGAAAAGTCAATATAGGCTTCATCTACGACAATCAGCCCGGATGTAGTCCGAATCAATGCTTCAATATCCTCTGTAGGAAAGACATTTCCTGTAGGATTGTTGGGTGTACAGACAAAGGTAAGTTTATCATGTTCATCCATCTGGCTTTGATAATCTTTTACAGGTAGTGAAAAATCCTTATTCAGGAGGATATTTTTCACGTCTGCATTTTGAATCCGTGCCTGGACCTCATACATGCCGTAGGTTGGCGGGAACTGGATAATCCGGTCAATACCCGGTTCACAGGTGACACGAATCAGGAGATCTATGGCCTCATCACTCCCGTTTCCGATGAAAAGGGTTTCTTCTTCCACTTTGAAATATTCTGCAATTTTTTTTCTCAGATCTCTCTGCATGGGATCTGGATATCGATTAAGTTGTGAACCGTCATCCCAGGGGGATTCATTGGCATCCAGATAAAGGTCTGCCTTCCCTTTGAATTCATCCCGGGCTGAAGAATAGGGTTTAAGTGTGAGGATATTTTTCCGGATGATGTTATTCATAGATATTTCCCTTCAGCTTTTTTAACCGGATCCGGACTGCTTCCCCATGGGCTTTGAGTTCTTCTGCTTCGGCCATAGTGACGACTCTGGGTCCCAGCTCCCGGAGTCCATCTTGTGTAATAGTCTGGGTTGTCATGGTTTTCATAAAGGTTTTTGCGGTCACTCCGCCAGTGTTGGCTGCATTTCCCGATGTGGGCAGTGTGTGATTGGTCCCGGAAGCATAATCTCCGGCGGATTCTGGAGTCCAGGAGCCTACAAAGACGGACCCGGCATTTGTCACCTGTTCGGAGACCAGCCCGGCAGAACGTGTCTGGATAATCAGGTGTTCCGGCGCATAGAGATTTGTGATGTTCACAGCATCCTCCAGGTTTGGAACATAGATCAGATAACTCTTTTCCAGAGAGTGTTGTGCCATATCTCTACGTGGCAGTTTGTTTAGCTGAAGCGTGATTTCCGGAATCAGGTCGTTAAAAATCCTTTCCGATGTAGTTGCCACCAGTACCTGGCTGTCATAACCGTGTTCTGCCTGAGATAGACAGTCCGCCGCGATAAAAGAGAGATCGGCGGAATCATCGGCAAGAATAGCTACTTCTGAGGGGCCGGCCGGCAGATCAATGCCTGTCCCGTTGAGAAAAGCCACCTGTTTGGCAAGGGTTACCCAAGCATTTCCCGGTCCGGCAATTTTATCTACCCGGGGGATGGATTCAGTCCCGTACGTCATGGCGGCGACCGCCTGTGCACCACCTACCAGAAATACTGAGTCAATTCCCAGGTAAGCAAGAGTATATCCAATCACCGGATTGACTGAACCATTTTTATCCGGTGGTGTACAACAGACAATCTTTTTACATCCTGCCAACTGGGCGGGAATCACCAGCATCAATACACTGGAAAACAAAGGTGCTGTGCCGCCGGGAATATAGATTCCTGCCGATTCAATGGGCTGATATCGTAATCCGCAGGATATACCCGGACGGACTTCCACTGTGTAGTTTTCATTCTTACCTGGTACCTGTTTTTCATGGAAGGTCCGTATATTTTCTGCAGCCCAGGTGATGGCTTCTTTCAGGGAACCATCCACGCGGGATTCAAAATCTTCCATGAGAATAGGGATGGACAGATGGGATATATCTACCCCATCGAAAGTTCGTGTATAAGACTTCACAGCTTCATCACCGTTTCGTTTCACGGTTTCAAAGATTGCCATGGTTTTCTTCAGCATTTCTGCCTCAGGTGTACTTTTCCTGTCAAAAAGACGTTTGAGGAAATCCTTCCGGGGTTGGTTGAGCTTTTGCACTGTGTTCCCCTCCTCAGCGAACCATTTTTTCAATAGGAATGACCAGAATACCTTCGGCTCCAGTCTTTTTTAACTGTTCGATATTCTCCCAGAAGTCATCTTCACTGATTACGGAGTGAACAGAGCACCAGCCTTCCCGGGCCAGGGGAATGACACTGGGACTCTTCATTCCCGGAATGATTGCCGTAATTTCATCCAGTTTGTTCTTAGGGGCGTTCAGAAGGATATACTTGTTCCGTTCCGCTTCCCGGACAGCTTTGATACGGAAAATCAACTGATCCAGAATTTTTTGTTTTTCAGTTTCAAGATCTTTACCTGTTAAGACAGCTTCCGATGTCATTACGGTTATTACTTCTTTCAGTCCATTGCTTAAAAGCGTGCTGCCACTGCTTACAATGTCAAAAATGGCATCAGCCAGTCCGATTCCCGGACTGATTTCCACCGAACCGCTGATTTCATAGATAGAAGCATCGATGCTATTTGAATCCAGGTAGTCTTTCAAAATTCCGGGATAAGATGTGGCGATACTGAGTCCGTTCAGCTCTTCCGGTTTGGATATAGACATATTTTTGGGCACGGCAATGGAAAGGCGACATCGGGCAAACCCCAGCTTTTTGATGATTTTCAGGTCTTTCTTTTTTTCCCGGATCACATTTTCTCCCACAATGCCGATATCTGCTGCACCGTCATTGATGCATTCAGGAATATCGTCATCCCGCAGATAGAGGACCCGCAGGGGAAAATTGTCTGCATCAGCTATGAGTCCATCCTTACCTCCATTACTCAGACGAATACCGCAATCTTTCAGCAGGGACATGGTACTGTCATGAAGTCTTCCTTTTTTCTGAATTGCAAGAGTCAGCATTTTTTCTCCTTTAATTTGTCGATACAATCAAAAAAGCCCGACTCTGAGGAATCGGGCTTTGACATTTTATGGGAAACACACGAGACCTACCCGGCTCCTCCGACGGTTTTGAGAAGAAGATGATGATGGGTATGTCTGTGTGAATTCTTCATTTCGTCGGAATCTAAATTAAATTGGCGATGAAATGCAAATGAAAAACGTTGTCATCAGTTGACAGTGGGCAGTCATCAGTCGGCAGTGGACAGTCGACAGTCGACAGTCGACAGTGGACAGTCGGTTGACCGGACTGTGAGATTTTGCTGATCTTAAGATGAGATTATAAGAAAGATGGAATATATGATTTCGATTAGGTAGTGCCCCCCACCCCGGGGGTAAAATACACCAGAAACCGACAGAAGTCAAGATAATATTGTTAATCATATATGTGTTATTTCGAATTATTTAATGGATTAAATAAAGTCTTCATTTAGACATTGCGGCAATCATATCAAGATATCAGCTTATGAAAGATAATGGATTTGTACGATGCGCAGCAGCGCTTGAAAGCCGCGCAGCGGCGTTTGAACACCGAATAAGGTGAAGCGCTTGAATTTTATAAACCACTTACCCCCGTCCTTAACAGGATGTCTGAAGGAAAACTTTCTTTCCAAAAAAAGTTGATTCATTTTAATATGTGTATTATAATACACCATAGGAGGTGTATTATGCGAACCAATATTGTGTTGGATGACAGGCTTGTTGAAGAGGCGTTTAAATTAGTTAAAGATATAAAGACTAAACGTGAACTGGTAGAGAGAGCACTGATAGAATTCGTTCAAAGGCGGAAAATGAAAAATTTAAAAGACATAAAAGGAAAAATTTCCTTTCATGAATCCTATGATTATAAGTCCTTGAGGGAAGAAAAATGATTCTTGTGGATACTTCCGTCCTCATTGATTACCTGAAAGGAACAGAAAATACAAAAACCGGACTCTTTGATGAAATTCTGGACAAAAGTATACCCTGGGGAATTTCGGCCTTAACCTATGTGGAATTGCTGCAAGGTGCGAAATCCGAAAGAGAATTCAAATATTTGAAAGAATACCTGATTTCCATCCCTCTTTATCATCTGAATCAGGATCATGATTCTATGGAAAAAGCTGCACGATTTTATTTTCGTGCCCGAAAAGCCGGTCTTACCATCCGGAGTACAATTGATATACTCATTGCTCAGACAGCAATAGATCATGATCTATATCTTTTACATAATAACAGTGATTATGATATGCTGGCATCCGTGATACATGAATTGAAAATTTATTGATTGGGCAGTAACGAGGGACGTGAAGCGTTTGGCGGGTAGCAAGATAGTGATGCGTAACGTGTAACGCGCGTGACGAGAGGAAATTCACTCCTACACCTAAACATCTGCCCACTGATGACTGCCAACTAACGACTTTCGACTTTCGACTTTCGACTCGTTAATGTAATATTTACAATGAAAAATTATCTCACACTTTTGATCATCATTGTATTATCAGGAATACTCATGAGTTGTAAAGAGAAAAATGACAAGGCCGCCCTTATCCGCGGTATCAAATTCTATCCCGAACACAGCCGGTGTTCCGATGCAGAGACCTGTGCAAGGTCTATTCATGATGCCGGTTATACTATGGTATTTATGCCTGTCCGGGAAAAGGATTTGTCAGATAGGACTGAATTCGATCTTTATGCTTTCCGTCGTGAACTGAAAAAACAAGATATTCGCTTTACAGCCGTTGTACAGGTTTTCTATGATCCGGAACGGTGGGATGAACATCCTGAATGGCGGGCATTGGACCAAGAAAGGGATGATTCACCCCAGGCATGGCAGAAAATGCTCTCACCGGCCTGTGGGGATTTCAGGAATCTTAAACTGGAACATATCAGCCGGATCATCCAGGAACTAAATCCCGATATGCTGGCTCTGGATTTTATCCGCTATCCCGTTTTCTGGGAAAACGTTCATGTAGATTCACTCCATAAAATCACACGAAGATATGATTATAACCCATTGTCTATCAGTATGTTCAAGAATACATTCAAAGTTGATTCCCTAACATCAGTGTTACCGGGAAATTCTCCATCCCCGGAATGGGGATCCTTTAAAACCAATCAAATTACATCTTTTGTCCGGGATGCACGGATACAGATTAAAGATATTCCCCTGATACTTCATATTCTCCCCTGGCTGGAAGAAGAGCAGGAGTTCTATCTTACATCTCTGACAGGTCAGGATGTAGATTCTCTTGCAGTCTATGCTGATTTCCTCTCTCCCATGTTTTATACGATAGTACCGGGACTCACACCTGAAAGAATCAGAAAAATGATAACGGATTTTACCAGACGATATCCGGATATTCATTTACTTCCCTCCTTTCATCTTTCAGATACACTCTCCCATTCCCTTCTCAACGAGGATCTTTTTAGCGGGAACGTGCTATTTCACTGGGGACTTGTAGAAAATTCACAAAGGGCTGATTAAATGAAAAATCATCTTGTTGCAGGAAAAGATCTCAACCCTGAAGAAACGATTCGGAGAATTCAACAAACGCTGATTTTGGAGGATTTTAGCCCTGAAATTGTATCAGAGAATAATATTGGCGGACTTTTTTCAGTTTTGATTGCTGATAAGCATTCAGAACGTTTCATGGCCAACGGAAAAGGCATCAGCCGTGAACTGGCCCTCGCCAGTGCCTATGGTGAATTTATGGAACGGTTTATGACCCGTTTTTTCTTCTATGATTTATGGCTTACAAAAGATGGACCTGTCCCCTGGGTTTACGATAAAAACGAAATTTGGACCTCCAAACCGGAATCCCTGTTAAAAAATTTGAAAAAGTTCTATCCAATGTCCATACTGCAATCAAAATCCTGTTATGACATCAATCAGTCGCCCAGTGAAGAACCGTTCTGTTTTCTACCATTTCATACCCGGCATGGAGAACAGCTTTTTCTTCCGGTTTCTTATTGGCGTGAACTCTATACATCAAATGGACTCGCGTATGGGAATAATATCTATGAAGCCAGGGTTCAGGCTTTATGTGAGATTATTGAACGACATGTCAAATATAGGGTTATCAGAAAGGGACTTTCTTTACCGTCCGTGTCTCCGGAAAAGTTAAAAAATCCGGAGATCTTCTACAGGGCTCAGTCTCTCCTGTCCGATGTGGGATTACAATGCAAGTTGCTTGATGCTTCCCTGGGAATGAATTATCCGGTGATGGCTTTTCTGATCTATACTCCGGATCAGCAGGAAGCCTTTCTCTCCTTTGGCGCCCATCCTGATCAGGAAATTGCCATCGAGCGGACGATTGCTGAGGCTTTTCAGGGACGAAATCCAAGGGAGGATACGCAGGATTTTCTGAACATTGTTTCTGATGATACGAAACTAACAGGCCTTCCGGAAAACCTGGAATCCCATTTTATCAATTCTACAGGCATTCTTCATACCAATATATTTAAACCGCCATCTTCTCTATCTTCAACGTTTTGCTCTTTCCACGGGACATCAGAAAAGGAATGGGATCACCTGTGTGATATCGTAGAGAAAACGGGGTTTACGATTTTAACCCGGGATATCTTTTGGAATGGCCATTCAGCCTGCCAGATTATTATTCCGGGATTTTCCGAAGTATATCCCTACCAGGATCTGATTGAGAAAGATTTTCAGGGATATTGCGTCACACGAAATGAAGTTATATCCCTACTGGAAAGGTATCCCCGTGATGCGGAAAGATTAGTAGAATTATTAGATTCAGAGTATTTCCGTCCGGACCAGGATTTGGGCGAAGCCCTTGGTGTCCTCTTTTCACCTGATGCTCTGTGGTTCAATCATACTGTTGAAGAAGTTATTGAGAGTCATTAGTTGGCAGTCGACAGTCATCAGTGGACAGTCATCAGTGGGCAGTCATCAGTCAAATCGTTGATTGAATAGATTGATTTGATTGACACACCAGGAGCGAAGCGACGCTAACTTCCAGCTTCTAACTTCTAACTTCTGAAAACGCTGCGTCACTTTTTCAGTGGACAGTGGGCAAGATTGATCCGCACAATCCAATTCATCATTACTAAATTCAATTCATCATTCATCATTCATCATTCTTAATTCTTATCTCATAATTCTTCATATTAAATTTCCGATGCAATCCCGCCTGGTTCATATACCTGATTTTCCCGAAAATTGGCCTTTCTTTCCAGGCCTGATCATGCAGACCAAATAGCCAAAGTATGGATGTATACGAGACCGGATCACGTCCATCCAAAAAATACCGGTTGTTCAGTTTTATAAGGGTGTCAAAGGCAATTTCCGGACTTTCTGTCCACTCAATGATTTTTTTTCCCCAGTACATTCGCATATGACCATGCATAAAACCTGTTTCACGCATTTCTTCCATACAGGTGTTCCAGTCCTCATCGTGGGTTTTTCCCTGCTCCAGTTCCTCAAAGGTGTACAGGTATTCTCTCGCATCGTTTGCATGCTCTTCTAAAGTCTTTCGTGCCCAGTCCGGCAATGCGTCCAGTGAATCATAATGTTCTGTATAATGGACAAAATTCACAGCCAGTTCCCGGCGGACAATCAGCTGTTCCAAATAATCCCGGACAAAGGGTTCATTCAGGTCATAATGTTCCTGGATCAGGTGAATCAGTTCCAAAGGTGAAATCTGTCCGAAATGAAGGTATGGACTCATGAGTGACACATTTTCATACCCCGGATCATTGGATTTGTCGGCATAAAAAGGGAGTTTTTCTTTCACGAAATTCCTGAATTGAGCCACAGCTGTGGAATGGCCACCGGTAAATCGTGTTTTTTTTGCCTTTTCTCTATATTCTTCCAAAATTTTCTCAATCTTAACCCCTGTCACCGGGTTAATACTACCTGTAACAGAGTCGTATCGAGGTGGAACCTCAACCTCCCCTGAGAAATCTGCTTCACTTATTTCACGGGGCTTAACCTTAACCTCATCCTCAAACACCTCTTTCAAAGCAGCATGGATTTTCGGTCTGAGGGTTCTGGCCATATATTCCCGTTTGTTTGAGGCTGTTTCAACAGGAATCACTACATCAGATTCTACCTGGTAAATGGGGTTTTCTATGTGATCCCGGATATGATTTCGCCATGACTTCTGGATTCTCAGATACCCCCCGTCAAACACTACAATGGAAGCTTGCCTGGCAAAATCCGATACAATATCTACAGGATCTCCCTGTCGAATAATAAAAGTGACCCCTCTTTTTTGCAATTCCTCCTGTACTTCCTGTAACCCTTCAAGCATAAACACATAATGTGAATTTTCAGCCTGGGGAAAATCGTTGGTGAGGACAAATAAAACCATTAGCGGCTGATGATTCTTGTTTGCCTTTGAAATGGCGAAATTCAGGGCGTGATTGTAAAAAACCCGTTGAGATTGCTGCATCCAATAAAGAATGTACTCTCCGCCACTTCCAAAACCACGGCTCAATTGTTTCACACGATCCACAGTAACTCCTTAACAACACTTAAAAAAGTGACGCGTAACGCGTAATGCGTGGCAAGGGGTCCAATCATCCAATTCCTATTTCATGGAATTCAAGCACCTCACTACGTTCGGTGTTCAATAGCCGCTTCGCGGCTTTCAAACGCTGCTGCGCAGCGTTTTCAGAAGTTAGAAGTTAGAAGTTAGAAGCTGGAAGTTAGCGTCGCTTCGCTCCTGGTGTGTCAATCAAATCAATCTATTCAATCAACGATTTGACTGCTGACTGTCCACTGCTGACTGTCCACTGTCGACTAACGACTCAAAACCCTCTTTTCAACTCCCGGACAAGTGCTCTGTACCACTCTTCCGGATGATGGCCTCCGGGGAAATAGTGTACCTCCGTATGATCGGGATATCTTGCTTTCAAAGCCTTGGTGATAAAATCTGCTTTATTCAGGTCATATAAACCTGTTGAGATATTCAGGGTGAAATGATGTTCTTTTTCATCCGGCATTGCCGGCATATCCAGTGGAGAAAAGAGCAGATAATTCTCCCACAGGGTATTATCAACCATCAATCTGTCTGTTTCACCGCTCCACGCACAAAGTATGCGGTACTCCGGCTTTTTCATGGTTCTATACCGTTTATCCACATCAAGAACCAGCTCTTTTAACAGTTCATTTCCGGCAAAAACAACGATCACCGGCGGGATTTCCCCGCTGAGCATGAGGTTTTCCATAAGTGTCCGGATAATAAACATATTTTGATATGAGTTGAGAATGTACAGGGTTCTGTAGGCAGATGAAGTTTGATGGTATTCCGGAGGAAGAATCACACGGATTCTATTGCCGTTATCTGAAGCAAACTCATCGATCGCAGATTGAAAAGCAAGGGGAGGCTGAGAGATTTCAGGTGCAGGTTTTCGACCGGGCATGGTCAACACGGAATGGGAAAAATATCCTGAACCGGTATATTGGGGATTCAAATAGTCCCTTTTGACTTCATTCCCCATGCGATATAGGTATTCGATCCGGGCTTCCCGGTGGAGAATCATTTGATAATAATGGATATGGGTATCAGGAATCTGTTTCATCCTGTTTTTGGGGGATGTATCCCAACCCGTTTTATCAGATAACAGGTATACCGGCTTATCTTCCGATGGTTCAAACCAGAAAAAGGTCGCAAGGGAATCCTGAATTAAAGGCATGGGGTTTTGGGTAACAAAGGTTTCAAAGGCTTCTGCAAGCACTTTCGGGACCGATGATTGCCTGATTTTCTGCATCCAGTCCTCAAACGCAGAACCTTCTGCAAAGTTTGGGTAATCAATCATTTTATGATTCTGTTCCCGTTTTAAATCAGGCAGGATTAATACATTTTTTTTATACACAAACCACGGCTCCGGGATCAGGGATGCTTTGTTAATAAAATCTCTTAATCTTTCCGGATCAACTTTTTTTCCAGCAATAACCACTTCATGATACCCGTTGTTTCTCCCTGAGGAAATCAAGGTAAAAAGAAAAGATCCGTGCAAATCGATGGCTTGGTCATCAATAATGACTGTATCGCCTTTTAAAAAGAATGGTGTCAAAACAGCTGAGAGGGAATCATCTACATGAAGAAACCAGGTTCCTGGCTTTTCTGATGATATATGAGATACTGTCTTTATGGGAAGCTCTCCCCGTTCAATCAGAGTGTGGACAATATCCTTTTGAACAGGAAAGTTTTCGGAGCAATACACCTGCCAGGCATCCGCTTCACGAATTATTTCAGAACGATGGTTCTGTGTCCACTCCCTGATCGTGATTTGACTGGATGTTTCCTCTGTATCTGTTGTGCATGAAGTGATTAGAATAAAAATAAGAATAAGATTAAGTAGTATAAGTGTCTTTAATTTCATGGTTATGACATTTCATCGTTTCGGTTGTTCAGGATTTTTTTCATTTTTTTATGTTGGATTCCCGCATCCATAAAAACACCGCCATACGCGATATAGCCGGCTTTTTCATAAAACGGGAGTGCCTGCAACTGGGCATCCAGTTCCACGGTACTTATGCCTTTATCCATGGCCTTTTTCTCCAGGATTTCCATCATGAGAAGACCAATACCCCGCCCTCGATAGCCTTTTAATACTGCAATCCTGCCAATATGTCCATCTGGGATCAGTCTGCCGGTAGCCACAGGCTCATATACACCATTCCGGGTTTTCAAATGAACAAGAATATGGAGTGAAAGAGGATCAAAACGGTCTATTTCTTCTTCCACAGGGACTTTTTGTTCTTCAACAAAGACTTCATAGCGAATTTTTTGTATGATGTGACGGGCTGCAGGTTCCTGCCAGCGGTGGAGTGTAATTTTTGTTTCATCCATTCAAATTCAGGGACTTAGTGTTGACATATTCATTTGAAGCAGGTATAATCACAGAAAAAATAATACCCAACTTGAGCAAGTATACAAAAAAAAGTAGAAATCACACACTACAACATCGTCTGATCCTTATCATCTCGGTATCTTTTACCTTTCTAATTGGGATGGGGGTTGCACTGGACAGCCTTTTACTTTCAAGTTTACATACTATCCGGAAGCGGAAAAAGCTCATCGTTCTTACAACCAATACATCTTCCACGTATTATTACGGAACAGACGGTCCAAAAGGTATGGAATATGAGCTGGCAACATTATTTGCCCAATCCCTGGGTGTTGAAGTGGAGTTCCGGGTTAAGCACAACATTAATGAAGTTTTAAAAGCTATTCAGAGCGGAGAAGGGGACATCGCTGCAGCCGGTATGACCCGCACCCGGGAAAGGCAGAACAAATACCTGTTTGGTCCGACGTATTATGAAGTGACTCAGTATGTGGTGGGGAAAAGATTTAGGAATCTGCCACGATCTATGGAAGATTTGCTTCAGTTTAAACCGGTTATTGTGGCAGGGACGAGCTTTGAAGAGAATTTAATACGGTTGAAAAAAGAGTATCCTGCATTGGAGTGGGATACCACTACTGTATTATCCACTGAACAGATTCTTGAAAAGGTCTGGCTTGGTGAGATAGATGTCACCATTTGTGATGATAAAATTATTTCTCTCTACCGACGCTATTTTCCAGAACTCATCCCGTTGTTTCCTGTCAGTGAAGCAGAAGAAGTCGCCTGGATCCTGAGAAAAAACGGGTATGATCTGGAGCGTTATGCGAAAAAATGGTTTAAAAAAATAAAAAAGAGCGGATATCTGGATGAGCTGGTGGCCAAGTATTTCGGATATTATGAGTTTTTCGATTATTTTGATATCCGGACTTTTCACTGGCGTATTGAAACCCGGCTTCCTCTTTACCGCAAATGGTTTGAAGAAGCAGGAAATAAATACAACATCCCATGGACTCTTTTAGCAGCTCAATCCTATCAGGAATCTCACTGGAATTCACGGGCTATCAGCCCCACTGGTGTCCGTGGACTTATGATGCTCACACAAACAACTGCTCAGACAGTAGATGTGACCAACCGTCTGGATGCAAGACAGAGCATTTTTGGTGGTGCCCGTTATCTGGCAGGATTGATTGACCGGATCCCTTTGTCCGTCCAGCCTAACGATCGCTATCTTTTTGCCCTGGCAGCATACAATGTGGGATTCGGTCATCTAACAGACGCCCGAAGGTTAGCAGCGGACCTGGGCAGAAATCCAGACTCCTGGCACGACCTGAAATCGGTCCTTCCCCTTTTAAGCCAACCGAAATATTATTCAAAACTGACCTTTGGGTATGCCAGGGGAATGGAACCGGTTCGTTATGTGGATAGAATTGTCAATTACCGGGATATTCTGGAACAAACCCTGTTCCAGCCGCAGGAGCTGAATCCGGATACCACAAATACTGAAGCACTTCAAACGCAATGAGGATCTGACAACTTATGAAAAAATTTCTTCTATTTGTGTTTTTTATATCCCTGACATCCTGTGCAACTTTACCAATCTTCCCACCTGAAAAAATCCCGATTTATCCTGATAACAGATCGGTGCATCGATTATACAACCGAATCCAGGATTACCTGGATGTGATTCGAAAAGATCCTTTTCACCGATTGATTCCTCCTTATGCACAGTTGGATTCACTGGCATATCATGAGGATGAAAAGACGATTGAACTTTATATGAACCGTGCTTTTGCATTCAAACCATACCGTGAGGATGAGGTAAACTGGTTACGGTCCCAGATTCTCAGATCCGCCGGCCGGCGATTCAGGGATGCAAACGTGATGATTTACAGTAACGGGTATGAACTGTATGAACTGATCCCCAATTATTTCCGTACGGATTCAACACACTACGATAAGAGCCGCATGGCAATTCCGAAACCCTTCCCCCCTGTTCCCCTTGTCCGATATCCTGACCATCCGGTCCGTCCTTACAATGGTTTATACGGTGCCCACATTGCTTTGTGGCATAGTCACGGCTGGTATTATGAAAATCGTCTGGATCGCTGGGAATGGCAACGAGCCCGTGTGTTTCAAATAGTAGAGGATATCTATCCCATGGCTTATACCCTGCCTTTTTTGGCACCTATGCTGGAAAATGCCGGCTGCACCGTTCTTTTCCCCCGCGAAAGAGATCTTCAGACGCATGAGGTCATCGTTGATCAGGATTCATCTACCGCTCCTTCTCGTATAAAATACAATCAATCGGTTCAATATGGAGGATCCCCTGGTTTTTCGATCGGCAATCCACCCTATGAAAGTGGCGAAAATCCTTTTCGCTCCGGTGGATGGATTTATATGCTTTCAGATACTGTGGCTTCTGATTCCATCGTTTACATACCGGATATTCCCGAAACCGGAGATTATGCACTTTATCTTTCCTGGGCAGATACATCCGAAGCAGTCGATGATGCCGAATATATTGTTCACCATTCCGGAGGACGCACCCGGATACTGGCAAATCAAACCATGGGATACCATACATGGGTTTACGCCGGGACATATCCTTTTCATGAGGGAATACATCCGGAATCAGGTTCCATCGTGCTTACAAATCAATCCCGGGCTTCCGGTAAAGTGATCACAGCAGATGCCATCCGTCTGGGAGGCGGGATGGGAAATGTTTCGCGGAACGGCCGAATTAGCCACCGACCTCGTTTTGTTGAAGGAGCCCGATATTACCTACAGTATGCCGGATTTCCCGATACACTGGTGTATGATCTGAATAAGGATACCCTGGATTATAATGACGACTATCAATGTCGTGGCGCCTGGGTGAACTACCTGGGAGGAACCTACGTTGATTCAGCCCGACAAGATGTAAAAGGACTCAATATCCCTGTGGATCTGTCCCTCGCCTTTCACACCGATGCCGGATCGGCACGGACTGATACCGTCATTGGAACATTAATGATTTACAGTTCACAAGGACTGAAAGATACACTTTGGTTTCCCGATGGGGTAAACCGCATAGCCAACCGGGATTTTGCCGATATCGTGCAAACACAAATCGTGGATGATCTGCGCCGCTTATACGACCCGGCATGGAGCCGGCGGGGGCTGTGGGACCGGAAATATAATGAAGCATGGAAACCCAACGTTCCGGCCGGACTTTTGGAACTCTTATCACATCATAACTTTCTGGATATGAAATTCGGCCTGGATCCACAGTTTCGTTTCGATGTATCACGGTCGATTTACAAGGCAATCTTAAAATTTTTAGCCACCTCTCAAAACCGCCCCTACACAGTACAACCACTGCCTGTGGAAGATTTTTCCGTTCTGCTTCAGGGAAATAATTTGAATTTAAGCTGGCGGGGTGTCCCTGATCCTCTGGAACCCTCGGCGGATCCCGACTATTACCTGGTGTATATGCGAAAAAACAACGGGGCTTTTGGAGCTCCACGGGTCTGTAATGATCCCTTTATAACGATCCCTGAGATCGAAAAGAATACGGTTTACATTTTCAGGGTAACGGCTGCCAATGCCGGCGGAGAAAGTTTCCCATCGGTAGTATTATCTGCAGGGATTGCTGAGGGTAAAGACACGGCACTTGTGATTTATAACTTCGAGCGGGTGAGTGCTCCGGCGACTCTTGAAAAAGACCCGATTGCAGGTTTTGCTGATTTTCTGGATCAGGGCGTTCCATGGAAACAGGATATAAGTTATGTGGGGGCACAATACGAATATAACAGAAATGTCAAATGGCTGGATGATGACAATCCGGGGCACGGAGCCAGCTTTGCTGATTACGAGACAGACATCATCGCCGGTAATACGTTCGACTATACAGCTGTTCATGGTCAGGCGCTTTTGGAACAGGGCTATTCCTTTGCCTCCTGCCAAACCGGTGTCTTACAGGATACATCCTTTTCTCTCTCTCCTTATGCACTCCTGGATGTCATTCACGGCGAACAAAAGACCACACCCGGAGTCAAACCACTCCAAAAACCGAAGTACCGTGTGTGGACTCCTTCTCTGAAACGTGTATTGACAGACTTTTCCGGGCGGAAAGATGGGATTATTCTTGTCAGCGGTGCTTATATCGGGACCGATGCCCTGGCATATCCGGAGGACCAAAAATTTTGTAAAGATATCCTCAAGTTCACGTGGCGCACAAACTATGCGTCACGAAGCGGAGGAATTCGGGCAGTCAATAATTTTCCGGACACTCCCTCCCTCTTTTCCTATGTCGCAGAGTTGAATGACACCCTGTATGCTGTAGAATCCCCTGACGGGATAGAACCGGTCAAAGATCACGCCGTCTGTACGCTGTTCCGTTATACTGACAACAATATCAGCGCCGGTACTTTGTATCATGATAATTATTCCGTCTTTGCTCTGGGGATTCCCTTTGAATCCATTCCTACTGCCCACGAACGGAATGCGCTCTTGCATTTTGTATTTAAAACATTATCACATATAAAGGAAAATCACGATGAATAATCAAACCCGATTAAACTACAAATGTCCCAAATGCGGTCACACCGAATATGAAGTAGACCAAATCCGGACAACCGGTGGAGGATTCAGCAAAATTTTTGATGTCCAGAATAAAAAATTTGTCGCAGTCAGTTGTACACGCTGCCGTTACACTGAGCTTTACAAATCGGAAACGACAGCCCTGGGTAATATTTTTGATTTCTTCACCCGGGGTTAGCGTTTTCTGCTTTTGTCAATAACATCCGTCAACAAATTTTCATCTGCCTTATAGGGCATGGTTATATGACCGTCCGTATGGTTTTTATTCCACAATCCGGCTGTTTTGATGGCCGGTTCATTACCTGCCCAGCTCCGCCGGGCAACACCACCCATAACATCCCAGGAAAGTCCTGATGCAACAACCCGGTCTGCTTTGTCGCTACCATCCAGCAAAATACCGTTTCCGCCGTTACTGGCACGACCGATGCCAACCCCTCCGCCATTGGATAAAACCACCAGGGTCATGCCGCGGGCAATATTTCCTCCAAAGCACTGGACAGACATATCGGCGGTGATACGGCTGCCATCGTAAATATTGGCGGTTTCACGAAACGGTGAATCGGTGCCTGAAACATCATGATGATCCCGGCCCAGTAAAACAGGACCGATTTTTCCTTTACGAACCAGATCGTTGAATTTCAGGGCAATCTGAATCCGCCCTTCTTCGTCTGCGTAAAGAATCCGCGCTTTTGTGCCTACAACCAGCTTGTTTTGTTCTGCCGTTTCTATCCAGTGATAGTTATCCCGGTGAAGTGAACTCCTTGAAGGATCTATGCAGGATAACGCAGCCTGGTCTGTTTTTCGTAAATCTTCATCTTTCCGGCTCAGACAAACCCAGCGGAACGGACCGAAGCCCCGGTCGAAACAGATGGGACCCATGATATCTTCCACGTATGAGGGCCAAATAAAGCCCTCTGATACATCTTTACCGTTTTTGGCAATCCTTACCTCACCTGCTTCAAAAATGCTTGCCATGAAGCTGTTTCCATAATCCCAAAAATGAGCTCCCTGTTGAACAAGTTTTTGAATACACTCAAAATGCCGTTTTAAAGACGCGTTTACTTTTTCACGAAACAGGGAAGGATTGGATTTCAAAAGGCCCCTCCCGGCCTCATAGCTAAGACCGGCCGGAGTATATCCTCCCTCATAAACGGCATGACAGGAGGTCTGATCTGACAACAGTTCAACAGGAACCTTCTTGTTGGCACAATATTCCAGCAAATCCACTACGTTACCATAATAAGCTATAGAGGCGGCTTGTTTCTTCTTCTGATACGTAAACGCCAATTCAACGACTTTATCCAGGTCATCGCTAACTTCTGACACCCATCCCTGTTCATATCGGGTTTTGATTCTAGATTGATCCACTTCAGCGATAATACCCACGCCCCCTGCAATTTCAACGGCTTTTGCCTGGGCACCGCTCATGCCACCCAATCCGGAAGAAATGAAAAGAACACCAGAAAGATCCTTATCTTCAGGGATGCCCAGATATTTTCTTCCAGCATTCAGGAGTGTGATGTAGGTCCCATGAACGATGCCCTGGGGACCAATATACATCCAGCCGCCGGCAGTCATCTGTCCGTAATTGCTTACCCCCAGGGCGGCACATGTGTGAAAATTTTCAGGATTATCCCAGGCACCAACCAAAAGACCGTTTGTGGATATTACCCTGGGAGCGTTTTCATGGGACGGAAAGAGTCCGGCAGGGTGCCCGCTGCTGACGACCAGTGTCTGATCTTCCCTCATGATTTCCAGGTATTGTTTAACCAGACGGTATTGCATCCAATTTTGGAAAATTTGCCCTGTTTCTCCGTAAGTCACCAGTTCATAGGGATAAAGCGCCACATCGGGATCCAGGTTATTATCAATATTCACCTGCAAGGCCCTGGCGGGAAGAATGCCTCTATAAGAATCCACCGGTTTGCCCCAAAGCCGTTCTGCCGGTTTATACCTGTACCCGTAAATCCGTCCACGTGATTTCAATTCCTGCAAAAACTCCGGAGCCAGTTTTTCATGGAGTTCCGGAGGTATATATCGTAAGGCATTCTTCAACGCCTGACGTGTTTCCATTTCATTTAGTCTGAACCCCCGGTCCGGTGCCCGGCGGATTCCCGGATCAAAAACCGGATCAGGGGGTAATTCCTTTGAAAGACCAATAGTTATCACGGATCCCTGATTTTCATGATTCATGACAGATACCTCTGTAATTATGTGTTGTACGAATAAATTTATTGAAAAACAGCCTGAATGTCATGTTTGAGATTCAAAGCCTGACGATATCCAGGTAAAACATCCAAAGCCTTATCCAGTGCATTGAGTGCCTTTCCGTATTCTTTCCGGTTGGCATAGGCCCATCCCTCAAAATAGTATAAAACACCTTTGATTTCCGGATCACTTTGTGATATCTGATCCCGGTAAGACTCCATAAGCGAAAGAATTGTACCGGTGTGCCCCCGGGCGGCTTCAGCCTGGATCCTGTACCACAAAGCCCTGGCATTGAAAAAAATCTCCAGAGCTTTACTGCTCCACGTTTCGGCATCATTCCAATTCTTCAACTGGATGGCAAGACGGGCTGATTCCACCAGAGGCGCTTCATTAAAGGACATCAAATGCCATAAAGCCTGGTACTCCCGGATGGCTGCATTCAATTTTCCCTCTTTTTCAAGGAGCCGGGCAGCGTAAACATGGCCTTCTTCCCAACTCAGAGAATTCTCCCATACCTTCATCACAATCCGGTCATAATCATTTTCAGGAATAAAATGGGGACGTGTAACATGAAAATCCTCTGTATATGGCCAGGTTCTCAACAAAATATCCAGGCGGATTTCCCCCAACAGGGAATCCAGCCGTGTAAAGTGGTCCATGTGATCCAGAAGTTGAACCGGTCTGTTAAGTAAATATTCCGCCAGAGATTCCCCCACCTTTTTTAATCCTTCAATGGAAAAATGCAGATGATCACAGAAATATCGGTCGTAATTCTGAGGTTGATGCAATGCCAGAACCTCATGGGTATCAAATATTGGTACCGACCAAGTAACAGCTACCCGGGTAAGGACAGAGTCCAGGCGCCCGGGCATTCTGAAAGGATAAGCATCCAGATCCCGGGCCTGTTTAAAATGCATCAGGGCTGTATCCTCATGTTGAAGTGAGAGCATACACTGACCCAGCAGATAGTGCAAATGGGCATCATTGGGAGTTATTTTAAGCTGTTTTTTCAACTCGTGGGAAGCCGCTGAATATTCCCCTTTTCGAATCATGAATGTTACAGAATCAATCACTTTTTGTATGAGCTGCTGATCCGCTGCACCTGATGATTCAAAAGGTGGAAATTCCGTCACATGACTGACAGGTCTCATAAGTAAAAGATTGATTTGATGCCTTTTGGCATGCCGGCACAGCGCATTGAGATTTTTTCGATATTGACGGGCCACTGCTGATCGAAGGGGACTATCCGGTTCCACACGTTTTTCTCCCGCCAAACGGTGCATGAGATTTGAAACATCCTGTTCCCTGTGGTTGAATATGATTTTTTCAACACCTGCCTCCATCCATTGATAAAAGCGGAGATCCCGGAGCACCAGGACGAGTCTTTTCAGGAGGATGGAGGTCCCTCCTCCCCCGGCACCCATACTGCCGTAAAATTCATTGTGTCCGGTATATACAATGACCAGATCGGGATCATAACGTGAAATCTGTCGGAAAATATCCAAAACAGCGTAACTGTTCACCGCCGGCATTGAAAAATTTACCATCTCAATGTGATATGAAGGTTTATAGTGGGATAAATGCTCTTTCAGGATATTGGAAAATGAAAAGTTGTATTCCCATGGATAGCCTGCGCTTGTAGATCCACCAAGGACAAAAACACGGTAGGCATTCTCAGGTTTCTCTTTGAGAAACATATCTGTGGATATATCCGGTTTAACCTTTTTGAAAAAATATTTTTCTCCAGCATCGGGATTTATAGCCAAATAGGAATGACCGTTAAACTCTTTTTCAACACAAATCCGGTATGAGTGTCCATATCCTGCCAAACGAAAGCCCACTTCTATCAGGCAAAAAAATCCGATAATCAGTACTAGAAAAATAAGACGATAAAGAATCCTTCGTTTCGATGAAGTATTAAGAAGCATTTTTTAAGGTATCCGCATTGATATTCAGATGAAAGGTTTGTTCAGATTCTTTTTTTACGATATCCGCCTCTTCCGTCCTACCGGTCATCATAAGAGCTTTGAACAGGTGCTGATAAAGCCGGGATATCATCTCAGGATGAAAGGAAGACGGATTTTTCAAAATGATTCTCCGCGTTTTATTCAGGGCATATATGGCAAAATCATATTCATGGCGGTTTAAATAGACAGATCCTTCAAGAAACCAGAGATGGGGATCATCCATGGTTTCATCCACTTTTCTTAGAACCTGCAGGGCTTGATCAATCTGGTTTTGATCCAGGAGGATATGAGCCAGTTGGATTACCGGAGCGGCTTCATGGGGCAAAACGGCCCGGATACTGTTCACATATCGGATAGCCAGATCATTCTCGTCCCGGTTGATATGGTAATCTGTCAGGGATTGATTGGCCTTCCCCCAACTGATATTTCCGTTCAGATATTCCCAGACATAGTATTCGGTCGTGTTTGAAGGATTAAATGTAAATGGTTGATTATCAGAAACAAAGGGCCATCTGGACATGAGTTTTTTAATCGTCAGTTCGCCGGCTTTTAATTCAAAAGGGGTAATGGGATACGTTGTTTTGAAATCAGACAATAGTTCATCGTCAGAAATTCCGTATTGATAAAAGCCAGAATTTGTCAGGCTCTTGAAAAAGGTTTCCGCCATAAGCATATATCCATTTTCCTTTGGATGAACGTGCTCATGAAAGAGGTTATTTCCCGGGGCATAAGGAGCAGAAACGTTATGAAAAGCCTCATCCACCGGCACACACACCCAGTCATTTTCCCGGGCAAACTGACGGATTGCCACGTTCCAGTCCGACCCGGCTCTGAATCGGAGGACATCCAGGTCTCTGGCTAAAGTATAAAAATAGGAAGCACTGTCGGGTCTGCCCTGCCATTCATGGTATTTTGCCCTGCAATAGGCAAATAGTGCGGACTGGGGCTCCCAGAGTTCCATATCTTTCAGCCACATTTCCACACCGGTTGTGTCTTCCCGTTCCAATAAAAAAGTAAATTCGTTATAAAGTGTCTGCTGATTTAGAGCTTCATCCTGAAAATCGGATGCAAAGGGAATTTGAGACCGTTCATTACTTGTGAGAGTTCCGATATATACGGGAATACCCATTTTTTCAGCAATTTTATGAATCCTGTGCAGATTTTTGATATAATTCAGACGAGTTTTCAAATAAAGTGACGAGCCATAGGGAATCTGGCGTTTCCTTACAACCCTGGCCATCAGGGGATCTCCGGTGATTTCATCTGGCAGGGCGCGGTTAACCCATTTCAGCAAGACCTGGAAAAGATAGGTCTGTTGGACTTTCATCAGCAGATGAGTCAGAAAATATGACGTAAATCCCCGTTCAGACGATGCACTGCCAAAAGCTCCGTAAAATTCATTGTGACCCATATACAGAATCAAAGCATCCGGTTCAAGAACGGGTGTGTGTTCCAGGATATCAGAAACAGAATAGCTGTTAATGGCGGATGTTGCCAGATTGATCACATTCCATATATGATCCGGATCCCCCCGGTTCAACAATCCTTCCAGCATATCCGGAAAAGTAATGTTATACGAATAGGGAAAGCCAAAGGCTGTACTCCCCCCCAACACCAGTATCCGCTTTTCAGAAGGACCTTTATAGCGCGGGATAATCTCATCTCTGAATTCCGGGGCAGTTTCATGAGATCTGAAGTACTTTTCGGGAAAATTCCGGTTAATCCGGTAATATGGTTTATGGTGAATTTCCAGCTCTTCCACAAGGGTATACTCTTCCCCCAGATGAAAAAGGTGAAGTACCCATTCCGTCAGGACAAAGAGGGATATACCTGCCAGCATCAGCAGGATTGAAAAGAGCATTTTTTTCCATTTTTTTACAGACATTCAAACCCTCAAAATAAGGCATAAATAAATGGCGCCAGGGCACTCCCCTGTGAAAAGATAATAATGACTCCCAATAACAGCAGAATCATCACGATAGGTAAGATGAGATACCGCTTATTCTCCCGGGCATATTGGAAAAATTCTTTGATAATTATCCATTTTCCCATGGCTTTACCTTCAATACTGTTTTGTCATATCATTGTGGTCATCATGCACCGGACGCCAATACGTCCGATTTTCTTTTTCTATCCTATCATCGAGGGGACTTTTTCCAAGTATCCGGCGAAAAAATCCCAAAGGAAAAATAAGAAGAAAAAATACCACAGTTAAAAGGAGAAACGTTAAAATCGTTCCCAAAACACCGGTGATCACCATGACGCCCCAGAAAAGACTCCGGGTAACAACTGCCGGTAAAAGGAAAAGGAAAGCTAAAAGCCCTGTCATGATGAGTAAAACCGGATTGGGGTTATTCCCCTTAAATAGTGAAATAGTTTGACAAACAAGGAGAACCCCCAATAGAATCAAGACAAACTGACGGGAGGTTTTTGTTTGGATGTTGTGAAAGGAGATATTCATTTAATCTTTACAGTAAGAGGTTTTCCAGTCGTTAGGATCCAGATGGGATTGCTCGTCTTTTAATATAATACAATGTCCCATGACAAGAACATCCATTTCTGTATTCATAAAACAGCTAAAGGCATCTTTGGGACTATTAACAATGGGTTCACCTCGCACATTAAAAGATGTATTGACCAGGATCGGGCAGCCGGAAAGACGATAAAATGCTGTGATTAGTCTGTGAAAGCATGGATTCGTTTCCTTGTGAACAGTTTGAAGACGCGCAGAAAAATCCACATGGGTAACTGCCGGAATAGTGGCGCGTTGGATATGCAACTTTTCCAGACCCTCTTTCTCTTCATGGATTTTCAGACGATGATCTTTAAGTACATCAGCTGTTAAGAGCATATAGGGACTGCTTGTATTAAGATCGAAATACGTCTGGGAAAATTCTTTCAAAACCGAGGGTGCAAAGGGTCTGAAAGATTCCCGGAATTTTATTTTCAGGTTCAGTTGTCTTTGCATTTCCGGAGATCTGGGATCGGCCAGAATACTCCGATTTCCCAGGGCCCGTGGCCCGAATTCCATGCGTCCCTGAAACCAGCCAACTACCTTTTGTTGATTTAAAAACTCTGCTGTTGTATCCGTCAGGGATTCCTGATCATAGGTCTTGTATTTAATACTGTGGGATTGCAGGAAAGATTCTATGGCTTGCTGACTGTAAACCGGTCCCAGCAGGCTGCCCTGTTGTGAATCCGGTCTTACTGCAGTCCGTGGGTGAGCATAATACTCGTAATAAGCCGATAAAGCAGCACCTAAAGCACCGCCTGCATCACCGGCAGCCGGTTGTATCCAGAGATCTGAAAAGAGTCCAGACTTCAGGATTTGGCTGTTGGCCACACAATTAAGAGCCACACCTCCGGCCAGGCAGAGGGAATCCTGACCTGTCAGGACTTTTGCATATCGGGCGATTTTCAACATCACTTCATTGGTAACATCCTGGACAGACCGGGCAAGGTCCATATAGGGCTGGGTAAGGGAATCCTCCGGTTTTCGTCGTGGAAAACCAAATAATTTTTCAAATCGCCGGTTTACCATTGTAAGACCTGAAACATAATTAAAAAAAGACATGTTCATACGAAAGGAGCCATCCTCCCGGATATCGATTAAGTGTTCTTTGATAATCTGTGTATATACCGGGCGGCCATATGGAGCAAGTCCCATCAGTTTGTATTCTCCCGAATTCACCTTAAAGCCGCAATAGTATGTAAATGCCGAATACAGGAGTCCCAAAGAGTGAGGAAAATGGATGTCCTGCATCATGCGTATAGAATGCCCATGACCTTCCCCGATGCTGGTGGTGGTCCACTCCCCTACTCCATCAACAGTGACAATAGCGGCTTTTTCGAAGGGAGAAGGGAAAAAAGCAGAAGAGGCATGGGCCTGATGGTGACGGGTAAATAATAATTCCCCTTTAAATCCAGGCAATTGCTCTTGTATCAGTGATTTAATCCAGATTTTTTGTTTTATCCACACTGGAATAGACTTTGTAAAGGAAAAAAGTCCCCGGGGAGCATAGTGCAGATAGGTATCCAGGATCCTTTCAAACTTTAAAAAGGGTTTATCATAAAAAGCGACGGCTTTCAGATCTGAAGGAGAAACTCCGGCTTCTTCCAGACAATAACGGATGGCATGTTCAGGAAATGAAGGATCATGTTTGATCCGGGTAAACCGTTCTTCCTGGGCGGCCGCTAGAATCATATCTCCCTTGATAATCACGGCGGCACTGTCATGGTAATAGGCCGATATTCCAAGAATAAGGTCCATCTCTCCCCTGAAATTTTGTGAAAAAATACGGGATAATCCCTAAGGGAACAAGCGTGATTATATCTTTACAAAGATGAACAGGTCACCTAAATTCGAGTATGGTTAAATAAGGAGTTATCCATGACAATAAATAAAATTATTATATTTATTTTACTTGTCCCCTTTTTTCTTTGTGGACAGGTTTTAATTCCAAATGTCAGCATTGATTCTGAGAGAATTGAATCCTCATATCTTCCTGAAATAGAGGAACTTGAACAGCAAATAGCCCAATATATCCAAACCGAATCCTTCTCAGATGAAACCTATGATTTTCAGATACCCTACCGCATCTCCATTTTTGTCCGGAGCATTGATGAAAGCGGGACAGACCGGGTGTATACCTGTGAGGCATTTTTTACCAATGATTACGATCAGCGGTATTACGATCCCCAATGGAAATTTGAATATTCCAGTGGTTCATCGTTATATCGGTCCATGGGAATATTCAATCCGTTGACTGACATCATTGATTACTACGGATATCTGATTGTGGGTACAGAACTGGATGCGATTGAGCTTTTAGGAGGAAATGCTATTTTTGAAAAAGCCAACCAGATTATCCAAAGAAGCCAGTCCAGCCGGTGGAGTTCCGGATGGCGCAGCCGGATTGCTGATTTTGAATCGATTACCCGGAATTACAGACTCCGGAAAGCCCGTTTTTACCTGAGCGAAGCTTTCTGGGCCGTGGAAGATCAAAAAAAGGATCTAGCTTTAAGCAAATTAAAAGAATCTCTCTCATTGATTCAGGAAATTATCCGCATCCGGAATAAAGACAAATTCACCAATGATTTTATCGAAAGTCATTACAAAGATGCCGAATATTTCTTGTCTGCCCTAAAAGATACTTCATTTATGCCTTTATACCGGGATATCACTCCCAATGAAAAAAAATATTTTGATTCGATTGTAGACAAATATTACTGATCTCAGGAAATGTTTAAAAAACTTTCCAATAACTTCTCTCCTGGAATTTGACCTTCCCGGAGGATATTTATTTTGTCATCACGGCTTATTTTAAAAACCGTACTGGGTAAATTGGAACGGGAAAATCCGTCAACCGGGTCATCGATATACAAATGAACCCTATCCTGATAGACTTTTTTGATTTCTTCAAGCGTTAATAAGGGTGCCATACCGGAAGGATTCGCCGACGTGGTTATGACGGGATGATCGTAATGATGGGAAAGCCACCGGCAAAAGGGATGATCCGGTATCCGGAATCCGGCGTATTCATCGGATAAAAACCCGGATGAAAAACAGTGAGGATCTTTTAACGGCAACACGGCTGTGACAGGTCCGGGAAACACACCTGTTAGAAATACTCTGCATTTTTCGGATACATCCACAATTTCAAGGATCTTATCTACATGAGGAAAAAGAATGCTGAATGGGAGTTTTTCAGGTCTTTGTTTTAGATAATACAGGGATTTGATGGCATCAGGGTTTAAAGCATCTACCCCCAGACCAAAGATTGTATCTGTCGGATAGGCTGCAATCCCTCCTGACCGGAAAACATCAAGAATTAGATTTTTGTTCTCTTCATAGTTTTGAACATCATTCCTCATAAAAGATCTCTTACATCTTTGCATATTCGTCCATAAGCATCAAAATTTAAAACAGCAGACACCAGGATTGAACAGATCACGGATAAAGTGGCAGATGAAATGATGCCGATCATAATTATAATCTGATATTTAATGGCGGCAACCGGAGGCACACCACCCAGAATCTGTCCGGTCATCATTCCGGGAATCGAAACCAGTCCCATCGTTGCCATGATCCCCAATTTGGGCATAATGGATGTTTTTAGTGCATGCCGGGCAAAGGGTTTGATTGCCTCGATAAAACCGGCTCCGGCCAGGATAAACTGTATGTAATCATCCTCGTGATGAATCAGATCTTCGTAAAAGCGTTGCAAACCGATGATGTTACTGCTCAGGATATTCCCCAGGATCATGCCAATCAAGGGTATCATATACTGGGCAGACCGAAGGTTTTCATATCCCAATGGTATTAAAAACGTGAGAAAAACCAGAACGACAATGATGATATATACGGGAATGGTTGTCAGATAAATACGTTTGTTGAGCATGCCGCTGTTTTTTAGAATGGTAAAATTCGCGGCAAGGATCATAATGAGAACCCAGGAAAGATTCAGCCAGATTTTGTCATAGATAAAAAGGTATTTCAAATAAAGGCCTATAAGAATCAATTGAAGAATCATCCGGACAATTGAAATGAATAAATCTTTATACACCTTCAGGTCCAGCCAGATAAATATTAATAGGGGAACAATGAGAATGGAACTATACATGACAATATTTATAATAGGAATGTCAAAGGTTCCCTGTGTATTCATGGGTTTACCTCCTTCAAAGATCCGTTGAGATGCCACCGGCGTGTCGCAAAGGACTGCCATTCTTCCTGATGACTCACCACAAGGCATGTAAAATCTTCACGGGAGAAACAGCGGATGGTTTTCTGGACATTTTCAGGATCAAGATTCGATGTGATTTCGTCGAGTAAATAGATGTTCCGGTTTAACAGCAAGGAAATGATGATGTTTATCCGTTGTTTTTCACCATTTGAGAGGGACACGAAAGCGCTCTCCAATAATTCATCCTCCAGGGAGAAAAAAAACATAAGCTCCTTCAGCCGGTTTTGTTTTTCAACAATATCCCTGACCATAAAGCGCATGAGGGAAGATGTTTTACCTGTAAAGGCTGGTGGATTCTGTCCGATATATCCAAATGAGGACCTATAATGGTGAATATCTTTTTTACCTATTTTCTGGTTTTGAAAACGGATATCTGCCGTTTCGGGATAGTCAAAAAAAAGGAGTGTTTTGAGAAGTGTTGTTTTACCACTTCCTGATGGTCCGGTAATGAGAACCCTGTCTCCTTCCCGGATCTCCCCGGAGATATGATTTAAAACGACTTTATCCTTTTTTTTCACATAAATGTTTTCAAACTTTATCAAAATCACTCCTTATCGTTCATTTGAAATCATTGGAGATACAGATGAGAAAAAGCAATGGAAATATAGCATGGGATTTGGAGAATATCATCCTCGAAAGCATCCGGACTTGCCACCCGGAAAAAATTTTTCCCTTTTGGCTGAACGACCTGACTATCCAGACTCCCTATGCCCTGCTCTCCATCGGAAAAGCAGCTGTTTCTATGGCTGAAGTGTTCTTACGCCATGTCCTGGTAACTCCGGCATTGAATTGTGTAATCACTTCTTCAGAATATCTTCCGGAAAAATATTCTGATGATTTGTCAATTTATCTGGGAGAACACCCCTATCCAGGAGAAAAAACTGAGCGAACATCCAGAGAGGTATTGGACAGGATTCTGACAGACATCCCTGATTATGGACACATCGTGTTGCTTCTGTCTGGCGGTGGTTCAGCCTTATTTGAAATTCCACAGGCCGGATTGAGTATAAAGGATATATCTGACGTAACAAAAAATCTTATGAAAAAAGGAGCAGATATTCAGACACTAAATACCATCCGCAAACAAATGTCTGCCGTAAAGGGTGGAAAACTGGCTCAATTGCTATATCCCCGGAAAATAAAAGCTTTCATCATGTCTGATGTGGTGGGTGACAATCTTGATCTGATTGCTTCCGGACCGGTAACACCAGACACAGGGACGCCTGAAAAGGCACGGGAAATATTATCAGCATACGGCCTGGATTCAAACATTATCAAGAAAACAGGCCAGGATACAATAAATTTTGATTTTCGTCATGTCAGCACTACACTCATCTCAAACAACCAAACGTTGATTGAAGCATGCAGAAAAAATATTGAGAAACAGGGCAAGCAATGTCGCCTGCTCCCCTTTCCCCTCTCCGGTGAGGCTTCAGACTGTGGGAAACGCATTGCCGAATATATAGCTGCTTCAGTGAAAACAACGCCTGTTTATTATATTGGTGGCGGAGAAACATCAGTAACAGTCCGCGGAAACGGCATCGGTGGAAGAAACATGGAGGTGACATTGAAAACCGGTCTTGAATTACAGCAAACACCTTACACCTGGGGTGTGGCATGTGTAGGATCTGATGGAGTTGATGGACCAACCGCTGCTGCCGGAGCTGTCATGACAAGTCAGCAATTCACGAAGGACATGGTGGAAGAAGGAGAAAGAGCCCTGTACAATAACGATACATACTCCTTTTTTAAATCACATAACGGACTAATAAAAACAGGCTATACCGGTATTCATTTAAATGATCTGTTTGTCGCATATGTGGATAAACCTGCCTAGGTGTTGGGAATGCGTATTTTATAATGTGTCCCTGCATCTGAACGGAGTTCATGGCTGCCATTGAGTTCGCGGATAAAACCGGAAATCAAATTCAATCCCAGGGTACGGGTATCTTTTGAAACGGATGTCACATCAAAACCGGAGCCGTTGTCTCCAATCTCAAGGATAAGCTGGTCATCCTCTTTTGATAAGCTGAGAGTGATGTTTCCTTCATTTTTGTCGTAAAAACCATGTTTCATGCTGTTGACGATTATTTCATTCATAAGCATGCCCAGGGTGATGGCTTTATCAAAGGTGACTTCCACAGGCTCAGCTTTAATCATATCAAAGTTGATATTTTTCTCCCCTGAAAAGGCAAAAATCATATTGGCAGCCAGTTCTTTCAGGTATGTATTCAGTTTAACCTTTCCGGAATCCTGGCTTTCATAAAGTTTTTCATGAAGGAGAGCAAGACTTTTCAATCTGTCCCGGGTATCATAAAACACAGACAGCGCATTCTGCTCATTAATCATCATCGCTTTCAAATCCATCAGATTTGCCATAATCTGCATATTGTTTTTCACACGATGATGAATCTCGCTGAGAAGAAGTTCTTTCTCCTCAAGAGATTTTATAAGATGTAAACGGTTCATATATTGGGCTGTCATCTCAATAAAATATAGAATCAAGGCTTTTGTATTCCCGGAATCATCCAATATTTTAAAATAATACACAGCATAGTATGCCTCCCCTAACCGACAGGGTTTATCTGAAAGGGCGGAGAGGATCTCATCAGAAGATAACGCTTCCTGCAAATTCTTTTTAAATGCAGGCCTTTCTTTTTCGCTGATAAATAAAAATTCTTTCACATCTTTTTCCGGATTTAACCGGCGGGCCTTATAAAAATCCTCCCGTGTTTTCAGATTCATTGTCACAATTCTCAGCCGATGATCTACTACCAGAACCGGAGTCTTCATGACGGCGGTATAGAAATTTCGGGCCAGTATCTCCTGATTAAAAGTCTTACTTTCAGGCAGTGTAAATCCATTTTCATCTTCCGAATAGAGGGCAAAAGTCATTTGAAGCCGGTTGTACAAACATGAAAGCATGCCAGAAATCAACTTCATGACGGAAATATAGGCAGTCTCAAGCTGATCATTTCCTGTCACATAATCCAATCCAACAAACCCCGTCATATTCTGATTCCGATAGATGCCTGCAACCAGAGCTCCCGAAATATCCTGCATTTCAAGAATTTCTTTCTCATGAATCGCTTCAACAGGCAGCTCACTCAGGGATTTAAAATAAATGATCTCATGTTTCTTCAATTGATTAAGCCACCAGGGATAATCGGCAACGGGCAGGTGCTGGAGATTTGTGATCTGTGAATTAATTCCCTGATGACACCATTCATACGTATTGATAACGTATTTTCCATCCTTTGAAAACTTAAAAATATATGCCCTGTCTGCATGGCAATACCGGCCAGTCAATTCAAGAAGCTGATAAATCATCTCCGGATAGTTTTCCAAAATGGATGGACTGGTCATTTTTAGAAAAAGAGCGTTTAAATGAGAATAAAATGACAGGCTTACATCCTCCTGAATCCTTGTCTTGTTTCTCAGGAAATCACCTTTTGTTTGAATCAAATGGTTTCCCCGTTTATAAAACATGTATCTTTCTGCCAGAATAAACAGAGCTACGACAGTAAACGAGAGGATCAGGAAAAGATAATAGATCAGAATGATGGAATTGACGGATTTTTGGAACAGAAATCGTGAAAACGGAAGGCTGAGCACTAACAGAACCAAAGTACTCAATCCGTATAAAAGTATGTCCCTGAATGATAATTTATAGAAATACACAACAAAATAGAAAACGAGCAAAAAAAAGACAAAGCCTGTATAGAAAAAGTAATCCCCCAGAAACAGAGAAACCCACACAAAAAAGAGGGCTGAAAAGAGGTTGATGATCACAAGAACATGTAAGTATCGAAATATTTCCCATGTCTTTAAACGCCCCATATAATAAAAAATGCTCAATATTCCAAAGAGGAGAATCAGAACAGACCATTGAGTGAGAATCATAGATTGGTTCAAAAACCGATGGTTAAAAAGTGCAATAAAAATCCCGGGGATCCACAGAAGGATATTCATCAATAAAGCAGATAAATGTTGGGTTTTTCCGGAGTTCATAAGACCTTAATACCGAAGTATCTGATATAATGTTCGTTTATACGTTTTATCAGGACTGCCCCATAATTTATGAAACCACATCCATTGAGAAGGATACCGAACAATCCAGGGTTCAAAGCTTTTCATGACAGATTTCATGGTTTGTCCGATGGTTTCGTCGTTCAGTACAGATATAGGTTCATCATTGACCGGAAAAAAATGGATATAAAATTTCCCATGCTGATAGAGGGGTACCATTCCTAATATTTCTGCATCCGTTCTGAATTTGAGGACGGCAGTTCCTTTTGCTATTGACGTGATCCGGTTAAAGAAGGGGACTTTAACTCCCTTTTCGTGCGCATTTTGATCAACAGCTACAGCCAGCACATGATTTTGTTTAAGAGCTTTTTCATAAGCTTTCATGCCCTGCCGTGTTGAAATCATATGCATTGCATCTCCCATATTCAGACGCAAAGAGAGAAAAAATTCATCACTCAGGGGATTTTTCATCGGTTTATAGATTCCCGAGGTAGTAATCCCACTCATATTTAACCAGGATGCCACATACTCCCAGTTTCCGGAATGAAGAGCCGTTAAAATGACACCTTTCCCTTTATTCAGGGCTTTATCAAGAAATTCACGACCCTGAATCTCCGCCGACAAAATTCTTTTTTTGTTCTTCTTTTTGTTCTGACTGAAAAACTGAACAGCCATTTCCCCGAAAAAACGGTAAGAGTGATGGGCCAAATGAAGTTTATATTCATGGGATTTCTCAGGAAATACAATATCCATATTGTACATCATCACCTGAAAACGGTAGGGAAAAAAATACCAGGCAATATCACCCAATCGGCGGCCAATCCATTCTGAGACAGAGACGGGCAAAACATTGGCTAAAAACCGTACAAAAAGAAGTACAGAATATTCCAGCTTATATTTTAGGCGTATAGATTTCTTTTCCAAGGGCTTTCCCAAGCTCATTCCATGAAACCTGACTGGTTTTGCCTGTTTCCAGGTTTTTCAGTGTAAGGGTCCCCGATTCCAGCTCATCCGGGCCGACCACGGTCACATACCGTGCCTGTTTTTTATTGGCATCCCGCATCATGGCTTTTACACTGCGGCGCAACAAGTCTGTTTCAACAATGTAGCCCTGGTCTCTCAGTGCGGTACATGTTTTTAAAATCCCTTCATACGATGCCACATCGAGGGTAGCCATGTACAGATCCGGACGTGCTCCCGTTATATCTGATTTCTTTTCCGCTTCAAGTGCCAGAATCAACCGTTCAATACCTGCTGCAAATCCGACTGCCGGTGTCGGTTTTCCTCCCAGTTCCTCCACCAGATTGTCATAGCGGCCACCGCCGCAAAGGGCATCCTGGGCACCCAGCTGTTTCCCTTTGATTTCAAAGGTTGTACGGGTATAATAATCCAGTCCCCGGACCAGCTTGGGATTGATGGTATATGCAATCCCCTGAACATCCAGCAATGTGCATACTTCATCAAAATGGGACTTATCTTCAGGGGAAAGATGATCGATGATTTTCGGGGCATGGTCATCCAGAAGTTTCTGGCAGGATTCATTTTTACAATCAAAAAGCCTGAGAATATTTTTATCAAAACGTTCGCGGCAAACAGGACAGAAATCGTTAAAATGAGGTTTCAGGGAATCTGACAGCCGTTGGATATATTTAAGCCGGTCTTTTGTATTTCCGATACTGTTGATATGGAGCTCCCAATCCCGGAGTCCGACCTTTTTATACAACTGACACGCAAGAGTAATCACTTCAGCATCCGCCTCAGGATATTCAGAACCGATGAGTTCAATTCCAAATTGATGAAATTGTCTGAGCCGGCCGGCCTGGGGGCGCTCCTGTCTGAACAGGGGACCCACATACCACAATTTTTGAAGTGGAGACTGTTGTTCATAATGATGCTGAATGTATGAGCGAATCACAGAAGCAGTGTATTCCGGCCGAAGGGTCAGCCATTCTCCTCCCTTATCCTGAAAGGTATACATTTCTTTACTGACGATATCAGAAAATTCGCCGATCCCCCGGGCAAAGAGCTCTGTTTTCTCAAAAACCGGCGTTCGGACTTCCTGATAGAAAGCAGAGGAAAAAACATCCCGGCAAACCGATTCCACATGGTGCCAGATCGGCGATTCCCAGGGGAGTATGTCTTTGGTCCCTTTTACTGCGTTTAGTGATTTCATGAATCCCCAATCGTTATTCACTATCTCTGAATCCACAGGGATATCAGATTAATGTATCCAAAGAAAGGCCGGGAAATGTTAATCGGAATTCCCGGTATCTTGTATCCTGATAAACCCGTCGTGAAGCTCTTTCCAGGTCTCTTTCAATCCATCGATCATGACTTTGGTATGACCAATGATAGGCATGAAATTGGTATCCCCAAGCCATCGGGGTACTATGTGCTGATGAAGGTGATCTGCAATTCCGGCTCCGCTTACACTTCCAAGATTCAAACCGATATTGTATCCCTGAGGGGACAAACAGGTCTCAAGAACCCGTAGGGATACTTGAGTGAGTTTAGTCATTTCGCGGTTTTCATCATCTGTGAGAGACAGGAAATCCGATGTGTGCCGGTAAGGGGCTATCATCAGATGACCATTGTTATACGGAAAGAGATTCATCAACACAAAGGTGTACTTTCCCCTATACACAATCAGGTTTTCCTCGTCATCATCTTCAGAGGGCTTCTGACAGAAAATACATTTTTCTTCCTCTGATTTATCCCGGCGGATATATTCAATCCGCCAGGGAGCCCAGAGATAATCCATGTTAATGTCCTTCTTCCCGTTCTTTCAGGTACTCTTCCACAATTTTTTCCTGAATTTCCCTTGGAACGTATTCGTAGTGACTGAATTTTCTCCGGTGGTATCCCCGTCCCTGACAAAGGGAGCGCAGGGTGTTGGAATATTTATAGAGGTTAGCCAGAGGGACTTCTGCTTTAATGATCTGGAAATGTCCGTCTGAATCCATACCCAGCACTTTTCCACGACGGGCAGAAATATCGCCCATCACATCACCCATGTATTCTTCGGGAATGGTAATTTCGATTTCATAGATGGGTTCCAGCAGAATCGGATCTGCTTTAGCAAAGGCATCCCGAAAAGCGCCCCGGGCTGCAATCTGAAAAGCGATGTCCTTTGAATCTACCGGGTGCTGTTTACCATCAAAGACAGCCGCTTTGACATCGATCACTTTGTTTCCGGAAAGAGGGCCGGCTTCACAAGCCTGACGGACACCCTTTTCAATAGATGGGACAAACGAACGGTCTACATTCATCCCCACAAGCTCACTGGCAAATTCAATGCCTGTCCCACGAGGCAGGGGTTCAATCCGAAGTTCCACTTCACCAAACTGCCCTGCCCCACCGGACTGTTTTTTATGCCGGTAACGGGCGGTGGCTGTCTTTCGGATGGTTTCACGATAAGGTATTTTGGGTTGTACCTGCACTATTTCCACATTGAAACGCTGGGCAATTTTCTTCAGGGAAATATCCAGGTGAATTTCTCCCATACCCGATACAATCGTCTGCTTCAATTCGGAATCGACAACATAATGAAAAGTCGGATCTTCCGCCTGAATCTGTGCCAGGCCTGTTCCGATTTTTTCTTCATCACCCTTGGCTGCCGCTTCAACGGCTACACGAATAACCGGTTCGGGATATTTGATTCCTACAAACTGCCAGGGCTCTTTGGAATTAACCAGTGTATGATTGGTCATGGTGTTTTTTAACTTGACGGCAATACCCAGATCTCCGGCTTTGATTTCGGATACTTCTTTCCGGTGTTTACCATTCAGGATAAATAGATTTCCAAAGCGTTCGGATGTGTTGGTCTTCGGATTTTTCAGCTCATCCCCTACTTTCAGGCTTCCATTGATCACCTTGAAATAGGAGATATCCCCAACATGCTGTTCATGGACGGTTTTGTAAATGAAAAGGGCTGTCACACCTTTTTCATCGATGGTTACAGGCTCCGGATCAGCATCACCGGATTTTTTCACCTTCCACTCTGTGCTTTGTGACGGATCAGGATAATAATCCACCATTATTTCCATCAGGCGGGATATCCCCACTTTCTTTTCAGATGAAACACATACCAGCGGAAAGAAATTCCGTTCAAGGATAGCCTGCCGCAGTCCATCCTTCAGTTCCTCTTCCGTCAATTCTCCTGCCTCAAAAAACTTTTCCAATAGGGCATCATCCGATTCTGCAATCATTTCAACCAGTTCTTCATACCGTGTATCAAATGTATCTTTGAATTCCGCCGGTATCTCCTCTTCCTTATAAGCACCATTATTATCAAAAACCAGCATCTTCCGTTTCAGCAAGTCAATGATGCTGTCAAAAGCAGGACCGGCATTGACGGGATACTGAATGGGATAGATCCGGTTGGAAAAACGATCCCGAATGCTGTCGGTAATTGTATCAAATTGTGTATGTTCCTTATCCAACATGGACATAACGACCATGGCTGTTGTTTTGTAATCATTCACATAATTCCACGCAAACTCAGTTCCCACTTCAATCCCGGATGTAGCATTGACCAGAATCATGGCATTTTCCGTGACTTTCACGGCACTAATCACTTCTCCGGCAAAATCCATATAGCCCGGTGTATCCAGAATATTGCATTTCACACCATTCTTTTCAAAATGCATTAATGAAGTTTTAATAGATATCTGACGTTCAATTTCATCGCTGGAATAATCCGATGTGGTACTGCCCTCTTCAACAGATCCGATCCGGCTGATTTCACCGGCCAGAAGTAAAAGAGCATCAGACAGAATGGTTTTGCCGCTGGCGGAATGTCCCATTAAAGAAAAATTCCGAACTTGTTTCGTATCGAATGTTTTCATAAATCGTCCTCCGGTTTTGAAGATAAATTATTCATTTTATTGTTATGGTGTATGGCATTTCTGCGAATTGTCTGCCGGGCGATTTTGCCGGTGGCTCCTGCAGGTAAATGATTAAGAAAAATGAAATCCGCGGGGATCTGATAGCGTGGAATTTTCCCTTTGAGATACTCTTTCAGGGCTTCAGAATCAGCCTGGCTCAGTTTATCAGGCACTACATAAGCAATAGCTTTTTCATTCCCCCGGTTGTCTGCCGGAATCCCTACAATAACCGCCTCCCGGATATTGGGATGCTTTTTGAGGATATTTTCCGCACTTTCCGGAAACATGTCAAATCCATTAATCCGGATACGGTTTTCAATACGGTCTACAAAATAGATGTACCCGTCCAGATCCTGATAACAGAGATCCCCGGTATGATACCAGCCCTTGTTCAATGCTTCATTTAATTTTTCCTGCCCTGAAGTAAAACCTGATACAACCGATTCTTTCCGAATACATAACTCGCCGATTTTCTGATCTGTAACAACGGCATCTTCCTGGCGGATCGAAACGGAAACATTATGCAGCGGAATTCCGATGGAACGGAGCTTGCTTTCATCGTTGTTGATCAAAATAATTGGTCCCGCTTCGATCAGGCCATATCCTCTGAAAATCGGGAAATGAAACGTTTCATAAAACCACTGCTGGACATCCGGCTTCAAGTGTCCCCCTGCAGTAATTCCGTATAAAAGACCTGGTGGAAGTTCCCGGACAGATTCGGAAAGCGTTTCAAAATAATTTGTATCCCCGATAAGAATCATGCCTTTGGCATCATCCGGTGTAGAAGGTAACGTTGTTGATTGATTTAAAATGACCCTGTTCCCTTTGATCAGAGAACTTACGAGAATTGTGGTGAATCCCCAGAAATGATGGAGGGGAAACTGGGCACACAAAGATTCATTTTCATGGAGGATCATGGTTTCATTAAAGGATTGGGCATTCATCAGCAACTGGCGATTGTTGAAAATGCCGCCTCTGGAAGGACCGCTGGTACCGGAGCTGAAAAAAATAACCGCTTCCTGCTGGCTGTCCGGGTTAAAAGGACCGCCATAAAGGGCATGTTTTAATGTGGTGTCTATGTATAACTCTGAAAGCTCTCCTTTTCCACCAACAGATATTACTGTCTTAACATTATCGAGAATGTCGATGGCATCCGCCACACTTTTTTCATAATCCCTGTGATAGATGACCACAGGAATATCGGCATCACTCAAAACATGTCTGAGAGCCAGGGCTTTAAAATGGGGATCAACAGGAACTACCGTGCATTCCAGACGGGATAAAGCCAATACAATATAGAAGAATTCCGGTGAAGAAGGGAGCATGAGTGCAATACGGGACCGTTTTTTTACACCGGAATCCAGTAAAAATCCGGCAATTTGCAGGGATTTATCCAGAACATCATGGTACGTATCATTCTGTTCACCATGGGTGAGGAAAATTTTATCATGTTTTTGCTTTGTAATCTGAAAAAAACTTGAGTACAAAGACATTGAAAATTTCATATCTGATACTCACTTCTTAAGCTTGTGAAGTTACTCATAGATTGATCATTAGTCAATTCAGAAAGTTATGTTCAATTCATGGGGATATGATTAATTGTCCCTTTTGATTCTTTGGAGTATCCCCTTAAATTTTAAACGATGTTTTTAACCATGAAAGAAAGTGAGGCATAGCAAACAACAGATTTGTCCATAATGGAATGTGATTAATCTATTTTGGGAGAGAAGCATGAAAAAAACGCGCATACTGGTAATCGGTGCCGGTGGTCAAATTGGTTCCGAACTGACTCCGGCCTTACGAAGAGTGTATGGTTCGGAGCATGTAGTTGCATCAGATATTAAACCCGACATTTGTGAACAGGTTCTGAATGAAGGCCCCTTTGAAATTCTGGATTGCATGGATGAACACCGTTTAATCGAAGTCATTATCAAGTACAAAATAACACGTGTTTATCACCTCGTTGCCCTTTTATCGGCTGTAGGTGAACACAAACCATTGATGGCATGGAACATCAATGTAGGAAGCCTGATGAATGTCCTTGAAATTGCCCGTGAACTGCATTTATCAGTTTTTATTCCCAGTTCAATCGGTGCTTTCGGTCCCTCTACACCCAAAAAAAACACACCACAGGATACCCTTATGCGGCCAACAACCATCTACGGTATTACCAAAGTGTGCGGAGAAATGCTGGGGGATTATTATTTTAAAAAGTATGGTGTGGACGCCCGGGGGCTTCGCTATCCGGGGATCATTTCAAACGTGACTCAACCGGGCGGAGGGACGACGGATTATGCAGTCGAGATCTTCTATAAGGCTTTGGAAGAGGGGCGGTATACCTGTTATCTGAAAGAAGATACTTACCTGGACATGATGTACATGCCCGATGCTGTCCGGGCAGCAATTGAAGTGATGGAAGCAGATCCGGACAAGCTGGTGCATCGTAATGCCTATAATGTATCGGCCATGAGTTTTAGCCCCCGTGAGTTAAAAGCTGAAATTCAAAAGCACATTCCTGATTTCCAGATGGTCTGCAAGCCGGATCCGGCAAAACAGGCTATTGCAGACAGCTGGCCGGATTATATGGATGATCGTGCCGCCCGTCAGGAATGGGGCTGGAAACATGAATACGATCTATCCAAAATGACGGACGATATGCTTAAAACGCTCAAGAAAAGGCAAAGGCATCATAAGGAGATATCATCATGAAAAAATATGAATATCCTTTACAGCAGGTGATTGACGATCTTGAAAAAAAGGGAACCGTCAAAGGACATGAGATGGTCATTCACCAAATTGAAGAAGGAAAAAACGGGTATGGACCCCGGTATTTTATCCTGGGGGATGAAAATAAACCCTTTATCCGGATGAATTCCAATTCATATCTGGGATTATCCCGTCATCCAAAAGTGATAGAAGCTGAAGAAGAAGCAGCCAGGATATTCGGAAGCGGACCAGGTGCTGTCCGGTTTATCAGCGGTACTTTCAAACATCATATCTCCCTGGAAAACCGGATCGCCCAATTTCACCGGAAACAGGCAGCTATGTTATTCAGTTCCGCCTATGTTACCAGTATGGGCGTTATCTATCCGCTGATCACACCAGAGACAATTGTGATCAGTGATGAATTGAATCATAATTGTATCATTCACGCGATCCGTCTTTCCCGCCCCGCGGAAAAATACATTTACCATCATAACGATATGGATGATCTTCACAGTAAACTGAAATCCTCTGTTGGAAAAGGGAAACGGGTATTGGTGGTAACAGATGGTATTTTCAGTATGCGTGGAGATTATGCGCCTTTGCATGAGCTGGTCTCTCTTTGCCACACATATAATGACTATTTTGAAGAAGGTGTGATCAGTATCATGGATGATTCCCATGGTGTTGGTGCTTTTGGGGATACAGGCCGGGGAACGGAAGAATACACCAAAACCCAGGTAGATATCCTTATCGGGACTTTGGGCAAGGCATTCGGTGTAAACGGAGGATATGTAGCAGGAGACAAAACCCTGATCCGTTATCTCCGGGAAACGGCCCCCATGTATATCTATTCAAATCCTATTACGGTTCCCGAGGCAGCTGCAGCAGAAACAGCTCTGAGCATTGTTGATTCACCGGAAGGGAAAAAAATTCTCAAGCATCTGGGTGAATTGACCCGCCGATTTGAATCCGGCCTTACCGGTGCCGGCTATGAAACGATTCCCGGGCCGCACCCCATCGTACCCCTCATGGTTCGGAATACAGAAAAAACCGGACGTTTAACCCGCTGGCTTCACAAGGAAGGTGTACTTGCAACGGGACTTAATTTTCCGGTAGTTCCCAAAGGAGATGAAGAAATCCGTTTCCAGATATCCGCTGAACACACTGAAAAGGATATCGAAGCAGTTTTGTCGGTTCTGGCCAAATTCGAATCCTGAATGAATATAAGCTCACTGAGCTTTTTCATATCTCTCTTTTGGGATTGAATTTCACCCTGTGACAGGTTAAATTCGCTTGCTTTAAACGAAACAAAGTCCCTGCGGCACTT
Organism: Candidatus Neomarinimicrobiota bacterium; assembly: GCA_041154365.1. Taxonomy (NCBI): domain Bacteria; kingdom Pseudomonadati; phylum Fidelibacterota; class Fidelibacteria; order Fidelibacterales; family Fidelibacteraceae; genus Fidelibacter; species Fidelibacter multiformis. The sequence goes on along the minus strand of AP035449.1, from coordinate 1,315,673 downwards.
AGGAGGTAAGATACAGAATGCAGAAAAAATTCATGTTGAACTATGTCATCATTGGTGTTCTTCTGGTTTGGGCTGCCTGGCAGCTGATTCCAACCTTACGTTATGAAATGATGTCTGAAGAGCGGAAAGAAGAACTTCGCATGCAAGGCGATCTGGAACCCATCCAGGAGCGGATCATCCGTAGGGGATTGGATCTACAGGGCGGAATGCACCTGGTTTTGGAAGTCAATGTATCCCAATTAACACAAAATATCGCCCAGAATAAAAGCCAGTCTTACTATCAATTCATGAATCAGGTCGAAGAGCAATTTACAGGGCAGACAGACCGTGATTATTTTGATATTCTGGAAGAAATGGCTAACACACAAAATTTTCGTCTGGCCCGGCATTTTCCCGGGAGAGGAGATGAAAACCCTCAAATTGTCGCATCCCTTCGTAAGGAAGCCACCGATGCGGTGATTCGGGCGGAAGAGATTATCCGGAATCGTGTGGACCAATTCGGTGTGAGTGAACCAACGATTCAGCGCCAGGGCGATCGACGGATTATTGTCGAACTGGCTGGTGTCACCGATCCGGAACGTGCAACCAACCTGATTCAGAGTACAGCTCAACTGGAATTCGTCCTCCTTAAAGATCCTGAAGTGGTTCAGGACGCTATATCACGAATTGATGCCGTTGTGAAAAAAGTTGATCCTGGGACTTTAAAAGATACAACGACAGTCGAAGACAGGGTCAGCCAGGATAAGGAAGTTTCTGTTGAGGAATTATTCGGTCTTACCGAGGATCAGGCCGATACTGAAGGCGATTCCACAGCCCTGGTTGATGAAACAATTTTTGAAGACAGGCCCTTCAGCGCCCTTTTAAGAAACCTTGGGAATGATATCGGTGTCCCGGCAGAAAATTATTATGCCGTCAACCAGGTATTACAAAATCCTGAAGTTCAAAGGGTCCTCCCTGCCGATATCCGGATTCTGTGGTCCAATGCCCCTGAGACATTCACCACACAGGATGGGACTCAAAAAGAATTTTACAGGCTATATTTTGTGAACCGAGATGCCGGTTTAACCGGAGAAGTGGTCACAGATGCCAAAGCAACACTGGGTGGCATGGATGGATCCAATATGGGACAACCCATTGTCAATGTCAGCATGAACAGCGAAGGTGCCAAAACATGGTCAAGGATGACAGGGGCCAATGTGGGTAAACGGATTGCGATCGTTCTGGATGACAAAGTTCAGATTGCTCCCGTTATCCGAGACCGGATTACCGGCGGAAGAACGGTCATCGAAGGACTGACAAATATTGAAGAGGCCAAGGATATTGAAATCTGCCTGAAAGCCGGAGCTCTTCCGGCACCAGTGGATATTATTGAAAAACGGACAATCGGCCCCTCTTTGGGCGCTGATTCAATCCGTAAAGGAACAATGAGTGCACTGATCGGTCTCCTGCTGGTTGTCCTGTTTATCGTGGTTTACTATCGGGCTTCTGGCATAGTCGCTTTTGTTACACTGGTTCTTAATATCATTTTCGTCCTTTCGGTCCTCGCACTCCTTCGGGCAACCCTCACCCTTCCGGGAATTGCCGGATTGGTGTTAACCGTGGGTATGGCTGTCGATGCGAATGTGCTCATTTTTGAAAGAATCCGCGAGGAGTTGAGAAAAGGAAAAACGGTGAAAGCTTCTGTGGATAATGGCTATTCACGGGCTATTATTACCATTCTGGATGCAAACCTGACAACCCTGATTGCTGCCCTCGTGCTTTGGCAGTTCGGTACCGGTCCCATCCGGGGATTTGCAGTGGTTCTGTTCTGGGGAATTATTTTCAACTTCGTTTCCGGTTACTTTATTTCCAAGACAATCCTCACAACCGTGACCCATGGACGGACACTGAAAAAACTGAGTATATAAGGAAAGGAGTCATACCTTGTTTCAAATATTTGTCAACACACATTACAACATCGTCGGAAAACGCGTCTACGCGTATTGGATTTCCGGTTTGCTCATTCTTGCAGGACTCCTGAGCTTTATACTTCAGGGGTTGAATTACGGGATTGATTTCAGGGGTGGAACGTTGATTCAGGTAAAATTTGAAGAACCTATCACAGCTGGTGAAATCCGGTCGCTTCTGAAAAGTCCTGAACTGGGTACCCCCCAGATACAACGGAGCGGACCCAATGAATACATGATCCGGGTTTTGAGTATCGGGACCGGTGATGAAATTCAGAATATGATCCAAAAAGATCTCCAGGAAAAAACCTTCGAAGTCCGGCGGGCAGAAATTGTAGGACCAAAAATCGGTGAAGAATTACGGCGAAAAGCCTTTGGGGCTATTTTCGCTGCATTGTTTCTGATTCTGGTCTATATCAGCATCCGCTTTGAACTTAAATTTGCCATAGGGGCAGTCTTGGCATTGTTTCATGATGTTTTAATTACACTGGGGCTTTTCTCACTTTTTCAATGGGAAATTTCCATGCCCGTTTTGGCTGCCTTCCTGACCATTGTGGGATATTCTTTAAACGATACCATCGTTGTATTTGACAGAATTCGAGAGAATCGTCTTACCCATAAAAATAAAGCTTTTCCCGATGTCATCAACCTGAGTATTAACGAAAGTTTGTCCCGAACGGTTATTACATCCCTGACCACATTCCTTGTGGTATTGATACTTGTTCTCTTCGGTGGTGAGGTGTTATTCGGCTTTTCAATCGCCATGTTGATTGGAATAATTGTAGGTACCTATTCCTCTTCTTTTGTGGCTTCTCCCCTTCTTATCATCTGGGATAAAAAAGTGAGACAAAAAGATATAAAAAAGAAATAAAACTCTATCCAAAAATTCAGGCTCCGGTTTCCGGAGCCTTTTTTTATGAAACAAAAAAACAGACCCTTATACTATGTGCTCTTCTTCCTGAACGTCCTGATCTGGGGCAGCAGCTGGGCTTCCGTCCGTTTTTTACTGGAAAATTATGCCCAGGCATTTGATGGGGCCAAACCTTTTTATATTGCCGGCCTTCGATACCTTTTAGCCGGTGTCCTGATCTTTCCTGTCGCCCTTCACCAACTAAAAAAAATCACTCTGACAAAAAAAGACTATTTATCAATTTTATATTACGGACTTTTCCTGATTGCCTTATCCAATGCCCTGGTCTTTTGGAGTCAGCAGTTTTTACCCTCCAGCCTGTGTTCTATTATTTTCAGTCTTTATCCTGTGATGGTTCTCATTCTGAGTGTTCTTCTTCTTCAGGAAGAAAAGGCCGGACTTCTGAAAATCGCAGGGACACTCATCTCATTTATGGGTGTTTTTATTCTCTTTTTTGATCCTGTGATCCTTCAGGCACGTGTTTCATCAATTGCTTTTTTTACCATGGTTTTTTCCGTTGTTTTTGCCGCTCTTCCCAGTGTCCTTGTCCGCAAAAACAGCATTCATCTCAATGTCTTTGTCCTGAATTCCCTGGGAATGCTTTTAGGTGGTATCCTATTATTATTGACCTCCTTTTTTGTTGAATCGCCCCTTCATGTTCCATCAGACTTTCGTTTCTGGCTTGTGCTGGGGTATTTATCCGTCTTTGCTTCCTGCTACACACTGATTGCCTTTTTCTGGCTGATGAGACATGTGCAGCTGACCAAGCTTTCCCTTTCCGCATATCTAACCCCCATAGTGTCGCTAATCATTGGCGTCTTGTTTTACAGCGAATCTTTAAATGCCCAGTCCTACATCGGTATGATCCTTATTTTCCTGGGAATTTTTATCATCGATTATTTGAAATACAGGAGATACATTCATGTCGGAAGAGACGCATTGTTTCCTCATTAAAACACTTTTACACAAGACTATTCCCGAACATTACCTGCTCGCCTGCGATGGGAAGGTTTTGTTTATCACGTCCTATGAGAATGCTCTAAAAGATTTTCTCAAGAGACATCATCTTCCGCTTCCCCTTTATCAAACTCATCCAGTCCTCGCATGGGCTGAAGAGGAGTTAAGGGAATTTTTTGAAGGACATCGGAAAGATTTTACATTTCCTTTTAAACTGAGTGGAACGCCCTTTCAGGAAACTATTTATCAGACGCTGTACAAGCGGGTTAAATATGGCCATACGGTGAGTTATGGAAATTTGGCATCCATGGCCGGGTATCCCGGTGCAGCCCGTGCTGTTGGCAGTGCCATGAAAAACAACCCCCTTCCCTTCATTATACCCTGTCACCGTGTTATCAAAGCAGATGGAACCCCCGGACAATACGGCGGAGGAACAGCCATGAAGCAGATGATAATAAATATGGAAAGAGTGATGAGTAATGAGTGATGAGTCGTGAAGTTGAGTTGTGAGTTATGAGTTGGCGTTCTGCTTCTATTGAAGATTATTCGTTTGAGCTCGGGAGGTCGTGCCATTTTGGAATGTTCATGTTCTAAGGTAGTATTGTAAATAGATTTTTCATTTATTGAAACTCTAATGTGTAAATGAAAGAGGAATTTCCAGTTAATCTGCCGATAGCATATATTATAAACTGATATTCAATGTTTTAGATAAAAATAATGAAATTAACTGAATACTCGAAACCTGGAGATGTTTTTTTTAAAAATCATCTGTTTTAAAAAATATAAATAGCCTATCAAAATCATCTTCGCTCTTTCTCTCAACAAAACTCATAACTCACAACTCCAACTCACGACTCTCCCCTCTCAACTCTCAACTCTCCCTTATTTTTCCCATTACGTAAAAGTCACAATATTTACCGCCATGATACATGGCCTGGCGTAGGGTTCCTTCTATCTCAAAGCCCAATTTTTTGTATATATGGATTGCCGGTAAATTTTCTGAATTTACATGAAGTTGTATCCGGTTCAAATTTAGGGTATGAAAAGCATAGTCAACCATGAGTCGCGTAGCTTCTGTCCCGAATCCCTTGGAACGGCTGGCCTTATGATGAATTGCAATATAAAACACCGCAGCGCGGCTGACAAAATCAATGCGGACGAGGCCGGTTTGTCCAATCTTTTGTCCGGACTCTTTCTCCATGATCATAAACATGAAAATGTCAGGTGAAGATATCATTTCCCGAACTTTTTTTTCAGCACTTTCTTGGGTTAAGGGTTTATAGAGAAACAGGGCATACCTCACATCCGGATCATTCTCCATTATCCGGATAAATTCAGCATCTTCTTCTTCCATGGGTGTCAGTATAACTTTCTCACCTTCCAGAAAAATATCTCTCATATTTCACCATCCTGATCATGTAACAATTCTATTCATACGATCTCTTAATGCATGAAATGTATGACGATGAAATCAAAAAAAACAGACATTCTGCAAAGCCAGGAATACAAGAATCGATGATTAAAGGCGATCTACATTCTCCGTTTCTTTTACACATTTCGGAAGGATCTGCATATAAGCATTTGGCCTTGGAAGATTATCTGTTTTCCCATCAAATCCCGGCATTTCTTTTTTATATCAACGATCCTGTGGTCATAATAGGAAAACATCAAAACCCGTGGATAGAAACGGATCCTTTGAGATATTCTTTTGCCAGGCGCCGGTCCGGTGGCGGAAGTGTGTATCACGACACAGGGAATGTGAACTATTCATTCATCATGCCAAGAAAGCTTTATCACCGGGATAAGATATTTTCATCCATTTGTCTTGCATTTGAAAAAATGGATATGAAAATAAAGATCACATCAACATGGGCGCTTACAGCAGCTGGAAAAAAATTCTCCGGATCTGCTTTTCGCCAGAGCAACCGGATGGTGCTTCATCATGGGACCCTGCTTGTCCATTCAGATCTGGATCAGATGAAAACGTCCCTCACATCCCCCTACACTGTAACAGATCTTAAAAGCACACGTTCAAATCCTGCTGAGGTCATTAATTTACAGCAATTGAATCCGGCCTTAACAACGCCAATGTTGATCGAAACGCTGATAAACGAGTTTAAGAATCACTTTCATTTTGCTGAATCCAATCTTGTATTGCCCATCCTCAATTCAGCAGAATTAGTAAATCTAATAGAATTCCACCAAAGCACAACGTGGCGCTTTGGAGATTGGATGTCACTAAATACAGATTATGTCACTAATCCTTATTACAGGGAGGATATTCATGAAAAAGCAGGAATTTCTGAATAAGCTGGATGATATGATTTCCAAAGTTAAAACGGGAGTGCTAACGACCGTGGATGAGAACAACAGACCTCATACGCGTTGGATGAGTCCTATCGTTTTACGAAAAAGGCCGGGGTTTATTTTCACGGTTACATCCAAAACATTCACCAAAAAACACGAGATTGAAGAAAATCCACACACTGAGTGGATGATTCAGAGTCGAGATCTTCGGGAAATTATGAATGTACAAGGTGAAACTACGATTATTGAAAATGCATCGCTTCGTTCCGAACTCCTTGAAGAAATATCGGACCGGTTGGATGTGTTTTGGAAATTATGTGACAATGAAGAAGATATGGTGGTTCTTGAAACAGCCATCGATGAAATTTCCTATTACAAACCCATGGACTGTTTAAAAGAAAAAGCGACCTTTTAAAGGGTTATTTGGAGGAATCCATGACATCAGATAAAACAAAAAAGCAGGAAACAGCCAAGAAAACCCCTGATTTGAAACACATGCTCGGGCAAATGCTTCTTATCCGTCGATTTGAAGAGAGGGCAGCCCAGGCGTATGGACTTCGCAAGATCGGAGGATTTCTTCATCTATATATCGGCCAGGAAGCGGTAGCTGTGGGAAGTATAGCACATTTAGATCTGAAAAGAGATTATGTATATACCGCTTACCGGGATCATGGACATGCCATTGCCTGTGGAATGGATATCAAAGGACTCATGGCAGAGCTTTACGGAAAAGAGAGTGGGTGTTCCCGGGGTAAGGGTGGTTCCATGCACTTTTTCGACAAGGAAAAACATTTCATGGGAGGTAATGGTATCGTTGGTGCCCATATCCCACTGGCAGCAGGGACTGCTATGAAAATAAAATTCAATAAGGAAAATGGAGTAGTCCTTTGTTTTTTCGGTGATGGAGCGATACATCAGGGTTCGTTTCATGAAACCCTGAATCTGGCAAAAATCTGGAATCTGCCGGTTGTGTTTATATGTGAGAACAACCAGTATGGTATGGGAACTGATTTCCGACGCGTCAGTTCGGTGGACGATTTTTCCATCATGGGACAATCTTATGGCATACCCGGAAAACAAGTGAACGGCATGGATGTCCAGGAAGTACACAGAGAAGTAGGTGAAGCAGTTTACAGGGCTAAAGAAGAAGGAACCCCCACCCTGCTGGAAATCAAAACGTATCGGTACAAAGGGCACTCCATGAGTGATCCGGCAAAATACAGGACAAAGGAAGAACTGGAAGAATATAAAAACCAGGATCCGATTCTCATTTTAAAAGACCATCTATTAAAAGAAAAAAAACTGACTGAAGATGAATTTCAAAAGATGGATAAAAAAATCAAGGATCAGGTGAAGGCTGCTGCAGATTTTGCAGAAAAGAGTCCTGAACCGTCTTTGGAATTATTATACGAGGATGTCCTCGTCTGAGGGAGGTAATATGGCAGTTATTACATACAGAGAAGCATTACGCCAGGCTTTGGAAGAAGAAATGCATCGGGATAAAAATGTCATCCTTCTCGGAGAGGAAGTGGCACAATATAACGGTGCATACAAAGTATCAAAGGGGCTTTTGGATGAATTTGGAGAAGAAAGGGTGATTGATACACCCATCACAGAGGAAGGTTTTACAGGGGTGGCCATCGGCGCTGCCATGGCGGGAATGCGTCCCGTGGTCGAGTGGATGACCTTCAATTTTTCCATTCAGGCCATGGATCAGGTGTTCAACAATGCTGCCAAAATGCTGTACATGTCCGGTGGACAGTTTAATATCCCCATTGTATTTCGCGGACCCAATGGCCCGGCGGAATATCTGGCATCCCAACACTCACAGGCTTTGGCTTCGATCTATGCCCATTTTCCGGGATTAAAAGTTGTGGCCCCGGCAACTCCTTATGATGCCAAAGGACTCCTGAAATCGGCAATCCGGGATGACAATCCTGTCGTTTTCATGGAAGCGGAGCTGATATATGCCTGGGAAGGAGATGTCCCGGAAGAGGAATATTTGATTGAGATTGGTAAAGCCGATCTTAAAAAAGAGGGGGATGATGTTTCGATCATCACTTTTGGAAAACCCCTTCAAATCGTTACAGAAGCTGCAGATGTCCTGGAAAAAAAAGGAATCCACGCAGATATTTTGGATTTACGTTCCCTTCGCCCTCTGGACGAAGAAGCTATTCTCAAAACAGTGAAAAAAACAAACCGGGCTGTGATTGTGGATGAATCCTGGCCGGTAGCCGGTATGGCATCACACATTGGGTGGATCATCTCACATAAAGCTTTTGATTTTCTGGATGCTCCGGTTGAGTTGGTGACTTCCGAGGATGTCCCCATGCCGTACAACCACACCCTTGAGTTGGCTGCTCAACCATCGGTGGATAAGATTGTTCAGGCAGTTCAAAAAGTGATGTATATCAGGGAGGCTTAAATGGCTGATAAATTACTCATGATTGCCCTCTCCCCTACAATGGAGAAAGGGACTATTCATACATGGCATGTCAAAGAGGGAGATGCCTTTTCTACAGGAGATATCCTTTGCGATGTGGAAACGGATAAAACCACCATGGAATATGAATCTCCGGAAGATGCAATCCTATTAAAAATTCTGGTGAATGAAGGCGGACAGGCATCGGTTGGGGATCCTATTGCTATTTTTGGCGAAGAAGGTGAGGATATCTCCCCTTTGTTGGATGAAATTAAAAAAGAAAAATCATCCAAACCGGATACAAATAGAGAAGAGAAAGAAAAAGAGCCGGCTTCAGAAAAGAAAACGGATCCAGATATTGAAGAAGAAAGTCCTGAGTCACAAAAAACCACACAACCTGAAGCGACAACACGAATCAAAGCATCTCCCCTGGCACGGAAAATTGCTGAGGAGAGAGGTCTCAATCTTTCGCAAATTAGAGGCAGTGGACCGCAAAACCGGATAGTGAAGCGGGATGTGGAGAATTATAAACCTCAGGAAAAATCTGCTATAACGCATGCACCCTCCTCAGAAAATTCAGATCAACGGATTCCCTTAAGTGAGAAACGGCAGATCATTGCCAAGCGTCTTTCCGAATCAAAATACTCTGCTCCCCATTTTTATTTAAGGGTCCAGGTGGATATGACCCGGTTGATGGAAGCACGAAAACGCTATCACGAAACTCATCCTGATGCTAAAACATCCCTGAATGCCTGGCTTATCAAACTTTCGTCGGAAGCGTTGAAAAAACATCCCGAAGTGAATTCCGGGTGGGATACGGATGCTCTTATCCGTTTTGGAAATGTGCATATCGGGCTGGCAGTGGCTCAGGAAGACGGGCTGATTACACCAGTGGTAAAATCTGTCGAATATAAAAAAATTGCTCAGGTGGATCATGAACTTCAAGGACTTATCGAGAAAGCAAAGAACAATAAACTTTCTCCGGAAGAGTACACGGGAGCCACTTTCACAATCAGCAACCTGGGGGCCTGGGGTATTGAAGAATTCACAGCTATCATCAATCCTCCGGGATCGGCAATTCTCGCTTTAGGTGCCATAGAAAAAAAGCCTGTTGTCATCAACGATGAGATTATCATCCGGCCGATGATGTCCATGACCCTATCCTGTGATCACAGGGTCATTGACGGCGCTACTGGGGCTGATTTTATGAAGACCCTGAAAGCCTACATTGACGATCCGGCCCTGGCTTTAACCTAAAGCTTGATCCAAATAGTAAAGAAATCTAATTTCACATACAAATTGAGGATAGACTATGACTGATTACAATTATGATCTTCTGATTATCGGTGCCGGTCCAGGTGGTTACGTTTCGGCCATCCGGGCATCTCAACTGGGACTGAAAACGGCAGTTATCGAGAAAGATAATCCCGGTGGTGTGTGTTTGAACTGGGGATGCATTCCTTCAAAGTCACTCATCTCCCAGGCTCAGAAATTTTCATATCTGAAAGATCTGGAAAACATGGGTGTCTCCATTGATACCGGAAATCTGGATTATGAAAAAGTCTACAAGAAATCACGTCTGGCTGCTACCAAACTGTCTAAAGGTGTGGAGTTTCTACTCAAAAAGAATGCCATTGAACTGATAAAAGGGACAGCCAAAATAAGCGGTCAACATCAAGTATCTGTTGATGAAAAAGAATATACAGCCAAAAATATCCTGATTGCCACAGGTTCTCGACCTAAAGTAATCCCCGGTTTGGAATTTGATGAAGAAGGGATACTCTCATCAACAGGTGCCTTAAGTCTGAAATCATTGCCGAAAAGTATACTCATTGTGGGTGCCGGCGCCATCGGTGTGGAATTCGCCTATATTTTAAGCTCATTTGGCGTCCAGGTCTATCTGGTAGAAATGTTGGAGTCAATCCTGCCTCAGGAAGATAAGGATGTATCAGATATCCTTCTGAAGGCGTTTAAAAAGAGTAAAGTCAAAGTTTACACATCCACCAAAGCCTCTGTTTCAGATAGAAAAAAAAATATTTACAAAGTGAAGCTTGAGCATCAAGATGGTAAAGCTGAAGAGCTTGAAGTAGAAAAAATTCTGGTGGCTGTAGGCAGAACGCCTAATTCGGATCATTTGGGGCTGGAGGAAATAGGTATAAAAACCGACAAGGGTTTCATTGAAACCGGTGATTACTATGAGACATCAGTCCCGGGTATTTATGCCATTGGTGATGTGATTAACACTCCCCTTTTGGCTCATGTAGCTTCCAAGGAGGGAGAAATTGCCGTAGAGCACATGACAGGGAAAGGGCATGAAAAACGGGTGGATTCTACACTTATTCCCGGAGCTGTCTATACTGAACCTCAGGTTGCCAGTTTTGGATATACGGAAGCAAAAGCAAAAGAAGCAGGACTACCTGTCAAAATATTTGTCTTTCCCTTCAGAGGTGCGGGAAAGGCTGTAGCTGTCGAGGAATCCGAAGGACTCGTGAAACTAGTCTGTCATGAAAAGACTCATGAAATTTTAGGTGCCCATATTGCCGGAAAAGATGCCACAGAATTGATACATGAAATTCTCCTGGCCCGAAAAGCCGAACTCCTTCCGGAAGATATTGCTACGATGATTCATGCCCATCCTACATTATCGGAGGCTGTGATGGAAGCGGCGAGGGGGATTCTTGGTGAAGCAATACACATTTGAAATGATGAATGATGAATGATGAATGATGAATGATGAATTGAATGATGAATGAAGAATTGAATGATGAATGATGAATTTGGTGTGTTTGTGATTTATGGTGTGAAGAATTAGAGAGATTTTTTGATGGATAGATTTATTGATCGAAGGATTTTAATAATTTCTTCACATTCGATTATTAATATTTGAAGTTTTTGTGAAGAACCATTTGCTTCGTTTAGTAATTTCAACCAATACTGAGTTTCGTTTGCTTCCTTGAGGGCTATCATCATTTTATTGCTAAAATCCCTTTTTGATACAGCACTTTGCGCTTCACTGATATTTGCACCTATTGATGTTCCCGATCGTAAAAGTTGATTTGATATGATATATTCTTTTTGATTTTCTTTTAATTCATTTACATAATCCATAATTCCAACAGAAAAATGAAAAGTTTTATCTGCAATGATGTTCTTCTTCATGATAAATTATAATAAAAGGAAAAGGAAAAAACAAGATAATATAATATACAATATATTATACAATCAACATCATTCATCATTCTTAATTCAATTCATCATTCTTAATTCTTAATTCTTAATTAAAAAAAAAGGGCGTTTTACCGCCCTTTTTTTTTTCTATCCTGTTTAATCGAGGATTATTTCAGGATTGTCATCTTATGAGCCTTCTGATAGTCATTGACCTTTACACGGTAGATATAGATACCGCTGGCCAGGTTGCCGATATGGAAATTGAAATCATGGTAACCGGCATCCAGTTCGCCAGTGTAGATTTCTTTAACCATACGACCTGAGATATCATACAGGACCAGTTTCACCATTCCGGCTTCCGGCAGCGCCAGCGGAATGGTAGTTGTGGGATTGAATGGGTTCGGATAGTTATGACCCAGTTCATATACATCGGGAATGAGGTTATCCACAATACCGACATATACTTCGTTGTTATACCAGTAGGTCACGACATTATTCGCGGAATCACCGACAGTATAAACACGGTTGGGTCCACCACCCGGAAACTCAGACGTATCCCAGCTTCCGTTGATACGGAATTTGAACTCATGGGTTGAGAACTGTTTCAATGGAATGACTGCCGTATAGATTGTATCGGCATTGGGATCTTTCATCTCGGTACCTTCCCAATTGTTGAAAGACCCTGCTACGTCCACGAAATCATTCTCAATACTAAAATCACCGGCTTCTGCATATTTCTTCATGTTAACATTGAAGGAAACATCAATAAGCCGACGTTCCATGAATTCATCCACGTAGAGTGTGACATCCGCATCTTCACTGCATCTCATGTGAATGGCTTCGATCTGGACGGTCTTTCCTTCGACCTCACCGTTACCGGTAATCCAGCCTTCAGCTTCATCATTGAGCAGGTCAAATGTAACGATCTGCCAATCATTTTCAGAGAGGGTGACCGTTTGCCATGGACCCTGTTCATATCCTGTATCCTTAATGGAGAGACGGATATCAACATTGGCATTGGTTCCCTTGACCATAAGCATGAGTTTGGCATCTGCCCGGGCTGTGTATGTTAACTGATGATACAGCCTTAAATACCAACCACCTTCCTTATCAGGATCATCGAGCAGTGTTAGTTTACCGGATTTTTCACCTCTGAAGGCAGCTTCATCGGAGACTGCGAACGTGGATGTTGTCAAAAGACCAGATGTAGATCCTGAGCCAGTTGGCGCCCAGAAGGATCCTGTATTGGCCTCAAAAGTTTCAATGATATGTTCCGTATCTTCAGGATGGTTTTCACTGAAGGGAATCAGAACTTCATTTGCATCTGTTGTATCGCTGATTGTCATGGGTTCTGCAGCTTCATCAGCCACAGCGGCTACACCATCATAAGCCAGAGATACAAAATGATCTTCGGCCAGAGAGGCATTCAGCATAATAGCGTTGGGAGCTATTGAATCCATGGTTGCAGGATCGATTGCTGTTCCGGTATCCCAGTCAATCAACGTGTAGTTCGCAATGTCCATAACAATAGGCATATTGAATTCAGCGTAGTAGGCAGGAACGCCATCTACAAGGACCACATCGGCAAATTCAACTTCCGGCGGTGCCTTGAATTCAAATGTCACGGTTACAGTATCACTGATCGTTGCATTGCCAAGCAGATCAACGGCTTGTACGTACACATCATAGGTTCCGTTCATATCCCAGGGTCTGTCCTCAGGAATAGGCAGATAATAGAGTGTATCTTCTGTAACCATTGCTTCTTCCGGACCATCGGGTGAAATCATGATTTCATAGGTCACAGTGTCACCTGCATCGGTATCCGTTGCTTCGGTCCAGTTGAAGAACAATGTTTTAACGGTCTTGCCTTCAATGGTCACATCCACAAATGCCGGATCATCCAGAGATGAGATTGTATCCCCATCGACAGGATTCAGGACAAAGAAGGGAGCCGGAGCCTGGTTGTCAATGAAGTCTTCTCTGTAACGTGGCATAATCTGTGGTACTTTGTACTCGCCAACCACCCCGATCAGATCCAGAGGCCATTGATTGGGTTCCGGTGAACCATCGATATTCCCGTCTTTATCGATACGCAAAGCAAATTCATTACTGTCCGCATCCATCAGGGTAATCGTGGCATCACTTCCTTCTTCAGGCCAGGCAAAACCGGCGGTTGTATCCACATCTTCCACTTTAACCAGCATTCCCTGATACTGACGACTGTCCAGATCGGGTACCGTAATGAGTATGGGTTCTACAGGATTGTTTTCACTGAGAACAACATAATTCTCATTTGTACTTTGAATCTGAACCAGCCCGTTATAGGTGGAACGTTCACCAATCACCAAGATTTCATCGCCTTCCTTGACGATACCGTCATTGATAAAATCCCAGTCATAAAGTGAGAGTCCGGCATTGTCATCCTGAATAAAAATCGGAGCACCAAGGGATGCACAATTCACAACACCCTTTGTGGCTGCCATTTGTCCATCCGGAATGGCTTTGGCTTCGGCAATCGTGGAGATCTGATCCAGTTCAGGAATGAAATCATTCGTGAATGTATAAGAATCCACATAGACCGTATCGGCTCCACTACCGCCTTGACCGGCAATAAAGAGCGTTCCGGATGTATTCACAGCATAACCGATAACGGTAAATGTTGTAAAACCATCATCAGACACACAAGAGGTCTGATATACCTGGTCTCCACCGAGTCCATCAACACCGAAATAGAGGTATTGATTGTCATACTGACTGAAAGAACCGATGGTTTTCACCGTGGCCGTGGCTTTAAAGAAGGTATTGGCTTCAGCTTCCACATCACGGCGGGCATCAAAGGTCCAACCACCATCTCTCAGGAACAGCGTACTGTCCACAAAAGCCCTGCTGGTCCAACCGCTGTTATCGGAGCGCCAGTTGGCAATATCCGAATCATCATTGAATTCTTCGGCAATATCATACTGGCCTGGTACAACCGGTGCATTCTTGACAGTATAATAAGCGATTCCATTGTTGCTGACCATATGAGCAACGTGCAAATCACCTTCAGTGGCTTCATACATATAGACGGCAGCAGTTGCATTCAGATTTGCATTCCAGGTACCTGTTAATGCACCACTTCCATACAGGTACGGATCATTAACAACTGAAACATCCCAAACCTGGGCCTGATCAGATGTTCCGTCTACATTTCCGCCAGCCAGAGCTACCAGTTTTTCGCCTGTTGAGAGTTCAAGATAATCAATATGATGATATGCTGAAGATACAACTGCCGAAGACAGGGTTCCAAGGACAGTACCGCTGGAAGTGATCAGCGAAGCTTCTTCGCCTGATCCATTCACCCAGAGATTACCATCCGGTGTTGGAGCGATACCACCGTCAGCAGAACCGGCAGCAACAGTAATTGGTGTTCCGAGCGTATAACTAATGCCATCAGTCGTTGTAAATACTTCAATGGCTGTATTTCCTGCACCACTGGCATAAATAACCGTATTTTCAGCAGATCCTTTGATTCCAAAAGAATCACCGGTCCGATTTGTCATAGCACCTTGATAAGCGACAGTCGGCGCAGATGTTTCGTCTGCCCAGCGATAGATTTTGAAATCACCGCCACTAGCCAGGTTACACGCGTAAATAATACCCGTTGTATCCACAGCAACATTGGTCAAGACAATACCATAATAACCATCGGTTACACCGGTCATGTCCAATTTACCCAATGAATCACCGGTAGCCGGATCCATAATGTAAATGTTGGCTCCGCCAGTTCTACTTGGAACATAGATTTTTGATCCATCGGGTGCCATGGCCATACCGCGAGTATTGTTATCATTGGCAAAGAATGAATATGCATCAACTCCGATTTCCCACCGGGTTTTCAGAGTGATGGGATCGGGGGCAACCCATACACGGGATCCCAGATAGCGGAATGTATCCTGAGGATAGACAATCCACTCGGAATCATCGGCATTGGTCCCTGCAGAACTTGCCCAGTCCGGATTTCCGTTCGTCACTGTTTCTTTACGGACCAGAGTATGGTTTGCCGTGGCACTTGTCACACCGGCCACATCCCAACCTGAACCGGGATCTGCACCCCAGTCTCCGATAATGTCCAGAATGACGTAACTGTCTTCTGTTCCGTATACTAGGGCAAATCCATCATCACCATTACTGAGATACAGGTGAGTCATATCAGCTTGGTCCAGAATCTCTGGAACTGCTGAAGGATGTGCAATGATATAGACATCTCCGGGAGCAATTGTGGCACCTTCAGGGAAGGTATTCCAATAATCATGTTCACCCGGTGTATCTGCACCATTATTGGTATTTGGAAATGCAAAATTATCCAAATAGACCGTTTCGTCACTATTATTGTAGATTTCCAGAGCCTTGTTATTGCTGCTTCCCTCAATATATTCCGAGAAGTAAACAGCAGGGGGTACAAATTCAATGGCGACCGCCAATGCGGGATCGGATGTACCCATGTTTCCAACATAAATTTCATCGTATCCGTCACCATCCAGATCGTCAGCATACTGGAGGGGCATAATACCGTCAAAATGTTCGTTGGTAATGGGTTCAGCCGCGACCCAGTTCGTGGAGTCGGTGGGATCGCCACCTTTAAATTCCCAGTTATAAATGGTGGATCCGCCATTGGTAGAATAGTAATTCATATGACCATTACCATCCAGATCACCAAAAGACTGCCCAAATCCACCGGTGGAACCCATCAATCCGATGGGGTGGACATTTGCCGTGGTCAAAGCGGATAAATCAGTCCCTTCAGGACAGGTCACAACATTAAAAGCACCTGCATCATAGAGGGACACATAGACTTCATCACGACCGTCCTGATCCAGATCGGCAACCCGGAAATCATAAAACGCAAAATCGTCCCGGAGATCCAGATCGGTCTGCACATAGGCATGAGGCGTATAAGTATCCGGACCATCTGCTTCTACAATAAACAGGGCACCGTGATCCCAGATGGAAAAGAGGGCTTCCAAATTTCCATCGCCATCCATATCGCCCACTACGGGACCATAGGCTGATCCGCCAAATGGCAATGTTTCACTTGATTTTCCATGTTGAAATTCAATTGTCCATACAGCATCACCGGCTGCAAAGGTACCTGAAGTAATGGAACCAATGTAAACATTGTCAAATGTACTCAGTCCATTATTTCCGACAAGTATTTCCTGGACTCCATCCTGGTCAACATCTGAAATATACATGCTTTCGGATAACCAGCGGTTTCCAGTAATATCATCTACCTGAATGTGAAAGCCATCCAGTAAAGAATCACCTGTGGCATCCCATTCGTAAACCCAAATACCTGCTGTGGAAGCGTCGGAAGAGTTGATATTGATAATAAGTTCAGCTGAACCATTACCATCAAGATCTCCCCATTTGGCGTCTCGAAGTGTCCCTGCACCCAGGCCAAAGGCATCCGATTCGCCAATAAGTTCCACGGTATTATCCGCAATTACATCATAGACGTATGCTTTACCACCGCCACCGTCATAGGTCGCCAAAATGACTTCCAATATGCCGTTGCCGTTGATGTCGCTTCCGACCCATAAATCGCGGACCTGGGATCCTGCATTATCACCAATGGTAAAACCATCATCAATGGATACTGCAAAATCCGCGTCCTGCGTTGGATTCGGAAGAAGCAACACGTCTCCTTCTAAGTTAGCTTGTGCCGCATATCCTACTACGGCAAAAGCCAACAAGAGAAATAGCACTTTTCTCATGAGACTTCTCCTTCTTCTTTGGATTGTTTATGGATTATACTTATCAAATATGAGCCATCGTGAAAGTCCTGAATGAAATCAACATCTTCACCCGACATGGCTGCACTTTCTCCTGATGAGAATATTGTATGTTTATTATTCACGTGTTCAATAATAACTCTTATGAAATTCAAATTCAAGGAATAAGATATTAAGTTTTTCGTTTCTCTTTCTTTGCAGCAGGGAATAAAATGTTATTTAATATAAGTCTGTATCCGGGATCATTTTTATACAGGTCCAGATTTGTCGGCGGATCCCCCACAAAATGGCGGTAATCTGCAGGATCGTGGCCTCCCAAATAGGTGAAGGTCCCCTTGCCTGCATTCCCATGGATGTATTTCACCCGCTTTGTTTCCGGTGTGTCCCCCATCACAAGGACATGCTTCTTTATCAGCTCCCGGTTAAAATTACTGGTCTGCCCCATAAATCCCCGGATGAGGGATTCATGATTCTGGGTGAGCATTGCGGGGACAGGATCCCATTTAGCAGAAAATTCAAAAAGGGAGAAATAATCTGTATTCATATCAATGGCATACGGATCATATCCCGGTGGGATGTCAATGTTTGAGAATTCATAAATGTTCGGATCTGTGATGATGGAAAAATTTTCAAATGCAAAGGTATAGTCAAAATCCATTTTTTCTTCAAAATTTTCATCAATCCCATCTCCATCAAAGACTGACGGAACGATGTCCGTACGGTGTGCTGCAAGGGCAATCTCATAACTGTCCGTTGCCGCACACATGGCAAATAAAAAACCACCGTCCAAAACATAACTGCGAATCTTTTCAGCGACAGCCAGTTTCAACTCTGATACTTTGGAAAAACCCAGGTCTGCCGCTATACGTTCCTGGGTCCGGACTTCCTGAATATACCAGGCAGCATTTTTGTATGAGCGATAAAATTTTCCGTATTGACCCGTAAAATCCTCGTGATGGAGATGCAGCCAGTCATAATCAGCCAACCGCCCCTGCAATATTTCCGAATCATACAGTTTATCATATGGTATTTCCGCATAGGTAAGAGCCAGAGTCACGGCATCATCCCAGGGCATGGTGTTGGGGGGCGTATAGACAGCAATTTTCGGCGCCACCTCCAGTTTGACGATATCCATGTTTTCGTTTTCTATCTCCTCTTCCATGCGCTGGTTTTGACTTTCATTTAAAATTTCATAGCGAACACCCCTGATGACACACACTTCCCGGATGGAGGAAATATCATCTGTCCTGAAAGAACCTCCCCGATAATTGAGCAACCAATCCCCCTCCCAACCCTGTTCCAAAACCCAATACATGATACCGTATGCTTTTAAATGGTTTGCTTGAGTCTCATCCATTGGAATCAGCAAAACAGAAGCCTGCAGAAAGTTGATCCAAAACAGCCCTAAAGCAAGAAGCACAATTATTTTTTTTATCATTAGTCTCATATCATTTTATTCAATTTTTAAAATGTACTAAATTCTGTAACGAATAAACAACGGATCAATCACAGAAATGCAATGAAAAAGAGAATAATGCCCGGTATTCTTATCCTTCTGATGTTACAGCTATTACCTGTATATGCTGACACTCCAGTGATTACTGTCAGTATTCCTCCACAGGCGTACTTTATTCATCAGATTGCAGGTGAAAATCGCTTTGACGTAAATATCATGATTCCTAATGGTCAGTCTCCGGCAGTGTATTCTCCAAAACCATCCCAAATGATGAAAATGAATCGGTCCGATGCCTTTTTTCTGATCGGTCATCCGGCCTTTCTGTTTGAAACCAAACATATTTTTCCTTATGTGAACAGACGCAAGGATATCCCCGTGTTCAACCTATACCGGGAAGCCCTGAACGTCTCTTACACTCCAGATGATCACGACCCCCATCTTTGGATGTCCCCAATCCTCATGAATAAGATGTTGAAAGACTTGACACGTTTTCTCCATGAGTTTTATCCGGAGGATTCGCTTCTCTTTCGTCAAAATGCACAACGGCTCTCGGAAAAAATTATAACCCTTCAGGATAGTATACAGCATTTGATCAGGGAACATCAGGTTCGTGAGTTTTTTATTTACCATCCGTCCTGGGGGTATTTTGCCCGGGATTTTAATTTGTCTCAAATTGCGATTGAGACCCGCGGACACGAACCAGGTCCCGGACATTTGATGCAGATCTCCCGTCAGGTCCATGAACATGATCATAAAAAAATTATTGTTCAGAAAGGATTTAATCAAAAGAGCGCTGAAGCACTGGCACACGAAACAGGAGCCGGGCTGGCAGAGGCAGACCCATTGACTTATGACTGGCTGGAAAGCATCAGAACAATGACAACAATTCTGGTTAAACCATGATGAATAAGACGAATACTGTTATTGAAATTCACAATGTCTCTTTCGGATATCGCCCGAATAATCTGATACTAAAAAATATCAGTTTTACAATTACACCCCGGGACTACCTTGTAATTATCGGACCGAATGGTGGGGGAAAGACAACCTTGTTAAGGGTGATCGCAGGGTTGCTGACACCCATCCGTGGTAAAATCACCTACCATCCTCCCTCTCTGGAAAAGAAAATCGGGTATGTCCCCCAGTTTTCAAATTTTGACCAGAATGTCCCCCTCAGGGTTTTGGATGTGATCAAAATGGGGAATTTGAAGAAGTATTGTTTTTTAAGCCCTTCCCGGGGTTTATCGGATAAAGAACCTGTTGAACTGGCAAAGAAATTGAAGCTGGATTCTATTCTGGATAAGCCCGTCAGTGAACTGTCTGGGGGACAAATGCAACGGGTACTTATAGCCCGGGCTATTATTGGTGATCCGGGTATTCTGCTGTTCGATGAACCCACTGCTTCAATAGATTCCGAATCCCGACAGATTTTCCAGTCAGTTATCCATGAATTGAATCAACATATTCCAATTGTCATGGTTACTCATGATGCTTCGGCAATTGCTCAGGAAGTAAAACATATTGCCTGTATGAATCAGGAGCTGTATATCCATGATGTGGGGAAAGTTTCGGAAGAAACCCTGGAAAAGGTCTATGGCTGCCCGGTAGACCTTATCGCTCATGGAGTACCCCACCGGGTTTTAAAATCACATAACGGACGCAGATAATGGGACTTGACATTCTATCCTATGACTTTATGAAAAATGCCATGCTTGCCGGTTTTTTAGCCAGCCTAATGTGTGGTGTTATGGGTACTTTTGTGGTCACCAAACGCCTTGTATTTATCAGCGGGGGGATCAGTCATGCTGCCTTTGGGGGGCTTGGACTCTTTTTTATGCTTGGTCTGAGTCCCATTTTGGGAGCTTACGCCGTTGCTGTCATCGCGTCTTTGATTCTCGGGTATTACAAACCTTCAAAGATTAATTCACAGGATGCTTATATCGGCATTCTGTGGTCCGTGGGTATGGCAGCAGGTATTTTAATGATCAGTCTTTCTCCTCAATCCTATACTCCCAATTTGATGTCCTATCTCTTCGGAAATATTCTGATGGTCCGGCCAGAGGATCTGATATGGATGTCCATTCTGACAGTTTCAGTTCTGATAATTATTTTCGGCTTCTTTAAATATTTTTTATCTATCGCCTTCGATGAGGAATTTGCGCAGCTGCAGGATATTCCGGTCCGGCTTTTCCGGATGATTCTCTTTGTTCTGACGGGGTTGACAATTGTGACATTGATTCAGGTTGTGGGAATTATTCTCGTCATTGCCCTGTTAACCATACCTCCGCTGCTAAGCATGATTTTTCTCAATGATTTCAGGCGTGTGCTCCTCTTCTCCGTCCTGATTAGTATTTTTCTAACTCAAAGTGGGATTATCCTCTCCTTTTATCTGGATCTGTCCGCCGGTCCGGTGATTATCCTTCTGGGGGCCATGATTTTATTTGGAACATATCTTCTGAAAAGAAATAATAAATTGGTTAAATGAAACGGTAAACCGGTCATACAGTGTGGATCATTTTGTCCAATTACAGATTTAAATGAATGCAGGAGAATTCAATGAAAGAATACGATATCAATACAAATACGGATAAGGATCAACAGGGATTGCTTCTTGTTTCGGATATCATCCCGGATAATCTGAACATATTACCCCTTTATAATCGTCCGGTTTTTCCCGGCATTACCCTTCCCATCACTTTCAACGGGCAGTCACATGTGGAAGAAATTCGCTATGCTATTGAAAAAGACGGCAATTTTCTGGGAGTTTCCCTTGTTAAAAATTCAGATAACCCAAAGCATGAAACATTCCGTCTGCACGAAACCGGATCCATCCTGAAAATTATCAAAATCATTCAGATTACAGATGATTCTGCCCATTTAATCGTCCAGGCTATTTCACGTTTTAAAAAGGTCCGGGAAATTCATCATCCGGACTTTACACGCTGGACTGTAACTCCCGTCCGGGATAATGAGGATGAGATGTCGGATTCCCTTAAAGCCTACACCCTGTCTGTTATGACGAATGTCAAAGAACTGATCGCCCTGAATCCATTGATGAAAGAACAACTCAAGATGGTATTATCCCAGATTAGTTACGACAAACCGGGTCTGGTAATGGATCTGATAGCCCAGATGTTGTCAGCAGAGTCATCGGAACTGCAGGAAATTCTTGAAACATACGATTTAAATCGCCGGGCGGAAAAGCTCCTTCTACTCCTTCGTAAAGAAATTGAACTGGCCCAGCTTCAGGAAAAAATCCAGAAACAGATTGATGAAAAGATCAACAGGCAGCAAAAAGAGTTTTTCCTCAGGGAACAGCTGAAGGCAATTAAAAAAGAGCTTGGTCTGGAAAAGGATGATAAAACAGCAGAAATCGAAAAAATTGAAGAAAAGATAAAATCCCTTACATTGCCGGCGGAAGCCCTACAGGTAGTTCAGGAAGAATTGGATAAACTCCGCATTCTGGAGCCTGCTTCTGCAGAATTTCATGTGACCCGTACCTATCTGACGACACTCACCGATCTTCCCTGGGGTTTTTACAGCCGGGATAACCTGGATATCCACAAAGCCCGTGAGATTTTGGACAGGGAGCATTTCGGTCTTGAAGATGTAAAACAACGCATCCTGGAAGTTATCAGCACAATCATTAAAAGAGGACGCGTTGCCGGGTCTATTCTTTGTCTTGTAGGTCCTCCCGGTGTAGGAAAAACCTCTGTAGGCCGATCCATAGCCAACGCCCTGGACCGAAAATTTTACCGCTTCAGTGTTGGTGGAATGCGCGATGAAGCTGAAATTAAGGGTCACCGGCGCACTTATATCGGTGCCATGCCGGGAAAAATCATCCAGAGCCTGAAACGGACCGGGACATCCAATCCTGTCATAATGCTGGATGAAATCGATAAAATCGGCATCAGTTATCAAGGAGATCCGGCATCAGCCCTTTTGGAGGTTTTGGATCCCGAACAGAATCAGTCTTTCCTGGATCACTACCTGGATGTCCGGTATGATTTATCCAACATCCTTTTCATCACCACAGCCAACCAGCTTGACACCATTCCATCCCCTTTGCTGGACCGGATGGAGATTATCAAATTGCCGGGATATATTCTGGAAGATAAAGTGGAAATCGCCAAAAAATTTCTCATTCCAAAGCAACGGAAAGAACACGGGTTGTTTACTAAGGATATTTCCATCAGTGATGGAGCCATCAAACGGATAGCAGGACAATATGCCCGGGAAGCCGGCGTGAGAAATCTGGAAAATCAGATAAAAAAAATCATGCGTCAAACGACACTTTTACAGGCAGATAAAGGAAACCATAAAGTTCAGGTGAATCAGAAAAACCTTGAAGAATTCCTTGGAAAACCTATTTACAAAACAGAACAACTCTATACGAGACAAAAACCCGGTATTGTGCTGGGTCTGGCATGGACACCCCTTGGGGGAACAACCCTTTATGTTGAAGCCTCATCTGTCATGAGCAAATCTGCAGGTTTCCAGCAAACCGGTCAGCTGGGAAAAGTAATGCAGGAATCCTCCCATATTGCCTATTCCTATGTTAGGTCATATATAGACAAACATCCTCATGAAAAATCTGTAAAAAACTTTTTTCGTGAAAATCACATCCATTTGCATGTACCGGCTGGAGCCACACCCAAAGACGGCCCATCTGCCGGAATTACCATGGCTCTGGCTCTTTATTCCCTGGCCTTGAATAAATCTGTCCGCCGGGATATTGCCATGACGGGGGAATTGTCTCTGACAGGAAAGATTTTACCGATTGGAGGGGTAAAGGAAAAAACCATCGCAGCCCGACGGGTTGGAATCCGGGAATTGATTCTGCCGTCTGATAATCGTCCGGATTATGAAGATCTGAATCCTAAAATCACCGAGGGTATTCAAAAGGTCCATTTTGTGGATTACTTTGAAGACTTGATTCCCATCACCTTCCCCCGTTCACAGAAGGAATGATCGCCTTTCAGCAAGTGAGAGCTGATGGAAAAAAATGAAAAATAGGGACCTCCGGCAATACTATCCCTGCATCGGGGACACATCGGCTTATCACACCGGGTGATCTCCGGGAAATCCCCAATAAGATCCGACATACGATTGATAAATGCCTGGAAAGGATATATCCTCCAGGTTGATAAACCTGTTTGACAAACGCTTTCAAGGTCTTTCAGGTAAGGTCTGCACTGTTCAAAACCATCAGAGCATCCCCCCACCCGCATCGGTTTTACTTGATTGGTACTGTCTTTGTACCACCGGATAAAGGGATTTCTGCCTGCCTTCATTTCAGCATAATGGATGGGCGTTGCTTTGCTTAAATCAACATCTATCAACACAATTCTTGCTTGTGTGTCCTCCATGAGGATATCATAAGGAGCATACACATTCCAGGGAGTTTGTGTTTTTATAATTTTCTCTGCTGCCGGTCCTATTCCTGCAAAAGCATTCTCAGGATGAAATCCAATATGTGACGTACCACGCTTAGCAATTCGTCGGGCTACGATTCCCATCAGCGGACTTATTTCTTCCGGATCCATGTCTCCTGAATAGGGCTGTGGATTGTTCATATATTCTGGTTGGTCATCATTGCCATTTTGCAGAATCTTTAGCTGGTGGACATCATGCACCTGGTTCCCATAACGGTGGGCGGGAACAATGAGTGTTATTCCATGAAATAGGAGAAGATCGATAAAAGTTTCGGGAGACGGAATAAGACGGGACAAGCGGTTAAACGACATATGAAGGCAAAGTATGGTATGACTTAATGAATATGTTTTAATGACTGCTTCCATTTCACGTAGTGATTTATTCATGATGAATTGTAAACATAAACAATATAATAATCAATAAGAAAGAAGAAGAAGAATCAGAACATTTTGGAAAGGGAGAATAATTGTGGGGGGTGTAAAACACCCCCCGCCCGGCACTCATTGGTCCTGAGATATTTCGCTCATTAATTCGCGAACAATGTGGGATGATAACTTCCGGTTAAATTCGGAAGCATTCTGGGAGTACATAACATGGGTTCCATTCCTTCGGCACAAAAGCAACTCATGATCTGCCATGATCTTAAGATGCTGGGATGTGACGGGTTGAACTTCCCCTATGAGATTTTGAATCTCAGTCACGCTGTACTCTTTCCCATCCAGGACCCGGAAGATCTTGATTCTTGCAGGATGCCCCAAAACCTTGAAGGTTGAAGATAACTTTTTCAGGGCTTCTGGTGAACAAATCGGATCTTCCTTTTTCTTCACATTTTGACGTCTAACCCCCATTGAGATCCTCCACTTGTTCAATTAATGTAATGTTCTATTTGACAATCTACCTAAATCTATTATTTTACATTTCTCTTTGTCAACTAAAATCTTCATTTAACTAATTATTTTTAGTTTTTAAAGTTTCTTAAAAAACTCTGAAATTAAAAAAGGGGAGCTATCCCCTTTCTTTATTCTGTCGGAGCGATAGGATTTGAACCTACGACCCCTTGAACCCCATTCAAGTGCGCTACCGGGCTGCGCTACGCTCCGAAAGTTTGCTATTATAGAGTTTTTTCCCTTTAAAATCAATCCAATTTATACTGTATTTTTTCCAGTTCATGATTAAGTGTATCAATTTCTTCCTTGATTTTCATCAGTAGGTTTAGAATTCCTGAATGCATCTCTTTTGCAGATTCCTGAGGTTTATTTGTCTGATTTACTTGCTCTTCCTGTGTTGCAGGCATGTTAGTTTCTGTTGTTTTCTTTTCAGCACCCTTTTTCGGTGGATAAAATGAATCCAAAGCTTCATTCAGGGCATTTTTATCATGAAGCTCCTGTATATAATCGATGGCACCATTGATGGTTAGCTTCTGTACATAAAGCAGATACTTAATTAAAAAAATTAATTTGATATCCGACTCTTTATAAATCCTGTTTCCGGCACTGTTTTTGCCTGGTTGTAAAAATGGGAATTCATTTTCCCAATAGCGTAGTGTGGGCTGGGTTACATCCGTGATGCGACTGACTTCACTGATGGAATAATAGAGCTTTTTCATTTTTGGAAGTGCCATTTCCCGATCAACCTTTTCTTTAAACGTACGAATTAAATGATTGATAATCAACACTATTGAATATTTTACCTAAAATATGCTTTTCAAGGTATACACCATGATTCATTTTTCACTTCTTTAGCTTCTGGGGATGAGTGAATAAGTATTGTAATCTTCAAAAGCCTGCAACTCCCGAACACTTCGAATCAGATCATCCGCCCCAATACCTTGAATCAGTCCCATGGTTTCCAGGGGTGTCAGATAATCTCCATACGTCATCACATGCCGGGCAATCCGTTCCATCCTGTTTTCAGGATTTTCCAGACTGATTATCAGTTGACCTTCAAATTGCATCCGGATACGCATCAACTCCTGAGCTGATATGGATCCTGCATGGATATTCCTGATTTCTTCCTGAATTAAATCCCGGACAAAATAGCGTTTTGACGCATCTGTCCCGGCATATACTCCAAAAACACCACACCCTAAAAAGGTATCCATAAAAGACTCAATGGTATAGACAAAACCGAATTTTTCGCGGATATGCTGAAATAGCCGTGATGACATACCACCGGACAACATCAATTGTATAAGATGAAAAGCGTATTTCTGGTACCGGTCTTTCACAGGGAAATGACATCCGTAGATAAGGTGGGATTGCCCGATATCATCCTTCTCTTCCCATTCAAATCCACGGGAGATGACATCCGGTAACGTTTTCTCAACGCCATGCTCATTATGTATATTTGGAGAGATCGTGCAATGTCTTTCCAAAAATGAAACAATATCTTGTGGATTTAATGCACCAGATACTACAATGACCATGTTTGATGGATGATAATACCGGCGGTGAAATGCATGAATATCTTCAGGTGTAATGTGTAATATACTCTGCTTATTCCCTAAAATGTAGGTCCCAAAGCTGGACTCCGGATAAAGCTTCCGGATAAAAGATTCGTTGGCATAATCCTGGGGTGTGTCCATAAAATCATTGATTTCCTCCAGAATCACACTTTTTTCCTGCTGGATATGCAATTCTGAAAATTCAGGATTCAGTATCATATCACAGAGGATATCCAAAGCTGAGAGCACATCCCTGGGTAAAACCCTGGCCACAAAAGTCGTTAAATCTTTTTCCGTGTATGCATTGAGAATCCCCCCTTTCGATTCAATAGCATCCACAATATTAAAGGAAGACCGTTTTTTAGATCCTTTAAAAACAAGGTGTTCAATTAAATGAGCGATACCGGATAGTTCGTATCGCTCATGAATTGAACCAGCTTTAACAAAAACGCCCACGGCGGTTGAAGATGCACCGGGGACGTTTTCCGTTATAATTGTCAGTCCGTTTGTCAGAACGGATTTAATGATTTTTGTTTCGGTCATTTCTCCGGTGTTGTCCCGGTTTGGAATCATGGGACTTTTTATCCCGGTCGTAATGACGATACCGTTCAGGTGGTTCGGATAAACGTTTAATACTGAGGTTCATCCGTCCCTGCCGGTCTATTTCAAAGAGGATGACATC
Organism: Candidatus Neomarinimicrobiota bacterium; assembly: GCA_041154365.1. Lineage (NCBI taxonomy): Bacteria > Pseudomonadati > Fidelibacterota > Fidelibacteria > Fidelibacterales > Fidelibacteraceae > Fidelibacter > Fidelibacter multiformis. The sequence goes on along the minus strand of AP035449.1, from coordinate 1,288,172 downwards.
AGTTTTATCACCCACATTAAGAACATCACTGACCTTTTCAACCCGTTCCCATTTCAGCTCGGAAATGTGTACGAGTCCTTCTTTTCCTGGCATAAACTCAACAAAGGCACCAAAATCCATCAGGCGGGTTACCGTTGCATCTTTGTACACTTTGCCCACTTCCGGTTCTTCTACAAGTGCCAGAATCCGTTTTTCCGCTTCATCTGATGCTTTGCTGTCGTGTGTAAAGATATTGACGGTTCCATCGTCTTCAATATCGATTTCCACACCGGTATCGGCAATGATTTCCCGGATAACTTTACCGCCGGGACCAATCACCGCCCCGATTTTATCAATGGGGATGTGAAGCGTGGTGATCCTGGGTGCCCATACACTGAGCTCTTTTTTAGGTTCAGTTATGGTTTCCCGCATTTTGTTCAGGATATACTTCCTTCCTTCACGGGCCTGCAACAGGGCTTTTTCCATCTTTTCGTAAGAAAGTCCCTGAATTTTCAGATCCATTTGAATGGCCGTAATTCCATCATCTGTTCCGGCAACCTTGAAGTCCATATCTCCATAATGATCTTCTTCACCAAGAATATCGGATAATACGGCAAAGTCTTCACCTTCTGTAATGAGTCCCATGGCAATGCCACTCACCATCTTTTTGACAGGTACACCGGCATCCATGAGAGAAAGACATCCGCCACAAACCGTTGCCATGGAGGATGATCCGTTTGATTCAAGGATATCACTGACAACCCGGATGGTATAGGGGAATTCTTCATGGGAGGGAACCACATTTTTCAGTGCCCGTTCCGCCAAGTTTCCATGCCCGATTTCACGCCGGCTGGTACCCCGGATCATTTTCGCTTCTCCGGTACAGAAGGGCGGGAAATTATATTGAAGCATATAGTGTTTCTCCCCTTCTCCATCAATATTGTCCAAAATCTGTACATCCTGTTTCGATCCCAGGGTCGTGACCACAAGTGCCTGAGTCTCTCCCCGTGTAAAAAGGGCAGATCCGTGAGCACGGGGTAAAAAGGCGATTTCCGAGGTGATAGAACGTATTTCATCTGTCTTTCGTCCATCGATCCGGATTCCCTCTTTCAGGATCTTCTTCCGGATTTTATCCTTGATCAGGTCATGAATTTCTCCCGCTACAACATTTTTACAGTCCGGATACTCTTCTTCCAGTTCCCCGGTGATCTTTTTCACCAGTTCCTGTTCAAAATTCACCCGTTCCTGTTTCGGCAGAATACTGATGAGTTCATCAATTTCTGTCGTAATTTTTTCGCGTACAACCTGTTTCAGGTTTTCCAGTTCATCAAAAACCGGCGCTTCCCGTTTCACCGGCTTGATTTCTTCTGCCAGTTCCAACTGAAGTTCAATGAGTTCGTTGATGGCTTCCTGGGCAACACGGATGGCTTCGAGAAAGTCTTTTTCACCGATTTCCTTGCTTTCTCCTTCTACCATGATGACGGAATCTTTCAATCCGGCGACAAAAAGATCCATATCCCCCTTTTCAATCTCTTCAAGGGTTGGATTGATGATATACTTGCCGTCCACACGTCCCACCCGGACAGAGGCAACAGGCCCTGCAAATGGGATATCAGATATTGTCAAAGCTGCAGAAGCAGCCACGGCTGCCAGGACATCCGCCTGATTCACCTGGTCATAAGATAACACATTGATCACAACCTGGGTCTCAAAAAACCAGGTTTTGGGAAGCAAGGGCCTGATCTGACGATCTACAATCCTTGCGGACAAGATCTCACGGTCAGATGGACGGCCTTCCCGCTTGATAAAACCACCGGGGATTTTGCCGCTGGCATAAAATTTTTCCCGGTATTCCACCATCAAAGGAATGAAGTCTGCCCCTTCCCGTACCTCTTTCTGAGAAACGACGGTGGCAAGAACAACTGTCTCGCCTGCTTTGGCAAGGACAGATCCATGAGCCTGTTTAGCCACTTTACCGGTCTGCAGACTGGTTTTAATTCCTTGAAATTCTCGTTCTTTTACAATCAAAATAAACTCCTAATTATTTACGCAATCCTAATTTCTTAATGATGTCTCTGTAACGGTTAAAGTCATTCTTCATAAGATAGTTCAACAAACCACGACGCTGTCCTACAAGCTTCTGGAGTCCACGCCGGTTGTGATGATCCTTTTTATGAATCTTGACATGTTCCGTCAGATCCTTAATGCGTTTTGTTAACATAGCAATCTGGACTTCAGGACTTCCTGTATCCTGCTCATTTTTTCCAAATTCCTGAATGATTTCCTTCTTTTTTTCCGATGATAACGTTGACATCAGTCCTCCAACTTTAATTCTTTACAATATTTTTTATCTTTTTCCAACTGTTTTTTCAAATCATCCACGCTGTTAAACTTCATTTCTTCGCGGACATAATGAAAAAACTCCATATCCAGTTCACGGCCGTAGAGATTGTTCAGTTCCTGGTCGATCACATGGACTTCAATGGTGAGATGGTTCCCTTCAAAGGTGGGTCTGGTGCCTATATTGCACATCCCTTTAAAGGTTTTTCTCTGAATATGGACCTTCACACAGTAGACGCCTTCTTTCGGTATGATCTTTTTGGGTGACGAAGGAAGAATATTCAAGGTGGGAAAACTGAGGGTTCTCCCCCTTTTTTCACCCGAAATAACACGTCCTTTCATGTGAAAGGGCTTATTCATGTATTTTTTAGCCGACTCCATGTTTCCGGTGGCAATAAGGTGTCGGATATTGGTTGAATTTATAATAAAATCACCGTCACTTACACGGGAAATTATTTCCACATCGAAACCGTATTTCTGATTACCCAGCGCTTTCAAACGCTGTGCTGTGCATTTCCGGTCTTTTCCGAAGGTGTGACTTTCTCCGATGACAAAGCCTTTAACCCGAATCCGTTTCATAATATAGCGTTCCAGGAAAACTTCTCCCTCCAGATTGGCCATGTACTGATTGAAGGGCTGAATTACAATATAATCAAGTCCGGTAACTGCAAGATTTTGAATCCGTTCTTCCAGGCTGTTAATAAAACGAATCGGTTCACGGGATGGATTTTGAACAATCTCTCTGGGATGGGGTGCAAAAGTGATAAGAATGCTTTTTACCTGATCTTCACGGGCCCTTTCCACAAGCCGGAAAATGACTTTTTGATGTCCCAGATGAAACCCGTCAAAAGTTCCAATGGTCACATACGCTTCCGGATTTCCGGGCAAGTTATCTAAGCTGCTAATAATTTCCACTGTTCGATAAAATCCTCAATAGTAAGACTCTCTTCCAGGCTAATATCACCTATTCTCAGACGTATCAGTTCTTCTGCCAGCGCTGCAGTTCCCAGGGCTTTACCCAGATCATGCGCCAAAACACGGATATAGGTCCCGCTGGAACAAGATACCCGGATCCGAAATGTATCCTCAGTAAAATCTAAAAGATCAATTGTGTATATTTCGATGTCTTGAGGTTTTCTTTCCACAAGCTCCCCTTTTCTGGCTTTCTTGTACAGGGGAGTTCCATCTACTTTTTTTGCAGAATACATGGGTGGAATCTGCTGTTGATGGCCTTTGAAAGATTGGATAGCCTGTAGTATCATATCCCTGCTCAGGTGTACGCTTTTCTGAGCCTGATGAATTTTCCCGGTGATATCCATGGTATCCGATTCCATTCCTGTCCGGATCAATACTTCATAACTTTTATCTGCTTTTAAAAAGGTATTCAATTTCTTCGTGTGTGTCCCAAAACCTACCATCAGCAGACCTGATGCAAAGGGATCCAGTGTCCCCCCATGTCCGACTTTCTTAAAACCTGTCACATTTCTTAATTTTTTGACCACATCAAAAGATGTCCATCCGGCAGGTTTATGGATTGGGACAGTCATACCTTTGATATTATTCTCCCAGATCTCGCAGTATTTTATTAATTCTGTCGGCATATTCCATGGAGTCATCTTTAAATATTCTTATTTCCGGTACCAGTCTGAGACGGATATTCCGGGCTATAAACATGCGGATTTGCTTGATATTTTCCTGGATTTTCTGAAAAACACCCTCTCCCTCAGCGGTTTCGGGATAGATGCTGATATAAATATCGGCATATTGCAGATCCGGAGACATTTCAACCCGGGAGACAGATATCAGGGATTCCCCCGTCAGTGCCTTTCCCTCACGGATAAAATATTCACCCAGTTTATGCTTTATTTCAGAGGCAATCTGCCTTTGTCGTTTATTTTGTTGCATCTTCCAGTGTTCTTCTCACGGACTTCTCTTTATAACATTCAATAATATCTCCTTCACGGAAGGCATCAAAACCATCAATGGTGATTCCGCATTCATAGCCTTCCTGAACCTCTTTTACATCATCCTTGAAACGTTTTAATGAAGAGAGATATCCCTGATAAATTTCTTCTTTATTTCTCAGTATCCGGATTTGGGCATTCCGGATCATTTTGCCTGATGTAACAAAAGACCCGGCTACTGAACCGATTCGGGAAATTTTAATAATTTGCCGGACTTCCGCTTCACCCATTACTTCCCGGATTTTTTCCGGTTCAAGCAAGCCTTCGAGGGCTGCTCTCACATCATCCACTGCGTCATAAATAATCGTGTAATTCCGGATTTCCACTTTCAGTTCTTTGGCTGCTTCAAGGGCTTTCGTTGTGGCATTGACATGAAAACCGATAATCACGGCCCGGGATGCTGATGCCAGGTTGATGTCGGTCTCATTAATCATTCCAATACCCTTGTGGATCACATTCACCGCCACTTCTTTAGTGGAAAGTTTCATGAAAGCATCGGCCAGGGCTTCAATAGATCCGTCCACATCCCCTTTGATAATCAGAGCCAGTTCCTTGGTCCGTCCATCTTTAATTTGCCGGCCGATTTCATCCAGTGTCTGCAGTGAATATGACCGGAATTCCTGTTCCCGGTGAATGCGCTGACGCTCGGTGGCAATTCGCTTGACTTCCCGCTCATCATCCATACAGATAAAATGGTCACCGGCCTGAGGGACGTCATCAAATCCCTGAATCTGGACAGGATCCGCCGGATAAGCTTCTTTGATTCGTTCTCCCTGATCATTGATCATCGCCCGGACTTTACCGGCAAAACGTCCGCAAATGAAGGGATCCCCAATTTTCAGGGTTCCCCGTTGAATCAAAACAGTGGCTATGGCTCCCAGTCCCTTATCCAGCCGTGATTCTATCACCACACCCCGTGCAAGTCCCTTCTTTGTGGATTTCAGTTCCAGCACTTCGGCTTCCAGGAGTATGGAATCCATCAATTTATCGATATTAATATTTTGCTTTGCTGAGACTTTTACACTCTGGACTTTTCCACCCCAGTCTTCCACGAGAACGTTGTTTTCAGACAATTCACGAATGACCCGTTCCGGATCAGATTCAGGTTTATCAATTTTATTGATAGCAACAATAATGGGAACTCCTGCTGCATGGGCATGACTGATGGCTTCTTTTGTCTGGGGCATCACCCCATCATCTGCAGCCACGACAATCACAACAATATCCGTCACCTGGGCACCCCGGGCACGCATCGCCGTAAAAGCCTCATGTCCAGGCGTATCCAGAAAAGTGATCCGTTTCCCATTACTAACGTCTACATTATAGGCACCAATGTGCTGTGTAATACCTCCCGATTCCCCATCAACAACCCTCGAATTCCGAATGGTATCCAGAATAGACGTTTTCCCGTGATCCACATGTCCCATCACAGTTACAACGGGAGCTCTTTCTGTTAAATCCTCTTCATCAATCTCTTCTTCCGTCTCGTTCAGAATCTCTTCTGTATACTCCTCGAGCTTTTTCACTTCCATATCATATTCAGCACACAGGAGTTCAATGGTGTCCCAGTCCAGCCGTTGATTGATTGTCAGCATCAATCCCAGTCCCATCCCTTTGGCAATGATGTCCGTACTGGGGACATCCAGCTGTTTGGCCAGTTCCTGGACGCTGATAAACTCTGTGACTTCAATGATACCGGAATCTTCCTGCACAGGAGCTTCTGAAGCACTCTGGGTATGTTTATGTTTACGGCGGGTTTTCCGTTCATCCATCGCCGCCAGGGTAGATTTAATGGATTTGTTCACCTCATTTTGATCTACTTTACGGCCTTTTTTCTTACTTCGGCTCCTCTTGGGAGCAGATCCGGCCTGGGCTACGGTTTTTTGTTTTTTGAACTGATCCAGCCGGGATTCGATTTCAGATACCTGGTACCGTTTGGTGGCTGATTTATGCCGTCGTTTCAAATCTTCAAGCTTCTTTTCGTATTCATCCTCATCAGAAGTTACGCCACCACGTTTTTTATGCTTTTTCTTCTTTTTCTGTGTCTCTTTAGTCTCTTTTTCAGGAATAGCTGCCGCTTTTTCTTCAGATTCTCCTTTTTCCGGTTCTGTACTTTTCTTTTTATGTTTCTCTTTCTTCTGTTCTTTTTCCAGTTCTTTTTTGGCTTCGGCTTCGGCTTTCAAACGCTCTTCTTTTTCTTTGCGGACCTTCTCTTCAATCTCCCGGGCCTTCCGGGTCTCTTCTTCTAGCCGTTCCTTTTCCTTTTGTTCTAAATCATCTTCTTCCTTTAGTGCCCTCAGACGTGCCTTTTCTGCCTTGATCCGTGCTTCTTCTTCAGACTTTTTCTGTGCTTCAATCTTTTTTTTCTCTTCTTCGTCCGCTTTTTTCTGGGTGATTTTTTCTTTGCGTTCATCATGCGCTTTTTTATCATCATCCGAAAAATGAGACAAGACAAGACCCAGATTCTCTTTATCCAAAACCGTATTAATTTTGGCTTCAATCCCATGCTTTTCCAGCAGGGAAATGATATCATTATGAGAGATATTCAGTCTTTTCGCAAGTTGATATATTCTTACAGGCTTCTCTGAGGTCATTCAGAATTTCCTTTTTATTTTTTACAACGACTTAACCCTGATTGTCATCGAGATCCAGTTCATCCTGCTTATCCCGTTTGGATTGCAGGGCATCCTGAACAATGGTTTCGATTTTTTCAAAGGTCTTTTCTCCGATTCCTTTAATTTCAAGGAGATTGGCTGTTTCCGTATTCAGAAAATCTGCAACCGTTTCAATACCGGCTTCCTGAAGGGCATTGACCTGGGTTTTGGTAATTCCTTCCAGATCCTCAATGAAAATATCATCCCCTTCCAGACGGTTATATTCGGAACGGCGTATAGCATCAATATCGTATCCGGTCACCTGTGAGGTCAGATTGATATTGATTCCACCGGTACCAATTGCCGTGGCGATTTCGTTGTCATCAAAGACAGCCAGTGCCGTACGGCGGTCCTCATCAATCTCAATAAAAAGAGGTTTCGCCGGTGACAAGGCTCTGGAAATGAGGACTTCCGATTCATGGCTGTAACTGATGATATCTACATTTTCCCCGGCCAGTTCATTGACTATGGTTTTAATCCGGCTTCCTTTGATACCTACACAGGCACCTACGGCATCAATCCGTTTATCATTGGATTCTACGATGATCTTGCTACGCCGGCCAGGGACGCGGGCAATGGCTTTAATTTCCACGATTCCATCAAAAATCTCCGGCACTTCCAGTTCAAAAAGCCGTCTTAAAAAAGATTCATCCGCCCTGGAAATGATGATTTCAGGCCCTTTGGGGGTCATGTTCACTTCTTTGATAATGGCTTTTATGGTATCCCCACGGCGATAACGCTCTGTTTCAATCTGTTCACGGCGTGGCATTTTAAGCTCAGTTTTGTCAATATTGACAAAAAGGGATTCCCCCCGTCGGATCTGGTGGATACTTCCCACAATAATTTCTCCGATACGGTTGGTATATTCCTCATAGATCTGATTCCGTTCAAGCTCCCGGATTTTCTGACTTAAAACCTGTTTGGCAGCAGAAATGGCCCGGCGTCCGAATATGTCCGGATCAATCACCTGGACAATGACATCACCCGGCTCCACATCATCTACATCCTGGCGTTTACTGGCTTCTGTAAGGGAAATCTCCCGGACTTCATCGTCCAGGTCTTCATCAGCCACCACTTCCAGTTCCTGGTAAATTTCAATTTCTCCCTTATCCGTATTCACAATAATGTCGAAATTATCTACATCACCATATTTTTTCCGGATAATGGATTCAAACACCGATTCAATAATTTCGGCGACCTCGGTTCTGGCAATCCCTTTTTCTTTTGCCAGCTGGGCAAAGGCATCAATAAGTTCTTTGTGGTTCAAAGCAGATCTCCTCTTACCACTTAATTTTTACTTTGGCTTCTGTTATGGCATCCAGGGGAATTTCAAGTGTCTCCCCCGATGTCGATCCTTCTTTCTGAAGAATAACCATGGAATCCGTCGCATCCACAATGTTTCCCCTGACGGGACTTGGAATTGTATCCACTGTATGGCGGATTTTCACCAGCCGTCCCCGGTTCTTCACAAAATGCCGTGGCAAGCGAAGGGGAAAATCCAATCCAGGTGAACTCACTTCCAAATCGTAATGCTCACTGAAGGATTCATCAAACCACTCACTTTTCTGGATGTCTTTGGAAAACTGTTGAAGGTCAGCGAATTGAATCCCTCCTTCTTTGTCACATAAAATCAGGATGGTCCCCCCACCACTCTCCGATATACGGATGTCTTCAATCCACAATCCACGGCTATCCGCCATGGCTTCAACCTTTGTTTTCAGTTCATCTTTCAGGGTCATTCTTCGCACCTATAATAGAAAAGTGGGATTAATCCCACTTTCCAGTGTATAATTTATGAATGAATTGTATATGTAACAAGGAAATAGTCGTTTATTTTCCGATCAATGCGCGATAGCTTACGATTTTATTTTTCTGGACATCATTCAGATCCAATTTTTCAAGAAGATCAAGGACTTCTTCAGCTTTTTGTGTATTTCCGGCTTTCAGGGAATTTTGAAAAACTTTTTCACCAAAGTTGATTTTTCGGCTGGTCAATTCTGCAAGTTTAAGAGCTTCCAGATAGAATTCTGCTGCTTTCTCATATCCTTTTCGGCTTTCTTCCACGGCTCCCAAAGCAGCCCAGGCCGTGGTTTTCATCAATCTGTCCCCGGATTTGCTGCTTAAAAATTCCCTGTAATTTTCCTCAGCTTGCTCGTAATTCCGGTTCTTCAGGTGAATATCCCCCAGGTAATAGGCGGCATAGCCAATATATTTTTTCCCATAAAGTCCGTCACGGACTTCTGAGAGAAGGCTGACAGCCCGGTCTTCCTGGCCGCTTTTCATATAAAACTGGGCAATGCTGATCTGACTTTTCGCTTTTTCATGCTTTTTAACAACAGACCGGGTGATGTATGAGCCGGCGATTCCAATGAGGATCACGGCAAGCATGATGGTCCAGATCCGCTTTTCATTCCGTTTGTAAAACCGTAAGAGTGCATCCATTTTCTCAAAGAACGGGTCAGTTTTCAATTCCTTCTTGGTCATCTTTTTTCGGGCTTTCAGCATGATTCAACTCCTTATTTTTGTACCCCTGGCAGGACTCGAACCTGCGGCCTACGGTTTAGGAAACCGTCGCTCTATCCTGCTGAGCTACAAGGGCAAAACTATAAAGTTTATCAGTTTTCAGGGTTAAATACAATTCTATATTTCCAGAACGAGGGATTCAGATTTTGGATCTCTGTTCATTAAGTCGTTAACAATTTTCAGAGGATCGGCATGATCAAACATAACCTGATAGACGGCCTGGGCTACAGGCATATCCACTCCGTATGTTTCAGACAGTTTTATGACTGATTGGGTTGTTATGACCCCTTCCGCCACCATGTTCATGGATTTTAAAATATCTTCAAGGGTCCTTCCCTTTCCCAGTTCTTCACCTACATAGCGGTTCCGGCTATGCCTGCTGATGCAGGTAACGATCAGATCCCCCATACCGGTCAGGCCGGAAAAGGTTTCAGGCCGGGCACCCATGGCAAGTCCCAGCTTCATAATTTCATGGGCTCCTCTTACAATGAGGGCAGCCTTTGCATTATCGCCAAATCCTACACCATCGCTGATTCCGGCGGCGATGGCAACGACATTCTTCAGGGATCCACCCAGCTCTACCCCGACAATATCATCGGTCCGGTAAACCCGTAACCGGTCTCCCATCAATAAAAGTTGGACTTCTTCAGACAAATTCTCATCATCTGACGCGGCAACAAGAACTGTCGGCTGGTTTTTGATCACCTCTTCTGCATGACTTGGACCTGAAACTGTCACAATACCCCGGAAAGGATAATGGGTTTCTTCGCGGACAACTTCACTCATCCGCAACAGCGACCCCGATTCAATGCCTTTTGAGATATTCAGAATGAGAGGAGCAGGCCCTTTGAAAGACAGATTCACTTCCCGGCTGACGTGTCGCATGGCATGGGACGGGACAGCGAAAATAAGAATATCTTTATAGGAAACCACTTCATTAAGTTCCTGACTGATCCGGACATCTTCAGGAAACTCCCGGTAAGGAATCAGATCATTGACACGGGTCTCACGGATCCGCCGGACCCGTTCCTGATCATGTTCCCAATAGGAAAGATGATGACCCAGATCGTGAAGATGAAGCCCCAAAGCCGTTCCCCACGAGCCGGTTCCGATGACACCGATTTGTTTGTGTTGCATCATATTTCCCCCATCTTAGTGATAGAGTGTATCGATAATTTCACGGTAATGATTTTCCACAACTGTGCGTTTGATTTTATGGGAAGGGGTGACTTCCCCCTTTTCAATTGAAAATGCTTCAGGAAGCAGGGCAATTTTCTTGATCTGTTCATAACGGGCAAATTTCTGTTGTATCCTTTGGACATCTTCGTGAACTGTATTGACAATTTTGTAATGGTTGATCAATTCCCGGTAGGAGTCATATTGAATGTTGTATTCCTGAGCCAAAGCTTCCATCTGTTCATATTTGGGGACAATCAATGCCGTCAGATAATTGCGTTTGTCTCCGATGATGACAATCTGTTCAATATAGGGGGATTTCATCAGTTCCGTCTCCAGGGTTGCAGGTGCGATATTCTTCCCGCCGGATGTGACAATAATATTTTTAATTCGATCCGTTATTTTCAAATAGCCATCCAGATCAATTTCTCCGATATCTCCTGTGTGAAGCCATCCCTCTTCATCGATCATTTCAGCCGTTGCCCGGGGATCCTTATAATAGCCCTGCATGACATTGGGACCTTTCACCAGAATTTCTCCCTCCTCCGTGAGTTTATGTTCTACATTGTGGATGGGTTTTCCCACCGTGGAGAATTTATAATGCTCCCGTCTGTTTGTATGGGTTACGGGAGAGGCTTCTGTCAGGCCGTATCCCTGAAGGATCAGAATCCCTACGGCATCAAAAAATTCTCCGATCTCTTCCAAAAGCGGAGCTCCGCCTGATATAAAGAATTTGATCCGGCCGCCCGTATAGGATCTCAATTTTTTAAAGACCAGCATATCCGCCGTGGCATATTGAATCCGGTGTATTCCTGCAGGTTCTTTTCCATGCTGTTTGTATTTGCGACTGATCATTCTGCCTGTCTTCATAGCCTGTTTGAAAATCTGTTTTTTTACACCGGAAAACTTTTGTGTTTCATTTTGGATGGCGGCGTACATCTTTTCAAACAGACGGGGGACGGAAATGGCTATAGTGGGTTTAACTTCACGAATTTCCTGAGCGACTGCAGAAATATGGGTGGCAAAACAGACCTTGGCTCCTAAAATCATGGGGATCATATTGCCGGTTGTCCGTTCCAACGAATGAGACAAGGGTAAAAAGGAAAGAAAAACTTCATCATGATCGGGTTTCAGCGTCTCAATGCTGGATATGGCATTCCACCACAGATTTCCATGACTCAGCATCACACCTTTGGGGTTCCCTGTAGTACCTGAGGTATAAATGATGGTCATAATCTCTTCCGGACGGGTTTTCAGGCTTTCATCGATAAAATCAAAAGAAGATCGGGCTTTAGCCTCTTGTCCCGTCGATTCCATTTTCACGTAATCATAGACCCATGGTTCATCCAGACTCCGATCCCAATCGAAAACCACCATAAACTGTAATTCCGGCAAATCTTTTTTAATCCCGATGATTTTTTCCGCCTGATCACGATCTGAGACAAAAATCGCCTTTGTGTCGGAATTTTTCAGGATATATTGGATATGTGATGCCAAAAGGGTTGGATAGACTGTCACTGTTACCATACCCGGAGAAGTTATGGCGTAATCGGTGATGGACCATTCCGGGCGGTTTTCTGAAAGGATGGCAATGTGATCACCACGCCGGATTCCCATATCCCACAAAGCATGTGCAATATTTTCAGCTTTATTCCGCACCTCCGCATAGCTGATATCCACCCATTCACCATGGTGTTTATAAGCATATGCTGTTTTTTCTTTCCACTCATCTGTCGACCGGATAAATTCTGCTGCGATTGTTCTTTTTTCTTCTGTCATCTCTTTTTTACTTGCTTTTTATGGATTTATTTGAAATTTTCGCCCTTGCCATGCCGAGGTGGTGAAATTGGCAGACGCAGAGGACTCAAAATCCTCCGGACTTCGGTCCTTGCGGGTTCGACTCCCGCCCTCGGTACACACAGGGGCTTTCCGGAGCCCCTTTTTTTATTCTGCTTTGTCTGTTTCATCTCAGCATTCAATGCAGAGATCATCTATTTTACGGTACAGAGAACTGAGGCCAATATCCAGAATTTCAGACGCTTTACTTTTATCGAATTCCACCTGTTCCAGTATTTTCCGGATGTGGTATTTTTCAAATTCTCTGACAGCCTGTTTCAGGGCCGGAGGAAAATGTCTGCCGGACACCGGATCCTCCATATTGGCACCCTGAAGATTGTCAATGGTCAGGTATTCTCCGTCACACAGCAGCACTGCCCGTTCAATCATATTTTCCAATTCCCGGACCTCTCCCTTCCAGGGATGATTGATCAGGGCTTTCATCGTCTCATTATCCACACCCTTTACTTTCCGCTTCAGTTCATGGTTATATTTATGGATAAAATGTGTGACGAGGAGGGGAATATCTTCCTGACGTTCCCGGAGAGATGGCAGATGGATTTCCACAATATTCAACCGGTAATATAAATCTTCCCTGAAATTGCCTTCCTCCACTTCCTTCAACAAATCCTTGTTGGTGGCTGAAACAATTCTCACATTCACCCGGATAGGATTGCTGCTGCCCAGGGGTTTAATCTCTTTTGTTTCAATAGCCCTGAGTAATTTCACCTGAATGTGTACAGGAATCTCCCCGACTTCATCCAAAAAAAGAGTCCCACCGCTGGCGGATTTGAATACACCGTCTTTATCCTGGGATGCACCGGTAAAAGCTCCCTTTTTAAATCCGAAAAGTTCGCTCTCAAAAAGGGTTTCGGGAAGAGCGCCACAGTTAATTGGAACAAAGGGCTCATTTTTTCGTGGGCTATTGGCATGAATCGCCCGGGCAATGAGTTCTTTGCCTGTGCCGCTTTTACCGGTAATCAACACATTGCTTGTCGAGTTGGCAACCCGGGTCACCATGTGAAAAACCTGTTTCATGGCCGGACTATTACCGATGATGTTCGAAAAATTATATTTTGCTCCCAGTTCCTTTTTCAGAGAAATATTTTCCGACAAGGTCCGGCGGTATTTGCTGATATGGCGGATCCGATAGATCAACTCCTCAGGATCCACCGGTTTTAAAATATAATCGATCGCTCCTTTCCGCAAAGCTTCAATAGCGGTTTCCACCGTACCGTGAGCCGTGATGATCATTGTAGATGTTTTGGGGGCATAGGCGGAGATGTATTTCAGCAGGTCCATACCATTCCGGATAGGCATGTTCAAATCCGTAATGACCAAATCGTAATTGGACTTCTCAAGACAGGTCATGGCTTCTTCCCCGTTTGCAGCGCTGTTGCACAGATACCCTTCTGAAGAAAGGGCATCCCGGAGTGAATCCCGGACTTCCAGATCATCATCCACAATCAGAATATGGGTTTGAGCCATAGCTTCTCCTTTTATCATCATGCTTCTCAATTTTAAGAATTTATTTCAGGATAAGGGAGAGAACAAGCCTGAAATACTTCCAAAAAATGAAAAAAGGCACCGAAGCGCCTTTTTTCTTCATTGTATTTTTTTTGTTTAGGCTGTTTTTACACCGAAGATCCGGACCAAAACCTGTTCAGTAATCACTGAAACAATCAATCCAATAATCGTGTACCAGGTCCAGTGAATGCTGGTCCCCTGTATCACCAGGATCATGGCGAAGAGGGTTGTAAAAAATGTGACCACATACTGCCACACGTCAGCTTTTTTAAAGAATCGCGTGAGGATAAACATCCCCAGCATAGCACCATAGGTAAAAGAAGCAATTGAAAGTCCAACTTCCACCAGGGGGTTATTCATATTTTTAAACAGGGATGCTCCGCCCACCATGATAATTCCCCAGATCAGGGTTACGAAGCGACTGATTCTGAACAGGCGTTCCTGACTTACATCCAGTTTGAAAAGAGGCTTGATGATATCCATGGTTGTAGAGCTGGACAAGGCGCTCAGGGAACCACTGAGGGTAGACATGGCTGCGGCAAAAATACCGGCAACAGTAATCCCTTTTATCACCGGTGGCAACTGATTAATGATAAAGAGGGTAAACACCTCATCAGATTTGGTTAAGCCTGCTTGCGCCAGGGTGGCTCCATTCCATACGGCATAAATAAGGAGTCCGATAATTAAAAAGAGAGCAAACTGAAAGAAAACCACAAATCCGCTTCCGATCATGGCTTTTTTTGAATCAGCCAGATTTTTACAGCTTAAAACCCGCTGAACAATCAACTGATCCGTCCCATGACTTGCCATGGAAAGAATCGCACCGCCCAACAGACCGGATAAGATGCTGTAGTTGCTCATATCCAGACTGAATGTAAACATTTTAAATTTTCCCGCTTCGGCCATGGTTGCAAAGATAGCTCCCGGTTCAGGCAGAAGATTATAGGCAATGCCAAGGGTAAAAAATGCCGCCGTAATATAGATGATCCACTGAACCACATCCATCCACACGACAGACCGGATTCCTCCAAACCAGGTATACACAACGGTGACAATTCCCATGATCCAGATAGATGCACCATAGCTGAGTCCGGATATCATAGACAGGGGAATTGCCACGGCAAACAGGCGCACACCATCTGCCAGAAGGCGGGTAAACATGAAAGTGATACTCATGACACGTTGCATGGTAATTCCGCCCTTTTCACGGATGGATTCATAGACGGAAATCACGTTTCCCCGGACATACATGGGCAACAGCACAAAAGAGACTAAAAAACGTCCGAGAATGTACCCCAGGCAGACCTGAAGGAAAGAGAGATCCGAAATGAAGGCCAGTCCGGGAATGGACAGAAAGGTAAGGACCGATGTTTCAGCGGCCACAATAGAAATCATCACAGCCCACCAGGGAAGATTCTTACCGGCATTATAATAGCCCTGAACATCCTTAACACTTTTTCCAAGCCAGGTTCCTGCTGTGAACACAACAAGCATAAAGACAACCACAATTGCATAATCAACAAACTGCATGGAATACCTCTCGCATATTTATTATTTTCCGCGGAATTTCCTGTTTCCTGTACTCATTATCAAGGAACTTTTTATCAATTTTGGGATGTTATTAATTTTAAAAATTTTTATATTTTCCCATGGCAGCCCGATTAAGAAAAAAATATGATCGCATCTTCAAGGAAATGACATCTCTTGAATTTCAGAATTCCCGGGATTTCAACCTGAGTGAAGAGGATATTCTGGCGGAATCAGGGGGCATCCGGCATCAGACTAACTTGTTTTTAGGATATTATCATCCCAAAACCATTGATTTATACCTGAAAAAATTTCATGTCTTCGAATATCTTTCCACGTTGGGACTGAAGAATTTGAAATACGTCCTGGATCTGGCGGATTCTTATGAACACAAATTTTGTATTTACAGTGGAAAATATGAGGACTCCAAAAAGGTTGTTGAGATTGTCCTTCGCAAAAAGGGATTGGAGTTGGAAGATTCGCCCTTAAACACTTCCGGGCTCAAGGATGCCGAATTCTTGTATGTAGAATGGCTTTTATTACAGAATCCGGAAAAACAATTTTCCCTTCGCCGTCCCCGTCTGCCGGGACAAGTTTACCCGGGCCTGCGTATCGGGGATCACGTTATGGAAATTTTATATCACATGGCTGAAAGAATCCGGACCTCAGGCCTGGCCAATACTCCAAACTACCTGCATACCGCCGTCCTTTTTTCCAAAGAATTTCTTTTTATCGATCCGGCTATGGAGGCAATAAACCAGGCCATCAAAGGATATTTGATGAAACATTATAGTTTGTGGACCATCGCATGGGCCGGGTATTTCAACTGTATTTACCATCTGGATACGGGAAAACCCCTGGAATGGAAGCCTTCATTAATGGTCCTGCCCACCAGTGATGAAATAAAAAATTACTTTGATTCCAAAGAATACAAAAATTCATACCGGCAATACAAAGATAAGCTCCGGATTGAAGTGGACCGGGATAAGCTGATGACAAAGTACAAGGAAGAAGGGGATGTCACCTAAATCGGCCATACTCACATTGAACGGTTCATGGCAGGATGAAAAGATTCTCCGCTGTCTGATTCAAAAGGGATATTTCCATCTTTGTGCAGATGGAGCCTATGATCTTCTGCAAGGGATGGATATCACACCGGATGCCGTGATTGGTGACATGGATTCGATTAAAAAGCTACCGGATAACTGTCGTGTAATCCCTATGCCCAATCAGGAACGAAATGATTCGGAAAAAGCGCTAGAGTGGCTTATTCAGGAAGGATACTCAACGGTTCATATTCATGGGTTCCGGGGTGATCGTCTGGATCATGAACTGGTAAATCTCAACCTTTTTCTGCGAGTATCCTCCCATCTGGACATTTTTGCGTATGAAGGAGGACAACTGGCCCGCATCCTCCGGCCAGGGGTGTATACATTCCGTGGTCACAAAGGGGATCTGCTTTCTTTGATTCCCCTCTCCCCTGTTGAAGATATCCATTTAAAGGGGACGGAATACACTCTGGAATTTGAAACGTTATTTCCCGGAAGCCGTGGACTCAGCAATCATTTTGTCATGTCTGAGGTTTTTCTGAGTTTTACCCGGGGGATCCTGGTAGCCGTTATTCCATACAAAGACAATATTTGATATGACGATCACCCTGTCTCCTTACGATTATCTGATTCTTCTCGTTTATGTGGGCTTTCTATTCTGGATTGGACTCCGGAAAGGAGACGCAGATGATGATTATCTGCTTGCCGGAAGACGTCTGACCATCCCCTTGTTTGTCATGACGCTTGTCTCCACCTGGTATGGTGGTATCCTGGGTATCGGGGAATTCACATTTCAATATGGAATCAGCAACTGGTTTATCTTTGGATTCCCCTACTACATCTTTGCATTCATCTTTGCAGTTTTTATCATTCCCCTTTTACGCAATCATCGTTATAGCTCCATACCGGATCTCATATCTCAGCGGTACGGACAAAAACCAGGCATCATCTCAGCAGTTCTTGTGTCAGTTATTGTCACTCCTGCTCCCTATCTTTTAATTGCCGGACTCCTTTTTTCCATCATTCTTCCGGGAAATTTTCTCTTTTGGGCTGTAATTTTGTTGATTGTTTCAACATTTTACTTGTACAAATACGGATTCAAAACCGTGATTCAAACAGATGTGCTGCAATTTATATTCATGTTTGCAGGATTTGCCATCCTGATGAGTGTGCTTCTCAAGAATTTTTCATTCTCCGGGGATATTCTCCCGAAACTACCGAAAGAACATACACAGCTTACCGGGGGACTTTCCTGGACATATATTTTATCCTGGTTTTTTATTGCCTTATGGACTCTGGTGGATCCGGGATTTCATCAGCGGTGCCTGGCGGCGAAGGACAGCCGGACAGCTCAAAGGGGGATGCTGATCAGTATCGGTTTCTGGGCGGTTTTTGATGCCCTTACACTTATGACCGCTTTGTACGGCCGGGCTCTATTACCGGATGCAGATCCTTTGTATTTATATCCTTTACTGGCGGAAAAATTTCTGCCTGTTGGACTTTTAGGGATTTTTTATACAGGATTAATCGCCACGGTCATGTCCACATTGGATTCTTACCTCTTCATATCGGGTCAAACCCTGGGATACGATTTACTGGCACACTGGCGTCTCCGGGGAAAATCGACTCGATACTATGTCCGTTGGGGATATGCCATTACAGGCATATTATCCCTGGTTCTCATTTGGTTGATTCCTTCTGTTGTGGATTTGTGGTACACCATAGGGACCCTCATCATACCTGCATTAATCTTACCGGTTTTAATGGCGTATGGGAAACGACACATTTCTTCCAATCGGATTCTGATCAGCATGGGGGGTGCTTTTCTTATTCCGGTATTTTGGTATGGCATCTCATTTTTTACAGGAAAAGGATATCCTTTAGGGATTGAGCCATTTTATCCCGGATTATTATGGAGCCTGCTGGTTCTTTTTCCGGCGTGGAGAAAAAAACCTGTTGAAAATAAGGGTGAAAGGTGATAAACTTTTTGGCTTTTTGATAGGGTGGTTAGCTCAGTTGGTTAGAGCGCCTGCTCGACACGCAGGAGGTCACTAGTTCGAGTCTAGTACTACCCACACTCCCTTCCCCGGCCCCCTAGCTCAGTTGGTTAGAGCAGCGGACTCATAATCCGTTTGTCGTAGGTTCGAGTCCTACGGGGGCTACGAACTAATCCACTGACTATCAACGACTTACAAGCCTCCAAGTCGTTCCGGAGGCTTGTTTTTTGCCCCCTGTAAAGTGCCGAATTAGCTCAATTTTAGCGGGGTTTTATCATGTAAACCGTTAACATACCGTTAACTTTTTGAGGCATCTTTATAATGATTAACCTGCTGATAGAAAGGGAGTTATAAAAACATGCCCTTTTAGTAAATGAGTATAACTCCGGATTAAACGTAGTGTGGCCGGCAGTTTTATTGATTAAAATGTTTGACTGAAGCATACCTATAAACAGTTGATTATCAACGTACAAGAAGAATCCCAAACGCTCATACCGTTAACATAGCGTTAACTTTTCAGATTAACACCCCAAATTGTTGGACTTTTATGCTGAATTACCGGGGCTTATCACAGGAAACATCCCATGCAAAACCCCGGATTCATGTCAGTTCAGGACTTCTGGCTCCGAATACTGATCACATTCTTCAGGTAGTCGATGGGAATCCGGGTGTAGATTTCAGTCACAACAACAGAAGAATGTCCCAAAACCTGTTTAGTCAGGTTGATATCCCGGTGTTCAATCCAGTGGCGCACGGCAAAGGTATGTCTCAGGCTGTGGAAAGTGATATCATCAGACAATCCGGCTTTTTGGGCAAACACCTTGAACTGATGAGAGACAGTACATTTATGCGGGATATTCTCTTTCATTTTCAGGTATGCTTCATCATGGGAAATTCCACTCTTTATTATCATATAACATGCACGTGACTGAAAAACTGGGATGGCCAACCAACATTAGATGTCTGTAAACAGCAGATGTAAATGACACATTTAATATTTCAGAACTAACTTCGGAAGAATATTTAATGTAAAACCTAGCTCAAACGTTGCAAAACGTTAGCAACTTATTTTTTCTTGACTAATAAAAAATAGAATATTATATTTAAAAAAAGGTGAATATTCCAATTGTATAACTAAAATAAGTAAGAAATCGCCAGAGACAGAGAGGTTATACTCTCCATTACTAATTTTTTACTTATGATAAGTCACTTAAAACATTGTAATATGAAAGGGTGAGCAAATGAAATCTTCTAAGAAGAACGTTTTGCACGGAATGACCAGTAATTTTATTAGTTTAACCAGTTTATTGTTGATGCTATCACTTGTTTTGGTATCATGTGATATTCTCTCTATTGATGATACTGTCCCTACAGTCGATGATTATGAGCCCAATGATGAACGATCCGAGGCATTTATCATTGCTCTGGATACAATATATGATGCAAGGATCAGTGATGATGATGACGATTGGTTTAAAATAACGCCTTTACATGGCAGCGATACTTATGATAAGGTGCAAATTAGTGTAACCGATGTATCTACTGATTTATTTATTCACATGGAGCTTTACAGTGCTGATGGCGCCAGCCTTGCAACACATGGCAATACAACTAAAGGACAAAGTTTAACTTACACATTTGCCACACCCGGGGTTGATTATTATATTCGTCTTAGTGGTTGGGACGGTATTGTGGGGGATCATGGATCGGTTGGTTCTTATTCTTTAACTGTTTCAAATATGGATGCCAATGATGAATTCGCCCCTAATCATACTTTTGAAACGGCTGAGGAATCTCTTGAATATGGTAATTCCTATGATGGTGTTATTGTATCGAAGTATGAAACTGATTATTATATGTTCAGCAATCCTGCTTCTGGCGTCTGGAATTCCTATTCCGTAACACTTACAAATGTTTCAAGTGATTTGTTTGCAACCATTAGATTTTATGATGTTGCAAAAAACGAATTAAAAAGTGTTAGCAGTAGTACCAAAGGAGCTGATTTGTCTGCAAGCCTGACTACGAAAGAAGATGTTTTTTATGTCTTAATTGCAGGAGGTAATGGTTTGTTCTATGATGATTACCAATCATCAAGCGGAAGCTACTCCATGAGTGTTATAAATAACGGCAATGATGACAATGAGCCGGATGATACATTTGATAATGCACGGGAAATCACCTCATTCCCAACCGATCTGACAGGCACAATATTAAGTGATGCCGCCAATGATAATGGAGGGGACTATGAGTTCTTTAAAATAACAATAGCAAATAATAAAAAAGTATCATGGTCGGTTGATCCCGATGCTGCAAATACAGAACTTCACTTTCATGTTTATAATGCCAGCCAAACATATCTTGGAAATGAAGATGGTGGTGACGGGCAAACAATTACCGGCAACATGAGTAATACAACCGGTTCAGATTCTTTCATTTATATAAAGCTTGGAAGTTTTATAGGTGATAATGGTGATTATTCCATTTCATTTACTGAAACAGACGCGGATTAATGAATACGGTTCTACAATAGAAAAAACCTGTTGGCATGATAAACAGTGCCAACAGGTTTGATTTATCTAATAAATAATATAACATTATAAAAAAATACTATCTGTCATTCTCCTCATAAACAAGGCAATTTTAAAATGTCAGCAAACACCGGTAATTCACCCCAAAACATTTTCCGAAAAACAGGAAATATCCATTTGTCAACTTTTGGACACTGCTAAGCATATAACCTAACCGTATGAATAAAGTCTAAAAACTCTCGCAAAAATACAGTCATGTCCAGTCTACGCCTTATGCGCGTGCGGATACTTCCCCTCTAAGGGTTATAGGGAGCCGGAATGTTTAACGTCAGCCTAAAGTGTACAGTTTGAGGTATGAAATTAAGGCGTCCCTATCCAATATTGTATAAGTGCACTTTTCAGCAAAGTTTCCTATCCACCAATATAATAATACAGTTCAAAACACAAACTTTCCCGCACCAGCCACATCTTGGTACACATAAACCGTAAAACTCTCTTAGATAAAGGGCTTCCACCTCACTTATAATCTGTTTGTCGTAGGTTTGAGTCCTACGGGAGCTACTTTTTAAATGATGAATTAAGAATGATGAATGATGAATGATGAATAAGAATTTCACGGGATGAATTGGGATTAATTTGTCAATCATGTTTATAACCATTATTTTGCTGTCAATCTAAATAATATTAATATTACGACCTTTAATGGCAACGATTTCCTATAATTTTTCACACAACCAGATAACCACGCTCACTCTAGTTATGTCATGGGTTTTCTGAACATTTTTGAGGATGGGGGATAAAAAACGGGGGGATACAAAAAAGCCCCTGAAAGGGGTCTCAGGGGCGTATGGTTTTGGACTAAATATTCCTATATGTGGGTAAAGGGTGGGGTTCCCCGGGGGATTACGGGGTTATTTTAAATAATAGGGTAATAAAAAGAGCGGTTGTGATGCCGCCCCTGAGTTATTTTATACTGACTGCCAACTTAAAAGTAACGCGTGACGAGTAACGCGTGACACGTGGACCAATCCTGCCAACTGACGGCTGTCCACTGAATAGTGACGCGTAACACGTGACAAGTGACTAATCTGCCAACTGCTGGTATAAGTAGCGAGTAGCGAGGGCCGAGGAGCGAGGAACTAGGACGAGAATTTCCTCAATTAACCTAAAACACACCATGAAATCTTGCGTCTCTACTCGCACCTCGTCACTGTTTTTCGACTTTCGACTGAAACATGCCCCGATAAACCAGAATAACGTTCGAGGACTGCCGACTGTCGACTTATTTCATCAACACCATCTTTTGCGTCTTAACAGAACTCCCGGCTTTTAATCGTGCGATATACACACCGGAGCTGTAAGAGGATGCATCCCAGGTGACGGTGTGATATCCGGCAGGAATGTGTTGATTAACGAGTTGTTCCACCAGTCGTCCGGTGATGTCGTAAATATTCAGGGTGATTTGTGCCGGTTCAGGCAGTGAAAATTCTATATGTGTCACAGGATTGAAGGGGTTGGGATAGTTGGGATATAAAGCAAATGATTCTGGTTTTATAACAGGCTTTATTTCCGTAGGCAGATTTTCCGGAATGCCATGCAATGCCAGATCGGCGACCAGGCCTATGACTGCCCTGGCCCGGTCGTGAAAGACCGGCAGATCGAAAAATTCCATATCATCCCTACCAAACCCATGCATATTGGGGTTGGAGATCAAATATTCATAGCTGGTATCCGGATGATAAATACTTTGAGTAAAGGAGATGGAAGGTAAAGGATCTGCCTGTCCATAGGTTGTCCCTTGCCATCGCCTTCCGATGGACAAATTAACGGCATTCTGGTACAAAACCGACTGCATCCGGTCCAAAACATAGCTTTGAATGGCAATGTTTCCTTCCCTGTCACTATATTGGGGGACAATCTCTCTCAGATTCAGGGTATCGTACCCAATGGCTTCCACATCCACATTGAAGAGGATCTGATCCCACCAGGGATTGTCCGGCCATTCTTTGAAAGATGTGGCACCAATCTGCCAGGATCCCCACAACGCGAAGAGGATGGAATAAGGTGTATCAACATCTTTCAGGATACGTGCACATTCCAGAAGTGCTGCCACCCCGCTTGCATTTAAATCTGCATTGGGATTGATAACAGACGGCTTTGACCAACACTCAATACCGTCGTAAAAAGCCGTCATAAGTATACAGGAATCAGGATATTCGGTCCCCTCTTTAAAAATCAGCAGGTCGTTAATATCCAAATCGTTTAAACCTATCGGGCGGGATGTCACCGAATATCCGTATGATTCGAGAGTTTCTGTCAGATACTGTTCAGCCAGGGGAACGTCATTTTCTTCCCTTACTGTCGTGTTAAAAATGAAGTAGCGTTTTTCGATACGCTGTTCACTACCCCCGATCATGGCCGTGGTATCACCCGAAAGAACCCGCACATGATAATCCAGATTCTCCGGTCTGACTGCATCTATAACATCTGCTACAGTCGCTGTGGTTTCAAAATCAAACTGAGTGTCAAACAGCGTCTGGACATATTCTTTTGCAAAACGCAGGGCCGCCACGGAACGGATATGGTTGTGTCCCTGGGCAACGATGATGGCCGTCACAATCTCCTGGGTATCACAGGGTGCCATTTCAAAAGGACCTGCACTGAACAGGAATCGGCGGTCCCCCGGGGGAACTTCCATAATATTCAGCCATCCCTCTCCCGTGACCGGATCACCGGTGTAATGAAAACGGGTCGGTTCACCCGTCATCGGATCAATCCATGATCCTCCCCCTTTTTTCAAGCCCCGGACGACATGATATGCCTCTTCCGTACTATGAGGATCCTGGTCAAGAGTCGGTGATCCTTTTAGAACGATAAATCCGGACAAATCCACTTCTCTCCAGCCCGGTCGTAGTTTCCCGGACCAGCTCGCCGTATCTCCCGGGCTTTGCACCTGAGGCCTTTGAAGAAATGTAAATCCTACTGCAGGGGGTGTTAAACCATATTTCAAATCTTCAGGAACACCATTAAATACATATCCCATTGTTAGACTAGTATCAACCCCTGCACAGTTATCCCATGCCATTCCCAATTCCGGAGCCGCCCAGATACCGGCATACATCTCTTTATAGTGGTTATCCGATTTGTTGATGACAAGGCTCCGGATAAAAAGTACATCTCCCAATATATCACTCCGGTCAAATCCGTATAATGTCGTCTGTATCTCAACGCCCATGGGGGCTCCACCCAAAGTGGACGTATGAAGGCTCGTATCCATATCATTGCAGACACTCCATACCATCTGGTCACCTGAAAAGAGTGGTTTCCCCGATTCATCCACCGGGGCGCCCTGTTCCGCCGGCCAGTTCAGGTAATCAGCAGACAGACTGTCATGCCGGTTGATTTTATACAACCTGTAAGACGGATCTGCCGGATCTCCCGCTTTCCAGATGCAGTGTTCCTGAGGATAGTGACTCACAGGCACCACAACCTGGTTTAAGGTATCAAAATAGAGAATCTGTCCGGGCTGATACTGTGAAAAGAAC
Organism: Candidatus Neomarinimicrobiota bacterium; assembly: GCA_041154365.1. Lineage (NCBI taxonomy): Bacteria > Pseudomonadati > Fidelibacterota > Fidelibacteria > Fidelibacterales > Fidelibacteraceae > Fidelibacter > Fidelibacter multiformis. Next base: position 1,263,527 of record AP035449.1, on the reverse strand, counting down.
CCCACTACCGCCGTCCGGATATCCTCGCGGAATGCAAGGGAATCCTTTTCCTTTGTCTGTCCGCTTACCAGAAAGAGTCCGGACTGGAACACATTCGATATTTCGGAACCTTTCGGCCATTCCATACCGGGATACGATGTCGCCCGATACGAAACCCAGTCCCCTACATTGCTGGTCCACGTGCAGATCCGGTTTCCGTCAAACTGACCATAATCCACAGTAAAATCCTGATTTTCAGTCACAATATGCTCCGCCCGGTCCAGGGGCACGGCTCCATGCGTCCCGGATATCCATAGAAAAACGGACATAACAACTAAAAACAGGATATTTCTTTGCCTATTCATAACAGACCTCATTTTCATTCTCTAAAATAGTTTAACACTTAATTAGTTATATGTCAAGTCTGCATTCAGCCATTCAATTCATCATTCTTCATTCATCATTCTTCATTCTCATCTGTGCCACCCCGACCACCGAGTTCGGACAATACTCCAAAAATGTCCGCATTCTTGATTTGTACACAAGCGATGATCCAGCCAGACTTCTTTAGTGCCATGTTCTACTGTTTTATTCCCGCTACTGTATGTCGTTGTCAGTGTATGCTCTGATTTATCCACCAGTTCAGAACCGGCATCAGAACCAGACCAGTTGCGGCATTTGGAACACCGGTTATAAAGAAGGTCTGATTTCCATTTGCTGATAAAACCGATCGTCATACCGAGTACAAAGAGAAAATGAATTAAGAAGTAGTTGTTGAATGTTCCGATATTGACATTAATAAAGACAAAATATATATATCCCAGAATAATCCCAGAAATTGCCGCAACGAGTAAAATGATTTTATTTGCCAGTTTCTGATTTAAACTGACACCGAGAGCGATTTTATTGGAGATATAATAAGGGACAAATAAGATAATATAAAAAAGGGATATGAAACTGATGACCACAAGAATAACCAGTATCCATGAAAGCCACTGTGGTGGATTATAAATTGTTTCAGATAATTTATCTCCAAATCTGTTGTAAGATTTATGATAACTTAGATCGAATACATGCCATAAATTATTCATAATAATGGGAAAGCGGAGGCTCGCACTTAAAGGAAAGCGACCTATTAACTGTCCCGGCCGGGCACTATAATGAATATTCTGTATGTTTCCATCTTCTGTTATCACCTGTGTACCAATCTCTTTCCGGTGATCATTGAATAAATAAAGATTGTTGAAAAAATATATTTTCCGTCCTTCTTCAATCATGATAGCATGAGGTTCTGAATATCTCCCGATAAATTTTTCAACCGGCCGTCCAGTCCACCGTTTTACAATTCTTTTTTTATTATAACGCCATTCATCTCTTTGAATCAGACGAGGTTGTTTCCAGCCGATCCGTTCCAAATCATAAGAAAAAACCCATCCCTCTTTTCCGTCTTCTGTCCGTATACGGGTAAAAGCCTGTTTATTCAATGCTTTTGGAGATTCCTCAAGTCGTGTAACCCATTTGCGTCCGTGAACTTCCCCAATTACTTTATGACCTGCTGTCTCAGGTTTATCCCAGATATCAATTGTTCTGTTTTCTACTTCTCTTACAAGAACCTTTTTAGATGGTTTTAGATAATTCTCATGAATCCACCCCATTGTTCCATCATCTATGAGAATCTTATACCATTCTGAATGTCCTTCCATCACTTGTACCGGCATACCGGCTTGAACCTGCCCGACAACACGGCTGACCCACTCGTCGCTGGCCCCTCTCCAATGATAATTGGACATTAAATCTGCATCTTCAATGATGACTGAAGCATAAGGTTCGGCATCATAAATTCGTCTGTCCTTTTGAAATACGTTCACCAAAAAAGTAATGACAACAGCAAAAATGGCGGCATACAGAGCATACTTTGCCTTCATGATGATCTCCTGTTCTGTGATTCCGGATTATAGGATTTTGTACAGTACCTGATTCGAAAAAATTCGAATATCCACGGGGATATTTGATGTAACAACGCCACAATGAATAATTCGTCTCAACTAAAATTACCCCTGCAAACTCTTATCAACAAGTCATTTTATGTTTGAAAATAAATTTTATTTTTCCATGGTCAATTTCAAACTCCATTTTATTGTAAAATAATGACCATTTCTGGCTTAGCAGCAACACCTTTGATATTCCAGACATAGCTTTTCAAATTGGACTTATTAAAATGTTGATCTGCATTATGAGTCTTCACTTTCAAAGCAGGGTGCACATGGACAGTTAAAGAGCCTTCAATGTTCACACCCAGTGCATTCAACTGTTTTATTTCTTCTTCTTCCGGTCTGAAACCTTGGACAGCTAGCTGGTTTTCTTCCTGAAACAAAACAGAAAAAATCCGTAAATCATCCGTAATAAAAGAATATGCCTTTCCTCTTGTTCCCTGATAGTCCACTGTTACTCGATAACGTCCTTTTCCTATATATTTGACTGACTTAAAACCGTCCAGTTCTTTTAGTTTTTCAACGTCCTTTTTCAGTTCACTCTCTTCCTTTTTCCCGAGTTTCCCCTCTTTTTCCAAAGACAAAGCCATGACATTCGCCAATTTTCCTTCATAGGTAAACCGATAACTCCCATCTTTATTTACATAAATTTGGGTTTCAAAATCTTCGGGAATCCAACAACCCCACACGAGCAAAAGGATAAAACTCATAAGCATTAGAGTTTTCATCGTATGTTTAGACATAATTTCTCCTGATGATAAAGAATGTATGGTTTTTATTCAGTATCTATCAAATGAATTCTGAATGCTGAATACTGAATACTTAAATGCTGAAGCCTTGGACTAATTTTTTATTTCAATTTTTCCGGGTTCAATCCGTCCAATTCCGGTAACACAAAGCGCCCGTCTTTCCGGATTAAAACATCATCAAACCAGATTTCTCCCCCGCCATGTTCCGGAGTCTGGCGTAAAACCAGGTCCCAGTGAATCGCACTTTTATTGCCGTTATTGGTTTCTTCATAGGTATCCCCGGGGGTAAAATGGATAGATCCGGCAATTTTTTCATCAAAGAGAATATCCAGCATCCCCTCGGTAATCCAGGGATTGAGTCCGATGGCAAATTCTCCTACATACCGGGCGCCTTCGTCCGTGTCAAAAATTGCTTTCAGCTTTTCAGAATGATCTCCCTGAAAATCCACAATTTTCCCGTCTTTGAATGTCAGGCGGATATCCTGAAAAACCGTTCCCTGATACAGGGTGGGTGTATTATAATGGATGACGCCATTCACACTCTCCTTCACCGGTGCCGTAAAAACTTCACCATCCGGAATATTGGCTTCACCATCACATTTAATACCGTTGAATCCCTTGATGGAAAAGGTTAAATCCGTATCTTTACCCGTGATATGAACCTTATCTGTTTTGTTGATCAAATCCACCAGAGGATCCATGGCTTTGGACATTTTTGAGTAATCCAGGGTACAGACCTTGAAAAAGAAATCCTCGAAAGCTTCCGTACTCATCCCCGCCTGCTGGGCCATGGAGGGTGTGGGATACCGGAGAACCACCCAGCGGGTTTTGGGGACGCGAATCTCTTTATGGACCGGATATCCCCACAAAAGTTCGTAGCGTTTCATATCTTCCGCAGCCACATCAGACATTTCAGAAATATTCAGGGCTCCCCGGACACCAATGTAACAGTCCATTTCCTTCATAGCTGCCGCTTCCAGCTTACCGCTCAGGGAAATCTGGGCATCATTACCATTCCGCAAGAGTTCACGGTTGATAACTGACGATTTAATCTGTACAAAGGGATTTCCCTTCCGCAAACGAACAGCACGAATGAGCTGCACAACGAGCGAATCGGGGATATTGAATGCTTCAATCAGAACATTTTCATTTTCCTGAACGTGAGTTGAATAATTGACCAGTACTTCGGCTAATGCCTTCTCTCTGGGATCTGTCATGCTTTAATCCTCCTTTTTCTCTCTGAAATATCCCCGGTTTATAAGTCCGGCAAGTTCGGGGAAACCACCTTTCAGGGGCTTGTCATCCAATACAATACCTGGCGTACCCCAGTATCCGGTTTTTTCATACAGAAATTCCTTATAGTTATCTCTTTGTGTGACATCTATTTCAGTGTAGGGTATCTTTTCATGCTCCAGCATCTTTTTCAGTGCCAGGCATACGGCACACCATTCAGCGGTGTAAATCTCAAGACGTTTCATCACAACTGATCCGTTTCATCTTCTGAGTAAATGTCTACCCCTTCATCATGAAGCTTTTCAGCCGTAATGCCCCTGCCTGTTATGGATTTCCCACTAAAGGTGCCGTCATAAACACGGTTTTTTCCACACGATGGAGATCCATCTTTTAAAAGTGCTTTTTTTATCTCCAGCAGACGGACAACTTTTAATGTTTCGTTTGCACCCCGAATAAATTGTTCGGTACAATCTTCACCGGCCTGATTCTTAACCTTTCCCCGCCCGAAAAGAATCTCAGCTGCAGAATCCTGCAACTCATTCGGAATTCTTGGGGTGGATAATCCACCGGCTTGTTCAGGACATACCGGAATCAGATCATAGTCCTTTCTTAAATCATCCAAATGGGGATGTGGTTTGGAACCACCGTCGTAACGGCAGGAAAGTCCGGCCAGACAACCAGAAATAAGAAGTTTCTCTTTCATTAATCCTTCATCTGTTCCAGTAAGGCAGCTCCCCGGGGATCAAGGACAATTTGACCGACAATCCCTTTGTGTACGGGATCATCCAATCCGACTTTTTTCTCATTAGCCCGAACATCCCAGGTGCCCTCGGGTAGTTTATACATGGCGTGTTTTGCCGGATCTCCGTTGAGCAAGACCAGATACCGCTTTTCCGAAACAGGGTCATGAATATCATAACCAATTCCTAACTGAACATTCTCTGAATATTTTCGTTTCAGATGCTTCCGGTCGGTACGTCTGAGTTCAGGTATCCGGGTACGGAGTTTCATCAGGTCGCTATAATAAGAGACCAGCTCTTTGTTCTTGGATGCGGTATGATAGTTGATATAATTGGTTTCATTATCTTTTTCATAGGAATTATGGTCAATATGGCCTACGTGGGCATCCTCCACACCCGAGGGTGCAATCACCTTGGAGCGGGCATATTCCTGACCCGAATGGATCATCATGATTCCCTGTGATGTAGCCAGTGTAAAAGCCGCCAGTCGATTCAATGCCAGCATATCCCCCTGGACAAGATGATACTCTTCAACGCTCTTATTCTGAGGAGTCCAGTTTAGGAAGAGTCGGATAAAATCACCCAGGGTATGATCATCATGGGATGCCAGATAATTCACCGAATGGGCGGATGTCTGAAAAAGTCCCCCATCATTGATTAGTGTCCCGGTTAGAAATCGAAAGGCATTATCCCGGGTTACCCCATCATCCCATCGTCCAAAAATAAAACCGGGACGGTTATCTGGATTCTGTCCCTTGATCCCATTCCGGAACTGATCATTCCAGGAAGCCCATCCCAGTTCGCTGAAACGATCTGGTTTATATCCTCCTCCCCAGGGTTCGGCGATAATGACCACATGGGGATTCACTTTCCGGGCTTCCTCAAGGATCATGGAACAGGTTTCTTCATCAATCATGGCTGCCAAATCGAAACGGAAGCCATCTATATGGTATTTTTTCATCCAGAATATCACACTGTCTATAATCAGCCTGCGGGCCATGGGACGCTCTGTGGCGTAATCATTCCCGCACCCGCTGACAGAAATAAAGTCCCCCTTTTCATCCAAACGGAAATAATATTTTTTATCGATGTACTTAAGAGGATTATAATCGTATTCACTGACATGGTTATAAACGACATCCATCAGGACGGCAATTCCTTCTTTATGAAATGCTTTGACCATTTCTTTCATTTCCTTCACCTGCCGGCCGTCATGACCGCTGTATCCTCCCTCTTTCAGGGATGGATTGGAAGCATAGTAGGATTCAGGGGCAAAGAAATAACTGGTCATGTATCCCCAATGATTCCGTTCATAGGGATTCCAGGTGTTGTATTTCCTTTCCACACTATCTTTATAGGGAATTTCAATGTTTCCAAAATCCATCAGGGGAAGAAATTCCACTGCATTCACTCCCAGGGATTTAATGTGTTCCAGTCCGCCTGTAATACCCTTTTCCACGGCTCCGGTATATGTCCCCGGTTTTGAAGCACCTGAAGAGGAATGAGCCGTCAGATCCCGGAGATGGGCTTCATAGATGATCAGATCCCGGGGATCTGCCGGAGCGACCCAGGTATCATTGTCCCAATTGTAATCATCTTTCAGGATGATGGATTTTCCTTCATGGGTAAAATGGTTTTTTGTAGAAACGGCGATGGAATAGGGATCTGCAATCACGATGTTATCATCAAACATCTCGCCGGGACCCTTAGGTCCGGAAACCTGGTATCCATAATAATCTCCCCAGCGTTTGGAGGGACTGATATACTCCCACACGCCCTGATCATCCCGAACCAGATAGAGAGTCTCATAGGGTTTTTCATCATTGTATTTTTTAAAGAACAGGATTTTCACCTGAGTTGCCCGGGGAGCAAAGAGTCTGAAAGTCATCTTTCCATTTTCAATATTCATCCCCAGGGCTTTATCAGAGTAGAGCCTGTCAAAATCCTTTTCCGTAAAGGGTTTAACCTTTTGCGGAGACTGATAAACGGCATTTTCGGTCATGCATCCTCCCAATAACATCACCATGCACGCAGTAATGAGTGTTGTTTTCATAACTGCCTCAATTTATGATTTGTCCAAAACATTTAAGAGGGATGAAATCAGGGATTTTATATTTCCACTGACTTTCAGAGCCGTCTCTGTGACTTCTTCATGATACAGCGCTTCTTTTTTAATCCCGGCGGCATAATTGGTGGCACAACTGAAGGGGTAGACCTTCATACCAAAAGAGCGGGCCCGGATCACTTCCGGCATTGTGGACATTCCCACCACATCGGCACCCAGTTCTTTAAAGTATTGTATTTCCGCAGGCGATTCATACGAAGGCCCGGTAGTCCAAACATATATTCCGTGCCCAATGGACACATTGGATTGTGAAACGGCACGATCAATCGCCTCTTTTTCATCCTCCCGGATTTTAGCCAGGTCAAGATCACCTGCTTCAAGAGCTTTATGGGTAAAATCTTTAAAATCATCAATTCTAAGAATGACTCCCTTTTCATACTTTTCATTCATGAGTCCTGCGGCATTGGTTACAATGACATGAGAAATCCCGACAGCATGAAAATAGTCCACAATTGCCAGAATTTTATCCATGCTGTAGCCTTCATAATAGTGAAAACGGCCTTTGGCAGCCAATATCCGGTGTCCGTGCCAATTTCCCAGAATAAACTGACCGGCATGGCCTTCCACCGTGGGTTTAGGAAAACCGGGGATTTTATCGTAGGCTAAAACCTGCTCTGCCTGGATTTCAGATGCCACATCTCCCAGTCCGCTTCCCAGAATCATTCCATAATCAACGGGGTTTGTCTCAAGATATTTTTTCAGGGTATCCGTCATAAGTTTCCTTTTGTTTTATCTGTGTGTATAACTGTCCACACGCTGCCTGTTTGTCGGCTCCGTCACTCCATCGTATCATTACCGGAAAAGACGCTCGTTGCTGTAAATAGTCAGTAAAAAACTGTATCTCTTCTTCAGCCGGCCTTTCATAGGGAGCCTCAGTCATATTGAAAGGAATCAGATTCAGTTTGCAATCCAATTCACCTAGACGGGCTACCAGTTCATCGGCATCCCTTTGGGATATATTGACATTCCTCATCATCACATATTCAAAAGTGACTCTGCGATGGGTTTTCCGGGTGTAAAATTTAACAGCTTCCAAAAGAGCAGACAAAGGATATTGTCTGTTTATCGGCATCAGCGTTTGCCTTAAGTCGTCGCGGATGGCATTGAGGGATACAGCCAGTTTAAACTGATAAGGCAACTCGGCAAAGGCAAGGATTTGGGGGACAATGCCTGCAGTGGAAACCGTGATATGCCGGGCTCCAATATTGAGACCCGATTCATGATTCAGGATCCGTGCTGCCTGTATCACCGCATCAAAATTGAGAAAAGGTTCTCCCATACCCATAAACACCACGTTGGTCATGGTTTCCGGAATCAGATGGCGAATGTGTAAAACCTGATCTACAATTTCTCCGGGCGTCAGATTCCGTTGAAATCCCATCCGGGCTGTCTGACAAAAAGTACAGTTCAGGGGACAGCCTACCTGACTGCTTACACACACTGTCCTGCGTTTTTTCGATGGGATGTAAACACTCTCCACCGCTTTTCCATCAGACAGTTTAAAAAGAAATTTAAAGGCGCGTGAAAAATCGTTCGGTCCATCACCAATAAGACGAGTCAGGTGAAGATTCCCTTCAGCATGGATCAATTCCCGAAACGTTTTGGGCAAAGTGTGCATGAAATCCGGATTGTCTTCCCCTTTCTGGAAAATCCATTGAGCCATCTGTCGCCCTTTGTAGGATGGATAGCCTTTAGACTGAGCCCATGTTTCCATTTCTTCAGGAAGCAGATCTTTCAGGGAATGCTTGATTGTCATAACGTGAAAGATAGTGAGTTCACGGCTAAGGGTCTATTCTTTTCCACTTTTTTCACTAAAATAGTTTCTCCTCCCTTGCAGATTCATTAAATTACACAGCTTTTTGAGAATCCATCGGGGTGTAGCGCAGTCCGGTTAGCGCGTCCCGATCGCTTCGCTGATCGGGAAGGTCGGAAGTTCAACCTTTCACTTTCCTTTATCAATTCTTTGACATTCTCTTTTGTGCTCGGGGTGTAGCGCAGTCCGGTTAGCGCGTCCCGATCGCTTCGCTGATCGGGAAGGTCGGAAGTTCAACCTTTCACTTTCCTTTATCAATTCTTTGACATTCTCTTTTGTGCTCGGGGTGTAGCGCAGTCCGGTTAGCGCGTCCCGATCGCTTCGCTGATCGGGAAGGTCGGAAGTTCAACCTTTCACTTTCCTTTATCAATTCTTTGACATTCTCTTTTGTGCTCGGGGTGTAGCGCAGTCCGGTTAGCGCGTCCCGATCGCTTCGCTGATCGGGAAGGTCGGAAGTTCAACCTTTCACTTTCCTTTATCAATTCTTTGACATTCTCTTTTGTGCTCGGGGTGTAGCGCAGTCCGGTTAGCGCGTCCCGATCGCTTCGCTGATCGGGAAGGTCGGAAGTTCAACCTTTCACTTTCCTTTATCAATTCTTTGACATTCTCTTTTGTGTTCGGGGTGTAGCGCAGTCCGGTTAGCGCGTCCCGATCGCTTCGCTGATCGGGAAGGTCGGAAGTTCAACCTTTCGCTTTCCTTTATCAATTCTTTGACATTCTCTTTTGTGCTCGGGGTGTAGCGCAGTCCGGTTAGCGCGCGTCGTTCGGGACGACGAGGTCGGAAGTTCAAATCTTCTCACCCCGACTATGTACTATACGTACATCCTTTATAGTAAAAAAGTCGATCGATATTATGTTGGCTATACATCCGATCTTGAAGAACGGCTTAAGCGGCACCACGATCATAAAATATCCTATACCAGCAATAGGGGACCCTGGGAACTTGTTTGGTATAAAGCCTTTGATTCAAAATCTGCAGCGTATGCCTGTGAACGGTCTATCAAAAAAATGAAAAGCCGAAAATATATCGAAACACTGATTAGAAATTTTAAACAGGAAATATCTTCTTCCAGTGTCCATTAGATATTCTCTCAATCTCATTGTAAATTTATTTTCATGAAAAGCATCAAAGACAAACTTCAGGAGCTGTCATACCCCTCCTCCACCCCCAAAAAGCACAAAGATGATGAAAGTCCTGTAAAACATCAGCTTGAGCGGATTTATACTCACAAAAAAGAGGTCAAACATTTTCCGGACACACGGCTTCAGCAGCAATCTTCCGGACTGGAAGAGCTTGTTGGAGGCCGGTGGATCAACACACCCTTCGGTGATATTTTCCGGGCGGAATATGCATGGGATTTGAACGAATTATATGGTAAATGTAATCTCTCTACTATTTTCTCTATTGATAAACCATCATTTTCCGATACTTTTTGCACGCCAATACCTCCATCATGGGAATCTCTCATCTTTGTAGATACGGAGACGACCGGACTCAGCGGCGGATCGGGAACGGTGGCATTTATGATTGGTCTTGGCTTTATCAAAAATGGCTTATTCCATGTGTATCAGTACTTTATCTCCCGTCTGAGTCATGAGGAAGGGATGTTGGAACTGATCCGTGATCTGCTCAATAATTTTCATACCCTCGTGACCTTCAATGGAAAAATCTATGATATTCCCCTTCTTAACACCCGTTTTGTCATGAATCATCTGCCCCCCCTGGATCCGGAAATACCTCATGCTGATTTGCTTCATCACAGCCGGAATTTGTGGAAATTCTCTCAGGAGAATTGCAAACTGACAAGTCTTGAACGGGATAAGCTGGGGTATATCCGGGATGAGGACATTCCAGGTGAAATGATTCCCGGTGTCTATTTTGAATATATGCGTCTGAACCGTGTGGATCTTCTGGCCAAGGTTTTTATCCACAACAGGTGGGATATTATCACCATGCTGGCCATCCTCATACGCATCCTGGAGAGCCATGAACGGGTGCAGGCGGAAGAAAACCCTCTGGATGACTATGCAAAGGGTCGGCTATTCAGGAATCGGTTGGATTTTGAACGGAGTGTTGCCCATTACCGCTTTGTTTTGAAATCCGACATCTCACTGCAGCGCCGTCAGAAAACCCTTCTGGAACTGGCGTCTATTCATAAAAAACAAGGGATGTGGCGTGAGGCTCTGGAAGCCTGGACAGAAGCCTGTCATTCCCAATACCCTTTTTCATACGAAGCGTATGTGGAACGTGCAATTTACCATGAACACAGAGAAAAAAACTATGAAACAGCCCGGCAAATTGTTGAAGAAGCACTGGCAAACATTCCTTTCCGTCGCAGGACAGAAATTGAATCTCTGGAATACAGGCTATCACGGATAATACGTAAACTCGAAGCAGGAAAATAAGATGAATGATCTGTACTCTAAAGAGAAAGAAACGGTGGAAACAATCCTCACCCAATCAGGGCAGTTTAGTCCCAATATTGTGCATATTCACCATATTGAAGGGAATGAAGGTGATTATCGGGACTTTCCGGAAGATCTTCACCCCGATATTACCCGTATTCTTCGGTCCCGGGGTATTCAGCGTCTTTATTCCCACCAGGCAGAAGCCTGGGAACAGACCACTGCCGGTAAAAACATCACCGTGGTTACCCCCACTGCTTCCGGAAAAACTCTCACATACAACCTTCCGGTCTTACAAAAAATCATAGAGAACCCAAAAGCAAAGGCCTTGTACCTCTTCCCCACCAAGGCATTGAGTCAGGATCAGATGACGGAGCTTCATGAACTGATCACGGCTTTGGAACGGGATATCAAGGTTTACACCTTTGACGGGGATACGCCCTCCAGCGCCCGGGCCGCGATCCGGAAACAGGGTAATATCGTTGTCACAAATCCGGACATGCTCCATCAGGGCATTTTGCCCCATCACACAAAATGGATGCAGTTTTTTCAGAATCTGGATATCGTGGTTATCGATGAAATGCATATTTACCGGGGTGTTTTCGGATCCCACATGACCAATGTCATCCGTAGGTTGAAACGAATTTGCCGGTTTTACCGTTCGAATCCCCTTTTCATTCTTTGCTCTGCCACAATAGCCAATCCAGGTGAGCACGCAAGCCGCTTGATTGAGGATCAGATCACCGTCATTGACCGCTCCGGTGCACCGGTAAGTTCCAAAACGCTTATTTTTTATAATCCACCTATCATCAACAAAGAGCTGGGCATCCGTGCCAGTTACCTCAAACAAGCCCGGTACCTGGCAGAATTTCTCATTCGGAAGGATGTACAGACCCTTATTTTTGCCCTTTCACGTCTGAATGTGGAAGTATTGACAAAATATCTCAAGGACACCTTTGATTCAGATCGGGAATCCATGAGCCGGCCGGAAATGATTGCCGGTTACCGGGGGGGATATCTGCCCAACCGGCGCCGGGAGATAGAAAAGGGCATCCGGAGCGGACAGATACGTGGGGTTGTATCCACAAACGCCCTGGAACTGGGGATTGACATCGGGAGTCTGGACGCGGCGATTCTGGCAGGATATCCAGGAAGTATATCCAGCACCTGGCAGCAGATCGGCCGGGCAGGACGCCGGGGAAAATCCGCCATCGGCATATTTATCGGCCGGTCCGATCCCCTGGATCAGTTCCTGATGCAAAACCCCGGTTACTTTTTCGGACAGTCCCCGGAACATGCCCGGATGAATCCGGACAATGTCATGCTATTGGTAGATCATATTAAATGTGCCGCCTTTGAACTCCCCTTTCAAGAAGGAGACACCTTTGGGAATGTACCGGCGGACGATTTGCTGGCAATTTTGGAATTTCTGACCAAAGGAGGCGTCTTACATTATGATAACCGTCGCTGGTATTGGTCCGACACGGCTTATCCTGCGGTAAATGTAAATCTCCGACGCTCACCTGAAGGCAATTTTGTTGTGGTAGATACAGAAAATAATCACAAAATCATCGGTGAAGTGGATTACAGCGCTGCGATTCTTACCATATATCCCGATGCCATCTATCTGGCGTCCGGACAACAGTACATTGTAGACAAGCTGGACTGGGACGGCCGAAAGGCGTTGGTTCGTCCCACCGATTCGGATTATTACACCGATTCCATTGATTACACCAAAGTGAAAGTATTAAGTGAAGACGAAGCGCGCCATACCCGGAATGCCGAGGTTTTCCAGGGCGAAGTTCAGGTCATGACCCGGGCGGTGGGATTCAAGAAAATCCGGTTTTACACCAGTGAAAATACAGGATATGGAAAAATCAACCTGCCGGATCTGGAAATGGCCACCACAGCTTATTGGTTTACCATCCCCAATCACGCGATTGAGCGTCTGCCCCGAAGCAGGGCGGATATAGTGGATGGCTTGTTGGGAATCAGTAAAGCCCTACACTCCGTTGCCACCCTGCACATCATGAGTGAACCCCATGATATTCATAAAGCTGTAGGGGACAAAAGCTCGGAATGGTTCGCCATGAACACCATTACAGAACGGGGTATCTATTCTGCCCCGGATGAAAACAAAAAGTCAGAAAAACTCAACCCGGAGGATCTGGAAAACTTTCAACCCACACTCTTTATCTACGACAATTATCCAGGAGGCATCGGATTCAGTCCCCTACTCTATGATGCCCATGAAAAACTCATCCGGGAAAGCTGGTCCCTCATCCAAAACTGCTCATGTCACAATGGGTGTCCCTCCTGTGTCGGCCCGTCAAATGAAGTGGGTATCAACACCAAAGAAATCGCCCTCGATATATTATCCATTTTATTGGAACGGGAATCCTGATCTGTCATAACCATATAAAAACCTGTTGAAAAAAACCCCCGTCTGCAGTAAACTATCGGGCTTTTGGGAGGATTAGGCTAATTGGTAAGTCAGCGGTCTTGAAAACCGCCGCCCTCTGGGCTTGGGGGTTCGAGTCCCTCATCCTCCGCATCAATATAATTCGGTAATGTGAATATAATTTATCTTTTAAAACATATGCGAATAGCTAAATCTGAGGGACGAGAAGTTTATCCCGAGAAGCGAAGCGGATCGGGAAGTCCCTCATCCTCCGCATCAACATAATTCGGTAATGTGAATATAATTTATCTTTTAAAACATATGCGAATAGCTAAATCTGAGGGACGAGAAGTTTATCCCGATGAGTGAAGAGTTATGAGTAATGAGTAGTGAGTCCAAGTTATGAGTTTTGAGATTGATTTAGTGCGTTAATTGGGGACTGGAAATTAGGGACTGGGGATTAGGGACTGGGACTGGCTGGGTGCGTCAGTAGACGGTGAGGCCAAAAAAGTCCCTTTTTAATGGTATCTAAGGAAGTATTATAATAACTATTTTAAATTGAATGAAGAATGATGAATCTGGTAAACGGGTCAATGAAGACCCCAACCTCGAACCTCGCTACTCGATACTCGACCCTCGCTACTCAATACTCGAACCTCGCTACTCGATACTCGACCCTCGCTACTCAATCATCCCCTCTTCCATTCTTCCACTAAATGTCATATATTCTTGACAATATGACACAACTCAAAGTCAAATCACAGTTTAAGCCGACGGGGGATCAGCCGGAGGCCATTCAATCCCTGGTGGATGGATTAAAACGTGGGGAGAAATTTCAAACCCTATTGGGTATTACCGGTTCAGGCAAGACCTTTACCATGGCGAAGGTCATTGAAAAGGTCCAGCGGCCCACGTTGATCATTTCTCACAATAAAACCCTGGCTGCTCAGCTTTACGGGGAATTCAAGAGTTTTTTCCCGGAAAATGCAGTGGAATATTTTATCAGTTATTACGATTACTATCAGCCTGAAGCATATCTTCCGGTGACGGACACCTATATTGAAAAAGATTCGGATATCAACGACGAAATTGAAAAACTCCGTCTGAAAGCCACTGCCTCCCTCCTGTCACGCCGTGATGTGATTGTGGTGGCATCGGTCTCGTGTATATACGGCCTGGGATCTCCCACAGAATATAAAGATCAGATTATTCTCCTCCAGAAAGGAAACATCTATCCCCGTGATGAGCTGCTTAAAAAGCTCATTGCCATCCATTATGTCCGGAACGATATGAGTTTTTCCCGGGGAACTTTCCGGATCCGGGGCGATGTGATGGATATCTATCCGGCATACAACGACAATCCGGTCAGGCTTGAATTCTGGGGAGACGAACTGGACAGCATTACCTTTATTGACCCTATAACCGGGAAGGTTCAGGGCAGTTCAGACTGGATCATCATCTATCCGGCCCGGCATTTTATCACCAACGAAGAGACCATGAAAATTGCATTAGGGGATATCCGGAATGAACTTTCCGAACGGCTGACAGAGCTCCGGCAAAACGGCAAACTGGTAGAAGCCCAACGTTTGGAACAGCGGGTAAACTACGACATGGAGATGATGCAGGAACTGGGATACTGTTCGGGAATAGAGAATTACAGCCGTCATCTAACCCGGCGCAAACCGGGAGAACGTCCCTATACCCTCATGGATTTTTTCCCGGAGGATTATCTCCTTTTTATCGATGAATCCCATGCTACCATCCCCCAGATCCGCGCCATGTACAACGGAGACCGTTCCCGAAAAGAAGTACTGGTGGAATACGGCTTCCGCCTTCCCAGCGCCCTGGATAACCGACCCATGAAATTTGAAGAATTTGAAGAGATGATCCATCAGGCAATCTTTGTCAGCGCCACACCGGCCGATTATGAAATGGAGAAAACAGAAGGCGTTTTTACCGAACAGATCATACGTCCTACCGGACTCCTGGATCCGGAAATCGAAGTCCGTCCCACAGAAAACCAAATTGATGATTTGATAGATGAAATAAAAAAACGAACCAGCCGAAAAGAACGGGTTCTGATCACCACGTTAACGAAGAAAATGTCCGAAAACCTGGCAGATTACCTGAAAAATGTCCAGGTCAATACCCGGTATCTCCATTCGGAAATCGATAGCCTTGAACGAATCTCCATCCTCCGGGATCTGCGACTGGGTGAATTTGATGTACTGGTAGGAATAAATCTTCTCCGGGAAGGACTGGATTTGCCGGAAGTTTCACTGGTGGCTATCCTGGATGCAGATAAACAGGGATTTTTACGTTCTGAACGTTCATTGTTTCAGATTGCCGGCCGGGCCAGCCGGAATGTGAATGGCAAGGTGATTTTTTATGCAGACCGTATCAGCGATGCCATGAAAACAGTCATTGATGAAACCAACCGCCGGCGGAAGGTCCAAAAGGAATACAACCGGATTCATGATATTACACCAGTCACAATTTATAAAACCCAGGATGCTGTCCGCCTGAGTACATCCATTGCAGACTACTCCCATGTCAAAGAGAAGCAGGCACGCTACAAGATTGAAAAAGATGCAGCGGCATTGTCGAAACTGGACATTCTGAAGCATATTGACGAATTGACCAACGAGATGAATCAAGCGGCTGAGAACCTGGAATTTGAACTGGCGGCAAAACTCAGGGATCAAATCGTGGTCTTAAAACGGGCTTTGAAGAAATAATATGATTGAAATTGAACAAAAATACGGGATCATTGGCAAATCCGATGCCATCAAAGAGGTCATCAGTTCTATTGAACAGGTGGCACCTACAGACATCAGCATACTTATCAGCGGGGAAAGCGGAACCGGAAAGGAACTGGTTGCCCAGGCGATTCATCGCTTAAGCCACCGTAAAAACCGGCCGTACATAGTGGTCAATTGCGGAGCCATCCCTTCAGGAACCATTGAAAGCGAACTTTTTGGCCATAAAAAGGGAAGTTTTACCGGTGCCACGGAAGACCGGAAAGGTTTTTTTGAGGCAGCCAACCAGGGAACGATTTTTCTCGATGAAATTGGTGAATTGCCTCTGGAAACCCAGGTAAAACTTCTCCGTGTCCTTGAATCAGGGGAAATTATCCGTGTCGGCGAAAGCATTCCCCAAAAAGTTGATGTCCGTATTCTGGCCGCCACCAATAAAGATCTGAAAGAACAGGTAATGGAAGGGGATTTTAGAAAAGATCTCTATTACCGGTTGAAAACCATATCGATTCACCTGCCCGCGTTAAGGGATCGCCGGGAGGATATCCCCATGCTGGCGGAACATTTTATGATTGAATATGCCGACCGGAACAATCTGCAATACAAACCGATTACTCCCTCAGCCATGAAAATCCTGGAATCTTTAAACTGGCAGGGAAATATCCGGGAATTGCGGAATTTTATTCACTCTGTCTTTGTCCTGGAGAAATCCCATATCATCCAGGCAGAAACGGTCCGTGAATATCTCAGGAAACATGCAGGATTCATCGAAAGCGGACATTTTGATACCCGGTTTCCGGTCCGCATGGATAAAGATGTGGATAAAATGGAACGTGAATTAATACTCCGCCAACTCTTTCTTCTCCGACAGGATGTGGATGAAATCAAAAACATGTTGAGACAGAATTATCAAATGCTGGAAAAAGGGCAGGTATCACTGGATGAAATCCCCCAGCGACTGAACCGGTACGACAAAGAGCCTATCCAGGCAGGAGAAATTTTAACTGTAGAGGATAAATCCATCCGGGATATGGAAAAAGGACTCATAGAACAGACACTGGATAAATATCACGGATCCAAGCGAAAAACAGCCCAGGCCCTGCAAATCAGCGAACGGACACTATACAGAAAGTTGAAAGAGTATGATATTCAAAGCTAAATACACTGTTTTCATATTCATACTGACACATCTTTTATTCACGGGATGTGGCATTTACTCGGTGCGTCCCGGAACCATTCCCCCTGGAATAAAAAGCATTGCCGTAGAAGATGTCCTAAACGAAACCGCTGAATTCGGGTTAGGACAAGAACTGACTTCTGTTCTGATTTCCAGGATTTTATCTGAAAATATCCTGCCCCTGGCTGAACCCCATTCTGCCCACTCCGTAATACGAACCCGCATTACACGCATTTCTGATGACCCCCATACTTTTGATGAAACAGAGACGGTAAAAGAGTATAAAGTATCTCTGACCCTTCAGTTTGAGTGGATTGCCACACCGGAAGAACGGGAACTAATGTCTGGAACATTATCTCAATGGAGCATCTATTACAGTGACAACTATAACAATCAATTATCCCCCGGTGATCAGATAGTCCGGGAGGATGCCATTGAAGATGTCCTTGGAAAAATCTCGCAGGATCTGATTGAAAAGCTCACGTCGGATTGGTAGTAAACTTTAGTTGTCAACTGTTTGTTATTGATATACAACGCATTGTGGTGTATTTTCAAATCATGACACTTGCTATTTTCAGGCTATCGTAAACCCGGAGATTCAAAACAAATCTTTACCAGGCAGGAATTAACTGTTGGTAAAAATCTGTCAGAACCGTATAATTTAAGAATAAAATCAACATTTATTGATGACGAAAAAAACAGACACACATCACACAGAAGATCCATTCAGGGTTAATTTTCATTCACGACGCAGATGGAAAGATCAGATAATTCATCTGGCCAATCCTCTTTTAGAACATCTGTTTGCTTTTGGGCGTTTGAATGATTTGTATTCAAAACTCCGAAACCGTCCGGATCATGAAACATTCGAAGCCTGTGTACTGAAAAACATGAACATCACCTATGCAGTTTCCGATGCAAAAACGCTCCATAACATTCCGGAAAAGGGCCCGTTTATCATCATTGCCAACCATCCCTTTGGGGTTTTGGACGGACTCATTCTGATGGATTTAATTTACAGAATCCGGCAGGATGTCAAATTTATTGCCCAGAAAGAGATCAAATACATTCCGGATATTCGGGACCGTCTGATACTGGTAGATACACACCGGTCTCCGGAATCAAAATACATGAATATAAAAGCAGTACGTCATGGTCTGCAATGGTTGAAGCGAGGCGGCGGTCTTGTGTTATTTCCTTCCGGGGCAGTATCACAATTTCGTGTGCGCCATCAGGATATCACAGATCCCGGATGGATTGAAAACACAGCCCGTCTGATTAAATTGGCTTCTGTCCCTTTAATCCCCGTCTATTTTGAAGGAAGAAACAGCCTGACATTTCTACTGGCCGGTATGTTTAATCAAAATTTGCGTATGTTCATGTATCCAAGGGAATTCCTGAAGACAAAAAATAAACACATCATTGTAAAAGTGGGTGATTCCATTCAACCAAAGCGATATCAGGGATATACCAATCCAAAAGATCTCTTGAACTATCTCCGCCTTAAAACCTATGTCCTCCAATACAGACCCTTGTCCACAGAAGATCAGAAACAGCAAAACACCTTGAAAGAAAATCCATTGGAAGAAATCCCAGAACGGTTTGATAGAGGCGTTTTGACAGAAGAAATCGAATCGCTGCCCCCTGGACAGGAGCTTTTGAAAAACAGAGAATACAGCGTAATCTATGCCAAAGTTGATGATATCCCTTATTCTGTCCGGGAACTAGGGCGTTTGAGAGAAATAACATTCCGGGATGTCGGCGAAGGGACGGGAAAAAGCCTGGATTTGGATATTTTTGACGAATATTATTACCATTTGATCGTTTGGAATCATGTCAAAAAAGAGATTGTAGGTGCATACCGCCTGGGGCCGACGGACGAAATAATTCGCAAATATGGTACTTCCGGACTCTATACAAGCACATTATTCCGGTATAAAGCAGAAATTTTTGATAAAATGGGGCCGTCACTTGAATTGGGCAGGTCTTTTATCCGGAAAGAATACCAGAAGAAATATGCCCCCCTCCTGCTTCTATGGAAAGGTATCAGTCTGTTTATTGTGCGGAATCCACACTATGCAAATCTCTTCGGTCCAGTAAGCATCACGGGAGATTATAACGCCGCATCCCGGCAAATATTGGTCAATTTCCTGAAAGATCACTATATGGATAAAGAACTGGCCCGGTATGTTCGCCCCCGGAATCCATTTAAGCACAAATCTATGAAGGTGTGGGATAAAATCCCGTCACAACATCTGATAAAAACACCGGAAGAACTTTCGTCACTCATATCCGACATCGAGCATCAGATTGACGGCATTCCCGTTTTGATCAAACAGTATCTGAAACTGGGTGGAAAAATTCTATCTTTTAATGTGGATCCCGATTTTAACTATTGTCTGGATGGACTGATCTATGTAAACCTTCCGTCCACGGATCGGGACATATTAAAATGGTACATGTCACCGGAAGGGTATGAATCCTATATTAAATTTCATCAAAGCTGACTAAACATCAATCAGAATTTCATTCAGTTTTTGAAGATTTTTCAGTTCGATAGTCCTCCCTTTTACGACTATCAATCCTTCGCGGTTTAATTCCGACAAGACACGGGATACAGAAGGTCTTTCCACATTAAAGAGATCTGCCATGGCTTCGCGGGTGACAGGCACATGGACATTCAGTGACTGATTCTTTCGCAGTGACAGAAGATACCGGACCAGTTTCTGTCGGATAGTCCGGAAAGACAACATTTGTATCTTCTTCGCCAGAAAAACGGTCCTGTCTGTGATATCCCGAATGATCATGCGGATAAATTCCGGATTCTGAGCAATGAGCATAAAAATAAAATCTCTGGGAATCAGAACAATTTCACAGGATGTTACAGCCACCACATTGACGGGAAAACGATTTTCTGTGGCGAATAAAAAAGCGGATGCCACCGTATCCGGTGCATAAATGGCTTCCACGGTGAAAGAACGTCCGGAAAAATCAAGCATTTCTCCCCGGCATTCCCCCTGGGTCAGACAATACAGTGACTCGACGGGATCATCAGAAAAAGCAATAACATTGCCGGATATATAATGCCGGACATACATTCGGTCTTCCGGTAACAATTCAGATAAAGCCTGTTCATCAAAAAAGCTAAAAAGAGAAATTTTTCTCAATTTTTGGTAGATATTTTCCATTTTTGTAACTTATGTTACATCATTTGATTTGGAATTACCAGTATATTTTTAAAAAGAAAAAAGGAGTATTGAATGACCAACATGTTTTGTTTTCAATGTCAGGAAGCCGCAGGAGGCACCGGATGCACGATCAAAGGTGTTTGCGGCAAAGAACCGGAAGTTGCCCGCATGCAGGATCTGCTTATGTATACAGCCAAAGGTGTGGCCGTCTTAAGCAGGGAAAAACGCAAACAGAATGTCCTTTGTGAAACACCTAACCGCTATCTGGCGGATGCCTTGTTCACAACCATCACCAATGCCAATTTTGATCTGCAGGTGATTGCCGATAAAATCTTACAGGGACTTGCCTTGCGGGATCACATCAAGGAGAATGTTGATGTGGAAGCACTCCCCGAATGGCTCAAAACCCATGATGTAATCACCTGGAACGGATCAACTATTCCCGAATTGGAAGAAAAGGCAAAGCATGTGGGTGTATTGGAGACGAAAGATGAGGATATAAGGAGTCTCCGTGAACTGCTTACCTATGGTTTAAAGGGAATGGCTGCATACGCAGAACATGCATTGAATCTGGGCTATTCGGATAATGATGTATTTGGTTTCATTGAAAAGGGTTTGATTGCAACCCTGGATGAGAGCCTGGATGCTGAAACATTGACCAATCTGGTATTGGAATGTGGAAAATTTGGTGTCAGCGCCATGGCTCTTTTGGATAAAGCCAACACGTCTACCTATGGACATCCTGAGATAACACAGGTAAATATTGGTACCCGAAACAATCCGGGGATACTGATCAGTGGCCATGATCTGAAAGATTTGGAAGAACTTCTTGAGCAGACCGAGGGAACCGGAATCGATGTTTACACACACAGTGAGATGCTGCCGGCCCATTATTATCCTGCGTTCAAAAAATATGATCATTTTGTAGGGAATTACGGAAATTCCTGGTGGAAACAGACCGAAGAATTTGAAACCTTCAATGGTCCCATTCTTTTTACTACTAACTGTCTGGTTCCTCCCCGAAAAAAATCCACATACAGTGACCGTGTTTTCACAACGGGTGCTGCAGGATTCAGCGGTTTTCCCCATATCGCAGACCGGCCTAAAGGCGGGAGCAAAGACTTTTCACCCATCATCGAGATGGCAAAAACCTGCAAACCTCCGGTAGCCATCGAAAACGGCACCATTACCGGTGGATTTGCCCACAATCAGGTTGTACAATTAGCCGATAAAGTGGTGGACGCCGTAAAAAGCGGAGCCATCCGGAAATTCATAGTCATGGCCGGATGTGACGGTAGAATGAAAAGCCGTGAATATTATACAGAATTTGCCCAAAAACTTCCGAAAGATACAGTTATCCTAACGGCCGGTTGTGCCAAATACCGTTACAACAAGCTGCCTCTGGGAGACATCGGTGGAATTCCACGGATTCTGGATGCGGGGCAGTGTAATGATTCTTACAGTCTTGCCGTGATTGCACTCAAGTTAAAGGAGATCTTTGAACTGAACGATATTAATGAGCTTCCTATCGCATACAATATCGCCTGGTATGAACAGAAAGCAGTGATTGTATTATTGGCGTTACTATACCTGGGTGTCAAAAATATTCATCTGGGTCCCACACTCCCTGCATTCCTCTCCCCCAATGTTACAGATGTACTTGTAAAAAACTTTGGGATCGCTCCGATTAGCTCTGTTGATGAAGATATCAAACTTCTTGCCTGATCCCCCCCATAACTCACTCATGAAAAGACCGGAAAAAATCCGGTCTTTTTATTTCTTGGGGATAATCTTCCCGGATCATGAAAAAATTTACATTTTATGACAACTTTTTGGGTAAATTTTTAATCTGAATTTGGATAAACATGAGGAAAAAACCATGAATCGTACTGTATTAAGATTTGGAATGATTGTAATCACTGGACTTTTACTGATTTTGAGTATGGCCTGCACTCCAAGGGAAATACTGGATGAACCGGAAACTGTTCACATGTATCCTGCTTTTGACACCTCCAACATGGATTTGTCTATCAAACCTGGTGAAGATTTTTATCTTTATGTCAACGGGAAATGGCTGCGGAATAACCCTGTACCCGATGACAAAGTCAGCATAGGTGCTTTTCGGGAAGTATACGATCGGAATCAGGAAATGATCAAAAATCTTTTAGATGAAGCTGCGAAAGACGTGGACTCAGATCCTGCAAGTTTACGTGGCCAGGTAGGTGCTTATTACGCCAGTGGTCTGGACAGTGCTCTCATTGAAGAAAAAGGCCTAACACCCTTACAAGCACGGCTTGAGATGGTCAATACTGAAACACCCGACAAAATTATTGAGACCCTTGCCTGGTTTCATTCACATTTCATGGCACCGGCATTTGATATCTCATTTTACGAAGATCCAAAAAACACAGAGCTTGTCATTGTACACCTGGGACAAAGTGGTTTAGGTCTTCCTGAGCGGGAATACTACATTGGACAATCTGAAAGGTTAAAGGAGATCCGAAAAGAGTATCAAGACTTTCTAAGCCGTTTTTTACAAGCCGGCGGATATACACCGGAAAAAGCAGAAACAGCAGCTGCCTCCATCCTGTCGTTTGAAACACGGCTAGCCGAAGCATCCATGAACCTTGTCGACCGACGTGATCCACAAAAAACATACCATAAAATGTCCCTATCAGAATTAAAAGCATTAACACCAGATTTAAACTGGGATCTTTACTTTAAAACATTGGGGCTTGATTACGATCAATATTATAATGTTCACCAGCCGGATTTTTTCAGAGAAATAAATCAAATGCTTTCGAATATCCCGCCCGAAGTGTGGAATGATTATTTTACCTGGAATTTGATGGACCGTATGGCCCATTATTTGCCAAGTGAAATCAATGCCTTACATTTTGATTTTTTTAACAGGTATTTATCCGGACAGAAAGTTATGGAACCCCGGACAAAAAGAGTATTAGACCAGGCTAACTGGATTCTGGGGGATATGCTGGCCAGGCTTTATGTTGAGACCTATTTTCCTCCTGAAGCAAAAGAAAAAATGACCGAATTAACCGGGAATTTGAAGCGTGCCCTAAAACAACGTATCGAAAATGTGGATTGGATGACAGACAAAACACGAGAAAAAGCCTTGGTCAAACTGGAAACGATGCGCATTAAAATCGGATATCCCGATTCCTGGGATGATTTTTCCGGATTAATACTTACACGAGATGATTATTTTGGTAATTTTCTGCGAATTGCGGCCTATCAATTCGATTTAGAAAAGTCAAAAGCCGGACAAGAGCCGGACCCGGAAGAATGGCACATGCCGGCTCATATTGTCAATGCCTATTACAGTCCCCTGGGGAATGAAGTCGTTTTTCCTGCGGGTATTCTCCAGCCACCCTTTTTCAATCTACATGCCGACGACCCTGTAAACTACGGGGGAATTGGTGTGGTAATCGGTCATGAAATGACTCACGGGTTTGACGATCATGGCAGGCAATATGATGAAAACGGAATGCTGAACGACTGGTGGACAGCTGAAGATGCAGCACAGTTTGATGCCCGGTCAAAAAAACTCATCGGACAATATGATCGCTATGTTGTTATTGATACGTTTCACATCAATGGCGAATTGACACTGGGTGAAAACATCGCGGATTTGGGTGGAGTCAATGTGGCTTATGACGCTTTACAACTGGCCAAACAGAATCGTGATATGAAAAATATCGATGGATTTACACCTGATCAGCGCTTCTTTCTGGGATTTGCCCAAATCTGGCGACGAAATATGAGCCGGGAAACCATGATCCGTCGTATCATGGAAGATGAACATTCTCCTGCCCATTACCGGGTTGTGGGTCCCCTTGAAAATGTGGATGCCTTTTACAAGGCTTTTCACATTCAACCCGGAGACCCAAGATACCGATCTCCGGAAGAACGGGTAGTTATCTGGTAATATATTAAAGAGAATAAAAAATCGAGGGTCTTTTGACCCTCTTTTTTTATCTAATCATCCGGTAAATTTATTTAAGTATTTCAATATATTTTAATATAATAATAATTTTGCCCTTTTCCCCCCACCCCGGGGGGAAAGATACGCCACAAATTAAAAGATGTCAAGCTTATATTATTATTTTTATTATTAAATATTTTTTACAAGGACTTTTTATATTTTGGTTTTCGAATCTCTGTCAAATCTTGTGTGTCTGGGAACACGGGGATAAAGGGACGGTTTATCCGTTTCAGACTTGAAAATATATTATCCACGATATCTATCCTGGGATTGAGTTCCTGAATATTCGTAAGCCATTCTCTGACTTGTTTTCGTCGTGAATGCTCTGCAGCAGGACAGCTTTCAGAAACTGCCGGACAGTTTTGTTCCCCAGCATAGGTTTTTAAAAGCGGTTCAGGGATCAGATACAGAGGCCTGCATATGTGGAATTGTCCGTCAAAGAGGGGTTGACGTGGAAGCATGGTGCTGATTTCACGGCTATAGATCTGGTTTAAAAGAAAGGTTTCGACGACATCATGTTTATGGTGCCCGAAGAATACTTTGTTAAACCCATTTTCTATGGCAAAGCTTACCACTGCCTTTCGCCTAAGACGCATACAGATGAAACAGGGATTTTTTTCTGCATCAGGTGCAAAAACCTTTTTGTAAATATCTGTATCTACGCGGTAAACCGTAGCGTATTGACGGCAATAATCCAGAAAATGGACAGGAGAATCAGGATTGAGGTGCACATACACTGCATGGAGTTCAACCGGGAAGCGGGATAAAAGGGTGAGAAGACTCATGGAATCTTTCCCGCCGGAAATACCCACCAGCACTTTTTCACCTTCCTGAAAGAGATTCCAATTTTGGTTAGCTTCCCGGATATAGGCCAGGAGTATTTTTTCCAGTTTTGTAGGCATAATAGAATTTACAAAAAAAGGGGACAGTTTGACTGTCCCCTTTTTGAGTTATGTGTGATTATTGTTTATTCAGCCATTTTCCGGTATTCTTCATAGCGCTCTTTGGCATATTCCGCAAATTTTTCCCTGTATTCTTTCACTTTTTCAGGAAAGGTCTGTTTCAGGGATGTGTAGCGTTTTTCACCTTCCAGGAAGTCCAGCACATCCTCTTTCGGTTCTTTGGAATCAAGAATAAAGGGATTTTTACCTTCTTCTTTCAGCGCCGGATTATAGCGATAAAGCAGCCAGTATCCGGATTCAACGGCTTTTTTCTCTTCCAGTTGACTTTTACTCATATCAATCCCATGATTGATACAGGGAGCGTACGCAATAATGATAGAAGGTCCGGGATAGGCTTCCGCTTCGGAAATTGCCTTAATCAATTGATTCTTATTGGCACCCATTGAGACCATGGCAACGTAGACATAACCGTATGTCATCATCATCTTGCCCAGATCCTTTTTGTTAGTCATCTTACCTGCTTCAGCAAAACGTGCCACAGCACCCAGCGGGGATGCCTTTGATGCCTGTCCACCAGTATTGGAATAGACTTCTGTATCCAACACAAGGATATTGATGTTCTTACCAGATGCAAGAACATGGTCCAGGCCACCGAATCCAATATCATAAGCCCAGCCGTCACCACCAAAAGACCAGATGGATTTGTCCACGAAATAATTTCTCAGTTCATAGACTTTTTGGGCGACAGGTTTGAATTCAGCAGGGACCTTCTTTAGGTATTCCGGTAACAATTCTTTGATTTTCCGTGCATTGGCTTTGGTTTCCTGATCCACGGATGTCCAGTTCTCCACTGCGGTCTTCAGTGCTTCGCCCAATTCACCATTGACACCCCCGTTTAAAAGCTTCTGAACATTGCTTTTCAATTGCTTCCGGTTGGCATCTACAGCCAGACGCATCCCAAAACCATACTCGGCATTATCCTCGAAAAGTGAATTTGCCCAGGCCGGTCCATAGCCGTCCTTGTTTTTCGTGTAGGGAATCGTGGGGAATGTCCCGCCGTAAATAGATGAACATCCCGTGGCATTGGCAATGATCATCCGGTCTCCGAAGAGCTGCGTGACCAGCTTAATGTAAGGTGTCTCACCACATCCGGCACAGGCTCCGGAAAATTCAAACAAAGGTTGTTTGAACTGACTTCCTTTGACGGAATTTTCCCTGCTGTTACCCAGCACATCATTGGGCAATGCGTTGAAAAAGTCTGCATTAACCCGTTCTCCCGCTTCCCGTTCCTTTTCGATAGGTGAAAAGGTCAGGGCACCGGTGGGACAATCATTGATACAAACACCACAACCTACACAGTCATCAATGTACACCTGGATTTTATATTTATACTGACTATCCTTGCCTTTCACATCCAATACATTGAATGTTTCCGGGGCGTTTTCCAATTCAGACGGATCAATAAGCTTGGCCCGGATAGCTGCATGGGGACAGACGAAAGAACACTGGTTACACTGAATACATTTTTCTGCTTCCCAATGGGGAACCTGAGGTGCAACACCCCGTTTTTCAAGAGCCGTGGTACCGGTAGGAATTTGTCCATCATAGGGCATCTGGCTTACAGGAATCTCGTCTCCCTTTTCCCGCATGATCCGTTCAATCACATTTTTCGTAAAATCATCGGCATCTTGGGGCACCAGATCACTGATGTGTGCACTCTTTGTAATTTTTTCAGGAACTTTGATCTGTTTCAAGGCTTCGTCGGCTCTGTCCACAGCCTTCCAGTTCATTTCGACTACATCTTTACCCTTACTCATATAAGTCTTTTCGATGGCTTTCTTGATCATTTGAATGGCATCTTCCCGGGGAAGAACCTTGGAAATAATAAAAAAGGCAGCCATCATCACTGTATTGATCCGGGATCCAAGTCCCACATCCTGAGCAATTTTCAATGCATCGATATTGTAAAGACTGATATTCTTCTCAATGATGGTTTTCTGCATATCTTCCGTAAGATTTTCGAAGACCTCGTCGTCTTTCCAGTTGGAATTCAACAGAAATACACCATTTTCTTTTATGCCCTGGAGGATATCATAACGTCCGATAAAGGCCTGATTATGGCAGGCAATAAAATCGGCGTTTTCCACCAGGTATTCGGATTGAATTTTTTCTTTTCCAAAACGGAGGTGACTGCGGGTAATCCCACCGGATTTTTTCGAATCGTATTGAAAATATCCCTGGGCATACATATCCGTATTGTCCCCGATAATCTTGATAGAATTCTTATTGGCACCAACCGTCCCATCCGAACCAAGTCCCCAGAATTTACAGGAGATCGTACCTTCGGGAACGGTATTGATATGCTCTTGAACCGGAATCGAAAAACCGGTGACATCGTCTGTAATTCCAACGGTAAAACTATGGAAGGCTTTTCCATCCAGATGATCATAAACGGCCTTCACCATCGATGGTGTGAATTCCTTGCTGGAAAGCCCATAGCGGCCGCCGATGATTTCGATCCCCTTCCGGTCTTTCAGTGCTGCAGAGACATCCAGATAGAGCGGTTCACCGATGGAACCTGGTTCTTTGGTCCGGTCCAATACGGCAATTTTTTTAACAGAATCAGGAATTGTTTCTACAAATTTTTCTGATGCAAAGGGACGATAGAGGCGGACTTTCACGAGTCCAAGTTTTTCACCGTTTTTATTGAGTTTGTTGATAGTCTCTTCGATGGTGTCACAGGCACTGCCCATGGCCACAATTACCTTTTCTGCTTTGGGATCACCGAAATAATCGAAGAGATGGTATTGGCGACCGATTTTCTCAGCCACTTTATCCATATATTTTTGCACAATATCCGGAGTCGCCAGATAGTATTTATTAACGGTTTCCCGTCCCTGAAAATAGACATCCGGGTTCTGGGCACCGACTTTTGCCATTGGGACTTCCGGATTCAGGGCTCTTTTCCTGAATGCTTCGATATATTCTTTACTATCCTCTAAAAGTTCACCCATCGTGTCATAATCAATCATTTCAATCTTTTGGATTTCATGGGAATTACGGAATCCATCAAAGAAATTGAGAAAGGGAACCTTTGCTTCGAGAGTTGCCAAGTGTGAAACCAGGCCGAGATCCATGATCTCCTGAATGGATGATGCAGCGACCAGGGCAAAACCCGTATTCCGGGCAGACATTACATCCGAGTGATCTCCGAAAATAGAGAGAGACTGAGCCGCCAGGGAACGGGCACTGACATGAAAAACTGTTGGTAGCATCTCTCCTGCAATCTTATGCATATTCGGTAACATGAGCATGAGTCCCTGTGAAGCCGTAAAAGTCGTTGTGAAGGCCCCGGCAGAAAGAGAACCGTGCACTGCTCCGGAAGCACCTGCTTCACTTTGCATTTCCACGACATCCACAACTTCATCAAAGAGATTTTTTTGTCCTTTGGATGCCCATGCATCGGCATACTCACCCATATTTGATGAAGGAGTAATGGGATATATGGCAGCCACATCACTGAACGCATATGCGACATGAGAAGCGGCAAAATTTCCATCAATCGTCTGTTTTTTAAATTTGCTCATCTGCATATCTCCTATTTATATTTTTTAATCTCAGAACTTCCATAGCGTTGCAATATACAAAATAATTTTCTGATTTTTTAAGCTCTTTATTGATATTTTTTTACTTATGGATCGCATGAAAGTGAGAGCTTTTTACCCCTTTTAAACGGACGAAAATAAATCCGGATCATTTCCGGATTCATTGATTCCCATGTTTCTAAACTCTATACGGTGTAGCAGGTATTATGTTTCGACAGGATTCACGGCAGCACGAATGAAGGCTGAAAAAAGCAAATCCCGGTGATGTAAGTCATCTATACGTTCAGGATGCCATTGAACGCCCAACTGAAAAGATCGTCCCTGAACGGAGAGGGCTTCAGGAATACCATCCGGAGCCTGAGCGATGATATTCAATCTCTGACCTGCACAGTCTGGATCCACCGCCTGATGATGGTAAGAATTGACAACAAGTTTTGTTTCCGAAAAAATCCCGGCAAGAAGAGAACCTTCCAAGATATTTATGTGATGATAGAATTCACCGGTATGCCGCATTCCGGTTTCAAGATGTTGAATCAACCGGCCACCAGCGGCAATACTCATTATTTGTACTCCGGCACAAATGGCAAGTAGAGGTTTTTCCTGTTTTAAAACCTGTTTCATCATCATTAAATCATGATTTGTCCTCCGGGGGTGAGCCAGTTCCATGTCAGGTAACACTTTCCCTCCATAAAGAGAAGGATCATAATCATCTCCACCGACAAAAAGAAATCCATCCAAAAAGTCAAAATAGAGTTCCAGGTGTTTATCATCTTCAAAGGGAGGAATCACTACCGGAATTCCACCATTATCGTAAACGGCCTCAAGATACCTCCCGGGTACCGTGATCCAGGGTGCCTTCTTTCTCTCTTCAAAATTATTATTCACCCCTATCAAAGGCTTTTTTTCTTTAACTGTTCTCATCTCATATCCACTAAACACAATTCATCATTCATCATTCATTCTTAATTCATCATTCATCATTCTTCATTCATTAAAACCAATATTTCAACTTCATTCTGAATCGAAATTCATTATACTCTTTTTCCACATCCACTTCATCACTTACGACGATTAAATCCATATTTCCGTCTAATGTAAAGTTTTTCATAATCTTGTAACCGGCACCGGCTTTGAGGGTAAACTTGCTATTATCAAGCTGAATTTCATCAATATAGGACTCACCATCATTATACTGACCGTCCTCATTGGAATCAGTATAGGATTCCCCGGGATCAAACAAGCCGTTTTTATCCCGGAATCCATCCACCATGCTATAGCCAATGTATGTGTTTAGCCGGTTATTCATCCATTTATACCCGACCCGGCTGCTGTGAATGATAAAACGCGTCCCGGCCTGAGTGACATCTTCAGGATCCGTCGTTGAAAATCCACCCCCCAGCGTCATGGAAAGAGGGAATTCAAAACCGGCTGTTAAAGCAGTTGTCAGGGATTGGGTGAGATAATTTGTGTTATAGTCATCCGTGGAATTTGCATCCTCATAATTCATTAACATATAGCTGGCATTGATATTGAACTGTGTTTTAAATGCTGTAAACTGATAGGAAGGACTCACTGTATGAGTTATGGTCACATTATCATTCAGGGTAAGTTCTTCGGGATTCTCATATCCTTCTGCCGGCTCGCCCAGGCGGTTCATAATCCGCATGGAATAATTCACCATAGGTAAACCAAAAAAATTGAGTCCGATCCCTCCCACGATGGATTCAGTATTTGTGGTTTGATTCTTGGTGTTTCCCGCAACATTGTCGAAGGTATTTTCATAGCGGCCTGTTAAAGACAATTGGTTTTTAATCAAGCGAATCCTGGCTCCGGACCGGAGACCCATAATGTCGGTCTGCAAAGATGGGTTGCCAATTGTAACAAAATTAGCCGGAACCCTGAAATATTCAGAATTCAAATCAACCTGGAGCCATTTTAAATCAAGGGGTGTGCGAAATGCAATTCGGTAGGTCCCTCTCTTGACCACATCTTCAATCAGATAGGAAGCGGGATCGAAATCATCCAGATCCGGAAAGGGAATTGAAAGTCCCATCCCCTGAGCGCTTCCCAGAAAGATATCATCCGTCAGAGGATAACCCAATAAATCATTGATATCATTGAGCAGGGTTGTATCCAGTCCGCCTTCATGTATCAATAGAGAGTCATCCGCCCTGAGATCGTTGGTAGCGGAAATTGCCAGTTCTGCTGACAAAACCGTTCGTTCATGATTGAAATGAAGCTCGGAATTGAGTCCCACAACCGAATTCGCCAAAAACAGATAATGATCCTCCAAAGGTTCATATTCCAAATTGAGAGAACTCACATCGTCGTAAGATTTAAAGGCGGAAACCCCTAGACGAAAATGGCGATAAAAATCCATAGAAGTAGAAAGTCCCCTAAACTCCCGGACAGGTGTTCCTTTATCATGATTCACATACAGTGTATCCCCGGTAAGATTTCGCATCATCTGCCAATGTATTGAATCGGGGTGAGTTTCCACGATAGGCTTGATAAGCTGCCGGGTTGTTCCCTGCACATAAGCTGTATGCCACCATCCCAGCTTGAGCCAGGCAGACAATCCGCGGACCCGGGTTCCTTTTAACGTCAACTCAGTAAATTCCGGTGAAGCATCACCAAAAGTCACATCCAGGAGAGGAGACCTGAAATCAACACGCAAACGGTTTAGTGGCTGTCTGCGCAGACTCAAATCATGGGCCTTTTCATCCATCACATGGGCATTCAGGAGGGCTGAAGTGTTCAATTGGATTTTGCCATAGCGGAACCGGACCCTTGCCGATGCTTTGTGGACATCCATGGGACGGTTTTCCGGTTGTTCTTTCCCGTAGAATATGTCATAATCAGAATCGAGTCCTACATTCGCATTAATTTTCAGTTTATCCTGCCACGCCGGTCGTTCTCCACGATCTGCAATGGGACTTCCTTTCCCGATACTGACGGGATAACGTTTCATAAAGAGAGGTTTTCCACTCTGATCTTGCAGCAAAATCTTCACTTCCTGAGAACCACCCGAAAGTTGTCTTTCCGGGATGTAAGTCATAACCGCTCCATCCCGGATTAATTTACCGGAGACATCGGTAGTATTTAAAACAACCCGTAAATTGTTTTTTTCCAACAAATTATCCGGATCATGGACAAGAAAGACAAATGTCGGTTTATCATCATCCGTCTGAACATTGGGCTCGGGATAGAGCATTTGAATGGAAAAACGCTCCGGTTCAATCTCTGACTCAAACCGTCCAACTTTGATCCGCAACGGATTTCGTTCTCCACCTTCCGGATAGAATGCCTGATTGTTATAGGCATCCTTTGCCCAGAAATAGTACTCCAATACACCTTCAATCACTTCAAAACCGGGAATCTCTGCGATATAATTTACATCCTTTTCCATTTCTACGGACGTAAATCCACGGGTTTCTCTGGTTTTATAATAAAGACGGACCGATTCAAGGGGGGAAGCATCGGAAATAACAATTTCAAACTGGATAGGGCTTCCGGCCGTAATATTTCCAATTTGGGGGACCGACACAAATGTGGGAGGCTGTCCGTCATCCTGGGCAAAAAGTGAAAGAGCAAAGCCAAATACCATCAATGTGATGTTGCGACACTTCATGGGACATCTCCCCGTCATTTAGGTTCAACAAGTATTCTGAGACTGATGGTCCCGTCAGGGTTTTCTACCTGTATGATATCCAGCACTTCATACTCTCCTTTATCCACTTTATTCAGAACATCATTCACCGTTTCACCGGCCCCACTGATTTTGGCCGTCTCAAGTGTTCTGTTTTCAGAAAGTTCTCCAATTTTCTGGATTTTCGAAGAGGTCCCTAACTTTTCCACATCCCTGGCAATTTTCTTTTTCTGTTCCACCGTTCTGTCAAATTCAAACATCACTTTTTTGGATTCCGCTCCATCCATGGATAGGGTACATCCAAAATCCCCGGGATTGAGTCCCTTGATTACAAAGGTCCCGTTACCATTTGAGACGGGAACCTCTGTCTGATCCTTCAAAGCACCGGAAGAAACTCCCACGATCATGGAGGGAGAATCGGACACGATGGTCATCTTGCCGGAAAATTGATTGGCTGTTTTACTGGAGGACAGATCTCTCACCTGAACAGCCACATTGACCGGCTGCCCCGCCGGGATTTTCCCTTGCTTTTCAGGAACCACATGGAATCCCCATTCCGGTTCGATTTCATCTTTCCATCCGGGAATTTCTGATTTTTTCAGTTTGGAAACCCGTTGCGGTTTTTGCTGGGGTTCAATACGGGACATGGTCATTTCCCGTGCCAGGATCGTTCCCAGTTCGTTGCTGAATTCCACAGATCCACTGATTACAAAAAGATCTGAAATATTTTCAATTTGATCGTACAAAAGATCAAATTCCGTACCTTTTACAGATGCAACAGAGACAGGAGTTTGAATCTTAAACTCACCCTTTTGCTTCTGTACTTTCGTCCACACCTCTCCCTGGGTTAGATACAAATCTGTATTCTGTACAGATTGGGACACCTGCTGAGCACGTATTTCAAGCTCTGTGAGCTCTCTGATTTTCAATTGGGATCCATCCATAAAGACGATGGCTGCAAATTCATCCCCATTCGTCTTCAGCCAGTCACCATCATAGAGAATTTGTCCAACGTAACTTTGTTTATAGATTTTCCCCTCTGCAGGTCTCACCATCACATTCCCTTTAATCTTAATGACTGCAGCTACTTTTTCTGCTGCCGTAAGGGACAGTGACAAAATCAGAAGCAGCAAGAGAGTCTTATTCAGGTGTTTCATTATTCACCTCCTTCGGCAGCAGAGAAGATTAATTCAATTTCAATCACCTGTCCCTTAATTCTGAATTTACCGGTTTGGGAAGGATCCGCCAGATGATTCCCTTCTTCATCCGAAGAAATGACCCGGCAGAAATAATCCACCGATGGACTCAAAGGTACCGGTGCTTCTGCAGGATAGGAGAACTGATTGGTACTCAGGGGAGGTGATTCAAATAAAACCGATGTAAAATCACTGCTGGTACTGATTTGAACAATCACATGACTCACACCGGTAGGCCTTTTCCAGGAGAAGGAAATATTTCCCGGTTCGAACAATTCATCGAGAGGATACTCCAGGGTTGTAATCCGGTCGCCGGACAGGCTGAACTGAAAGGGAACAGACCATGAAAAAGGACTCGCGCCGGAAATAAGGCTTCGAACCCTCCAGTAATAATTTTGATCATTTTTCAGCTCACTTCCGGCTCCTTCTGGAAGACTGACATTGGGTTCCCTTACCCGGTCATGGTTCCAGATTAAAGAGGTAAATTCTTCATCTTCAGCAATCATGATTTCATAGCGGTCTGCATGACGAACCGTTGACCACGTAAATACCATGGCAGAAGAATAGACTTTCTCTCCATTTGCCGGAGATTCGAGGGTGGGTATCATATTGGATACCACCTGAAAGGTGAGCACATTGCTCCAATCTGTCAAAGGATTGTTCCCATCATCCAAAGCCCTCACGCGGGCATAAATATCCTGCCTTTCCTCAAAGTAACCGGAAGATACCGGCTGAAACTCTTTTGCTTCCACCCTTTCAGTCCGGGCGTCACTAAAGCCCTCATCATAGGAAAAGCTCACTTCATACCGGACACTGCCTTCCGGTTCACCACTCCAGGCCAGACGTAAGCGGTCTGCCGGATATATTCCCTGATTGGCCGGTGTGACAAAACGAAGTGTCCCTTCATCCTTGTCTTCAGCAATTAAGGGTAATTCCTGAAATGCAAAGGAAAGGACCGGTGATACAACCGTACCTTTTGATGGATGGATGCCACGGACTCGCCAATAATAGGACTTATTTTCCTGAAAAATCCCGACTTCCCCGTCATACACCACCTGTTTTTCGGATGTTTCCCGTGCATAGAGGTAAGACTGGAAACTTTCATCTTCGGAAATTTCCAGAACAAAGGTCAGGTTTTCCGGGCATGACCAGTTAAAAGTTGGAAGATCTGTGAGTGAAGCCCCGGATGGGGGTGATTCAGGCAGGATATCCGGTCCCGGGGAACTCCGGTAAGATTTTACCCTGCTCCAGTCTCCCCAGGGTTCGTCATGATATCCCAGTCCTCGAACCTGCCAATAATAAAGGGTACCCCAGAAGAGATCAAACTGATCTTCCGTAATCAGATTTTGACTGACAACCGTTTCTATAACCTCGCTTCGGAAATCAGGATCCGGGGAGAGTCTCACTTCATATTGGGGCGCCGGAGGAATGGCAGGATCCCACATGAGGAGACTTTCGGACAAGACCGGCGGAACAACGGGCTCGATATAGACCCGCCGGATTTCAGATGGAATTCCATGCACTTCATCATTTGCCAGGGGCGTAATTTGAAAATAGACATTGGAATCGAAAGAGAGTCCCAACTCCTCTCTATCGAGGTTTACCGTCATTCCCGTCATGGCGTCCAGACGCCAGATCTCATCCATACCTTCTGCATCAGAATAAGCTGTCAGGCGATAAGTATCTGCTCCGGTGACGGAATTTGTCCTTTCCACCGAAATCTGATCCTGATCTCTGAGCCAGTTTGCCACAATTCCCACCTGTTGATTGGCTCCCGGTTGGGATGGTAGAATGACTTCATACACCCTGGATCCATTTCCCAAAGGCATACCATCCCGTAAAAGCACCAGCTGCACAAACATTTGTTGGTTGTATTCAAAGAAATCGTCGGTCACAAGAGCCGGCAAAGCATTGGTAGAATACTCTTCCGAATGGATGGGTGTTGACAGTTCAGGATCTGTACCAGCATTGACCAGGACAGACTGAGCAAATGATAATGGCTGGGTATATCGAACCATAAAACCCGGATTTCCAGATGGATCGGGTTCTACCATAAATGGCTCATAAAGTGCTGAAATAAAGGTTGCAGGATTGATGACAACCGGTTCGTGGGTGGCTGCCATGACCATCCCTGAAGAGAGGGCCTGGACCGTCACATATACCTGATCATATTCTGCAATCTGATTCCACACATCCTCAAGGGGATATGGAAATCCCAGGGTTGAAAAATCCGTAATGACCTCTTCTCCCCCGGCATCCGATGACAGGGTAATCACATATTCATCAACTCCACTGACGCCCTGGATCAGTTCCACGAGGGGTTGAAGAGGATTTTGCGGATTCTGGCTCAGACGGATAAACAAATCCTCCTCATTAAACAGGTCAAGATTCAGAGGCCGGGGAACATCCCAGAAGAAGGTGCTCCCATCCAGTGTTATCCCGATTTGGCCGTAAAGGGTCATTTCAGGTGTTATCCGCAGATCATTCACCGGCAAACGCAAAGAGGTTTCCAACAGCATATCGGAACTCCATAAAGGCTGGGTCAGGCGCCCGTCTTCCTGGATATCCGGCATATCGGAAATCAGAATCTCGTATCCCTGTGCTGAGGCATAGGCAGACCAAAACGCTGTGAGATCCCGGTTTGTCAGCGACCAGTCCACCACAGGAAAATCCAGGGTTTTTACAGAAAAAGAGTAGGTGACTGATGGGTCTCCCGCTACCTCATCGGGATTAAGGGGAATAACCTGCCAAAAATAGGTTTCTCCAGGCTGTAAAGGAACATCTGCATCGGTGGGGTACTGATACATTTTCTGACGTAAAACCGTTGTAAAAAAGGGATTTTCAACATTTGGATCATCAGCAGATGACACATGTAATTCAAACAGATCCTGTCCTGCCGGAGCTTCCCAAGAAAATACAGGATTGGGTTCGGCCTGGTTTTCTCCATTGACAGGAGATTGCAGTGAGAGATTGGAAACTCTGAAATTGCTGATAACTGTGTGATCATCCGGTAGTCCAAGCATGGTTTCATTGGCATCCAGGGGAATCAGTTTCCAGAAATATTGCCGGCCTGGATATAACCAGCCGTTTTCATCCATCCGCAATTTATAGGGGAGTGTTTGGATGACTGTATTGAGGACATTCCCGATATCCACCGTCTGATCATTGATATCGCTGATCCGGAGTTCATAATAGGGGATCGCCGCAGGGACATCTGCATTAAAGGTGGGTAAAACAGAAAAAATTTCATCCCCCGTAACGGGCTCTGTCAACTGGATGGGAGAAACGGTAAAAGTGCTGATATCACTCCAGGGCGAAGGATCGGGTCCGGGATTCATGCGGACTTTCCAGGCATAGCGTTTACCGGGAACCAGAGGTTCTTCTTCAAGGGGATAGGTATAAGGGAGACTTTGGATCGGATCACTTTGCCACCAGGGATTCTCCACCATAGGGTCGATATCTGCTTCACTGAGCCAGATTTCATATTCCTGTGCACAAGCCACCACATCCCAGTTAAAAATCGGATTGACACTGTTGACTGCTGCTCCGTAAGCAGGTGAGGACATCCGGTCCTGGGTTATCCGCTTGCCATAACTGAAAATGTACACCGGACTCGTGATGGGATCGGGCCAACCCCAAATTCCCTGCTGGCCGATATAATCGTAACCATCAATATACTCCCTGGCTTCCACCTGCCATACATACTCATAACCACAGGCCAATTCCCGTTCGCTGGAAGGATACTGAAGGGATACGGTCCGGACTGTTCCCGTTTCAGGGACTCTGTAAATGGACGCATAGGATTCTTCCCAGCGTGTATCCAAAAATACAGCGGTCACATCTTCAAAAGCGTCTTCATAACTGCTATGGATTTCAGGGTCATATTGGGCTACTTTGAGTCTGTAATCGATCACCACACCTTGACGGAATCCTGGGGAATCCCAGCGAAACCAGGGTTGAAAATCCGTCACATCCGCCCGCTGGATGGGTTCATTTAATACAATTTTACTGGATAAAATATTTGTCAGACTTTCACCGGGTACCTGAGCTTCCGGTTTATCCCAGGTCCAGTTCTGGTTGTAACTATCATCCACATAGCTATGATCCCAGGATAAATCCAACAACCGGTTTCCGTCTGTATCCATCACCAGTCGTGAATCGCTATCTGTATCAGACCGTCGTACATTTTCCCACGCAATCATTTTAATATCATATTTACCGGCCGGCAGATAGCCGTTGGTTTCAATCATATCCTGGAATTTCTGGGTAATTTCAAAGACCATCATCCGGTCTTCGGTAAAGCTGGAATTCATCAGCAGGACCGTTGAATTGGCCGATACTTCATAGGGATCCGTCACGCCCCAGGCGATAGGATTATCGCTTTCAGAAATGCCGGAAACATTCTGGACGCTAAGACGGAATTCCACATTTACATACATGACATCATCCGTCTTGTTCATCAGGCTGACTGTCCACAAATTAATGTTGGGATCATTCCAGCTTTGCAGCGTGAATTGCCCCGTCATTAACAACCGGACTTCAATATCCAGCTCTTCTCCCATCGGAGCCGCATCTGCAAAATGTATACATAATAAAAGGGCCAGTATCAAAATGGAAAGTTTTTTCATGAGGGGTCCCTCCCTGAATAAGGATATTGTGGGTAATTTATAAAAAATTCCTGTTCATGTTACATTATACTTTTAAATATCATACCATGCAAGGCAACTGAACAAATATTCCAAAGGATATGACGGCTCTCACATTGATGAGCCGGAGCTAAAATGTCTCCGCCAGCACCCGGTGTTCCACTTCTCTCATAATGTGGTGCCGGCTGATGAGGCCAATGATTTTTTGATGAGTCTCATCCGTTACAATATATTCACCATATCCCTTTTGATTCATAAGGGCAAGGGCTTTATCCAGGGGCGTATGGGGATATATCATATCTTTGGGAGGATCGGTCATCACATCAGAACTTACCATCCATTGCCAGAGGGAGGGATCCGGTAAAACCTGGCGGATACCGCTGACACTCAGCAGGCCGATCCACTCACCCGACCGCTTGACAACCGGAAATATTGACTGGTCCGCCTGGGCCATCATATCCACGGCTTTTTCCAGGGGCAGGTCTTCGTAGAATATTACAGGTTTAGGATTTAAAACTTCAGATGTTTTCATTTCTGCCAGGACATCTTCAATGGTCACATTTTTTCCTGCTTCGCCGGATTTTTTCACAATCCATTTGACCATGGGAGGGCCGATAAGCTGGACAATAAACGTTGTGGTCGTCACGCCGAAAATCACCACATCCCCAAGAGACATGGAAGAAGAGACCGGAATATGCTGCAGGTGATGGCTGGCCATGATGGACAGACCGATAGCTACACCACCCTGGGCGAAGAGCCCCAGACCTGCGTATTTTTTAACAACCGGGGCGGTTTTGGACAACACCGCGCCAAACCAG
Organism: Candidatus Neomarinimicrobiota bacterium; assembly: GCA_041154365.1. NCBI lineage: Bacteria > Pseudomonadati > Fidelibacterota > Fidelibacteria > Fidelibacterales > Fidelibacteraceae > Fidelibacter > Fidelibacter multiformis. The sequence goes on along the minus strand of AP035449.1, from coordinate 1,224,150 downwards.
GCACCTGCAATTTTTCCCAAAGTACGTGCGACCACATAGACTCCGATCATCAGCCAGAGCCATCCCGGCATGGCATATAAGGTCAACCGGGCACCGACCAGGACGAAAAAGAGGATATAAATGGGATCGGAAAAGTTCTTCAGTTGCTGAATGACTTTTTTACTCCGTTCATAATCCAGATTCACCACGACAATCCCCATGGTCATGGATGCCATAATCACATCCATTTTAAAAAATACAGCCGTCCCAATGGTTAATAGTAACAGACCAATTGCAGAGGGTAAAATCACTTCCAGTTTGTCAGTATAGCGAAGAATCCATTTGAGAATGAAGGCAGCAATAAAGCCAGTCAGAATAGCACCGCCTAATTCCACACTGATGCGGAGTATTTGTTCCAGCCAGTTGACACCTTCCCCTGCTAAGATGCCGGCGATACCGGTCCCCACACCGTACAATGTCATTGCCAGGGCATCATCCAGGGCCACAATAGCAATGAGAGTGGTTGTTAAAATCCCGGCAGACCGGTATTCCCAAATGACATTGATGGTGGATGCCGGATCCGTGGCACTGGCAATGGCACCAAAAATAATCCCGGCAGCGATGGCACCGGACCAGCTTCCCATCACCGTGTAAAGAATCACAGTAATAGGCAATCCAACCAGGAAAAATGTCAGTAAACCTTCAGAAATCAGGATAGCAGCAAATTGTTTCCCATATTTTTGAAGTGTGGAAAAACGGATTTCCGCACCGACAAGAAACCCGATAATCCCCAGGGCAAAGTAGTTAAAGGAACTGAGAGCCTGGATATCTTCCTGAGTCACCAGGCGGATCCCCCCTTCCCCCAGGAGTACACCCAAGAGGATATATCCCAAAACCTGAGGAATACTCAATCGCCTGGCCATCAAGGCACTGAGAATCCCCCCAAACACACCAATTCCAAAAATAATCAGAATGCCCGGATTGAGTCCCGTCATGACAAATCCTTCCCTGTAAAGACAGACCAAATTTCATGTTCTTCCGCTGTCAACAAGGCTTTGACCACCGATTCATCTTTCATACGGGCGCTGACCAGAGATAGAAGCCGGATATATTCAGCATGCTGATCGCGTCCTGCTGCTATCATAATAATATAATGGACCGGCAGACCATCCAGAGAATCGTAGTCTATAATCCCTTTCCGGGAGACACCCAAAGCCATCACCGGAGATTTGACCGATGTCAGGCGGACATGGGGAACGGCAATCCCCCAGCCGATGCCGGTACTCATCAAATCCTCCCGCTGGTGAAGAGCATGCATCAGCTCTTCCTTTGATTTCATCCTACCCGTCTGAATAATCAAATCTGCCAGTTCCTCCAATGCCCCCCACTTATGCTCTGATTGGAGTAATTTTACTGATTCCGGTTTCAGGACGGCAGGAACCGTCAGACTGAATTCTTTGGATTCAGAGGGAATCCGGGGCGTGAGCCGTCGGTTAACCCAGTTTTCAATATCAGACCGTTTGAAACGCCAGGATGTGCCGATCTTACCACCGGGAATATCCCCTTTCTGGACCCACTCATATACCGTCCGTTCGGATACCCGTAAATAATCAGCCACTTCTTCAAGAGTCATAATTTCGTTCATCTTCGTCCTCCTGTCTTAAATTAGTACAATTTTCGTGTATTTTCAATTATTTTCAATTAATTACTTCACAGTTTATATATTTCCATAAAATTCATATAGAATCCATATTAATGACCTGTTTGCAGGCATGGAATCATGGAGGGAGCAAATCCTGGAAAATTTCATGGAAAAGTTGTTTTTAAAATCCATTCTTTTACATAAGTTTATATCTTGAGTTTATTGGTATAGATGAAAAAAACAGAGGAAGTGATGAAACCGATTACACCGGCAAAACGGGTTGAAAACGTTAAATACGCCATACGGGACATTGTTGCCATCGCAAACAAAGCGAAAGCATCCGGAAAAGAGATGATTTATCTGAATATCGGGGATCCGAATATTTTTGGGTTTCGGACACCTCAGCATATGCTGGATGCTGTAACTGATGCCATGAACCGCAACATGAACGGATACTCCCCTTCTTCCGGCATAGAAGAAGCGGTGGAAGCAATCCGGAAACAGGCTGCTCGTTCAGGAATTCAGAACATCCGGGATATTTTTGTTTCAACCGGTGCCAGTGAAGCGATTGAACTGTGTCTTACAGCCTTGCTTAACCCCGGGGATAATGTATTGCTGCCATACCCCGGATATCCTCTCTATACATCAGTTGTGGGGAAACTTTCCGCCGAAATCAATCCTTATTATCTAAATGAAGAGAACGACTGGAATCTAGATGTGGCAGATATTGAGAGCCGCATCAACGAGCGGACCAAAGGTATTGTGATCATCAATCCAAACAATCCCACAGGTGCCATTTATCCGCCGGAGACATTGAAACAACTCATTGAACTGGCCCAAAAGTATAATCTGGTGATTTTCAGCGATGAAATATATGATAAACTCTGTTTTCACGGACAATCCTACACATCCCTGGCTTCCCTGACTCAGGATACACCGGTTGTCACGTTTAACGGACTCTCTAAATCCTATCTGGTGCCGGGATTCCGAATCGGCTGGGCTATTTTCAGTGGACCCGAAGAACTGATGCATGATTACATTGAAGGTGTCAATAAGATGGTCCGTGCAAGACTCTGTGCCAACCATCCCATGCAATATGCCATCAAACCGGCGTTGGAAATGGATCAATCTCACATTCAATATGTCCTTGGCGAACTGGAAAAACGCAACCGGATTACGGACGAAATGCTGAATGATATTCCTGAAATCAGCTGTGTCCCGGCGAAAGCAGCCTTTTATGCCTTTCCAACCCTGAACATCCCGGATCGTGACCTGGATTATGTATCAGATCTCATCCGTGAAACCGGAGTTGTCACGGTTCACGGCAGCGGTTTCGGACAAAAAGAGGGGACACAGCATATGCGGGTGGTTTTTCTGCCGGAAGAAGACAGGCTTATCAAAGCTTACGATAAAATCCGGGATTTCACCCGGAAGCGGTACCATTCATCATAAATCATATCATGATCAAAAAGGTCCGTCACGGACCTTTTTTTATTCTTCTATCTTTACATAAACCTGGATATTGGCAGGTCCAAGACTGGATGAACCAGTGCCACGTTCCGGATCAGGTGGTATATGGCCTAAATCAGGCACTGTCTGGACCAGGTCAGTTTCCATGCTCACGTCTTCACCGGGCAAATATTGAAAAAGACCTTCCTCTACCCTGCCGTCATGATAGGCCATTTCAAGCCATTCGTACAATCCACCGGGCGGTTGGGTGACCACATAGATTCCTTCATGAATAACTGGTGACACATTTTTCATATAGGTATACATCTTAAATTCACCGGTCTGATAAAACACAAGTTTCATGCTGTCAATCACGGATGGTTGCAAAGCAGAAAGATGATCTCCTTCACTGATCCAGACTCCGGTAAGATTTTCAGACTGGGCATCACCATCCCCTTCACATCCTGAAATAAGCGCAATGCTTGTCACCATAAGAGCGAGTGTTATCATTATCTGAAGAGGTCTGATCATGCCTGGAAACCACTTTTTATATAAGTTTTAGTCTTTAGGAAATCAGGAATCATAAATACGCAAATGCTTTTACACCGTATCCTTCTCTGTTTCGGACAGCTTCATTTTGCTGGTCAGGACCCCCAGGCTTACCGAAAGTTGGGCATTTTCCACAATCACATTGTCAGGAACGATGAGGGCTTTCGGAGCAAAATTCCAGATACCCTTGATAAAGCCCTGCACCATCAAATCGGCCACTTCCTGGGCAGCATCTTCACCCACCGTAATAATCCCTATATCAATTTTTTTCCTCAATGCCAGGTTCGGCATTTTTTCCACGGGGAGGACATCCACACCAAAGATTGTTTTACCGATTCGCCGGGGATCCTTGTCAAATGCCGCCACAATATTCAAACCATACAGACGAAAGCGCTGATATCCCAACAATGCCGTCCCCAGATTTCCGACTCCGACAAGAATCGCATCCCTTTGGACATCCCACCCGAGAAAAGCTTTGATCTTATCAATCAATTCCTGAACAGAATATCCTACACGCGGTTTGCCTACAATCCCTGTTAAAGCCAGATCTTTCCGTACCTGAGTCGGATCCAGATACAATTCGTTGGAAATAAAGGTACAGGAGACATAAAGCCGGTTTTCACGAAGTAAACGAGTGAGGACATGTAAATAAGCGGGCAGTCGCCGCATTGACGGTTCCGGAGCAGAGAATTTCCTGATTTTTCGCATAATACATCTCCAATAGAGAATTATTTCACGAATAATAGCTTTTTTTACAGGTTAAGTCAAGAATTCATCCTCAATTATAAAACTCTAAGCATAGTTTAAGCTTTTTTTTTCCTTGAAATTGAATAATTTCATGTATGATTGCTTCACAGCGTACATTACTGATACAAATTGTATTGCTTGTATTCGGACTCATCTTTTTTGGGGCGCTGGGATACCACTATATTGAGGAGTTATCCTGGTTCGATTCTTTGTACATGACGGTGATTACCATCAGCACTGTGGGTTACGGCGAAGTTTTTCCCCTGTCCACCGCTGGCCGTGTATGGTCGCTGATTCTGATTTTATTCGGAGTGACCATCCTGGGTGTTATCGCGGGGAAGTTTGCCGAAGTATTAACAGATATACGGGTTTTCAGGAGACATAAAATGCTTAAAAATATTAAAGAGATGAAAAACCATATTATTGTTTGCGGCTATGGAAGAATGGGACATATTGTCTGCGAATCGCTGATCCATTCCGGTCAGCCTTTTGTAGTTATTGACCGGGACGAAAAGGTCATTGAAGAGCTGATGCATGATCAGATCCCGGCAATCCAGGGAGATGCAACACTGGATGAATTTTTGGAAAAGGCGAATGTCAAGGATGCCCGGGCCTGCGTCTGTACCCTGGAAACGGATGCAGACAATCTCTTCGTCACTTTTTCTGTTCGTGAGAAAAACAAGAAGGCACTGATTATTGCCCGGTGCAAAGAATCGGCCAACACGATCAAACTCCAGAAAGCGGGGGCAAACCGCGTCATCAATCCTTATGAAGTGAGTGGAAAAACCATTGCCCAAATCCTTCTGCAGCCGGCCATTCATAACTTTATTGAAATTTTCCGCAGCAGGGATATTGATCTGGCAATGGAAGAAATTGAAATCCCCAACGATAGTTTTTTATCTGACAAACGCCTGATCGATGCACCCCTTCGGTCTAAATACAACCTGATGATTACTGTGATTTTTGATAAAAACCACGATCCTTATTTTAACCCTTCATCGGATCACGTTTTGAAATCCGGTGATCATGTGCTGATCATGGGTAAGACCGATGATTTGAATCATCTGAAGAAGGATTTGGGGATCTCATCCTGACAGACTATTTCTTTAGAGGCATGGTTTATGGTAGTTTATATGTTTCATCGTATTGGGGGATATGGACTGTCCAATGGAAAGTCTCATTAATTTTCTCTGCCAGACTCCTGGATGCTTCCGGTTCGCCATGAACAATAAAAACAGATTTGGGCGGATGTGTGAGTCCTGCCAGCCAGGCCAGAATTTCTTCATAGTCGGCATGGGCTGAAAAACCACTGATTTGTTCTACCCTGGCCTTCACGGGAATGTGTTCACCATGGATTTTGATTTTCTTTTTTCCTTCCAGCATCGCCCGTCCACGGGTCCCCTCTGCCTGATACCCAATAAACAAGACAGTATGTTTCGGATCAGGGAGGCGGTACTTTAGATGATGCAGGATTCGGCCACCTGTCAACATACCACTGGCACTGATGATGATACACGGTTCCCTGAAATCGTTGATTTTCTGGGATTCTTCCCGGGTCTGGGTGAATCGGGTATTTTGGGTTTTGAAAGCATCTATCCCCTTAATATGGAGCAAACGGGCATCCAAATCCTGATTCTCGATGTGCCTGGATGTAATTTCTGTGGCATTGATGGCCATGGGACTATCGACAAAAACGGGGACTTGTGGAATCCGTTTCTGTTCTTCAAGATCCCTCAGGATATACAAGAGCTCCTGAGTCCGTCCCACAGCAAAGGAAGGTATGATCACGCTTCCCTTTTTCCGGATTGTTTCTCCAATGATCTCCTCCAGTTTTCTTTCCGGATGATTTTCCTCATGAAGACGGTTTCCATAGGTAGATTCCACCAAAAGATAATCAGTATTGTAAATTGTAGCAGGATCTTTCAGGATGGGTCTGTTGGCCCGACCCAGGTCTCCACTGAAAACAATTTTCCGTTTGTCACCTTCATCCGTTTGCCAATAAAGATTTACAAAAGAGGAGCCCAGAATGTGTCCTGCATCCTTCAACTTTGCCTTTACTCCGGGTATCACCTCAAATTCAAAACCGTAGGACACCGGTTCCAACAAAGCAATCGCCTTTTCAGCATCTTCCTTGTTATAAAGGGGGAGGGCCGGTCTGTGTTTGGTTGCACCGATTTTATTCAGGAATCGGGCATCTTCTTCCTGCAGGTGAGCCGAATCCATAAGCATGATCTTTAACAGGTCTACTGTGGCAGTATTTGCATAAACCGGACCAGAATACCCCTGTTTCACCAGACGGGGTAAATATCCTGTATGATCGATATGGGCATGGGTAAGGATTATGGCATCAAGTGAGTGAATATCCAAAGGCAAGGGCGCCCAGTTCCGCTGCCGCAGTTCCTTAAGACCCTGAAACAAGCCGCAATCAATCATGATCCGCTTTCCCCGGCTCTCAAAAACATATTTTGATCCGGTTACCGTACCTGTCGCTCCCAGGAATCGTACAGAACTCATGAGAACTCCTTCACTTATAGTATTGTTATTCTTTAGTCATCATCATAATTTACATCTTAATGTTTCAATAAACTAAGGAATGAAAGAAGATATGGATACTCAACACGCTTTTTCGAAAGATCCTTTTCATCATGATATCATTCTAAAAACGCTGCAATCTACTCTCAATGTGAATGATTACATTTCTGTTTTGGACAGAGATTGTACATACCGGTATGTCAATCTAGCCTATAAAAAATATTTCAATCTGGATGAAGCGGATATACTGGGCAAAACACACAAGGAACTGTTTGGCGCGGAATTTTATAAAAAGACCATACGACCCAATCTGGAAAAGTGTCTGCAAGGTGAATCCGTCCACTATTCAGCCTGGTATAAACACAATAAAATTCAAAGATATATCAGTGTAACATGTCTTCCCTACCGTCCATTTGGTGACGCAATCATGGGAATTATCATCAACGGACGGGATACAACAGAGCTGAAAAATATATCAGACAAACACAAAATTCAAAAAGCATATTTTGAAAACCTTTTCCAGCAATCCCCGGATGCCATTGCTATTCTAGACAATAACGACAGGGTGGTTAATGTCAATGATGCCTTTACCGAACTCTTCGGCTATACTCTCCGGGAGTCACTTGGAAAACCTATTAACAGCCTGGTTGTCCCTGATGATCTGAAGAAAGAGGGACTGGAGGCCACCATGAGTGTTGCCAGTGGGCAAAATATCAGTCTGGAAACCGTCCGTAAAACAAAATCAGGCAAACTGATCCATGTCTCCATTATTGGCAAACCGATTCTGATGGAAAACAATCAACTGGCTGTTTACGGCATCTACCGGGATATTACCCGGCGGAAAAAAACAGAGGAAAAGATAGCCCGGGATTTAAAGGAAAAAGAGGTTTTGTTGAAAGAGATTCATCATCGGGTGAAAAATAATATGCAGATTATCTCGTCCCTGTTAAACATGCAGATTCGTTATGTAAAAGATGAAGCTGATAAGGAAATTTTCAGGGAGAGTCAGAACCGGATTAAATCCATGGCATTGATACACGAACGCCTATACAAATCAGATGATCTGACCCATATCAGTTTTGAGGAATATACCCGAAAAGTTGTCAGTTATCTTCTTGCTTCCTACGAATCTGGACCCAAAAATATTGATTTTATCTTCGATATTGAGGATTTGGCGATTCCCATCAACCAGGCAATTCCCTTAGGACTGATTGTGAATGAAATCATATCAAACAGCCTCAAATATGCCTTTAAGGATACACCTAAACCCGTTATTCATATTTCATTACATAAAATTGATTCAAGGTTTGAGATGATCATTCAGGATAATGGATGCGGTTTGGATTTGTCAAAAAAACCGGAAGAGTCAAAAACCATGGGGATTCATCTTATCAAAACCCTGACCGCCCAGTTACACGGGACCCTGGACATGGAATCGGATCAGGGATTGGCATATACCATCCACTGGTAAGGATCAGCCGGTTATATCAAGCATTTTATTCAAGGCCGTGTAGGCATCCCGCGCGATATCCGGTTTTACCCTGACCTGATGTATGACGTGTCCTTTGGATAATTCTGACAACAGGTGATGTAATTTTTCAGGAGTGGTCATGGACATGGTGACACATTGATATCCGGGATTACTTAATTGTAAAATTGTTTTATCAGGAAACATGTCCTGAAGCCGGTTCACCATGTGTGCCTCAGTCCCAACCGCCCATACACTACCGCTTTTACTCTGTTCCACCTGACGGAGTATTTTCTCCGTACTTCCGGAATCGTCGGCTTGAGCCACGACATCATGGCTGCACTCCGGGTGAACAATGACCCGCACACCGGGGTATTTTTTTCGGATATGCGCCACATCTTCCGTCTTAAAGCGGCGATGGACACTGCAATAGCCATCCCAAAGGAGAACTTTTGCCGTGTGAATATCCTCCTGGAATACCGGATTGAGCATATCCCCTTTGAGATGATAGATCAATTCCGGAGGGATTCCCTTAGCCAATGCCGTATTTTCACCCAGGTAGCGATCCGGAAGAAAAAGGATTTTATCGCCCTGTTTCAATGCCCAGTCAAATATTTTCCCTGCATTTCCGCTGGTACAGACCGTCCCCCCGTTTCGGCCTACAAAGGCTTTAATCACGGCTGTAGAATTGATATATGTCACGGGGATAATCTTCCCATCTACCTGATCTTTCAGGGTACGCCATACACTTTCCACTTCTGTAATATCTGCCATTTCAGCCAGGGGACACCCGGCTTTGGGCTCCGGTAAGAGAACCACCCGGTCCGGAGGGGTTAAAATATCGGCACTTTCTGCCATGAAATGGACACCGGCAAAAACAATATATTTTTTATTCCGGATTTTAGCCGCTTCTTGCGCCAGTTTTAATGAATCTCCTACAATATCCGCTATGGCGACAATCTCGTCCTGCTGATAGTGATGGGCCAGAAGTATTATCTCGTGGCTCAGTTCATGTTTCAGGGTCCGGATATCTGTGAGGATCTGATCCTGAGTCCGGCGGGATTTAAAATATTCTACTCCTTTTTCAAAGGCTTCCATACATATCCTTTCGCTTTAAAAGTCTATCCCCTTTTTTCCGGGAATCCCCTTTTGAAATGGGTGCTTAATCTCTTTCATTTCCGTCACCAGATCCGCAATCTGAATCACAGCATCTCCCGCTCCACGGCCTGTAAGAATCAGATCAATCGTATCCGGCTTATCCTGAATGAAATCCAGAAGTTGTTTTTCCGGAATCAGGTTCACCTGGACCGAAACCAATATTTCATCCAGTATGATCAGGCGATATGCCCCTGAAAGCATTTTTTCGCGGGCAAAAGCCAGGGCACGTTCAGCCGCTTCCCGGTGTTCCTTCTCCGGTACTTTATCTCCCATGATGTGGTAAAAACCTTTACCCATCCGGTGAATTTCAAAATCAGGAGCCAGTCGTTTGACGGCATCCAGTTCTCCATAGTGCCAATCACCCTTGATAAACTGGATCATGCAGACCTTGCAACCATATCCCAGGCATCGGAGCGCCGTACCCAGGGCAGCCGTGGTTTTTCCCTTCCCGTTTCCGGTATAGACCAGGATTAATCCTTTTGAATCTTTCATAGTCACTCCGATTTTTGCCCTAATATACAGAAGATTCCCAAAAATGGCCCGGGATTTGAAAATGGATGATTTAAAAGCTCCTGCTTTTTTATTATATTTCCAAAAACAGGATAGCCATCATGAAAAATACATCCGATCATACAGAAAACAGCGGAAATCACGATCAACATTCACAAAAATCAACATCCCGGGAAACGGAAAACACCTATTGGGAATTGTTGAAAAAAAAGCGAATCCAGAAAAAAATCACTCTTGAAGATCTGAGTCTGAAAACAAAAATCAATGTCCGTTATTTTGAAGCCATTGAACGGGGGGATTTTTCTGCGCTTCCTGAAACATACATCCGTTTATTTTTAAAATCCTATGCACAGGAATTAGATTTGGATTTTGAGGAAATTCTGTCCCACACTCCGGAATCCATTCAAAAAAAACCTAAAGTCCCGGTGGCCACAACACAAGGACATGAAAACACGAAACCTCTCCGGATCAGGAGCCGTCGAAAACGCAATCCTCTGTTGCTATTATCCGGTGTGATTATCATTGCTGCTGCTGTGATTGTCTTTGAATACTATCAGAATACGTCTGAGGATCCCACCAATACCCCTTTAACCGATACACTGGCACAAACCACCCTCCGGAGTGATGCCGAAGCGATCCAGGTATCCAATGATATGGAAAATCTGGATCCGGATGATGAAACGATTCTCACACAACCTTATACCATTGAGATACTCCCTGAGGAGAATCTCATCTATTTGCTACAGGTAAACAACGAACGTTCCCGGGAGAATCTTATTCAGAAAAATATTAACCACAGTATCACACTGAATTCCCCCTTCAAGCTGAAAATTTTCCAGCCTGATAAGTGTCGGATTATGATAAATAAGCAAATTCTCCCTGTGGAAACCAACAAACCTGTCGTTGTCCAGGTGAATGAATCAGGAAAATTGACGCTTTTCGGATCAACACAATGACATTCAAGCGATATTTTCTTCTTCTTATTCCAATTTTATGCACTGTTGCCTGTCAATCCAATATCAACCGAATTGAAGTTGAGATTGTATCAAACACACAATCCGCAGCTGTTGATTCATTAAAATATGCCTTAACAGGGCTTCAGGGAATCAGCTATGTAGCCCTGAGTCCCGATACTACACACATTACCCTGAAATATGACCGCTATAAAACCCATTCGGATGTGATATTGCAATGTATTGCCAAGTATGGATATCATCCCCGCATGATATCCAAAAAATCCATCCCCAATGAAGAGGAGTCTGCCCCATGAAAGAAAGCATCACCTATGAGGAAGCTCAAAATCTATTTGATACATACCTGAAGACAGACTATCTGAGAAAACATTCCCGGGAAACGGAAGTCATCATGCGCCACTTAGCCCGGGTATTACATGAAGATGAAGAATTCTGGGGGATTACAGGGCTGCTACACGACCTGGATATGGATGCATGCGAGGGTGATTACAGCAGACACGGATTCAGGACACTGGAAATCCTGAAAGATGAAGGATATGACATTCCTTCCATGTTCCAGGCCATTCTGTCCCATACCGAAGGACTGGATTCCAGCCGTCCGAAACGGGAAACTCTTCTTGATTATTGTCTGGCGGGAGCAGAGAATATTACCGGTATTATATCCGCTTATGTATTGCTGAAACCCGGCGGAAAACTGGAAGGGACAAAACCCAAATCTATCCGAAAAAAATTGAAAGATAAATCCTTTGCCGCCTCTGTAAACCGGGAATTTATTACCGACACCTACCTGCATGCAAATATGGAAGAATCGGAATTTATTCAACTTGCCATCGATGCCATGACAGAAATAGCAGATGAAACAGGTATGTAACACCATATCATCCTCCTTGTAACAGCCGGGTTTTGTTTTAAAGTCAGAAAGTCCTTATATTCAGAGTGAAATGTTAGGGGTGCTATCCTAAAAAGGATGGCTGAGAGCAAACCCTTGAACCTGAAACGGATAATACCGGCGGAGGAAAACATGAAAATATCTCATCTTATCATCGCCATCTCACTTTTAATCAGTAACAGGATTCATGCCGATGTACTTGAGGGACTCGTTATCTCTTCGATAACCGGTGAGCCTGTCCCTTATGTGAATATCTCCATATCGGGGACGGATCAGGGAACCATCAGTAATCCGGACGGATATTTTTTGGTAAAAACCGACACATTGCCTTTACAGGTGAAAATCGGTCATATCCAGTTTAAAAACAGGATTCTCAAATTGAAGGATCCTTACACAAAAATCATCCTGGAACCGGATGTCCTTCAAACGGAAGAAATTCGTGTAATCGCAAGCCGGGCTGTAAAGGGTAAAACACCGGTCGCCTTTTCCACCATTGATCAGAAGGATATTCAAACGGCCTACTCACATCAGGATGTCCCTATGGTGATGAAGAAAACACCGGGGGTTTATGTCTACTCAGATGCAGGAAATGGAACAGGATATTCCTATCTGAAAATCCGTGGATTTTCCCAGGACCGGATCGGCATCATGCTGAATGGCATTCCCTTGAATGATCCTGAATCCCATTCTGTGTACTGGGTGGATCATGGGGATATTCTCGCCTCGGTATCCAACATCCAAATACAAAGAGGTACCGGAAATTTTCTCAACGGAGCTACGGTTTTCGGGGGGACGGTGAACATGGAAACCAATTATGCCCATTTACCCCGGGGAATTCAAATTTCCACCGGTTATGGAAATTATATGGGTTCAGGAGGACTCGATTTACCCGGCTATAAGATATCCTCCACGTACAATGGCAGGCCATTTGCCGATAAACCTCTCTACGTTTATGCCCGGGGGAGTTACATGGACAATCCCGGATACCGTGTAGGAAGCGGAACCACACAAAAATCCTTCCATACCGGATTTCAAAAACAGAGTCCGGACAGGATGACCCGGGTGGAGTGGATTTTCGGTGATGAAATCACGCATTTTTCCTGGGATGGTATTTCGCCTCAATATGGATATGATCTGAATAACCGGGATGATCGCCGGTATAATTTTTATGCCGATCCCGCCTATAACGGCGGTTTTGATGATGCAAACAAAGATGTTTTCACACAGCATATCGTTTCTTTACAACACAGCCGAAAATTTACCTCCTCCCTGCTGAACCTCACACTGTATGCCGTCAAAGGCGATGGATATTATGAACAGTTTAAAGGCACTCAGTCCGTCAAAGAATATCATCTGACATCCCTGCTTCCCGATACAGCATCTGTAGACCTGATCCGACAGAAATGGTTAAAGAATGATTATCAGGGACTCCTCCTTCAATACAATTTGCAACATATCAACAACATGGACATGACCCTGGGAACGGAAGCCCGTTTTTACCAGTCCGACCATTTCGGAACCGTCACCTCGCTGGAAAATGTTCCCTTGTCGCCACCTGATGATCATAAATACTATTATTCGGACAGTTATAAAAATTCAGTTTCTTTCTATCTTCATACCGTTTATAAGCTCAGCGAAAACCTGAGTTTCCTTACAGATGTGCGATTCCTCTCTCATTTTTACACATTTGAACAGGATCAGACAGGTGCTTTCAAAGGATATGAATACACTTTGAAATATCTGTTCCTGGATCCGCGATTGGGTATCATGTGGGAAGCAGCCGACGGATTGACACTCTTTGCCAATATCTCCACTGCTCACCGTGAACCGGCTGATTCGGATATTTATGACCAGTCTGATCCTGATGCTGAACCGGCTATCCGGTGGACAGACTCAAAGTATGCTGAGCCGCTTGTTAAAGAAGAACGGCTGATACATACTGAACTGGGTATCGATTATTCCACCGACCGGTTATCCGGGGCTTTGAACCTGTACCGGATGGATTTCCGGAATGAGCTGATTCCCATGGATTACCGGTACCGGGATGACGATAACATCCTTAAAGGGAATGTACCCAAAACCATTCATCAGGGCATCGAAACAGATATTGCGTTCCGGTTCAACCGACATGTATCCCTCCGTTCCAATGTGAGCTATTCCAATAATTCATTTGTTGAATTTTTCGGAGATGCCCTGGGTTGGGGCGGATATGGGTCTATCGCGGATTATTCAGGAAAAACCATTCCCGGTTATCCGTCTCTCATGGCCAATCTAAGCGGAACCTTCAGTCTGGGAGGATATTCACTAAACCTGGATATACAATACACCGGTAAACAATATATCGATTTTTCCAACACAAAAGATGCAGCCGTATCGCCACATACCATCGTAAATATGGCTTTAAACCTGCCATTCATTCAATCCCGTGCCGGAAATCTGACGATGGATGTAAAAATCTACAATGTTTTCGATACCTTGTATGAAACCTTTGGATATAATTATTATCTGGATCCCGACACACGTATTGATGTCTACTGGCCTGCAGCCACAAGGAATTTCTTTTTAACAGCCACCTGGCACATTAAAACCGGTTTATGATGGGATTAATTCATAGTCCCAGTGTTTCAGACTTCCCAATGAAAAAACGTGGGGAATTCCCTTCTTTTTCAGAAGATCCACGGCGAGGGATGATTTAAGTCCGTTCTGGCAATACACCACAACTATTTTATTCTTTGGGATTGAATGAACCTTTTGCTCCAATTGAGAAAAAGGGAATGAATGGGCGCCGGGGATGTGTCCTTCAATATACCGGTCCGGAGATCTCAGATCCAATATAAAAAGATCTTCCGGTGTATCCTGAAAAATTTCACGCAACTTATGTCCATGAATGACAGGGAATGTCTTGATTCTTTCAGGCATGATCATTTACCTGTTTTGAAATTTTGCAGCTTTAACCGTATTCACCATAAGCATTGCAATGGTCATGGGTCCCACACCACCGGGAACAGGCGTAATGGCCGAAGCGATCTCCGATGCTTCATCAAATTTCACGTCACCGGTCAGACGATACCCCTTATCAGTTGAAGGATCATCCACACGGTTCATACCCACATCGATGACAACCGCACCGGGTTTAATCATATCTCCGGTCACAAATTCCGGCACACCGGCAGCAACGATGAGAACATCCGCCGTGCGTGTGATGGCACCCATATCCTGGGTTCGCGTATGGCAAATAGTTGCAGTGGCATTGGCATCTTTCTTTTTCTGGTACAGCATATTCAGCATGGGTTTACCGACAATATTGCTACGGCCTACCACGACAGCATGTTTCCCTTCCAGCGATATCTTATAATAACGAAGTATTTCCATAATTCCGGCAGGTGTACAGGGCTGAAAACCCTCTTCATCCAAAATGAGCCGCCCCACATTTTCCGGATGAAAACCATCCACATCCTTTTCCGGACGGATCCGGTGTATGATTTCTGATGCATCCAGTTGCCTGGGCAACGGCATCTGGACCAAAATACCGTGAAATTTTGGGTCATGGTTCAGTTTATCAATGATGGTATTCAATTCTTTTTGGGATACATCTTTAGGCAGAGTGATAGTCTCGGAAAATATTCCCAGTTTTTCACAGGTCCGGCCTTTATTTCTCACATAAACTTTTGATGCCGGATCTTCCCCTACCAGAACCACAGCCAGACCGGGATAGATATTCTCCTTCTTCAGGGCCTCCACCTCATGTTTTACCGATTCTCTAACGGATTTGGCTACATCTTTCCCGTTAAGAAGCATCGCTTTCATGGTGTCTCCTCTTTTTTTATTTCGCATAGCTGACAGACCGGTGCTCCCGGATAACCGTCACTTTAATCTGTCCCGGGTAGGTCATTTCATTTTGAATTTTCCCGGCAATATCATCGGCCAGCAAATCTGCATCCCGATCGTCAACGGAGTCCTGTTCCACCATTACCCGGACTTCCCGGCCGGCCTGAATGGCGTATGTTTTGCTTACACCGGAAAATCCGTTTGAAATCTCTTCCAGCTTTTCCATCCGGTGGATATAACTTTCCAGGGTTTGTCCACGTGCACCTCTTCGGGAACCGCTGATGGCATCGGCAGCCTGGACCAGGGCAGAAATGGGATGAATCATTTCTACTTCATCGTGGTGGCTTTCAATGGCATTCACGACTATCTTGTTTTCACCGTTCCGCCGGGCAATTTCACCGCCAATCAGGGCATGAGTCCCTTCAATATTCCGGTCGTAAGCTTTTCCCAGGTCGTGCAAAAAGCCCGCCCGTTTGGCCAGTGTTCCGTCAAACCCCAGTTCAACAGCCATCAAACCTGCAAGCCAGCCCACTTCTATAGAGTGTTTCAAAACATTTTGTCCATAACTGGTCCGGTATTTCAGGCGACCGATAAAATGCATCATTTCAGGATTCAGGGGAGGGAGTTCCAGTTCCATCAGGGCATCCTGCGCTGCCTGTATAATGGATTCCTCAATTTCTTTCGTGGCTTTTTCGATCATTTCTTCAATCCGTGCAGGATGAATCCGGCCATCCTGAATTAATTTTTCCAGGGCGATTCGGGCTGTTTCCCGGCGAATGGGATCAAATCCGCTCAGAACCACTGCTTCAGGTGTATCATCCACAATCAGTTCTACACCGGTAAGGGATTCAAAGTGACGGATATTCCGTCCTTCACGTCCGATCACCCGTCCTTTCATCTGTTCATTGGGCAGGTTCACAACAGTCACCGTCGTTTCGGCCGTATGATCAGCCGCGGAGCGCTGAATGGCTTCAATAATAATTTTCTTTGCTTCTTTATTGGCGTTCAGCAGAGCCTGCTCACGGATTTCCTTTACCTTCACCTGGGCATCCATCCGGGCTTTTTCAATCATGCTGTTCATGAGGATTTCCTTGGCCTCGTCAGCACTCAACCCGCCGATTTCCTCCAACTTTTTTTGCTGCAGACGAATCAGGTTTTCGATTTCCTCAGCCCGTTCCTCCAGCTTTTTATCCTTTTTCCGGAGTTCATCTTCCTGCTTCTGGATATTGTCGTACCGCTGATCAAGAAAATCGCTGCGACGCTCCAGGTTGCTCTCCTTTTTCAGGATCTCCTTTTCAGCTTCACGAACATCTTTGAGTTTCTGTTTGTACTCTTCCTCGGCATTCTGTTTAATACGAAGGGCTTCATCCTTCGCTTCAAGAATGCGCTCCTTTTTTATGCTTTCCCCTTCTTTACGGGCATTTTCCAGCATATCCTGGATGTGATTCTTCAATCCACCCAGCTTAATGCGGACATAAAGCCAGTAAATCAGGAAGCCCACTAAAAAGGATACCGTTGAACAAATAATAATATTAAGCATCAGTTCATCTCCTGGTTAAAACCAGGAAAACCGGATCTCTGCAGATAAAATCAGGTGTCGCTTAAAGAACGATCAATCGTGAGAATCAATTCCCGGGACTTTTCTTCTACACTGTCCAAAAGACTTTCGTGTTCATCCCGGTACTCCAGATATTCCCCGGCAATATTCATTGCCGCCAGAACAGCTATTTTATGAACAGCCGCAGAGGATGACATATTGGCACCGACTTCATGCATTCTGTCATTTACCAGGGCGGCGATGCGTTTCAACTGTTCCACATCCACTTTGCCCCGAACCGGATAGTCCTGGCCGTAAATTTTCAGGACAACCGATTTTTCTTCATTCTCCACGCTCATGGTTTAATTCCGCCTGCGCCTTCAGTTCCTCATCAATCCATCCCGATATTTTCCGGAGACTTGTCCGGATTTTCTTCACAGCTTCCTGGATGTCGGGGTTGGGTTGACTCCGGGACTGACGAAGGCGTTGATTCTCCTCTTTTACAGACTGCAGATGTTCCACCAGCAGATGTAATTTGATTTCCAGTTCTTCAAGAGCCCTGATGTCCATTATCTGAGTTGAGCTCCATATTTCCTGATCAGTATGTTAAATATCTTTTCCATGATGCGGTCCACATCCTGATCTTCAAGGGTCCGGTCATCACTCTGGAACCAAAGCCTGTAAGAAAGAGCCTTTTTTCCGGGAGTGAGTTTCCGGTCATCCATGAATTGATCATAGACAACCACATCCTTCAGAAATTTACTTCCTTTTTGATGAATTTCCTTCATCAGAGTTTCAGATTCCATGTTTTTATCTACCACAATGGAAATATCCCGGGTCATTGAGGGATAGGGTGAAACCGGTTTGTATTTGAAAACTTCTTTGCGACGTTTAAAAATTTCATCCAGTTTCAGTTCCAGAACAACCACCGGATATTCCAGCTGATATTTATTCAGAAATTCGGGGTAATACTCACCGATTTTTCCAATTTGTGTTTTCCCCGAAGTGATGTCCATGATAATGCGATATGTGTCCGGATTAAAATCTGTCTTATTCAGAGAGATATCCGTGATCCCCAGGTTCTCCAGAAAACGTATCAGCATACCTTTTCCATAAAAGAAATCAGCCGGTGCAGGACTTCCGAGCCAGTGAAGATCCCACATGTCACTGCACATGATCACTCCCAAATTCTGGTGTTCACAGACTGTGGTTTCCGACGATGGATCTTTCTCCATTACCCGTCCGATTTCGAATAGGCGAACATGTTGCCTTTTTCGGGCAGCGTTCAGTTTTAAATTGTGCAGCAAGGGCTGAATCAGGTCAGTTCTTAAAAAATTCATGTCCACTGACAAAGGATTCATCAAACGAACAGGCTCATACTCCCAAATTCCGGCTTTAGCCATATCCTGTGAAACAAGGGAATTGCTGATGGCTTCGTGAAAACCAAATCCCATAAAAATCTCACGGATTCTGTTAAAAAAGGGATTCAGCGGGTCTACCGTTTCAGGCATGGAAAACTGAAGTCGTGAATTTGCCTGGATTTTATTCAGTCCGTAAATACGGATAATTTCCTCAATCAGATCAATTTCCCGTTCCAGATCGGGACGAAAGGTGGGGGCAAGAACGTGAATCGTTTGATCGTCCATAGACAGAACGGAAATATCCAGAGATTCGAAAATTGTGAGACAGGTTTCGGGGGGAATATCGAGGGATGTAATTTTTTTCAACCTGTCAAAGCGCATGGTGATGGGAAGGGATTCAATCTTTTCCGGGTAGACATCAATCATCCCTTTTGCACAGCTTCCCCCTGCCAGTTCAAGGATCAGGGATGCCAGCCGGTCCTGGGCATACACACAGTTTGCATTGGGATCCGTTCCCCTTTCAAAGCGCTTGGAGGAATCGGTGGAGAGCAACTGCTGCTTGGATCCTTTACGGATGGTCGGTGGGTCAAAATAAGCACTTTCTATCAATACATTGACGGTATCGTCGGAAATTTCAGAATCGAGTCCGCCCATTACACCCGCCATGGCGACCGGTTTTTTTCCGTCACAAATCAATAAGACATTTCGGGAGAGAGTCCGTTCTTTATGATCCAGGGTTTCAAAAGTCTCCCCTTCTTCCGCATACCGGACCACAATCCGGAGTTCCGCTAATTTATCATAGTCAAAGGTATGGAGAGGATGTCCGGTTTCATGCAATACATAGTTGGATGCATCCACCACATTGTTGACCGGTCGCAAGCCAATGGCTTCGATCCGTTTTTTCAGCCAGTCCGGACTGGGACTGATGCTCACATTCCGGATGACTCGGGCTGTATATCGTGGACACCCATCGGAGGCAGGGACATCCACCTGAGCCAGGGAATGGACATCCGGTCCTGTTTCCTGAAGTGTGATTTCAGGAATTTTCAGGGGTTTACCGGTAAGAGCCGCCACTTCCCGGGCGACCCCGATATGGGACATACAATCGGGGCGGTTTGCCGTTAAATCGATATCCAGAATCACCGTTTTAGGGAGGTAATCGTTCAGGGATTTACCAATTTCACAGGATTCATCCAGGACCATAATTCCGGAATGATCTTCCGAAAGGCCCAGTTCATCCTCGGCACAAATCATACCATTGGATGTAACCCCCCTCAGTTTTGCTTTTTTCAAGGTGAATTCAGGTGTCAGGGATGTCCCTACCGTTGCCACCGGGACTTTCTGGCCGGCAGCCACATTCGGGGCGCCACAGACAATCTGAGCCGGTTCGGGTTCACCGGTGTTCACAAAACAAACAGACAATTTATCGGCATTGGGATGATTTTCTACAGAGACGACTTCCCCCACTATCACGCCTTCTGGAACCCTTGGACCAGATTCAACAATCTGGCACTCGAGTCCCGCCTCCGTCAGCAGATCGCGGATTTCTTCAAGAGGTCTATCTATATCTACATAATCCTGAAGCCAGTTCAGATCAACTTTCACAGTGAAACTCCATCATCGGTATGTCGAATCAGAATTGTTTTAAAAATTCGACGTCATTATCAAACAGCATGCGAATGTCAGGGATATCCAGCTTTTGCATAACTGAACGATCTACGCCCAGGCCAAAAGCATATCCGCTTACTTCTTCCGGATCATATCCTACTGCCTTAAACACATTGGGATCCACCATTCCGCAACCCAGGATTTCCAGCCAGCCGGTATTTTTACAGACACGGCAACCTTTTCCATTACAGAGAAAGCAGGATACATCCACTTCCGCAGATGGCTCAGTAAATGGAAAGTAACTGGTACGGAACTTGATCCGGGCATCAGAACCAAAATACATTTTGCAAAAGAGTTCCAAAGTTCCCCTCAGATCGGCAAAGGTCACATTTTTATCCACATAAAGGCCTTCGATCTGGTGGAACATGCAATAACTCCGGGCACTGATGGCTTCATTCCGGTAGACTCTTCCCGGAGCTACAATCCGGACCGGTGGTTTATGTTGTGTCATATACCGGGTTTGCACCGGAGATGTATGGGTCCTGAGCATAATCCCTTCATCCACATAAAACGTATCCTGCATATCCCGTGCCGGGTGATTGAGGGGCAGATTCAGG
Source organism: Candidatus Neomarinimicrobiota bacterium (assembly GCA_041154365.1). Lineage (NCBI taxonomy): Bacteria > Pseudomonadati > Fidelibacterota > Fidelibacteria > Fidelibacterales > Fidelibacteraceae > Fidelibacter > Fidelibacter multiformis. The sequence continues at coordinate 1,203,302 of AP035449.1, read as the reverse complement.
GATGAAAAATTGTACCAGTCTGTTTCCACTTCAGGCCCATAGGCGATATCAAAACCCAGCCGGGCAAAAATTGACAACATTTCGTCAATCGCCTGGGTCAGGGGATGACGGGATCCTTTAAAGATGGGAAAACCGGGAAGGGTATAATCCACATTGTGGGATTCATCCACTTTTTCCTGCAGTGTCTGAAGCAAGGAATCCACCTGGTTCTGAAGCTCATTTTTCAGGCTGTTCAGCGCCTGCCCAATGGTTTTACGTTCCTGGGGGGGAACGTCTCCAATCCGGGAAAAGAGTTTGCTGACAAGCCCTTTCCGGCCCAGATAGGTATTTTTCAGTTCTTCCCAGCTTTTTAAGTCACTAATACGTTCGAGATCAGTATTAAACTGATCCCGAACGTGATTGATTTTTTCCAGAAGTGTCATAAACGTGTTTTTCTACTTGAGTGATTCCACCAGCTTCTTGAAACTCTGAGGTTCACGTATTGCCATTTCGCTCAGTTGTTTCCGGTTGAGTTTGATGTTGTTTTCCTGCAGTTTGTGAATAAACACAGAGTAGGACATATCGTACTGGCGGACGGCGGCATTGATACGGGTAATCCACAAACGGCGAAAATCCCGTTTCTTACGCCTGCGATCGCGATAGGCATACAGCCAACCCCGTTCGACAGCTTCTTTTGCGGTTCTATAAAGTCTGCTTCTGGCACCCCAGTAGCCTTTTGCCATTTTCAGTATTTTTTTATGGCGACGATGTCTTGGTACAGAACTATTTGCTCTTGGCATATTTCACCTCCTTTAAATTCCCAGCATCCGTTTTACCCGCCGTCTTTCAGCATTTGAAACCACGGTGGGTTTTCTTAATGAGCGTTTACGCTTCGTGGTCTTGGATGTGAGCAGGTGACTGCCGTAAGCTTTCACGCGTTTGATTTTCCCGGTGCCCGTCACTTTAAAGCGTTTGGCGGCACCGCGATTTGTCTTCATTTTGGGCATTGAATGCGACTCCTTTCATTTGGCGACGAGATAGGTGGTTAAGAAACGACCTTCCTGAGACGGTTCACTTTCCATGCGGGCAATATCCGACAATTGTTCGCTCACCACCTCGAGGACTCTGTGTCCATACTCTTTGTGAGCCATTTCCCGCCCCCGGAACATGACCGTTATTTTCACCTTGGATCCGTCTTCAATAAACTTGCGGATCTTTTTGGCTTTGGTCTCAATGTCATGGACATCGGTTCCGGGTCTGAACCGGATCTCTTTCATCTGCACGACGTGCTGTTTCTTCCGGTTTTCCTTCTCGTGCTTGTGCTGTTGATACTTATACTTTCCAAAGTCAAGTATCTTGCATACAGGGGGATTTGCATCCGGGGAGATTTCCACCAGATCCAACTCTCTTTTTTCAGCTTCTCTGAGCGCCTCTTGTATGCTTACGATACCAATTTGATTGCCATTTTCTTCAATCAGTCGAACTCTTGGAGCACGAATCTCCTGATTGATTCGTTGGCTGTCATCTTTTTTCGAAATAGTCTCTCCTTTGTTTCGGGTTAACTGACAGACCTGAACCTATTCCGTATATTCAGGTCTTGATGCTTCCTGCATCCAATTAATAAACTCATCGAAACGAAGTGAACCCTGGTCCCCTTTCCGGTGTTGCCGGACACTGACCAGGCGATCTTCCACTTCTTTATCTCCAATTATACACATAAATGGGATTTTATTCAATTCCGCATCGCGTATTTTTGCACCTATTTTCTCCTGACGGTCATCTATTTCCACCCGGATTCCCTTTTGAAAGAGAGAATCGGCGATTTCACGGACATATTCCAGGTGACGATCGGCAATCGGCAAAAGTTTCACCTGGACCGGAGCCAGCCACATGGGGAAATGTCCGGCTGTATCTTCAATAAGAATCCCGATAAAGCGTTCCAGAGAACCCATGATAGCCCGGTGGATCATAAAAGGCCGGTGTTTGTTCCCGTCCGTGCCGGTGTATTCCATATCAAAGCGTTCCGGCTCGTTGAAATCAAACTGGATGGTGGTGCATTGCCATAAGCGGCCGATGGCATCTTTGATTTTTATATCAATTTTAGGTCCATAAAAGGCACCGCCTCCCTCATCTACTTCAAAATCAACCCCTTTCTTTTCCAGAGATGCCCTCAGGGATGCCTGGGCTTGTTCCCAATCCGCCGGATCACCGACAGATTTTCCTTCAGGGCGTGTAGATAGGTAGACTTCAAATTCGGTAAATCCAAAGGTTTTCAAATAATCAAAAGAGAACTGGATGAGTTTTTCCACTTCTTCATTTAACTGATCCGGTGTACAGATGATATGGGCATCATCCTGAGTAAATCCCCGGACCCGCATGAGTCCATGTAAAACCCCGGACATTTCATAACGATACACCGTTCCCAGTTCAGCATAGCGGACAGGCAAATCCCGGTATGAATGTTGCCGGCGTTTGAAAATCATAATATGAAAGGGACAGTTCATGGGTTTGATGTAGTAATCCTGGCCTTCAACCTCCATGGGACTATACATGGAATCTTTATAGAAACCCAGATGTCCGGACGTTTCCCAAAGTTCCGCCTTACCAATATGGGGAGTCTGGACCAGTTCATAACCGGCTTTCCGGTGTTCCACATGCCAGAAATCTTCAATAATTTTTCGGAGCGTTGCCCCTTTTGGGAACCATAAAGTGAGTCCCTGGCCTACCCGGTCGGAAAAATCAAAAAGATCCAGTTCCCGTCCCAGTTTCCGGTGATCCCGCTTTTTGGCTTCCTCCAGGAAATTCAGATAATTCTTGAGTCCCTTTTTGTCAGGAAAAGCCGTTCCATAAATCCGGGACAGCATTTTATTCCGTTCATCACCGCGCCAATAGGCGCCGGCCACACTTAAGAGTTTAAAGGCCGGGACTTTGCCGGTTGAGGGAATATGGGGACCGCGGCAAAGATCAGAAAATTCTCCCTGTGTATAGATGGATAAAATCTCATCTTCCGGGATTTCACGAATAATCTCCACTTTGTAGGTCTCACCCAGGTTTTCAAAGAAACGGATCGCTTCATCACGGGTCACTTCCCGGCGGGTGACCGGAAGATCTTCGGAAATGATTTTTTCCATTTCCTTTTCAATCTTATCCAGATCCTCTTCGGTAAAAGGGTCCGGGGCATCAAAATCGTAATAAAACCGGTTTTCGATGGCCGGACCGATGGTCACTTTCACATCCTTAAAAAGCCGCTGAACCGCCTGAGCCATAATGTGGGCTGTACTGTGGAGAAGTATTTCATGGGCTTCAGGGGATTTATAGGTAATCAGCAGAATTTCCGAATCATTTAGCAAGGGACGTTTCAAATCAATCAGCTTACCGTTTACTTTTGCGGCAAGACAGTTCCTTGCGAGTCCTTCACTGATTGATAAAGCCACATCGTAAGGGGTCGATCCTATGGGAAACTCCTGAACACTACCGTCAGGAAGGGTAATCTTTATTGTGTCTGTCATGGGTTTTCAGTTTTTCTCTCATCGTTACATTGTCAATTTTCAAACTTCGTATAATATACATACCTTCATCTGTTCATACAATTACTTTTGGACGTTGTTTAGTCGGCAGTCGGCAGAAAGTAGCGAGGTGCGAGGTACGAGGTGCGAGGTACGAGGTGCGAGCTCCGTGAAATGGGATCAGGGCAGTGACGCGTGACGCGTGACGAGTGAAAAGGGGTTTTTGTGGGATAATTATTCTTTAGAGCGAAGAATATTAGAATATGTTAGTAGAGTGTTTAAAATAGAGATTTGTTTTGAAATCACACAAAGATTTGGATGTTTGGAAAAGAAGTATTGCAGGTGTGACCGGGATATTCAGTCGACAGTCGGAACCTGAGCCCCTGAACCACCCATCAGGAGCGAAGTGACGCTAACTTCAGACAGGCCGCAGCCTGTCCCTACATCTTCCAACTTCCAACTTCTGATAAAGCTGCGCAGCAGCGTTTGAACACCGTCAGGCGTTGGAATACCGCATAGCGGCTATTGAACACCGATCATTGTAAGGTGCTTAAAAATGATATAGATTAAATATCGCTGTTTATGCAAATCATGTCTCTTTCACGAAACCCAATTCATCATTCTTCATTCAATTCATCATTCATCATTCATCATTCATCATTCAAAATAATAGTGTATCCCCCCCTGAGGAATGTACATGATAATTTGAAAATCCGTTTCTCCGCCAATCGAGAGAGTGAGTGGCCATTCAAGAGCCAGATGGATGTTTTCGGTAATGTGGTATTCAAATCCGAATCCGGCCCCGGCGTTCACCTGTAAGTTCGTATCCCATGTGTTTTTTTCCGGGGAAATATACTGTCCATATTGATGTTTGCGGCTTGTTTCTTCCTCTGCATCAATATAAATGGCTGATCCACAAAGCAGATAGAGTGTGGATTTCTCTGCTTTGCGAAGAGTTTTATAAAGATTCACGCCGACATTTCCATTGATATACATATTCCAAGCATATTCCGTCACTACATAATCCGAATACCACAAAGCACTTTCAGCCGGCAGTGTCTCATTCCGGTTCCAGCCAACGAGTCCTCCGTTGATCTGATATCCCCCTTTCTCATCAATTTTCCGATAGGAAAAACCGGATCCGCTGATCAATCCCCCGGCAAAACCAATGGCTTTCGAAAGCATCTTCCCCTCCTGTCCCCAAGCCAACGACGTAAATAATAAAACACTCAATAGGACTTTATTCCCTTTCATGTCACCCCTCCTGTTTTTTCTGCTCTATTTATAATCTACAGATATTCCGGGAATTTCCTGAAAAAAACTTACCTGGTTATCATCAAATGGTAATTTAAATTCTCAAAATTTCTGAGATAAATGTTCTTCATATGACCAACAGCTACACGAACACACTCATTTATATTATTTATAATATATTCTTGCATTTCATAAACTTTGGCGATATTTTATCCCCGGGGGGGCTTAATAATAGAATTTTTCATATATTATCATCATCTACTTTTGCATATTTTTACTATTTACTGTTACTGATGCACTTCTTGGAAGAAAGGAGTATGAAGATACGAGGAGACGAGGGGAAATTGGACAAGAAAATAAGGTTATGATGATACAGCTTCATGAACCCATGAACAGTGAACTCAGTAAACACTCAACATAAAGTAACATTTCTCATAAATATTTATCATATGTCCAAAATTCGGAGTTCGCATGAAAAAAAGGTTGTTACTTCTCCTCATAAGTTTCATTCTAACCGCATGCAGCGGATTGAGTGAAAATAAAGATGCCAAAAAAAATGTCGAGATTTTCCAGATTAATCCTGCAGGTGAGGGTCAAACGTACACCCTTCATTTCGTCCCCGGTAAAGCCCACAATCACCCTACCTTTGCCATCTGGCTTGAAACTGCGGAAGGGGATTTCATTCAGACTCTTTATGTTACCCAATCCCTGGCAACTGGTTGGTTTGGTCACGGTCAATTGGATGCAGGCCGATGGAAAGATGAACCCGGAATTTCTATCCGCAGGGCAACCCTCCCCTACTGGCTGCATAAAAGCGGCATTCTGAAAAATGGTGAGGGTGATATGCCTGTCCCGGAAAACCCTGCCGCAGATGGATTTACAGGTGCCACTCCCCGGGGAGAATTTTATTTGACGCTGAAAAGTGATATTAAACCTGAACTTCCCTACCGGTTTATGCTGGAAATCAATCAAACCTGGGACTGGAACCCATACTGGCATAACAATAAATATCCGGATGATTTTGATTATAAAAGCTCCAGCCAGCCGGCTCTGGTCTATTCGGTGATGATTGATTCACACGATCCCTCGGAGCTGTACTATCTGAATCCCATCGGTCACAGCCATTACGGCGGGAAAAACGGCAAATTATACACAGACCTCAGTACCCTGACGACTGCTTTGGATATCATTCGTGAGGTAAGTGTCCGGATGGGAGATGGATCATGAAAAAATTTATACCACTCCTGATCCTGGCCGTTTCCCTGTATGGACAATCAACCGTGATCCGTGGACGGGTATTTCAGGCCGTGAGCAACGAACCGATTGCCTTCGCCAATGTGGTAGTTCTGGATACAGATTATGGTGCGGCCACAGATTTAGATGGGAATTTTGTCATTTATGGTCTTGAACCGGGCTTTTATCGACTTATGGCTTCTTTTATCGGCTTTAAAACCACCTATTCGGAAGAATTCCAGGTGAATTTCGCCCGTCCGGCATATATTGAACTCCCCATGGAAATTCAGGCTCTGGAATTTGAACAGATTCAGGTCCGTCCCAGTGTGTTTCCCAAGACGGAAGAAGCTCCCCTATCACTACGGACCATTGGCGTTGGTGATATCGAGAACAATCCCGGGGCAAACCGTGATCTGTCCAAAATCATACAGTCATTCCCGGGTGTTGCATCCACGGCAGCCTTCCGGAATGATGTAATCGTCCGGGGCGGGGGACCCAATGAGAGCCGTTTTTATCTGGACGGTGTGGAAATTCCCAATCTGAACCATTTTGCCACACAGGGAGCTTCGGGCGGACCGGTTGGGATCATCAATCCGGACTTTATTCAGTCTGTGGACTATTACGCCGGTGCTTTTCCCACCAACCGGGGTAATGCCCTGAGCGGGGTATTCAATTTCAGTCAAAAAGAGGGCAACCGGGAAAAACTCACCGGCAGGGCTGTCGTGGGAGCTTCGGACCTGGCCCTGACCCTGGACGGACCTCTCAACGAAAAGACATCCTTCATCTTTTCCGCCCGACGCTCTTACCTTGAATTTCTCTTTGGTATCATCGGACTCCCCTTCCTCCCTACCTATAACGATTTCCAGTTCAAAACCAAAATAAACTTTGATGCCAAAAACTCTTTGACAATCATCGGCCTTGGGGCAATCGACCAGTTTGAACTGAATCTGGACATTGAAAATCCCGATGAAGAACAACAGTACATTTTGAACAATATTCCGGTAAATGAGCAATGGAATTATACCCTGGGAGCCGTTTATACCCATTTCCATAAAAACAATTCCTTCAGCAATTGGGTATTCAGCCGGAATATGCTCCGGAATACTTCCTACAAATACCTGAACAACGATGAATCCCTTCCATCCAATAAAATCCTGGATTACAGCTCGGATGAAAGTGAAAACAAATTTCGCTATGAACGGATTACCCGACGGAATGGGCAGCGCTTTACCTGGGGAGGAAATCTGGAACTTGCCCGGTATGATAACGAGACGTACCGGAAAGATTTTCTCAATAACCAGCTTTTTGAACTGAGCTACAATACAGAGGTGTATCTGTGGATATATGGTGTATTCGGCCAGTACAGCCGGAATTTTTTCAATGAAAGACTGACGGCATCCATAGGTCTGCGCATGGATGGAAATAACTATTCATCGGCCATGTCCAATCCTTTGGAACAGTTTTCACCGCGCCTTTCCCTCTCCTATTCCCTGTCCGACCGCCTGAATCTGAATTTCAACACAGGTCGATATTATCAGCGCCCACCCTATACGTCTTTTGGATATAAGGACAATACAGGTACTTTGGTAAATCAGGAAACGGGAATGAGTTACATCACGTCCGACCATCTGATCGGGGGTATTGAATACCGCCTGAACCCACAATCCCAGTTTACTGTTGAGTCTTTCTATAAAACATACAACAATTATCCTGTTTCCATCCGGGATTCCATCAGTCTGGCCAATAAAGGGGCGGATTTTGGGGTGATCGGCGATGAGGCCGTCCGCTCGGATGGCGAAGGCCGCGCTTACGGGGCAGAATTCCTCTTTCGATACAAACCGGATAATTCACTGAATATCAATATCTCCTATACACTGGTCCGGAGTGAATTTGTGAATCAGTTTGATGAATACACACCTTCCGCCTGGGACAGCAAACATTTGTTGAATATGACAGTCATCCGTTCATTTGGTAATGGCTGGCAGATCGGCGGGAAATGGCGATATGTGGGCGGACTCCCGACAACTCCCTATGATCTGGAAAAATCGGCCATCGTCACTGCCTGGCAGACCCGGGAACAGCCTTTTCTGGATTACTCACGCTTTAACCAGGCACGATTAAAACCCTTCCATCAACTGGATTTGCGGGTGGATAAACGGATTTACCTGCGCAACTGGACCCTTATGCTCTATCTGGATATCCAAAATGTTTATAATTACCAGGCTCAACTGTCAGATATCGTCCTCCCCGAAACTGATGATAATGGCAACCGCATCATCGTCACAGGAGAAGATGGCATAGACCGGTATCAGTTGAAAACAATTGAAAACACAACGGGGACGGTTTTGCCGTCTATTGGAATTATGATTGACTTTGTAGAGTGGAGAGTGGAGAGTGATGAGTGGTAGCGGCAGGACACGTCCTGCCGCTGAGTACAAGTTATGAGTGGAGAGTTTGATTGAGTGCGTTAGATACGTTTTTCGTTATTGACTATCTTTTAGGGTGGAATGATTGAGGCGGTTTTTTGATGTGAGAATGATGGATCTTAAGATTTTTATAATTTCATGACAGGGATATTCCAGGTTTGATATGATTTCATGATTGTAATCTGTCCGTTTTAATATTTGAATCCAATAGAAGGCTTCATTGGCTTCTTTCAAAGCAAGAGTCATTTTATGAATAAAGTCTTTCCGGGATGAAGCATTCAGAGCCTCTGATACATTGGCTCCAATAGATGTTCCGGCTCTTTTAAGCTGACGGGATATATCGTATTCATGTTTTTCCTGATTTAAAAATTGGGATGCCCTGACAACATTCACCGAGAAATCCAGGGTTTTTTCTGCAATGATACTTTTAGCCATGAAAAAAAGTAATACAATTCATGCACACAAACAAAATAATATTAAACATCATATATTAGCAGATAACGATAAAATGCCTTTTTTACGATACAAACGTTTTCCCAATCATCAAGTATCGCCAATACATAAAAAACTACTCAGGTCCACAAAACCAAACTCAAAACTCCCAACTCAGACTCAGCGGCAGGACACGTCCTGCCGCTACTACTCATCACTCTTAACTCTCAACTCTCCTCAAGCAAAAACTTCGGATCAAAGGATATCGCCACCAGGTGACTGTTCCCCAGGAGTTCATGACTGTGCATGCGAAATGCATATTCAAGGGTCAGGGGTTTCAGTGAAATGGCTGTAAAGAGGGAAAATACATTTCGGGAATCGTAGGCTGTGCCCAGGGAGAGAAGGTTTCGGTAATCCATAAGCAGTCCGGGACGGAAAGTCAGATTGCCCAGGCCCCCAAGGTTCACCCCTTCATCCCGATTGTATCCTGGTGTAAAACGAAGTGTAAGCCCGGGTTTCATTCCAAAGGGGCCAAATTCCAGGGGCAGGCTCCAGGCACTTTCCAGATACGGGGCGTAAAGTTGTACCGAGCCGTCAGAAAAGGCTGTTACACCTGTGGGAAGCTGTCTGAGGGCATACAAGCTGTGAAGCTTATCCCCCTTTTTATAGGCATGAAGATCAAAGGACAGGCCAAAACCATCCTCCGCGATAAGATTCATCATGATGGTTTGGATTGTCACTCCCGTTTCAAATCCACCGATTTTCCGTAAAGAAGTCCCCAGGGCAAGGGTGGTAATGCCTGATGAGTGATAGGAAACCTGATCATAATCCAGCCGTTCGCCTGGATCCAGCAGACCGTTTCCCTCACCGTCATCGCCCGTACCCGGCATCCCGTCATGTCCCCAATCCAACAGGGCATTGCGTGTATCGGGAATATGATCCACACCCACACGGGATATCATGAATGCAGCCGGTTTATCCTGAAAAAGGGTGAATGTATAAGCTCCGCTGGATGCCGTAACCAGCTGATGATACAGCAAAGCATGAAAAAGAAACAGATGATGCCCGTTATCCGGCTCCAATGCCAGGGGATTGTACCGGACATTGTCACTTCCCTGATGATAGAGTCCCCACAGCTGTCCAAACACACTGCCTCCCGGTCCACCGGTGAGTTCCAGATGGTCATTTCCATAAGAGCGGAAAGGGGATTTTCCAGAGACAGAACTTACAATAAAAAGCAAGCCGGCCAGGACGAATAAGATTTTAGAGTTTTTTCTTGAGTTCATTGAGTTTTTGCAGTGCTTCCAGGGGTGTCATTTCTTCAATTTTGATGGTTTTAACTTCTTTAAGGACCTCATGTTCCTCTGCTTCGAAAATACTGAGTTGAACAGCCTGTTCTGTGCCTTTGATGGAGGGTTTCACCATTTTCTGACCATCCGGGAGTATATGGTCACTTCCTGATAGCCCATGGAGTATATCTTTCGCCCGGTTCACCACCTCAAGGGGAATTCCTGCCATCTGGGCTACATGAATCCCGTAGGATTTATCGGCACCACCAGGGATAATTTTCCGGAGGAAGACCACCTGATCCCCGTATTCCCGGACCGCCACATTGTAATTTTTCAGCCGCTCCAGAATTTGTTCCAACTCTGTTAATTCATGATAATGCGTTGCAAAAAGGGTACGGGCCGCCACATCTGAAGAATTATGGAGATATTCCACCACCGCCCAGGCGATGGACAGGCCGTCATACGTGCTGGTCCCCCGGCCGATTTCATCCAGAAGGATAAGACTCCGTTTTGTCGCCGTATTGAGGATATTGGCCGTTTCGATCATTTCCGTGAGGAAGGTGCTTTCGCCAAAAGCCAGGTTATCACTGGCACCCACCCGGGTAAAGATTTTATCCACCCGGCCGATACGGGCACTGACGGCAGGTACATAGGATCCGATATGGGCCATGAGGACGATCAAACCGATTTGCCGGAGATAGGTGGATTTACCGGCCATATTGGGACCAGTAATAATGAGGATTTGATCGCTTTCCGTGTCCGTGTATACATCATTGGGGATAAATGATTCTCCCGGCGGGAGCAAAGATTGTACCACCGGATGTGTGCCCCCTTTAATCTCAAGGGATGTCTCTTCGGTCACTTCAGGACGGACCCATTGGTGACGGGTTGCCAGTTCGGCAAAACAAGCCAGCACATCCAGCTCTGCCACAATCCGGGCATTGGTCTGTATTAATTCGATGGATTGAGTCAGCTCATCGGTGAATTCTTTGAACAGGCGGGATTCCAATTCCAGGAGTTTTTCCTCTGCTGTGAGAATTTTCTCCTCGTATTCTTTCAATTCCGGGGTAATATACCGTTCCGAATTGACCAGGGTCTGCTTTCGGATATAATCCCCGGGGACCTTTCCGGTATGGGCTTTGGTAATTTCGATATAGTATCCGAAAACCCGGTTATAACTTACTTTCAGACTGGGTATCCCCAGGCGCTCCCGTTCCGTATTCTGAAGATTCAGGAGGAAATCCTTCCCGTGATAAGCGATGTCCCGGAGAGATTTCAAATCCTCATGCCAGGAGTTTTTAAACACATAACCGTCGGAAATCTGCACCGGTGGATTTTCTTCAAAGGCATCCCGGATTTTTTCTGCTACGGCCTGTAAATCTCCGGGATTACTCAGGGAAAAATCCAAATGGTTTTGCATCAGTTGACCCAGAGCCAGACAGTGTACCATCCCTTTTCCATACTGGACTATCTCCCGGGGATTGATTTTACCTGAACTTAATCGGGCAGTTAACCGCTCCATATCGGGTATTTCCCGGAGGATGGTCTGAATATCCTCCAGAAGCTTGGGCTGATCCAGAAAGAGGGAGACATAATTCAGGCGCCGTTCAATGGCCTTAATATCCTGCAGAGGTTGTAACAACCAGTTTCTTAACAGACGGGCTCCCATAGATGTGCTGGTCTGATCCAGGACATGAATCAGGGTCCCCTCTCCCGTTTCACCGGACAGGCGTCTGAAAACCTCCAGATTCCGGATGGTATACTGATCCAGTCCCATATACTCATTCAGGTGGATCCGCCGGACCGATGTAATGTGAGCCAGTTGACGCTGAAAATTCTCTTTGATATAATGGAGGACCGCTCCGATAACCCGGATTTCAACACTTCCCTCCTCCAGGCTGAGTCCCTTCAGGGAATGGGTGCGAAAATGGCCGTTGATCTGTTCCCGGCCGTATACCGTATCGAAAATCCAGTCCGGAAGAGGTGTTTTGAGTCCACCATAATGGGGAATAAAGGATTTAATTATCTCCTGCTGCTCATCACTGTAAAGGAGTTCTGACGGTGGACGGGCATTAAAATAGTCCCGGATTTTCTTTTTGGAATCCTTCAGGAAAAAGAAATCCCCGGTGGAAATATCGGACAAGGCCAAAACACCGCTGTGATCCCCCAGCCACAAGGCGCCCAGGAAATTATTTTCACCACTCTGGAGAAACTTATCATTTACCGCCGTACCCGGTGTTACAATCTCCGTAATATCCCGTTTTACCAGTCCTTTGGCCAGTTTCGGATCTTCCAGTTGTTCGCAGATGGCCACCTTAAGTCCGGCTTTCAGTAATTTATGGAGATAGGCGTCCAGGGCATGGTGTGGAAAACCGGCCAGGGGCGTATCTGCTGCTTTTCCGTTGCTCCGTTTGGTGAGTGTAATTCCCAAAACCCGGCTGGCGATTTTGGCATCGTTCTCAAAGGTCTCATAAAAATCCCCCATGCGAAAAAGCACCACCTTATCCGTGTGTTTGGCCTTCACGGCTTTATACTGGCGCATCAGGGGTGTGAGTTTTTCCTTATCCGACATAGATTGAAATGTACAATTGAAAATTGAGAATTGGAAATGGGAATGAGGGTATGAAGAATGAAGAATGATGAATGATGAATGATGAATTGAATGATGAATGATGAATTGAATGATGAATGATGAGTTGAATGATGAATGATGAGTTAGGTTTCGTGAGAAAAGAATCGATTTTTTATAATTAACGATACTTTTTTTCCAATTCCCTTGAATATCGAACGCAATGATATATTTGAATCGTGGAACGCCGAAGGCGATTGAATGCGGAGCGCAGCGAAGTGCCAATCCCCCAATCAAATCAATCAAACCAATCTAATCAATCTGCGCCAACTGACGACTGCCGACTGTCCACTGTCGACTAAATTATCAATTCTCAATTTTCCATTCCCAATTCTCCATTCCCAATTCCCCCGTGACTTCTCCCCTTCAGTATTGTAAATTCCCAAAAAACAATGAGGGGGTTTGATGAGCAGCTCACATGAGGAAAGGATTACGTGCCCAACCTGCGGACACCAGCAGCCGTTTGAAGTATGGGACAGTCTGAACGCATCCAAAAATCCGGAACTGAAAGAGAAGTTAATGCATGGTGACTTAACCACCATGGTCTGTGAAGCATGTCAGGCAGCGGTTTTTGTCAAATTCGATATGATTTACCACGATCTGGATGAAAAAATGATGATTCTCCTCCGATATCCCGATGAAAACGGCGACGTGCCGGAATTTGATCCCGAATCGTTGGGACTGGTGAAAGCCATGGGCGATGATTATATCCTCCGGTCCGTCTATAATTTCCCCGATTTCCTGGAAAAAATCCGCATCATCGACGATGGTTTTGATGATGTGACCCTGGAAATCCTCAAATATATGTTCCGTGTCTCCAACCATCTGGAACCTGATGAGATGATCCTCTACGAAGGGACTAAAGACAGCAAGGAAGGCGACGAACAAATTGTTTTAATCCGTCCTATGGGATCGGAATACATGGCATATCACTATCCGGTGGACCAGTTGAGTGTCCTGGATGAAACCCGCCAACTTATCAACATGAGTGAATTTAAGGAAAATGATGTCTGGCTCCGGGTGGACCAGGAGACGATCGCCGAACAGCTCTCTTTAAGTGCAGATTAAAAACCTGTCTGCCATGAATGAATGATAAATGATAAATGATGAATGATGAATTGAATGATGAATGATGAATTGAATGATGAATGATGAATTGGGTTTCGTGAAAGAGACATGATTTGCATAAAAAGCGATATTTTATCAATATCTTTTAGAACATCGAGCGCAGTGAGGGATTCAATCACCGCTTTGCGGTGTTCAATAGCTGCTATGCGGTATTCCAACGCCTGACGGCGTTCAAACACTGCTGCGCAGTTTTATCAGAAGTTGGAAGCTGGAAGATGTAGGGACAGACTGCGGCCTGTCTGAAGTTGGCGTCGCTTCGCTCCTGGGGTTTAAGTCGAAAGTCAAAAGTCAAAAGTCGAAAGTCAGTAGCGAGGAAAGCTATGAACTTTTTCAGCCCCTCCGTCCATTGACGTTCCCAACCAATTTCGTCAGGCATTACATGAAACAAGTAGAACAATCAATCCAATCAAACCAATCATCCCAATCTAATCAATCCCCCGTGATATACGGTAAACCGGGTCCCATTTTACAGGACTCGTCCCTCGCTACTCGTACCTCGCTACTGTCTTTCGACTGCCGACTGCCGACTGAAAAAGTGACGCGTAACCCGTAACGCGTGACAAGGGGTCCAATCATCCAATCCTCCAATCGAATCCCCTGTGAAATACGCTGCACTCATTTCACGGGGCAGGCAATCCAATCAATCTATTCAATCGAATCAATCCCCTACAGACTGCCGACTGACGACTGCCGACTGACGACTGTCCACTGCCAACTAACGACTCAACATTCAAAACTCACTCACAGTTAAAATCTGGGTAATAAGACTTCCTGCAGAGCCACTGACATCAGGATTAGCATAATATATTTCTGAGACATCTTCTTCAGTAAGGGTTTCTTGATAAACACCAACTGAGCTAATACTTCCAGAGAAATAGTCTCCACCACCAGGACTCCAGGATCCGATAGAGACATAAACGACATCTCCGGTAACAGGATTTCCTGGTGCCCTTTGTGTCAAATCTGCATATTCAGTATCATCCACAAAAATCCTGCAAGATATGGTATTACCATTTCGTACGGCCGTTCCGGTTACCAAATGCCATTCTCCGTCATTGACGTCTGAATTATCAGCAACAAATACAACATCCCTGTATCTCAAGGCAACCTTTGCTACAACATCACCAGAAACGGTTCCACCTTCCAAAAAGAGGGCATAAGTCTTATCTTCATCCTGGTAAAGGCTTGCAATAACCATTACATTATCAGGATCATCCCACAATGGATTCAGCCGAATCCAGGCGGATATGGTGAAGGGATCATCGTTTCCTGCTTCAATGATGCTTTCTCCTGCAGTATCGGCTACAACTGGTACTTCCGTCCCATCAAATTCTCCAGAAATATCTCCGCTGCCTTCCCAATCTGTCAGATCCATTGCAAGATTGGCACCCTCAAAGGGAACCGGCTCAATATTAACATAATAATAATCCATTTGAATATTCCGGGTGTATTTTCCTATACTTCCCACAGAGCGGAGACGAAAGGTTGTATCAGTTAAGGCTGTATTGGTAATGGTAAACTGCCCGTCACCAAAGGAAACGGTTTCATTCACAATCGTATCTGTCACAGCCAATTCATTCAGGGCATATTCAATCCCTGCATCGGCGATATAATACGCCTTGTGTCCGTTCAGAAATCCGGCGGCACTGAGTCCGCCCGAGGAGCTGATATAGAGCAAAAAGGTCCCCATAATCCCGAAAAGGATCACCACCACCAGCGCCACCGCCGTCAGGGCGACACCGGGATAGGCTTTTATTTTTTGATGCATTTTCATTTTATAACCCCCTCCTGTTTTCAAGCAAGATATGCTGATTCAGGGTATATGTTTCACTGCCGGAGACCAGGTTCAGGGTCACCAGCACCGATTTAATGCTGTCAGGTATCGTTTCAACGGTCATGGAAGCATCATAATAGGTAAATCCGGACCCGGTGGCATTTAAATTTTCTGACGGAACCAGTGTCCGGGCAGTCCCGCCGTTCAGTTGCCGTTGTAATTGTCCCGATGTAATTTCGTATCGAACCGTATTGCTGCCGGAGGTCACAAATTCAAACGCCTGGGCTGAGGCCGTATTGATAGTCGCCGCCTGCCGTATTTCCAATACCAAACGGTCATCCACCTGGCGGATCAGGCTTGTGAGCTGATTCCGGGCGGTGATATGGGCGTAGATATCCGCCATATTTCCAATGATCTGATAGGTCAGGGAACCTACGACAACCGCAATCACCATGGCCGCCAGCATTTCAATGAGCGTAAATCCTTTGGGATGACTTTTCATCAGTACACAATCCCGGGTCTTTGATAGTATAATGATGTAATTGTGACCGTATCCGTCTCCGGACTGGCTGCCTGGACCACAATGCGTTTCATGGTGGTAGGACCCGCTACTTCTGTGACAAGGTCTGTGGTTGGATCCACATAGTAGACATAGGAGGTCACGGTGATGGATCCGTGGGTTGTGGTTACCTCATCCCAGGTATCGATGCCGTCAAAGGTATCGCTCCGGATGGTTTCCATACGGTGGACCGCCAGTTGGGACGCCTGGGTGAGAAGGTCGCCCTTCATGGAAAAATCACCGGCATTCCGGAAAACCAGGACCAGGACCACAAAGGAGATGGCTACGATCACCACGAAGGAGACCACTTCAATGAGGGAGAAGCCAGCCCGCTGAGAGTGCTGAGATGCAGTCGGTTTTATTTCCTCCCGCAGAGGCCGCAGAGGCGCGGAGATATCTTTTTTACCTCCCGAGGAGGGCGCAGAGATGCGGACGTTTTTATTATTACGCTGAGGGTGCGGAGAAGACGAGGAGCAAGGTGCGAGGGGCGGGGTGTGAGGGACGAGAGAGCGCAGGAGCGCGGCGACGCCAACTCCTAACTTCCAACTTCCAACTTCCAACTTCCAACTTCTATAATATTGCCGAACTAGCTCAAATATTTGAAACGAATGCAGTGCGCCCCCAATTCTTTCCCATGGTTTCTTTACATGATTTATCATAAATAAATATACGATAAGTTTCTATTGGATATCAAGTGTTCCCGTCTCTGCTTCCACCGTTATCACCCTTGAGCCGTTCAGGGTGATGCTCCCCCCTCCTACCGGTGTCCCGAAGGGTGTAAAGGCCAGGTGATTGGAAGCCGGGGCGGTAAATGAAACGGCTGAAAGGGTTAATCCATCCAGGGATCCCTGTCCCAACTGGACCTGAAAGTTTTCCTGGGTCACGGGATTGGTCAGGATGGTCCCCGAGGGATAGTGCCGGTAGAGCGTATAGCGGTTATTGGCCACATCAAAGGAAATCCAGCACGTATCCCGGGTGGCTTCCGCCTCTTCCCGGCAATAGCGGATATCGTCGGCTACCTGTCCTAAGGCTGTAGAGACTTTCACGGAGGAGTAGCCGGAGAACATATTGGGCAGGACCACAACGGCCAGGATGGCGGTGATGATAACGATA
The DNA here is from genome assembly GCA_041154365.1 of Candidatus Neomarinimicrobiota bacterium. Lineage (NCBI taxonomy): Bacteria > Pseudomonadati > Fidelibacterota > Fidelibacteria > Fidelibacterales > Fidelibacteraceae > Fidelibacter > Fidelibacter multiformis. Next base: position 1,185,980 of record AP035449.1, on the reverse strand, counting down.
GCGACGATCTCGATAAGCGTGAAGCCTCTGTTTAATGAATGATGAATGATGAATGATGAATGATGAATTGAATGATGAATTGATGAATTTGATTTCGGATAATAAATGTCTTTTCCAGTGGTGATGCGGAGGTTTTTTTTTGCCTCCCGCAGAGGGCGCGGAGAAGTAGAGAGATTTTTTTTTACCTCCCGCTGAGAACGCGGAGACGCGGAGAAATTCTTTAAATATTCTGCTGAGGACGCAGAGTCGCTGAGATTCTTTTTATTCTCCTGCAGAGCTCGCTGAGAGTGAAAGTGCCTGCCCCGTGACATAAGCGTAGCATATTTCACAGGGGAGGAAGAATTGTTTTTTAATAATTTATTCATAATATTTCATTATAGATCATGGCACAATGTAACATAATTGTCTCATTATTTTAAAGAATTAATCATCCAGACCGTTGACGCATCGGACAATGCCGTTTTTCAACAAAGGTGTATTGAAATTAAAAATATATCCTAATTTCAAACGGGTCAGTTTAAGGTATGTTTGTACTTGTTTTTTGTGGACATCCTGAATTTTTTCAACGGATTTAAGTTCCAGGAGGACTTTATTTTCAATTAAAATATCCGCCCGGAATCCAATATCCATAATTTCACGTTTATATTTTACCGGGATATTGACCTGTGCTTTTACAGAAAGACCCTGTTGAATCAACTCATAGAGCAGAGCTTTCTGATACACAGATTCCAGCAAACCGGGGCCCAATTCCCGGTGAACCGCAATCGCAGAAGCAATGGCAAGTGTCCCGATCTCATTTTCCGTCATATACCATCCCCCCGATATACAATTTCTATTATTATTGATACATATTAAGGATAATAATTCTTTAAATCAAATCCAAGGATAAACTCAATTATCTCCGCGGCTCCGCGCACTCAGCCATCTATTCTAACCTATCCCTCTGCGACCTCAGCGCCCTCCGCGTGAATAATTAAAACCCTCTGCATCTCTGCGCCCTCCGCGTGAATAATTAAAACCCTCTGCATCTCTGCGCCCTCCGCGGGAATAATTAAAAATCCCTCTGCGTTCTCAGAATCTCTGCGGGACTAAATATAAATACCCTCTGCATTCTCAGAATCTCTGCGGGATTAAATATAAATACTCTCTGCACCTCAGCATCTCAGCGGGAGGTTATAAAAAAATCTCCGCGTCTCTGCATCTCAGCGGGAGGCATCACTCCTCCCCCACACTCAGCGTACTCTCAGGGATCTCCCCCTTCTCCCCCTCTTTCTCCGTCAAAATCTCATAATACCGCCACTCATTCTTCGCACTCTCCTCATGTCCCATCCGCTCATAGCACATAGCCCTGTATTTTACAAATTCCGGATCCCCCGTGAGTTTAAAGGCCGATGTGTAATCCATGGCGGCGTAAAGATAATTTCCTACATTGAAGAATATTGCTGCCCGTAAATGATAAAACTCCGGCCGGTTATCCAGTTCCAGGGCATCCATGATATAATTCAGGGCTGTTTTATAATCCTTTTCAACAGTAAATTTACGGCTAAGATTAAAAAGTAATAATGATTTAATTTTATTATTTTCTATTTTTTCTATCATATTATTAATATTTTTATTTGTATTGGTTATGTTATGATAATAAGTATAATAATTTTTTAGATCGTTATTAATTATTCCAACACTATCTGCATAATTAATAAGATTATCACTTACGTTTTGTAAGTCTACAATTTCTGATGCTTTTATCAATACATTTATATTACTACTTTTTACATTATTAATATTTATATCTAGTAAATATTCTTTTACCTTTGTTTTAAAATCACGATCGATATAATAATTTAATATGTGATTAATAAGTTCTGGTTTTTTTTGATTAATATTAAGTTTATTTGCACTATTATAATCACCTATCGTTAAATAAATTTTATATAGATTTAATAAAGGAGCTTCATAACTTGAATTAATATTTAAAGTATTTTTATATATAATATATGATTTTAAATAATCGTTTTGTATTGATAAATATGTGGCATAATTATTTTTAGTTCTTGCCTTGTTTGGTGATAACAAAAAAGATTCATACCATAACAATTTTTTTGACTCCCATATTCTATTCCTTTCATATGTCATATACAATAATGATGTTGTTATTAATAATATTATAATTGTTAATTTTTTCCTTACTTTTATAAAAACTACTAAAAATGAAGCCAATAAAATTCCTACAAAAGGTAAATACAAACGATGTTCAAAAATCACATTGGGAATGGGAATAATGGATGATTCCACAGCCGATGCGATAAAATACCACAGGACCCCTATGGAGAAAACCGGATATTTTTTTCGATAGCGAATTGCAAGGATGAAAAGTGTTAAAAGAAACAACCCACTCAGAATGACTTTCCACTCGAAGAGACTTTCACTGATGGGATAATCATAGTCCAGATGCTGGTTGACGGGTAAAAAGATGAGCCGTAAATAGGTCATGTGGACCCGCAACTGGGTTAAAAAGTAATTATAGGGAGTCAATGTGTAGGTGTGTCCTTGTTGCGGAGGTATTGTTTTAAAAATCCTGGAAAAATCCAGTTTATAAACCAGCGGGAGAATAAGCAAAAATGACAGAAAAATCACACCGATGATGATGGCTTTCTTCTGATGCTTCTTTAAAAACGATCCGATATCTTCATACAGGATCCACTCCAGCATGAGAATCATGATGGGAAAGGTAAAGACAATTTGTTTGGTAAAGAGTCCCAAAAGTCCGGACAGGCCGGATAGGACAAACCAAATCCAGGCAAATTTTTTCTTTGATAAGAGACTCCTCCCTTTCAGAAAACAATTCACAGCCAACAGATAAAACAAAGTTGCCAGGGAGGCCATGCGCTGGACGATATAGGTCACGGCCTGGGTCTGGACGGGGTGAACGGCAAAAAGGAGTCCCGTGGAAAACGCCACGAAGAGAATCTCCGGATCTTGCAACGAAATCCGTTTTTGCTCCTTCAAGCGGTTCAATATCTGGAGTACCAGCCAAAAGACTAAAAGCGCATTGATAATATGGATGATCAGATTCACCAGGTGATAGCCCCACACATCCAGTTCGTGAAAATGGTAGTTCAGGGCAAAAGTCAACTGGGCCACAGGCCGCTGGGGAAACGAGTTGAAAACCCGGTTTAAATCCGACAGATCCCGGATTCCAGGGTTATTTTGTATAGCATGACTATCATCAAATTGAAAAGGAACATCAAATGAATTCCAGTAGGCAATGGTTGTCACGATAATGATAATCAGGCAATAGAAGGTTTTATTGACTTTCATAATCCTCTCATGTTTTATCAAGTATATCGGGTTCCAAATGACGGTTTTCTTCCATGTCAAACCACATGGCAAAGAGGAGGAACTGGACGCCCAGGATGGTGAGCATCATCCAGGCCAGAAAATTCACCTTGGGAATGGTTCCGGCGGTGATCCAGTAATAGACAAAGCGGACCAGAAGGGGAATCGATAAAATATTGAGTAAAATACCCATGAAATAGAAGAGAACCAGGGGGTGAAAATTCCGAATCATGTACTTTTTAAAAAGACGGGTAAAAAACATGCGGATTAACATGAAGGGAATGGTAAAAATAATTTTTCGAATCTTCAGTCCGGACGTCTCCCCCACATTATAAACCGGTTTTACAGGCACATCCACAACACGCATATTATGGATATTCAGGCGGACCAGCAGATCGTTAGGCTGGCCGTAGCGTTTGTACATCTTATCCCAGTCAATAGCATGTAGGGCTTTTTTATTAATGGCTATATAGCCGGACTGGGAGTCCGCCACGTGCCAGTAGCCACTGGCAATTTTTGTAAGGAAGGAGAGAAAGGCATTGCCCCAAAACCGGATTTTGGGAATCATTTTGTAGGCTTCTCCGGTAAAGAGCCTGTTTCCCTTGGAATAATCTGCTGTTCCATCACAGACCGGATCGAGAAGTGCCGGAAGATCATCCGGATCCATCTGACCGTCACCGGCCATTACCACAGCAATATCAACATCATGATTACAAACCCACTTATATCCTGTAGAAATCGCCGCACCTACCCCTAAATTCTTCTTATGTTCAATGAGAATGATTCTATGATCGTGTATGGACGTAATCTTTTCTATCGTATTATCTTTGCTGAAATCATCTACTACTACAACATGATCAATATAGTTGGGAATTGTTTTTATTACTCGACTGATCTGCTTTGCTTCGTTGTAACAAGGAATTACTACTGCAATACTATTACTTTTATACATGGTTTTTCTCAATATTAATGTTTCGTGAATTTCATGTTATGTTCCTTTTGATCTTGATGTAAAATATTTAAATGCGAAATAAATCCAAACAAAAAGACAACACACATGGACACAACCCTGTCTAAAGCTGCAGCCATAAAAGCTCCCGGTAAAGAAATTCCAAATAAGTTTGACAATAGCCCAACAATTCCTTCTCTTATCCCGATATTTCCGGGCGTTATGGATAAAATAGTAGAAAAAGTTACTAAAGATTGTACGACTAATAAATGAATAAAGCTGACTGAAATATCTAGAAGAATAAAAGAGATATATAGTCGAAGTGTAAGAAATAATACTAAAATTATTTGTACTAAAGAAATTTTAACAATTACTTTTGGATTTTTTTTAAAGAGAGATAAACCAACATAAATTTTTATTAACGCTTTTATAACTTTATTTCTATGATTTTGACTTTGTATTGTTTTTATTTTGTTCAACAAAAAAAATAGTACTATTAAAGTCAGAAAAAGAAACAGTGATAAAAAATACAACTTACAATACCACATGTGAAGAAATAATAACAGAATATTTAGAGTAAGAAGTGCAATAAGAGAGGAAACAAAGATTCCAATAAAGTAAAGACCGCCAAGTAAACTGAGGTATTTAGAATAATCAAGACCATATCTCTTTTTTAAAAGGTAAGCCCGGGCAAAGCTGCCACCCCGTATTGGTATAAAATAATTATACATGCTATTTAAAGAACTTAATTTGAAGCTTTCAATATAACTGATAGGGATATTAAATAATTTCAGAGAAATATTGAACTCTAATGATGTAGGTAAATAAGCGAGAATAGATGATAATAATAATAATAATACGCCAAATATGTTGATATCTTTTAAAGATAAAATAGTTTCTTTATTTTTTAATATTAAATAAATAATAGGAACTAGTATAGTAATGCTTAAGAAATATTTTAAAACTAGGAATATTATCTGTTTATTTTTTCTATCCACTCACTTTCTTCTCCATATCCATATTTAGTCATTAACTCGTGACAATGTTTATTAAGTGTTTTTGCTAAATAATCATCCCAAGAATGCCACTGCGGAAAATGACTATTTTTTGTTTGATGAATTTTCTTATCAGTTATTATATTTTTATTATTAATATTATATATTTTATTTGGATACTCAGATATGAAAATCAGCATATTTTTAAAAGCAACTCCATTAGGATTAAAAATATCCTCATACCTTACTACTTCAATATTTTGATCATTTTTAGCTTCAGAAAGCATGATAGAATAGAGACTATTATACATCCAACAAAGTTTTTCAAATTTTGAATACTCTTTCCAATCCATAGAATAATTCATATCCTGAGTCATTTCCGGGTTAAGTCGCTCCAACTTTAGAAAAGATAATTTTTGAACAAAATCTTTTTTTCCATAAATATTTTGCCAATTTATAGTTGATCTAATCCATTCTCTTGGATCTCTTATTATTATTATTATTTTATAATATTTATATAACTTTTGAATTCCTGGAATAACTCCATACCATCCAGAATACGATTCAATAATTAAATTACTATTAATTTTTTTATAGAATTTTTCTCTATGATTAATCAACTGTGTTACAAGTTGATTTATATTGATTTTTCGTGAGATATAATTCTGTGATAAATTTCGAATACCCGTTTTATTGAGAAACTTCCCAATAATCATCTGATAAATACCAAATTGGTAAATTTTATTAATAATATTTTTAAAGTCATCATTTAGAACATCTGGTTCGTGTACTGAATAAGAATTCTCAATAATTTCTGATAATTTATCACCTAAGAATTTCGTACCAGTTCTTCCTGCTGAAATGATAAACACAAAGTTTTTTTCATTAAAAATATCAGGTTTACTATGGTCTTTAATATTATTCTTCAATATGTTTATCCCAACTATGACTTCTTGTAATATTATTATAATAATCATTGTATTTTTTAGCAATTGAATCCCATGAATACCTTTTAACTACATCTTCCAAGCCTCTTTCAATAAGTTTTTTTCTGAAATATGTGTTTTCGACAATGTTTATAACCGCATTAGCTATCGCTTTAGGATTCTTCTCATCTACTAATATTCCATTATTTTCCTTTCTTTTTCTTTTCTGCAATTTAATGCTTAACTCCGTGTTCACAAAAATATAGAAAGACCAGTCATCTTTGGAATAATATCGAATATCAGTGTTTTTCATTGTTTAAAATTCCAAATTTCCTAAGGTCATTTTCCATCAATTGTCTTATATCTGGGTACTTTATTTGAATATTCTTTATATTTTTTTTTATCCACATTAGTTGATTGACAAGTGCATTGACTGTATTATCTACCATAAACAATCCAGAAAGTACTCCAAGTTCTTGAATTGCCCTTGAGTTTTGGGTAACAATGACTTTTCGTAAAGCCATATAATCAAAAATTTTGAAAGGTATGACAGATTTCGCTTTATCACTATCACCAAAAATACCCAGGCATATATCACATTCTGAAAGTATTTCCATACTATCATGATAATTTAATCTACCATAAAAGTTAATGTACTGATTATGATGTTTTGGGGAGTTTCTTTCTGCCCATTCATTATCCGGATCATCCCCGATGATATGAAAGATAAAGTCTTTTTCTCTTAACAATGAAGCAACTGCTAATATCTTTTCGATTCCATGTAAAGGTATTATTGAACCAACCCAGCCTACATTCATCTTATTATTATTTGTTTTTTTATTAATTTCTTTTTTTAAAGGGTTCAAGAGAAAATAAGATCCTACAAATACACGATAAATATTTTTTTTCTCTAAATCAAATATGCTTCGATATCTATCAATATTTACATTAGTATCAACCATCACCTTATTACCTTTTTTCAATAGCCATTTATCAGTCATAAAAAGTAATTTAGCTCTAAGTGTAGTTCTTTGTATAATTTTTCGATCTAAAATAACCGTGTCATAAGATGAAAGAAAAAAATCGATAATAACCTTATTCAAATATTTATATCCAAATATCCTAACAATAAGAAAATCCAAATAAGCAGGATATCCAATAATAATCACATCATAATCATCAAGTTTCCTAATAAATTTTATAAGTTTATTAATATATCCAATACTATTTATTATTATCTTGAGTGGCTTTTTTATATACTGTAATTTATTCTTTGTGTTTTTCCAATGATTCGATTCCAACACATGGACAATACAATACTGTTTTATTAAAGTATTTATAATGCACAGACGTAAATTATTTTCACATGATGAGTAATTTAGGATTATTATTTTCTTCATAAACAAGCTTAATTAATTCTATTAACAGAAGCTCTAATATTTTACAATTTCTAAGTTTATAAAAAAAAGCTCCAAAAGGAGCTTTTTTTTTAATTAATTAAGTAACATTATTAATTATCATTGCCATTGTGATAAAGTGTACCCATCAGTTGAAGAAGTATAGACTAACTTTGAACCATCATACGCAAATGCTGTTCCACTTGCCAAAGTTAAGTCTTCGGGCCAATCACTTAAAATCTCGCTTAATGAACTAAAACTTGCAGGTACAGTAGGAGAGACATTACTTGCCATATTGCTTGCAATTTTTAGATTTATAGCACTAGTAATTTGTGCTCTAATTGCTTGCTTATTTGCCGCTCTTGCTTCAGCTTGTACATCAACAAACCTCGGCACCGCAACCGCCGCCAAAATACCGAGCAGGACGATGACCGTCACCAGCTCAATCAATGTAAAACCTCTGTGTTTCATGATATCTCCCTTCAATTTTTTACCCTTTTAATGTTTCATTTAATATTCGTTTATTTGTAAACCAAATGCAAGAAAAAAACATGTATTTATCTCATTTTTTTTCATATTGCCCAAATGTGATATAAATCACACCTTTCCTTACATGATGGAAGACATGTTCCACATGGGCAAGAAAATACCCAGGGCGAAGATAAGGAGAAAGCCGGTGATGATCATGACCATGATGGGCTCGATGAGGCTGGAGAGTTTTTTAATGGAATAATCCACGTCCCGGTCGTACTGCTTGGCAATGCTGCCCATCATCTCTTCCAGGCTCCCGCTCTGTTCACCAATGTCAATCATCTGGATGACCAGCTTGGAAAAAAACTTGCTCTTTCTCAGTGATTCGGCAATGGCATTTCCCCGGATCACGTCTTTCCGGGCTTCCAGGATGTCCCGGGTTAAGGCCGCGTTTCCCGTGGTTTCCGCCACAACTTTCATGGCATCTACTATTTGTATCCCGCTCTGGCTCAGGGTCCGCAACATGTGGGCAAAACGGGATAAAGACGATTTGGAGATCAAATCCCCAAAGACCGGCGCTTTCATTTTAAATCCATCCCACCATAAACGGCCGCTTTCCGTGTTGATATATCGTTTGAATCCAAAGATGATCCCTGCCACGATGGCCCCCAGCAACCACCAGTAATTCCTCATGAAATCAGAGGTGGCGATCATGATCCGGGTGGGTAAGGGCAATTCGGCGCCCATCTGATTGAACATGCCCATGAAAGCCGGGATGATAAAGACCATGGCTCCGACAAAGGCCAGGATGAGCACTACAAGGACGATCATGGGATAGCGCATGGCCGATTTGACTTCCTGCTTAACTTTGATATCGGATTCTATCAAATTGCTCAGCCGGTTCAAAACCGTGTCCATTACCCCTGCCTCTTCTCCGGCATGGATCATGTTGACATACAGGTTGTCAAAAACCTTGGGGTGTTTCTGCATGGCCACAGAAAGGGAGTACCCTGAATTCACATCCCCGATAATTTCATATAAGATGCCTTTGAATTTTTCGTTGGAGACCTGGGAATGGATGGCTTCCAGACTGGTCACCAGAGGGACACCGGCCTTGAGCATGGTGGCCAGCTGATCGGTAAAAAGACTCACATCTTCCGGTTTCACCTTTTCACCGAATTTTGTCCCGCCTTTGGTTCCCCCGCCGGCACCGTCTTTCACTTCCTTGATGGATAACACCATGTATCCCTGGCTTTCCAGCATGGAGAGCATCTCGTTCTTACCCGGTCCCTCCCCCGTTTCGGTGCGGGGTACCCCGTTTTTTCCCAAAATTTTGTATTCAAAGGTTGGCATTATTGAAAAGCTCCTGTGCCTGAGTTATAGGTATAGCTGTTTCCCGCCGGTCCGGTGTAGGTACTGCCGCTCTTGGTCCAGTTGTCCGTGACCGGCTGGGTGAGGACGTTGGTAAAAAAGGGATTGGAGGAGGATGCCGCCCCGTCCGATGCCCCATCCAGCGCGGCAGGATACAGAGGCGTGGTACCCCGGGTGACAGCCCGGTTGTAATGGCTCTCGATCCCGGCCCTCACCAGGGCTACGATGGTTTCCTCCGCTTCCTGCTTTCCTGTATTGCCGGTATCAAAGAAACGGGGAACAGCCACTGCCGCCAAAATCCCCAAAAGAATGATCACCAGCACGATCTCCATAAGGGTGAATCCCCGGAGATCAGACCATGGATGTAATTTCAAGGACTTCTTCAATAGATACAATTCCTTCCGTTGCCAGTTTGATTCCCTGCTGCATCAGTCGCACCATCCCCTTTTTAACGGCATAGTTCCGCAATTGATCCAGAGAAGCTTCATTGATAATCATTTCCGAGAGTTTTTCGTCGTTGGTCAAAAGTTCAAAGAGTCCCAAACGACCCAGATAGCCTGTATTCCGGCACTGAATACATCCCACGGGTTTGTAAAAATCATACTCTTTGTCCGGATCCAGGTTCAGGCGCTCAAAGAGGTGTTTCGGCGGTACAAAGGATTCCTTGCAATGCGGGCACAGTTTTCGTACCAGCCGCTGGGCCAATACCGCCCGGATGGTGGATGCAATGAGATAGGGTTCCACTCCCATATCGATGAGCCGGGTGACGGCTGAGGGGGCATCGTTGGTATGGAGGGTGCTCAACACCAAATGGCCTGTGAGGGCGGAACGGACTGCCAGCTCCACCGTTTCCTGGTCCCGAAGCTCACCAATCATGATAATGTCCGGATCCTGCCGGAGGATGGTCCGCAGTGAGGATGAAAAGGTGACTCCGATTTTTGGATTGACCTGTCCCTGGTTGATGTTATCCAGTTCGTATTCGATGGGATCTTCCACCGTAATAATGTTTTTGGAAACCGTATTCAGGGTTGTCAGTGTGGAATAGAGGGTGGTTGTTTTACCACTCCCGGTCGGACCCGTCACCAGGATAATCCCGTTGGGCATGCGGATCAGGTCCAGCCACTGCTGAAGCATCTCCCGGCTGAATCCCATATCCTTCAGATCAATCTGGTTCTTTTCCTTATCCAGAAGCCGCATCACGATTTTTTCACCGAAGTAGGTGGGATAGGTGGATACACGAAGACTCACCCGTTTATTATCTTTTTTAAAGCGGATCCGGCCGTCCTGGGGTTTCCGGTTTTCCGAAATGTCCATATTACACATGACTTTCAGACGGGAAGCCACCGATGCCTGGAAGGTTTTGGGCAGGGTATAATTCTCAAAGAGGGTCCCATCCACCCGGAAACGGATCCGTACGTCTTTTTCCCGGGGTTCAAAGTGGATGTCACTCACACCCATGTCTATGGCCTGCACAAGCATGGTGTTTACCGCTTCGATGACCTTGGAATTGCCGACATTTTCCTCATCCTTGGCTTCCTGGCGCTGCCGTTCGATCTCTTCAATTTCATATTCAATATTTTCTTCGGAAAGCCCTTCCATCTTTTTGGACTTGCCGTAATAGACCTCCACCGCGTATTCAATATCCGCTTCGGTGGCCAAAACCAGGTCCAGATCCATCCCCGTATGTTTGCTGACGGTATCGATGCTTTCCACATTCAGGGGGTCGGCGGTGGCAACGCTCAGCTGGTCTCCGATTTTAAAAAGGGGCACGATCTGGTATTTCCGGGCCATTTCTTCCGGGACCAGACGGATAATCTCTTTATCAATGGTTAAATCGTCCAGTTTGACAAAGGGAATATCCATCTGTTCCGCCAGAAACTGGGTCAGATCCAGATCGCTGATATATCCCAGTTCGATGAGGGCTTTTCCAAAGTATACACCGTTTTCACTCTGATATCTCAGGGCTTCATTCAACTGCTCCTGGGTAATTCTCCGGTTATCCAACAAAAGTTGTCCCAGGGGTTTTTTCATTTTGATGGCTGGCATGTGTTACTCCTGATTAAATCCAAACATAGGTCATATATAATTCAATTAAAAAGTGTCCAAAAAAGAGGGACAGAATGGCGCCGATAGCCATAAAGGGGCCAAAGGGTACCTGCACACCGGCCCGGACCCGTTTCAAAGCCATAAGGATCAGCAGAATCACAGCGGCAGAGAAAAAGGTCAGGAAAAGCATCATCAGGGAGAGCTTCCATCCCAGGAAGAGACCAATCACGATACCCAGCAACACGTCGCCGGAACCCATGCTCTCTTTTTTAAAAAGGGCTTTCCCCAGGATTCCTGCCAGAAAAAGGAAGCCGGAGATAATCGCCGCCCCGATGAGGGATGAAATCCACCGGTCATCCCAGAAGACAATCAGTCCGGAAATGGCCATAATCACACCGGCGGTAATAAAAGACCGGGGGATGATAAGATGATCCAGATCCACAAAAGCGGTAATAATCAGGATGAACATGAGGGACATATACCAGACGGCTTCAATGGATGGGCCAAATTTCCAGTAGACGGCTACGAACAAAAAAGCGGTGAGGAATTCCACCAGGGGATAGCGCAGGCTGATGGCTGATTTGCAATGACGGCATGTGCCACCCAGAATCAGGTAGCTCAGGATGGGAATATTGTCGTACCAGGGTATTTGATACCCGCAGGAAACGCAGGTGGACCGGGGTTTGATGATGGATTTCTCCCGGGGTACGCGGTAAATCACCACATTGGCAAAACTCCCCAGGGCCAGTCCACCCAGGGCGGATAAAAGCAGTCCCATCCAGGCAATGTTCATTTCGGCAGTAACTCCTTGATTTTTTTCAGCATATCCACCGTGGTAAAAGGTTTTGTAAGGTAGGCATCGGCTCCTACGGTTTTGGCGGTATGAAAATCTTTCTGGGCGCTCTTGGCGGAGAGGATGATCACAGGAATGTTTTTATATTTTTTATCGAATTTGATCATATTGCAGACCTTGAAACCATCCATCTTGGGGAGCATAATATCCAAAAGGACCAAATCCGGGTTAAGGGATTTCACCTTTTGCAGCCCTTCCAGTCCGTCCGAAGCCGTTTCCACCCTGAACCCGATGGATTCCAGCCTGAGCTTGATCGCCCGAAGCATATCCGGCTCATCTTCAATGATCAGTATTGTGTATTCCATCATAATCTTCTATCCTTCTCTTCAAAACCCTGAACTGTACTCCAGTGCTCATTCATCATTCATCATTCATCATTCATCATTCATCATTCTCAATTCTCAATTCTCAATTCATCATTCTCAATTCTCAATTCATCATTCTTCATTCTTCATTCTTCATTCTTCATTCAATAACCCCGGTATGGTCACAAAAAAAGTCGTGCCTTTATTCAATTCGCTTTCAAACCAGATCTCGCCGCCCATCTGTTCCACGACATCCTTGGTGATACTGAGTCCCAGTCCGGCACCGGGAAGACGTTCCAAATCCAAACCCGTGCGGAAAAACCGTTGAAAAATTTTGTCCTGGTCTTTTTTGGCGATGCCCCGGCCGTGATCTTTGACATACATGTAAAGGTCCCCATCCTTCCGGATATCTGCAAATATAATCACTTCTGAATTTTCATCGGAATATTTATAGGCATTTTCCACAAAATTTACCAGAATTTGCATCAGTGCATCGCGGTCTGTAGGGATAGTGGGCAAATCTTTCTTGACCTTCGTTGTGAGTGTCATATTCTTTGAGGCATAGCGCACCTTGAATAAATCCACCACTTCCTGGATCAGATCGGGGATATACACATCAGTAATTTGCTGTTTCCGCCGGGTTTTGTCTGTTTTCATCACATCGAAAACGTTGTTGATGAGTCTTTCCAGCCGTTCCAGGTTTTTGGCTATAATGAAAACGAATTCCTGATGATCTGGTGACAGGGTCCCTCCGATGCCATCTGCCATAAGGGATACATACTCCTTGACAATGGCAACGGGTGTTTTCAACTCATGGGATACATTGGAAATCAGGTCGGCTTTCATATCTTCAACCCGTTGATTGTCCGTAATATTCCGAGCCACCAGGATCAATCCGTTCTCAATAAAAGGCAAATTCTGAAAACGGTCCGTCACCGTGTCAAACACCAGGCGATCCGCCTTGTTTTCACCGAGAAAAACTTTATGGCGATAAATTTTCTTATCCTCGATGCAGATTTTCTGAACTTTCTCCCAATCCTGGGAAAAAAAATGGATTAATTCTTCATAGGGAATGATTTTCTGGTATTTCCCCATCAGATCCTGAAAATAGTGATTCACATAGACCGATTCTTTTTGCAAGTCGATAATGGCAACCGCATCATTGATCTGGTCAAAAATCGTCAGGATCTGTTGTTCCTGTTTTTTTCGGACAATATTTTCCAGGTGATTGAGAATGGTTTCAATCTGCCGGGTCAGATCCTCAAAAAAGGTGCGGTCGCTTTCCTTGTAGACGTCGTTTTTATAACTCAAAAAACCGATAATCCCCGAGAAGCGTCCCGATGAAGGAAAGGGAAACAGAAGGGAATCCCGGATCCGTTCATCCCGGACCGGGTTCTCCGAGTCACTGTAGCGGAAATCCGGGATCATGCGGGTCATTTCTGGATTTTTTTCCTCTAGGAAAGTTTCCGAAAGGATATGAATGGCATCTTTCAGGCGGGGAGATACGCCTTCACCGGAAAGCAAAACAATATTGTCGCTCCAGAGGGAATAGAAAAAAAGCAGATCATAATGGATCACCCGGTCAAAATATTTTGCTGCAACAGACAGGGCATCGGAGAGGCGCAGGTGGTCATCGAGGGAGAGGAGCAGATCATTCAGGATATTCAGTTTAATCAGGGCCGTATTTCCATCCGTCATTTTCTCTGAGGATGGAAGGATTCCGCGGGACAGGCGGGTAAAACTCATCAGGCGGTGCATCAGAATATCCGGATGATCCCCGTCCACGGACCAGATGATATAAAAAGGCCAGGTGTTTTGAAATGCGTCTACATCATCCGGGGTATGTGCAATGGGAATAAAACAGGCCGGGCATGTATCCCGGTTTTTTAAAGCGGTTTTTTCGTGGGATAGGTCAAAAAGGACAAGATCCGGTGCGGGTTCGACAAAAGAAGATTTCGCCGAAGTATCATTGAGGGTTTTGACGGTGATATTTTTTTTACGGAACGCATCGGCGAGTGCACTGAATTTCAGCCTATCGTCAGCAAGAAAAAGGACATGTTTTATTGAAACTCCGGATACCATGATTTAACCGTACAATCCATTTATCTATTGGGTGATTCCAATCTTTTTTTCATCCGTGTCGTTCGTCTGGCTGTTGAGTCTGATTTTCAGTCTCAGATCATTGGGCCGGTCTGCAAAACGAATGGCATCCTCCATGGAAATAAGGCCGTCCATGTGTTTCTGATACAGGCTTTGATCAAAGGTCATCATCCCTTCATGGGTGCTGGCTTCAATGGTGGAACGGATCATTTCGATTTCACCATTGTGGATGAGATCCCGGACCCGGGCGGAATCCAGTAAGAGTTCCATGACAGCTGTCCTTGCGCCTTTCACCGTAGGCACCAGCCTTTGACCGATGATTGCCTGTAGATTCAAGCTCATTTGCAGGCGGATCATATCGTGATATTCGGGGGGATAAAAACCCATGATCCGTTCCAGGGTCTGGTATGCATTATTGGCATGGAGGGTACCCAGTACCAGGTGACCGGTTTCTGAAAAATTCAGGGCGGCACTCATGGTTTCACGGTCCCGGATCTCTCCGATAAGAATCAGATCCGGCGCCTGGCGGAGGGCATATTTTAAAGCGGAATTGAAATCAGGGGTATCAATCCCCACCTCCCGCTGATTGACAATGCTTTTTTTATGGTTATGGATAAATTCAATGGGATCTTCCACCGTGAGGATATGTCCGGTCGTCTGGCTGTTGCGGTGATCGATCATCGCCGCCATGGTGGTGCTTTTCCCTGAACCAGTGGCACCTACCACGAGGATGAGTCCCTTTTTCCGCATGATCAGATCTTTCAGCACCGCCGGCATCTTCAGTTCATCCAGGGTGGGAATCTGGGTTACAATCTTCCGGAGGACGAAGCCGATGGAATTCCGCTGATAGAAGGCATTCCCCCTGAATCGGCCCATGCCCGGTTTGCTGACAATAAAATCCAGTTCTTTCTGATTCCGGACTTTCTGGATGTCATTTTCGGACAGCATTTCCTTCATCAGGGTTTTCAGAGCATCCATGTTGATTTTTTCTTTTTCCAGGGGGATTAATTTTCCTTCGATGCGGAGCATGGGATAGGCACCGATGGTCAGGTAAAGATCCGAGGCTTTTGCCTGGATCATCACATTCAGAAAATCTTCAATGGAATACATCTTATTCTAAGCCCAGATTTTTCTTCACATAACCGGGATTGGTCGCGCTCTGGATGGCGATATTGGTATCGATTTTACCGGCTTCCGCCAGCCGGACCAGGGACTGGTCGAGAGACACCATCCCCACATTGGAGCCGGTTTGAATGGCCGAAGGAATCTGAAACACCTTGCTTTCCCGGATCAGATTCCGGATTCCGCTGGTTCCGATCATAATCTCAAAGGCAGCTACCCGACCCCGGCCGGAGGCATGTTTCAGTAAAACCTGTGAGACAACGGCCAGGAGGGATTCCGATAACATGGAGCGGATTTGTGCCTGCTGTGTGGCCGGATACTGGTCGATGACCCGGTCGATGGTCTTTGCGGCGTTATTGGTGTGAAGCGTTCCAAACACCAGGTGACCTGTTTCTGCCGCGGTGATGGCCAGACTGGTGGTTTCCAGATCCCTCATCTCCCCAACCAGAATCACATCGGGATCTTCACGGAGGGCGCTCCTCAAAGCTGCCGCAAAGGATTTGGTGTTGAATCCGACTTCCCGCTGATTCACCAGTGATTCATCGGATACATGGACAAACTCTACGGGATCTTCAACCGTAATAATATGTTTTTTATACTTTTTATTAATAAAATCAATGATCGTAGCCAGAGTTGTGGATTTTCCACTCCCTGTAGGACCGGTGACCAGCACAAGGCCTTTATCCTGGGATGCAATATTGAGAAGAACATCCGGGAGTCCCAGTTCTTTAAAGCTTAAAACCTTTGTGGGGATCATCCGGAAAACAGCCGCTTCGCCGTTGATATCCCTGTAGACATTCACCCTGAACCGTCCGATGCCTTTGAATTCCCGGGAGAAATCGATTTCCCAGTTTGTTTCAAAGAGTTTCCGTTGTTCATCACTCATCACATCGTAGACAAGGGAATGAATCGTGGTACTGTCCATAGGATCCAGATTGGTCCGGAGCATATCGCCGTCCACCCGGACAATGGGGGGCGAACCCACACAAAGATGAAGGTCCGATGCTCCGTTATCGACTGCAAATTTTAAGAGTGTATAGATTTCCGTCGCCATCAATTATCTCCTGAAGATCATTTAATAATGGTGGGGGTGATAAAAATCATGAGTTCACTGCGTTGAGTTTCGGTACTTTTATGAATGAAAAGATGTTTAATTAAGGGAATTTTACTAAAGAAAGGGACCTTCTTAATGGTTTCAATATCCTGTTCCAGAATCAATCCGCCCATAAGGAGTGTCTCTTTGTCTTTTACCCGGACATTTGTATTGGCTGTCCGCTTGGAGACAATGGGCCGGTCCGATTCAGGTCCGCCGAAACCTGTGACCGCTTCCACCTGGGCATTGACTGCCAATGAAATGTAATCATTTTCATTGATACGGGGTGTGACCATAAGGACAATATTGACTTCCTGCTCTTCATAAGTGGTGGTTGCCGGTCCGTATTGAGTTGCCGGCTGGGTCACGGTGATGGGATAGGTTGTGCCCACATTGATGGTAGCCATCTGGTTATCAAAGGTGGTGGTCTGGGGCTGCTGGGTGATTTTTGATGAGGTAGAGGATTTCAGTAAGTCAAAAACGGCGGAAAACTGGGCGGCTGTCAGGGTGGCAATGGCCATATCCTGCCAGTTCCCCAGGGTAAAGCCCTGAGCCGAACTTCCGGGACCGCCCTGCAGACTGGCACGGGCCGTCCAGTTAATCCCCATATCCTCGGAGGCATCCAGCTTGGTTTCCACAAATTTGACGGAAATATTGATCTGGGGGATTTCCACATCCAGCTGGCGGATAATTTTATCGATGGTTTCAAAATTGGCACTGACATCCGTCACCAGGATCATATCATAGCCGGGCATCAGGCTCATCATGCCCATCATACCCATGCTACCCATGGCACCGGAAGCGCCGGTAGCACCGGTCCCGCCAATCGCGCCCATACCCATGGAGCTACCCATAAACCCGGTAGATCCAAATCCGCCGACGGTTCCGCCGGTCGTGCCGGTCCCCGTACCGGTTCCACTCTGCCCCATGGCTTGTCCACCCTTGATAGATGGTGAAAACACGGCAACTTCTCCCTTATCCGTCAACACATTTTCCAAGGCATTGGCAACAGACTGACCATCTACGTAGGTCAGGCGATACACCTGGGTAATGGTCTCCCCCGTCATCTCTTCGTCTTTTTCTTTGATGATGATAACATCATCGTTCTGAAACCAATTGTATCCGTTCACCCGGAGAATAGCATCCAGCGCATTGTGGACCTTTACATTGGTTAAGGTCAGGGTGACAATTCCTTCCACATCGTTGGAACTCACCAGGTTCAGATCATTTTGAATGGCAAAGAGCCTGAGGACCTTGGAGAGGGGTGCATTGGAAAACTGCAAGGAAACCCGGTTGTTTAATCCGGCTTTATAGGGCGAATAATACTCATTTTCCACCGGTTCGGCCTGACCGTCGTCATCCAGTTCCCAGGTTAAAAACAGGGATTTCCCATTTTGGTACACAGAATACTTGGGCAGGTAAGAGAAATCAAAAATCACCTTAAACTGATCATTCATTTTGTATCGGTTGAGAATCCGGTAGAGATAAAGGGGTGAATAGTTCACATACTCCTTTTTTCCCTGAAAAATATTTTCACAATTCCGGATATCTATGGTAATCTGAGGCGGTGAATAGGTCCCGTAGACATCATATTCGATTTTATCATCCTCAAAAACCATTTCAATTTCAGCCTGGCTTTCATACCGGTGATAAATAATATCCCTGATGGCGTTATCGGCCAGGAGCACATTGCCGACCGATACCATAAGCAGGCATAAGAAAATAATATGTTTACGAAGCATCCGGATCTCCGTTTTTGTCTTTGTCTTTTTTACAGTCTCCGGTTCGGGGAAACAGATTTAAAATATCAATCCCCTTAGCGGAAAATCCTGCCGGGGACAAAGGCGCCTTCCGAAAAGGTCAGGCGGATTCTTTCCCCGTTTTTAATGAGTATCACATATTCAGGTTTCACCAGAGAAAGGGTATACCCTTCAATGGTGTCCCCCGGCTTCAATATTTGATCGTTAATCAGGACTGTTGGCTTGTTATTCAGCCACGAAATCCCGTTCAGCTCAAAATGATGGCTGGTTTCTTCAGGTATTTCTTCAACTTCCGTGATGGCTGTTTCTTCTTCAGGTTTTTCAGAATATACAAAGGGATCGCTTTTCCACTCCAGATTCCAGGCGGTGCGGGTGGAATAGGATTTCAAAGGTACACGTTTGACCGATGCAGCCGCAGACTGGGCCGGCAGGGACGCTGTAACCTGTTGTGCCACAGTGGTGGATGCCGTGGGTGCAGCCGGTTTCTCTTTGGAAAGCATGGGAATAACCTTGGTGGCAGCAAATATCAGGACGGCGATGCCGGCCAGTCCCAATAGGATTTTTTCCCGTTTCTGGAGTGCCATCTTATTCCTTTGCCGAGTAAGCCAGCAGTTTTATCTCAATATGCAATTTATCAGGAAGCTGTGTATCCGTCAACAGGTGAATGGATTGAATATGGACAGGTTCTGTGGTGGCGGATAATTCTTCCAGAAATTTGCCGGTTGGGATGAATTTCCCATTCAGAAACACATCGATGGGATATGAATGCAGGGATTTGTCAAAATATTTCCTCTGTTCTGCTCCAACAACAGAAAACTGGTCTACAGGCGACGGATTGACGTATTCCAGATCCAATTCGTGCCGAACTGCCAGTTTATCGATCATTTCCACTGTGTTTTCAATGCCATTATCGCTGTTTACAGATTCAAAAAGCTGAACCAGGTCATTTTCAAGTGTTTTTATCCGTTGCTCGATCTGTGCCCGGTTCCGTTCAATGGATCCTACCTGGGCAATGCGCTGTTCCAGGGAACTCATTTCCTGGTTCATGGTTTGGATTTCATGATTCACCGGAAGGTAAAAGAAGAGTAGCCATCCAAAGACGACGACAACCAGAATTCCGATATTGATCAGTCCCATGCGTTGCTGGTTCATAATTTCTTCAAAACCCCTTTGATTATGAATGTTCGGCGCGTGCCGGTTTCCGTTCTTTCATCATCGGTAGAAAGTTCAATCGATTCAAAAAATCCCGTATCCCTGAATTTTGCCAGATAGTTGTTCAGATAAATATCGGCTACCGAAGGATTCCGAGTGATATATCCCTTCAGGATGAAGTCTGATTTGTCCTTACTTGAATCATCCACGGGCTTATTCAGTTGAAAATCGATCAGATGGATACCAGCCGGTGTGAGATTGGATATCATTTTGAGGAAGGTCAGGGTCCTGTCGGTGGAATACTGATCCATCCGGATCTGATTCAAAATCTGTGTGAGTGTTTGTTCTTTTTCACTCATGGACATAAATGTGGTGGATACATCTGAAATATTTTGCCACCGTGTGCGGGTCCGCCGGTAATCAGCCTCTACCTGATCCCGTTTTTCCAGCATATCATAGGTGCGGATACCGGAAAAAATCAGGAATACAGCTAAAATCAGATGGGTCAGTTTGGTCCCGGCAATAAAAATTTCCCGGTTGCGGGTGGCTTTGGTAATCACGTTAAGGTCTTTATCCGGATAGGCGGCAGCCAGATGGAGTGTGTAACAGGGCAACAATTTTTCCGGGATTTCTGATTCTTTTGATTTGTAGGCAAAAATATCCGCCCGCATGGGATTCAACACACTGGTCCGGCGTCCCAGTTGGTCTTCAATAAATCGGGCAATGCCCGGAATCACAGCTCCCGGTCCCACCAGAAAGACATCCCCGTCGGCAAGGAGTGAAAAGGTTTTCCGGTAATAATCGATGGAACGGCTGATTTCCATGATAATACGTTCCGCAATGGGGCGAATCATGATGGAGTAGCGGGAATAATCAATGCCCAGGCTTTTAATGGTGCTTGCCGTCTTACGCTGAAATCCGTATGTATCCAAAAGCAGAAGAGCATCGGAAGTGGACAATTTCCGCGGACCGTTCAGGGTGTTTACTTCCTGGTTCAGAGCCCCGAGGAGATCCTTCCGGCCAATACTGAATTCCCGTTCGTAGTGAAATTCATGATTTTTGATAAAAATGAGATTGCTGTAGCTTTCCCCCATATAGAAGATGATGGCAGTCTCTTTAAAATAATCGGGATAATTCAGCCGGAAAGCTTTGGAAGCCAGATAGGACACCGTGGTGATCTGGCGGGGATTCATGCCTACGTCCTGAAAATACTTTTCCTGCTGGGCTACCAGGTTGTGAGGGGCAATGAGGGTGAGAAAATTCTTTTCATCCACACTATCCGATGATACCTGTTTCACATCATATTCAATGGCTTTATCAGGGAAAGGCAAATTCTTGGATACCGCCCATTTCAAAGCTTCCTGGATCTCTTTCTTGCTTAATTTCTGAAAATTCTGGATCCGGGATACATAATTCCGGGAATGGGTAAAATAGGTCAGAAAACTCTTTTTATGCTTGATCTGCCGGGAAATAGACCTCAGGGCGAATTTATGTTTATCTTCATCTGTGGCATCCTCCGGAAAATTCCAGTAATTCAAAATGCCCCAGTTGGTGATCTTGATTTTATTTACTTCCGGAGCAGCCTGAAGATAACGGGCTGAAGAATCATCTGTTTCCACAACCACAATATTCCGTTTATTGTTCAACCAGTCGGAAATTTCCGAAATCTTCAGTTTAACTGCTGGTGAGACCGAATTGAATTTTTCATCAAACACCCGGTCTTCGTCCTCTTCTTCTTCCAGGAGATCATCAAAACTTCTTTTTTCATTTTCAAAATCATCATAAAGGATTTTCTGCGTCGCGGATTTAGGCTGTTTTTCCTCTTCTTCCTCTGTAATCAGAGATTTATCCACCGGAGTTTCAGGTTCCTGAACTTTCTCATCTTTCTTCTTTTCATCACCGGCAGGTTCAGATGGTGGAGCCGGAGAAGGAGTTTCAAGGGAAAGCTCTTCTGTCTCTTTAATCGGTAATACCACATCATCATTTTTTGTGGCTATATATTCATCCAATATATCAAAAATAGACTTTCCGTCACGGGAGGGTTTCTCACCTTTAAAACCAATTCCTGTAGCAGTTTCTTTCTCTTCTTCAGTACTTTCACGAGGCTGTTTATCCAAAAAAGTCAGCAGGGATTCACCTTCTTCTGATGCCTTTTCCTGATCCTCAGATGAAACCTCTTCCGGAGGAGCTGCTTCCCGGTCTTCAAAGCGGGTTTTGAATTCTACAAAAGGACCCACCCGATTGGATGTTTCTTCCGTATCGGATATTAACGCATCTAAATCTTCAGAATCTTTTTCTACTTCAGGGGATTCTGGTTCTTTATCGGGTTCCTGTTCAGTTTCTTGTTCAGTCTTCTTTTTCTCTTCTTTATCAACCGTCAGACTAATTTTTGGTGTTTCAATATTCAGGCCGGTCTCATCCCCTTTATCTGGAATGGCTTCTTTTTCTTCTTCTTCTTCTTTGGGTTCTTCTTCGGGTTCTTTTTCTTTCTCTTTGGGTTTTTCCTCTTTGGACTTTTCCTCCCGGGATGTATCCTCTTCAGGTGTATCCGCTTTGATTTTTTTCAGATCCATAAACCGGCTTAAATCTTCGGGAGCACCTTCTTCTTCAGATTTTTTCTCATCCTTTTTCTGCTCCGGTTCACTTTCGTTAAACGTTTCTTCTCCTGGTTTCCCTTTTTTCCGCGAGGTGGCTTGATCAAAGAGTTCCGTTAGTTTTTTTGAATCAAGACTCTCTTCACCGGATGGCTTATCCGTCGAATGAGACACTTTTTCTCCCTTTCCGGTCTCAGAAGATTCTGTCCGGAGGATATTCAGGAGTTTGTTTGTGGCATTGTCCCGGTTTTTATCGTCACGGTCCGGCATGGATGATGCGGGGCTCCTTTATATATTGGGTTTCTTCCGGATATTCTGCCTTTTTTCGCATCAATCTTTGGCAGAATACGGAAAAAACAGTGGAATGTAAGAGAAATCCACCGAAAAAAAAGGATTTCTGTTCCATTTCTCTGAACTCATCCTGAGTAAAGAAAAATTACGGATTAACTTATCCTTATTTATTTTGTAATTCAAGAATCTTCCGTTGTCTTGAAGGCTGTTTAAAAAAAAATGATTCTCCCGGTGTATCAATCGTTCTCCTTTCCTTTTGCTGATGTTCTTTAACGGGTGTGACAGGATGAAAGTGGGATCAATCCGGCGATCCGGTCTTATTTTTCCGGTTCAGACTCCGTCTCCAAATTGGGAAATAGACTCAGTTGCTGAGATTTGACCTCCTTCTTTTTCTTTACAACTCCGGGATCAAAATCATTGTTGCTCCCC
Source organism: Candidatus Neomarinimicrobiota bacterium (assembly GCA_041154365.1). Classification (NCBI taxonomy): domain Bacteria; kingdom Pseudomonadati; phylum Fidelibacterota; class Fidelibacteria; order Fidelibacterales; family Fidelibacteraceae; genus Fidelibacter; species Fidelibacter multiformis. The sequence continues at coordinate 1,162,790 of AP035449.1, read as the reverse complement.
GACGAATCATCTTCGTTTACTTCTTTACGGAGTATTTCGAGGAGTCTTTTTGTGGCACTGTTACAATCTTTCGGATGATGCTCCGACATGGAAAAACCTGTTTCCTTTTAAAAGGCTGATCACAATGTCTGCGTCCACCATCTGTTTCTCCTGCCGGATCATTTCAATCAGGCAGTCATGGCACAGTGTGATCATTTTACGGGGATAACCCTGAGAATTCAGGTAAATCAGTTCCAGTGCGCCATCGGTGAAAAATTTGATTCCCCCGGCGGCACCGGCAATTTTCAGGCGGTGTTCAATCATGGCAATGGCATCATCACGGCTCAGAGGTTTCAGGGTATATCCCATGGAAACCCGGTCCGCAAAATTGGGATGCTTCTGGAGTATATCGCGAAATTCAGGCTGGGCAAAAAAGATAACCTGAATCAACTTATATTGATTGGTTTCATAATTTAAAAGGGTCCTGATGAGTTCCAGGTTCTCCGAAGATATTTTTTGTCCCTCATCAATCACCAAAACCAGGACCTTCTTCTCTTCCACACCTTTTTCATAGAGGTAATTTTCGATGATATCCTTGCAGACAACAATGGAATCCCCTTTTTCAGGAATATCAAAGAGATCGATCAGGTATTTCAAAAAATCCAGTTCTGAATTCCAGGAAGGATCCAGAATCAGATAAAATTCAAATCGTGGATCGTATTTATAAAAGCGGCGCAGTAAAATGCGGCTCAGGGTCGTCTTGCCGGTCCCGATACCTCCGATTACCACACTCAGACCGCGACGGGTACGGACCGCGATTTCCAGAAGATTCAGGCACTCCTGGTGAATTTCGGATTCGTAAAAATAATAGGGATCCGGTGTTATGGAGAAAGGTTCTTTTTTTAGATTTACAATCTCAAAATATTCCATATCACCAGCATTAATTTACTATTTCTTTCAATATACAATTTACAATCTGCACCATTTATTTCCCAACATATTATAACGTCATTTAAATATTTTAATCATAAAATGCAAATAGAAATATTGATCTGTCCATTTTTCCGCATAAGACTCTTTTCAAGTGACTCAGCCACAAGAATTTCATGGATTCCATGTCCATAAGTAAGTAAACTTTTGCATGTTCAAACGGATGCTACAGGGCGGTTTCATCCTTCTAATCCTCGGGGTTGCCATTTTGGCTGCCGGCGATCCCCCCCTACGTTTATGGGTCTTTTATGAACCGGATTATCCCCTTGAAGACGCCTTAACACACCTGAAAAAATGTGCAAAAATCCGATATAAATCCAGAGCCCTCCATGCCATCAGTCTTGAACTGAACCAGGATATTGGGCCGGAGGATCTCATGGAACTTCCCGGCATCCATCACACGGAACCCTTACGCCGTCTGCATGTTCCAAATCCTCCAAAAACGGCATCATGGGCGTTGTCAAAAAAGAGTGTCACTGTGGATCCCTTCTATGGATATGCCTTTGACCAGCTATCGGGACTTGGATTTATATCCGCTCAAAATCTGGGAATCACAGGATCGGGGGTCCGGATCGGAATTCTTGATACAGGTTTCAAATCCTCCCTGCCCATCTTCGAAAAAATCCGGGATGAAGGGCGATTGATTGCCGAACGGGATTTTATCCATGGGGATGACCATACGGAAGATGAAGCAGAAGATGGAGAATCGGGGGCAACTCAAACCCACGGGACCGGAGTGTGGTCCGTCATCGGGTCATACGCACCCGGTGAACTTGTAGGGGGTGCTTTCGACGCGGAATTTGTATTGGCCAAAACAGAGGTCATCCCGACAGAAACACCTGTCGAGGAGGATTATTTCGCTGCAGCCATCGAGTGGTTTGATTCCCTGAAGGTGGAAATTGCCACATCATCCCTGGCGTATCTTGAATTTGATGATCCCTTTCCGGATTATCCCTTATCCGCACTGGATGGTAATACAACCATCGTAGCCCGGATCTGCAACTGGGCTGCATCCCGGGGGATGATTGTGGTGACTGCCGCCGGTAATGAAGGACCCGGTCCCACAACCCTCTGGAGTCCCGGTGATTCTCCCCTGGTGATTACCGTGGGCGGTGTGGATACAGAGGGACAGGTTTCGTCATTCAGCGGTCGGGGACCTACGGCAGACGGCCGGACCAAACCCGATGTGGCAGCCCTTGCTGAAGAGGTTTACAAAGCCCTGCCTTCAGGAGACATTTCCTATGGCAGCGGGACATCTTATGCAACTCCTCTCATCACCAGCGGCATTGCCCTGATCAAGCAGCTCCGGCCGGACTGGGATGTCCATGATATGCTTTATGTGCTGCAGAAATATGCCGACCACCCCAAAAATAACAATACTGGTTGGGGAATCCCTGATTTTGGAAAAATTGTGACCGATTTATACCAGGGATCCCTTGAACCCTTTACCCTGAAAGCTTATCCCAATCCTGCATCCCTAAGCATCACGATTCTCTCACCCAGAACGAAACCCTCACAGTCCCTGACTGTTTTTGACCTGACAGGACGGGAAATCTGGGAAACAACCCTTCACTCTTTTCAGGACAGCCTGACATTTTATATACCCCTGAACCAGTGGCCATCAGGCATTTATTTCGGCCGGACCGGGGGACAAACCGTGAAATTCATTAAACTGTAGGATCAATCCATGCAAGTACTTGTCACCGGCGGGGCCGGATATATCGGAAGTCATACCTGTGTTGAGCTCCTCAACAAAGATTATGACGTAATTGTGGTGGATAACCTTTCAAACAGCAAACGGGAATCTCTTGCCCGGGTGGAAAAAATTGCCGGTAAAAAACTGGTCTTTTATCCGATAGATTTACGGGATAAAGAGGCTTTATTAAAAATCTTTCAAACGCATGCCATTGAAAGTGTGATTCATTTTGCAGGACTCAAGGCTGTAGGTGAATCTGTGGAAAAACCACTTCTCTATTATGAAAACAACATCCATGGAACCCTCACCTTATGTCAGGTGATGATGGAACGCGGGGTAAAATCCATCGTTTTCAGTTCTTCTGCAACAGTCTACGGAGATCCGGCACAAGTGCCGATCCGGGAGGATTTTCCGCTGCAGGCCACCAACCCTTACGGGCGGACTAAACTGATGATAGAGGAGATACTCCGGGATGTACAGATTTCCGATCCTTCCTGGCGAATTGCTCTGCTCCGGTATTTTAATCCCGTTGGAGCCCATCCCAGCGGTCTGATAGGTGAAGATCCGAAAGGGATTCCCAACAACCTGATGCCCTACATTGCCCAGGTGGCTGTGGGAAAACTGAAAGAATTGCAGGTATTCGGCAACGACTACCCCACACCGGACGGGACAGGGGTCCGGGATTATATTCATGTGGTAGATCTGGCGAAGGGACACCTGCAGGCATTAAAAAAGCTCCGTCAGGACCCGGGAGTATATACATACAATCTGGGCACCGGCCGGGGATACAGTGTACTTGAAATGATCAAAGCCTTTGAAAAGGCCAGTGGAAAATCCATTCCCTACAAGATCACCAAACGCCGCCCCGGTGATATCGCCCGTTGTTACGCCGATCCCTCACTTGCACTGAAAGAGTTGGATTGGAAAACAGAAAAAACGCTGGAAGATATGACAGCGGATACGTGGCGATGGCAGATGAAAAATCCCGATGGATATTGAAAGGAATTAAGAATTAAGAATGATGAATGATGAATTGAATGATGAATGATGAATTGAATGATGAATGATGAATTGAATGATGAATGATGAATTGAATGATGAATGATGAATTGAATGATGAATTGGGGCTGGGACGATAATTAACGCACAAAACCAGACTCTAAACTCAAAATTCCAACTCAATACTCACCACTCTCCACTCATAACTCTTAAAAGTTACCATATTTTAATCATCAGGTGGGCAAACACAATCATTAATACAAGGGCAAAGGGATATACAGCTGCATACGAGGCATTGACAGCGTCCGAATCACTCATTTTATTCACCACACCCAGGCCGGGAGTATTTGTCATACCGCCGGTGATCGTCCCCAGAACGGTTAACAGGTTGAGTTTAAAGAGTTTGAGTCCGGCCAGTGCCGTTATCAGCATGGGAAGAATAGTGATAAAAAAGGCCATTAACAGGAGAATGACCCCTTGATCCTGTATAGTATTCACCAATCCGGCCCCGGCTTCCGTACCTACCGACGAGAGAAAAAAGACCAGTCCAAAATCTCGTAAAAGCCGGTTGGTATGTCCCGTCACCACCCACGTAACCGGCCCGGTGACACCTTTATACCCGAGAAAAAGAGATGTAAGGATAATACCCCCGCTGAGTCCCAATGAAATAGTAAGCCCATTTTCCGAGCCGATATGGAGGCTTCCTACCAGCATACCAAGGACGATTCCCAATGAGACCGGGACTATTTCATGTTTAAGCATATTTTTCAGGTTTGCACCCATCCTTTCGGAGAGCATTTCCAGGGTCTGGGCATCTCCCACCAACTGCAGAATATCCCCCATCTGGAGTCTGCGTTCCGGTGTGGGTGGTAAATCAATTCCACTCCGGCGGACCCGGGTAACAATGACATTGAACCGCTCCTCAAGGTGATGGTCACCCAGAGTTTTTCCTACATATTCCGGATTATTCACAAGGACCCGAAGGACTGTCCGGTTAGCCGGCAGGGGAATCTCAACATCATGTTCCTCTTCACCCAGTAAAAGAACCGCCTTATCCAGTCCCTCCCGCGGACCTACAAGGCGCACTTTATCATCCATTTCCAACTGGATATTCTGTGCCGGAACCAGAGATTCGCCATTCCGTAAAATCCGGGAAATGGTAACACCATAGTGTTTGTCCAGGTTTAAGTCCTTGATGGTCAACTTCCGGACATTCTTGTTCGTCACCCGGAGGATTCGCCATTCCATCTGGCGGTGGATATCCACCTTTTCCAGTTTCACCGCTTTTTCAGCATCAGAAATGGATATTTTAAAAAGTCGGGGCATCATGCGCAGAGTCAGAATCGTGCCGATGACCCCGACAGGATAAGCCACACCGTAGCCCAGAGACGCCATGGGACTTCCGGAAGCTTCCGTTGCAGCTGCCAGTCCGGGAGTGGATGTGAGAGAGCCGGCAAACAATCCGACGGAGAGTTCCGGACTTATTTTGAACAGATGTCCCAGTATAAGGGTCAATAACCCGGCGGAACCCACGGTGATAAGTGCCAGGGTAGTGAGTTGACGCCCACTTTTCTTAAAGGATTCAATAAACCCCGGTCCGGCCTGGAGTCCAATGGTATATAGAAACAGGGTGAGACCCATGGTGCGAAACGCATCAGGCACCATATATCCAAAATGACCAAAAATCATGGCAATAATGACAATCCCCGAGGCTTCCAGACTGAAAGAGCCGAATCGGATCAGCCCCAGAAAATAGCCCAGGGTAATAATCACAAAGAGGACAAACACAGAATTTTCCAGCACAGATCACTCCTCATGTTTACCACATAAATTAAAAAGTTCAGGCATGAAACATAACGGAAAATCTTTTTGATTGAGTCGTAAAGTCAAAAGTCGATTGATTCGATTGAATAGATTGATTTGATTGCTTACCCTGTGAAATGAGATCTGGTTTACGGGAATATTTCTCGGGGAAATTGACGAAAGGTTATTATTTTAATTCGTCCACCTGTGAGCATACTACTTTATTGGCTTGAATGTTTTCCGATTTCAGTCTGTTAAGTTATTAGACAATTTATATATTTGTTTAATAATATTATCTTGCTTCATGTCGCATTTTGCTGTATTTTACCCCCGGGGTGGGGGGCGTCACCTAAGCAAATTCATATATCCCATCTCTCTTATAATCCTGGTGCTAAATCAAATTAATTGTCAATTCTATTTAAGAAGTTAGAAGGTGGAAGTTGGAAGTTAGCGTCGCTACGCTCCTGATAGTTGGTTCATGGGCTCAGGGGTTCATGGGTTCAATAGCCGCTTTGCGGTATTCCAACGCCTGATGGCGTTCAACCCCCATTTCATGGGGTTCAAGCACCTCACTTCGTTCGGTGTTCAAATGCTGCTACGCAGCGTTCAAGGATCTCACTTCGTTCGATTTTCAATCCCAGCTATGGGGATTCCAATTAGAGAGTTTTTTTTGAACACTGCGAAGCAGTGCTGGAATGCTGAGCGCAGCGAAGCAATTGAACGGCACGAAGTGCCGCTTGAATCTTATAACACTGTGTGCAGCGAAGTACCACCCCCCCAATCCAGTCAATCCAATCAATCTTTTCAAAACATTCTCTGTGTCTCCGCGCCCTCAGCGGGAGGTAAAAAATCCCTCTGCATCTCCCCCTCCTACCTGCCTTTCCCGGAATCCGATATAGTTACCAGCTCCCGGGGATAGGGTTCAAAAACTATCTGTTTTTTCAGGTAATCGTTGTTGAAACGGATGATCCAGGACCGGAGTATCAACAGAAGGCTGCTCAGGGGAATTTTTTCTTCACGGTAGAGTTCAAGCTGATCCAGAAAAAAAGCCTTCTCTTCCGGCGAGAGCTGTTTGGAAAAATAGCCCATAATATGCATAAGGACATTGATCACAGACGGGCGCCGGGGAGGTTTCAGGAAAATATTGTTCAACGCATCTTCATATTCTTCCAGGGCAGTCCCCAGGGTTCTTTTACTGTGACCGGCAACCACACGGCCGGCATGACGCAATTCCTTTTGGCTATAAATCATGAATAAATATTTGTGACGTGTATGAAAATCGACCAATTTGGCCATGGTTGGATTTTTCTTCAGATCCGCAAAACGCCGGTGAGCAAAAATCCGGGTATAAAAATGCTCACGAATCCTGAAATTGGTCAGTCGGCCCTCATCTTCAACAGGGATATCCTGAAAAAAATCCGCCACAGCCCCGCCGAACATACCTTCAGTTTTTTCACCCAAAGCAGCGACTTTTCCTGCAGTGGGATAGATTTTCACATCCTTGATACCGCATGTAGGTGAACGGCTTTTCAAAACGGCACCGTCAATATCCTCCAGATCCTTCAGATACCGTTCAGAAAAATCTTTCATATCCTGAGTAATATCCTTACCGGAAAGACTCCAGACCAGGTGTTTCTTCCCATTTTTTTTAATCATCCGGATGGCTTCCCGGGGGACACTGAGTCCAACTGCCACTTCAGGACATACGGTCACAAACTCGACAAAAGGTTTTAAATTTTTAATTTCCTGGCTTGAAACAATTCCTCCGTTAAAACGGCAGTGGTCATGTTCAATACATCGACTCAGTAAAATCCGGGGCCTGCATTCATCCCACATAGAAATCTCCTTCTTCACCTACCAACCTACCACCTACCATTCTACCACCTACCAACCTACCACCTACCATTCTACCACCTACCAACCTACCACCTACCATTCTACCCCCTACCAACCTACCCCCATCCCCTCAAAAACCACTTCGTCACATGAATATAATAATCCCAAAAGAATTTATCTCTGTCCAAAGGTTCCCCTTCATTATAAAAGAGAGACCTGAAATATTGAATACCCCAAAGATGGGCGGTTCTCAGCTTGACCCTGGTGTCGGAGAAATCGCCGGTATAATATAGTACAGGTGATGGTGCGCGGCGGAAAAGTGTTGCGGGAAATGCATTTGGCACATTGTGCAAGGATAAAAGGGAATCGCCGGTCTCGGTAATATCCAGATAAAATTCAGAAATCAACTCGTATTCAGGTCCGGCCTCCATAATTTCAAACCAAAAGGGGTAACGGATTTCATCGGGCACCCGGAGCTTTTTTTGCCATACTTTGTCAGTACTGACCATTGGCCAATAAGTGCGCAAATGTTTTTCAGCCTGCAAGATAAGGAGGGTCCCGTTTTCATGCACCAGGATTGTCCCGGGACCTTTCATTTCCCAAATAATATCATATTGTTCCTGGTATGTTTCAAAAATCCACCGGGGAATATCCGTATTGAGAATGTCCAGGTCATCAAAATACCGGCCGGTCCATCCTGTGGATTTCAAATGGAAGTTCTTTTCTATCTGCCGGCGGACATCATGAGGGGTGGGTGAACCCAAAAAACTGAATTCTGCCATGACGGGTTTTCCCAGAGATTGGATCATTTCAAGAAAGCGGACATCCTGAAGGCTGATTCCCCCATATATTTTGGAAATTTCATCCTCTGCCCGTCCCCACCAGTCCTGCTGGTACACACCGTAACCATCAAGATAAACAACCATATCCACAGAATCTGCCAGCAATTCAAGATCCCGAGCATCCAAAGGATCCAGATCATCCACAAAATAGGATAATCCCGGTTCAACAGGAAAAAATCCATAATAATCATCCGACGGGTTATAAAAAGATCGATCCGGTTTAACCCATTTCAGATGCCTGAGTACCCAGAAGAAAGCTTTGTGTTCCTGATAACTTTGGTTAGGCACCGTTTTATCCATCATAAAGACGGATTTCTCCACACGGGGAGAAAAATACCATACCAGAAACATCCAAAAGGGCAAAAGGAAAAAAATAATAAGTCCCACACTCCGCTTTTGACGCCCTTTTTTCTCCTGTGCGGATAATTGGGTATGATCTGTGGCATCTGATTCCTTCTGTATTTTACCAGCGGTAGAAGAGTCCAATCCGTCCCCCTCCCTGATTTTCTTCAGGAGTATTCACCTGGAGGTTAATCATCCACTGGAAAATCCATTGACGATGAAGCAGATGTTGGCCTTTCATGGTTAAAATATGGGAATCCTCTCCCGAAATTCCCTGGGATATCTGATCCAGATCCCGCCCGTATCCCCAGGAAAATTCAGCATAGTCATCCACACTGCCGTAGAAATACCGGACTGAAGCAAGATGAAATACTTTATGGTGAGGACTGTCAATTATATAGTTATATTTATATCTTAAGTAATACGACCCCTGATAGAGAGCCAGGGCCAGAGCAGGAATATGAATATGATCATCATGAAAATTCATCATCCGGTATGCAACAGCACCTTCCCATTTTCCGGCAAACCCCTGGTATAATTCACCATAGAAATCAAAATCAGGCAGAAACTCGCGTTGAAAAGCGGCTGAGAGCCTGGCATTCCAGTATGCATTCTGCCAGGCATCTGCATAGATTTCGCCGCTGATTTGCTGATCTGTTTGATCATAGCGCCAATATTGAGCAGCTTCAGCTACAAGTGTTTGATTTGAAAAATCCCTTTTTATCATCTGAATCATACCAAACCAGTCGGATTTTTCGCTTGAGAATGTTTGGTAATCCAGGGCAATGCCGCTTTCCCAGGTCAGCGGATTCTGAATCCGGTTAATTTCATCAAGGAACGGATCCACATCCAGGGGATCTGCGCCCAGTGCCTGTCCTTGTAACAAAGCCTGCCTTGCTTTGGGATACATACGGAGTCCGATTAATATCCGGGCATATTTGATATAAAAGCCCGGTGTATCCGGTTCCTGTTTCAGGCACATTTCACAGCATTTTTTTGCTTCTTCCAACCGGTTACTCCACAGATAGAGATCCGTCAAAGCATGCCAGGCATCGGTGTATTCCGGTGTATTCCGGGTCACCTCCAGGAGATCTTTTTCGGCTTCCGGATATTTCCCCTGCCATGCCAGAACCCGGCCACGCATAAGCTGTCCATCGGCATCCCCGGGAAAGTTCTCCAAAAGAGTGTTCAGAATGCTTTCCGCCTCGGGAAGGCTGTCCTTCCCGATGGCTTCCCGCGCATTCTCAAAAAGCTCCTGATACACCAGTCCTTTCAGTTCACGTCCTTCAGGGGGAAGGTCCTGGGCAAAAGAAGAGGAAAATAATAACAGGATAAAGATTAAAGTTAAAGATTTGCTCCAACTTGGGAGCCATCCCCCGGAAGAGAAAAGGGATAACAGACTTTTGGTCATCTGATTTCTTGTCATGGTTTCGTATTCCTGTCTGCTTCGATGGTTTGAAATCCTTTTCGTTCCATAGCGCCCCACGATTTGACTTTTCGGAAAAAGGACCAGGTCCCCCGGGCTCTCCAATAGGTGGTAAGCTGTCGATATCCAAAATTCTCCACAACCGCCAGCCAGAACAGATTCAGGAGATCTCTGAACCGTCCGTAGCGTTTGAACGTGAGCTCTTCGAGACCAACGGCAAAAATGCTGAGATTCACTCCGAAAATAAAAGCCAGAATAAAAAAAGCAGACACATACATCGTTGAGAGATTCCCTGTCATCCATGAGATAAGGAAGAGAATATATCCCGGGACTTCAATCAGGGGGCCGCACATTTCCAGGAAAAAGAAATAGGGATAAGCCAGCATGCCAATCCGGCCGTACCGGGGATTCATCAACATCTTTTTATGGCGGAACAACACCTCCATCAGTCCACGCTGCCAACGGTCCCTCTGCCGGCCCAATACTTTCATGGATTCGGGACATTCGGTCCAGGCGACGGGATCGGGAATAAAGGTGATATGATAGGGAATCTTATGTTCAATGCAGTAGCGGTGAAGACGCACGACCAGTTCCATATCTTCACCGACGGTCTGGGTGTGATATCCTCCGGCGGCAATGGCAATACCCCGTTTGAAAATCCCGAAAGCACCGGAAATAATAAAGGTCAGATTCAGGGAATCCCACCCCATACGTCCTGCCAGAAAAGCTCTTAAATATTCCATCACCTGAAAACGGGCCAGTTGATTTTTCGGAAGTTTAATATTTTTAACCTCTCCTCCCCGTACGTCACAGCCATTGGCAATCCGGATAATGCCTCCGGCGGCAATGGTATCCTTATTTTCCAAAAAGGGCCGTACAATCCGGGTCAGAGAATCCCGTTCAAGCAGACTGTCTGAATCCATGGCACAATAGAGGGGTGTCCGGGCATAATTCAAACCACAGTTGAGGGCATCTGCTTTCCCGCCGTTTTCCTTGTCAATCAGCCATAAATTATAATGTTTCCGGCTTCTGTAAACCGCTTTTACATCGGCAGTTTTCAGGGACGCAATCGGTGCCCTTGAAACCTGGATCATGTCAAAATTTTCGATGACACGTTTTAAAGTATCATCCTTGGAGCCGTCATTGACAGTAATAATCTCGAAATCGGGATATTTCAAAGCCAGCAGGGATCGAGTGGATTCCACGATGGTAGACCCTTCATTATATGCCGGAGCAATAAGGGTAATAGGCAGTGCCCCGGCGATATTGATCAGTTCATCTACCTGCAAAACACGCATACTCCGGGCATATCTGCGAAGAGAGATAAAAGAAATACTATTTAAAATGAGATATACAGTATTCAAAATAAAAAAGTAGGCCAGGACGACATGGTTGAAAAAATCCAGAAACAGGCGGGGTATATCTATCATTTACACCTCCGTCAAAACCTGTCTGGCCAGTTCTGCCCGGGGATGGTCTGAATAGGCATAATGCCTCAGGACATCCAGCTTGCCGGCTTCCTTTAAACCCCAGGCAGCATTTATCACTACCCAGATGGAGGAATGGTCCATGGCTTTGGAAAGGCAGGACGGGTATTTTTCTTTTTCAAGATGGACCAGAATCCGGATACCGTGGGCCAGCAATACGGGATCATCCCGCTCACAGGCTTGTTTTATATAGGGGATATGTTTTTCTTCACCTATCACACGTAATAATCTGAGATACGCAGCAACCACCTCCCTGTTTTCTTCAGGTGTACATATCACCTGGGCATAATCCCCTGCCTTAAAATCGTACAGCTTGTGGAGTGTTTCAATCGCTACAGTTCTTTGCCAGTCCGGTTCGTCACGGTCAATCATCAGGGCCCTCAAGGCCGGACCGAGTCCGTTCCCTACCTGTGCAATCAATGAAGAGAGTAAATTCACAGACCATATTTTAAAACGATCCAGATGCCTTAAAATAGCTTCACCGTTATCGACGTGTCCTTTCCGGGCCAAAGCCCGGGCGGCGACCATATTGACCAAAAAAGAGCTGTCATTCAATCCTTTTCTAAAAGCCCGGTCGTACTGATCTGGATCCATCCGCTGAAGCAGGCTGATGACTTCTGCCCGTTTTTCTACTTTCCAGCTGTGCAGTTTATTTAAAATTCTCTTCACATACGGTCGGCCTGCTTCTATCAGCCGTTGCCTGGCTTCACCATCCACACGGGCTATGTATCGGCTTAAATACGTCAAAAATTGCCATACATCATCCGGATGTACATGGGATTGGATCGATTCAGGGGCCCGTTCTTCACTGAGAATTTCCAGCAACAACGGTTCCCACACACGCTCCAACCGGTAATATTTCCTGGATTTCCGGTTGTTCCTGGCCCGAAGATAAAAAGTGGAAAAAGCCAGAAAAATTACAAATAATAGAAGCAACAGTATGGATAGTGTCAGGATAAAAAGAATCTGGTCCTGACGGGACATGGTGACGAATATGTGCCAGTAATAGCGAATCATATTATAAATGTTTTATTGATTTGAAATATGTCATCAATTCGAGAGGATCAAAAGGTTTCCGGATGATATCGATAATTCCCAATGCCTTTTCCCTTCCCTTGAGATCGGGGTTTTGCACACCGGTTATCAAAATGACCGGACATTCATAGGTCCAGGATGTGAGGATATCCATGCCATCATCCTCTCCGAACCGGAGATCCATGAGTATCAAATCCACGCCGGATGAAGACCGGGCAAAAAGGCGTTTCTTGTCAGGAATAATGACAGGTTTGTGACCGGCTTCTTCCAGGATATAGGAGAGAAGAAACTGCATATCCGGATCGTCGTCACAGATCAAAATTTTCATGAAAGTCCCCGAAGCATCCGGTTAATCCTTGCGATCAGTTCTTTGGGAGAAAAGGGTTTCAACAGGTAATCATCAGCCCCTGAATCAAAGGCCCGGACAATATCATCCTCATTTCCCATGGATGTGAGAATCAGGACCGGAGTATGGGTTTTTCCCGGCAGCATCCGGACACGGCGCAATAATTCAAACCCATCGATTACCGGCATTTTGATATCGGTAATCATCAGGGAATAATCCTGGGCTTCAGCACCTTCCAGTGCCAAAGCACCGTCACTGAAATAATCCACTTCAAATCCGGCTTTTTTCAGATTGTGAATGATGATGTTTGCCATCAGCCGGTCATCTTCAGCCAACATGATTTTATTTTTAAGGGATTCAGATCTGGACTGAAGCACCACACGGTTTCCTCCCTCATTCTGTGCCTGTACCAAAAGGGCATTTACGGTTGTTGTGGCTTCTTCATAACTTTTAACATCCCCAAGATCCACAAGGCCGGCGGACATGAAGAACTGGACATCCTTCTTTCCGCTTTCGCGGATGTAAAAAAGCATCCGCTCTACAATCAGGGAAGCGTCATCCAGACTCGTATTCGGAAGGATCATGGAAAAGGATCCGTCATGATGACGAAAAAGATAATCCGAATCTCTCAGATGATCATTGATAATATTTTGGGCTTTCGTCACAATTTTATCCTCTGTATCCCTTCCGAAATGGAGCCGGAAAGTCTGAAGATCATCCACGGCTATCTTCACCAGGGTAGCATGGTTGCGGGTTCTCTGCATCAGGGCATGGGTTTTTTGATAAAAAGACTGCAACTCCTTTTCATGGAGGGCTTCAGCTTTATCAGGAAGGGGTGTTTCCCGGGATGATTCATATTGATTAAGAGTTGTCTGGACCGTCAGGATGACTTCTTCCGGCATAAAGGGTTTTTGAATAAATCCATCTGCACCCAAAGCATAACATTCCTGTTTATGTTTGAAATCCGTCAGGGCGGACATCACCAAAATGGGGACCCTTTTCATATAGGGACTCTTTCTCATATCCACCAGAATTTCCCGTCCGTCACGGTCCGGCAAAACCAAATCCAGAAGGATCAGGGAATAATCCTGCTGCTGTAAAAGCAATTGGGCCTTTTCAAAAGTCTCTGCTTCGTCAATTTTATCAAAGAGCCGTGCCATTGTCATTTTAAGAATCAGCACAATATCGGGGTCGTCATCAATGATCAACAGGGTTTGGGGTGTTTTTTCATAACCAAGAACGATATCTTCCAACACATGAATGAATTCACGGCTTTTAGTCACCAGTTCACTGTCCGGACACACTTCGACTTTCCGGGCAGCTTCGGAAACCCGCGGGAATCCGTATGTTGCTCCGGAACCGTATAGGGAATGAGCCAGTCTGCGGATGGATTCTCCTGCCCCTTCACTGGAATTTTCCAGATCATCCACCTGGGTTTTCAACGAATCAATCCGGGATGGCAGGCTACGGATATATATTTTTTTCAGATCTTCCATAAAGCCACCCATTAATAAAAACGTATCGTAAAGGTGGTCCCTTCATCAACACGAGTGTTCATCAACATCTGGTAATTCATCAGCTCGGCATAGGAATTGGCCAGGGCAAGGCCCAATCCCGTTCCTCCATATTTCCGGGATTTGGAATAATCCACCTGCTCAAAGGCCTTAAAAATGGATTCATGTCTTTCCTTTGGAATACCAGGACCCGTATCGGCAATCATGAGTTCAGCCGGTTCACCCGTATTGGGATTCACATTGAGGGTGACGGAAACACTCCCTTTTTCGGTGAATTTCACAGCATTGGACAACAAATTGTCCACAATGGATTTGAGCTTTTCCGGATCCGTTTTGAATGGCTGAATTTTTTCAGGCAGGGAGAGATTAAATTCCAATCCTTTTTTCCGGGCATTTTCGCCATAGGTGTGAAGGATTTCTTTGAGTAATTCCTGCAGATCCGTCTGCACAAAGCGGGTTGTGATTTTTCCGGATTCCACCATACTGATTTCCAGGATATCCGAGAGAATATTGAGCAGTTGAATTCCGTTTTGGCGAATCCGGTTCAAAAACATTGTATCCCGTTCGTCGAAATGCTTTTTTTCGTTTTTCAATAGGATATTTGTAAAACCGATGATGGAATTGAGGGGAGTCCGGAGTTCATGACTCATGTTCGCCAGAAATTCGGTTTTGGCACGATTTGCCGATTCGGAAATATCCCGTGCGTTTTTCAACATTTCGATCATCCGCCGCCGTTCGGTGATATCATTTTCAATGATGATGAAATGAGTGATTTCACCGGACGTATCTGCGATGGGGGATATATTGATATCATTCCAATATACATCCCCGTTTTTTCGCTGACATTCAAACTCTCCCTGCCATTCCTCCCCGTCATGCATGTGTTGCATCATCTCATCAATCATGCCATTTGAAGAAGACCGGACAAAATGAAAACCAATACGCTGTCCGACAATGTCATCCCTGTCAAATCCCGAGATTTCACTGAATTTGGAGTTTGAATACTGGATATATCCGTTTCTGTCTGCAATCAGTACCGAGCTGGCCCCTTGTTCCACGGCCCGGCTGAACAGGTTAACCTGTTCCTGGATATGAAAAACATCGGTCACATCCCGGTAAGTGCTTAGAAAACGGATTTTATCATTAAAAGCCACAAGCACCGATGAAACCAGGATGAGTTTATGCTGGCGGTCCCGGGTAACAATTTCTGTAATGGTTTCATGGGAACGACCCGTTTTTTGCATATCTTCGATGGCATCGAGAACAATCTGACGCTGGTTGGGATCAGGATAGATCAAATTGATGAAATCGCGGGTCCGGTTTGCCTGTTCCCGTGTATAACCCGTTATATCCCTCATCTGGGAATTGTAGATTTCAAAGTGTCCTTCCGGTGTACTCAGGGTTACCCCTTCCTGAAGGCTTTCGATGATTTTTTCCAGGCGGGAACTGGTTTCCCGGATTTGATGGGCCGTTTCTACATCCGATGTCACATCTTCACCAAAAACCATCACTCCCTGAAAATCACCCTTTGTATTAAAATAGGGGATGCGGTCTGTCCTGATGATTTTTTCATGGCCGTCCGGAGCCATCCGGGTTTCCAGGAGACCACGCTTTTCGGTCTGTTTGTGATATACATACTCGTTGTTTTCAAAATATTTGGCCTTCAGGCCGGGAATAGCCTCCTCTTCTTTTTTTCCAAGCATGTCCTGCGGATCCAGTCCGTAAAAATCCAAAACAGCCTGATTCACCCGGACAATTTTCCCCCTGACATCCTTGATCATCACCTGAAACGGGATTTTATTGAAGAGTCCTTCCTGCTCATAGCCTGCCTCGGAAAGTTTGCGTTTCAACATCTGAATCCGGTAAATAATGAGTGCTGCACCACCCGAAAAAATACATGCTGCAATTAAATTTATCACAAGAATGGGCTTTTGCAGATAAAGGGCACGGCTCCAGAAAATATCATCCAGATCCAGGACACGGGAGAAAAACCAGAAAAGGCTTTCCAGAAAGAAAAAAATCAGAATAAAAACCAAAAGGGGGATCAGGTATCTGAGAAAAATTCCTCTATGTGACCCTGGATTGTTCATTCACCCTGAGGAATCCACTTGTTGATGGTTTCAAATAGAATAATATCGTCAATAATCGGTTTGGTGATGTAGTCATTGAATCCGTGGCGCAGAAAATTTTCCTTGTCACCGGGCAGGGCATGGGCTGTCAGGGCAATGATAGGGATATTTTTTAAGCTTTGCATGTTTCGGATATGTTTTAATACCTCTATCCCATCCATACCGGGGAGAGAAATATCCAACAGAATCAGGTCCGGTTTGGATCCTTCAATCTTGTCAAGTGCCGTCATTCCATCCTCAAAACATTCCACCTGAAACTCCGATTCCAGGATAGCCTGGGTTAACAGGCGGTTGTCGGCATTATCTTCAATCAAAACAATTTTTTTCTGGTTCATGATATGTCCAGACTCTTTGTGATTTGTGAGTGTAAGATACGGATTTTATCCCGGAGTTCACGGACCTTTTTTGGATCAGGGATATCCGTCTCTTCAATGGTTCGGGCTAATGCCATCACATCCGGCGCCCCAATATTGCCTGCAGAAGATTTGATGGAATGAGCCAGCTTGTGCACCGTATCATAGTCCTTCTCATCAAGGGATTTCTCAAAACCGTCACTCCGGTGGCGCATATTATCCAAAGCTGTATAAAGAATCTGTTTTAAAAAATCCTCTCCTCCCAGTGAAAAAAGCATCTTCAGGCGGTCTTCCTGAAGACCGGCCTTATCCTTCAGGAGTGTGACAAGCGGGATGGTTTGGGGATGGGATTCTGTCATTTTTCTTTCCATATATATTAGAAATGTAGGCTAACTCTGTCAGAGAAACAAGTGAGGATTCTATCTGACATAACGATCATTTATAAACCGGAAATATGTATTCTAAAAAAGGTTGAAACATATTTTAAGATATTCCTTATAACGCTATATGAAAAAACAGTTTGCAATGTGTAGATATTCATATTTTTTTTTTTGTTGATATTTAAGATAATAAACAATAATTTAAAATTGTACGAATTAAAGCAAGTATATTTTGCAAAACCGATAACATAAAAGGAAAGGAAAAAATATGGCACGAAAAGCAGAATTAATCCCTCCGGGAGACAGTATTGAACGGGCGGCTCTTGTCCTGAAAACTCTGGGACATCCCATCATGCTGAAAATCCTTCTGACGCTTCAGAAGGGAGAACACTCCGTGGCTGAAATTCAGAAGAAGATTGACGAGGAACAGACAATCACTTCCATTTATCTGCGGAAAATGCTCAAACGTCAGATTGTTCAATACCGTAAAGAAGGCCGTTGGCACTATTATTCTTTGACAGATGACCCGACAGTTCAGAACCTGAAACATGTGACAAACGCCGTTCTGAAATCAAAGAAATAGCAGCTTTTGCCTCTACTTATAAAAGCTGTCCTCTGTCATTGGAAAAAATGAAGAGCGACAGCTTTTTTTATGTGCATTCGTTTGATATTGACCCATAAAAATTCTATTTTTGCAGGATATAAAAACAGAAGGATTTGACAGATGGAGAAAAAAGAAAGTTTGTGGTCCATTCTCCGTGAAAGGTTATTTAAGGCCGGCTTGCTGGAAGAGGCATGGAATCTTGTGATCGATATGATTCAAACGGACAAGGCCATGTTCAAGGATGCCCATCACCTGCTCCGGATTGAATATCAGAATGAGCAATTCAATAATCTTCTGGCTGTGGATAAAAAAATCAATGCCATGCAACAGAAGATCCGTGAGGATGTGTTAACCCATTTGATTATTTCAGACATATCCAAATATGAGATATCCCAGGCCCTGGGAATTGTCACGGTCATCAACGGTCTTGAACGGATTGGTGACAACTGCAAGAATATTGCAGATCTGGCCATGGCTGCCAGCGGGACGGTGCATTACGGAGATTTGGAAGAAACCGTTACAACACTGGAGAACATTGTTTTCCGTCATTTTGATGAATTGCTGGAAGCCGTTAAAAATGATGACCTGGAAATCAGCAAACGGATCATGAATGAATACAAGGAAGATGTCTCATTCCGGATCAATGAAACGGTGATCAACATTTTAAAAGGGAATTATGCCAAGTTACCACCCCAGAACATGGTATCTGCGGCACTGTACCTCCGGTATCTGAAACGCATTGATGCCAACCAGCGGAATGTCGCGAGCCTGATGGTAAACCCTTTCAAGAAAATCGGATACAATTATAAGGACAAGGATAAGTCGGTATGAGTAAGGGAGTCACCCCCCGTTCAAAGGATTACGCAAAATGGTATACAGATGTCGTTCAAAAAGCAGAGCTGGCTGATTATTCTCCCGTCAAAGGGTGCATGGTGATCCGTCCCTATGGCTACGCTTTATGGGAACAGATTCGGGATTTTTTAGACCGGCGTTTTAAGGAAACGGGACATGTGAATGCCTATTTTCCCATGTTGATTCCTGAGAGTTTTTTAAAAAAAGAGGCGGAGCATGTGGAAGGTTTCGCACCTGAACTGGCCGTCGTGACCCATGGCGGAGGAAAAGAACTGGAAGAACCTCTGGTGATCCGCCCCACATCTGAAACTATCATCTGGTCCATGTATAAAAAATGGATTAATAGTTACCGGGATTTACCTTTACTCATCAATCAGTGGGCAAATGTCGTCCGCTGGGAAATGCGCACCCGGCTTTTCCTGAGAACCACGGAATTTTTATGGCAGGAAGGACATACTGCCCATGCCACCGGTGAAGAAGCGGAAGAAGAAGCTCACCGCATGATCGATGTCTACCGCCAGTTGTGCGAAGAAACCCTTGCCCTGCCGGTCCATGTGGGACGGAAAACGGAAAATGAAAAATTTGCCGGCGCCGTGAACACTTACACGATCGAAGCGATGATGGGTGATATGCGCGCACTACAGGCCGGGACCAGTCATTATTTGGGACAAAATTTCGCCAAGGCCTTTGACGTAAAATTTCAATCCGAAGATAACGTCATGGAATATGTGTACGCATCCAGCTGGGGTGTGAGTACGCGCCTTGTAGGAGCCGTAATTATGGCCCATGGGGATGATCAGGGACTGATACTTCCTCCCCGGATTGCACCATATCAGATCGTGATCGTCCCGATTTATAAGAATCCTGAAGACAAAGAAAAGGTTATGGAACTAGTTAACTCCCTGGAAAAGGCTTTTAAAGATCAGGGGATCCGGTACCATACCGATGACCGGGAAACTGTTTCCCCTGGTTTCAAATTCAATGACTGGGAGATGAAGGGTGTCCCTCTCAGGGTAGAAATCGGACCGAAAGATGCCGACAAAAACGGGTTGATGCGAGTCCGCAGGGATACCGGTGAAAAGACCTTCCTTGCCATCGATGCCTTTATCCATTCCTGCAAAGAGACCCTGGAAGATATTCAGCAATCCATTTATAACAATCGTCTGGCTTTCCGTGAAGAAAACACGACAGATGTGGCAACATACGATGAACTGAAAGAGGTAATAGAAAAGGGAGGCTTTGCACGGACCTTCTGGGCTGGAGACAGTGACATGGAAAATCGCATTCAGGAAGAAACCAAAGCGACCATCCGCTGCATCCTCTTTGAAAAAACCAAAGAGTCCGGACCCTGCGTCATGACCGGAAAACCGAGCACAGAACAAGTGATTTTTTCAAAATCATACTAACTCAATCCCCAAAATAAAACACATAAAACCCCGGTTTTTCATCGGGGTTTTTTTTATCCTGCAAAACGGCTAACTTCCGACATGAAGCTTGTGAAAGACAGGGGCATTGTGCTTAAAACCGAAAAAAGCGGAGAAACCAGCCTAAAAGTCCGCCTGTTTGCAAAGGATTCGGGGCGCATGATCTGCATTGCCAAGGGAGCCCGGAAACCCGGTAGTGCTTTTTTCGGTTTACTCACCCCCTTTTCTGTAGTGGATTTTGAAACGGCTACAAGCCGGTATCTGCCCTTTTTTCGATCGGTGTCCCGTATCGAATATTTTCAAGATTTGACCATGGATCCGGAAAAAATTGTCTATGCTTCCATGATCCTTGAAATTGTAGATAAGACTGCTGAACCTCATGAGGATATCGAAACTCTGCGCTTATTGTATATCAGTTTAAGGGCTATGAATCATGCAGAATTTTCCGGTGAAAAAATACATTGGTGGTTCATTGTCCATTTTTTAAAAATCCATGGTGTATGGCCGGATCCGGAAACCTGCGCCGGATGCCAGGGGAAGCTGGCACATGCTGTACTCATCCCGGACAGCGGCGGACTCTTTTGTGAAACCTGTGCCGGACATACAGGGACTCAAGGCCTGTCGTTGGATACAAAACTTCGTGAGGTGCTGGTTTTTCTGACAGCCAATCCTCCGGAAAAGAGCAATGCCATCCGTATCAACCGGCATGGAGCTGTTACCCTGACACGCTGGTTGTGGAAACTATTGGAATTGCACTATGATAAAACAGAATATTTAAATACAAAAAAAGCGGTTGAACGTCTTTTGTGACCTTTATATCTCCTGTCGTCACTAATTGAAAAGGAATATATGCAACGAAGCTGGAAAAAAGAAGAACTCACCTATCGTTTACCTGGCAAAAAAGCCGCCTTGCTGATACTTCATGGTTTTACCGGCAATCCCATTGTTTTAAAACGGATTGCCCGGCATATTCATCAAGAGGACATTGCCATTGAAGCTCCCCTCCTCCCGGGACACGGCGGGACGATTGAAGAGATTAATTCTGCCACAATGGAACAATGGATCAATGCTGCAGATAAAACATTTTTGCAGCTCAAAAAACACCATTTCCATGTATTTGTCCTGGGATACTCTCTGGGCTCCCTCCTGGCCCTTGAACTGGCTTCCAGGCGGACCCTTTCGGGGCTGATTCTACTTTCCACCGCCTTAAAATTCACGCATTCACAACATTTACGGCAGATGATTGCAGAAGATACCCGTCCACTCATTCCACTGGATGAAATATTTGACAAAGAAGATCCACAGCGTCTTCAGGGTTATGAAATGTGGCCGGCTTTGGGATTCCGGGAAGTCCTGCGACTGAGCCATCAGGTCCGGCGGCGGCTTCAAAGCATTCATGCCCCAGTCCTGGCATGTCACGGTCAAAAAGACACCCTGACGCCACCGGAAAACCTGGATTTTCTCAAGGATAATATCGGCAGTTACTATGTGGAAACACATCTGTTGGAAAAAAGCCATCACCGGATAGTAGCCGGACCTGATCAGGATCATATTATTCGCAAAAGTCTTCAATTCATTCATCAAAACCTCAACCAGGAGAAACAGGAAACATAATGTATAGACGCGTACAATTTGGTCCCGGTCGTCGCATGACGGACGGGATAAAAAAAATCATTATCATCAGTGTTGCCATTTTCTTCTTTCAGGCAATCAGTTCACCCTCTTTCCGTCAGTTTATCATTTTCAATTTCGGAATTGTCCCGGCTGATTTCTGGAGCCGTCTCCACCTTTGGCAGCCTGTTACCTACATATTCCTCCATGGAAGCCTGGCACATCTGGCGTTAAACATGCTGGCGTTGTGGATGTTCGGGACCGAGTTGGAGATGATATGGGGACGGAAGCAATTTCTAAAATACTATTTCATCACAGGCGCAGGAGCCGGCTTGGTCACCATCCTGTTTCAGATTCACTCAACGATCCCGGTTATTGGAGCATCCGGTGCAATTTATGGTATATTGCTGGCATATGGACTCCGTTTTCCGGATAGAGAGGCTTTTATATTTCCATTACCCGTCCCCATCCGGATGAAATATTTTGTGATGATTTTCGGTCTGATTGAATTTTTTTCAACCATTTCCATTGGAATGCAGGACGGCATTGCCCATTTCACCCATCTTTCCGGCATGTTGATTGGATATATTTACCTTCGGCGGATGGGTACATTCAGGCGGTACAGATCTTACCGCAACGATTTGAAAAATCTGAATATCGATCAGGCACTGAATAAAATCCGGCAGAAAATCAATCAGTTCAAACACAAGAAAACAGATAAAAAAGGTCCGGATGTCCGGTCTGATGATCGAAAAGAACTGGACCGGATACTCGATAAAATAAGCAAAACAGGATATGAAGGATTAACGGCTGAAGAAAAACAGACACTGCTTGAAGCCAGCAGTCGATTAAGTAAAAGAGATCATCGAAAAGATTGATCAACGATTATTGGGGATCACGGATTTAAAGAAATAGGAAAATTCATATCCCGATTCTTCCAGTCTTAAACGATTCGCAGTGAGAAAACGTTGAATACTTTCAATCGATGTTGTATTGGTAATCCCATAGCTGATAGTGCTCCGTTCTTCCACATAGAGATCACCGGTATAGGGTAAATTCATTTCCATTTCATTCCGGGTATAATTTTTTTCAGGGGTTACAAGCAGATCGTAATCTGCTGAGACAGATTTGGCAATGCCCACCAGCTCAAAATTTGGAACCCCGTCTTTCAAGGCCAGAATAAGTCCGCCACTGAACCCTTTATTGAAGAGGGCATCCACAAGGAATGAATGATCTTCTTTATTCCGGTTTGGACTGCTGACAATGCCCCGTGTAATCATTTTATTCCCTTTGGGATAACCCAGCAGATACACGAAGGATCCCCATTCAAGCTTTTTTGCCTCACCCAGGGGATAAGAAAAGACCGGCAAATAAGCATTCGACTCTTTTTCCCTCCCGATGAGGGCCAGATCATGGGTTTTATTACTGATAATAACCTCCAGATCCGAACCATCGGGAATACCATTTACATAATTTGTCTGTCGTCGCAAAAAGGACACCGTTCTGATTCGATCTGTATTTTCATAATACGTTATCATTGTATCCGGAAAAGTCACAATATGTTCACAGGTCAGCAGGGCCAGACGGTTCCCGTAATTATAGATAATGGTCGCCGTTCCGGCTGAAGTTTCATTAAAATAAAAAACATGGTTCGCTTTGGATAAGGCAGCTTCGCTGATCTCTCTCACGCCGGAAACCTCCGAAAAATTGTATCCAATATAGTAGGCAATGGAATTAATCATTTTAACAGATTCAAGGATATCCGCCAATTCACCGGATCCGTTTTTATTGGGAAATTCACTGTCATACCTGCCATCGGGCATCACAAAGAGCTCATCATCGTAGACAACGCGTGTACAGGCAAAGGCTGTCAGCAGGACGGACAGAAAGGCAGCGGGCAACATCAGGATGGGAAATCGTTGCATGAAAACTCCTGGTTTGTATATAAAAATAAGGTCTTCAGCAGGCTTTTGAAACGGAAATGATAGATGAATTGATATTGACATAAAAGGACTTATTGTGTAAAATACTTAGCTTTTTGAACATGGTGGATGTAGCTCAGTTGGCAGAGCGCTTGGTTGTGGCCCAAGTGGTCGTGGGTTCAAGTCCCATCATTCACCCTCAAGGGAATTCTAAATTCAGAATGATGAATGATGAATGATGAATGATGAATTTGAGTTTTGAATTCCGAATCATAGGTTTGAGTTCTGAATAATGAGTTATACGGGGCGTAGCGCAGCCCGGTTAGCGCGCCTGCTTTGGGAGCAGGAGGCCGGGAGTTCAAATCTCCCCGCCCCGACAGATGCCCCGATAGCTCAACTGGATAGAGCAACGGTCTTCTAAACCGTAGGTCGCAGGTTCGAGTCCTGCTCGGGGTACATAAATAATGATGAATTAAGAATGATGAATGATGAATTGGGTTTAATATGTCAATTATGTTTTACTATTTATCACCATAATTTTATTGTTAATCTGAATGATATAAATATTACGACCTTTCAGTCTCGACGACTGCTGGTATAAGTAGCGAGTAGCGAGGGTCGAGTAACGAGAATTTCCCCAATTAACCTAAACACAAAATCTTGTGTCTCTACTCGCACCTCGTCACTGTTTTTCGACTTTCGACTGAAACATGCCCCGATAAGCCAGAATGACGTTCGGGGACTATCGACTGTCGACTGTTGACTGTCGACTGCCGACTTATTTCATCAATACCATCTTTTGTGTCTTAATAGAACTTCCGGCTTTTAATCGTGCGATATACACACCTGAGCTGTAAGAGGATGCATCCCAGGTGACGGTGTGATATCCGGCAGGAATGTGCTGATTGACAAGTTGTTCCACCAGCCGGCCGGTGATGTCATAGATATTCAGCGTAACATGGCTTGCTTCCGGAAGTGAATATCGGATGGTTGTTGCCGGATTAAAGGGATTGGGATAATTCGCAAAGAGTCTGAATTTCTCTGCATGGTGAATCGCGGGTTTTGTTACAGAATTGTACGAATTTTCCTGAAAATCATACCAAAAGGTATGTTGCGGGTCATGGGCGTGCATTGGCCAGGGAAAGCGTTCCGGGACAAAAGGTACCGACGGGATGGTAAAAACCCATAAATAGACATTCCAGTCATAGGGATCTTCAATGCACAATGCCATTTCAACAGAGCCATCTTTGTCAATATCCCCCAGGGCCGGACATTTAAAACCGGTTATTGCAGGAGTTACCAAGGGGGACCAGCTGACTTCTTCTCCGGTATGATGGTAAACGTGGTAATGAGAACTGTCATTAAATGCCAGATTGTTATCAACGAATATTTCCAAATCCACATCTCCGTCTATATCTCCAATGACAGGATCAACTCCGGATTCTCTGCTGCCTGTGGGTTTAACCGGAAATCCCGGCAGGGGTGTTCCATCTGATAAATAAGTATATAGATGACCCGTATAATCCGCCCAGATGATTTCCAATTGACCATCCCCCGTCAAATCAGCCCAACTGCAGGGTTGGGAAATATATTCCGTGGAGAAATACTGAGGCCAACCCGGGAGAATCCCATGAAAGGGTGAAAACAGAGCCACGGCATATTCTTCCGGCGGAAAAATCCCCAGCTTATACATGCCGGCAAAGATCTCCGCAATTCCGTCCCGGTCCACATCGGCTGCTGAGAATATAGACAAAAAGTGGTCTTCAATATGCAAATGAACAGGTTCCATAAAAAAGGTCCCGTCCGGATTAAGGATATACAGGCTGTCACAGGAATTGATCTGCACCAGAATCTGTATTGAATCATTCCCGGTCAATGACGCAAGCTGATAATGACGGGGGCGGTTTTTTAAACGCACCGGCCAGCCGGGAAGAGGCGTTCCGGTGTGATCAATAATCACCAGTTCATTTTCTTTATTAAAAAGGATATCTGCCGTCCCGTCTCCGTTAAAATCGAACAATGTGGGGGTTTTGGGCTGATTGGTTGTCAGCGGCGCTTCAACGGGAAAGCCCGGGAACAATTCACCCCGATGATTCCAGGCATACAGAAAATGATCCGATGTCCCCCAGCCCCGGTCCCGGACCACCACATCCAATGTGTCATCCCCGTCAATATCTGCAATTGAGGCATTTTGCTGGATTCGATAGGTCGTCTCCTGTGGCCAGCCGGGAAGGGAAAACCCGTCTTTATTCACAATGAAGACTTTATTGTGAGCATTCATGATGATCTCTTTATATCCGTCTCTGTTCATATCCATCATTACCGGACTGGTTAAAAGAGGTCCACCATCCGGTCCATGCTCTAAAAAGACCTTAAACCTAAGATAGGGCTCTGGTGCATTTTGTCCGAAAATAA
Source organism: Candidatus Neomarinimicrobiota bacterium (assembly GCA_041154365.1). NCBI lineage: Bacteria > Pseudomonadati > Fidelibacterota > Fidelibacteria > Fidelibacterales > Fidelibacteraceae > Fidelibacter > Fidelibacter multiformis. Next base: position 1,136,805 of record AP035449.1, on the reverse strand, counting down.
ATGATACAAATAAACAAACGAAAAGCATATATCGGAATAATGATTTCATGATATCCTCAATAACTAATATAAACTCAGCAGATATAAAAGAAAAGATTACAATTATTTCCAAGAGGTTGGATATGGACATTCATTTGATTAAATAGCGAGATCCGAGACTAATTGAACACATTATTAACCAAACCCAATTCATCATTCAGACATTCAATTCATCATTCATCATTCTTAATTCTTCATTCTTCATTCTTCATTCTCCCCATTGCTTCCCACCCCATTCTCATCTAAATTGCAGCATGTAACCGTATACAGGGACATTTCATGCCTAATCTCACACATTTTACATCAGGGAACAGATATCCGGCTTTGTTGATGTTTCTTCTCCCCTTCCTCATCACCGCCTGCTTTAACCCGGAGCCGGATGATTACGGACTGGTGCTCGAAGCGGTGGATGTGGTCTGTGTAGAGGCCACATTCCGGGTGACGGCTTCCGGGGTGCCGGAAACGTGGACGTGCGGACTCTACCGGGATGACAGTCTGGTAGTGACGGAAACACTCAGCGGACAAAGCGGTTATATCCGGGATACGGGACTTTTGCCGGCGGCGGATTATACTTATCACATAAGCTATATGAAAGACGGCCGGGACAAAGACCGGTCCGATCCCGTCGCCGTTACCACGCTGGATACCACCAGCCATGATTTTACATGGACCGTGGAAACGCTGGGAGATGCCGGGTCTTATCTCAATGATGTGGCCATCGTGGATGAAAACAATATATATGTCGTAGGTGAAATAAGATCTGATTCTGGTTGGTATAACATTGGTATATGGAATAATAATCAATGGAAATTTGATCTCGTAGGTCCTGTGGGAAACATATTATATAGTGTTTTCGCTTTTTCAAATAATGATATATGGGTAAGCAATGCCTGTTCACCGTATCATTGGGATGGAAACGAATGGACATACTATCGTTTTTCTTCCAATGGTGTAGGTGTAAATGCCTGTGCAGGAAAAGCCATTTGGGGCTCATCTTCGGATAACGTATGGTTTGCGGGAAACAACGGGTCACTGGTCCACTACGACGGGAGCCGGTTCCGCCGGGTGGAGAGCGGGATTGATGTAGATATTCAGGATATTGATGGGAATGATGAATTAACAGTTGCAACAGCCTGGAGTTATTGGGATCAAAATAGTTACTTGCTTGAAATCAGAGATAAACAGGTAAGCATAAAACGGCATTCATCCCTGCCCAACGGAGACTGGACTTTAGGAGATGCAGGCTTGTTTTATTCATTGGATGTTCTTCAGGAGCATGTTTTATTTAACACTGTCCGGACGGCCTTTGTCCACTGGCATATTGCTTCAAATACGACAAAATTGATTCTAATAGAAACGACGATCCTGAACGATTTAAAGCCAGTCCATGCGATCAGGGCAAATGCAGTAAATGATATATATTTTTTCACTACGGCAGGTGAAATAGCCCATTATAATGGGATGACATTTAAGCATATTAATCCGGGCTTTCCATCTGTTATTGACTTGGGTGATGGAGCAGTGAAAGACGAGTTGATTGTAGCTGCACTTCGATCGAAGAATATCTTCATTGGCAGAAGAAATCATTAAAAAGAGGAATGGAACGCATCAAAGTAAATTGTCTTGTTTATCACTTTTGGCGAAGTCTACAAGGCAATGCACAAGCCCATATACCAGTCTTGGATGAGGATTTGATATGGGTGATTTAACTAACTATTCAGGCAAAATGGAGGTTATAATGAAAAGAGTATTTATTTTCATTTGGTTTATTATTGGTTCAAATTTAATGGGACTGCAAACCTATCCTACAGTTGATTGGAGTATTGCAGGTGATAATTCTACATTTGTTGCGAATACAACTATAACAGTAAATTCTGTTAATGATTTTTTTGCAGCACTAAATTCAAGGGACACGAGTGAAATTACCAGAATCAAATTGGACCCGGGTATATATAATTTTGGGAATAACATCATAAATATTGATAAAAATCTTATCATCTCAGGAGATAGTCCGGAAACAACAACACTGCTGTTCAATGTCGGAGAAAATGCGGCAATCAATATTCAAGGTTCTACGGATATTACAAAATTTGTTGACCATACCCATCCTGAATGCATTGAATTTGGTTCAGATACTTTATATTTGGATGATGTTAATGGAATAAATACTGGTGATTACTTCTTGTTTACAACCGATAATACCGGATCATGGGAACATAACACAACGCAGTCGGTAGTGTAATTTTCTTTCTGTAAAAAGGCTCAAAGTTTTTCAAATTCAGGTAACAAACAAATGAAAGGAAAAACAATGAGCCTGGAAAAAAGTACGATGATTGAAGATGTAATGAAACTCTTAATTGAATACGGACCGGAAAAGTTTCGGGAGAGCCTGGAGCTGCTTTATAATCAGGCAATGCAGATAGAACGAAGTGAGGTTCTCCGTGCCCACCCTTATGAGCGGACAGAGGCACGGCGGGGACACGCCAACGGATTTAAGCCCAAACGCTTCAACAGCAGTGTTGGAACGCTGGCGTTACAGATTCCTCAGGTCCGGGGCGATGTGAGTTTTTATCCCGGGAGTCTTGAGCGGGGCACCCGGAGTGAGAAGGCATTGAAGTGTGCCCTGGCGGAAATGTATATCCAGGGTGTGTCCACCCGGAAAGTCCGGGAGATTACCGAAGCCTTGTGCGGCCTCAGTGTGAGTTCAAGTCAGGTAAGCCGTGTGACCCGGGAATTAGATGAATCGCTGAGCGCCTTCAGAGACCGTGAGTTGGACGATCCGTATCCGTATGTCTATCTGGATGCCCGGTATGAGAAAACGCGTCACAACGGCCGTGTGATCGATAGTGCGGTTTTGATTGCCATTGGGGTCAATAAGCGAACAGGCCTGCGTGAAGTGTTGGGCATCAGCACGGAACTGTCTGAAGCGGAAGTACACTGGCGCCATTTTCTGGAGCACTTACAAAAACGTGGATTAAAGGGTGTGGATCTGTTTATCAGCGATGATCATTCGGGTTTAAAAGCAGCCCGTTTGGCGGTTTACTCCCATATCCCGTGGCAGCGGTGTCAATTTCACTTTCAGCAAAATGCCCAGGCTTACGCCCCGGCCAAAAACATGAGAAAAGAGCTGGCAGACGCGGTAAAAGCTATTTTTAATACAGACAGCAAAGAAGAGGCCTGTACTAAAACAGAGACCGTCTGTAAAACCTATGCAGACAAAGCACCGGCGTTCTGTGACTGGCTTCAGGATCACATCGACGAAGCCCTGACAGTGTATGACTTCCCCAAATCTCATCGCAGAAGAATCAGGACCAGCAACGGGTTGGAACGCCTCAATCAGGAGATTAAACGGCGAACTCGTGTCGCACGCCTTTTTCCCAATCAGGAATCGTGTCTGAGACTGATTACCGCCATACTTGTTGAACAACATGAAACGTGGATCTCAGGACGAATATACTTAAACTTTGATATAGATGAATGCGAGGCGAAAAACAATGCTATGCCTTTTTACAGAAAAAACGTTGCTTAATCTTCTCCCGGGTTAGACTGATTGCTCTTAATACTTTATTGAAGCATAAGGTTAAATTCAGAGAACATATGCTAAAAAGGTTGACTGTGTTATATTCCAATACAGTGAGCCCAGAGATTCATTACTGAGAAGTTGTGGTTTATCGACTATTCGCATTTGGGGTAATTGTTGACCAAAAGCACTGATGCTTATCAGAAATAGAAGAATCCACCGCGTGATCATACTGACTTTCATATGCCCATGTAGCTATTTTCTTATACAGAAAATAGATTGATTATTTGCTGCTGTCAAGCAGAAAGATGCACCGTGCATATCAGTCCAACCGGAATGGTGCTCTCTGTATTTTCCTATATTTAGGAAATTACCGGGGGTTTCGGGGGATTATACCGGTGTTTTAATTCTTCATTCTCCTCATTGCTTCCCACCCCATTCTCATCTAAATTGCAGCATGTAACCGTATACAGGGACGTTTCATGCCTAATCTCACACATTTTACATCAGGGAACAGATATTCGGCTTGCATTCTATTACTATTCCTGATCGTTTTGTGCCTTCTACCTGCATGCCGGGATCATTCCACGGGTCCGGAACCGGTACCGTCTATTCAATTGGACGTGGATTACCGGGGAACGGATTTCGTCTGGCTCAAACTGTCTGTAGAAGAAACTGTGAAAGATCTTCATTATCTGATCCGGCGAAACAATGAGGACCGGTTTACAGGGCAATTCTCCGGCCGGGATACCCTGATCACCGATACATCCCTGACACCCGGTACGGAATACTATTACACGGTATACGGAATTAAAAACAGTGAGCCTGTGGATTCCGGTGACACTGTCCCGGTTACAACCCTGCCTCTTAGCAGTCATGATTTTCACTGGGAGATCGATACTCTGGGAGAATACGGCAGTATGCTGAGGGATGTATTCGCTTTCAGTGAAAATGATGTATGGGTTGTGGGCGAAATCATCACAAATGTTCATACCGGGGATAAGTCTAATGCTGCTCACTGGGATGGTACTAAGTGGGAATTGCATAAGATAGATCTTAATCCACCCATGTATTATATATTAGGTTTTTCACAAGATGATTTATGGATGGTAAGTGGGATTCCACACCATTGGGATGGGATGAATTGGAGTAAATATCATTTATGGGACATGGGTGTATTAAGTCCTAATGATGGAATACTAACAAAAGTTTGGGGGACATCATCCACCAATCTGTATTTTGTGGGTGACAAGGGTACCATTGTCCATTATGACGGATCCCAATACCGACGCATGGAGAGTGGTACGGATGCGGATTTAAAGGATATCGACGGGGTATATGATCCTGAAACGGGGCAAACCCGGATCTGGGTAGCCGGTTCGGGAGTGCTTCTCTATTCCGAGGGGGAAACCTGGGAGGTTGTCTGGGATTTTGATCACCCCTTCTTTAAAGATAATTATAATAATCCTAATACGGTCTGGGTTCCGGATAGAAAAGGGTTTATCGTTTCGGTATGGGGTGGTAGTAATTCCGGCACCTATCTTTTAAATCAGCAAAATCCGCATCAGCATACTTCATTGTTTAATCATGACTTATTCTCTTTTGATATGCATGGGAACAGTATAAACGATTTCTTTATCGTAGGAGACTGGAATAAAGTATATCACTATAACGGCAGCACCGTAAGAAATTATCCCGAATTATCCCTGGACGGCTATTCATTTGGTATTTATCATTTTAATAATCACGTATTTGTTGCCGGAGCTACGGGCAGCAGTTTTCGGGCTGTAGTTTTTCGAGGAGTTCGATAATTATATGGAAGAAATGCATAGGAGACAGTGCCATGGGTAAACGAATATGTCTTTTGGCGGGACTTTTAATGGTCACAGTGCTTTTAAACAACTATTCTCTGTTTATTAATAACGCATAAGGTAACCGATGAAAAACCATAAACATCAAAACTTCTTTCCAAAATCCCCTCTTCTTCTTCTCCCCTTCCTCATCACCGCCTGTTTTAACCCGGAACCGGATGATTACGGACTGGTGCTCGAAGCGGTGGATGTGGTCTGTGTGGAGGCCACATTCCGGGTGACGGCTTCCGGGGTGCCGGAAACGTGGACGTGCGGACTCTACCGGGATGACAGTCTGGTGGTAACAGAGACACTTAGCGGACAAAGCGGTTATATCCGGGATACGGGACTTTTGCCGGCGGCGGATTATACCTATCACATAACCTATATGAAAGAGGGCCGGGACAAAGACCGGTCCGATCCCATCGCCGTTACCACGCCGGATACCACCAGCCATGATTTTACATGGACCGTGGAAACGCTGGGAGATGCCGGGTCTTACTTCAATGATGTGGCCATTGTGGATGAAAACAATATCTGGGTTGTGGGAAACATAAATACCCCGGATGGTGAATATAATGCCGCTCGATGGAATGGTTCGGAATGGGAATTTATGGGTATTTACAGCAATACTCTTGATTTATACAGTATCTGGTATTTTGCAGAAGATGATATCTGGGTACTATCAAGTTATCCAATTCATTGGGATGGAGAATCATGGACTCACTACCACTTAACAGAAATGGGAATAATACCAGGAGGGCTTGGTGGTTCTATTTGGGGAGCTTCACCAAATGATGTTTGGTTTGTAGGCAGATATGGACGCATTGTCCACTACGACGGGAGCCGGTTCCGCCGGGTGGAGAGCGGGACGGATGTGGATTTCACAGATATTTACGGAGTAAACGCAAATCATATATGGGTAGCCGGATGTGACGAGTTTACCCAGTCAGTAATCATAGGAATCTTTGATTCAAAACCAACGAAACTTTTCCATCGGTACAGTGATGGAACAAATAATCTGGATGATGAAACATACTGGTCTCCTGAAGCCTGGACAATTTGGACCGGTCCTCACAGCCGGCGTCTGAAAATAGCCGGGGGTTATGGACTATATGAGCTGGATAACCGGGAGTCACCCCAAAAATACACCCGGATAGATGTGGAAGCACATACCGGTTATTTTGCATATCCGTGGAAAATGCGGGGAAATCATGAAGCAGATTTATTTATTGCCGGTGAATTCGGTTCTTTGTTTCATTTTAACGGACTCTCCTGGCATTGGTATGAAGGGCTTGTTTCTGAATCCGTCCGTCTAAAAAGTATCGCTGTGATAAACCGGTCCGTAGTGGCTGTTGGCGTCGATCATGGCAGTTTTCTGTCTAAAGTTGTAATGGGAAAATAAATATTAGGAGATGCGACGGGCACGCTACACAGACAATCTGGCAGTGATTGTGGGCTTGTTTGATTCAGCTATCCCGGGGGGAATTATTGTGAAAGGAGTGCATCATGAATGAAAAAAGGGAAGTAGCAGTAAAAATGATTTGGCTGACATATAAGAAATAAAGGAACCCCCATGAACATCCATAAACAACATATATTCCGCCTAAAATCCCCTCTGATTTACACACTTCTTCTCCCCTTCCTCATCACCGCCTGCTTCAGCCCGGAGCCGGAGGATTACGGACTGGCGCTTGAAGCGGTGGATGTGGTCTGTGTGGAGGCCACATTCCGGGTGACGGCTTCCGGGGTGCCGGAAACGTGGACGTGCGGACTCTACCGGGATGACAGTCTGGTGGTAACGGAAACACTCAGCGGACAAAGCGGTTATATCCGGGATACGGGACTTTTGCCGGCGGCGGATTATACCTATCACATAAGCTATATGAAAGACGGCCGGGACAAAGACCGGTCCGATCCCATCGCCGTTACCACGCCGGATACCACCAGCCATGATTTTACATGGACCGTGGAAACCCTGGGAGATGCCGGGTCAACCCTCAATGATGTGGCCATTGTGGATGAAAACAACATCTGGGTTGTGGGAAACATAAATACCCCGGATGGTGAATATAATGCCGCTCGATGGAATGGTTCGGAATGGGAATTTATGGGTATTTACAGCAATACTCTTGATTTATACAGTATCTGGTATTTTGCAGAAGATGATATCTGGGTACTATCAAGTTATCCAATTCATTGGGATGGAGAATCATGGACTCACTACCACTTAACAGAAATGGGAATAATACCAGGAGGGCTTGGTGGTTCTATTTGGGGAGCTTCACCAAATGATGTTTGGTTTGTAGGCAGATATGGACGCATTGTCCACTACGACGGGAGCCGGTTCCGCAGGATATCCAATTCATGGGAGTCCCAGTTAGATTGGTCAAAAGTGAAAGGTATGGGTAATGATGTGTTTGTTGTCGGTTATACTCGATTCAGTCCTTTTAAGAGTGCATTTATCAACATAAAAAATGGTGAATGTAAAACTCTTATGAGTTCCAATACGGCTAACGGAATTTGGGACCGTACATTGGGTGTTTTTTCGGATTGGGGGCACATGATAACATTCGACATCCTTAAGGAGCATCTGTATGTGAGAGCCATTCAGGGCATATTGAAATTCCCTTATAGTAAGGACTATATGAGTCATTGGATAATGTATCAGGATTATCCTGGGGATTTTTATGTTGATATGGACACTAAGGCAGAAAATGATATTCTGATGATTGGCGCTATCCGGCAATTTATTCACTTCAATGGTAAAAGCTGGAAAAATGTTTTTTCTAATCCAAATATATATTGTGAATACCGGGCAATGGATCGTAAAGAGGATTTAGTCATTGTAGTCGGTGATCAGATTGTTTGGGGTAAAAAAGTTAAATAAGAAAACGATAACAATTGATAATGATGAATGAAGGCTTCTGTGGAGGATATCAAGATTCAAAAAAGCCACCAACAGATTTACTCTTGCATAAGATTTTTGTTCACACTATAATAATATAAACAACATTTTCATATTTAAACTGGAGTGAAAATGAAAGTAAAATTGTTATCAATACTTGTGATTGCATTTAAACTTTCCTTCGCTCAAACAGGCATGCTGGCCGATATTACCGGACAAATTGAAACAGAGTTCGGTACATATATCCCCTGTCTTGTTGACATTGAACCCAATGCACCACAATATGTCATCGAATCAGATTTCAGTAATGTTGCAAACTTCAGCGATTTCACTTTTACCGAATCACAAAAACAGAAATTACTGGAAAACCATTTTGTGGTGATTCCCGGAAGAACCTCCGGTCCGACAGGCTATAAAGAGATCTACGACATCTATAATGAAGCCCGGGAAAACGATATCCCCCAATTTATTACCACTGATGCTGTTTTACACACCTACCATATACTGTTCGATAAAATTCTTTCAACCACTGAAGAGGATTATCTTATCCGTTATCTGAAAGAGATGGACAGTATGCTGGTCCATGAATCCCTCAACGCCTATCACACACACTCCGATGATCTCATCAGGTCCTCTTTTAAAACCCTCGTCGCCTACTTTTCGGTCCCCCTGAAACTAATGGACAGTACCTATCAGGTGCCGGATCTCGTCTCCGATACGGTCCGTCAGGAACTGGAACTGATTGAAGCCCATGAAGGATATGAGATATCCCCCCTCTTCGGCGCTTATCCTGAAGATTACAGCCAGTACAAACCCAGAGGGCATTATACAAAAACAGAGGAACTGGAGAACTATTTTAAGGCCATGATGTGGCATGGAAGGCAGACGTTTGTTTTACATGATAGCGAAGCATCATCCTGTATTCATATTACCGGTTCTGCTCTTGCCCTGATTTATCTCATGGAGAATATGGATAATAGCAATGAGGTATGGACTCTGTGGAATAACATATATCTGCCAACTGTCTTTTTTGTGGGAAAAGCCGATGATCTGTTGCCCCAGGATTATTTCAGTGCAGCATTGGAATATTTTGGCCAGGACTTCGCATCCCGGAATCTTGAAGATATATTGAACGAATCTGATCTGTCAGCATTTATTAACTGGGCTGATGATTTTTTCCCTGATCCTGAAATCACAACATTGACAGGCACAGGTATGCGGTTTATGGGACAGCGTTTCGTTCCTGATTCATATATCCTGGACCAGCTTGTTTCACTGGAACGACTCATGCCAAAGTCCCTGGATATTCTCGCCGTCTTAAATTCGGATGAGGCCTTTAACCTGCTGGAAGAGATGGGTGAAACCGGGTATCCCGGATATTTGAGTCAACTCGCATTGCTGAAAGCCAAATTTGAAGATTATCCGGAAGAACAATGGGTAGAAAACCTCTATTGGAACTGGCTTTATTGTCTGATGCCTCTCCTAATGGAGAAAAACGGGGGCTTCCCGCCGTTTATGCAAAATCTGGCATGGCTCCGGAAGGATTTGAATACGGCACTGAGTTCATGGACCGAATTACGGCATAATACTATTTTATACGCAAAACCGAGTGAAACACCCATCGGTGACGGGCCCAGAAATATACTTATCCGGGGTTACGTGGAATCCAATCCCTGGGTTTTTGCCCGGCTGGCTTCTCTTACAAAATTGACAAAAGAGGGATTGCTTGGACTTTCCATACTCAATGAAGATATGGAAGAGCGGTTAATCATATTGGAAGACCTGCTCTTAACCCTGAAAAGTATATCGGAAAAAGAGCTGACCGGAGAGGAAATCACCACGGATGAATACATAGCCCTTTGCCTGTTTGGTGAAACTGTCGAAGACCTTGTCACGTTCAATGAGTATAATGATTTTTATGATATGTTCTTACCTGCCATTGATGATGAGATGCCCGTTATTGCAGATGTACACACAGACCCAAACACATCCTCCTGCCTTGAGGAAGGTGTGGGCTACCCTTTCAGAATCTATGTAATATGCCCGGTTGAAGGAGAACTCACGGTAACAGTGGGCGGTATTTTTTCATCTTATGAATTTGTCCAGCCAATCGCCAACAGACTGACGGATGAGGAATGGATAGAGATGCTCATCTCTGAAACACCCCCTGAACTGCCGTACTGGACTACAGAATACCTTGATCCGGAATATGATCTTACCAATTCAGAACCTGAACACTATTATTGCTACAAAAAAGGACTGTCAATCACGAACATTCATGAAGAAACCCTTCCCCGAAACTTCTCCCTCCACCCAAACTACCCGAATCCGTTTAACAGTTCAACCACCATTCAATATGATCTTCCGAAGGATGGTTTTGTCAATATATCCATATACAATGTTCTCGGAGAACATATCATAACTCTGAAAAATTCGTATGAACAAGCCGGTCATAAGGTCGTGTATTGGGATGGGTATGATCAAAACAATCACCTTGCACCGTCTGGCGTGTACATGTATCAGATTGAATACGAAGGCAATACATCCATCCGAAAAATGGTACTTATGAAGTAATTTGCATATCATTTTATTGATTATTAATCGGGATAATCTATCGAATCAGTAAAGTAGATGAATAAAATTCACAAAAAGTATTTATTGAATATCCGGAATTTGATTCAACAACTCTTTGTAATCCCGCCAATCCGGCATCCAGGAATCCATCAACCGATAAAACCGGGCATTGTGGTAACGTTCCAGTAAATGGTTCATCTCGTGTACAACAATATATTCCAGACACTTCAGGGGCTTTTTGGCCAGTTCCAAATTAAACCAGATCCTTTGTGCCTGAATATTGCAGCTTCCCCAGCGGGTTTTCATTTTTCTGACTTTCCATTCCTTTACATGAACTCCCAGGACAGGCTCCCAGTGTGATATAAAATCAGGAATTACTTTTTTTAGCTGCCGGCGATACCAATCTTCCAAAAGAACTTGCCGTTGGTCGCGCCCCATTCCCGGTTGAATCTGCATAATCAGGGTCTTATCAACTCCAAGCCACACTTTTGGAGAAGACACCTGTTCAATGACATGCAAACGATAAGAGTTTCCCCATAAGGTATGAATTTCTCCAGTATGCATCTGTTTTTTAGCTATCAATGGCTGTCGTTGAAACATCGCCTGTTTTGAATGTATCCATTCCATTTTTTTCAGAATAAAAGTCTTGACGGTTGATTCACCGATTCCATGAGGGACAGACATCCTTACCTGTCCATCCGGTGGATACACTCTCAGGTTTATGTTCTTTACTTTTTTCCAGATGATTTCAACCGGAATATTCAGAATAACAAGTGTGCTTCGTTTTTCCTTCATGAAGATCCATAATTCATTATTAACGGGTTAGAACCAACGCGCGTCCGAAAATATGACCAATACTTTCACTCAATCCATGTGTTTTGGAATTTTCACAGCCGGTTCCTTACCGGTAAGTACGATTCCAAAATGTTCAAATTTTTCTTGCGAGCCCGTATCGACATCATGCCACCTGGCCATAAATTCCCTTTCCCTTAACCAGGTCCGGTGAAATGAAGAAGGATCCTCGAAAAGCAGTACCCCTTTGGAATATCCGATGACGATGACATAGTGTCCATCATCATAATCACTTTTCCATTCTTCAAGTGTCATATATTGATCAGCCCAGGCCTGCACCAAAACAATTACCGGATATCCTTTATCCAGCATTTGTTTCAATTCCTTCAGTGTCCACCCTGATTTGGCAATGACTGAAAAACCATGATCTTCAGCCACTTTGATCATACCTGATACCGGAGTTCCATCCTCTCCTGTTCCAAGGGCTTTCATTAATTCATCCCCCCGGATATCTACTCCGTAATAAGCCATCACCAGTTGCAGTGCTGTAGCCCCACAATCAAAATCGAAGGTCTGCCGGCCAACATGAAGATTAATCATGATTCGTTTCCTCCGGTCTTTTTCTGAAGATTTTCCACGGTAACAGCCAGGGATTCTGCAAAGGCTCTGCGCAGCCGGTTTATTGCATCCACATCCGGTGTTTTATCCGGATGCTTGTAAAGCCGTTCATTGGTCTCCTGCAGAATCGCCGGTACCCTGTCCCCGATACGGGTCGTGGCTGAAATGGAATGGGCAGAACACACATGGCCGTACACCGTATAATATTCAGACGCATTAACCGTAACGTTTACTTCCGGCAGACGTTTCCGGAGTTCAGCAGCATAGGTTTCAATATATGCATCCGGAGAATAATAAACAGGCTCTTTATCCAGCTTAGAATGCTGATAATTCATCAGGTCGATCTGATGATCTGTTACTCCCCGGGCTGAAACTGTACTGTGTCCATCCAGGAGAAAGGTAGCGCCGGATCGTATTTCTTCAGTAATCACCTGGTGGAATTTTTTTAAATATCTATCCGACATTTCCTGCCGCCTTGCCAGTGAAGGTTCACGTCCCTGTTCATAGACCGGCCGTCCCCACACATCAACCAGGGGGACAGAATCATCGAGGATATCGGGATGCCGGTTACCTTCCACAATCATGCTGCAATAAGGAAAGACAAGATGCCGGTTTGAAAGGATATCCCTGAAATCATAAAGCCAGTTGGTGTACCAATCCACATTTTGAACCAGAAGACGGAAATCCGACGAGAGTGAATCCATGTCGATTTCATAGGGAATGATCAATCCACTATGGGGAATCACCACAAGAATATCTGAATGATTCATGAATTCTCTCTCCTCTGAAAGGTATACCTCTGAAAAAACAGAGCGACTTCACCCAACATGAAGCCGCTAATCTCAAGATATGTAAATCTAAGAGGGTTCAGAATTCGGTTCAAGAACTGTTTATTCTACAAAAAAAAGATCTATTGAACATTTTTTCAGCAAAATGCCGTTTAAACTGCATTTTATCTGATTAAATTTAATGAATTGATGATATGCTGTATTGACATTTTTTTAACTAACTCTTATTTTCTATTGTTAACAAAGGAGTCTTTTTTCATGCCTAATCAACAGGACGTTTATAGAAAAATCAATGTTGCTGTCCTTGTAATGATTGCAATATTCCTGTCATTTTGTACAGAAAACACAAAACAGGATAGCTATGCATCTTATATGGAAGCAATTCGTTTAAATCCAGACTATGATACGGCTCATTTTGAGTTGGGGCACGCTTATTTTAATGATGACAATTACTCGCTGGCTGCAGAATCTTACAGACAGGCTATTCGTTTAAATCCTGATTATGCAGAGGCTCATTATGAATTGGGATTGTCTTACAACCATCTGGGACAGTACAGCAACGGAATTTCTTCATTTTGGCAAACTATCCGGATAGAACCGGAAAATGCGAGTGCCTATTTTCATCTTGGTCTGGCTTATAATGCTTTGGAACAGTATACAGATGCAATTGAATCCTTTGAAAAATCTCTGGAATATGATCCGGATATGGTCAATGCCCGGTATCATTTGGGACAAGCACAAAAAGAACTGGAGAAATATACCAAGGAATATACGCTCCGCTCACCGGATGACCCTCAAAACCCCAGCGACGCGAATGCATATTACAACCTGGGTATTGCCTATGCGTCACTGGAGCAGTACCGGGACGCCATCGATGCTTATCAGAAGGCTGTGGAACTCAATCCCAATTTTAAAATGGCTTTTTACCGCCAGGGATGGGCTTATGGAAAACTGGGACAATTCGGGGATGCCGTTAAATCCTACTCTGAAGCCATCCGAATTGATCCTGAATACGAAGAAGCACATTACAATCTGGGTTATGCCTATGGGCAGCAGGGAAATTTTACCCAAGCCATTGAATCCTATCGCCGGACAATTGAGATCAATGAAAGACATCATGAAGCGCACCATAATCTGGGTTGGTCTCTGGCACATATAGAACACTACCATGATGCCATTCAATCCTTTAAAAATGCCATTGAAATCCGTCCCGACGATGCCCAGACCCATTATAATCTGGGATGGACCTATGTGGTACTTGAGGACAGGAGTTCGGCTTTGGAAGAGTATAAAATTCTGAAAGAACTCAACCAGGATCTGGCGGACAGGTTATTTGGATGGATATATAATTAGAATGATGAATGATGAATGATGAATGATGAATTGAATTTTTAATTATGAATTGGGTTGAGAGCTTTAATTGACGATGAGACCGGGCAAGTCCTCTCTTTTAGGGGTGTGTAAGAAAGTAACGAGGGACGAGTAACGAGTAACGAGTGACGAGTGAAGAGTAACGAGGGACGAGGGCGAGGGATACGTGAGGCATGACGAGATTGGTTGGGAGCGTCTCTATGGGCGGAGGGGCAGAAAAAGTTCCCAGCCTTCCTCGCTTCTGTCTGTCGACCGTTGACTTTCGACTTTCGACTTTCGACTTTCGACTTACGACTTTCGACTGAAATCCCAGGAACGAAGCGACGCCAACTTCAGACAGGCCTCAACGTAACGAATTCACATACATCATCAGAGTAAACTCAAGATCTTCCCCTTCGGCATATCCGATTTTCTCATAGCGGATTTTACCATCGGGTCCAACCACAAACATAGTTGGCACTCCCTTAATGCCAAATTTATCCGATACATCGTCTCCATAGTAAACCGGAAAGGTATATTGATTTGTTTCGATAAAAGGACGGACTTTGGATTTATCTTTATCAGTTGATATGATCAAAAAACGGACATCCTCATCATTTTCATAGGATTGGTATAGCTGATGCACTTTGGGCAATGCCCGTCGGCAGGGCCCGCACCAGGTAGCAAAAAAATCAATCACCAGAATCTTGCCCTGAAGATCTGAGGACCGGACAACAGAACCGTCCAGGTTTTCCAGTTTAAAAGCCGGCATAGGCTTGTCTATCCGAATCTCGTCCAAAGTGCTGACAATGGCTTCATGGGCGTCATTTACCGCTTTCTCAACCATTGTATCAATAGCTGATGCAGGATAGGAAAGAGATTCTCCGTATTCATAGATGAGCGATAAAGCATCCTGATGGGCAGGAGCCTGTGAGAGAGCTTTGAGAACATTTTCCATAGCATACTGATACCGGTTCAGTTTTGCCTGAGCCCGGGATACATTGATCAGAATTTCAGGATCATCATATTCTGCCAGGATTTCCTCATAGACAGCAAGGGCATCCTCCACCCTGCCCATTTTCATCAGGTAATACGCATAGGTATCCAAAATCATGGCTCTGTACTGCGGTTCAGCTTCAATTTTCTCCATTGGAGAATATCCCCGTTTATCCAGATACACAGACAATGCATCAATAAACTCGCCGGTACGGCATTGAACTGCTGCATCTTCAATCAATGAAAAGAGCCTGTCCTCCAGGAGGGTGTTCTCCCTGTTTTTCCAGGCGATTGTGTTTGCCAGCATGGCATATTGCATGGCATTATGACTCTCCTGCGTGGCATTTAGTACTGATTGATATATCTCCCCCTCCCTGTCTATAACCAAAGGAAACAGTCTTTCTGTAAGCTGGTACTTCAATTCGGAAGATTCTACATCATCTATCATCATAAGGGCTTCCCGGACAAAAACGGAATCTTCTTTTATAGCCAATGTCTTTTCTATCCTGTTCTCTGTAGGCTTGATAGCACAAGCCGTAATCATCATGAGTAAAGTAATAATTAGGGCAGTTTTTTTCATGGGTCTCCTCTTAAACGTTTCTCACACCGATTTCTACAATGAATTTTTCTCCGTCATGCTGTACATCCAAAACCTGTATGAGCTCAGCAATTTTTTTCATGGCTGTTTCCGTATCGATGATGATATATGGCATCTTTAACGCTACAATGTTATTTTGGTACCGTTCCACAAACCGGCTTACAATCGGTAATAATTTGTTCACCAGGGAACTTCTGGATACGATTTTAAATAGGATATTGGGTTTCATGTAGGAATCAAAGGCCAGGGTAACAGGAAAATCCAGGGAAAGTGATGGGACCTTGATTTCACCCCGGACAGTTTTGGAATCGACAGCCACAAGATTCCGAACCGGAATTTTTTCCGCTTCAAAATACCGGGTATACAAATCCACAATTTCATCGATGGTCAGCTCAATTTTTGCCATGCTTCCCTCCTGTGTGGGAAAATCAGCACATTCCGGGAAAGATTCAAGAAATTTGTCTCTTTCCCGGAATTATTTCCTCTTTTTTTTAATAAAAAGCTACTCCCGCCAATAAGCGGCTTGGGGTCTCAAATGACGTGTCAGTTTTAAATCCACCTGATAAACATGGGGATCCTGGGGATAGCGGATGTTATCTTTGACCGGAGAAGCATCTGAGCGTCCCACAAGTATTTCTCCCACAATGTCATTGCCTTTTTTCAAGGTCAGATGCGTAGCTGACGCTTCATCCAGATGATATTCAGAATAGTACTCCGGATTGGATGCGATATACGAACCGTGACTCATCTCTGAGATCGTTTTCAAAAATTCATGGACCTTCTGTTGATCCACGACACCTGTATCCGGTTCCTGAAAGACCCAAAGGGTATCTTCACGGGCCAAAGCAAGGGAATCTGTACCTCTCCACATGTGAATGGATGTCACTGCTTCCGATTCAAAATTGAAGACAGGCACTTCCTGCGATTCAAATTGTTTTTCCCGGCTCTGTACAATCCATAACACCAGGATGGCCGTTACCAAAACGACAGCATAACGAATCCAATGAATATGTTTAGCCATAATATTCCTCCAGTTTCCGGCGTTTTTTACGATTTTGTCCTACTTTATAGAGGGCAAAAAGTATGACAAGCAGTGAAGGAGTGATGATATTGGCCCATTTCCATGCATTCCGTGAAGTATCCGAAGTGAGGATTTCCGGTTTCAGAGGCCGGACCTTTATGCCCCGGTTACGGATGGAAACCAGTTCGGCATCACCCGTCATTACATCTGCAGCATTTAAAATGAGCGCCGTATTTTCCGGGATTCCTGCAGCCCGCGTATCATCGAAAAAGCGATTGTCTGTGATCAATAACAGATTGAGATCATTGGTGAAAGCTAAAAAACCTTCTTTTTCAGCATATTCACTGCTGTCTGCAAAGAAACTGGTTTGAGAACCTGTCCGTAATCCCGCAACAATCATGGGGCCTTTATCGAATTTCTGGAGCTGCTTATTATCCACCGGATAGATATTATACCCGTTCCGCAGTGTATAATTCCCTCCCATGGAAGGAGCCGGGAAATAGCCTTCCGCCAGTGAACCGGAATTTTTTGATGTCCACATCAAGGGTGTAAAGGTCCCCGAATCAGGAGATGCCGTTATTTCATGAGGAAAGAAAACCCGCACTTCATCCAATCCGGAGACAATGGGACTTTCTTCATTAAACCGGCGTATTACCGGGATGGGAGGATAATCCACCGCATTATTAAAGGAAAAAATACCCTGACGTTGCTGAATCTGAATCTGACTGCAAAGTTTGTCGATTACGATATCCGGGTTAATAGTCAAACCATAGTGTTCCAGAAAGGAAAAAATATTCGAAGCAATGGATTCGGCCATGCCTTCCTGAACCTTTGCTTCCTGTCTTGCCTGGGAGAGGAATAACTTTCCACCACGCATCAGGAACTGGTCCATATGGTACAGTTCATCCATGCTGAGGGAATCCATGACTCCATTCATAAGCACAAGATCAACATCCAGCGGAACAGGTGAGTTCAGGGAAACCGGACGAACCTGATAGGTTTGATTCAGAAACTGGCTCAGCTGATGGGTCTTTACACCTTCTCCTTTACCGGCTATCAGTCCGATTGTTTTCAGATCTTTTGCCAACATCTTTTTGATTGCCGCCGTCAGATCGTACTCGAGTCCCTCTGTAGTTTGAATCACAGGCAGGACTTCCTTCTTATCCCGATACAAAAGGACCAGCCCCATATAGACATTTTTGATTTCCAGTTTATCATTTTCGAGAACCCGAAGCTGAACCGGGGGTATTCTGTAGCCGGAAGCCTCCTCTTTGGCTTTTTCATGATCATCAGGGTTGACAAATTCGAAATGAAAATTCCCGTTGGAGTATGCCCTGTATTCCTCGAGTATATCCTGCAGATACCGCCGGGAATTCACATATTCACCTGGAAGATCTTCAGAAAAGAAAACCCGGGCAGTCATCCGGTCATCCAGCTGGCTGATGATTGATTTACTGGATTCGCTTAGGGAATAAATATTCCCCCGGGTCAAATCCCAACGAAAAAAGAGGGAGCGTGATATGATATTGATCAGTATCAAGATCACAGCTAAAAACACAAGGGAGAGTGCAAACTGTTTACTATTATTGATGCGGGCCATAATTACCTCCATTTCCGAATTTCAAGGACTCTGACAGAGAGTGTCAGGAAAAAGAAGATAACCGAAAGGAAATAGATGATATTCCTTGAATCGATGACACCTCTGCTGATATTGCTGAAATGGTAGTCAGTGCTGAGAAACTGCAGGATGCCGCTGAGAAAGGGGGGGACAAAAATGAGGATTTTATCAAAAAGATAAAGGGCAAAAATGATAATAAAACTCAAAAGAAAAGACGTAATCTGGTTATTGGACACGGCACTTCCAAACATCCCGATAGAAGCATACATGGCCCCTACCAACAAGAGCCCCAAATACCCGCACAGAATGGCTCCGATATCCGGGCTGGTTCCCACAAAAAGGAGGGTGATAAAATGAGGAAGGGTGAAAAGGAGTCCAACCCCAATCAATGCCACGGCAGAGAAAAACTTCCCGAGCACAATCTGGTAATCATCCACCGGCAACGTGGTTAAAAATTCCATCGTTCCGGCATGATTTTCCCGGGCCAGTGATCCCATGGTAATGGCCGGTATGAAAAAGATAAAAACCAGTGGTACAGAATTGAATAAAATTCTCAGATCTGACTGGCCCACAAGAAAAAATGAACTGGTAAAAAACCACCCATTGATCAGGAGAAAAATGATCAACGTGATATAGGCAACGGCACTGTTGAAATACGCACTCATTTCTTTACGGTATATCAATCGGACAGTATTCATGCCTCTCCTCCTTCTTCAACAGTGAGAATTCTGAACATATCTTCCAACGAGGTGCGATGACGATTCATCTCCAGAAGGATCCACCCTTTTTTTACAGCATATTGAAAGACATCCTTTCTTAAATCCAGGGTATTCGGATATTCGATTACCACTTTTGTAATACCATTCGAAGTATGAATATCGGCAAGTTTCACTTTCTCATGGATTTTCGTCAGGTCTTTCACATGATCAGACCCTTCAATTTCAAGGTGAAGACGTGTAAACCCTTTGAAACCACTCATGAGTTCATCTATGGTCCCGTCTGCGGCAATTTTTCCTTTGTTGATAATCACCATCCGGTCCGCCGTCGCCTGTATTTCCTGGAGAATATGGGATGAAATGACGACCGTTTTTTCTTTTCCCAGTTGTTTGATGAGGTTCCGGATTTCCACAATCTGATTGGGATCCAGACCGGTTGTAGGTTCATCCAGAATCAGAATTTCCGGATCGTGAAAAATGGCTTGTGCCAGACCTGTCCTCTGCTTATATCCTTTGGACAGTTCCGAAATCTTTTTGTGGATTACACCATGGAGCCCGCATAGTTCAGAGACTTTCTTAAGACGCTCTTCAAAAGCTTTCCCTTCAATTTGCCGGGCTGCAGCTGAAAATTTCAGAAAATCATAGACATTCATTTCCGGGTAAAGGGGGTTATTTTCCGGAAGATATCCAATGATTTTCCGGATATCCAGAGAATCATCCAGGACATTCAGGTTGTTGATATGAATGTTTCCCGACGTGGGAGTCAGATAGGATGTCATGATCCGGAGAGTTGTTGATTTTCCGGCACCGTTTGGACCAAGAAATCCCAGAATTTCTCCGTCCCGGACATGAAAAGAGATATCGTCTACGGCCTTTACATGTCCGTAATGCTTTGTGAGGTGTTCAACTTTGATCATTGCTTTTCCTCTCTGTTTCTGTCAACAAATATAATTATGTAATATATCAAACTGTCTTTTTCACACACTGACAGGCAAAAAGTTCCCCGGCGTTATTTAAATTCTGCAACTTCAATTTTATCGGGATTGTCTTTTCCGTCTATACCAGGTTTCCAGATACTTGAAAAATTCTTCCCGGTTCCTCACAAAGGAATATTTTCCTGGTAATGAATCCATAAAAATCCGCCCGTATCGTTTAAAATGAAGGCGATTATCCAGAAAAAGGGCGACACCTGTATCGCTTCGACTTCTGATAAGGCGTCCGAATCCCTGTTTGAATTTGATGACCGCTTCAGGGACGGAGTACTCCAGAAAGGGATTTTTTCCACTCTCTTTTATTTTATCCGTAATGGCTTCCACAATAGGTTCTGAAGGAACAGCAAAGGGAAGTTTCAGCATCACAAGCATTTCAAGAGCATCCCCGGGGATATCCACTCCTTCCCAAAAAGATTCGGTGCCAATCAGGGTGGCATTACCTGATTCACGGAAACGGTTTAGAAGGGCACTCCGGGATGCTGAACCCGCCTGATAAATCAGAGGGACGTTTTCCTCTTTATAGGGGATGTGCATACGTTCGCTAAGCTGTTTAATGGAGTAATAAGATGTTGCCAAGACCAGCATTCCGGGCTGAAAGCGGGCGGCAATTTCATTTAGAAGACCCGCCACATTTTCTTCGAATTTCACATGTCCCGGATCTCCCAGAAAGGTAGGAACATACACGGCGCACTGACTGGCATAATCGAATGGACTTTCATACGTACGACACACAAGATTTCCCGGTTCCAGCCGTGAAAATCCGGTTGTTTTATTAAAATATTCAAAAGAGCCGGCAATGGTCAGGGTGGCTGATGTGGCAATCACTGAATGTTTCCGCCGAAGTATCCGTTCATAGATATAGGCATCTACCGCCAGGGGAACGGCATATAATCCGATATTAAAATTTTTGGGATCGACAGGCACTTCATACCAGTAAACCCAGTCATCATGCTCGGGAACCAGTACTGTTTCAAGATTTTGCTTCAATTCTGCCAGCAATTTCAGGGATGTATCAAAATCATCCAGCAGGGCACTCATGGTCATCCGTTCTTTCAGAGGGAGCTTTTCCAGGGTGTCCCTGAAATTCTGAAAATCCAGAATTATTTTTTCATACTGATTGAGCAGGTGATCCCGACTTTTATCCA
Source organism: Candidatus Neomarinimicrobiota bacterium (assembly GCA_041154365.1). Classification (NCBI taxonomy): domain Bacteria; kingdom Pseudomonadati; phylum Fidelibacterota; class Fidelibacteria; order Fidelibacterales; family Fidelibacteraceae; genus Fidelibacter; species Fidelibacter multiformis. The sequence continues at coordinate 1,115,280 of AP035449.1, read as the reverse complement.
ATCCCATCAGTACAAAGGGATTTTGATGGGGTTTATAACGGGTTTTCAGGATATATCGTTGATTTACGGTACGGATATTTTCGTTGATAAAATCCAGAAACCGGTTAAAAAACTGCCGGGATTCCCGTTGCAATTCAAGGGTTTCTTTTTCAAAAGCAGCAATGCGTTTCAACAGAGAATTTGTAAGCGACTCCGAGAGAGAGAGTCTGTTGATTTTCCGGTTAAGCAAAACCAGCAGCCCGAAATTATCCCTTCCCTGCCGAAAAAAAGCTTCCAGAACCTGATCGATAATCCAGGGACCCACTTCAACGGCAAAATATTTATAGGCACTCTTCGTCAGATTATGAGCCTCATCGATGACCAGAATGGGATGATCCGGGAGCACCTGGTTATCAGAAGCGGCATCACTGAGCAAAAGAGAGTGATTTACAACCACCAGGTCTGCTTTCTGGGATTTCCAGCGGATTTTCCCCAGGTAACACCCCCCTTTGTCACTGCAACGTTTGGTAGTGCAATATCCCGTTTCACTGCAGATTTTGCTCCAGATAGTGGTATAACGGGAGGCCCTGAAACCGCTGTTTTCTTCAATATCACCTGTCTGGGTTTCGCGGAGCCATACAATCAGGGGAAGTACATCACCCCTGTCAAATATATCCACAGCTCCATCCAGATTCTGATAGAACTGTTCCCAACGGGTCATACAAATGTAGTTTTTCCGCCCTTTCAGCAACGTTGCCGTGAAATCAGAATCAATTTCTTTTTGAATAAAGGGGATTTCCTTGCCAAAAAGTTGTTCCTGAAGGGCTTTGGTATTGGATGAAACGACGACTGAAAAATTCGCATCCCGGTTTTTTCGTACCCATTTAATGGCAGGAATCAGATAGGCCAGGGATTTCCCCACACCTGTACCTGCTTCTCCCACCAGGTAATTTCCCTTATTCAGGGCTGTCACAATATCCGATGCAAACCGGATCTGTCCCGGCCGAAGTTCATATCCCTTTAATTTCCGTGAAAGGATGCCGTTCATCCCAAACACATCCTGAATGTCCCGGGGATTCACTTTTTGAAGTGTTACATCCTCCCGGTCTTCACTATTGTCCTCTCCCCCCTTTTTAAATTCTCCCAAAGCATTTTCTGGAACCGGATGGAGAGGGGCCAGATTTTCATCCCGGACTCTCCTCTGGGACTGATACACGGACAAAAAGCTTTGATAGAGCCAGGTATTTGGAGCCTGTGCCAAAGGAGCAGCAATGGTGGTAAGCTGATTAAAAACCGGATAATCATAATAAACCATGATGTCGAGTAGACGGAGAAAAAGTTCGCCGGTATTTTCAGTATCCACATCAGCCCGGTGGGCTCCTTCTGTTTGCAAATTGAAGTGTGCAGCCAGGGATTCCAGCTTCCTATCCGGAAGATAGTAGAGAAAAATCCTTGAGAGTTCAACGGTATCCACCAGGGGATTGGTAAAGGGTTCCTTTAGATGAGGTACAAGAAAAGCGATATCAAATTTAATATTATGCCCGACAACCGGACTGTCTCCAAAAATATCAAGAACCTCATCAATCCGTTGGGAAAAGGGCTTTTCATTTTTAACCATTTCATCGGAGATCCGGGTCAGTTGCCGGATAAATTCGGGAACTTCTCCCCGGGGTTTACAGAAAAAAGTCCGCGTTTCCTTCAATTTCCCCTGTTCAAAAACAGATGCCGAAAACTGGATGACATCACAACTCTCCGGCTCAAGTCCCGTTGTTTCCACATCAAAAGCTACAAAACGGTTTAATCCAATCTCTTGCAGAAAGTTTTCAGTTAATCGCATAGCACTCCAAGTTCCTTAAATACCGGCAAATGCCCGGGCCACATCCATAATCAGTCGGGGCTTATTCCAGGCAACTGCTTTAAATATTCGTGTCAGACTTCTTTTTTCCTTCGGAATAGCCGCCATCTTGTGTCCCAGTTTATCCAGATCTTCATCTGTCAGTTTGTTGACAACTTCTTTCAGACGGTAGAGGCCTTCATGATTTTTTCCGGCCTCATCATGCCAGGCTTTGGCATACCGTTTCAAAAAATCTTCAGACACATCATTCTGTTTCAACGCTTCGACAGCTGTATCTGCAGCCAGTTTTCCAGCTCTCATGGCTGCATGGATCCCCCCACCGCTCAGGGGATTCACCATCCTGGCGGCATCCCCTACAACCATGAGTCCGTTTGCCGTAATCCGGTCCAGGGTTTTATCCGTCGGGACTCCCCCGGCAACCAGGCTGCTCCAGGACGCATTGGGAAAAGTGTCGGCCAGGAATTTCATAAGGGATTTATAGGGACTGGTTTTATGAGTAAAATTTCCACTGATACCAAGTCCCACATTGGCTGAAGTTTCACTTTTAGGAAAGACCCACACATATCCTCCCGGAGCATATTCACGTTTCATGTAAAAGCTCAGGGCATCAGGATTCATATTCAATCCATGGGCCGTTACCTGGACACAACTATCCATATTTTCCGGTGTAACAGCTGTTTTGATGCCGGCTTTCCGGGCGATGCGGCTTTCTACTCCATCAGCAGCAATGACCAGACGGGCCGAGAGTTTTAAATCCTCATGACGATAATGGACCACAACACCCCGCACAAAATTATCATCCAGTATCAGATCGGTTACATTCGCCCGGGTATAGATCCGTGCCCCTGCCTGAGCGGCAAGATCCGCCAGATCCCTGTCAAAAACACGCCGGTCCAGAATGGCCCCTTCCATTTTAAAATCCAGCTCCACCAAAGTCCCATCCGGAGCATAAAAATCAACGGCACTGATTTTCCGGCAAATCCACCGGGGATTCACAGGTGTGAAAGCTTCCAAACCACGCATACTTACACCTTCACCGCAACGGACCGGTAATCCGATTTCCCGGTCTTTTTCAAGAATCAGTACAGATAGACCCTTTTCAGCAGCATATCGGCCAAATACTGTCCCCGCCGGTCCGCCTCCCACGACGATGACATCCCAATCCCGCTTAATCATTGGTTTCCTCCTTCAGGGCTTCCATCGGACACACCTGAATACAAAAATTACACTGAATGCATGTATCATCATCAATATCCAGTGTTGTGTCAGACATGGATATACAATCGACGGGACACACTCCAACGCAGGTCCCGCACAAATCACACAGATCATGATCAATGTGTATCATGGCATGTATTCCTCATGTGTTGGGTTTACAAGTAACGAGGATCGAGGGGTGAGGGACAAGGTTCGGGACCTCCCTTGCACCCCGGACAAAAGTCTGTGGTCATTTACGCCTCATTTTCTGATAGAGCGGCGTGAACCGGGAAAGGCTGCTGATGGCTTTCAGTTTGAAATATTCTCCATAGGGAATTTCCGGATAAGCCAGCTTTTTTCCGATGGAATGAGTTCCGTCAGTGCGATAGACAGGTATTCGAACCAGCTCATAAACAGATGCCGGCAGCTGATGCCGCTTCAAGGCTCCACAGGCATAACGATATCCGCTTTCTTTTACACAGGCTTTTATGGATTCATTATATCGACCGAAAGGGTACGCAAAACCAAGTGTAGGAACCTGTAACAGATCCTCAAGAATTCTACCGGATTTTTCTATTTCATACCGGGCTTTTTGCATCTGCATTTCTGTCAAAACACGATGAGTCAGGGCATGGGCTGCAACTTCCCACTCCCTGCAGGATAATTCCATCAATTCTTCACGGCTTAAATGGCGGATATCTGAAGGTTCCAATGAAAGGTCCCAGGTGTTTTTTTTGCCAATATATCCCGATAACATGAACACGACAGCTTTGAATCCATACTTTTCCAAAATGGGGAGTGCATGATGAAACACGGCATCATACCCGTCATCAAAGGTAATGACCACCGGTTTTTCAGGAAGTGCATCTCCATTCAGGATCTGCCGAAAGGTAATTCCCGTATATCCGGTTTGTTTCAGAGAGCGTATATGTTTTTCGAAAAGACCGGGGGAAACGGTGTTGAATCCATGGGGACTCACATGGTGATACAGGAGCACCGGGACTCTTTTCAGATATATGTACTTATCGTCATGCATCATTGATAGTACTCAGTATCCACACACCTGCCAATGTACCTCCCATATCCATCACCAAATCCTTCCAGCTAAAAAAACCCGAGGGTTTTCGTTTCATATCCAGGCATTCTTTTAACATGCCGAAAGAAAAACTTATACCGGCCGAAATCATCCGGTTCTGCCGGTCCGGTGCCTGAAAAACGCCCTGTTCATGGGATAAAATATAGCCGGACTGAACCGTCATCAGCAGGCTGAAAGAGAAATGCTGCCATTTATCAAAACCGGTCCAGGTGTCTTTCGGCTTTTCCCACTGCGTCTTCGTATCCAAATTCTCTTCAGCCGGCAAAGCAGATACAATCATAAGCAGCAGGATAATCATGTATCTTTTTTTCATGACAGGATTCCGATTGAGTAGAGGAAAACGAGAAGAATCACGACAGGTGCCAGATATTTTACCACAAAGAACCACACATTCCCGATGGTCAGGAAGGCTGTTTTATGCCGGATCTGTTTAACCGGGTGCAGAACATGTGTATCGACCCATCCGCCAGCGCCTTTACGAAATTCCTCCAAAATGGATGTTTTCTTGACATACCAGCCCACAAAAAGGGCCATAAGCAATCCTCCCAAAGGCAAGAGGATATTGGAAGAGAGAAAATCGAGAAAATCAAAGAAAGTGCGTTTAAAAACAGTGACATGTCTCATGGGACCGAACGAGAGGGCTGACGGGATCCCCACCAGAAAGACAATCAGCCCGGCTCCCAGGACAACCCTGTGGCGTGTCCATTTTTTTTCATCCACAAAATAGGATGTAATGACTTCCAGAAGAGATATTGCCGATGTGAGGGCGGCAATGGTCAGAAGCAAAAAGAACAGGAGTCCAAAAGCGTAACCTCCCGGCATTTTACTGAAAACAGCCGGCAACACACAAAAAACGAGTCCCGGCCCGGTATCGGGACTAAATCCCATGGCAAAGACGGAGGTAAAAATTGCCACACCGGCCAGAAGTGCAATCAGGGTATCCAAAAAGGCGATCATGATGGAGCTGCTTAAAATACTGTCATCTTTGTTCAGGTAGCTTCCATACGTGAGCAAGGCGCCCATTCCCAGGCTCAGGGAAAAAAATGCCTGTCCCAATGCTTCCAGGACGGTCCTGCCGTTGACACTTTCCCAGTTTGGCTTCAACAGGAAGGAGAGTCCTTCCCGGGATCCTTCCAGTGAGATTCCCCATCCTACAAGAATCAATAAAATCCCCAGGAAAACGGGCATAAGGATTCTGGAAATTCTCTCAATGCCGCCGGCTACACCAAAATAAACAACCGCCAGCACCAATATGGAAAAAATGGCCTGATAACCGATAATCCAGGCAGGATTCATAATCTGGTGGTTGAAAAAGTCCGCCGCTTCTTCAGATGAAGTAAATGAAAGAACACTTCCACGCACTCCTTCGATAAAATATCCGACGGACCATCCGGCCACCACATTGTAATAGGATAAAATGATAAAACCAGTAAAAACACCCAGGTAACCTACCAAAGTCCAGCCCCGGTGCCCTTTCAAGAGTTTCCGGTACGCCCCGACGGGGTTCAGCTGGGATTTGCGTCCAATCAGAATTTCTGCAATCACCAGGGAAATACCGATAAAGAAGACACTGATCAGATAAATCAGGATAAAGGCTGCTCCGCCGTTTTTCCCGGCCACATAGGGAAATTTCCAGATATTCCCCAATCCGATGGCACTTCCGGCAGCCGCCAGTATAAAACCGATATGACTCCCCCAGTGTTCTCGTGTTTCAGCCATGTTAAAACTCCAGAATTAAGGCAAATTGCAAACTTCTGTTCACCGGATCAAAAACCAGGTTTCCTTCAGGAAAACTGCTGAGGTGGGCATCCACATACGCATCCAGCATGGCATAGACATACACACCTGCCGCATACCACAGGTGTTTGTTCCGGTTGATCTGGGCATCCTTGTCTGTAAGGTCTTGTTGATACTCTTCATGAAAGGTGTGAGCCCGGTACAACGTATATCCTTCAAGTCCGGATAAAATCCCGGCTTTCAGCCACTTCCCGTTATACATTTGTCCGGCTCCCGGAAAAAGAGCAGAGCACAAAACAGCCGTCCGCGGATTTTTATATAAATCCACACCCTTGACATTCTCCTGTCCCGTCAGCATCACCGGAATCAGAAGACACATGAACAAGCATTTTACAAGCGTGCTTTTCCGGATAAGCCCCTCCTTTACGAACGTGAAATTTACAACAAATCAGTCCGCGGGAAAAGGTTATATTTATTTCAATATATTGAGGGCTTTCTCAAGGGAACAAAACGGACATCCAGGAGGTCTGCTTCAATTTTCTTCCCCTCTTTTTTTTAAATTTTTTTCAACATTTGGGCATATTTCCCAACGGGGATGACCAGAGATCCTCCATCTTTCAATTGCTGAAAGAGCTTTTCAGGGACCTCATCGGGTGCTGCAGAGACGAGTATCCCATCGTATGGCGCATTGGGTTCAAATCCCTTGTACCCGTCCCCATGGACTATTTTCACATTTTTAATATCCAGTTCTTTCAGGATAGAACGGCTTCGGGAGACCAGATTTTTTTCCAGTTCGATGCCTGTCACTCTTTTTACCAGCATAGAGAGTAAAGCGGTCACATAACCGCATCCGGATCCCACTTCAAGGATATGATGGTGGGATTGCAAATCCAGGGCTTCAAGCATAAAGGCAATCACGTAGGGTTGTGAAATCGTCTGTCCAAAACCGATATGCAGAGGGGTATCGGCATAGGCCCGGTCTTGCTCATCGGGAGGAACAAATCGATGCCGGGGTATGGCAAGGAATGCTGAAAGAATCCGCGGATCCCGAATTCCATAATAACGGAGCGTCTCCGTCATTTTCTGACGCTTTGTAAATTTTCCATATTGTGAGTATTTATTGACAGGACTTTTTTTCATCGTAAAAAAAGGGCGGGCGGAATGATGTTTAATATTTATTTATGGTTCTGATAACGCCGGTTTTTATTCCGGTTATCTGTTCTTGGAGGTCTTCGGGTCTTTTCGACCCGCACAATCCGGCCGTGATTCAAATTCAGAATGATATCCACCAGCCTGAATCGGGACAGACTTTGTGCTGATGCAATCACGACGGCTTTTTTTTCGTTACGGATGACATTCCGCAAACGACTGTTAAATTTTTTAATAAAACTCTCATCAGGAATGCTGTAAGGTTCATCGAGTATTAAAAGGTCACTGCTTTGCAATAAGCATCGAATCAGTTCAACCTTATGAAAAACACCAGGGGACAATAGCTTGCGTTTCACATTGGCGAATTCTTTCAAATCGAATTCATCCAGTTGAGCCATTGCCTGCTGATAGGCGATTCCTGCTGAGATTTTTCGTTCTTTCAGAGTCTTTTCCAGATAGGAAAGCACTGTTCCACGTATCCATCCTGTCGGTTTTTGTTGAAAATAGGCAATCTGTTTTTGAACGACAGCCTGAGAATATTCCCGTCTCTTCAGAGATTTGCCCTCATAGAGGATATTCCCGCCATCTACAGACTGTCTGTGTGCCAAAACGTCCATTAACAATGATTTTCCTGATCCGTTTGGACCGAAAATATGATAACAAACACCGGGATAGATTTTCATGGAGTATATTTCAAGTTTCTGAATACCGCGCTTCACATTAAGATCCTGAAGTTCGATAACAGGTGTTTGATCACTCATAAAAATTTACCTTTCACATTAAAACATGCCATCTTACCATTCCACCCGCTTTTCAAATAGCATGTAAATATACACTATTCAACAATGGTATGAAAGAATCACCCTTATTTCTTTTCGTCTGATGTTTGCATGAGCACTTCATTGACAGCTTTTTCCCATTCCGGGGGACTGTAGACATCTCCATCCAGGTGACGCATGGACCAGATGAAATAGTTCCGGGTCGTATCCAGGATGCTTTGTTGCCGTTCCACCTCTTTTTCATAGACCCGAATCGTGCGTAGGAGTCCCGGATTATCCTGAAAATAGGTTTCCACAGGCGTATCCCCCGCCCTTTTTCGGTACTCGTCCAGCCGTCCTTTGGAAAAATCAAGGCGGTGAAAGGTACTGCTCACATCCCGGAGTGGCTGTCCGGGAGACTTAAACACCACATCCAGAATGCCCAGATATTGACCGTCCGGTCCAAGATACGTAAAAGCCGCCTTACCACCTGTCTGCCGGGGAAGCTGGGTCCGCCCTTTATGCCGGGAATTAACAATAAAATCAATTTCAGGAATGGCTTCACCCAACGCCTCCGTCTTTTCCAAAGGCATATCTGCCAAAAGGAGGATCAAATCTGCTTCTTTCCGCAGTTTTGGCAGTTGTTTCCGGATGGCTTCTTCAGGATTCATGGCTTTAAAACGTGACGCCTGGTCATCCGTCAGATACGTGACACCCAGGACAGCCAGGCGGAATCCTTTAACATGAAACAGGTAAAAGGGGCGAAATACACCCTCTCCCGCATCATTCAGGAGATTTGTAGATAATAGTGGGAGATGATACTTTTTTTGGAGATCAAGTAAATACTCAAAACCATAAGCCAAATCGCTGACACCAATATGAATGGCATCAAATTCTGCTTCGCCATAGGCTTCGGCCAATAAATCGGATGTGTGTTTCCACGTATCGGGTGCAGGATAATTATAAGCTGGAAAAAGCCAGTTGCCGGCCTCTAATTTCAGAATATTTTCATCGCTCTTTTCCATGGAATGGATAAAACCCATCCGTCTTGGCAATCCACCTGCAGGAATCCGGCAACCACAAGGCTCCAGTTCGGCACGGCTGTTCCCTGATATAATAATCTTAACGGTATTTTCCCTGGAAGAGGAATTGTTCGTACAGGATAATATCCCACTGAAAATGAGGAGGAGAAGGATTAATTTTTTCATGTTTCATCCTTTTTTTGAAAGGTGTTGTACACGAAGAAGCCCGAGAGACAAAACCACAGGCCGCCAAGTGTTTTATCTGTCACGCTGTTGAACACCCACAACGATCCAATCAGTGCGAGCAGGAGTCCGGTATAACTGACACCGGTGTGATAATTTCCAACAATAGTGAATATTTCTATTCCCAGTTTACGTCCCCTTTTTCTGCTTTCATTATATGCCGGCTTATTCAAAATGATTCCGCCGATAAACATGACCAGCAGGAAAAGTATCATTAAAATCTGGTAATGGCTCAGGATATACCGGCTGCTTTCAGTACTCCGGGTAACAATCAGAGTGGTATGTGAAAAATAGAGAACAGACTGAAACGGGAGCAGGACTTTCGCAAAATCCCGAAAAGGTTTAATATCATTCGATTCAAGAAGACCACGGCCGATACACAGAATCAGGGGCGGCAGAAAGAAGTAGAGGAAGAGGAAGAACAGACTCACAAGGTATTGATCCACAAAAAGAGTTATCAGTTGTACAGGATCGATCTGAAAAAATAGCATCGGTCCGCTTAGATGATAGATACCCGCCAGAAATACGAGGGTACTCAGGGCATAGATCCGATGTAAACGGGACGGATGCACCAGGCGGCCGGTATTAAGTAAGAGTCCGGCCAGGGGTAGAAAAATAAAAAGACTCTGCGTTAATACACCTGTACTGCTTTGAAAAAAGAGGGTATGGATCAACACTACACCTGCCCAGACAAGCATTATGAAAACAACTGTATCAATATAAAAACTAAAATCAACTCGTTCCCGGTTTTCAAAAACGTACCTTAAAAGCATAAAGAGTCCGGCTGAAAAGAGAATGGCCGGAGACCGGAGAATTGATAGATTAAAACCGGATTCGTGAATCAGTAAAAAAACAAGAATCAGAAAATATGCCAGAGTTTCATAGAGACGTGATTTGGTAACAGAGTTCATCATGGTGTAAGGATCTTTCATCAGAAATACAGCCAATATGAAAAGAGCCCCGGAAGAACTTCCGGGGCCTGGGTCGTTTTATGAATCGGACTTATTCATAAAGATATTCAAAGGCATTGAGGGAATTGAGATCTTCAAAGGCCTCAATCAGGCGTTTCACGAATCCCTTTTCACCTTCATGGAGCCATTTCCGGGGGTCGTAGTATTTTTTATTCGGCTTATCCTCTCCTTCGGGATTACCGATCTGAGCCTGAAGATAGGCATCTTTTTCATCCATATAATCTTTGACCGGTTTGGTAAACGCCCATTGTGTATCCGTATCGATATTCATCTTGATCACACCGTAGGAAATTGCTTCACGGATTTCTTCACGGGTGGAACCGGATCCACCGTGGAAGACAAAGAATACAGGTTTTTCCCCGGTATTGTGTTTTTTCTCAATGTATTTTTGGGAATTATCCAAAATTTTCGGTGTCAGTTTGACATTTCCGGGTTTATACACACCATGTACATTTCCAAAGGAAGCAGCGATAGTAAACATGGGACTCACGTCGCTCAGCTCTTCGTAAGCAAAAGAGACATGTTCAGGTTGTGTATACAACTGGGAATTATCAATCCCTGTATTATCTACACCATCTTCTTCTCCTCCGGTGACACCCAGTTCAATTTCCAGCAGGAGGTCGCTTTTTGCCATCCGTTTCAAATACTTTTTGCAAGTTTCCACATTTTCTTTCAAATCCTCAGCGGACAAATCCAGCATGTGTGAGCTGAAGAGGGGAGCACCATGTTCTTTATACCAGGCTTCGTTGGCATCCAAAAGTCCGTCAATCCAGGGTAAAAGCTTTTTTGCGGCATGATCCGTGTGGAGAATAACCGGTACACCATAAGCTTTGGCCATGCGGTGAATATGTTCGGCTCCTGCCACCGCTCCGGCGATAGCTGCTTTTTCATTTTCATTACTTAAAAATTTGCCCGCATTAAAATGAGCTCCCCCGTTTGAAAACTGAATCATTAAAATGGATTTTGCCTGTTTTGCTGCTTCCAGGGCGGCATTTATCGAATTGGATCCCACCACGTTCACAGCTGGAAAAGCAAAATTATTCTCCCGGGCATATTCCAGGACTTCCATCAATTTTTTACCGGTAATCACTCCCGGTTCAAGTTTGGGTTTGGCTACTGTCATCATTTTATCTCCTTTTAAGGCTATTCATGTTCTAATGTAAGAGTCTCTGAACGCTGGTCAGTTACATCCTCCGGACCAAAATACTGAATGGGTCCAGGATAAACATAGCAGGTTTCCACAGCCCATTGATCCCGGTGTTTTTTCAGCATTTCAAAGGGTTTTCCTTTCAGATCAACCAAGGCTTTCCGAATGACCGGTTTATCTTCGCCATGGCGTCGTTCAATGTTCATCATCATCGTTAAAGGGACACCTCCGGCTATCCATTTGGATGCTGGAGCAGTCAGGTTCCGGACGGATGACATATAACCTGTTTTTCCGGTTCCGATAAGCGCTGATGCCGTGTAACCTAAAGCATAGGCATAATCGGCATCGAAATTTGAAGGTGCGGCACAGCGGCCTTCATATCCAAAGAAATGGTTCTGTGCCGAAAATTTTCCGGTGTACATCCCCTTTTCTTTCAAAGCTTTTAATTTTTCACCCACCATTTCGATCAGCAACTTTTCCGTTTCAATCCGGGAGACCTGCACATTACCGTGGGGATCGCGATCCATGATCAGCTGATCGGCAATATCCTCCGGCAGTGAGACATATAAAGCACCTGCTTTCTCTGATAACATGGAACTCACCAGAGACCGTTTTTCATCAGGATTATCTTTGCTGTCCAGCTCCGATGACCTGTGGGCTATAACGTCATTCAGTTCGCCAATCAGGGCTTTCATTTCGGGTATAAATTCAATCAGTCCTTCAGGTATCAAAACAATACCGAAATGTTTTCCCTTCTCAGCCCGCTTGGCAATGGTGCCGGCAATCTCATCAACAATATCACCCAGTGTCATACCCTTTGCTTCCACCTCTTCCGAGATCAGTGTGATATTGGGCTGGGTTTTGAGTCCGCACTCAAGGGCAATGTGGGAAGCCGAACGTCCCATGAGCTTGATAAAATGCCAGTACTTCTTCGCAGAAAGTGCATCCCGTGCAATATTTCCAATGAGTTCACTGTAGACTTTTGTGGCGGTATCAAAACCGAAGGATACTTCAATCATCTCATTTTTCAGGTCGCCGTCAATGGTTTTCGGGCATCCGATGACCTGCACTCCGGCATCAATTTTTTGGTAATATTCAGCCAGTATCCCGGCATTGGTATTGGAGTCATCTCCTCCGATAATAACCAGGGCTTTAATCCCCAGGGCTTTCAGATTTTCCAGCCCTTTGTCAAATTGTTCCTCTTTTTCCAGCTTTGTCCGCCCAGATCCGATGATATCAAATCCACCGGTATTCCGGTAAGTATTGATCATATCAGCCGTAAGTTCCCGGTATTTATTTTCTACAAGTCCTCCAGGCCCGCCCAGGAAGCCGTATAAACGGTTTTCGGGATTCAGTGCCTTTAGTCCGTCAAATAAACCTGATATCACATTATGCCCTCCGGGAGCCTGTCCGCCGGACAGGATGACGCCAACATTCACAGGTTCAAGGGAAATTTTTTCTGACGGTTCGAATGAAATCAAAGGCAAACCATAAGTCTTGGAGAACAACGTGCGGACAGTTTCCTGATCATCAACAGACTCGGTTTTTCCCCTTTCAACTGCCAGGACACTCCCTTCACCGGTAAAAATCGCCGGTAGTTTGGGCCTGTACTTCGCTCTCTCCTGTTGTAATAATGAAATTTTTTCCATTCCGTCCCTCTGATGGTTTGATGTTTTCAGCTTTTAATATACTCATTTTCATAGCTTTAATGCGAGTATTTCCTGAAGCTGCTATCTTTCTTGACGTATTGTATTTTGTTTCATCTTTCAATTTTCTTACGGACAGACGGATGTTGTGTTTCATTTCTTTCTCTTTTTCCCTTCCCATTGATTTTTTCATTGAATATCCCTTTACTTTACCGCATTTTACCTGAAATGCAACACCCTTATTATAAAGCTCTTTTCTTCCTGTTACTTTTCGTATCAGGTGTGTTGTTTTCACCAAAAAACACACCGGCAGAATCTCCTGTTTCGTATGGTATTGATGTTTTAAAAAAATTGGAATATGAACCTCTTGAATGGCGGCGGACAGCCGTCTTTTGCAATCACAGCAGTCTGGACAGGCAAGGCAGGCATTTGCTGGATGTCCTGAACCCTTCGGACACAATGGCCATTCCCCTTATTTATATTTTTAATGCTCCCCATTGGAAGGGATTAAGTATCCCGGAGGAAACTATCTGGATGGACAGTACGGTTATCCGCTATCAGCAATACCCCCATCTCCGCTTCAATATCCGGGATATCCTTTCCTGTGACGCTATTTTATTCGATATGCAACTCAGTGGAGTTGTCGATGATCCGGCTTTATCCATCTTACAAATTGCCGCTTCGCTGGCACAAAAACATGATTTGGAGCTTATTGTGTGTGACCGCCCTCCCCTTACCCGGCTTGATACCTGCCAGGGGCCGTGGCATGAGGGCTTTGAACTTCCCTATCAATATGGGCTCACAAGCGGTGAACTGGCACACTATTTCGGCACCTATTTCTTTCCGGGGCTGCGTCTGAGTGTCATTCCCCTGGATATCCGGAATCGACAGGACATTCCACGCTTTATAAGCCCGTATCCGGTAAAAGTCGATACATTGCTTCTTAACAGTGAACAGGGAAAATATGCTACCGGACTGAGTCTGTTACAGGCAACAAATTTGTACATCGAAACAACTCCGGAAAATGTGTGGTTTGGATCACCCTCGGCAGATCCCTTTTTTCTCAAGGCCAAATTAGCTGATATCCACCCCGCATTCGGAAACATCAGCATTCGAACCGTTAAAAACGATACAAGTGCTTTTCAAATTCTGAGTCTTGACAAAGTAAAACTCCCGGAATTCTACAAAATTACCGCCTGCCTTCGCCTGATGCTCATCCTGTATCCGGATCAGATTCTTTTGGATACACAGGCTCTGGCCCGGAAAACAGGAAGTCATGAATATGGTGAATTGCTTCTCAGGCATACACCTTTGGATCACTTTCAGGTATATTGGGACCCGGAATACAGGACGTTTTACGAACGGATGAAACGTATAAGTCTGTACAGATCAGATGCAATGAAAGAATAATACTTGATGTGATACATGAATTCCGCGAAATTATACACACAATTAAACTAAAAATAAGAGAGGAGTAAACCATGGTACAGTCCAATGCTGTAAAGAAGATTTTCATTTTGATTCTGACACTGGTTTTCGTAGCCGGATGCGGTAGTTCCGTAAGTGTTCAGAGAACGGCAGCTGATACCCAGACGGATTTGAGTGGATATTGGAATGACACAGATTCCCGGCTTGTAGCGGAGGAGATGGTCAGGGATATGACCAGTCGCCCCTGGTTGTCAAATTTCACATCTGAAAACGGTGTGGCACCCAAGGTGATTGTCGGACGTATCCGTCTCAGGGATGCCAGTGAACATATCCGGACCAACGCATTTGTCAAAGATATTGAACGGGAACTGATCAACAGCGGAAAAGTCCAGTTCGTAGCCAGTTCGGAAGAACGAGAAGAAATCCGGGGTGAGCGCATGGACCAGCAGCAGTATGCCTCGGAAGAAACAGCCAAACGTGTCGCTCAGGAACAGGCGGCCGATTATATGCTTCAGGGTAGTATCACGATGTTCGTGGATCAGGCCGGCGGTGAACAGGCGAAATATTACCAGGTTGATCTGGAACTTATCGATGTGGAATCCAACCAGAAAGTCTGGATCGGCACCAAAAAGATTAAAAAACTTATCGATCAAAAAAAAGTAGGATGGTAACATGAAGGCAACACATCATTTTGTTGCCTTATTCACCATTCTGATCATCTTCCTCCTGCCTTCCTGTACGTCAATCATGACAAATACGTCTATTTATGAAGGAATGGATGAGGCAATTGCCAACAATCAGTTTTCCGTTCCCATTGCCCAGCTTGAAAAGGTTAAAGACAAGGCTTTTTCCGAAAAGGACCGGGTTTTATATTATTTAAACATGGGAATGCTTCATCATTATATTGGGAATTATGCTGAAAGCAATGCCATGCTGACCCAGGCCGAGCGGGGAATTGAGGAACTGTTTACCGCCAGCGTTTCCAAGATTGCCACATCATTTCTATTGAATGATAACGCCCTGGATTATGCCGGTGAGGACTATGAAGACATTTATCTTAACGTATTTAAGGCATTGAATTATGCCCATTTAGGAGAAACAGACGCCTCCTTTGTAGAATTGAACCGGCTTCATCACAAACTGCAGCAGCTGGAAGCAAAATATGTAGACATGAGTGCCAAATACCAGCAAGCCATGATGATGCAGATCAAAGAAGAAGAAGGGGATGAACCGGAAGGAAAAGTCCCGGAATTCAAACCGGGGACACTGAAATACCACAATTCAGCCCTGGGAAATGCGTTGGGTGTCATTCTTTACCGGTATGAAAACGATTACGATGATGCCCGCATCGACAAACAGAACCTGCTTCAGGCTTTCTCAAGTCAGCCACATATCTATCCTTTTGATCCACCGGATATTTCTATCCGTCCTGAAAGCCGGGATAAAATCCCCGTAACCCTTCTTTCCTTTCACGGACTGGGTCCCATCAAAGATGCGGCAAATTTCCGGATTACCACCTTTGATAATTACGTGGTGATCTCTTCCGATTCGCCGGCACCCTTTTCCGAATCGATCCCATGGCCTTCCAAACATGGGTACCATTTCAAATTCTCACTCCCTTACCTGAAAGAACGCAGCTCTTTCATTCACAGTGTAAAAGTCCGGATTGACAATCATCAAACGATCTCCCTTACGCCCCTTGAAGACATGAATAAAGTCGCTGTAACCACCTTCGAGTTAAAAGCCCCTCTGATCTACCTCAAATCAGTGGCCCGGTCTTTGATTAAAGGGTTTGCCGCAGAAAAAGGTAAGGAAAAAATGAATGAGGAAATTGAAAATCCGTATTTGAGTCTTTTAGCCGGTTTTGCCACGGATGTGGCTGTAGATGTGAGTGAAAATGCCGATCTTCGGATATCCCGTTTCTTCCCGGGATTTACATCGATAGCAGATTTTGAGCTGTCCTCGGGAGAACACCGGCTGGAGGTCCTTTATCTGGATCAATACGGAAATGTCATCCGGAGCAATGATCTGGGGACAGTCCAGATAAATCCCCGCGACCTGAATCTTTTCGAATCCTTCTGCTTACAATAAGGAGTCTGCCATGAAAAAAATATGTCTCTTCTTGCTGATCATTCTGATGTCTTTGATGTTAGTATCCTGTGCCGGAAGCAAGGGAACCACAGGTTCAAAAGGCAAACCCATCTGGGTAGATAATCCGGCTGCCGCTTATCCCGAGAAAAATTACCTGGCGGCACGGGGTGCCGGTGACACCCGTCAGGCAGCTGAAGATAACGCGTCTGGAAATCTTGCCAGAATTTTCAAATCTGAAATATCCGTGGATCAAACCACCCGGGAACGTTACTCTGCTTTCACGAAACTGGGCGGCAGTATGGACGAAACCCTGCAAACCGATATGGACCAGATAGTAAAGGTCCTGGCCGGAGAAACGCTCTTTAACATTAAATTCAGCGAGACCTATACTGACGAAATGGGCAGAGTACATGTACTGGCATATCTGGACCGGAAGGAAACAGCCGATATTTACAGAGACAAAATTAGTGCCAATTATGAAAAAATTGAGTTCTTGTTAAAAGACACCGAATCTGCTTCCGATCCGGTAGAACGGTACGCATTACTCAATGCAGCCCATGCCATGAGTACCATCAATCAGGCCATGCTGGAACAGTTAAATTTTATACATCCTCCCTCCCATTCCATGCTGACAGCAGAATATGAGTCCATCAACCATAACAGCATCAGCCAAAAACGGGCAGAAGCAGCCAAAGCACTGACCTTTTCCGTCAACATCAGTGGTGACGACGGTCGGGTTGCATCCATGACATCCGAAACCATCAGCCAGATGGGCTTTCCCCTGGTTAATCAGAATCCGGCTGTCCGGATTACCGGCACCATCAGTTATGAGGATGTGGACCTTCAGCGGGACAACATGGAATTTGTCGGGTGGAACCTGAACCTGAAAGTTACAGGACCTGACGGTGCTGTTTTTGTTGAACTGGATGCCAAAGGACGGGAAGGCGGCATGAGTCAGGAAGCTGCCAGGCGGATTGCCCTCCGGGAAATCGGAAAAAATGTCGGAAATAAACTGGAAAAACAACTGACGGAATATTTTGACAGCCGGCTTAAGTAAAATAAAAAAGTGATCAATAAAAAAAGGGGATCCTGAAAGATCCCCTTTTCTGTATCTTAGAAATAAAATCTATATTCCACAGCTCCCCAATCCCCGTTTGAAAAGATATTTCTGATGATACTCTTCAGCCGGATAAAAAGAAGATGCCGGCTCGATCACTGTAACAATTTTTTTGATGTATTTACCACTATTTTCAAGAGATTTAATCATTGATTCAGCCTGGGATTTCTGTTCCTCCGTATGATAAAAAATAACCGAGCGGTATTGGGTCCCTACATCAGGCCCCTGCCGGTTCAACTGTGTAGGATTGTGAATCTTGAAAAAGGTCTCCAAAAGAGCCTGATAAGAAATTTTATCAGGATCAAAGATCAAATGAACAACCTCGGCATGACCGGTTTTATCTGTGCAGACTTCCTTATAGCTTGGGTTCTCGGTTTTACCCCCCATAAAGCCAACTTGTGTGTCCAAAACACCTGGGATTGTTCTAAAGGATTCTTCCACTCCCCAAAAACATCCGCCACCAAATGTTGCTTTCTCTTTCATGCTTTCTCCGTAGATGATTGTGATCAGACCGATCAGTATCAGAAATTGTTTCTTTGTTTCTTTATTACGCAGGATTTTACACAGTCGTTCCATTTTAATGTGTATATTATCCCGGCTGGTTTTTCCCCATAAAATACAGAGAGCGGAGGAAAATCCCCTATGAAAAAGCGGATTCCTATTACAATAGTTAATCTTTTACTAATTCAAACCATACTCTTTGCCGGAATTCAAAAAGAGCCTTCAGCAAGTGATCCCAACACAATTCAAACCTGGATTGATTCTGCTGACTATTATCAAAGCGTGGATCCACAAAAAGCTTTGTCTTTTTACCGTAAAATCATCCGGTATGACAGAGATTTCGGTGCGCAACGGTTCAATGCAGAATACCAGCTTGCAAGAGATTTTTTCTACACCTACAATAATTTGGACAGCACACTAAAATATGCAGATATGGCCATGAAAACAGCCCGGGCCGTGAACGACTCAGTTAAAGTGGCCCGGATTTATAATTTATTGGGGACGGTGAAACTGCAATCGGGGAATCTTGAAAAATCCCTGAAGCTGTTGAAACAAGCCGAAGGCATTTTTTTGAAAGAGAATGATCTGGAAGCCCTGGCGGTAGTGTATATGAATCTGGGGAGTGTGTATTCCACCCAAAGCAAATTTTCAGATGCCGTGGATTATTATAATAAATCCAGAAAACTCTATGTACAACTGGGAGATAAAAACGGTGAAATCGCCTGTTTGAGCAATCTGGTCATGATTTATATTCAATTCCGCCAGTATGGAATCGCCTATAAATACCAGCAGGAAGTCTACGACTTCTATAAAAATTCCGATTTTATCCCGGGGATTCTGACAGCATCTACCAATCTGGGTGCAGTCCACTTTTATCTGGAAAATTACGATTCTGCTCTTGTTTATTTTAATGAAGTTCTCAACATGAGCAAGGAGACCGGAAACAGGTACTTGTACTCCAATGTGTTAAACAACATCGCCGAGACACATCTGAAGCAGGGGAATTTAGAAGAAGCCCGGGAAAAAGCACAAAAATCCTATACTCTGTGTATTGAAGAAAAAGACATTTACTGTCAGGCCTCAGCTTTGAAGAATCTGGGAATGATTGCTCAAAAAGTGGGTGATACAGAGAAAGCTCTGGATTATCTGAAGCAAAGCCTGCCTCTTGCCGAAGATGCCCATGCTGTGATGGAACTCCGGGATATTTATTCTGCATTGTCCGGTATTTACAAGCAACACGGGAATTATCAGGCAGCTCTTGAGATGTATGAAGCCTATATTAATCTGAATGAATCCCTGCATGAGGAAGAAGTATTATTCCGGATGGAGGAATTACAGCATGAATTTGAACGACAAAAAAGTCGCATGGAGATTTTGGAAAAAACGTCTGCTGTCCGACGGGCCAAACAAATCCGGAATATGTTGATCGTCATCGTTGCTTTCATGATTATCATCACCATTATCCTGGCTGTTATCAACCGGATGCGGAGAAATTATCTGAAAACACTGCAACATAAAAATCAGGTCATAGAAAAAGAACATGCCCTGGTGGTACGGCATCAGGATCATTTATCCCTGATTAACAAAATATTACGCCATGACCTGGCCAACAACAACACTGCGGTGATGAGTGCCGTAAAATTGTATAAAAGACAAAAAGATGAGGAATTTCTCGATGCCATTATTCAAAAGGCAAAATCGAGTCTTGAACTCATTGAACGGATGAAACAGCTTGAGAAGATTACCGCATCCTCCGGAACCCTGAAACCGGTGAATATCCCGGAAATCATGAAACGGGTCCGTTTAAAATACCCAGCCCTTGAATGGCATATACAAGGCCAGGGAACAGCTTTTGCCGACGAGGCTTTACTATCCGTGATCGATAACCTTATCGAAAATTCTGTTACCCACGGTGAAGCAACCCGTATCGATATTTCCATTCAAGCAATCCGCATTCATGATCAGCCTTTTGTAGAGATCCGGGTTGCCGACAATGGCAGTGGCATTTCAGATACAATTAAAAACAGAGTTTTCGATGAAGAATTTTCCTTTGGCCCAAGGGCTCGGACCGGGTTAGGACTCTATATTGTAAAGAAGAACATAGAGCGGTATCAGGGTCAGATTGAAGTGGAAGACAATTCACCTTCAGGAACAGTTATGATACTGAAAATTCCCGAATGTCCTCCGGATAATAGATCAGTGAATCCATAAAAAAAGGAGAGGCAAAAAACCTCTCCTGAAAAATACTGCTTTAGGAATTTAAACTACATCCAGGATTTGTACTGGGTGTGGAGTTTGGACACTTTTTGGATATAATTCCGCGCTTCTTCCGTGGACATTTTATTCTTGAGCTGATTATATGCCCGGTCCGGTGAATAGGTATTGATGGTGGGAATCGCCTTGGGAAGATTGGTATTTCCGATAAAAGCCCTGCTGACATTACCGGCGCCGGCATTGTAAGCTGTAATCGTGCAATAGGTTTTCACCTGGGGATCCGTAATTTTTTTAAAATAGCGGTTCTGAAGGAGATAAATATAAGCAACACCAAACTGAATGTTTTTATCAGGATCGTACAGGTCTCCGGCAGAAACATCTTCATCTTTATTAAAAAGAAAGCGGTTGGCGTCTTTAGCTCCACTCCAGGGAACCAGCTGCATAAGTCCGTAAGCAGGGATATGGGATCGTGCTTTGGGATTAAAATGGGATTCAGTATGTATCACAGCCAGAATCAATGCCGGATCAATATTATATTTGGATGCATATTTTTTAACTGATGGGATATAATCCTTCGCCCGGGTTTGTATATGATCCGGTGCAAGGGCCAGGGAGATCTGAACTTTCACCTTATCCGGGTTACCTTTGACCGGTTTGGGTTTTACCGCCTCTTTTTTTACAACTTCCTGGGCAAAGGTTTTGGCATTCTGAGATGTGACTTTTTTCCCATCCGGAGTTTTCAACTGGTCATGAAGGACCGGTTTAGGGGTGACTGGTTTTTTCTCTGCAGTCTGCCCCGGAAAATCCTGAGCTTTGGCTCGGGTGGTGGCTACATGTTCTACTGCTTTGGCGAGTTTTTCTTTAACTACTTTTTCATTTTTCGCTTCGTTTTTATCCACAAGGACCTCAATGGTCACTTCACCCTTTTCAAAATCAACTTTGGAGCGGTTTTGCAAATCTTCCGAGTATTCCACCCAGTCATTGGGCGTGGATGATATAAAATCCCCCCACTCCTTTTCAACTTTTTTCTTGAATGCCTCAAAAGCTTCTCTGTCCTTTTTCTGAAAATCTGAAAATGCCTCTTCATCCTGTTGTTGAAAGCGGCGAAAAGCCTCCATATCATCTTCCATCCCTTGCTGATAATCCTGGGCTATCAGATAGCCCGCCAGACAAAACGTTAAAATGACTGATGCATATTTCATGTAAAATCCCTTCTGTTTACAGCGATGATATATTATCCCACAAAAAGGGGAGCCGGGCTCCCCTATTTCATTTTATCCAATTCACTTTTATCTTCAACTGTTACCATCCTGGTTTTAAACTTAACACCGGCATGGGCTCCTTTTACAGGTTTATACACTTTTACAAGAATGGCATTGCTTTTATCTTTGGCCCGGTGAGCAATTTTTGCACCGAATCCTTTTGCACCTTTCGCCATGGTAACCTCCCTGTTATTTTTCAATATAAAACAAAATACAATAATCAGGGTTCCTAAATCAAGTTTTTTAAGTGAAATGAGTCCCTTGTCACATTAGATGGACTCAAATCAGAGGAGTAATCCATATAGGACTGCTCCAGGCCATCTCGCCGGAAACTGTCGTAACCCTCAGATAATACCAGCTCTCCTGGCCGGGTAAGGGATCCGGATCTGTCCAGGTAAAGCGTGATCGTAAACCATCCCCTCCATATTCGTAAACATCCGAATTATTTTTCACAAGGACAATACGCAGGATAGGATCAGGTGATATACATTCCACAGAAAATTCCGGAACACGATGAGAGGTCATCACATCACCCTGCATGTTGTTTTCACATTCAAATCGTAAAAACAGTTTGATACCGGATGTTGCATAGGTATGCCGGTGCTTCATCGCCTGAAAAAGACTTTCACGGTTCAATTTTTCTGCAATAACCGCTGTCAGTCCGCTCCGGATGCAATTCCGTTTGTACCCGGCTCTGTGATGCCAGATGAGCCCATGAGAATCTGTACTGCCAATCACTCCGAATTTGTGTCCACCCGCCAGACCATCCTGCATAAAACAGCCCTTTTTCCCACCCCGGTGCTGAATGGGGCGGTTTCCCATAAATTCATAGGCACCGTGATTTGAAATAATCTCACAGAGGGGCTGACTGACATCATCTGCATTCTCCCAGTCTGTGCCGGTCCATCCGGTGTGATGAGGAACGGCAATGCCGTCAAAAGTCCGGATTTTTTTCAAAAGATCCTTCGATGTCTTCCAGGGCTCCCGGGTATGATCGATAAGAGGCATTGCAGGATCAACGGCATAGATATTTCGGTGTCCATATCCCTTGTTGGGGTAACGGCCTGTCGTCCATTCAATACCGTAAAAAGTCGCAAAGGCGTCATTGACATTGTAATAATCCGCCACATCTTTCATCATCTGCCAGTCCCCCGGTTGCATGGGACGGCACACAAAGTGATCATGATCGGTCAGGCAGAAAAAATCGTCACCGAAAAGATTCCGGGCCCGGGTGTAGTATTCGTCAGGATCTCCAATGCCATCAGAATAGGCGGTATGGTGGTGTAAATCACCGAAGAAGACGGTTTTTCCCATGATTTTAGGATAAACATCCTGGTAGTTTTCATAAGATGAATTTTTCAGGACAGGAATCTCACCGGAAGGAGGGTATGATTTTAATTTGCTCAACCGGCCTTCCGGCTTGTGGACTTCAATTTTCTGCAAAATGATTTCTCGTAGATCCCGGCGGATTGTATACACCGTATGTCCGTTGACGGCAAGTTCTACAGTCAATCCACGGCCGCCCCAGCCATCCTGTTCCAGACGGTAAGGTTTTTCAAATCCTTTTTGGCTCTGGACCTGTACAAAGAAGTTTTGGGATGGCCTTCCGGTAAGAAACAGCTGCCCGGAATCCAGTGCAGCCAGTTTGGGATACTCAAGGCTTTGGTCTGTGAGATCTTTGGTAAGGTCCATGCCCGGAAGGGAATCCAGATGGCGGACTTTCCGACCGTCGTAGAGGGATAAATAGACCCATCGGGGCATATCCCAGCCCTGTTTTCCTTTTCGCGGGCTGGTATAAGCCACCACAAGATCCTCATTTTGTGATAAGGCCAGAGACGGATGATAATTTCCTGCCGGATGGTCGCTTATGCGGATTGATTCATCGATACGTCCATTTTTCTGAATCCGGGTCAGATAAATCTGGGACTGGAATTCTTTTGTTTCGTGCTCCGCGGCAATATAAAAAGCATCGTCGCCATAGATGACATCGGGATGGCGGACAGGACATTCAGAAGTAAGCGTATGAATAGGACCGGGTTTCCCATCCTTTAAAAGAGTATACCGGCATTGATATGGTTTTTGAGACCCGTCCTGCCAGACGATCATTAAATCACCCTCCGGGGATGAAGCTGTCCGGATCCATCCGCTGTTGCCTGAAACAGGTGCCAGAACCTGCGGAGATGTATCTGAACTCTGATTCACATCCTGAAAAACAATGTCACCGTTTACACCGGATTTTCGAAGCCAAAACAGGTATATATGTTGTGTATCGTTTCCAAATGCAGCCCTGCTGTTGATGGGAAAATCTGATACAGCAACCTTGCTGTCTACCTGTTTCAGATCTTCATTAAAAACAAAAATCTGAATAGATTCTTTATCCCCCTGTTGTTGTGTTAAAGCCACATAGAGTCGCTGATCAAACAGACAGATGCCAGGATAATTGCATTGAACCCCTTCTCCAACAGTGATACCGGGTGATATGGTCCAGTAAGGTGCCTTTGATGCTTCATCAACCCGTGCGTGTTCTTCCCAGAAGCCATTTGCCAAAAGCCGCCCCAGGGGCAAAAAGATCAGACTCCCTCCTGCCAGTCCCGTTTGTTTTAAAAAATCCCTTCGGGTGATGGATTTTGCCATGATATTCCCTGCTTTCTTAAAATGTTACCCAAATTTATAAAGGCAGGCATTAAAATCAAAACAGGCGCTGATTTATATTCTTTCTCTTAAAAACAAGCTGACGGGAAAGGCAGAAGTCAATATATTCCCAACAGTAAACCAAGGAGTTGACGTGAAAATACCAGTCGGCATATTAGGCGCTACGGGGAGTGTGGGACAGCAATTCATACATTTGCTCAGGGATCATCCCTTTTTCGAGATTACTGCATTGGCGGCATCGGAACGGTCTGCAGGAAAATCTTACCGGGAGGCTGTGACCTGGTTCTTATCCACACCTATGCCGGATTTTGTGGAAACTATGACGGTTCAGACCTGTGAACCCAATCTGCCCTGCCGGATTGTTTTTTCCGGATTGGATGCCTCTGTGGCAGGACCCATCGAGACTGCTTTTGCCCGGGAGGGATATACGGTCATTTCCAACGCCCGGAACCACCGTTTTGATGAGGATGTCCCCCTGGTGATACCTGAAGTAAATAGTAACCACCTTGCCCTGATAAAACATCAACCGTATGGCAAGGGGTGTATCATCACCAATCCCAATTGTTCCACTATCGGACTCACCCTGGCCATCAAGCCCCTGCTGGATACCTTTGGTGTGGAAGCCTTGCATGTAGTGACCTTCCAGGCATTGTCCGGTGCCGGCTATCCGGGAGTTTCATCCCTGGATATACTCGATAATGTCATTCCTTTTATTTCCGGTGAAGAGGATAAAATGCGCCGGGAACCCCTGAAAATTTTAGGAACCCTGAACGAGAACCGGATAATACCGGCAGATATTAAAATCAGTGCCCAATGCAACAGAGTACCGGTCATTGACGGACATTTGGAATGCGTTTCGGTAAAACTTAAAAAGAGCACTTCTGAAGATGAAATCATACGTGTCTGGGAAAGCTTTCGTTCAGAGGCTCAGGAAAAAGACTTACCCATGGCACCCCTGCAACCTATACATTATTTTCATGAATCTGCCTATCCCCAGCCTAAGCTTCATCGTCATCTGGATAAAGGGATGGCCGTGTCCATCGGACGTCTTCAAACCTGTCCCGTTCTGGACTATTCCTTTACCCTTTTGTCTCATAATACCATCCGCGGTGCAGCGGGGACGGCTATACTTATTGGGGAAATGATGGTTGAAGAATGAAGAATGATGAATGAAGAATGAAGAATGAAGAATGAAGAATGATGAATTGAATTTAATAATTATGAATGGGGTTACGGGAAAGATTTATGATTTATATTATTAGATATCTTTTTTATCATATTCTTTATTCCCCGGACTGAAATATGGATTTATCAATCATCCAATCTTCCGGGCGGACACACCACCCTTTCGTGCACTTATTCTCTCAGCCTCTCGGGACTCTCTGCGGGAGAATCTTTACCCCTCATTCCCTCGTCTGACCTTCTCCCAAAACCACAAATTTTTTCGTGGTGAGCGATTCCACTCCCATGGGACCATAGGCATGGAGTTTGGTGGTGGATATGCCGATTTCAGCGCCCAGCCCCAATTGTCCGCCGTCGGAAAAACGGGAGGATGTATTGACCATCACGACAGAGGAATCAATCCCGCGGATAAACTGTTGGGCGACCGATATATCCTGAGTTGCGATGACTTCCGTGTGATTGGATCCGTATTTTTCGATATGATTGATCGCTTCATCTACCGACGAGACGCATTTTACAGCGATTTTTAAATCCAGGTATTCAGCAAAATAATCCTCTTCCGTGGCGGATTCTGCCTGGGGAAAATACTTTTGCGTCACCGGACATCCTTTAAATACCACATCTTTCAGGCGAAGTTCTTTTTCAATCCGGTTTAGAAATGCTTCGGCAATTTTTTCATGAATCAACAGAGTTTCCAAGGCATTGCAGACTCCGGGACGGGATGTTTTTCCGTTTACCAGGAGTTCCATGGCCATATTCAGATCAGCTGCCTGATCCACATACAGATGACAGACTCCCTTATAATGCTTGATGACAGGTATCCGGCTGTTCTCATCCACAAAACGAATGAGTCCCTCACCTCCCCGGGGAATGACCAGATCAATGGTTCCATTTAACTTCAGTAGAGTGTGAATGCTATCGCGGTCTGTAGAAGGGACAAATGCAATAATTTCTTTCGGGAAACCGGATTCCTGCAAGGCCTGGTGCAAAACTTCTACAATCGCCGTATTGGAATGAAAAGCTTCCGATCCTCCCCGGAGAATCACCGCATTTCCCGCTTTCAGGCAGAGCCCGGCCGCATCCGATGTTACATTGGGGCGTGCTTCGTAAATCATGAGAATCACTCCCAGAGGAATGGCCATCCGTCCCACCTGAATACCGTTGGGGCGGATTTTAAACTGATCCATCACACCGACCGGATCAGGCAAGCGGGCAATTTCAAGCAATGCGTCTGCCATTCCTTGAATCCGTACATCATCCAGGATCAGCCGGTCAACCAGGGCATTTGACACTCCTCTTTTTCGTGCTTCCTCCACATCTTTTCTGTTTTCCACCTGAATGAAGTCACTCCGCTCTGTTAAAAGTTTGGCCATGCGGTGTAAAAGCGCATCTTTATCTTTGGAGCTCAAAGAGGCAATATATCGGGATGCCGTTTTTGCTTTTTCTGCCATTGTGATGATTTTTTTCTCTTTACTCATATCAAATCCTCTTTTTTTACGGTACTTACAATCACCATATCATCCCGGTGGACGATGGAACTGCTGGCAAAATAGCCCAGGACATCCTGAATTTCATGACTCTGACGTCCTGTCAGTTTTCGCATATCTTCCGAATTATATTGCGTAAGTCCCTTTGCGATGAGATTTGCCTTGGATACACTCTCCCGGTAAATTTTAACGGCATCACCATGATCGAATTTACCGTAGATTTGTACCACACCCGACGGAAGCAAAGAGGCCGACCGGTGGAGAAGTGCTTTGGCGGCCCCTTCATCCACCACAATTTCACCACTGGAGGGCAGGGCATGGAGAATCCAGTGTTTTTTCGCCGCCCGTGGACTCATAGTCCGGTGGAAGAGGGTTCCCACGAATTTCCCCCGGGCCATCAAATCAAAATTTTCTGCCTTTTTCCCATGGAGAATGACCACATCAATCCCCCGGGATGTGGCTTTTTCAGCGGCCTGAATCTTGGTCCGCATACCCCCTACCGCCATGGGATTATTCGAATCCCCGGCGATACGATACACCGAATCATCGATTTTGCGGACTTCCGAAATCAGACTTGCTTCTTTATCCAGATGAGGATTACCGGTATAAAGACCGTCAATATCGGAACAGATAAACAGGATATCTGCTTCCACCAGATCTGCGACATGGGCTGAGAGGTTGTCATTATCCCCTACCTTTAATTGTTGCACAACCACCGTATCGTTTTCATTCACAATCGGCAGTGCCTTCAAACGAAGAAGTTCCAGAAGGGTATTTTTGACATTGATAAACCGCCGCCGGTTCAGGAGATCATCATGGGTAATCAGCAACTGGGCACAGGGATAATCAAAGAGCTGTTTCCATAAAAAGAACATCATGGGTTGACCAATGGCCGAAAAAGCCTGTTTCCGTGGAATAGAAAGGGGTGTATTCCGTGGATACTGGGGTTGGGTACTCCATCCTGCAGCAACGGCACCTGAAGAAACGACAATAACCTCCTTTCCATCCTGTATACTCTGGTTGATGAAGTTGGCGATGGGTAAAAGGTATTTTGTGGCACAACCTCTCCCGTCCGGGGCAATAATGGAGCTCCCGATTTTGATAACACACCGCTTCCAGGGGGGAAGCTTTATGGCTTTATACTCTTTCATGTTTTTTACATCGTATCTTGTATGCTTTTTTCCAATGCTTCAAGAAAGTAAGTAACTTCCTTTTCTGAAATGATGGTAGGAGGAAGAATCCGCAGAAATTTATCTGTAGACAGGCTGGACATGACACCATGATCTTTCAGGGCTTCCTGTACGGCATGGACCCGCTCAGAGGAGCCCAGGGAAAAGGCAATCATGAGTCCCCGGATCCGGATTTCACCGGGAAGTCCGTATTTTTTGGACAAGTGCTTCAGTCCTTCTTCAAACTGTCTGCTCCGGGCTACCACATTGCCTGTAACATCCAGTTCCCGCATTTGACGTGTGGCAATCAGGGCAGCTGTCATAGCCATGGGATTACCGCCGAATGTGGACCCGTCGTATCCCCCTTTCATGGCCTGGGAGATCTCTTTCCGTGTCACAACAGCCGTTACCGGATATCCACCACCAAATGATTTCCCAATAGTCATGATATCCGGAATCACGTTGTATCCCATGCAGGCAAACCAGTCGTTTTGCTTGATCGCCGTCCTGCCGAAACCGGTCTGGACCTCGTCGGCAATCACAATGGCCCCCTTTTCCCCTGCCAGTTCAAACAATTCATCCATAAAAGTCTGAGTGGCTGCCAGATTTCCGGCTTCTTCACCCTGGATCATTTCAAGAATGATAATTTTGGCATTCTTTTTTTCCATGAGTGTCCGGACACTCTCAACATCGTTAAAATCCGCAAAGTGGACCCAGTCCTCATGATCCAGTCCAAAAGGCTTCCGGTATTTTTCGTTCCAGGTGACAGATACTGCTCCATGGGTCCGTCCATGAAAGCCGTTTTTAAAGGCAATCACATGACGCGAGCCGGTATAGGCCTTGGCAATTTTCAGAGCCTTATCCACGGCTTCTCCACCTGAATTCTGAAAATAAAAGTAATTCAGTCCCTTTGGCATCATGGGCATGATGGTTTTTAACAAACGGGTCCGGGCAATCTGAACCCTGTCTTCCTTCATGGAGATAAGCTGAGATGCCTGGTTATAAAGTCCTTTGGCAATCTCTTCGTTTGACATTCCCAGGTTGGTGGCACTGTAATTGCTGTCCATATCCAGATAGGTTTTCCCTTTTGTATCCATCAACCAGCAGCCTTTGCCGGATACAGGTACCAGATCTTTTTCCAGGGTGGATACAGGGATTTTATAGGTTTCGTGCATCTCAACGGCTTCATCCGTCGATATTTCAGATGCTATTAACTGATCCGCAATAAACAACAGAATGTCATCCGGTATATCGGCAGACACCAGATAATTGCATATTTTCTCTGCGATATCCTGCGTTATTTCCTGTCTTTTCGGGGATGTACCCAGGATACTCCGGATATTTTTTGAATATTCATTCATATTTTTCTTCGAGATATTTTCCAAAACTTCCAAAATTCTTTCCGGTGTTGCATTTAAGCGTTCCGGATGCTGTGATCTGTCATTGATCAGTACGTTCATTAATTTTTGTTTCATTTTATCACCTATGGTTTAGTCGACAGTCGACAGTCGGCAGTCGAAAGTCGAAAGTCAAAAGTCGAAAAGTCAATTGCCACTTGTTACACATCACGCGTTACGCGTCACTTTTTCAGTCGGCAGTCATCAGTCGAAAGTGGACAGTGACGAGGAGATTGGAGGTATTGATTCGATTGAATAGATTGATTTGAATGATAGGTCAGGAGCGCAGCGACGCCAACTTCCAACTTCTAACTTCCAACTTCTGAAAAAGCTGCGAAGCAGCGGTAAAAATCCAATTCATCATTCATCATCCAATTCATCATTCATCATTCATCATCCATAATTCATCATTACACTTCTATATGCTTCCCGAAAACTCATTCCCTTTTTCACCAGTTCATAGACCTTTTCGGTGGCATAGAGTTCATTGGTCATGGCTTTTTTACACTGCTCTTCATTCACAGTCAGATTTTCAAAGACAAGAGTCAGGATACTGATGGTTTCCAGAAGGATTTCCAGGGATTTCATCACCGGTTCTTTCAGGAGTTGAAAATCCCGGTGATAACCGGAGATCAGGTTTCCGATAAGGGATTTAACCTGCATTTCATAGCCCAGCACCACATGGTAGTTGGCCCGAACCAGTTCAAGGACATCGGGGTTTTTCTTCTGGGGCATGATAGAGCTTCCGGTGAGAAAAGCATCAGGGAGTTCAAAGAAACCAAAATCCGGCAGGGTATACAGGATGAGATCGGTGGCGGTCTTATTGGCATCAAAAAGGATAAAACCGGCCAGATGGAGCAGGGCGGCTTCAAATTTCCCCCGGCTGGACTGAACGTAGGCTGGATTTTGCTGAACTTTGGAAAACCCTAATTCTTCCGCGACCATTTTCCGGTCCAGATTCAGGGGCACACCATATCCGGCCCCGGATCCCAGGGGGGACTGATCCACCAGGTCATACACACTTTTCAGCTGAAGAAGGTCATCCTCCAAAGCCTCGCTTAAGGCTCCAGCCCAGAGTCCCACACTGGACGGCATGGCTTTCCGTGTATGGGTATATCCGGGGATTGGAATGGCACCGGAGGATTCAATCAGTTTATCCACCGCTTTTTTCAGGGATTTTAATTCATCTTTCAGGTGCGTCAGACGATCCTTATAATAAAGCCGGAGTGCCGCCAGTACCTGATCATTTCTGGAACGTCCGGTATGGATCTTCTTGCCCGTCTCCCCCAACGATTCTGTCAACCGGTTTTCAATCGCCGTATGACAGTCCTCATCCTTAAGCGTTACCGGAAAACGTCCGTTATGATTCAGCTCAATGATCCGGTCCAGTTCATTGAGGATTTTTTCCAGCTCATCATCCGTGAGGATGCCGATTTTACACAACATAGAGGCATGGGCTTTGGAAGCCAGGCAGTCATAATCCACCAGTTTTTGATCGATGAGGTAATCCTCACCGACGGTAAAGGCTTCAATCCGGCTGTTCAGGGTGTATCCTTTTTGCCAGAGTTTCATTGTCTTCTCTTCCTCCATCTATAGGGATCGTGGTTTCTCAGGAGCAGATTATGGGCTTTCAGACGGATGGCATTGATATTGATAAAACCCAGGGAATCCACGGCGTTGAACCCTCCTTCGATATCCATGCTGGACAGATCTTCATTGTAGAGGGATGTGGGGGATTTTCTGCCGATTGGCTGTACATTGCCCTTATACAGGGACAGGCGGACGGTCCCGTCTATTTTTTCCTGGGATTTTTCGATGGCCGCCATAATAAAATCCATTTCCGGAGAAAACCAGAACCCGTTATAAATCAGTTCAGAAAACTTCGGGATCATCATATCCCGGAGGTACATCACTTCTTTATCCATGGCAATGCCTTCCAGGTCCCGGTGTGCAGCCCAGAGAATGGTGGCACCCGGTGTTTCATATACACCTCTGGATTTAATTCCAATGAAACGATTTTCCACCATATCCACCCGTCCGATACCATTTTTCCCTGCCAGTTCATTCAGATAGAGAAAGAGCTCCAGCGGCTTTTTTTTCACCGTCCCATCATTTAGATTTACCACAGACACAGGAAATCCATCTTTAAATTCAATCTCAATGATAGTTTCCACATCCGGTGCCTTTTGAGGTGAGAGGGTGTGGCTAAACATCTCTTCCGGCGGCGAATTGTCCGGATCCTCCAGAATCCCTGCTTCATGACTGATATGCATGATATTTTCATCTTCACTGTAGGGCTTGGATTTGGAAGCCGTGACGGGAATGCCAAATTTCTCTGCGTATTTCAGCATGTCGGTCCGCCCTTTGAATTCAAAAAGAAATTCCGGATCCTTCCAGGGGGATATCACTACGGCATCGGGATGGAGGGCATAAAAAGCAAATTCAAACCGGACCTGATCGTTGCCTTTGCCTGTCGCACCATGAGCCAGCAGGTTGGTCCCCTCCCTTTCCGCAATCTGAACCTGCCTTTTGGCAATCAAAGGCCGGGCCAGGGCTGTCCCCAAAAGGTAACGCCCTTCATACAGTGCATTTCCCCGGAGAGCAGGAAAAATATAATCGGTAACCAGCTCTTCCCGGAGATCTTCCACATACACTTTGGATGCACCGGTCTTCAGAGCTTTTTCCCGGACCTTTTCAAAATCATCTTTTTGTCCTACATCAGCCACATAGGCAATGACATCAAAGCCCTTTTGTGTGAGCCATTTTAAAATGACGGAGGTATCCAAGCCGCCACTGTACGCAAGAACAATCTTTTTTTTCATTTCCATTTTTGTATGCCTGTCATCCTTTCTTACTTTTTTTATTCTATATCGAATGATACCCGCCCCATTAGCCTGTCCTGAAGCCGGGGAATTCGGTCCAACAGGGCTGTCACGAATTCCTCCCGGGTTGTTGATTCTTCCAGAATAATCAAAACCGTATCATCACCGGCCACAGTGCCTGTCACTTCTTTTAATTCCAGCTTGTCCAGAAAAAGTCCCACTGTTGGCGCAAAGGACGGCTGCGTCTTCATCACACCCAGATTTGCAGAAAATCGCAGGGAGCGGACACTGTCCGCCGGGAAATCCTGGGCAAAGACCGAATCCTCGTTTCCTCCAAATTGATCAGGCAGGGTGTAAACATGACCATATTTTGGGTCCGCAACCTTTCCAACCCGCAAGGCATTCAAATCCCGGGATAAGGTAGCCTGGGTAATCTGAATCCCCATTTTCTTCAAAAGCGTCAGCAATTGATCCTGGTGGTTGATCTTGTGGGATTGAAGCAGTTGTCGGATTACTTCATGTCTTTCATCTTTTTTCATGGCTCCACCTGTATATTATTTCACTATCTACGCATAATTATACATTTTTAAACAAAATATTACAAGCGTTTGTTCGATATTTTTGAAATTTTATCCCCAAAACAGCCTAAACGGACTCATTTTATTTTTTTATAAAAAAAGAATTGACATATTTATTCTATCTCTTTAAAATCAATTAATTGAAAAAGGGACAAAATAATACCATGAAACAGCTCCTTCTTCACATTCTGCCTTTAACCATTATCCTAATTCCGGGAGAGAAGGGGTGATGTAAATTATTTTTCCACATAATTCACAATAACCCCTTCCGAAAGAAGGGGTTTTTTTTTGAGAAAGGATTTTGACCATGCGTAGTGATGAAATCAAACAAGGAATAGACCGTGCACCCCACCGGGCATTGTTACGGGCGACCGGTAAACGGCGTGAAGATTTTAACCGTCCCTTTATTGCCGTGGCAAATTCGTATACAGACATTGTACCGGGACATGTAAATCTTCCGGAAGCAGGAAAGATTGTCAAAGAAGCCGTATATGCACGTGGCGGACTTCCATTTGAATTCAACACCATTGCTGTGTGTGACGGCATTGCCATGGGACACATGGGTATGCGCTACAGTCTGCCCAGCCGTGAATTGATCGCCGATTCCATGGAGACCATGCTTTGGGCTCATGCATTTGACGGACTGGTATGTATACCCAACTGTGACAAAATCATCCCCGGTATGCTCATGGCCGCCATGCGGGTGAATATCCCCGTTATCTTTGTCTCCGGAGGTCCCATGAAAGCCGGCAGAACTCCGGAAAACAAAACCGTGGATCTGATATCGGTCTTTGAAGGAATCGGTGCCTATAAATCCGGCCATATTTCCTCAAAAGAACTTGAAACAATCGAAGCCTGTGCCTGTCCCGGCTGGGGAAGCTGTTCCGGTATGTTTACGGCAAACTCCATGAACTGCCTGTGTGAAGCATTGGGTCTGGCCTTGCCGGGAAACGGGACAATCCTGGCGGAAGATCCCCGGCGAAAAGACCTGTACAGACAGGCCGGAGAAAAAATCGTTGATCTGGTACAACAGGACCTTAAACCCCGGGATATTGTCAACAAAGATTCACTCAACAATGCCATGGCCCTGGATATGGCCATGGGAGGTTCTACCAACACGGTTCTGCATACTCTGGCAGTTGCTGCCGAAGCCCGTGTCCCCTATACCCTTGAGGATATGGATGCCATTTCCAAAAGGGTCCCCACCCTGTGCAAAGTCTCCCCATCCGGTTCATATCACATAGAGGATGTGGAACAAGCCGGTGGAATATCCGCCATCCTGAATGAATTGTTGAAGTCACCTGGTATGGTGACAGGAAATTGTATCACCGTCACGGGAAAGACCCTTGAAGAGAATGTCCGGGATGCCGTAATTCTCGATCCGGCCATCATTCATCCTTTAAAGGATGCTTACAGTCCAACCGGCGGGCTGGCCATCCTAAAGGGAAATCTGGCACCTGAAGGCAGTGTGGTGAAGTTTGCCGGAGTGGCAGAATCCATGCTCACCTTCACAGGAAAAGCGGTGATTTTCAACAGCCAGGAAGAAGCATCCCGGGGAATATCCGAAGGAAAGGTACACGCCGGCGATGTGGTGGTGATTCGTTATGAAGGTCCGAAAGGTGGTCCCGGCATGCAGGAGATGCTCTCCCCCACTTCCCTGATCATGGGGCACGGACTGGGAGAGAAAGTTGCGCTGATTACGGACGGCCGTTTTTCAGGCGGGACCCGGGGTGCCTGCATTGGTCATGTGGCTCCGGAAGCAGCCGCCGGAGGGCCTATCGGATTCCTGAAAGACGGAGATATGATTGACATCGATATTCCGGCAGGTAAACTATCCGTACGCCTGAGTCCGGAAGAACTGGCGGACCGGAAAAAAGTCCTGAGTCCTCCGGAACCACGGGTAAAAACAGGTACATTAGCCCGTTATGCCCAGATGGTTGGTTCCGCCAGTGAAGGAGCTGTTTTAAAAGCCTTTAACACTCAAACCCCGAGGTCAAGATGAAAGGCGCTGAAATCGTCATAGACGCCCTGAAGAAAGAAGGGGTGAATACCGTATTCGGTTATCCGGGGGGTGTGATGATACCCATTTTTGATGTTCTCTATTCAACGCCGGAAATCCGTTTCCTTTTGACCCGGCACGAACAGGGAGCAGTCCATGCGGCAGATGGCTATGCCCGTTCTACCGGAAAAGTAGGTGTCTGCATGGTCACATCCGGCCCCGGTGCAACCAATACCATCACCGGCATTGCCACAGCCAAAATGGATTCCATCCCCCTGGTCATCCTGAGCGGACAGGTCCATACGAATAGTATCGGAACCGATGCATTCCAGGAGACGGATATGGTTGGGTTAACCCGTTCCATCTGTAAACACAATTACCTGATTAAAGATGTGAATGATCTGGCCAAAACCATAAAAGAGGCTTTTTATATCGCCCGTTCTGGTCGTCCGGGACCTGTTTCCATTGATCTGCCTGTAAATGTGCTGAATTCCAAAGTGAAAAATTACGTCTATCCAGAAAATATTCATCTGCCGGGTTATAAACCTGTCATTCAGGGAAATCCCATGCAGATTGAAAAACTGGCCCGGGCTATTGAACGGGCAAAAAAACCACTCCTCTATACCGGTGGCGGGATCATCAGTTCCGGTGCCACTGAAGTCCTTCATGGATTGCTGGATAAAACACAAATTCCCATTGTTGTCACGCTGATGGGACTGGGCAGTATCCCTTATGATCATCCCTGTTTCCTGGGAATGCC
The DNA here is from genome assembly GCA_041154365.1 of Candidatus Neomarinimicrobiota bacterium. Taxonomy (NCBI): domain Bacteria; kingdom Pseudomonadati; phylum Fidelibacterota; class Fidelibacteria; order Fidelibacterales; family Fidelibacteraceae; genus Fidelibacter; species Fidelibacter multiformis. Next base: position 1,079,821 of record AP035449.1, on the reverse strand, counting down.
CGGTATGCATGGGACCATTGCTGCCAATAAAGCACTTACCGAATGTGACCTGCTCATTGCGGTAGGTGTCCGTTTTGACGACCGGGTAACCGGTCCCCTCCATACCTTTGCACAACAGGCTACAATTGCCCATATCGATATCGATGCTGCAGAAATCGGAAAAAACGTAAAAACCCATCTGCCCATTGTCGGCGATGCTGCCCATGTACTGACAGAATTGACTGAACGGGTTAAACCCCGTTTGAAGGATGCCTGGAATGATCGAACCGAATACTGGAAGGAAAAATTTCCCACACGGTATGAGCAAAAAGATCAGGGGACAGTAATCCCCCAGTATGTCATCGATGCACTGAATCAGGTAATTGATCCCGAAGCGATTGTCGTGACGGATGTGGGACAACATCAGATGTGGACCGCCCTGTATCACCACTTCCGGAAACCCCGGCATTTTCTCAGTTCAGGCGGCCTTGGAACCATGGGATTCGGACTTCCGGCAGCCATGGGGGCAGCTCTGGGAAATCCGGATAAACAGGTTGTCTGCATCACCGGTGACGGAGGTCTTCAAATGAATATTCAGGAGCTGGCCACCTGTGCCATCAACCGTTTCCCGGTGAAAATTATTGTCATTAATAACGCCTATCTGGGGATGGTCCGGCAATGGCAGGATCTCTTCTGGAATAAAAAATATTCACAGGTCTGTCTGAAACGGGGACCGGATTGTCCACAAGAATGCCGGGGGCTGGATGAGCATTGTCCACCGGATTATATTCCGGACTTTGTGAAAGTGGCTGAAGCCAACAGTGTAAAAGGTCTGAGAGCTGCCAAACCGGGTGAAGTTCTCCCGACTCTGAAAAAAGGACTTCAACATACCGGACCGGTTCTCATGGAATTTTTGGTGAGCAGGGAGGAAAACGTCTATCCCATGGTCTCAGCCGGAAAACCCCTTACGGATATCCTGACAGGAGAAGAATGATGGTGGAAAAACATACGATTATTATCACAGTCACAAACAGTCCAGGTGTGCTTGCCCGCATATCCGGACTCCTTTTTCAGCGGGGTTATAACATAGAAAGCGCCATTGGCGCACCCACCGAAGACCCTGACATTTACAAAGTCATCCTGGTGGTTCAGGAAAGCGATGAACACATTGAACAGATTGTCAAGCAGCTGAATAAACTTATCGGCACCATCCGGGTGGTGGACATATCCCATAAAGACAATTACATCGTCCGGGAATACATCATTTTAAAACTGGAAGTGCAGCAAAAAAACCGGACAGACCTCCTGGAACTGGCTCGTCACTTTAATGCCCATGCCATTGATATCGAAACGGATCATATCATCATGGAGCTCTCGGGAAATCCCCGGAAAATTGACCGTTTTATCGAGCTTGTCCGTCCCTTCGGCATCAAGGAATATGTCCGGAGTGGCGAATTTGCCATGTCTGAATATCAAAAATCAAAAAAAGGAGAAAAAAATGGCGATTAAAATGTATTACGACAAGGATATTGATACACAGATCCTGAAGCAAAAAACCGTAGCTGTCATCGGGTATGGAAGTCAGGGACACGCCCAGGCACAGAATCTTCGGGAAAGCGGTTTTAAGGTGATTGTATCGGACGTTGAAGGGTCTGACAACTACAAACTTGCCCTGAAACATGGTTTCAAACCAAGATCCGCCGAAAAGGCCAGTGCAGAAGCTGATATTGTGCAGATACTTTTACCGGATGAAATCCAAAAGAAGGTCTATCATGAGTCTATTGAAAAAAATATGACAGCCGGAAAAGCATTGGTGTTTTCCCATGGTTTCAACATTCATTTCAATCAGATTGTCCCACCGGAAAATGTGGATGTGTATATGGTGGCACCTAAGGGACCTGGTCATTTAGTCCGCTCCCAATTTGAAGCCGGTGCCGGTGTACCTTCCCTGATTGCCATCTATCAGGATGCCACGGGACAGGCGAAAAGTCTGGCTTTGGCCCATGCAAGTGGTATTGGTGCCGGCCGGGCGGGTATCATTGAAACGACTTTTAAAGAAGAAACAGAAACCGATCTCTTTGGTGAACAGGCTGTCCTTTGCGGTGGCGTTACCGAACTGATCAAAAGCGGTTTTCAAACCCTGGTGGATGCCGGTTACCAGCCTGAAATCGCCTATTTTGAATGCCTGCACGAAATGAAACTGATTGTGGACCTTTTTTATCGGGGTGGTATCAGTGGGATGTATTACTCTGTAAGTGACACGGCGGAATACGGCGGCATGACCCGTGGACCACGTCTGATTGATGCAACGGTTCAGCATAAAATGAAAGAGATCCTCCGGGAGGTCCAGGATGGAACTTTTGCTGAAGAATGGATTCATGAAAACCAGACAGGCCGGAAAGTTTTAACAGAAAAACGCCGGGAACATGCCGAATTGCTCATCGAAAAGACCGGGAAAAAACTGCGAAACATGATGGCCTGGTTACAAAAGGACGCATAGGTATGAATGTCACCTTGTTTGACACAACCCTTCGGGATGGATCCCAAAGTGAAAATATCTCCTTTTCTGTGGAGGATAAACTCCATATTGCCCACAAACTGGATGAATTTGGGATCCATTACATCGAAGGAGGATGGCCCGGCTCAAATCCCAAGGATATGCTTTTTTTTCAGAAGGTCCGGGAGGAAAAGTTCCGGCATGCCCGCATCGTAGCCTTTGGTTCCACCAAGCATGCCCGGAATTCTGTTGAAAAGGATCCAAATATCAAAGCCTTGCTGGACGCACAAACGCAGGCTGTTTCCGTATTTGGGAAAACCTGGATTTACCATGTTGAGCAGGCATTACGCGTCACCCGGAAACAGAATCTGGACATGATCCGGGAGAGTGTAGCTTACTTGAAAAAACACGGCCGGGAGGTTATCTTCGATGCCGAGCACTTTTTTGACGGATTCAAAGACAATGCCGATTATGCCATGGCCTGTCTGAAAGCTGCAGAATCGGCCGGTGCCGATGTCCTGGTACTATGCGACACAAACGGTGGAACCCTGACCCATGATCTTGCCGGGATTGTAAAATCTGTACATAAGGCTGTAAAATCCCCCCTTGGGATCCATGCCCACAACGATTCAGATCTGGCAGTGGCCAACAGTATTGCGGCAGTCATGAACGGAGTAGTCCATGTTCAGGGGACCATCAATGGTTACGGAGAGCGCTGTGGCAATGCCAATTTATGCAGCATCATCCCCAATCTTCAGCTCAAGGCAGGATATCGTTGTATCCCCGATGAAAATATCTCCAAACTGACGGCAATTTCCCATTATGTGAGTGAAATCTCCAACCTGATCCTGAATAACACCACCCCTTTTACCGGCAAAAGTGCCTTTGCCCATAAGGGAGGAATTCATGTAAGTGCCGTCATGAGAAAACCTGATTCATACGAACATATCCAGCCGGAAAAGGTGGGGAACAAACGGCGTGTGCTCATTTCGGATCTGGCTGGAAAAAGCAATATTCTGTTTAAAAGTTCCGAATTGGGCCTGGATCTGGCTTCAGACAAAGAACGGATTCCTGAGATTATCAAACAGTTGAAAGAGATGGAACACGAAGGATATGAATTCGAAGCCGCCGAGAGTTCCCTGGAACTGTTGATCAAGCGGATGAAGCAGGAATATCCAAACTTTTTTACCCTTCAGGGATTCCGGATACTGAATGAAAAGGACGAAAACAATGAAATCCGGTCGGAAGCTACAGTCCGGGCTGTTGTAGACGGACAGGAAGAGCATACAGCGGCAGAAGGTGTAGGACCGGTGAATGCCCTGGACAAGGCTTTAAGGAAAGCCCTGATCAAATTTTATCCGGAAATCGAAGAGATGAAACTCACCGATTACAAGGTTCGTGTGATTAATGCCCGGGCTGCCACATCGGCAAAAGTCCGGGTGTTGATCGAATCTTCCACCAATGGAAAAACCTGGAGTACGGTCGGTGTATCGGAAAACATCATCGAAGCAAGCTGGCAGGCTCTTACAGACAGTATATCTTACTTTTTAATGAAACGACATCAACATAAACCTTTGGAGACATCATGAGCAAGCGACGTATTATTCTTTTCGACACAACTCTCCGGGATGGCGAACAGAGTCCCGGAGCATCCCTTACGGTCAACGAAAAACTGGTGATCGCCCATCAGCTGGCCCGTTTGGGAGTGGATGTGATTGAAGCCGGTTTTCCCATCGCCTCCGAAGGGGATTTTGAAGCGGTAAAACAGGTCGCCCAAAACATTAAGGGACCCTCAGTATGTGGCTTGGCCCGGGCGAATCAGGCAGATATTGACCGGTGTTGGGAAGCGGTAAAATATGCTGAAAAACCCCGCATCCACACATTTATCGCCACATCAAAGGTCCATCGTGAAGACAAGCTGAAAAAGAGTCCGGAAGAAATTATCGAAATCACCCGGAATGCTGTAAAGAGGGCGAAAGGGTACTGTGATGATGTGGAATTTTCTCCGGAAGATGCCGCACGAACCAGTCTGGATTATATGTGTGATGTTGTTCGGGCTGCCATTGAGGCCGGTGCCACCACCATCAATATCCCCGATACGGTAGGATATGCCGAACCAAAGGAATTCGGAGACCGGATACGCTATCTGTTTAAACACGTGCCCGAAGCAAAAAATGTGATCATCAGCGTTCACTGTCATAACGATCTGGGAAATGCCGTGGCAAACTCCCTGGCAGCAGTCGAGGCCGGAGCAACCCAGGTTGAAGGCTGTATCAACGGCATTGGTGAACGGGCAGGGAATGCGTCTTTGGAAGAAATCATCATGAATCTGATAACCCGCCGGGATTATTTCAATGTAGACGTGGCCGTAAACACCCGGGAAATATATAAAACAAGCCGGCTTCTGGCCAATCTGACAGGACTTGAAATTCAGCGGAACAAACCTATTGTAGGAGCCAACGTGTTTGCCCATGAAGCCGGGATACATCAGCATGGTGTATTGCAAAACCGCGAAACCTATGAAATCATGAAAGCGGAAGATGTGGGCTGGACAGGCGAAAACCTGGTGATCGGCAAACATTCAGGTAAACATGCCGTCACAGCCCTTCTGTCTGAAGAAGGGTTCCAGCTTTCGGATCATCAAATCCGGCAAATAACGGAAAAAGTAAAAGACCTGGCAGATAAACAAAAAATGGTGGAACGGGATGATGTGATTGCCATTGCCCGGGATGTGACCAACCAGCTCTCTGAAGAAGAACAATATGTCAAGATCGAGGAATTTGCCGTCTTTACCGGGTCCAATATGACACCCACCGCTTCGGTTAAACTGAGAGTTTACGGTGATCAGAAAACAGCTTCGGGAACCGGTGACGGTCCGGTGGATGCTGTAAGTAACGCCATCTGGAATGTCATTGATCCCTCTTTGAAGCTGGTGGAATATAACCTGAAGGCCATCACCGGGGGGACCGATGCCCTGGCGGATGTCTCCATCAAGCTTTCTGACGAGTCAGACAACATATACATTGCCCGGGCACTGGATGAAGATGTGATCAAAGCCAGTGTGAAAGCCATCATCAAGGGGATTAACAAAGCACTGAACTATAAAGAACGAACCCTTCAAAACAGTTGAGAGGATATTGTGGGATCAACTATTACTGAAAAAATACTGGCGGCCCACAGCGGCCGTGAAACCGTCCGGCCGGGTGAACTGATAAACGCCGAAATCGACGTCATCATGTGTCATGACGTCACAACCACACCGGCCATTGACCTGTTAAAAGCCCATGGAAATCTTCATGTAGCCTATCCGGAGCGCGTAGTGATCATGCCGGACCATTTCGTACCGAACAAAGATATTAAATCTGCTGAAATGGTGGCAAAAATCCGCCGTTGGGCCAAAGAAGAGAAGATTGAAAAATTTTACGAAATCGGTCGCCATGGTGTATGTCATGCCCTGTTACCGGAACAGGGACATGTACGCCCTGGGACGACCATCATTTGCGGGGACAGTCACACATCCACCCATGGAGCATTGGGTGCCTTTGCGACGGGAATCGGCAGTACCGATCTGGCTGCAGCTTTGGCAACCGGCGAACTCTGGTTCAAGGTTCCCGAAACCATTCTTTTTAAAATCAACGGAACCCTTCAGAAGGGAGTTTTTGCCAAAGATGTAATTCTGGAAATCATCCGGCGCATTGGTGTGGACGGAGCCTTGTACAAAGCTATGGAATTCACCGGAAATGTAGTGGAAGAATTTTCTGTTGAATCCCGCATGACTCTGTGTAACATGGCCATTGAGGCCGGTGCCAAATCCGGCATCATCAACCCGGATGACAAAACACTGGATTATGTGCAGTCCCGTTCAAACGAGATTTTCGATGTCTACACCAGCGATCCGGACGCAGAATACAGTGATGTCATTGACATTGACGTATCGGATTTGGAACCGATGGTAGCCCTTCCCCACCTCCCCTCCAACGGCAAGCCTGTATCGCAGATCGGAAACATTCCCATTGATCAGGCCTGGCTGGGTAGCTGTACAAACGGACGAATTGAAGACCTGCGGAAAGCGGCAGCTGAAATCAAAGGCAAAAAAGTGGCCCAGGGTGTGCGGATGATTGTTGTTCCGGCCACATCAGATATTTGGAAACAGGCCAACCGGGAAGGGTTGCTGGATATATTCATGGAAGCCGGAGCCACAGTTTCTGCTCCCACCTGTGGTGCGTGTCTGGGCGGACACATGGGGATTCTGGCAGCCGGTGAACGGTGTATCAGCAGTACAAACCGGAATTTTGTCGGCCGTATGGGAAGCCCGGAATCGGAAGTTTACCTGGCCAGCCCCGCCACCGTTGCCGCATCCGCCATCGCAGGAAAAATCGTAAACCCCAATGCATACAGACAGGATTGATAATGAAAGGAAAAGCACACTGTTATCCCAGAGATCATATCAATACAGATGAAATCATCCCGGCCCGTTACCTGAATATGGATCAGGAAAAGGATCTGGCAGCCCATGCCATGGAAGATATTGATAAAACTTTTGTAAAAAAGGTTCATGAAGGGGATTTTATTGTAGCCGGAGAAGATTTCGGTTGTGGCAGTTCCCGTGAACACGCCGTTTGGGCCTTGAGAGGTGCCGGAATCCAGGCTGTTATCGCCGGCTCTTTTGCCCGGATCTTTTACCGGAATTGCATCAATAACGGATTTTTGGCTATTGAATGTCCTGAAGCCGTCCAAAAGGTCCACACTGGCGACAACCTGACGATCGACCTGAAAAGTGGTAAAATCCTCAATGAAACAAAGCAGGAATCCTATACATTTACACCGGTCCCTGATTTTGCCCTTCAGATACTAGAATCAGGAGGCCTGATGAAAACCATCCTCCAAAAGGTGAAGGCATGACAAAAACTTATCAAATCGCTGTGTTACCCGGCGACGGGATCGGACCGGAAGTCATGGCGGAAGCATTAAAAGTACTTAAAGCCGTCAGCAGGAAAGAAAATGTGGCATTCCGGACCCAGGAAGCATTGGTGGGGGGTGCCGCCTGGGATCATTATCACAGTCACCTTCCAGAAGAAACACTGACAATCTGCAGGGAATCTGATGCGATTCTGTTCGGTTCTGTCGGCGGACCTGTCCGTGAACAAAACACTCCCAAATGGCAGGGTGTAGAGGTTCATTCCCTTTTAGGACTTCGAAAGGCATTTGGACTTTTTGCAAACCTCCGGCCTGCCAGGTTGTTTCCGGCACTGGCTTTTGCTTCACCCCTGCGACAGGATGTAGCCCGGGAGGGATTTGATATCCTGGTTGTCCGTGAACTGACCGGTGGTATTTATTTTGGCCAGCCAAAAGGACGAACCGGTACCGGAGAAGAAGAAAAAGCCTTTGATACCATGGTTTACAGCCGGTGTGAAATCCGGAGGATAGCACAGGTCGCCTTTGAAATCGCACGAAAGCGCCGACAAAAGGTCACGTCCATTGATAAGGCTAATGTTTTGACAACAATGGTCTTTTGGCGCCAGGTTGTGGAGGAAGTAGCAGCAGACTATCCCGATGTGACGTATGAACCCATGTATGTAGACAATGCCGCCATGCAAATGGTTAAAAACCCACAACAATTTGATGTGTTACTATGCGGAAATATGTTTGGGGATATTTTGTCGGATGAAGCAGCCATGCTGACGGGGAGTCTGGGTATGCTGCCCAGTGCCAGTTTTGCCGGATCCGGTTTCGGTATGTATGAACCGGGAGGTGGCTCCGCACAGGATATCGCCGGGCAACATATCGCCAACCCAATTGCCCAGATTTTGAGTACCGCTATGATGTTGAGATATTCACTTAATATGGAAAAACCGGCACGTGACATAGAAAAAGCCGTGGAAAAAGTCCTCGCTGAAGGTCACAGAACTGCCGATATTGCCGGAAGAGAAGACACCCCCGTTTCAACGGGAACCATGGGGGATCTGATCACAACGGCCTATAAACAATTATAACAAAAGAAATCGATCATGAAAGAGACACAGATCGTCATTATCGGAGCGGGAAATATCGGGACGGCCATGGCCCGCGGATTTGTCCGCTCCGGCCTGGTAAAAGCAAAGGACATCACATTAACCCGCCGTCATATCGCGGTACTTGAACCCTATGCAAAGGAAGGGTATCGCATTACAGCGGACAATCTGTCTGCCGTTCAATCCGGAAACATTATTATTCTTGCCGTGGAACCCCAGCAGGCGGAACCTGTTATGAAATGCATAGCACCAGTTCTTAACCCGGCAAAACATATCTTTTTATCGGTGGTTTCAGGGTTGCCCATCCCGGATATGCAGGCCTTGCTGCCTGAAAACCTGCCACTGGTCCGGGTCATGCCTAATACAGCCATTTCCATTCGGGAATCCATGACCTGTCTGGCAGCGGTCAACCGTCAGGTGCCGGCTTTGAAAACTGCCGAGACCCTTTTTAACACCCTGGGACAAACCCTCATCATTGATGAAGAGCAGATGAGTGCTGCCACAGCCCTGGGTGCCTGTGGCATTGCTTTCTTTCTCAGGGCTATCAGGGCTGCTTCCCAGGGAGGTATCGAAGTGGGATTTCATGCCGGTGATGCTTTGAAAATTGCAGCCCAGACGGCAAAAGGAGCTGCCTCGTTGATTCAAACATCCGGAAACCATCCCGAACAGGAAATCGATAAAGTTACGACACCTCTGGGATGCACCATCGCCGGCCTGAATCAAATGGAACATGAAGGATTCAGCTCTGCCATGATCAAGGGAATCAGACTATCTGCTGAAAAGGCTTCCGGACTCTATAAAACACCGGATAAACATTCACCAAAAAACAGGACAGAATAGACAATGAAAATTCTGAAATTCGGGGGGACATCCGTCGGCACACCGGAAAACATACGACAGGTTGGCCGGATTATTCAGAAATCGATCCGGGAAGACCCGGATATCAGTGTGGTAGTCTCTGCCTTCACCGGAGTCACAAACGATCTAATCCACGTAAGCGAACTGGCTTGTCGGCGGGACCGGCAATATTTTAAAATTTTGCAACGTTGTGAAAAACGCCATGCAGAAACGGTTAAAGTTTTGATGCCCTCATCCGCTCAACCGGTTTTATGTCAGGTGCAAAAGGTTTTTCATGAACTTCAGGACATCCTTCATGGTATCTACCTGCTAAAAGAACTAACCCCCCGTTCTGTCGACCTGATTATGGGATTCGGTGAACAGCTGTCGGCGTATATTATCAGTTGCTTTCTCATTTCACAAGAAGTACCGGCTATTTATACAGATGCCCGAAAACTTTTAATCACAGATGACGTGCACGGTCATGCCAATATCCTTTATCAAAAATCAGCACGGAAAATCCGGCGGTTTTATGATAAAAATCCAGGATTGAAAATTATCACAGGTTTTATCGCCACCACATCTGACGGGATCTCAACCACACTGGGACGGGGTGGATCCGATCTGACAGCCTCCTTTCTAGGAGCTGTACTCAAAGCCGATGAAATTCAGATCTGGACAGATGTAGACGGTGTGATGAGTGCCGACCCGGGGAAAGTTCCCGATGCTTTTTGCCTAAAAACTCTCAGCTATGAAGAAGCGATGGAGCTTTCCCATTTCGGAGCAAAGGTACTCCACCCTCCCACTATCCAACCGGCTATGGAAAAAGGGATTCCCATCCGCATACTGAATACTTTCAATCCAAAATTTGAAGGAACGCTGGTACAAAAGGACCCCTTACATCACGAGTTTCCAGCCAAAGGGATCACATCCATTCATCACATTGCTTTATTGACTCTTCAGGGATCTGGCATGGTGGGAGTTACCGGGATATCCGCCCGTGCCTTTTCGATTCTGGCTAATCACGCCATCAGTGTCATCCTCATCAGTCAGGCTTCCTCGGAGCACTCCATTTGTCTGGCGGTAAAACCGGAAGACGCCCTACCGGCCAAGAAAGCCATTGAAAAGGAATTTGAGCTGGAAATCAAAGCGCGTTTTGTAGACCGTGTTCAGATAGAAAAAGACCTTTCTGCAATTGCACTGGTAGGTGAAAGCATGAGAAAAACACCGGGAATTGCCGGAAGATTGTTTCACGCTTTGGCCGAACGGTCAGTTAATGTCGTTGCCATTGCCCAGGGATCCTCAGAACTGAACATCTCCGTCGTTGTATCCCAGGCAGACGAAGTGCGGGCTCTTCAGGCGATTCACGAAGCCTTCTTTTCAAAGGCACGAAAACTCAATCTGCTCTTATGCGGAACCGGCCTGATCGGAAGCGAGTTCCTCAGGCAACTGGCCGAAAACCATGATAATATACTAAAGAGTAAAAACCTCGATTTGCATCTCATTGGTTTGTCAAACAGGAAATATGGCATTTTTCGTACAGATGGCATTCCACCGGCCGATTGGCAGAAAATACTGATGCAGGGACATCAAAGCCCCGATCCCGGATTTTTTTTGAGACACTTAAAAAAATTTCATGGGGGGCAAACGGTTTTTATTGACCTCACTGCCAGCGGAGAAATCAGCCAAACCTATGAAAGCTATTTAAGAAACGGCGTATCGATTGTAGCTGCCAATAAAATCGCCAATACAGGAGATTATGATGGTTATCAAACCTTGCAGTCACTCAGCCGGAATAAAGGGCTCTTTTTCCGTTACGAGACCAATGTGGGAGCCGGACTTCCGGTCCTACGGACCCTGAAGAGTCTTTTGGAAACCGGAGACACGGTCCTAAAAATTGAAGCCATTCTCAGTGGCACCCTCAGTTATCTTTTCAATACCTTTCAATCCGGTGAAAAGACATTCAGTGAGGTCATCCGGGAAGCTCAGGAAAAGGGCTTTACCGAGCCTGATCCCCGAAATGATCTGAACGGCCTTGATTTTGCACGGAAACTGTTACTGCTCATGCGTGAATGCGGCGAAGTCGTGAATCTTGAAGATATCCGGATTGACCCACTCCTCCCAGTAGCATGTTTTGAAGCAGCAACCGTAGACGAAACCTACACCATCCTGAAAGATTACGATCCACAATTTGAAGAAGCACGCCTGAGCGCTGCAAAAAACAAACGGCTTTTACGTTACATCGGAACCTATAAGAACGGTAAAGGAAACATTGAGTTGACAGAAATTGATTCGAATCACCCGTTTGCCGGTCTGAAAGGCAGTGATAATGCCATCATATTTACAACAAAACGTTATCATGAAAATCCCCTGGTTATCCAGGGGCCTGGAGCCGGTGCGAAAGTCACGGCAGCGGGGATTATGAGTGAATTGATAATTGATAATTGAGAATTGACAATGGAGAACGGGGGGATGCTTTTGCGTTTGGAAAGAATTTCACTTTTACTTTTTTTTCAATAATTTTCAATTTTAGGACAAGTATCTTTTCTTTGTTGTTATAATAATTGAATTTAAAATTTTTATAATTTCCTCACAAGATTGCAGTAATGATGTATAAGTTGTTGATTCTTTTTCTAAAGCATTTAGTAGCCTTAGCCAATAATGGGTTTCTTTTGCTTCTCTTAAAGCTATGGTCAACTTATATATAAATTCTTTTTTTGTTAATACCTCTTGTGATTCTTCAACATTTGCACCAATCGAAGTCCCTGATCTTAGCAATTGTCGTGAAATTATAAATTCTTTTTTTACATCCATTAAGTATTTGGCAGTTTTAAAAATTTCAAGAGAAAATTGAAACGTTTTTTCTTTAAGAATATTTTTTTTCATAGCGAATTATAGTAAAAATCAAAAAACTAACCAATATTATAGTATTTAAAATATATTATCTAAATCTAATGATGTATCCAATTTACAAATTAACAAATATCAACAAATACAATTATAAAACCCAATTCTCAATTCTCAATTCTCAATTCTCAATTATCAATTCATCAATTCTTAATTCATCAATAAAAGACTCAACGCCATTACAATCATCCCTCCCATAAGACCCAAAAGGCTATCATGTCCTTTCCCGTAGGCTCTGCTGGTGGGTAAAAGTTGATCCAGGCTGATATAGACCATAATACCGGCCACGGCAGCAAAAAGGATTCCCATGATTTGAGAAGGAATTTCTCCTGAATCACCGGCAAGAAAAAAACGGATTCCTACATAGGCAATCACAGCGCCTACCGGTTCAGCCAGTCCACTCATAAATGAGTAGAAAAATGCTTTTTTACGGTTTCCCGTGGCATAAAAAATGGGGACGGATACACTAATGCCTTCGGGGATGTTATGGAGGGCAATAGCAACAGTAATGGCAACAGCCAGTTGAGGATCCTTCAATCCAGATAAAAAGGTTGCCAGCCCTTCGGGAAAATTGTGAATCGTAATAGCCAATGCAGTAAACAAGCCGAGTCTTAAAAGGTGGGTATGATGAATATGATGGATATGGTCCGGGGTTTCTTCGTCCACTCCACCCCGGGTCACTTCTTTCAGATCCGGCAATTCAGCATTCGGATCATGGAGAGGGGCCGTTGCACGCTCGTCAAAAGGTTCGTGTGGGTTTTCAATGGAAGGAATGAGATTGTCAATGAGGGCTATCAGAAAGATACCACTGAAAAAAGCAGCCGTATTAACCCACGATCCCAAATTTTCCCCATAGGCTTCGCCTAAGGCATCAAATCCCTTATAAAAAATTTCAACAAAAGATACATAAAGCATCACACCGGCTGAAAATCCTGTGGATATTGAAAGAAAACGGTAATTGGTCCGTTTGGCTGTAAAAGCTATAACACTGCCGATACCTGTCGCCATCCCTGCAATCAGGGTCAAACCAAAGGCTAACCAAAAATTATCCATCTTCGAGTCATATCTCCATGTGAATCAGATTTTAAGATGATATGATATGCGACAAGTTACATGAAATAATGATGAATGATGAATGATGAATGATGAATGATGAATTGAATGATGAATGATGAATTGAATGATGAATGATGAATTGAATGATGAATGATGAATGATGAGTTATGAATTTGGTTGGGTGGGTTCATTGATGTTCTCAAAATTATCCAGGCTGAAACAGGCACGGTTACTAAGCTGACTGATCACTGAGCGAAATCGAAGTGCTTGTCGAAGGATCGAAGTATGCTCGTGTCAGCTCTCTACCAAAAATGGAACTGTCAATTGACCCACACACCCCCCTCGTTACTCGTTACGCGTTACTACCCCAAAAAATGCCTCATAATCGTTTTCCATAGGAACGGATAGCAGGGGTTTTTCCAGGCACTCTGACAACCGTTCAGGGAGAGAGATTTCCTTTCCGATAATTTCCTCTACCACCGGTTTGAATTTTGCGGGATGGGCTGTTTCCAAAAAGATACCCGTAGCAGTGTTATCCACATGTTCCAAATATTCTTGAAGACCCAGGAGTCCCACGGCCCCGTGTGGATCACAGAGATATCCTGTATTTTCAATGGTTTCACGTATTTTGTCCCGTGTTTCTTCATCGGAATATGCTTTTCCCCAGATATCCCGTATCATCGCTTTATGGGAGTGACCATACAGATCCAGAATCCGGTCGAAATTACTGGGATTGCCCACATCCATGGCACTGGAAATCGTCTGTACTGAAGGGCGTGGATTGAAACGGGCGGTTTGCAGATATTCAGGTACCACATCATTCCTGTTGGCGGCATCCACAAATCGGTCAACCGGGAGCCCCATCTGTTTGGCTATCAGTCCAGCTGTAAGATTCCCAAAATTTCCACTGGGGACTGACATAACCAGTTTATCCCTCTTTGTTTCAGGTAATTGTGCCCAGGCATAGAAATAGTAAAATATCTGGGGTATCAGGCGGGCAATATTGATGGAATTCGCCGAACTAATCACAAAAGACTCACGCAATTTTTTATCTGCCAACGCTTTTTTCACCAGAGCCTGGCAATCATCAAACACGCCGTGAACTTTCAGGGCAATGACATTTTTACCCAGGGTTGCCATTTGTTTTTCCTGAATCTCACTGACTTTTCCGGCAGGATACAAAACATAGACCCGAATACCCGGAACATTAAAAAATCCGTTTGCCACAGCACTTCCCGTGTCACCAGATGTGGCCACAAGGATTTTAAGTTCTTTTGAAAGGTTTTGTGTAAAAAGGGCCATGAGTCTGGACATGAACCGGGCGCCAAAATCTTTGAATGCCAGGGTTGGCCCATGAAAAAGTTCAAGTGCGTAAATATGATCAGAAAGAGGCACAAGAGGTGCATCAAAGGGAAAGGCATCGCTAACAAGATCTATCAGCTTATCATCGCTGATTTCTCCATCCACAAAATATCGAGCAAGTTCAAAGGCTAATTCTTGAAAAGGGAGATCTGGAACACGTTTTAAAAACTCCGGGGTTAAAGTTGGGACGGTTTCGGGCATATAGAGCCCATGGTCCGGTGGCATACCAGTTAGCACGGCTTCTTTCAGGCTGACCCTCAGTAATTTGTTTTTTGTACTGTAAAATTTCATACCTTATGTAACCCTTTTTATACGATGCGCGGTCCTTCGGGGTTAAGGGGTGACACCCACGTTTGATATGACACATGAGATTTCTCATAGACCGATCTCATCGCTTCCCTGACCTTTTGAGCTGTTTCTTTACCCTTCGAGAGGGCAAAAACAGTCGGTCCTGACCCGGAAATACCACATCCCAGAGCACCGGCATCCTGTGCAGATTTTGTCACAAGGTGATATTGTGGAATGAGAGTAGCCCGGACCGGTTCGGCAATCAAATCCTCCATGGAACGGGCAATTAAATCATAATCAGACAAACAAAATCCGGCTGCCAGTCCCGCCGTATTACCCCACTGCCTTACAGCTGTTTCAAGAGGGATGGATTTGGGGATCAATTCCCGGGCTTTTCGGGTTTCAATTTCAACCTGTGGAAAAACCAGCGTGCAGTATAAATCCTCAGGGATAGGCAGGTGCCGGATATCCAGAGGATGATAACTTCGAATCAGGATAAATCCCCCCAGGAGGGAGGGTATTACATTATCACCATGGGCTGAACCGCAGGCGGATTTTTCAGATTGAAGCCCAAATTCCAAAAGGGCTTTACCATCGGCAGGATGTCCCAATAAGCGATTTAAACCAAAAAGAACAGCTGCCGCACTGGCGGCACTAGAACCCAGACCGCTTCCAATAGGCAATCCTTTAAATAGTTCGATGTCAACCCCGGCATCAGGTGCATAGGCATTCAGAAATGCCTGAGCTGCAACACCAGCTGTGTTTTTCTCAGGATCCACCGAAAGTAATCCCTTGTCTCCATGGATTGACAGGATCTTTACACGCGGTGTATTCCGAAGTGTGAGAAACACCTCATCACCCGGCTCATGGACTGCAAACCCAAAAACATCAAAACCGCAGGAAACATTTGCCACGGTTGCCGGTGCAAAAACACGAATGGTTTGTGTATTTCTTATCATTCTTGCCCTGCTTTCATGGTGAATCCTGACGCTCTTTTTCATGAATTGAGAATGGAAAATTGAAAATTGAAAATTGAGAATGGAGAATTGAGAATGGAAATTTAAGAATTCATCATTCAATTCATCATTCATCATTCATCATTTATCATTCAATTCATCACTCTCACCAATACGTATATGGATCCGTATCCCCTTCGAGTCCTTCCTGTTTCAGCCAGGCTTTATACTCCTCAAAGTCATCCAGCCAGAAGGCTTCAGGGTTTGTTTTATAGATCATCACTTTAGACCGGTTTGCAGGGTCAGCATTCCGGTGATATTTCATCACTGTATGTTCCGGCGTAACAGCGAGAATTTCAATTTTGCCGGTCTTATGGGACATTACCAGCCGTGCCCTGCGTCCAAGTCCGGAAACCCTGTCCTTTGCCTGTTCCAAAATATTCCAACCTTCGGCAATGGGAACGGCAAAGGTTTTATTCCCCAGTGTTGGCCGGCACTGGAAAATATAATACGGGGGGACATCCAGCATATTCAGCTGAAGAAAAAGATCTGCCAAAACCTGGGGATGATCATTTACACCACGGATCATTGGTGTTTGATTGACGAGGGCTGCACCGGATTGCCGTAAAATCTTCAAAGCCTGACGACTCTGGCGGGTTAACTCCCGGGGATGATTGATATGCAGCATGAGATAGATTTTTTTGTCCCCGTTGGAATACCGCTGAATCATATCCGTCAGAGAGGAATCTTCCAAAATCCGATAGGGATTGAACAGGGGAATTTTGGTCCCGATACGGATAATCCGAACATGGGGAATTTCAGCCACTTTACGGATCAGGTCTTCCAGTTTCGGGGTGGACATGATGAGGGGATCCCCACCCGTAATTAGGACATTGAGGATTTCCGGATGATTCCGGATATACTCGATACCTTCATCATAGCGCCGGGTAACTTCCTTGTTTTCATGCATAAAAAGCCGTTTTCTGAAACAGAACCGGCAAAATGCCCCGCAGGTATCCTGGGAAATAAAGAGAGCCGTATCCCGATATTTGTGTTCCACACCCGGAACCCGGACATATTTTGACTCACCGGAAGCATCCAGAGCTCCCCATTCCACAAACTCATCTTCTGTGGGAATGATGATCCGCCGAATGGGATCCTCCGGATCGTCCCAATTGATGAGCCCCAGATAATATTCATTTGCACGAAAGGTAAATTTATCCTCAATTTTGGATAAACGCTCCTTCTCCTTGTCTGTCAGTCCTTTTACATTTTTAATGTGTGTAATATATTTGACAGATTTCATATAACCTCCTTTCATCCCACAGGCAAATTGTATGAAAAGGCTTAGCTTTATAGTTTAACAGCCTGATCCTTAAGAGTAAAGAAGAAATTTTCAGCTTCTTCTCTTCTATACTACTGTCTGCCGGGTGAATCACCAGACAACTGGCATCATGATAATTCAGTAATTTTAACAATAATAATTTGATTTGTCGAATATTTTTAATTTTACTATGTTTCTATTCGATAACATTGACATATCTTCGAATAAAATTCAAAATTAAAGGAACACTAATGTGTGGTATTGTCTGCTGTTTTGAAATCCGGACCGGGATGGAATCCATGCGTCCCCGGATATTGGATATGGCCAAGAAGGTACGACACCGGGGACCGGATTGGTCAGGGATTTATGGGTCAAACCGGGCTATTATGGCACATGAACGCCTGGCCATTGTCGATCCCCAGTCCGGTGGCCAGCCTTTGTACAGTCCGGACAAAAAACTCATTTTGGCTGTGAACGGTGAAATATACAACCACCAGTCCATCCGGAAACGGTATGAAGGGACCTATCCTTTTATGACTCATTCCGATTGCGAAATCATCCTGCCGTTATATCGTGAAAATGGAGCAGACTTTCTTGAAGAGCTGAATGGGATTTTTGCCTTTGCCCTGTACGATGAAGAAAATGAGCGCTATTTAATTGCCCGGGATCATATCGGCATTATACCCCTCTACACCGGCCGGGATCAGCTGGGGCAATTTTATGTGGCTTCTGAGATGAAAGCCCTGGAAGGAATCTGCCACCAAATTGAGATATTTCCGCCAGGTCATTATCTGGACAGTTCCATTGGGGAAATCCGACGTTGGTATAAACGGGACTGGGTAAAATATGAAGCCGTAAAGGACAATACAACAAACTTGGCTCACCTCCGCCAATCCCTAGAACATGCCGTTCACCGACAACTGATGAGTGATGTCCCATACGGGGTTCTCCTGTCTGGTGGACTCGATTCTTCGATTATTGCTGCCATCGCCCGAAAATATGCTGCAAAACGAATAGAAACCGGGGACAGTCAGGAGGCTTGGTGGCCGCGGCTTCATTCCTTTGCCATCGGTCTGGAAGGATCCCCGGACCTGATAGCGGCTAAAAGAGTGGCGGACTACATAGGGACCGTGCACCATGAAATTCATTTTACCCTTCAGGAAGGACTGGACGCCATCCGGGATGTCATCTATCATCTGGAAACATACGATGTAACCACGGTCCGGGCATCTACTCCCATGTATCTTCTGGCCCGGGTGATAAAATCCATGGGGATTAAAATGGTGCTTTCCGGTGAGGGATCCGACGAAATCTTCGGCGGTTACCTCTATTTTCATAAAGCTCCCGGCGCCAGGGATTTCCATGATGAAACCGTTCGAAAGCTGGAAAAGCTCCACCTCTATGATTGTCTTCGTGCAAATAAATCCCTTGCAGCCTGGGGAATTGAGGGCAGAGTCCCCTTTTTGGATAAGGAATTCCTGGATGTGGCCATGAACATCAATCCAATGGATAAAATGATTCGTCCGGGCCGGATGGAAAAATGGCTGCCTCGTAAGGCATTTGAGGATTTGTTGCCAGCCGATATTGTATGGCGGCAGAAAGAACAATTTTCCGACGGGGTGGGATACGGCTGGATTGATATTCTGAAAGAAATAAGTTCCCATAAAGTCTCAGATGAAGCCATGGAAAACGCCCATTTCCGTTATCCTGTCAATCCCCCCCTCAGCAAGGAAGAATATTTTTACCGAAGTATATTTTCGGAACACTTTCCTTCAGAAGCCGCTGCCCGGACAGTCCCCTCTGTTCCATCCATCGCATGCAGCACTGAAACCGCTCTGTCCTGGGATAAAAATTTCTCCCAATTGGCAGATCCATCCGGAAGAGCTGTTAAAGGAATCCATAAAGGATAAAATTTTTGGATTTTTTCCATGATCATTCCTGCTTCTAATCATTGATCTTCATGACTTATTTACAGATTAAACGTGATTTTTTCCGTGAATACTCACCCTTTTTTTAGTAGTTTCCACCTGATCTGAAAATGAATACGTGATAAATAACCAATGGATGTTTGGAGAGAGACTATGAAAAAAATAGCACTTATAGGAATGATCCTATCTGTTATCATTCTCGCCGGGTGCGGTGGATCCGGAGACAAACTGGAATCTTCAGCTGAGGCCCTTTACAATGGAAAACCGGCTCCCAGGGATACGGTGACACCTGCAGAAGAAGGAGGATACGGATTTGAAAATATCGCAGAAGATCTGGGATATGAAACCTATGTCCTCAATCCTGAAACAGATTACCCTGCCTTTGGTGATCCCCGGGCCAAAAAAGGGGGAACACTGACACATATTTCTTCCCGTTTTCCTGCCACCATGCGGATTGTGGGACAAAATTACAATTATGAAGAAAACATCAGTATCATTGCCCCTTTATGCTACGAAAGTCTGTTGGGACTCCATCCTGTCACACTGGAATATGTCCCTGCTTTGGCGTCTCACTGGAAAATATCCGATGATAAACTAACCTACTGGTTCAGAATCAATCCTGATGCGCGGTTCAGCGATGGCCGGCCGGTAACTGCCGAAGATGTTATCGCCACCTGGGACCTGCACATGGATGAAACCATTCTCATGCCTTCAAGCCAACTGGTTTACGGCAAATTCGAACGGCCTGAAGCTGAAGGAAAATATATCGTAAAGGTAAAAAGTAAAAACCTGAACTGGCGTAATTTCCTCTATTTCAGCGGAATGAACATCATGCCGGCACACTATCTGCGCCAGGTGGATGGAACTGAATTTCTGAAACGGTACCAGTACACTATGGTGCCCGGATCCGGCCCATACGTCATTTATCCCGAAGATATCATCAATCAGGAATCCTTTACCTTTACCCGCCGGGATAATTACTGGGCTGCCGAAGATCCTATGAATAAATACGTCCATAATTTTGACAGGGTCAAAATCGTCGTGGTCAAAGATAACCGGAGTCTGATGTTTGAGAAATTCAAAAAAGGCGAGTGTGATTTTTATCCTGTCTATAGTGCCCGCGAATGGCATGAAGAAACGGATTTTGAATCCGTCCAAAAAGGCTGGGTCCAAAAACGCAAAGTCTTTTCCAACCGCCCGGCCGGGACATCCGGTTTTGCCTTTAATATGCGGAAATGGCCCTTTAATGACCGGAGGATCCGCTATGCCTTTGCATACCTGTATAACCGGGAAAAAATGAATGAAGAAATGTATTATAATGAATACGACATGATGAATTCATTGTACACCGGTTCTGTCTATGAAAACCCCAATAACGAAAAAATTACATACAATCCCGAAAAGGCCGTCCAGCTTTTAAGAGAAGCCGGATTTACAAAACGGAACGAGGATGGCTGGCTTGTCAATGATGAGGGAAAGGTCCTTCGTTTTGAAATTGCCATCCAAAAATCCGTGGATTACATGGTGACACCGGTCCAGCAGATGTTGAAAGATTATGGGATAGACATGCAAATCAAATACATGGACGGTAATGCCATTTGGAAAAATCTGATGGACCGAAATTTTACAATTTACATGCAAAGTTGGGGCGGACTTGTTTTTCCGAATCCGGAAACAACGCTTCACTCTTCCCTGGCAGACAAAAAGAACAACAACAATATCAGCGGTTTTGCCAATGAACGCGTGGATGAACTTTTGGAAGAATATGATCAGTGTTTCGATCAGAAACGCCGGATTGAAATCATCCGGGAGATTGACGGCATTTATTCAGACATTCATCCCGCAGCCTGGGGTATTGCACGGCGGTCTATGAATATCCTTTATTGGAACAAGCTGGGACACCCCGAATTTGTTTTTGACCGTTACAACGGAGATTATACCAGCATTTTCAGGTACTGGTGGTATGAGCCTGAAAAAGATACCCTGCTGAAAGAAGCCATGAAAAACAACACATCTTTGCCGAAAGGTGAGTTGATCGTCCGTTATTGGGATAAATATAAAAATACGGACATCTGAAAGGGACTCCCGTCATGATTCAGTATTTTATTCGACGTATCCTGCTCATGATTCCTACATTTCTGGGTTCTACACTTCTCATCTTCGTCATTCTGCAGCTTACACCCGGGGGACCCCTGGAGCAAACCATTCAACGCTTGCAGATGGGAAGTATGAGCCGTGGAGAAATCTCTGGTGCTACCGGGGATATGATGACCGGCGGCAGCAGCATTCTGCCGGAATCCGCCCTGAAAGAACTCAATCGTTTTTATGGATTTGATAAACCTATTTGGCAACGCTACCTTATCTGGCTGGGTGTGTGGCCCCGGGAAATCCGTCACAGGGATCTGACCTTTGATCCCGGTGAAACAACTCTCAATAAATATGTGGGTTATGGAACCTATCTGAACCTGGAACGAAGCAAAAATGATTTATTGATCACCGATGAATCGGGAACTGTTCCATCAGACTGGAAAGGCCGTATTGATAAAATCAGGGATGATGGGACGGTTGAGGCTGTCATCTTTCAAACAGAATTTTCCGGAATACTCACCGGCAACCTGGGAACCTCCTATACCTATGCCCAGCCTGTCACCGAAGTGATGGCTCCCCGCTTTAAAATATCCATATTCTACGGTCTGTCCGGACTTATTCTCATGTACCTGATCTGTATCCCCCTGGGAATCAAGAAAGCCCTGAATCATGGAACCCCTTTCGATTTTGTATCCAGTGTGATTGTTTTTGTGGGTTACTCTATCCCGGGATGGGCTCTTGGAGGGGTTCTTCTCGTCCTCTTTGGCGGGGGGTCTTTCTGGGATATTTTCCCCCTGGGAGGATTCCGCTCACCGATGGAAATCTGGGAAACCCTTTCCTGGTGGCAGAAAATTATGGATCAGCTCCATCATGCCATTCTGCCGATTATCGCCTGGACTATCGGGAGTTTTGCCACCATGACAA
Organism: Candidatus Neomarinimicrobiota bacterium; assembly: GCA_041154365.1. NCBI lineage: Bacteria > Pseudomonadati > Fidelibacterota > Fidelibacteria > Fidelibacterales > Fidelibacteraceae > Fidelibacter > Fidelibacter multiformis. Next base: position 1,057,664 of record AP035449.1, on the reverse strand, counting down.
CTCTGATGAAAAACAGCCTCCTGGAAAACCTCTCACAGGATTATATCCGGACAGCCTTTGCCAAAGGACTCAGTGAAAAACGGGTGGTCTGGATCCATGCCATGAGAAACTCCCTCATTCCCATCGCTGCCCGGATCGGTCAAAATATCGGTGTCATTATATCCGGTTCATATTTTATCGAACGGGTTTTTAATATCGATGGATTTGGAAAAATGGGTTACCAGGCCATTCTGGACCGGGATTACCCCATTACATTGGGATTTCTTGTGATTGTTGTTCTGATTCGGCTGATAGGTAATATCCTGTCTGACCTTGCCCTTGCAACTGTTGACCCGAGGATACGATTCAAATGAAATGGCCAAAATTTTTTAAAAAACATGTTTACGATAGAGATGAAATATCTTTAAGCATCTACCGGAAACGGTGGCAAAAGTTTAAAACCATGAAACGAGGGTACTACTCGTTTGTCATTCTGATAACTCTCTATATCATCTCTTTCTTTCTTCCCTTTCTGATAAACAACCGGGCCCTGGTGGTTAAATATGAAGACCATCTCTATTTTCCCGTCATTCAGGGATATATTGAGGGCACCACCTTCGGGCAGGATGTCCCCGGTGAGACCAATTACAGACTTTTGAAACAAACCTGGGATGAAACTGACAACCCAAACTGGCTCATCATGCCTCCCTACCCCTACAGTCCATACGAGGATATAACCGTCGAAGGAAATAAAATGTTTGATCCGCCCAATTCAGAACACTGGCTTGGAACGGACAATACGGGACGGGATGTCTTTGCACGGCTCTGCTACGCGTTTAATATCTCCATCTCATTTGCCCTGCTGTTGACGATCCTGAATTACATTATCGGTATCCTGATCGGTGGATCCATGGGGTATTTCGGCGGAAAATTTGACCTCTTCTTCCAACGCATTATTGAAATCTGGTCCAGTATGCCGATTTTGTACGTCATCATTATCCTGGTATCCATCATGAAACCGTCCTTTCTCCTGTTGATCGGAATTTACACCATCGTCAACTGGATCAGCATGACCTACCTGATGCGGGCGGAATTTTACAGGGAAAAGGCCAAAGATTATGTGGCTGCGGCTCTGTCTATGGGACAAAGTGATTTCAAGGTGATGTTTAAACATATTCTGCCCAATTCCCTGGTACCTGTCATTACGTATTTCCCATTTGCCGTGGTTATGGGTATACTGGCCCTTGTAGGACTGGATTATTTGGGATTTGGAATGCCGCCACCGACACCCAGTTGGGGACAAATGCTGGATGTAGGTCTTTCCAATATTACAAAATGGTGGATGGTTTTTGCCCCGGTAACGGCTCAATTTCTTACCCTTCTCTGCATTGTTTTCATCGGTGAAGGTGTCCGGGAAGCCTTTGACCCCAAAGTCTATTCGAGGTTGCGATGAACAGAAAAAAACTGGTTGAAATAAAAGGACTCAAAACCCGGTTTAAAGTGGGAGACGACTGGGCAACAGCCGTAAACGGGATTGATTTCAATATCTACGAAGGGGAAACACTGGGTATCGTCGGTGAATCAGGTTCCGGAAAATCGGTTTCGGTCCTCTCCCTGATCCAACTCATCCCCAATCCTCCCGGAGAAGTGATTGAAGGGACAATCCGTTTCCGGGATAAACTGATCTTTGACGGTGCCGAATACCGGAAGGTCTTTGATGTTCCCGAATACCGCTTTTTCAATAAACTATCCGATAAACACAGAAAATGGGCTGCCGGAGCCTTCTTCATCCTCTGGCTTTTTCTCTATGCCTTATTGCCCATATCAGGACTCCTTCCCCTGGTATTATCTTTTATTTTGGATATCTGGGTGACCATCCGGATTTTCTATAATTCTCCACGAAAAAAGGTTCTCAGAAAGTACATGGAAAAGCTCTATTCACAGATGAGGGATTACCGTGGACGGAATATTGCCATGATTTTTCAGGAACCCATGACATCCCTGAACCCGGTCTATACCATTGGCATGCAGATCGAAGAATCTTTGGAGCCCAAATCCTTTAAAGAGTTTATCCGGGACCGTGTTATCAATCTTTCGGAATCTTTTCGGGGACATTCCTGGAAATTCCGAGCTTCTGCGATGGGAATAGTCGCTGCAATCTTCCTCTTTTTCAGTCAGCTTGCGGCCGGATGGACCTTTCAACTATCCGCCATTGCCGGGTCTTTGCTCGGTGGGCTTCTGATTCCATCTGTCTTTGCCGGTGGGATTATCCTCTGGGATAAAACCATCCCCGAATCCTATAAAAAGAAAAAGGCACAGCTTTTCACCAAAGGTGTCCGGCTTCTTGAACTGGTGGGAATCCCCGATCCAGCATCCCGCATGAAAGATTATCCCCACCAATTTTCCGGAGGTATGCGGCAACGGGTTATGATTGCCATGGCACTGGCTAAAGATCCCTCCCTGCTCATTGCAGACGAACCGACAACCGCACTGGATGTCACTATCCAGGCTCAGATTCTGGATTTGATGCTGGAAATAAAAAACAAGAAAAGTGATTCCGCCATTGTCCTGATTACCCATGACCTTGCCGTGGTGGCGGAAACCTGTGAACGGGTGATTGTCATGTACGGGGGGATGATCCAGGAAGAAGCACCGGTAGAAGAACTATTTAATCACCCTTTGCATCCCTACACATTGGGACTCCTTCAATCCATCCCCAATCCTCTGGATACGGAAAAAAAGGAAAAACTCAAAACAATCCGGGGGATGGTCCCCAGCATTTTAAAACTGCCGGAGGGTTGTAAATTCTGTACCCGCTGTGATCAGAAAATTGATATTTGTGATACGGTTGAGCCCAAACTTCGGGAAATTCGTCCCGGCCATTTTGTCCGATGCCACGTGGTTCAACAAAAGATGGAATCAAAAGCATGAAACATAACACACATACCTCTCCCCTTCTTGATGTGCAACATTTGAAAGTCCATTTTCCCGTCTTTGGGGGTGTTTTATCCCATAAGGTGGCTACCGTTAAAGCTGTCGATGACATCACATTCACTATCGGGAAGCGTGAAATTGTGGGGATGGTGGGCGAATCGGGATGCGGCAAAACAACTGTGGGACGTGCATTGGTCAATATCCTGAAGCATGTAGCACCGGATGTAGAGCTTTCCGGTGATATCATCTATCACCTGAAAGGGGAGAAAGTCAATTTTATTAAAAGCAGTCCGAAAAAAATCCGACCTTTCCGTTCAGATGTCCAAATGATTTTTCAGGATCCCTATGCCTCTTTGAACCCCCGGATGACGGTGGCTCAAATCATCAGTGAGCCCTTGCAGCTTCATACAAACATGAGTAAGACAGAGCAAAAAGAGCGTGTTGGTTGGCTACTGGACAAGGTGGGTTTGCAACCGGAACAGTCACGGCGATATCCCCACGAATTCTCAGGTGGCCAGCGCCAGCGGGTTGGAATAGCCCGGGCTTTGGCAACAAATCCTGAACTGATTATCTGCGATGAGCCGGTCTCTGCCCTGGATGTTTCCATCCAGGCCCAGGTCATCAACCTGATGCAGGATCTACAGGATGAATTCAACATGTCTTACCTGTTTATTGCCCACGACCTTTCTGTTGTGGAACACATATCTGACCGGATTATTGTAATGTATCTGGGCAACATTGTGGAAATGGGCAAAGCCCGGGATGTCTATCATCATCCAAGACATCCTTACAGTAAGGCCCTTTTATCCGCTGTTCCCCTGCCGGATCCATCCCGGAAAAACCGGAAACGGATCGTACTCAAAGGTGATGTTCCCAACCCCCTCAATAAACCCTCGGGCTGTCCCTTCCGTACCCGGTGTCCCCTGGCACTCCCCTCCTGTTCCCAGGAAGTACCTCCCCTTGAAGAACATGCGGATGGACACTTTGTGGCGTGCCCTGTGGTTAAATAATGAATGATGAATGATAAATGATGAATGATGAATTGAATGATGAATGATGAATGATAAATGATGAATGATGAATGATGAATGATGAATGATGAATTGAATGATGAGTTTCAATGGTATATTTATCAACAAATGAATTGATAGTGATAATAAGTATTTATTTTACATAAGCAGAATTCGAAATTATCCATTTTTAAGATAACTATTATATATGATTGTTGCTATATTGAAAACCCCCGGGGACAAAATAATTCCACTTTGAATCAATGTCAAGCTTATATTGTATTTTATATATTCAATAGGAGTATGGCTTTTTATAACCTTCATCATAAGAAACATCTCAATCGTTATCAAACCAAGTTGTCACCATCTGATTTCCATCACCCTTTATCAAAATGAGGATATCCTGACTCATTATATATTTGTTCCTTGCCCTCAATATATTTACCTCATATATTTATTCCGGGTTAAAAATATTTAACATATTAAACAATCAAAAGGTATAAAGATGAAAGCCTTAAAGTATGCCGGAAAAATCCTGAGTGTGGTAACAGCACTGTGTATATTTAGTACGAGAATTTATGCAGATCACCTGGACAGTCTGCGTGTGGGTCCGGGGGTCATGTATTATTCCGAATCCAGAGATAATGGTCCTTTTCAATTCGATGTGCTGGTTGTGGATTTGACCAATCCTTATATCACATTTGAAACGGTGAAAGCCGGCGATAAGCTGAATGCTTTCGAACGCACTTCTTCAATGGCTGCCCGGAAAGACCGGAAATACCACCGGATTGTTGGTGGAGTAAATGGAGATTTTTATAACACATCCAATGGTGTTCCCATCGGTGCCCAGATTTCAAATGGTGAAATCGTCAAAACCGATGAAGCCTGGCAAAGTATAGGGGTGAATGTGAAAAACATTCCGTCAATTGCAGATGTTGCATTTTCTGGTGTGATCATATCCGATTCAGGATCCGTGCCCTTATCCGGAATCAATACGGTCCGAAATACCGATCAGATGATATTGTACAATTCTTTTTACGGCCAGGCGACAGGAACTAACGCATACGGTTCGGAAGCACGAATAGTGCCTGTATCGGGATGGTTCGTGAACGATACACTTCAATGTGTCGTGGAAGAAACCCGCATCAACCAGGGAAATATGCCCCTGTCAAAAGGAAAGGCAGTCCTCTCAGGCCATGGAACAGCTGCTGCTTTCATCAATCAGCTGACTGTTGATGATACCATTCAACTGGTCCAAAACATGATCCCAGGCCCGGAAAAATTCACACAACTGGTGGGTGGAAACACGATTCTGGTCCGGGATGGTGTGAATGTAGGCAGTTCAGGGGACCGGCATCCGAGGACTGCAGCAGGATATAACGCGGATTCGACAAAATTCTTTCTATTCACAGTAGATGGCCGTCAACCAGGTTATTCCATTGGTATGACCTATCAGGAACTGGCGGCTTACATGCTGGAATGGGGTGTATATCACGGAATCAATCTGGATGGTGGCGGCTCTACAACAATGCTGGTCCGGGATGAAATTAAAAACAGTCCTTCGGATCCCGGCGGTGAACGGACTGTTTCAAACTGTTTTCTTGTTGTGAGTACGGCTCCAGACAGTAACCTGGCACATTTACGAATTACCCCGCCTTTGGTCTATGCCATTGCCGGGTCTGAAATCCAATTCAGCGTCCAGGGATTAGATATGTTCTATAATCATGTGAATATTCAGGATTCCACACTTCTCTGGATTTGTGATTCCACATTGGGGACGATTGATGAAAACGGTCTTTTCGTGGCGTCAAACGACACCGTCAGCGGATATGTATACGCCCAGATAAGCCATGTTGTCGATTCTGCTCTGGTGAAAAAAAGTATTCTGTCAAAATTGGAACTTACACCGAATCCTGTCATTTTGAACGAAGGCGACTTTCAGCAAATGGATGCGAAAGCTTTTGACAATTATGGAAACCTTATCACGTTTGCCCTCTCCGATTATGAGTGGTGGGTTGAAGGAGATGTGGGAACCATTTCGGAAAACGGGTTTTTCACAGCCACCCAAAGCGGAGAAGGCCTTATCTGTGCCCGTTACGACACCATAACCGGATCTGTACCGGTAACCGTCGGCATTTCAACTTCCGTTCTGGTAGATGATTTTTCCAGTGTCTCCGGTTTTACACTGACAGGGGTTAATGTCGCCATCAACGATTGTACTTTTAAAACAGACACCAGCGTATATATATCCGAGCCAAGTTCAGGAAAACTTTCTTATACTCTGACAACAGGTGGTACCAGTGCCCTCTACATGAACTGCAATATCCCTGTATCAGGTCACCCTGATAAAATCGGAATTCATATTTACGGCGACGGAAAGGGTCACTGGCTCCGGGGAGAATTTAAAGACGCGGACGGTGAAAAATTTCTTATAAACTTTACCGATGCCAGTCCGGGTATCGACTGGACAGATACCTGGAAACGGATTGAAGTCAACATCGATGATGCCATTCCCAGTTGGGCAAACCCCAATGCCGTCCTTTCCTATCCCATAACATGGACACGCTTCTATCTTGCAGAAACCAGTGATGATAACAAGGGAACCGGTGTGTTATATTTTGACGATTTCATCATTGATTTTATTACAACAAAGATCCCTGAAAACCTTCAAATCCCTGAATCATTCAGATTGGATCAGAATTATCCCAATCCTTTCAATCCTCAAACAAAAATCGCTTACCAGCTTCCCCATACTGATGACGTAGTTCTCAAGATTTATGATCTGAACGGTCAACTCATCAGGGAATGGACTTTTACAGGTCAGGATGCCGGACGGTATTCCATTACCTGGGATGGAACCAATACCCAGGGTAAGACGGTAAGTACCGGACTCTATCTCTATTCCATTCAGACAAAAGAATTCAGAGATTGCAAAAAAATGGTCTATCTCAAATAATTGAAAATAATCTTACAGATAAAAAGAGACGTCCTTTAAGGCGTCTCTTTTTTTTATCACCAATTTATGGCAATTCCATGCGCTTGAGCAGATAGGTCATCAGGACCGTTCTTAAATCATCATCCGTCCTGAAAAAGAGATAATCCACGCCCATATCTCCCAGGGTTTCCAAATACGTCTCTTGCAAGGCAGACCGTATTTGTTCATATTCTTCTTTGATTTTCCGGTTATCCACCTTAATCCGCTCTTTTGTTTCCATATCAATAAATTCTGTTTTTCTCCGGGCTTTCAACGCCATTTCTTCCGGATTCCAGACATGTATCACGATCACTTCATGCCCATAATGCCGGAAATGCCGGATTCCGTTAAGTACATCCTTCTGATCATCCCAAAGATCGGATATCAAAATCACAAGTCCGCGGTGTTTAATCGTTTCAGCAAGCTGGTGGAGCGCTGATGCTGTGGAAGTGGTGCCTGCAACAACTGTTTGGGAAAGGACCTTCATCATTTCAACAGGATACGATGGAATGGCCTTGGGTGGCATAAAATTTACCAGTTTATCCTGAAAAAGGCACAGTCCCGCGGCATCATTCTGACGGACCAAAAGGCTGGCCAGAGATGCGGCAATGACTGAAGCAGCTGTGAACTTGCTAAAAGGCTTACCAAATCCCATGGAACGGCTGCTATCTACCAGAAGATAAGCCGATAAATTGGTATCCTGTTCATACTGGCGAATATAATACCGGTTGGTCCGGCCATAGACCTTCCAGTCCAAATGACGAATATCATCTCCAGGATTGTAGGCACGATGGCGTGAAAATTCCACACTGAATCCATGATAGGGCGAACTGTGAAGTCCCAGAAGAAATCCCTCTACTACTTGTCGGACCTTTAAATCAAGGGTATCAAATAAAACTAAATCAGATAAGGTAATCGGTTTGAAAGGTTCTGCTTTTTGCATCATTTATTTTGCACAATGTGCCGGATAATTGCTTTGATGTCCACCTGCTCTGCTTCTGCAGCGAAAGTCCGGAGAACCCGGTGCTGAAGGACCGGCAGGGTCAGGGCATCAATATCTTCCTCATCGGGAGTGGGTTTCCCATGAATCGCAGCCCGGGTTTTTGCCGTGGCAATCAGGTATTGGGCAGCACGTGGACCGGCACCCCAACGGACATACTTACGGATAAACCCATCATTATCTTCAGAAGGACGGGTTTTCCGGATCAGATTCACTGCATATTCCACAACATGGTCGGACACAGGAATTTCCCGGGTAAAGGCCATGATATCCAGAATCCGCCTTTTTTCAATGACAGACGAGAGACGGGTATTGTTAATCCGGACTGTCTGATCCACAATCACCTTTTCTTCCTCCAAAGAAGGATAATCCAGATTAAGCTGAAACATGAAACGGTCCTGCTGGGCTTCAGGCAAGGGATAGGTCCCCTCCTGCTCAATCGGATTTTGTGTGGCAAGGACAAAAAAAGGTTCTTCAAGAGGCAATGTCCTCCCTGCAGATGTGACCTGATGTTCCTGCATGGCTTCCAGTAAGGCGGACTGGGTTTTGGGGGGTGTCCGGTTAATTTCATCAGCCAAAATAATATTGGCAAAAACAGGTCCCTGAATAAATCGAAAAATCCGTTGACCCGTTTCCCGGTCCTCTTCAATCACTTCCGTCCCGGTGATATCTGATGGCATCAGGTCAGGTGTGAACTGAATCCGGCTAAAGGAGAGATCCAGTATGCTTGCCAGTGATTTGACCAGAAGTGTTTTTGCAAGTCCGGGAACACCAACTAACAGACAGTGTCCCCCGGATAAAAGTGAGATCAGGAGATTTTCAATGATCTCATGCTGGCCAATGATGACTTTACTGATTTCCTGTGTGGCTGATTGATAAAAATGCGCCGTTTCATCTAACTGCTTCAGGGGTGATGATGCCATGAATGTCCTTTTATTTATTCTTTCTGCAATTTGGCCAGTGCTTTCCTCGCCTTTTCCGATGCTTTTGTTTCCGGATATTGTGTGATGAGGATTGTATATATCTCTATGGCCCCATCTCCGTCTGCCAACTCTTTTTCAAGAAAACCTCCTGCTTTTAAAAGCTGATCCGGTGTTTTTTCATATTCGGGATAACGTTCATAAAGTTCCCGGATTTCTTCCACGGCTTTTCTGAATTCTCCATTGGCCTCATATAAATGCGCAATCGTGATCATGGCATCTGCTGCATCGGAATAAAATGAAGCATACTCATTCTTTATGATTTCGTACTGTTTGAAAGCAAGTTCAGAACTTTTTGACAGAGTTTGATAAATTCTGCCCATATTTTTCAAAGCCGTCACCGCATGCCGGCTTCCAGGATAAGCAGCAGGTACTTTCTCATATTCTGTGAGGGCAGCTACCGGATCCTTCAAATCCTTCTCCTGGATATCTCCACTCATCAGGATGGCTTTTGGAGCCAGCCTGCTGTCCGGATATCCGGCACTGATTTTACGAAGTGTTTCCAGAGCCATCCGGCTTTCCTTTAAATTATCCCTGTAAAGTTCAGCCATAGTATAAAAAGCATAGGGAACTTCAGGGCTATCAGGATATACTGTGACCAATTTTTGCAATTGACTGACAGCTGATGTGTACAGCTTTTGGTTCTTCAAAATATCTGCATACCAAATCAAAGCACGATCTACCCGGTCTCCCGTCTGCGATTCCTTCTGGAAACGGTAAATTTCCTTTTCAAACAGGGGTTCACATTCCGGATATCCAATATCAGCTACAGCTCGAATATATCTGAACAGAATACTTCCTTCCAGGGATTCCCGTGTTTCATCTTTTAAATAAAAGGATAAAAGGGTGTCCCGGGGATCAGGATATGTCTCCATCAACTGGTTTATTTGTTCTTTGATATAGGTAAGATTTGTGGATTCAGGAAAATAAAAAAGATATTTCAAATAGCTCAGTTTGGCGAATTGGGATTCCTTCTGATCCTCATAAACTCTGCTAAGCCGGATCAATACCTCGCTGCTGTTCAATTCGGGTAAATACATATCCAGATACAGTGAAAGTTCTTTCTTTTTCAGTTCAGGAAGTTCGGTATCTTTTAAAGGCAGGAATGACTCAGGGCTCTTTTCTTCCATTAGCTGTAACAAATATTGATAGTGTGCCTGTTCCCTTTTTATCTCTGCAGGGGAAAAAAGGACATCAGTTTGGACTTTGACTGAAGAAAGGGACTCTCTGAGATTTTGGATTACAGCAATGAGAGAATCCTTTTCGCACAGATAAGCCGGACTTACCTGATCTGCACTGTCCACTTCCTGCTGACGTAAAACTTCAATTTCATCCTCCAGGGCTTTAATCTGTCCGGCAATACTTAAACGAATGGAATCTACAGCTTTATTCAGCTTGTACTGATACGACGTTTTATAATTTGCTTCCATTCGTTCTTTTTCCAGATTATACCGGTATTCAAGGCTGTCAATCAAGGCCTTACGCCATGTAGAATCCTCCCGTGAGTCTTCATCAGAAGTACTTTCAATCTCATCTGGAATTTCATCCAAATCTAACGGAGCCAGAGTGCGGCTCGTATCCCGCCTCTGGATCCCATCCATCACATCAATATCCTGTCCCATAAGTAAAGGAACCAGAATAATGAGACTCATTATTAACACACCTGAACGTTTCATGATATCCCACCTGTTCTTTTTATACCCATCATGTTAAACTATCAATTTTTTACATTCATTAAAACGACAAAATTGAAACATTCGTCATGAAATCTTTATCAACAGTTTAATTTATCGAATTCCAGGCACTGTGTGAATGGCTGGGCATTATCATTATTGAGAATACTCTTTGTAAAAGTGATATTTATTTTCCGGTCAACGGGTGGATTTTTTCATTTTTTTCTCAAAATCACAGGCTTTTTTGAAAAAAAAAGGATAAGTTTGACACCGATTGAGAACTGGCATATAAATTGCCATAAACATAGTAAGAAACTAAGCAGGTATGGATTTGAAAAAGAGTAAACGTATTGAGACAATATGTGTTCATGGCAAGGGTGAATCGGATCCATCTTATCATGCCGTTATTCCTCCTTTGTATCAGACGACGGCTTTCGCCTTTGAATCGACGGAGGATGGTTCAGCACTCTTTACGGGACAGAAGGAGGGCTATTTTTATTCCCGGATGGGAAATCCCACGGTAAACGCCTTATGCCGGCAGATCGCCCGGCTTGAAAACACGGAGTCTTCACTGGCTTTTGCCTCAGGGATGGCCGCTATTGCAGCTGTCATCATGGCACTGATTCCCAAAAACGGGAAAGTACTGGCCAGTCACACATTATACGGTGGAACCCATTGTCTGTTCACCCGCTCCCTTCCCGGCCGGGATATTGAAACGGTCATCGTGGAAGATGATAATCCGGAAACATTCAGACGTCATCTGGAAAAAGATGATTTTCAGTTGATTTTCCTGGAAACCCCTTCCAACCCAACCCTCAGCCTGGTGGATATTCAGGCGGTTTGTGCAATTGCCAGAGAAAAGAAAATCCCTGTTATGATCGATAATACCTTTGCCACACCCATATTCCAGCGGCCGGCGGATTTAGGCGTGGATATCGTCGTGCATAGTGCCACAAAATATATTTGCGGTCATGGTGATGTAATCGCCGGGATTGTCACGGGAAAAAAGGAGATGATGGATATAATTCGTGATGAGATTCTATGTCGTTACGGTCCAATTATCAGTCCCTTTGATGCCTGGCTTTTACTTCGGGGACTCAAAACCTTATCGGTACGGATGGAACGTCATGAGCAAAACGCCATGAAAGTGGCCCAATTTCTCCATAAACATCCCAGGGTGAAACGTGTTTATTATCCCGGTTTGCCTGACCACCCCGGACATGACATTGCCCGCAGGCAAATGACTGGTTTTGGAGGAGTCGTGTCTTTTGATGTGGGTGACAAAGAAACAGGTATTCAGGTGATTAACCGGGTCCGTTTGTTTACCCGGGCTGTTTCCATTGGAGAATGCGATTCACTGATCCAGCATCCTGCATCCATTACACATTCCGGGCTGAGTGATTGCGAACTGGAAGCTGCAGGCATCAATCCGGGGCTCATACGGTTGTCTATCGGACTTGAACATGCAGATGATTTAATTGAAGATCTTGAGCAGGCTTTAAACGCATAAAACACTTTAAAAAGTCCGAATACATATTTCGGACAGAGAAACATGAATGGAGGAAAGAATGTCCAAATCGCAGAACATCTTTGAGATGGCTCAGCAGCAACTCGATGAAGCGTGTGAACTGTTAGGACTGGATAAGTCCACACGGGAATTTTTACGGTGGCCCCAAAAAGAGATTGTTGTGACGCTCCCTGTCCGCATGGATGATGGTAGCATAAAGGTCTTTAAGGGATACCGTGTTCAGTACAACCGGGCTCTGGGTCCCACAAAGGGCGGACTTCGCTGGCATCCGGATGAAACCATCGACACTGTTCGGGCTTTAGCTGCCTGGATGACATGGAAAACGGCAGTTGTTGATATCCCTCTGGGCGGGGGAAAAGGTGGTGTAACCTGTAATCCCCAGGAATTATCCGATACTGAGAAAGAACGGCTGGCCCGTGCCTTTATTGGCGCCATCGCCAAGGATATCGGTCCCACGGTAGATGTGCCGGCTCCCGATGTATACACCACTCCTCAGATCATGAGCTGGATGATGGATGAATACGAAAAGATCAAAGGTGAAAGCATGCCGGGTGTTATCACAGGAAAACCCATTGATATCGGCGGTTCTAAAGGGCGTGCCGCCGCAACAGCCCGGGGTGGTTTGTTCATCGCCCGTGAAGCCATAAAAGCCCGGGGTGAAGCCCTGGCAGGTAAAACCGTTGCCATTCAGGGTTTCGGTAATGTCGGGGGATGGGCAGGCGTCCTCTTTAAAGAAGCCGGTTGTAAAATCGTGGGGATTTCCGATATCAGCGGTGCCTATTATAAGATGAAAGGATTCGACACTGATGCGATGTTTGAATATGTGGGAAAACACGGATCCCTTGAAGGATATACGGAAGAAGGTATGAAAGCCTTTGATAATCCCATGGACGTACTGGAGATGAGTGTTGATATCCTGATCCCTGCAGCCCTTGAAAGTCAGATCACAGCAGAAAATGCAGATCGTATCAAGGCCGATGTGATTGTTGAACTGGCCAATGGCCCCACAACCCCTGAAGCCGATGTCATTCTTTTCAAGAACAAAAAATTCGTCGTTCCTGATTTTCTGGCCAATTCCGGTGGTGTAACCGTCTCCTATTTCGAACAGGTTCAGAATGCCTACAATTTCTACTGGGAAGAAGCTGAAGTGAATGAACGGCTGGATCAGAAGATGACGGCGGCATTTAAAGCTGTTTACGATATGTATTGCAAATACGATAAAAAAGTTGATATGCGCAAAGCAGCCTACATGGTATCCATCGCCCGGGTTGCCAGAGCGGCAAAATTGCGGGGATGGATCTGATCCCTGCCACATTGATTGAGAGGGTGCAAACGCACCCTCTTTTTTTTACACCTGTTTTTCATAACCGGATTATCATTATATTACGGAAAGAGAGAAGAGGAAGCTGTGATAGACAAGACGTATGAACATCTGAATAACATCCTTCAAAAACATCCCAATCTGGCGGAAAAAATCATTCAGAATCTTCTGATTCAGCTCCATAACCGGAAAATCGTATCCATTGATAAAATTTATCAACACAGCCGTGAAATGGCAGCCTCTCTTCCCGATACCGGAGATAAAAAAAAGTATAATCCCAACGCAGGTAAAGTCCACCAGTGGGGTAAAAAGGAAAAAGAGTATATCCGGAAAATGGTCATTAAACATGCTTCGGAAAATTTCTCCATCGAGGAAATTGACCGGATAGTGAATTATGTATCAAAAACGGAAAAAGCTTTTGCCCTGGAAAATATTGCCAATCTCCCCGGGGTATCCTTCTGGCTTTTGGCTGAAAAGGTCCATGAATTCTGCAATCTTCCGGAAGCAGAGCCCATCCCTCTATCCATGGCAACCGGTATCCGGGTGGCGTTGCTGAAGAATTTTATCAGCGACAATCTCCAGTTTATTCGCATTGCCCGCAAACATATCCGGATTACAGATCTCGATCCGATTATCAAACGAACCCTGGGATCAGAAACGGGGACAGGGAAAATCGGCGGTAAAGCAGCTGGACTCATTCTTGCATATAAAATTCTCACAGATGAATATTCCGGCGATGAGGATTATGAGTATTTTCAGAAAAATGTATATGTCCCTGAATCTTATTACCTGCGAACCGATGTTTTTGAAGACTTTCTGGCATATAACGGACTGGTGGAATATCAAAACCAGAAATATAAAAGCATTGATGAAATTCATGATGAATACCCCCTGATCCGTGAACTATTTAAAAACGCCGATTTTCAGCCGGCCATTAAACGGCAGTTAAGACATCTGCTGGATAAAATCGGCGAAGTCCCCCTCATTGTCCGGAGCAGTTCCCTGCTGGAAGATAATTTCGGCACCTCCTTTTCAGGAAAATATGACAGTATTTTTCTGGCGAATCAGGGTTCGCTTGATGACCGGCTTTCTGCTTTGATTGCTGCCATTGGTGAAGTTTACAGTTCCGGACTCGGACCGGATCCGTTGGAATACCGGAAAGAACATGATTTGTTGGATTATTTTGAAAGTGTTGCCATCCTGATCCAAAAAGTGGTGGGTGAGCGCTTTGGGGATTATTTCATGCCCCTTTGGGCCGGAGTTGCTTTTGGACGGAATGAGTACCGGTGGACCCAGCAACTGAAATATGAAGACGGCCTTGTACGCCTTGTTTTTGGCATGGGTACCCGGGCAGTAGACCGTGTGAGCGATTATCCCCGAATGATCGGACTCACAAAACCTTTGCTCAGACCGGAAGCCACACCCCGGGAAATCAAGTTCTATTCCCAGAAAAAAGTAGACGTGATTGACCTCAGATCCAATACATTCGTCACGATGACACTGGATGAAATCCTGGATAAAATTAAAACACCGGAATTGTCAAAAATTATCAGCACTTTCAAGGACAATCATATCACCGATCCTATCGGAAATGTCTCTTATCAGGAAGAAGGCCAGCCGGTCATTACTTTCAACAATCTGCTGAAAGATAAAAAATTCCCTGAACTTATCGGCCGGATGCTGAAAAAACTGGAAAAAGCCTACAATTGTCCCGTGGATCTGGAATTTGCCTATGCAAACCAAAAATTTTATCTCCTTCAATGTCGCCCCCTGACTCACAGGCTGGTTGAGGAAAAAATTCAATTACCGGATCATGTACCGGAAAACAAGATATTCTTCCGGACCGAACGGGATGTACCTTGCGGTGTATTAAGAAATATCGAATACATTATTTACTGTGACCCCTTGGATTATAATGAAATTCCGGATAATGACAAGTCTCTCCTGGCACGGGTCATCAGTAAATTAAACCGGCTCCTGGAAGGGAAACGATTCATCCTCCTGGGTCCAGGACGATGGGGAAGCAGCAATATCAAGCTGGGAATTCCAACACGTTATTCAGATATCAATAAAACCAAAATGATTTTTGAAATTGCCCGGGAATCTGGTGGATATACGCCGGAAGTCTCCTACGGGACCCACTTTTTTCAGGATCTGGTGGAGGCAAATATATTTTATATGCCCTTATATCCCGATTTAAGCAGCACCTTTTTCAACCCTGGCGTTTTTGACACCTGTGATAACATGCTGGGACAACTGGTGCCAACCTATGAACGGTTTCAAAAAGTACTAAAAGTCTATCAGGTCCCACGATGTTTTCAGGCACAATACTTTCATATCTATATGGACAGGGATAATCAAAAATCACTTGGATTCATTGCCCCTGAAGATCATTCCTGATATAAACTGTGTATTCTTATCTGTGCGTGTGGTTTTATCATTTTTGAGAATATCTGCTATATCCGTGGTTATGGAAAGCAGAACAGAAAGGGGATTGATACTGAATATATTTTTGGCATGAAATTTGAAGTTATTTGTTTGCCTGAACTATCATACTCTAACCATAAACACGACATGCATTTGGAGAGCCCATGACCTGGAAGACACGTTATGAAGCAAAAATCACAACGGCTGAAGATGCGGTAAAGACCGTAAAATCGGGAGATACTGTTTATGTTCATTCGAACTGTGCGGTTCCGGAACACCTGATTGATGCTCTTGTCGCCCGTGCCCCTGAGCTGGAAAATGTCACCATGGCCCACATATTGACCTTTGGAAAAGCTGCCTATACCAAGCCGGAAATGGAAGGACATTTCAGAACTCTCAGTTTATTTTCCGGAGCCAATACCCGTCAGGCCATCAAGGAAGGCCGGGGGGATTTTGTACCCATTTTTCTTCATGAGGTATCGGGGCTTTTCTGGTCCGGACAAATAAAAGTGAATGTCGCATTGATTCAGGTTTCACCACCGGACCGGCACGGATACTGCAGTTTTGGTGTATCCCTGGATCATACCCGTGCAGTCACAAAAACAGCCGATATTGTCATCGCCCAGGTGAATTCCCGAATGCCCCGGGTCCATGGAGATAATTTTATCCACATAGACGAACTGGATTTTATTGTGGAAGCGGAAACAGAGGTCCATGAACTTCCCAGGCCTGTGGTGACTGAAGAATTCTCAAAGATCGGACAGTACATATCCGAGCTCATTGATGATGGAGCCACCATGCAGACTGGTATCGGTGGCATACCCGATGCAGTATTGAATCATCTTCATGACAAAAAGAACCTGGGGATTCATACTGAAATGTTTTCCGACGGGGTTATTGAACTGGTAGAAAAAGGCATCATTAACAATTCTCAAAAAATCATTCACAGGGGAAAGATGACAGCCGGTTTCGTCCTGGGTACCCGCCGTCTTTTTGATTTTATTGATGACAATCCTTTGGTTGAATTTCATGTTCAGGAATATATCAATGATCCCCGGGTCATCGCCCAAAATCCGAAAATGGTATCTATCAATTCAGCAATTGAAGTAGATATTACGGGACAGATTTGTTCAGATAGCATTGGAACCATGAATTATAGTGGAATTGGTGGACAGGTGGATTTTTTCCGCGGTGCAAAAATGAGTCCCGGCGGCAAAGCAATTCTCGCTCTGACATCAACAGCCAAATGCGGAGAAATCAGCCGGATTGTCCCGTTTTTAAAGCAAGGGGCCTCCGTCACCACAACCCGTGCGGATGTCCACTATATCGTTACAGAATACGGTGTGGCTTATGTCCATGGTAAATCTTTCCGGGAGAGAGCAAAAGCCCTGATCAACATTGCTCATCCCAAATTCCGGGAAGAACTGGCAAAAGCCGCCTGGGAGAGAAATTTGAGGGTATGACTGGGAGAATAAGAAGCAGAGTTCAATTGAGAACTGAGAATTGAGAATTGAGAATTGGGAATTGAGAATTCAACGTATAGCTAAGGAGATAATATGAGCGCATCAAAAGGCCATGTGATCATCAAGGCATCGGAATGCAAGGGCTGTCAGTTATGTATTGAAGCTTGTCCGGTCCATGTGCTCAAACTGGCCGAAAAACTGAATCACATGGGATACAAACCGGCAACGTACACCGGAGAAGGGTGTACCGGTTGTGGGATTTGTTATTATACCTGTCCGGAACCGGGAGCAATCACCGTTTTTAAAGGCTGGGATACCTGGCCGGAAAAAGCCATGTGCCCGGTGTGTCAAAAAGAAACCAAAGTGTATCACGCAAAGAATGGAAAAGATATTGTTCTTTGTGCCGAATGTTTAAATCCCATATCGTGAGGGTTTTATGAAAAAAGTACTTATAAAAGGAAATGATGCCGTTGTAAGAGGAGCATTGCTGGCAGGTTGCCGGAATTATTTCGGATATCCCATCACCCCTGCCAGTGAAATAGCCGAAGGATCAGCTCTGCTATTCCCAAGAGTCGGGGGAACCTTTCTTCAGGCAGAGAGTGAAATCGGGGCCATCAACATGCTTTACGGAGCTGCTTCCAGTGGAGTTCGGTGTATGACGGCCAGCTCCAGTCCGGGCATCAGCCTCAAAATGGAAGGCATTTCTTACCTGGCCGGTTCTGAATTACCCTGTGTGATTGTGGATATTACCCGGGGTGGACCGGGGCTTGGAAATATTGCGCCGGAACAGGGAGATTACAATCAGATTGTCAAAGGAGGCGGTCACGGAAATTACAAATTGATCGTACTGGCACCCAACAGTGCCCAGGAAATGTGCGACCTGACTATGCTGGCCTTTGAATTGGCAGATAAATACAGAAATCCAACTGTGATCATGGCAGATGGGACCATCGGACAAATGATGGAACCGGTTGAATTTCCCCAGCCGGTGACATCCTTCCCTAAAAAAGACTGGGCTGTAAAAGCCACGGCAGAAACCCGGGAAAATCTCGTCTCTTCCATAGAACTCGATCCGGATCGTCTGGAAGTCCATAATCAAAAACTTCAGAAAAAATATGCTATTATCGAGGAAAAAGAGGTCCGCTGTGAAGAATACCGGAGTGATGATGCGGAAATCCTCTTGTGTGGCTTTGGGATTGTAAGCCGCCTGCTTCAGTCTGTGGTGGATGAAATGAGAGCTGAAGGCATTCCTGTGGGTTTAATTCGTCCCATCACCCTCTTCCCCTTCCCCAGGAAAATCATAGATGTTTATGCCTCAAAAAAGAATGTCCGTTTTTTCAATGTGTTTGAACTAAATAACGGACAGATGGTAGATGATGTAAAACTGGTTGTGAACGGACGAAAACCTGTTCTGTTTTATGGAAGAATGGGGGGTAATCTTCCAACCATCAAGGAGATCAGTGCGGAAATAATGAAAAATATGAGGCAGTCATGACAATTCAACACAATAAAGTTCTGCAAAAGCCCGAGACCTTTTACGACACGTTTGTACGTAAAGGAGATTCGGAACTAAAAGCAACCCACTATTGTCCGGGTTGTGGACATGGAATACTCCATAAGCTAATCGCCGAGGCTGTATCCGATTTTGACATCCAGGATAAAACGGTACTTGTAAGTCCCGTAGGTTGTTCTGTCTTTGCCTATTATTATTTTGATACAGGCAACATTCAAAGTGCCCATGGCCGGGCACCGGCAGTTGGAACCGGTTACAAACGGGCTAATCCGGATTCCATCCTTATTTCGTATCAGGGAGACGGTGATCTGGCAGCCATCGGTGCCAATGAAATCATTCAGGCGGCAAACCGGGGCGAAGCCATGACCGTCTTTTTCGTCAATAACGCGATTTATGGTATGACCGGGGGCCAAATGGCTCCGACGACATTGATCGGACAAAAGACTACAACCACACCTTATGGCAGAAACAGTCACAGTGAAGGATTCCCTATCCGGATGTCTGAAATCATCGCCACACTTGAAGCACCGGTCTATGTTGAACGATGCATGCTGACCGATGCCAGAAATATTGCGAAAACCCGGAAGGCTGTCCGGAAAGCCCTGAAAGCTCAAATCGACCATAAAGGATTTTCCTTCGTGGAAGTTCTGTCAGGATGCCCCACCGGATGGAAAATGACCCCTCAGGAGGCAAAGAACTGGATTGATTCAGTCCTGTCCAAATATTTTGTCCCTGGCGTATTTAAAGATGTCATCGAAGAACGGGAACCCATCATCATCAAACAGGAAACCCCATCATTTAAAGATTATCACAAATTGATGGATATCAGTCACTTATCCGAAAAAGAGGATGTTGTTCCCACGCCTGAAAAAAACAATTTTCATGAAGAATTGAAAATTGCCGGATTTGGAGGTCAGGGGCTCTTGAGTTTGGGATATGTGATTGCCAATGTCGCCATGGGACACCAGTACGAAGTCAGCTGGCTGCCAAGCTATGGACCCGAAATGCGAGGTGGAACGGCCAATTGCAGTGTGAAAATCTCAGATAAACGGATTGGAGCACCCCTGGTTGCCAATCCAACAACCCTGATCGTTATGAATAAACCCTCACTGGAAAAATTTGAAAATGATGTAGTGAGTGGCGGAACAATCATATACGACAGCGGCCTGATAGATACGCCTCCCTCCCGGGATGATGTAACTGTTATTGGATTGCCTGCAACAGAAATGGCAGACAAGCTGGGAAGTACAAAAGCAGCAAATATGATAGTCCTGGGAATCTTTGCCTATCTAAAAAAACAGATCCTGAGTGATCATTACATCCGTTGGGCTCTTCCCCAGATCCTGAAAAACAAAGCCTTTCATGAAATCAACCAAAAAGCATTTCAGACGGGTTTTGACTATGCGGACAAACATGTGTGAGTTCTGACGAAGTGAAGTTTTCATTTCGTTCTCAATAACACACCCCGGTCTTTTCCCCGCCGGGGTGTTTTTTTTATTTGGAAACTCCATATTGATTTAAAAGAAAATAATTAATATTATAAATTTAAAGGAGGACATGACCATGAAGATAAAAAAGATTCTTTTAACGACTGATTTTTCCGATTATGCCCACTATGCATTGACTTATGCTGTGGAATTTGCCGATAAATTCAAGGCGGAAATCGGTCTTTTACATGTCATTGAACCCATTATCGCACCTACAGATTTCACCTGGGAAAGTTACGATATCGCCGAATTGGAGAAAAAGTCCCGGGAATACACGCAGGAATCCCTGGATAAAATCATTCGTGAAAAAATCCCGGATAAGATTAAAGCGACACCGATTATCCGGTATGGACGGTCTTTTGAAGAAATTATCCGCTGTGCCAAAGAGGAAGAATTTGATATCATCATCATGTCCACCCACGGACTGACAGGTATTTCACATATTCTTTTCGGATCAACCGCAGAAAAAGTGGTTCGGAAATCACCGGTACCGGTTTTAACGGTTCGGGATCCGGAGCATAAATTTGAAATGTTATAACGGTTCAGCAGATCCGCAACAGGCTTTTTCATGATGTTTTAGCCATAAGAATCCCCAGACAGCCATAAAACTGAAAAGAGACAGCACAAACCATAAAACTTTGGGATCCGGCAGTAAATCCATACTTACTCCACCGATAAAGGGACCAACAGACCAGCCGAGTGTGGTTGCCAGGCTGTAGATTCCCTGGTACCGGCCGTGTTTTCCTTCGGGGGACATATAACTGACAATCGTATTTCCCGTTGGGATTCCGATAATTTCACCGCTTGTAATAATTGTAATCATGAGCAGGATCAAGGGGTATGTATGCACCCAGCCCATGAGGGCATAGGCGATGAAATATAGAAAAGAAGAGATAATCATGAGTTTGAACATGTTGATTTTCCGGATCATCCGGCTGACGGGAATTTGGAAAAGAATCACAAGCAAAGCGTTATAGGTATAAACCCATCCGATGCTCCGGGAAGAAAATTCCAGGGTTTTGCTCATGTAAACAGACAGTGTGGAAACCAGCTGTCCCATGGTAAGAAAAAGGAGCAAAGCAGAAATCATAAAGACATTGAAAGTTGGATTGTTTTTAAGAACACTGAAAGAAGCCATGAAGGATTCAGAAGATGAATTTTCAGATTTCCGAAAGGTTTCTCCGACAAAAGTCCAGATAAGGATACCTGAAATCAATGCACTGATTCCGCAAAAATAGAAAAGGTATTCATATCCGTAATACGCCAGAAATCCTCCGATGGCAGGACCTGTCCCCCAGCCGGCATTACCGGCGGTCCGTAGCACCGAATACCCTTCCACCCTCTTTTCTTTTGGAACCAGATCCACAATCATGGCACTGGCCACAGGCTGAAAATAGGATGAGAGCAGGTAATTCAGCATTAATATTCCGGCAATCACCCAGAATCCCGCCTGGAAGGCAATGGCGACCCCTGTGGCAATAAAAACCGCAGCCCGGTTGGCTTGGGAAATAATCAATAACCGGCGTCTTCCGATCCTGTCCGACAACTCACCCCCAATAATCTGTGAACTGCTCCGCAATACTGCAGCTACCAGAAAAAAAGAGCCGATCAAGCTCATGGGGACACCCAGTTCTGTATGAAAATAGATACTTACAAAGGGAACAACCGCTCCAAAACCCAATGAACTGATAAACCAGCCCAGCATGAGCACCCATAAACGGCGATCAAATGAAAATAGATATCTGGACAGTTTATTATTCATCATCGGCAGAATTTATCCATTCATTCCGGAGAATGCCATAAAGGAGTTTATCCCAGTATTTCCCATTTCTGTAAAGCCACTCTGTCAGTCTGCCTTCCTGGGAAAAGCCGAGCTTTTTCAACACTTTCCGGCTGGCCTGATTGTATTCATAAACTTCGGCTCCAACCCGGTGGAGTTGCATATCAAAAAAAAGGTAATCCAGAAGGGTTTCCACCGCATCAGTTCCATATCCGCGTTGTTGAAACCTGGGATGAATTTCAAATCCGATCATGCAATTCTGATTGTCCTGATCGATTCGTCCGGCATGAATTTGCCCCACAGGCTGGCCCGTATCTTTGTCCAGTATGACAAAAGGTAAATAGTACCTTGTTGACGGCATAAGGCGTGTGAGATAATAATAGATAAATTCTTCAGGTTGTAGTTTCCGAAAGGGTTCGTCTGAACTGTAATAACGCAGTTGTTCATCCGAGGCAAGTTCATAAAAAAAAGAGGCATGACTGTCTTCAGGATTTGTCAGGGTCACCAGATCACCTGCCAGCACAATGGTCTGATCTGTCATATAGTCCATAATTTTTCCAGACTCAGGTCGTTCCATGAATCAATCACCAAATCGGCATCTTTCATTTCGTGACGGGAATGGGTTGTCGTAATGGCAATCACAAAAGCACCCGATTCTTTACCGCTTTTTATTCCCCTTAGGCTATCTTCGATCACAATACAATCCTGAATGGCCACACCAAGTTTTTCAGATGCTTTCAAATAAGGTTCCGCATGGGGTTTTGTATTTGTTACATCATCTGAGGTAACGATGAGAGAAAAGACATTTTCAATCAGTGTATTCTGAAAAATCCAGTCTACCATTTCCCGCCGGGAAGATGTGACAAGAGCCGTTTTAAAATAGGAAGAAATTTTCTGATAAAAATGACAAAAATAGGGAGTATATGCCAGTTTCTTCCGCATGGTTTCCCGCAAACCAATCTGCCATTCCTCCCTGAGTTCCCGGATATCAATATCCGGAATGAAACGACTTTTTACCAGCTTAAAAAAGACATCTGTACTGATTCCTTTGAAGAGTGACCATTCTGAAGGAGGAATTTGGATCCCATACTGTAAAAAACGCTCCCGGGTATATTCTTCATATATCAGTTCGGAATTGACTACAACCCCGTCGAAATCAAACAATATGGCCTTTTTTTGAAGTGATTGCGGCATGAATTTTCAGTTTCCTGTTCCATCTGCTTCGGTAACCCGAACGCTTTGACAAACTCAGATTCACCCATCCGATTCTCATAAAAAGGATGATACAAAAAGAACCCGCAGCAATAATCGGTACGGATTCCTTTCTGAAGGACGTTATTTTTCCGGATGGTGGCTCTTATCTTTATATGCAAGAGCAACAGGCAAGAGCACAACATAACCCAGAACCAGCAAAACAGGGCCGATCGTCAGAGACCATACGTCGTTGGTCTTGCCGATGGCCAGTGAAAAATAACCCAAAAGGATGCTGATTATACCTGCAGCAAAAATGAACAGGTTTTTCCGGGTTAGCCCCATCCGTTCAAATATTTCCGGTCTTTTACGCTCGTTTTTCATAGTGATGAATGTAAATAAATTGGTTAAAATATAACAGCAAAAAAGCCAGTCGTAACGTGCACACATATAAACCAGATAAAATGGATAAAAACATATTGTCTTCCCGGATTCCTCTCTTACCTGAAAGTATCACCCATAAAAATATACTTTGCAAGGTTATGCATTCACGGGGCTGTGGGTTAATGCACAAATATACCGGTCTGGTGCAGGGATTTGCCCTTATTTTTCTATTTTTATTCATGTTCGGGTGTGATAATCGCGAATCCTGGGATGAATCCTACGCGCGTGGTCAAATGTTATATCGTCAAAACCGGTACCAGGAAGCATTGCGGCATGCATCGGTTTCTCTGAATGCCGCTCGGCATTTTGAAGATGTGGATCATTACAGAATTTTACAGTCCCTCTACCTGCTGGCTTCCATCAATGACCAATTGAAAAAACATGAAACAGCCGATCATTTTTACTCCAGGTGCCTTTTCATGATTCGGGATCTGGACCAGGCGGATATTCAACAGACGTATCTCATATACAGGGACTACAGCCGTTTTTTACATCGGCTGAATGATATTCGGGGCGCGCTTGCCATCAATGCCGAATTGCTGGAATACCTGAAAGCCCACAGGCATCGTCATCAAATTACACCGGATAAACTGGGACAACTTTATTTTGACCAGGCTCTGTATTACACGGCCTACGAAAAATATGAAAGTGCCCTAAACTATATACGATGGGCTGTCAGAATCCTGGAAAATCATTACGGAAGCACCTCTCCACAATTGATAGATCCCCTGTATCTGTTGTCTACTGTATACTATCATCTGGGAAATTATCATTTAGGCCGTCAGACCGCTGAGTTGGGTTTAGAGATTGCCGGTAACAGGCACAATGTTTCCAAACAGAAAGAGGCAAGACTCCTTATGATCGCCGCCCGGAATATGCGGGGACAAAAGGCAGTACTCACTGCCCGAAATCACTACGAAAAGGCACTGAATCTTTTGGATCCGTCCACAGGTGTGTATACTCCGGAACTGGAAAAGATTTATGGTGGATTATCAGAATTAAGCCTGATTTTGAATGAGCCCCTAAAGGCCGTGAGTTACCAAATCCTCGCAGCAAATACCAGTGAAGCGTTATGGGGAAAAACCCACAGTAACACACTTCGCCAACTTGTTAAATTATCCGACCTATACCGTCATACCGGTGATGAAGAAAAAGCACTCCGTATCGAATACGAAGTCCGTCAGCGTATCTCATCATTGATCAACTGATCAATCTCATCCAATACACGTGGAATGATATCCTTCTCTGTAATGATATCCCTTGCTATCCCATGAATATAGAGTCTTGCCTTACCTTTGCCCAGGCCGGCTATTCCGATATCTGCTTCCCGGGCTTCACCCGGACCATTAACCACACAACCCATGATGGCTACATTTATTGCTTCTTTTATATGTGAGGTTCGGGCTTCTATTTCGGAGGCAATGCGGACAAGATCAAAACTCATACGGCCACAGGTCGGACAACTGATAAGATTCACACCTTGTCGTTGAAATCCCAGTGCTTTTAATATCTGGTAACCGGCTTTTACTTCTTCCAGCGGATCGGAGGAGAGAGATACCCGCAACGTATCTCCAATACCTTCCGCCAAAAGAGTCCCAATGCCAACAGCTGATTTTATGCTTCCGCTGCCTTTAGGCCCTGCTTCCGTAACCCCCAGATGAAGGGGGACATCGTATTTCTCTGCAAACAAACGGTTCGCTTCAATCATCATGGAAACATTGGATGATTTTAAAGCAACGATCACATCCTCAAATCCATAGTCATAGCAAATCTTCAGATGTTTCTCACCACTTTCAACCATTCCCTGAACTGTAGGTTCTCCGTATTTTTCCATAATTTCCCGTTCGAGGGATCCTGAATTCACACCAATCCGAATAGGAATTTTTGCCGATTCACAGGCCCTCAACACTTCCCGGATCCGTTCACCGGTTCCAATATTTCCCGGATTGATCCGGATTTTTTGTACTCCCGCATCCACCGCCATCAGAGCCAAATGATAATCGAAATGGATATCCGCCACCAACGGGATGGATATGCGTTTCAAAATAGCCGGCAAAGCCTTTGCAGAAGCTTTATCAGGAACCGTTACCCGCACAATGGAGCAACCTGCTTCTTCAAGGCGGTGTATCTGGGAAACCGTTTGGTTAATATCGGTGGTCAGGGTGTTCACCATACTCTGAACCGAAATGGGGGCATCACCACCAACTCCAACATTGCCAACCTGTACAAGACGGGTTTTACGACGTGAGATCATGACATCTCTTCCCTATATTTTTCGGATATAAAATTTACCCGGTAACTGTTGAATATATCCTTTTAATTCCAATTGGAGAAGCACACTCATCAATTTTCCATGTTCAAGCCGTGTTTTTTCCAGGATTTGATCCACATGCACCGGCTCACGGTTTAAGCAATCAATGATTGCCTTTCCCGTTTCTGTCATGTTTTTCATTTCTGCTGCTTCCACAAGGAGATTCATTTGGGATGCTTTGGATTTCAGAACGGGAAGTTCATCAAGTATATCCTCAAATTTTTCCACCAGTTTCGCCCCGCTTTTAATCAGCCGGTGGCACCCTTCATGATTGCCGGACAATACATTTCCCGGGACGGCAAAGACCTCACGGTTTTGTTCATTGGCACTATAGGCTGTGGCAAGGGCACCACTGGAATCACCGGCCTGGGTTACAATCACACCTCTGCACAATCCACTGATCAGGCGGTTTCTCCGGACAAAACATCCCGGTGTGGTTTTATGTCCTACGATAAATTCCGATAATACAACCCCGTTTTGTGAAATCTGACGGGCTAAAGCCTTATTTTCAGCAGGGTAAATGATATGAGGTGGTGTACCTAAAACGGCAATGGTCCGCTTTTGGGCACGTACAGCCGTATAATGGGCAATGGAATCCACACCTTTTGCCAGTCCACTGACTACTGTGATATTCAAATCTACAGCAGCCTGAGCCAGTTCACGGGTTATCCGCTTTCCGTAAACATCCGGATGTCGGGTCCCTACAATGGCAAGGGCATTCCGGTCCGAAGAATCCCATTCACCGGTACAGGTCAGAACAGGTGGTGGATCATAAATGTGTTTTAAAATATCCGGGTAAATCGATTCCTCAAAAGAGATAATTCGTGCACCGTTCTTTTTCACCCACCGTTGATGCATGTTATAAAATTTTTCATGATTTCTTTTCCGGACGGATTGCACGAGTTGACCAGGCAGTGTATTGTCTCCACTTTCCAGATGCACAAGAATCGCCTCAGGAGTTTTACAGCGCTCCAAAAGTGTTTGGAAAAGACGAGGCCCCATTCCTTCCACACACATGACCTTCAGAATACTTTCAGGATCAAACATGCAGAAATCTAAGAAATGAATTTTTCAATTAAAAAATAATTCAGTATTTATAATATTTTTTGATACTATTATAATATATTGTCTATTTGATGAATGAGGGTGTTTAAATTCCTCTTTGTGATGGATGAAATGGTGAACATATCATCCAGGAAGCGTTTATCAGCTGCCATTTTTTCCTCTGTTTCGTGATCACATTTGGAAAAAACCACAATCTGTTTTTTTTCCAGCAATTGAGGATCAAAAGCCTTTAGTTCATCGAGAAGGGTCTGATAGCTTACTTCCGGTTTTTCATCGTGGATATCAATGAGAAAGACAAGGACCCGGGTTCTTTCAATATGTCTTAAAAAGCGGTCACCCAGTCCCTTCCCTTCATGCGCCCCCCGAATAAGCCCCGGAATATCGGCCATGACAAATGATTGATACTCACCATATTTGACGATGCCCAGATTGGGGACCAGAGTGGTAAAGGGATAATCGGCGATTTTCGGTTTTGCGGCAGAAAGTACGGACAAAAGTGTACTTTTCCCGGCATTGGGGAATCCTACAAGCCCAACATCTGCCAACACTTTCAGTTCAAGTTCAATTTTTTTGAATTCCCCTGCTGTTCCGGGATTGGCATGTCTGGGAACCCTGTTTACAGAGGATGCAAAATGCTGATTACCCCAACCGCCGCTGCCACCCCTGGCGACAATCACCTCCTGCCCTTCTTCAACCAAATCTGCAATAAGTTCATGGCTTACCGCATCTTTTATCAGTGTCCCGGCAGGTACACGGATCACAACATGCTTACCTTTCTGACCTGAACGGTTATTTCCCTGCCCCGGTTTTCCGTTTCCTGCATGGTATTTCTTATGGTACCGCACATCCTGGAGGGTATGGAGCTGTGTGGTGGCCCGGACTATTACATGACCTCCGTCTCCGCCATCTCCCCCATCAGGCCCCCCTTTGGGAATATACTTTTCCCGGTGGAAACTCACACATCCATCTCCACCTTTTCCGGCCTGTACCTGAATTTCTGTAAAATCAACAAAGTTCATCT
Source organism: Candidatus Neomarinimicrobiota bacterium (assembly GCA_041154365.1). Classification (NCBI taxonomy): domain Bacteria; kingdom Pseudomonadati; phylum Fidelibacterota; class Fidelibacteria; order Fidelibacterales; family Fidelibacteraceae; genus Fidelibacter; species Fidelibacter multiformis. Next base: position 1,029,563 of record AP035449.1, on the reverse strand, counting down.
TTTACAATCCACACAGGGTGTAGCACTTTTTTCACTGTCATTTTGAGGCTTCTTTTTATCCATCTGCGGGGATTTGTCTTTTTTTCTATAATCATTCACATAAAAACCCTCCCCTTTCAGGATAAAACCAGCACCAGGTGATAACAACCTGACAAGTTTTCCTCCACACTCCTGACACCGTTTTAAGGGAGGATCGCTCATCTTCTGAAATACTTCAGAGATTTTCCCGCATTTTTCACACTGATAACGATATGTGGGCATCATTTACCTCTGCTCAACGTCTGAAGTGCCGTAACTGCTGCAAGATTAACTATATCTTCTGCACTGCAGCCTCTGGACAGATCATGCATAGGTTTTTTCAATCCTTGGAGAACCGGGCCGACTGCTTTATAGCCTGCCAAACGTTGAACCAATTTATAGCCAATATTACCCGCATTAAGATCGGGAAAAATGAGTACGTTGGCATGACCAGCCACAGGACTCCCGGGGGCTTTTTTTTCTCCAATAGCCGGTACAATGGATGCATCCAGCTGAAGTTCACCGTCAATATTCAAATCGGGGTATTTTTCCCGGGCAATTTTCAACGCCCGTTCCACTTTGTACACCAGATCGTGTGCCGCACTGCCTTTTGTGGAGAAACTGAGAAGAGAAACCACGGGTTCCACATTAAAAATCTGCTGATGGGTCATGGCAGTGGCATACGCAATATCTGCCAGCTGTTCGCTGTTTGGATCGGGATTCACAGCACAATCTGCAAAAGAATAGATTTTATCCCCATCTGGCGAAAACATGAGAAAATCACTGGACATCAGGGAAATTCCGGGTTTGGTTTTTACAACAGTGACTGCCGCTCTGACCACATGAGATGTGGCATTGGCAGCCCCGCTGATACAGGCATCTGCCAGATCTTTCCGTAACATCATGGCTCCGAAAAATGTTGTATCTTTCACTGCATCCAATGCAACGTCTGTGCTAATTCCCTTTTTCTTTCGAAGTTCATAATATTCCCGGCCGAAATCTTCAAGATACTCACTATTCAGGGGATTGATCATCTGCAAAACATTGGGTTGAATACCGGCATCAGATGCCATTTTTAAAATCTGATTTTCATCTCCCAAAACTGTCACTCGGGCTATATGTTCTGCTTCAATGGTCATAGCTGCCTGTAAAACACGGGGATCATTCCCTTCAGGAAGTACAAGATGAATATCGGTTTCTTCTATGGCTCGTTTTCTAATGTGTTCAAGTGGATTCATTTTTTGAATTTCTCCTCTAGTTTCTGTTTGACAAATTTCGGTACAAAGGGAGATACATCTCCCTGGAAAGAGGCAATTTCCCGGACAACAGAAGAACTGAGATAGGTGTTTTTTTCTGTTGGCATTAAAAAAACGGTTTCCGTGTTTTTCCCGATTTTCCGGTTTATCAATGCCATCTGGAACTCATATTCAAAATCGGAAACAGCCCTGAGACCTCGTATAAGAGCCACTGCATTCATTTTTTCTGAAAAACGGGCACTGAGTCCCTGAAAAGTCACTACTTCCACCGGCTTCAGATGTTCCGTGGATTTTTCCACCATTTCTTTCCGTTCTTCCACACTGAAAAGAGCTGTTTTGTTTTTATTCATCGCAATGGCAACAATCACCTTATCAAAAAGATGTGCGGCTCTTTCAATGATATCCAGGTGACCATAGGTAATGGGATCGAAGGTCCCGGGATACACGGCAACTCGTTCATTTTTCATAAATCCGGACTCCTGTTTCGCCAAATACTTTTTCTTTTATCAGGTTCATATCTGTCAGGATCGCATCTGTTTCACGGATGGAAAATTCCAGCACAAACAACCCCCCTTTTTTCAGGGCTTTGGACACACTCAGGAAAAATGATGCATCCAATCGAAGTTTGTAAGGCGGGTCTGCCAAAATCCGGTCGTAATACTCCATATAACGTGAACAAAAAGTTCGGGCATTCATTTTGAAACGGCGTATTTCCGGGTGGTCAAGGTTGAGTCTTTCCATATTTTCAGTAATCATCCGGATGGACAGGGGATGTGAATCAACAAAATCCACAGATATTGCTCCCCGTGACACTGCTTCAAGGCCGAGAGAACCGGAGCCGGCAAAAAGATCCGCCACCGTCTTTCCTTCCCAGTCCCGAATGACATTAAAAATGTATTCTTTCACTTTATCGGATGTAGGGCGGAGCTCATACCCCGGTGTTTTGATCACCCGACCGCCAAATTCTCCGGATATAATTCTGGGCATCACTCTTTTTCATATAACGAGACAAACAGTGTCAGTTTCAGCGGATCGGGATATGAGTCAGAAGGTCTGCGGCCTGCAAGAACCTTTGTAATGGTAAATGTTGCAGGGATAGAGAGAAATTCATCAGCAAAATCCGCCAACTGGTTCACAGTACCGTAAAATGTCAGTTCAAACACTGTTTGTTTGGTTCCGGGAATCACTGACTTCCCCATGCTAGAATTTCTGTCCGTAAAATTGATACCGGCCTTTTGTGCAGCATATCCTGTATAATCCAGAAAATCTTCGGCACTCATAGTATAGAGTGGACCTGTTTGGGCTTTGGCTGCTGGAGTATACGAACCGACAAATACACCTTCCAGCGAGTCCCAGTACTTTCCGTCGTAAGAGAAAAATTCCAGGGTATCGAAGAGTTTATTCTTCATCACCCGGTTAAAATATTGTTCAAAGAGGCCCACCTCGGTAGCTTTCATCTCTAGCAGTTCAAAACCGGAGCTGGTTGTATAATAAGACCAAAAGAGTCCACTGGGAAAGTGCCTTGAGAGCAGGAATAACCGATTGAGTCTTTCTGCAGATTCAGCCATTCGCCGCTTCAGAACCTGAATGTTTTCCGGTACCACTTTTTCCTGTCCATCCATCGCTTTTTGGATCCGTGCCAGGGTTTCACCGGCTTTCTCATCATCGGCGGGAACGATGGAAAATTCCTGGGTATCTGCAGGGACAATCTCTTCAACAACAAGAACCGTATCTTTGTCCAGCTTAAAGAAACCCGGGACAAATTCAGGTTTGGTCAATAGAAAAACAATCGACAGGATAATCAGAAAAAGGAGGAACAGCATGATATTCCGGCCTGTTTTCTTTTTAGCCGGTGGTTTGGATCCACTGCCACCACCTCCTGCACCCGCTTTTTCTTCTTCTTCCAGTACAGAATCCGTGTCTGTTTCTTCCAGATCTGCAGGCATTTCCTCACCAGTATGAGCTTCTTCGATATCCGGGACAGGGGTATCTTCCGGCTCTTTTTTCCCGGCTTCACCTTCGTCCACCGGCAAGGCTTCCTGTGGGGCTAACGATTCTTCTTCAGCTGTTTCTTCTGCCGGAGATTCAGATTCTGGCGCTTTTACGTCAGAGTCTTCATCCTTCTCCAAAATGTTCACATCAATTTTTTTCATAATTATTCCCGGTTTATAAATCCTGCGGATTCAGTCCACAAAGACAGTACGGTATCAGACAAATCCGTAAGGAGACCGTTTCCGGATTGACTGACTTCCAGCCCTGTCCATGGATTGATGATTTCACAAAACCCAAATTTTTTAAAGGGCTGCAGGGGATCTGAATCGGGTTCAAAAACAGAATACACAAAAAGAGGACCCGTGTGGTCATATAATTTTTCTGTAATATTATTCTTCTTCAGGTGTTCCGGTATGGTAGCGTCCCTATCACCACTGCCCTGCAATACACAGGGAGATTCGTCATTCGAAAAACAGAGATGGCCTGAGAGGACATCATTCCTGAAAGTGACAAGTTCGGGATAATGGGAATCCCATTTTAAAATAGTGAATTTGTCGTAATCGCTGGTGGCATAAATCATGAAAACACTGTTTATGGCATTTACAATACCCGGTGTAATTTTGTTTATTGTATATCCGGAGTTCTTAGCTGCCTGGAGAATCATATCCGTGATGTGAGGATCATGCCACACCGTTAATTGTCCCTTTTCCAGGGAATACACCTTTTTTTCCAGTTTTTCAGAATAATCCTTCCCAAGTCGCAGGGTATCCATCCAGTCCGGTACCGGTTCCTCGTTGACAGAATACGTTAGAATATTGGGGGGAAGGCTCAGGGAGATTTCATGTTGTGGAAAATCCTGGGTTCCTTTCAGGTTTTTAAACAGGGAAGTAAGCTGTGCAAGTGCATCCCTTCCATAAAAAAAGGTCCGGTTCAGTTCAAAAGGAACGGGGATTTTGCCTGCATCTTCCACAACCTGATTTCCGTTATTATCATTGGAAGAAACGTAAGTACACAATCCGGGATTCAGTGAAAGATACAACATGTTTTACCCTGTTATTTTTGCCAGCTTCGTTCACCGTCCCGAATGGATCCGTGTCCTGTATCGCTGAATGTAAAGAAATAGTAGCGCTCAAATTCCACCCCACCCCGGGTAGGACAGTAGATGGTAAGAACACTATCTTCAGAGAGGACAGACTGATATAACTCATTCACGAGGGGACATACAAGGAGGGAATCCACCAGGTTGTAGCGGTTGTATTTAACCACCTTTTCGATACGCATTTCCGAGTTGGTGTCAATAATTTCCCCTTCCCAAAGGGTATCACTATACATCCATCGGTCACGTTCCCGGTTTAAAAAGAGCGTATCGATCATGCCCGTTTCATCATTGGGGACCAGGGCTGTATAAATAATCTCCTCCGAAGTGTCCTGGGCATCGTAACCATAAGCAAAGGTGGTATCAAAATCCTCATGCCAGTATTCAGGAACCGTGATATCAAGCCACTCATTGTTAAAATATATTTTTTGGTCTTTAACGTACATACTGTCTGCCAGGACCGAATCTCTGACCTGATCGATAAACTGGAGTGTTTCACGGAGATTGGGATTGTATTCATGACGCAAGTTATGATAGAGCCGCTGTGCATTCCACAGGTTTGACATTTTCCAGTGACACAGATTCCGGTAATATTCTTCTTCCTTCCAGATGGACCAGGGAATCAGGATAACCAAAGCCAACACGACCAATAGGATGACTGTCACCCATTTAACCACAAAAGACCATTTTTCATTATATGCCTGTTGTTCCACAAGACCTCCCTTATTCTACACAAATATATTCTTCGATTAATCCCAGTAATTTGGGCCCGATACCTTTGACATTCAGTAATTCATCTTTTTGAGAAAAGGAACCGTTCAGTTCACGGTAGTTCACGATATTCTGTGCCACAGGCAGGCTGACATAAGGAAGAGTCGCCAGTTCATGGACATCGGCACTGTTAATATTCACCTTTTTGTCCACATCGAATATTCCTTCATCTTCTCCCTGTACATCTGTTTTTTTTGCTTTTCCGCACACAGCCGTACCATGAAAAATCCTTTTAAACAAGGCCAGAACGCCTGCTGCCAGTAGTGTCCAGGATAATACAGACACAATTTTCTTATGAATATTGTTTAACATGGCTTTTCCCTCTTTAATCAGTCTAATCTAATAATTTCATTTATACTTTTCGATTTTTATTTTTTTATTTCGGTATAAATCCTTCAGGCGGCTAATTAGTTCTTCCTCTTCCTTGGATAAATTGGTGGGTGTTTCAACCTGTACTCGTATTAATTGATCCCCGTATTGGCTGCCATGGAGTCCGGGCATGCCTTTCTTCCGTAGTCTTAGCATTTTACCGGAGCGAATGCCTGGGGGAATTTTCAGGCTGACATTTCCGGAGAGCGTGGGAACCGTGATTTCATCTCCAAGTACTGCCTGGGGCCAGGTAATGACGATACTGATAAAAATATCATTATCATGGCGTGTAAAGAGAGGGTGTTCCTGTTCGTAGAATTCAACAATCAAATCACCGGGAATTCCACCCCGGACGGCTGCATTTCCTTTACCTTTCAGGGTCATGTAATTTCCGGTAGATACGCCCTGGGGTATTTCAATATCCACTTTGCTTTCTGTTTTCACCCGACCGTCCCCATGACAGTTACGGCAGGGTTTGTCAATGACAGTCCCTTCGCCATGACAATTGGGACACGGACGGATATTCACCATTTGACCCAGAAAAGAGCCGACCCGTTCACGGATTTCACCGCTTCCATGACACAAAGAACAGGTGCTGCTGCCATGACCTGGTTCGGCACCAGAGCCATGACAAACGGGACATTCTTCATAATGGCGGACTTTGATACTCTTTTTTGTCCCTTTATAAATCTCTTCCAGTGTCAGGGAAATCCGTACCCGGAGGTCCGAGCCTTTTCTTACCCGTTGGCGGGACCCTCCACCGAAAAAGTCACTGAAGGGACTCCCTCCGAAAGCTCCACCGAAGATATCGCTGAACTGGGAAAAAATATCATCCATGGACATGCCGCCGCCACCAAATCCGCTGAATCCGGAATTTTTCAACCCGTCTTCACCATATTGATCATACCGGGCCCTTTTCTCTTTATCGGATAATACCGCATAGGCTTCAGCGGCTTCCTTGAACTTCTCTTCCGCTTCCTTATTACCCGGGTTCTTGTCCGGATGGTATTTCAGGGCAATTTTCCGGTATGCTTTTTTCAGTTCTTCCTGTGTGGCATCTTTACTGACGCCAAGTATGTCATAATAATTTTTTGCCATATATTTATTCCGCGGCACTTACCACGACCCGGGCATGCCGAAGGACCTTATCATTTATTTCATATCCTTTTTCAAATTCTTCAATAACAGTTGGAACATCGTGCTCTTCACTTTTACGGGTCATCATGGCATCATGCTTTTCGGGATCAAATGGCTGTCCCACTGACTCAAAAGCTTTCACGCCATAATTGTTCAAAATCCTTTCAAAATTGTTCCGTATCAGTTTAATCCCTTCCAGGGAGACGTTCCCATTTTCTCCTTCATGTTGTAAAAGCCGGTCCAGATCATCCATCACCGGTAATAAACTGAGAATAATCTTATCCCGGACCATTTCCGACTGTCTGTCAAAATCCCGGGACATACGCTTTTTATAATTGTCAAACTCTGCAACCAGACGGATAAATTTATCTTCCAGATCCTTTTTCTGTTCTTCGGTCTGAGACAGCTGATCCATCAGGATTTGTAAAGGATCCGTTTCTTTTTCCTTTGCCTGTTCCGTTTCTTCCGCTTCAGACTGTTTGGGCTCTTCTTTTTTCGTTTGGGATTTTTCTTCAGAAGTCTTCTGTTTTCCTTTCCCTTTGGATTTTGTTTTCCCTTTGTTCACATCCCGGGGATTTTCATCCTCCAATATCTCATGATCCCGGTTGTCTTTTGGAGTTTCATCTTTTTTCATACGGAGTGTCCTATATATTTTCCTTGATGTTATTGATTTTCTCGTGAATCTTGCGGCGGACAAATCCCAGCAGGGGTACGATAAAATCGTAATCCATTCGGGAAGGACCGACAACGGCCAGAGCACCTTCCAGATTCCCCAGGGTAAAACCAGACATGAGCACGCTGCAGTTTGTCCCGGATACAAAATCGATGTCGTCCCCGGTCAGAAGTGTCAATGCATCCGGAAGATGAGTACCGGAAATTTTTTCCCGGAGTCTGAACATCCATCCATCCGTCATTAAAAGGTGTACAACTGCAGAGTCGGCCGGTTCACGGAATTCCGGTTTTGCAAGGAAGGAATAATTTTCACTGGTGTGGATCCGGGGCATCATCTGTTGCTCAATCTGGCCGCAAATCAATTCCACCAGTCCCCGTTCACCGCTGGGAATGTCATTCAGTATCCGTTCCAGTTTCTGTTTCATCGTGTAGAGATTAACACCTACGAAAAGTTCCTTAAAAAGGGATTGGATAAACTGAAGCCGGGACTTATTCAACACCTGGCGTGTTTCCACCATCACAGTTTTCACCAGACCGTTTTCAATCTGAAACACCAGCAAAAGCCTGTCCCCCGACAACTCAAGGAGCTGAATATCATCCACGATACCTTTCATAAACACCGGAGCCATCGCCACACCGATTTCATCCGTCATGGTCCCCAAGAGTCGCGAGGTAAGATTCAACAACATTTCAATGTCGGAAGGCGTACGATTCAGGGCTTCATGAATGGCATGCTTTATAGAATCACCCGGCTCCGGAGAAGTCATCAGGGTATCTACATAATACTTGTACCCGCTGTTCGTAGGAATTCGGCCCGATGATGTGAAAGGATGGGTCAACACCCCCCGCTTTTCGAGTCCGACCATGATATTCCGGACCGTGGCAGCCGAAATATTCGGGATATACTTTTCTACAACCACCCTGGAAGATACAGGTTGTGCGGTGGCAATATACTCCCGGATCACGCCGGCCAAAACTTTATTTTCCAATTCCTTTGTCCGTACCATCTTTTATCTCACAATCATCGTAGATATTAACAAAATCATTGTTTTTTTTCAAGTTGTAAAAGCATATCCCTTCCCGAAGTAAAAGGAGTGTAAGTTTATGATATTATTGATTTTACAAATCCTGACTTATTTTCCGGCAGACTCAGACTTCCACATCATAGTCTGCATGGTGATACTCATAATTGGTGATATAGCGGCTGATTTGCCCGGTAATATCATCCCGGACAGATTTAGCCGCCAGCTTCAGGGCGTTTTTTATCGCCTTAGCTGTAGACCGTCCATGACATTTAATAATCATCTTATCGAACCCGAAAATGGGTGCTCCGCCATATTCCTGATAATCGGTCACATCTTTTAACTTGCGAATCCCTCCGGAAAGCATAATGAGTCCCATTTTCCACAAGACATTCTGACGGAATGCCTGTTTTCCAAGGTGTTTGACTGAACTGGCCATTCCCTCCATCACCTTCAGGGCAATATTTCCCGTAAGCCCCTCGGTAACAACCACATCTGCCAGTCCCTGCATAATCTGATTCCCCTCGATATTGCCGATAAAATTAATATCCGGAAGGGTTTTTAAAATTCCATGGGTTCTGGCCAGTTTTTCACCCCCCTTGTACTCTTCAGCCCCGATGTTCAGAAGTCCCACCGAAGGGTTTTCAATTTTCTTGATTTCCCGGGCGTACGTAGCCCCCATAAAGGCAAAATGGACCAAATCGTGGTGGGAATTGTGAATATTGGCCCCTACATCAAGAAGCAGAGAAAATATATCCTGTCTTTTTTGGATATTATGGGTGGGATAGCTGGCGGCCAGGGCTGCTTTGTGGACACCCAGGATTCTGGGAATATTTTTTGCCGCGGATAAAATGACAGCCCCGGTACTCCCGGCAGACACCAAAGCATGTGCATGCCCCTCGGATACTTTTCGGGTTGCCAGAACAATGGACGCATCGGGTTTTTGGTTCATGGCAATTTTTGGGTTTTCACCCATGGAAATCTGGTGGCTTGTATGAATAATTTCTATCTGATCTGCATGATATTTATGTTTTTTCAGTTCTTTCTGAATAGCCTTTTCATCGCCTATCAGCAGGACCTTTAGGGGAGATTCGAGAGTTGCTTCTGCAGCCCCCTGGACTGTCACCGCCGGGGCATCATCACCGCCCATGGCATCCAGGGCGATTGTAATTTCATGATCTTCCATAATTCACTTTCATCCTTCAATTTCATGTAAATATACAGTTTCCCCTGATACGACACAAGCCGGCCATAGGTTTCGTAATCTGAGCAGTATGGATTAAACTGGAAATTCAATCGTTGTTTGGGTTCCCCGCACCCCGTCAATACTCATTTTCCCCTTGAGCTGACTGACCAGAGTCTCAATCAGCATAAATCCCATACTCTTCTGTTTCCCGGGAGAAAAATCTTCCGGCAGTCCGATTCCGTCATCTTTAACAACAAAACGTAGCTGATTGTCTTTTTGCCGGATTTCGATGGTAATCGTCCCCTTTTCATGATTTGGATATGCATATTTCAGGGAATTTGTCAGCAACTCATTTAAAATGAGTCCCAGGCTGGCCGCCCGTTTTGTATCGAGTCTGACAGGATCCAGAAAGGTCTCCAGATGGAGACGGTTGGAACCGGCAGTGAAAGTCTCAAGAATACTTTCTGCCAGGGTTTTGATGTATTGGTTCAATTCAACAGATTCCAGATCACCGGTCAGGCTGAAGCGCTCGTAAATGGCGGCCATGGAATGGATACGGTTACGGATATTCAGGAAGATATCCCTGATGTCCGGATTCTGGATCTGCCGCATTTCCAGGCTGATCAGACTCGCGATAATGTTCATATTGTTTTTCACCCGGTGCTGGAGTTCGCGCATTAGCATTTCCTTCTGATGGACAAGCTCCCTGAGGGATTCCTGGTTTCGAACCCTCTGGGTAATATCTCTGAATACACTTAACAACAGGGTATCACTGATAAAGGCGATTGAAACACCAAACCATTTTTGCTCCCCGTTCCACAGGGTGAATGGACGTTCGATATAGGGTTGAACCGTTTTATTTGAAAAGTTTTCTTTATACCGCTTAACGATTCTGTGCTGTTCTTCAGGGAAATAAATAATACCGAGAGATTGCCCTTCCAATTCCTCTTTTGGCATGTCCATCATGTCACTAAAGGCGTCGTTGACCATCACAATGCGTCCCTTGGCATCGGTCAGCCGCATACCGTCTTTGGACTGGTCCCACACGGAATGGAGGAGTTTTTCCGACTGTTTCAGGTATTCTTCCGTCTTTTTCTGTTCGTCGATGTCTATATGTACACCAGCAGCTCGCAAGGGTTTTCCGGATTCATCCCTTTCCACGATCTGTCCCACATTCAGGATCCATTTCCAGGATCCATCGGCACAACGAAGCCTGTGCTCGATCCGGAAATACTCCGTTTGACCTGCTTCGTGTTTCTGGATGATGCAGTTGGTTCGTTCTTTGTCCATAGGATGGATCAGATTGACAAAGGCATTTTTATCTTTATGAATCTCTTCGGGAGCATATCCCAGCATTTCCGACCAGGTGTTATTCCGGACTATGGTTCCGGTTCGGAAATCCTGATCCCAGAGCCCTATACGGGCACTCTGCACGGCAATATTCAGGCGGCTTTCGCTCTCTTTCAGCTTGTCTGTCGCCTCAACCAGTTCCGTTTTATCCCGGAAAACGGCTAACACCTGCTCCGGTTCACCTGGAATATCCACAAACGTATTATAAACCTCAAACCATCGGACAGTCCCGTCATGTAAAACATATTGATTTAGCACATGGGGTGGAATGGTCCTTGTTTTAAAGCGTTCACAATGCTTCCGGATAATTCGTGATGCATCTTTTTGATATATAACCGACAGAGGTTTTCCGACAAGAGATTCCCTGGATAAATGTACCAGCCCCGAAAATGCCGGATTGACATCACGGACAATCCCATCAGCATCTGTGAGCCGCATCCCATCCCGGGCGGACTCCCAGATCTGCCGGAATTTGGCTTCACTGGCCTGTAAGCGTTTTATTTTTTTTGTTTCCACATCACGACCTGTTTCAGAAGTTCAGAACATGCGAATCGTCCAGACCTCATCAAAGTCTTAGAAAATTATTATGTAAAGCTTATAAATTTAACATAAATATTTCTTAGAATAAACAATTAATTGGTCTAAACGGCTATTACTCTCCTGGCAGGTTTATGTGTCAACCCGAGTTATGATTGTAAAATAATACAGAAACTTTTTCCTGTGTAATCAATCCATCTTTAACGGTTTCATTCAGAAAAGGGATAAGTTTGTGAATCCGTTCTTCATGATCCACAATTTCAATGATGACAGGTAAATCTTCAGATATTCTGAGAAATTTTGAGGAATGAATGCGACTGTCCGCCCCATACCCAAGGATTCCACGGGTCACAGTTGCTCCGGCGATATTTAATTCCCGGGCTTTCATGACAATAGTTTCATAAAGCGGTTTCCCATGATACATATCCCCTTCTCCAATAAATATCCGTAATAAAATTCCTTCGTCCGGTAGTTTCATGGTCTGCCCCCCTGTACAAGAAATTTAGCGAAGAAGTATCCTCCCAACACACACAACAAGCCCAAAATATTGTATAATAAAATATTTACCAGAACAAATCTTACTTCACCTTCTCTTAAAAGATTCATGGTTTCCAGCATATAAGGATGAAAAGGTTGTAAACCCGCCCAGGACACCAATAAAAATAAAGACTTTTATGTTACCCGGAATATGTTCCAATTCCCAGAATCCCCATAAAAAACCAATGATGAGAGACCCGATTAAGTTTACGACCAGTGTCCCATAGGGAAATGTTGTATTTAAAAAACGGTAAGAAAAACCAGAAACCCCATACCGGGCCAGGGTACCAAGTGCACCCCCCGCCATAATGAAAAGTATTTTAATCATCATTGAGCTCATAAGTAACGGGAAGCAAAATAAATTAAAAAAAGAATTATAGCAAATTATTACACTTTCGAGGGACATTAAAAAACAGATTCTTCAGACCGTTGTATAGGTCACCATTTTTTCTTGCTTCTTATATCCATTCAAAGTAAAATTACACGCTTTTTGAGAAACGCGAGAGTAGCTCAGTGGTAGAGCCCCACGTTGCCAACGTGGCTGTCGCGAGTTCGAGTCTCGTCTCTCGCTCAATAAGCCCCGAATGGGGCTTTTTTAATACCTCAAAATTAATTATCATTGACCCGTACCAAAAGGGAGTGATTATGCGTCATCTGTCATTTTTTATCGTTACAACTGTCATTCTTCTATCCATTCAGTTTACAGGATGTGAAAAGCGTTCCACTTCACTATACGACCGGTATGCCGGTTGGATTCATACGTCAAAGGAGGAGAAACTGCTCCGGCGGATAGATGATCTCACCCTTGAGATCCAACAGCAGGGCGAAGCGAGTCCCGAAGCATTGAAAAATCTCATGGATTTAAGCCGTTTGGGCACAGAAATGGGAGATGCTCACCGTGCGTTTGAAGCGGGACTTCGGGCACAATCCATGGCGGAAGTCCTCTACGGCCCCAAAGATGAAAAAACCATCCGTGTATACATACAACTTGCTGATTTTGCCATGACCCTGGGAGAACCCCGTCTGGCAAAAAATTATCTGGATAAAGGCATGACGGCAGCTGCCATGGCTCACCATGGAAATTATCTGTTATTGGCGGACATTTACTCACGATACGCCGAAGTCAACCAGGCTTTTCAACGTATGGATGACGCCGAAGCATTGTATTTTAAAGCCATTGGACTTGTGGAAAAGGCCGATTCCAATCATGTGATGATTGCCGATATCGAAGCCCGGCTGGGCATGCTGAAAGAATCTCAGGAAAAATATGAGACCGCCGAAAAATTTTATCGCAAAGCATTGGCGACAGTGGATAAGCTCAGAGGGACAAACAGCCTGCAATCCGCTTCCCTCCATAATAATCTCGCATCTGTCTGCTTTATGACCAACCGCCCTGAAGAGGCCATAACCCATCTGGAAAAATCCCTGAAAATCTGGAAAGAGGAAAAGGATTCCCACATAAAGCAGGCTGAAATTCACAGCAATCTGGCAGAAATTTACCGGGCCGTGCAGGACATGGATAAAGCGGAAAAAGAGTATAAGATTCTTTTAAAACTCATGGAGGATATCCCGGAAACGACACCCCTTTACCCTGCCCTTCTTTTGAACCTTTCCCATTATTACACCCAGCTGGATCAGAAAGAAAAAGCAGAAACCTTTAAAGCCAAAGCCCGCGAAATCCAGAAAATCCTCCAAAATCAATACCTGGAAAATGTATCAACGCTGGAAACAAAATTTAAACGCATTCCCGGAATGGAAATCAAATAGGACGAGCATGAAAAGATTCATTCACAGTATTTTATTACTCATCGTATGCAGTGTTTACCTCCAGAGTACTGAAGTTGACGGACTGATACTCCGGCCCTGTGCTTTCAGGGAACACATAATTTTTACAGACAACCGGACATCCGCATTGTATACTCTGGAGGATGGTAATATCCGGAAAATGGCCGAAGGACGGGGAATTGGATATCACATAAGCCGATCACCGGTCCGGGATGCCGTCGGAACTAAAATCATTTTGGATAACGGACTGCAGGTTCCGGTCCTGTATGACCTGAAAAATGATGAGATCATTTATTTACAGGCTCCGGTTCACGAGGCCGGCCAGGTCTCTTTTACCCGGGACGGGGTAGCTGCCTGGACCTCCGGGCGCCGTTTTCATCTCTCTGATGGACGTTCCTGTGATCTCCCGGCCTATGCAAATCTGGCCCCGGTCTCTCCCAATGGGAAATGGGTGGTTTCCAATGATGACTCGGATCAACTGTGGCTGACGGATATCGGGAGCGGAAAACACATCCGGGTATCCCCAGCTCTGGAAGAAGCCTTTTACAATCCCCAATGGAGTCCTGATGGAAAGTCCATACTTTTTTCCTCCGTGGGAGGTACTCTCTGGGTTTATTTTTTGGAAACCGGATCTTCCCATCCACTAACCGAGGGACAATCAGCCGTATGGAAAGATTCCTCCACTATCCTTTTTCACCGGATTGAAGTACAGGAAGGCAAAGCAGTAAATGCAGACCTTTACGCCTGTGACATTCACAAAGGCACGATAGAAAACCTTACAGATACACCCGACCGTTTTGAAATGGATCCTTTCTGGGATAAATCGAAGCAGCGAATCCTTTTTCACACCCGGAAGGATGCTTCCATCGTCACCCTGTCAAACACCAAGGGAGAATCCATCCTACACACACTGGATGCCCCGTTATCGGTCACCTACTATCCCCCACACCGCTCGTCCAAGGGAGCGGCTTATTATGAAATCCCCTATGTCAATCAGGTGTATGATCCACCGGACTGGTTTGGTGCCGGCTCGGCAGCCTGTGGAGGAACAGCGGCGGTGATGTGCCTGGCCTATTACGGCACGATCACCCCCTGGCCGACAACCGCCTCCAATCCCTACCCCCATGAAAGTCCTTATGGCCGCTACATTTGCGATAAATATTATACCATTCTTGGATATCACATGAACCGGATTGGATACAGCCGGGGAAATTACGGCTGGGGAGCTTTTGGTTACATCACCCAAAATAACTGGTCCGATACCAAAGGGTATATGGCTGAATATGCCTGGAAAAACGGGATGGCCAACAAGCCTGTAGACTGGACCCCGACCCGTGCAGAGGTTATTCAACAGGTAGATGAGCGCATGCCCTTCGTGCTCCTGAACTCCCTCACCAGTTCAGGCCATTATATCAGCACCATCGGTTATGAAAACAGTTCTGCCACGACCCTTATTTTTAACGACCCTTATGGAAATAAAAACACACCGGGCTATCCCAGTTACGACGGGGCACTGTCCCGATACGACTGGCCGGGTTACAATAACGGGTATCAGAATCTGAATACCGTATGGTGTTTTATCTATTTTCAGGCAGATATCCCCACCCGGCCGGACTGGGCACTGGAAATGCAACAACCAGTCGCCGACACCTTACAGAGTGGTTCAATAATACCACTGAATTATACACTTCACAATTTGGGAGATACTACCACATCTCCTGGATCCATTGAATGGCGATTGACCAGTAACGGAGTCAACAATCTGGATATAGATACTGTATTGTTACGTATGAATGTTGATCCACTCGTTCCCGGCTCATATCAGACCTTTGAACAGAATATGCATCTTCCGGACTCTCTGGTAAGCGATACTTATATCATTAGTATCAGTGTTCCCCTTGACACCCAATTCAGTGAAATCCGGTTTTCCAATAACCGTTATGAAAAAGAAGTAAAACTCGTAGGATATCCCCATGTATATGCCACAGCTCCCGAAAAAGGGGCTACAGTGAACAGTACAACACCGGTTCTTTTTGCAAAATTCAGGGAAACCATTGACAAGGTGGATACAGATTCGGTTTTTTTAAGTCTGAATGGAGTCAATATCAATGCCGATTGCAGCTGGAATACCCGTGAAATCCGTCGGATATCCGAAAGTCCCCTGGAACCTGGAGAGTACACTGCCGAGGTACGGGTACGGAATCTGGCAGGATTTGAAAGTGTATATACCTGGACATTCACACTTACATCCACGACCCTGGAGCCGGAAGAATCGCGCCCCGGGGTATTCGCCCTCCGTGCCTATCCGAATCCTTTCAATCCCCGCGGAATAATCCATGTAAGTCTGCCTGAATCAGGCCATATCCGCCTGGATCTTTTCGATATCCGGGGACGGCATGTAAAAACCCTGGAGAATGGATTTCACACAGCCGGAACTTATCAAATTCATTGGGATGGAACAGATATGCAGGGACATGCCGCCACAAGCGGCGTATACATTGCCCGGCTGGCATCCACACAGGGTTATAAAACAATCCGTCTTGTCTTGTTAAAATAGTGAGGTGCTATTATGGATGAAAAAAAGAAAATCCGTTATGCCCTGTTTATTTTCATCTTATCAGGGCTATCGGTATACCTGGGTAATCTGGGACTTGAAAAGGCCTTCTCTCTGGGAAATTCCTGGTATGAAGCGGGAGCATATATACTCCTGGCCGGTTTTGGACTTGCTCTTTTCGGGATTTACGTACCTTTTCGCATGGTATCAAAGTGGGGACTTCCTCATGCTTTCTGGCCGAAAAACAAAAATCCCCTTCATGTTATCTTTTTTCTGGCCCTGTGGTTTGTACTCATGAACTATGACAATCTGACGATCATCAGAATGAACGGATTAAGCTGGAATGCATTTTTTGAACATGTATCCCAAACACTGATGATTCAGGTGGTTTATTATCCCCTCTTTGCCATGTTGCTATTCCCGGCATTTCGCAAAAGATACGGCCTGTGGTGGTCATTGTTCATCAACGGAGTATTATTCACAGTATACCACACCCTTTTTCCTGCCCTCTTCCCTGAAATTGTCCACAGCTATGCCGCAGGATACCTCTTTATCACCTTCATTGCCTATATGCTTCTCTATATCTGGAGTGAATCGCTGATTCTTGTCATGTTGGTTCATCTTATGTCCAATGCCTTGTTATTGGCATCGAAAGGTGTCATCTACAACAGTGAAGCATCACCCATCATCATACCGCTTATACTGGCAATCGGAACGCTTGCAGGCATGATATATGGAGCATACAGACAGAAAGGCACTCCCATAAAGGATCCCGACTTCTGGATATCCATCAATCTCAAAGACTAAAGAGAACTGGATTATTTGGACATAAATGAAGAGGGATTTATTTTCTTCCCGTTTCCATAAAAGCTGTCACATTTTCTTCAGGCACTTCCGATGGAAGATCGCAACCTGTACTAAGAATATAATTGGGGATGTCTTTCATATCCTCCAGAAGCTTTTGAACTTCTTTTTGGACACTTTCAGGATGACCGGTCATGATTGTACCGGTTGGACATATATTACCGATGAGTATCATATCCTCACGGATCATTTTTGCAGCCTGAGGGAAATTGACATCCGAATCCAGGCTCAGGGCATCCGCCCCCGAATCATTCAGGGATTCCAGCAAATGGTCAGTATTGCCGCAAATGTGATAAACCATTCCCACATCATGTTGATGACACATATCCACAATTTTCCGGGTATAATCCATCGAGAATTCCCGGAATTGTTCCGGACCAAGCATCATGGCACTGGGTTCGAGAACCGCAATTATGTGAGCACCGGCTTCTATCATGGCCTGTGTATAGTCTAAAATTTTTTCTGTGCACACGGTGCACAAGACATGAAATCCTTCCGGATCCATCATTGTTTCCATGGCCGCATTCTCAGCACCCATAATGAGTCCGGCCAAAGTATAAGGCCCTGTTACATAAGCACCCCTGAGAATATCTCCGGGAAAATCACGTTTCATACGTTTGTGTGTTTCCACATAGGACTGGAGCCGCCCGTCCTCCAGAATATTTATAGCTTTCAAAAGGGATAAATCCCGTTCTTTGTCATAATCAAATTTTACTATCGTTGCTGCTTCATCTGGTGGGAAAATGGTCTCACGGCCCAGGGCACTGGCTTCCACGGAGAGATCCATAAGGGTAAAAACCACATCAGGATGCCATTTCTCCACAATCCGCTGCATCACCTTCATGTGTTCACCTGCATTCTGTTGGGCCAGTTTGATCGAGGTTCCTGCCGGTTTTACTGCAGGGAAACCCAGTAAAGGAGCTAAAATACGCCGGCCTTCTTTATAATTCGCATGGACTGAATTGAGCATGTTCATTTGATACTTCCTCTTTTGAAGTTTTCACCCTCTATTTTTATCGCCCCAAACTGAAATCCGAAGTAAGAACTTTCTCCCCTTCCATCCTAATAGGTCCCTTCTTTCAGGACGGTTTCGATCATGGCCAGAACGTTTTCGGTTTTCATATATTCAGTAATTGAATTTGAAGAACCTGCAGCCCATCCTCCGTTATTGCCGGCGATACGCATATATTTCCGGGTCAGGTTGCGGATGGTATCAGTGGATGCCCGGGCCAATTGATCCACATCAATACCCCCGCAGAGTGCAATTTTATCGCCGTAGCGGGTTTTTAATTCATCAATATCCATGGAGATGGGTTCCAGCGGATGAAGCGCAGTCACACCACAATCCAGAATATCCTCCATCACATCATACAACACACCATCGGAATGATAGATAAAGGGAATATTCCGTGCTGTGGCCAGTTTCCCGATTTTCTTCAACCAGGGGAAAAAATGCTCCCGGAGAAAATCAGGATCCACCATGAGTCCGGAAGAATAGGCAATATCGTCACTGTACCACAGAACCTTTACAAAATCCATCTGGGCCATCACTTCAAACATGCTGTAAATCACATCTCCGATCCGGCGAAACATTTCAGCCACCAGTTCCGGCTCTTCATACATGAGCATGGAAAAGGTTTCAAACCCCATGGTTTCCCAGACGGTTGTGTAAATATCTCCATATTGGCCAATGATTCCCATATCATCAGGGATAAGTTTTCCGGCTTCTTCCAGGCGGCTGTAATTGATATCTTCCCGTTTGGGGAATGGATATGCTTCAAAACTCTCCCAATCCTTCACAAGGCTGTCATGTTCCGAGGACCAGGACCGGTCTGTCGCTTTGGACTCATCCTCCGCCTTCTTCCGGTTTAATTCGAGGTCAATTCGGGGCTGAACCTTCAGGAAGTCATAACCCAGGGAACGCATAAACTGAATGTCCTCCCGGACCGTCACTACCGGTTTCCCGGTGATTTCTCTTTTAATATCCGGATGAATTCCCAATTCAATCAGGGGGATGGCATCGGCTTTTTGATTCCGCAAGGTCTTATCCAGGCGTTCAAAATCAATTTTTCGAAGATGTTCAAACATAATATCCTCTATTAGGCTGATATCAGGTTTTTGGCCAGGGAGACAGCCTGGTTGGCATTCAGGGAGTATCCTTCAGCTCCGATTTCATCGGCAAAAGACTGGGTAACAGGTGCTCCGCCGATCATGACTTTATTCTCCAGGCCGTTGGAACGGAGGGATTCGATGACCGTTTTCATATTTTTCATCGTGACGGTAAGCAGGGCGGACATACCGATCACCGCTTCCGGGTGCTTCCGTGCTGATTCCACAAATTTTGAAACCGGTGTATTAATTCCCAGATCAATTACCTCAAAACCGGCGCCTTCAAGCATCATTCCTACAAGGTTTTTCCCGATATCATGCATATCCCCCTGGACGGTTCCCAGGATGACAGTCCCTACACGGACACTCACATCACCTACCAACATGGGGCGAATCTGATTCAGGCCACTTTTCATTGCTTTGGCTGAAAAAAGCATCTCGGGGACAAATATTTCATTCTTTTCATATTTCTCACCGACAATTTTCATCCCGCTGATGAGTCCGTTCCATAGAATTTCCTGTGGGGATATTCCTTTCTCCAGGGCATCTGCCACTTTTTCACGAACACCGGGTTGACCGGATAAATCTTTGGGATAACGGGATTCCGCATCAATGTGGCCACGAACAACCAATTCTTCAATTTGCTTCAGGAGCTCCATATTCTCTTCCTCTTATCTATATGTCTTTTATCTCTATAGTTTATAAAGTTTGTTTACAAACCGAAAGAAGAAAGTTGCACCTGGAATTGAGGATATAGCCGTTGTCAGACTTTTTTCAAAAAGAACTGGAGGGATTCGATACCGGTGAGAGTCACGATGAGAACAGCTGTACCGGCAATCAGGACGCCCCAGATGGCGGCAATCATGAACTTTCGTGGGGGGACACCCAGGAGGAAGGCTGCCAGGGCACCTGTATAAACACCTGATCCAGGCAGTGGGACCCCAATAAAGAGAGCGAGTCCCCATTCTCCGTATTTCTCCACCTTGTCATGGATTCGCCGTTGGGTCCGGAGGACAATTTTATCATAGAGTCTGCCGATAAAAGGGATTTTAATCACAACATCGACAAACCAGTGAAGCATATAGTAAACAAAGGGTGCCAGGAGGACATTGATAAGCATACAGATCAGATAGACCTCGAACCAGGGCATATTCAGTTTCAGAATACCGTAGGGAATGCTGGCCCGGAGTTCAAGAAACGGGAGGAAAGTCACAAGAATCAGTTGCCAAAGGTTATGCCACATCACGAAAATCTCCTGAAAAGTGAGCGGGTAAACATGCTGATAAAGTGAAGGGTATCCCGGATATGGGCAATACTGCTATGTCCACCTTTCAAATAAATGGTGGGGATAGGATAAAAATCCACTGGAACACCGATATCTGCCAGTCGGATCACCATTTCCGCTTCAAAGACAAACCCTTTACTGCCGGTAAATAAGTGATGTAAATACTTACCGGGAATCAGTCTGAAGCCACACTGAACATCCGGGATTGTCATTTCGGTTCGTCGACTGACAAGAAAACTGGTAATATAATTGCTCAGCTGGCGATGCAAAGGCATATTGTCATCCCTCTGCCGCCTGCCGATCATGAAGGTTCCCGGAGCTTCCGAATATTTCACAACCAATCCGGGAATCGCTTCCGGTGGATGCTGCAGATCGGCATCGAGGGTTATAGCAAAGTCTCCTCCGGCTTTTGAAACAAACTTAAAACCGGACTGAAGCGCCTTTCCCTTCCCCATATTTTTGGGGTGACGAATCAGGTGGACACCTTCATGGGCAGCAATTTGGGCGCTATGGTCCTTCGACCCGTCATCCACAACCACGATATGGAAGGGACAGCATGCTCTGATCCGTTGAAGCAATTCGGGAAGTGTTTTTTCCGCATTATAAGCCGGAATGATAATATAGCCATTGTGTGTATCAGGATTCATACAAAGACTTTAATGTGTTTCAGGTTAACATGGCACGGATGATCACAATCAGAACTTATATGATCGGTCATAAAGGATTTTTGATAACTACACACGTTTCATCCCTGACTAATGTTTTTCTTGTGCATTTTCAGCAAAAGTGTACAGTCTTTTGATCATGGCATGAAGACCGTTACTCCGCGTAGGAGTCAATTGAGCACTGAGTCCCACCGATTCAAGCCATGCATGGATATCAAAACCGAGTATATCCTCTGGTGTTTTATCATTGTAGATGACCATAAGAATGGCAATCAGTCCGCGGACAATAGCTGCATCAGCATCAGCAACAAAATGAATACGGCCGTCCTTATAATCCGATTTCAGCCAGACCAGACTCTGACAGCCAAAAATCCGGAATTCATCTTTTTTATATTCTTCAGGGTATGGGGGAAGCTTTTTTCCTAAATCAATGATGTACCTGAATTTTTCTTCCCAGCCAGGTAACATGGCAAAGAAATTGGCAAGGTCATCTGCTGTCATCTCGTATAAATCACTCATTGTAAGAAATTATTCAATTCGGGATGAGATTGAAAGGTTTTAATGGAATGAGAGCCAGCTTGATGTGGGGAGTCACTTTTTCAGTCGACAGTCGGCAGTCGTCAGTCGGCAGTTGACAGTCGAAAAGTCGATTGATTAGATTGGTTAGATTGGATGATTGAACCACTTGTCACGTGTCACGCGTTACGCGTCACTTTTTCAGTCGGCAGTCGGCAGTGGTCAGTCGTCAATCGACAGTTGATAGTCGAAAAGTCGAAAGTCGAAAGTTGAAAGCCAAAAAGTTAATTGGTTAGATTGATTTGATGGGTTTGATTGATTCGATTGAAGCACCAGGAGCGAAGCGACGCCAAATTCCAAATTCCAACTTCTAACTTCCAGGTGATGATTGCCTGCCCCGTGAAATGAGCGCAGCGTATTTCACAGGGGATTGCCTGCCCTGTGAAATGGGGCGGGGCAGTGACGCGTAACGTGTGACGAGTAACAAGTGGTTTTTGTGGGATAATTTTTATTTTATGTATTATTTATTAGTATAACTTAGTTAATTGTATAAAATAGTTTGGAACAATCACTTGAAATCAAAAACAGGACTATCGGCCTGATCCAATATCTTTCCCGTCAACAAAAGCCTGTCCCCTAAACCCACTCGTCACGCGTTACTTGTTACGCGTCACTTTTTCAGTCGAAAGTGGACAGTCGGCAGTGGACAGTGACGCGGAGATTGGAGGGATTGATTCGATTGATTCGATTGATTCGATTGGACCACTTGTCACGCGTCACGCGTTACTCGTCACTTTTTCAGTCGACAGTCGGAACCCCTGAGCCCCTGAACCCATGAGCCCTTGAACTCATGAACCCTTGAACCAACTATCAGGAGCGAAGCGACGCCAACTTCCAACTTCTAACTTCCAACTTCCAACTTCCAACTTCTTATAAATGATTGGGATTTTTTTCCTAACCGGAATCAGGATATAAGAGAGAGGGAATATATGATTTCGATTAGGTAGCGCCCCCCACCCCGGGGGGTAAAATACAGCGAAATGCAACACAATGCAAGATAATATTATAATTCATATATATCATGGGGTTGATTTTTCATCGATCTACATAATAGGACTACATACAATTTTTATAGCCATACATGAAGTCTAGGTTTGTGCTTCATCCCTCCCACTGAACTAAAATCCGGATTATTTCCCTTTTTTTTCTCATAGACTCAGGATCGGGACTGATTTACCATCCAATCATCCAACCTTCCATTTGATCTATTTTTTCGTTAATTTTTCTTTTAAACAACTGGAGATAGAACATGAATCACGGAATCAAACTGAGTCAACACATCTTCTGGATTGGAGTCAACGACCGGCGGACACATCTTTTTGAAAATTTATGGCCATTGGATAAAGGAATATCATACAATGCTTACCTCATTCGGGATAAAAAGAATGTCCTGATTGATACTGTAGAAATCGGCCATGTGGAATCATATTTTGATGCTATAGATGAAATTCTGGAATCAGGAGAAAATGTAGATTATCTGGTCATCAATCACATGGAGCCGGATCATTCAGGGGCTCTGAAACTGATCACGCAACGATATCCGGACATCACCCTGGTGGGAAACAAGAACACTTTCAAATTTGTCCGGGGGTTTTTCGGTGATTTTAAGCGTATTCTTGAAGTGGTAGAAGGTGATACTTTGGATCTGGGAGATCACTCCCTGACATTTGTCATGACGCCCATGCTTCATTGGCCTGAAACCATGATGACTCTGGAAACAAAGAACCAAATTCTCTTTACCGGCGATGTGTTCGGAAGTTTCGGTACTTTGGACGGTGTGCTTTTTGATGATGAAGTGAACCTTGACGACTGGGAGCCGGAACAACGGAGATATTATTCAAATATCGTCGGAAAATATGTCAAACAAACCCAGAGAGCTCTTGAAAAATTGAAAACTGTAAATGTCAGGATGTTTGCACCGACACATGGTCTCATCTGGCGCCAGCATCCTGATCATATTGTCAACTTGTATGACCGCTGGTCCCGGCTTGACGGGGATCCGGGAGTTGTCATTGCCTACGGGTCCATGTACGGCCGGACGGAACGGATGGCAGAATATATTGCCCGGGAGCTTATCCTGGCCGGGATCCGGCATGTAAAAGTCTATGATGCCTCAAAAACCCATCTTTCCTATATCCTGAGTGACATCTGGAAATACAGGGGACTCATTATTGGAAGTCCTGCATACAATAACAGACTTTTTCCCACAATAGAAGCCCTAACAATTAAATTGGAGCAGTTACACATAAAAAACCGTCTTTTAGGCCTATTTGGGACAGCCACCTGGAGTGGCGGCGGTGTGAAAAACCTGATCCGTTTTGCTGAAACGACCGGATTAGAGATGGTCCACCCCCCCCATGAAGCCAAATACCGGCCTCTTGAAAAAGACTACGAAATATGCCGGGACATTGCTGGAAGAATGGCTACAAGAGTGAAGAATGATGAATGATACATTCATTGACCCACTAAACCCAATTCATAATTAATAAATTTAATTCATCATTTATCATTTATCATTCATCATTATAAGAAAGGCGCCTGATCAGGCGCCTTTTTTCATATGTTGTAATACCGAACTCTCAACTCATAACTCCGACTCAGTACTCATCGCTCAACACTCTCAACTCTTAAAATGAATAATCAAATCCCACGCCCACGTTGAAAGTTGTTTTTTTATAGGTTTCGGTATAGGTTTCGGTAGTTTTTTCGTCTTCATCATAGAATGTATTCAAGATACCGGCATTGACCATAAGTTTCGGACTCACTTTATAGCCAAAACCACCGGCCAGTGTGCTGGAAGGCAGGCTATAGCTGAGATCGGTCTGATATTCGGGAGTTACATTCTGGTCTCCATAAGAATATCCGGCACTGATAAGGAGTTTATCAGACAGGTCATATTCAAAAGCAACGCCAAATTCAATCCCGTTGTCAATTTTCTCTTCTTTGCCATCCCAGTTTACACCTTCGTTGAAATAATAGTTGAAGTTCGCGTCGGCACGAAGTTTGGGCATTACTTGATAGGCCACACCCATGGCCAGTATGGCCGGGATATCGGCATGGGTTTCTACACCGTCTGCAAACATTCCGGAGCCATCCACTTCTGTGTCATTTTCAAGAGTCAACTCGGTTTTCATTTCATAACGCAAGGCAATATCGAGTCCTTCAAAAGGAGTGACAAAGACACTGAAAATGGGACTGAAGCCCGTGGCATCCTGGGCAGCATCCACTTCTACATCGGCGGTTTTGTTTACTAAGTTAGAATAAACACCACTATATGATGCCTGAACCTGTTCAACTGTGTATCCTGTAGGATCTATCCCAAGTTGCTGTAATCCACCTTCGAGTGACGATACTTGTTCTGCTGTCAACTGTCCGGCTGCTTGTAGCTGAGAAAGGGTCAATCCACCGGCTCCTCCATCAATAAAAGACTGAAGGTTAGAAGCAGTATTAATTAAAGTTAATGCTGTGGTTGATTGTTCAGGTTCAATCCAATTAACACCATCTTCTGTCACCATAATATCTTTCAGATATCCGTCATAGGTATTTTTCGCCACGACAACCCGGCCTCCGACAGCCAGGGAGATCATATCACTCAGCTTGTAGGTTAAACCGGCCTGGCCGGAATAATAAACAGAAGAACCTTCAAATTCCGTATCCAGTTTATAGCCCTGGACACCCAATTGGGGAACCAGTCCTGAGACAGGCATTTCAAAGGACGGGAGGCCGTCTTCATAAACGGCACTTCCGCCTCCGCCTATAGGTTCAAAACCGCCGGATATAGCAATTTTTCCGCTTTTGTAGGCAAAATAAAGATTTGGAAACAGGGGAGCAAAAACATCCCCGACAAATTCATCATTGTTCAATGTAGGCAGGTTATTAATGACAGTCTTGGTCTGCCAGATCATCTGGTTACTTACATGAAGATAAAGCCCGTCATCCAATCTGGACAAACCGGCAGGATTGTAGTAGACCGCGTCCAGGTCGGTGGAAGCATTTCTGTTCAATGTCCGGGTGTACTGGGCACTTTGATTCGTGTTCGTCACAATCCCTCCGGCGAAAGCCGTAACGGAAACCAGACATAAAACAACAACGATCAGCAAGTTTAGTGTTTTCAAGATTCCCTCCTTGTTTGTGTTACACTTGTATTTTGCTTTTTGTGAAATTACCAGAATCATGCATATATTTGCAAGTCATTTTATACAATACTTAACACTATCCATTTCAATATGATTGCAGGATAAAATTTTTTATTTTAAACTTTGAACAGGACAAAGGAGAAATCATGAACAACAGACCCTTACAGAGGCCCCGTCAGAACCGAATGATAGCCGGCGTGTTGGCAGGACTGGCAGACTGGTTAGGCTGGGATGTCACTGCGCTGCGGATTGCATTCGTTGTTATTTCCCTCTTATCATCTGTTTTTCCCGGAATCCTTGTTTATGTGGTTCTGTGGATTTTGATGCCTGAAGAACAATAACACATCTATTCTAAACCCGTTTATATATTCGGGAAAGGTAATCCCCGCGTCCCCTCCCCTATCAGACTTGCTTCAAGACTGCTGTTTATTTCAGATTTCTGAAGGTGGGGGTTGTTCATACAAACTTTTTCTAAAAATATCCGACAGGAGGAATTATGAAAAATAAACCCTACCGATTTGAAACATTACAGCTTCATGCGGGGCATACACCTGATTCGGTAACTCATTCCCGGGCTGTCCCCATCTATCAGACTTCCTCCTATACTTTTAAAGATACACAGCATGGAGCAGATCTTTTCGAGCTGAAAGAATTTGGCAATATCTACACACGTATCATGAACCCTACGACCGATGTTTTTGAAAAGCGCATGGCAGCCCTTGAAGGGGGAACTGCTTCAGTCGCTACGGCCTCTGGAATGTCCGCCCAATTCCTGGCTCTCATCACCCTTCTGGAGGCAGGAGATTCCATAGTTTCCTCACCTTATTTATACGGTGGAACCTATATCCAGTTTAAAATTGCCTTGAAACGATTAGGCATAAGGGTTCACTTTGCTGAAAATGATTCACCGGAAGCTATGTCCCATTTGATAGACAAGACAACAAAAGCCCTTTACACGGAAACCATCGGAAATCCTGAATTCAGTATTCCCGACTTTGAAGGACTCTCTGCCCTTGCCCAGGCACACCAAATCCCCCTGATTGTTGATAATACTTTTGGAGCCGGTGGGTATTACTGCCGACCCCTGGTACACGGTGCAAATATTGTTACAGCATCAGCTACCAAATGGATCGGAGGTCATGGGACATCCATCGGAGGAATATTGATTGATGGAGGAAATTTTAACTGGGATAACGGACGTTATCCCCTCTTTTCAGAACCTTCCGAAGGATATCACGGACTGAATTTTTGGGATACATTCGGTGAAAAAAGTCCACATGGCAATATTGCGTTTGCCATCCGTGCACGGGTAGAAGGACTCAGGGATATGGGCCCTGCCCTCTCTCCTTTCAATGCCTTTCTTCTGCTGCAGGGTTTGGAAACGTTAAGTTTGCGGGCACAACGACATGCCGATAATGCCCTGACAGTGGCAAAATGGTTATTAAAGCACCGGAAAATTGAATCTGTCAATTATCCCGGACTGCCGGATAATCCTTACCATTCACTGGCGAAAAAGTATCTGGAACACGGATATGGGGGTGTGTTGACATTCCGTATCAAAGGGGGTAAGAATAAGGCGTCTGAGTTGATCCATCATTTGGATCTGATCAGTCACCTGGCAAACGTGGGTGATGCCAAAACCCTTATCATTCACCCGGCCAGTACAACCCATCAGCAAATGACAGAATCAGAACAGCGGGCCGGTGGAATTTATCCCAATATGCTCCGACTTTCGGTGGGTATTGAACATATTGATGACATCCTGGAGGATTTGGACCAGGCCCTGACAAAAATTTAAAGGAGACCGCTATGCCTGTGAATGTCCCCGATAAACTCCCAGCTATTCACACACTCCGGAAAGAGAATATATTTGTCATGACGGAAAGCCGGGCAACTCACCAGGATATCCGGCCATTACGACTTTTGGTTTTAAATCTAATGCCTTTAAAAATTGTGACGGAAACCGATCTCATCCGAATGCTTTCCAATACTCCCCTTCAAGTAGAGCTGGAACTCCTCCACATGTCCACCCATATATCTAAAAATACTCCCCGTGAACATCTGGAACAATTTTACCACACCTTTGGGGATATCCGGGAGCACCGCTATGACGGTATGATCATTACAGGAGCCCCTGTCGAAACCCTTCCCTTTGAAGAAGTCACATACTGGCGGGAGCTTCAATCTATTATGGACTGGACAACTGATCATGTGACCTCCACACTCTATCTTTGCTGGGCAGCTCAGGCCGGTCTCCATCATTTTTATGGGATTCCCAAATATCCCCTGGAAAAAAAGTGTTTCGGAATATTTCCTCATACCGTCCTCCCAAAAACCACACCCCTTTTTCATGGATTCGATGATTGTTTCATGATGCCCCATAGTCGCCATACTGAAATCCGGAAAGAGGACATTTTATCTGTCCCAAACCTTAAAATCCTCGCCATTTCTCCTGAAGCCGGTCTCGGTATTATTGCCACAAAAAACGGCAAACAGATTTTTATTACAGGACATCCTGAATACAGTGCAAATACTTTAAAAAAGGAGTATGAGCGGGACAAAGCCGCCGGGCTTCCCATCGAAATCCCAAAAAACTATTTCCCGGAGGACAATCCATCCAACCACCCCCGGATCTCCTGGCGGGCACATGCCAGCCTGCTTTTTTCAAACTGGCTGAACTATTATGTGTACCAGGAAACGCCTTATGTGTGGAAATAACGGAAGTTGACAGTCGGCAGTGATGAGGGGATTGGGGAGATTGGGGGATTGGATGATTGGACCCCTTGTCACGCGTAACGAGTCACAAGTGGTTTTTGTGGGGTAACTATTGTTTAATGTGATGAATTTTAGTGTGTGTTAGTTAATTGTGTAAAATGGGAATTTGCTTTGAAATCGCATAAAGATTTGGATGTTTGGAAAAGAAGTATTGCATGAGTGACAGAGATATTCAGGATTACGAAAGCATTTCCAGATGACGAAAAATATGGAATAATCCATCAAATGCGGTGATCTGCGGTTTCTATTCCATCTAACATTGCTGAAGGCTCTGCACGTAATTCTTGTAAAAAATTATCTATTTTTTATATGTTGCCCCGGGCAGTATTTCGGAACTGGAGACACAACTCATCATCCCACATCATCTCGAATATATTTCGGAAGAATTATTAAAAACATTTCAAAAAGAAATCCTTGAAATCAAAAACAGGACTATCGGCCTGATCCGATACCTTTCTCGTCAATAAATGCCTCTCCCTCAAACCCACTTGTCACGCGTTACTTGTCACGCGTCACTTTTTCAGTCGGCAGTAGATGGTCGAAAGTCAAAAGTCGAAAGTCAAAAGTCGAAAGTCGAAAGTAGGAACCTGTACCACCACCCCCCTGAACCCATGAACCAACTATCAGGAGCGCAGCGACGCTAACTTCCAACTTCCAACTTCTATGAGATAATTGCCTGCCCCGTGAAAAGGGACCCAATTTATTGGGATATTTCAGGGGGGGGTTGGTACTTCGTTGCACGCAGTGCTATAGGATTCAAGCGGCACTTCGTGCCGTTCAATTGCTTCACTGCGTTCAGCATTCCAGCACTGCATCGCAGTGTTCAAAAAAGAAGTCCGGTCACCTATTGAAATCTGCAAAGCTGGGATTGAAGATCGAACGAAGTGAGATCCTTGAACGCTGCGCAGCAGCGTTTGAAAGCCGCGCAGCGGCGTTAAATAATTCAAGCGGCACTTCGTGCCGTTCAATTGCTTCACTGCGTTCAGCATTCCAGCACTGCTTCGCAGTGTTCAATAAAGAAGTCCGGACACCTATTGAAATCTGCAAAGCTGGAATTGAAGATCGAACGAAGTGAGATCCTTGAACGCTGAGCAGCAGCGTTTGAAAGCCGCGCAGCGGCTATTGAACACCGAACGCAGTGAGGTGCTTGAATCCCTTGCCACTCGTCACGTGTTACTTGTCACGCGTCACTTTTTCAGTCGACAGTCGGAACCCCTGAACTCATGAACCCTTAATCTTATCAACGACAGAATCGTAAACAGCTCGTATATCGGCAATGGAAAAGGGTTTTTCCAGGAAGGCTATCGGTTTGACTTTCATTGCTTTTTCCCGGACGTGAGGTGTGGCAAAACCGGTCATGAAACAAATTTCCGGCCCGTTCAGTTGACGGATTAATTCTGCGGCTTCGATACCATCCATCTCTCCAGCCAGACGGATATCCATAAAAATCAATCCGGGCTTTTTTTCGCTGTACACGTTGACGGCATCTTCCCCTTTGGCAACAGGTGGCAAAACCTCCCCGTTAAAATCCTCAAGATCCATACACAAACTTTTTGCTGTCAGAATTTCGTCTTCAACTACCATTATTTTCATAGCATTCCTTTAAATTCGTGGGTAATAAAGGGTTTCCGTAAATGTAAAACGGAATAATAATCCGTTTTTGTTTTCTATTTCCATTTTTCCCATGAGTTGTTGTTCCACCAGAGCCCGGACCGTTTCAAGGCCGAGTTTGCTGTCTTTTTTCAGATCAAATCCCTCAGGAAGACCTATCCCATTGTCTGAATATAACAAAATCAGGGTTTTCTCTCCAACTTTAATATGAATATCAATCCGCCCTTCTTTTCGATCAATAAAAGCATATTTCAGAGAATTGGTAACCAACTCGTTCAAGATGAGTCCCAAAGGCATAGCCACATCGATAAGCACAGGGATATCATCTCCACTCAGCAATATGTCAATATCTTTATCCGGGATATCGTACGTTTCTTTAATCAGTTCCACCAGGCTGTGATAATAACCTTTCAGATTAATTTTTGATAAATCCCCCGATTCGTAAAGTTTTTTATGAACCAGGGCCATGGAGGATATCTTCGTTTCCAAATCCCGAAAAATATCTTTTAGAGTTTCATCTTTAAAATGGCGGGTCCTGAGATGCATGAACGCGGCAATCACCTGCATGTTATTTTTTGTACGGTGATATAGTTCCCGGAGGAGTATTTCCTTTTCTTTCAGACTTTGTTTGATCTGTTCTTCGGCTTTCTTTTGCTCCGAAATGTCAATAAAGCTTTCCAATAGATAATGTTTTCCCTGAAGGGTGATTGTTGTAACACTCTTTTGAATCGGAATTTTTTGTCCGTCCCGGGTAAATAAAACTTGTTCGGATGTGTTTGATGTTTCATTCAAATCAAGGATCGGACACTGATTTATCCGGTCCGGGCATAAGATATCATGACATGTTTTACCGATAATATCAGCTTCCTGTTCATACCTGCACAATTCGGTAGCCCGGCGGTTTGACCGATATATTTTTTTATCAAATCCAATAATCATAATTCCGAAAGCTACTGAATCCAGAATATCCTGAAGATTTTCTTTGGATTCCTGGAGTTCCCGGGTACGCAGGGCAACTTGTTTCCGGAGCAGATTTACCCACAGAACGGCACTCAAAATAAGGATAATAAGTGGAATTGTAATATAGCTGATATAGCGAAGAACCTTGTTCCAATCCGTGGAAGTTCCGGGATATACCCCCAGCCATTTTTTATAAATGTCCCGGTATTCCCCGCTTTTCTCAATAATGGTGAGACCTTCACTGAAAAGATTCATGATCTCCTGGTTGTTCTGTTGTACGGCAAAACAGTATTCCAGGGTGGCAAAAGGATGTTGTCCGACAGACAAATCTTTCCAATTGTTTTTTACGATCAAATACAAAACGGTCTGCCGTGCTACCAGGGCACAATCCACCTCACCCCGTAAGAGTGCCGAAAGGCATTCTTCCTGGTTATTATAGATTTTAATCTGATCTTTCAACCCATTTTCTAAGGCGAACTCATGCATGATATCTCCATCTTCCACTGCGGTCACAAAAGCCTTCAGATCCGCCACAGTTTGGGGAGGTTTCCCTGCTTCTTTTCGGACCACCGTTACATAGTGACTCATGGCATGGGGTTGCGTAAAATCAAAAAGAAGATCCCGTTCATGTGAATAAAACATTCCCTCAATGAGGTCAATATTACCTTTGAGCAATCCATCCCGGATTTCTGTCCATGGAGCCAGTTGGATTGCCACATCCAGATCCATTTCTCTGGCGATGGCACGGATAAGATCCACATTGAATCCGCTGGGATTTCCCTCTTCATCCAGAAATTCATAGGGCGGGAAATGGGAATCCCCACCAACGATTATTTCCCGGTGCCCGGGTAATTCCAGGGATGAAAACCACCGGGCATGAAGATAGCGATATGTTCCATCGGCAATCACGAGGGATAATCCCTCATTTAATAAAGCCAGGGTTTCCCGGTCTCCCTCCTGGACGGCAAAACAAAAGTCCTGCCTGAACCCGTATATCGGCTTAGCAACAACCCGGAGATTTTTCAATCCCAATTCCTGGATCAGCCGCAACCCTACATTGCGCTGAACAACCACCGCATCATATTTCTTTTCAGATAGCCCTAACAAGGCATCTTTAAATGTCCGGGTGGTTTTGAGAACCAATCCCTGCTCCTCGCGACGGAGAAACTCTTCGGCATTATCCCCTTTCATCACGGCGACTTTCCGTCCACGAAGATCGCTCAGATCTTCAACATCCCGGGTTTCTTCGTGAACAATAATCGCACCGTGCATGGACAGATAGGGAAAGGTAAAATCAAAAATCTCTTCCCGTTCCGGTGTACGGCCCACTAATGGGAGAGCATCTACCTCTCCGTTTTCCAGCCATCCTTTCACATCTTCCCAGGGGCCTACACGAAACGTGACATCCCGTCCCATGACTTTCAGGGCCGCCTGCATCAGCTCCACAGAAAAACCGGTGGCATGACTGTCTGCATCAACAAAGCAGTACGGAGGATAATCATACTCACAACCGGATATGACAGGAATTGTCTCCGTTCCCCAGGGATATTCAGCTGTAAGAGGAGTGATTAATAATAAGACACTTAAAATATAGAACAGTTCTTTAAAATTACAATTTAACCCGATCGGGATAGTATAAGAAATTGCCTTTTTGAGATATCTGTTCATGTTCTTTCCCTACCGTTAGCAGAACATTTAAAATCTACTTGGAAGGGTACAAATCTTATCCTATGTCCTGGTCCGTTTGAAAATGATGGTTAATTAATTTTTTGAATATAAGGAAAATGATGGATGTAAAGCAAGATGCAAAATTTAAGCAATCATCTCAGAGGTCCGGTTCGCTTTGCGGCGACTCTCGACTCTTAACTCTTAACTCGTTTTTGATAATGGATTGAATCTCCCCACTCGTCATAGGCAATGTGATTCCCTGCAAGTCCAACCCGCATTTCCAGGCAGCTTTTACAATCTTCAGGATTCTCGTCTGTGCAGGGTTTGTTGTGATACAGGTGATAATCATCCCTGAACTCACCGGGAGTGATGTTGGGCATGATAACATTGGCACCGATTTTAATTGCTTTTTCCCGTCCAAGTTTATGGATGGCTTGCAGGGCTGTTGCCGCAGCAATATTTACATCCTTCATAAGAATCCGGAGAGCCGCCACCATTTTTAACGCCAGTTCAAATCGTTTCTGCTGGGGCAATAAAAGATTCCGAAAAGCATAGAGTGGGGTATCTTCATGTTCCAGATAGGGACCCATTCCGATCATATCCAAATCAAAGGCTTGCATCCAGAGAAGATCCTCTGCAAGACTTTCATAGCTTTGGAATGGCAGGCCAATCATCACCCCGCTTCCGGTCTGATATCCCAGATCTTTCAAATCATACAGGCATTTTAACCGTTCTTCAAAATTGTGAAGTGAATCGTTGGGATGGAGTTTTGAATACAAGTCCCTGTTTGATGTTTCTATCCGAAGCAAATAGCGGGCTGCCCCGTGTTCAAACCATTTCCGGTAGGTGTCCCGGGATTGTTCCCCGCAGGATAAGGTTACCCGAAGTTTTCCACCGGATAATTTATCCATACCATCCAGAAGCCGGGTAATCCGCCGGGTAAAAACAGAACTTTTCTGCTCACCTGATTGGAGGACCACAGAACCGAAATGATTTTCATAGGCAAATTGGGCTGCTTTAAGGATTTCTTCATCAGCAATATCATAACGATGGACCTTCGTGTTCGATTTACGGATTCCGCAATAGAGACAATCTTTCCGGCAAATATTGGAGAATTCAATCAGTCCCCGAAAATATACTTTGTTTTGGACATACTGTTCTTTTACCGCCATGGATTTTTTAAACAGGCGGTCCATCTCCGGTCCTTCAGCTTTCAGCATGGACACGAGATCTTCTTTTGTAGGTATCTCTTTTTCCAGAATGGATTCAATCATGAAATAGGGTTTCTCATATTTTTTCTTTCGGGAATTTAAGGACAAATCGGCTTTGGGGAGAATGAAGAATGAAGAATGATGAATGATGAATGATGAGCCTCCTCCGAAAACCCCATTAAAAAATACGGTTATAATTGTATAAATACGGGGGTTTTCGGATAAATCGAGGGATTGGATTGGAAAAAGCCATAAAAATTAGCCAGATGGCGACCGATTGAGGAAAAAATGAAAAAGCAAGGGGTGGATGGGACTGTGTTTTGAACCTTTTGTGCACATAATGCTGCTTTTTGCTCTTCAAACGGCTTTTTTGGACGTACGTATCCCGCGATTCGTTTGATGTTTACCGCCATCGCCCGGCAATAAGCCCACATCTGCTGTTTCTGCTTTCGACGGTAGGGTGTTTTATTATTCAGAAGTCCATAAGCAAAATGACCAATCGTGGCTTCCACGTTATTACGGATCTGCAGTTCT
Organism: Candidatus Neomarinimicrobiota bacterium; assembly: GCA_041154365.1. Lineage (NCBI taxonomy): Bacteria > Pseudomonadati > Fidelibacterota > Fidelibacteria > Fidelibacterales > Fidelibacteraceae > Fidelibacter > Fidelibacter multiformis. The sequence goes on along the minus strand of AP035449.1, from coordinate 994,887 downwards.
CTTTCAGGACGGGATATCAGTTTTTGACGTTGCAAAGCAGTGTATATGGCCAGACTGCTAAAGTATTTCCGGCCGGAGTCTGTTCGGATATAATATCGTGCTTCTTCCGAGTCTTGATACGTCTCTGCTTTATGAAGTTCATACACGCTCCCGCTCTCGCGGTCCACGGCAACATACCCTTCGTGTGTTTCATGGATCAGATATCGGGGCTCACTTCCTTTGATTCCGGTCACCACAAAATCAAGGTCTCTTTCTTCCGAGTACCGGCTGTTACTTTCGCTGTAATAAGCCCCGTCAGCATGCACATGTTCTACCCTTTGACCCGTGACTCTTTCACTGCCTTCCACCGCCTCTTTATAAAAACGGGCCTCCCCGCAACTGGCGGCCTCTATCCGGATATCCGTGATTAAATGCAAGTCCTCTCCACAGGTCTCTGTCACATTCGCATGATACCCCTTCACCTTCTTTCCTGACTTGCCCCGATAGGTGCAGTCCGGATCATGGGGCGATTGAACACTATCCGGGGGGATTTTCTCCTTCGGGCGTAAGATAATCTTCTCCTCTTCATTCACCTCATATTGGTTCTCAAAGACCCGCTTCAATACCCGGAATGATTCCTCCTTTTTTCCCTTATAATGACGGATGACCATATAAAGTAATTCACCTAAACGCACTAGGCGTTCATTGACTTCATCACGGTTATGACGATAGACAACCTTCTCTGCCTCTTCTCCCAACAAACGACTGATCTCTGTCCGATACCGCGTCTGTAGAAAACGCTTATCACTCTTGGTTAGCCCCCGATAAAACATCTCAAAACTCTTGTGGACCAACTCATAACGACTGTACCAGCCTATATTGCTCCCCAGTAATTTGCTGTCCATCCGGATACGCCGTCCATCCACCTTGAATTCACGAACTTGTGCTTCCGTTATCTGGGAAAAAGTCTCTTCCAGCAATTCCTCGCCCGTCTCTTTACCATGCTCATAGATCCGCTTTCGGAATAAGTAATAGGTGGAGGGAACCGGGATATCTTCCGTGAGCGTGTCGATTCCGATGGCGCGACGGACCAAAACATTAAACTCAAACTGCTCAAATAACTGACTGTCGCTCCAGCGAAACAGCTCTTTGATAATCATCATGGATACCAACTGTTTTACTGGGGCATTCGGTGCGCCCATCCGCGCATCAAACAATATCCGGTAAGGCGTCTCGTCAATGACATCATAGACCATGCACCGGAATTGATTGTGCCATCGCGTCTCATCACGGTATTTCTTCAGCTTCTTCTTGTTCCATTCTAACAGGTTCTCTACATCACCAAACAACTCTACCGGCCGACTGGACTCTGTCTCTTTGAACATCTTTGCCTCTTAAAATATTGCTCATATTTTACAATATTTTATCAACAATATCAAGTTATATTACTGATTATCAAAGACTTATAGACTATTTGACGCCTGTCATAACGCCTGTACCCGAGCATGGCTGTCGACTTTTCGGAGTGGGATCAATGATGAATGATGAATGATGAATTATGAATTGGGTGTGTGAGGAGGAGATGTTTTCAGGGGGATTTTTGCGGCGAAGGGAATGGCGGCCAGAGCCATGATATTCGCGATGATATAGGCGGATTCAAGTCCCCAAAGGTCTGCAAGCCATCCGATAAGAAAAGTGGCCAGGGCACTGAGGACAAAATTCATGGTCATATAGAGTCCGTTAATAAAAGCCGGCCGGTTATGGGGGATATCATGGACCATGGCCAGGGTAACGGGGCCAAAAGCAAAGAGAAAAAATCCAGTCAAAAGGAGGACCGGCAAAACCCATATCCCTTTTGCCAGAATAAAGAGAGCCATGAGGATGGGATTCACACTGGTAATTAAAATCAAGGTTTTGCGTCGGCCGAAATAATCAGAGAAAGTCCCGGCGATAAAAGTCCCTGCTGCACCTGCAAACTGGAGCACCGAAAGACCGGCTCCGGCAAAAAAGAGGCTTGCTCCCCGGGTTTTCAAAAAGGTCGGTAAAAAGATAGTCAGGGCACTTTTCATAGAGGATCGGAAGAAAAACATGGCTCCCATCATGGCCAGGAAAGGGATGATTTGTTTCACATCCTCCCGGATATGGGGCATGGAGTCAGATTGTGTTTCATTTCGGGCATGGAGATCCACAGAATGGAGCTCATACCACAGCAAAACCGTCACCACCAGGGCAAAGCCTGTCAAACGCCAGCTTCCGGCAAATCCCCACAGGCTAATAGCACCCAAAATCGTCAAAGGTCCCAGGGTCCGTGCCAATTCTCCACCAAACATATAAAAACTCATTCCCATCCCGTTCCGTTTCCCGGCAAGGCGTCGGATCATCACCGGGGCGGGAACATGAAAAACCGTTGAACTCACACCACTGACAAAGAGCAAAATCGCCAGGACGCCATAACTTGGAGCCAAACCGATAAGACTCATGCTTATAGCTGTCACCAAAGGGGCAAAAATAATAAAATATTTTACCGGTAAACGATCTATGGCCAGCCCGACAAAAGGATTTAAAAGGGATGGAATCCGTTGTATGACAGATAAAAGCCCCGCCAACGCATAGGAAATTCCCAGATTTTCAATAATCAACGGTAAAACAGGCGCTAAAAAGGAAGAATATGTATCATGCAGCATGTGGGAAAGAGACAAAACCATGACTCTTAAACCCTGAAAACCATCTTGTTTTGCCTTTTGAATCATGGGTAAATTTAACCATAATCTATTGGGACTCAAAGTGCCAGAAGTTGAAAGTCAAGTCTTGATTTTCGATACTCGATACACATATCTCACACCTCGCCTCTTATAGCAAAACATAATCTTTCTGAACTCCCCCAATTTTCCTTATATTTGTTCTTATTTCAATAGAAAGGAACCTCCATGTTATCCGAGATGAAAGAGATTGCAAAGCAAAAGTTAAAAGCCCGAAAATCTGAATTTTTTAGTGAATATCCCGATGTTTTCAACAAAATGTACAATTTTACACGGGCCAAAACGGCCAAAGCGTTACGGTATTATCCTTATTTTCTGAAAATTCAGGAATCTGATACAACAGAGGTTGTTATAGAGGGAAAAAAAGTATTGATGCTGGGATCCAACAATTATCTGGGACTTACAAAGCATCCGGAAATTGCAGAAGCGGGCATCGAAGCCATTCGCAGATATGGGTCCGGCTTGACGGGAAGCCGATTTTTAAATGGGAACTTGGTTCTTCATGATGAACTGGAAGTTAAATTGGCACGGTTTGTAGGCAAAGAGGCTGCTTTGGTATTTTCAACCGGTTTCGGTGTTAATTTAGGCGTCATTGCCACCACGGTAGGACCTGGAGACCTTTTGTTCAGTGATGAACTCAATCATGCTTCCATTGTGGATGGTTCCCGTTTTTCCCGGGCAGAGATTATCCGCTTTAAGCATAACAACATGAAAGATCTTGAAAATAAGATTTCTGCTGCAGATAAAACAAAAGGACGTTTTATCGTCGTGGATGGAATCTTTTCTATGGAAGGGGATATTATTAATCTGCCGGAACTTGTGCAGATCGCCCGTAAATACGGGGCCCGCCTGATGGTGGATGATGCTCACTCCCTGGGGGTATTGGGTCCTAAAGGAAACGGGACAGCCGCTCACTTTGGATTGACGGATCAGGTGGATATGATTATGGGAACATTCAGTAAATCTCTGGCCTGTGTGGGAGGATTTGTCGCAGCAGAAGAACCGGTTATCGATTATCTGAAGCATCATACCCGGACCATGATATTTACAGCCGCATTACCCCCCTCGAATGTGGCAATGGTCTCCAAAGCCCTGGATATCATTGAAAAAGAACCCTGGCGCCGGAAAAAAGTCCTGGAAAATGCCGCCTATATTCAGAAGAATTTAAAAAAAATGGGATTCAATATCGGAATGAGCACAACACCGGTCGTTCCTGTGATCATCGGTGAAGAGATGAAAACCTTTCGGGTGTGGAAAGACCTTTTTGAAGAAGGGGTCTATACGAATCCAGTGATCCCGCCTGCTGTTCCGGAAAACCGGTGCCTCTTACGAACCAGCTACATGGCGACTCATATACAATCACAGCTCAATTTTTGCCTGGATAAATTTTATAAAGTGGGAAAAAAGCACGGGATTATTACTTGAGTGACGAGTGATGAGTGACGAGTGACGAGGTGCGAGGGGTGTGTCCTTTTTTCATAAGATGAATCCATGATTTAGTTCGTCAAATAACACACAAAACCAAACTAATAATTCACAACTCAAACTTATTACTCTCCCCTCTTAATTCTCAACTCTTTTACCCGTTTTCGCCTGTCAGTCGTGCTACTGCCAACAGGTGAGCCTGAATAAGATTGCGTTCTGATATTTTAAGGGCGGTTTCTTCCATTTTAATAATTTGCTGAACATCCCGAATCACTCTTAGAACATCCACCGGAACTTCTGTCTGCCGGGTGGTCGCGGTACGGAGCATTCGGACGGCCTCCAGCAGGAGTATTTTCAGGCGATCATCCTCCGGTGAGGATGGCAGGCGCAATACCTGCCGAAAGAGATTGCCCACAGAATTGTCAGTCTGCCCATCCATAGCTACATCAGGGGATATCCCTGCCAAGGTATTCAAAGCAGCCGCCAATTCATTAAAACTTTTAATCTTTTCCAGAACACTGTCTGAAACAATATCCCACACAGCCTTCCGATGAAATTCGATGATACCCGGTTTTTCCAACTCCGACAAAACAGCTTGTAGCCAGTTATCGGAGGGAATATGGTGAATCGATAAAAGAAATACTTCTGTATCCCGGTTCATAAAATCGGATTGCATTAAAACGGCCAGTTCGGGATGAAGCGCAGATAAAATATCCGGATCCACTCCGTTTTCAGTTAAAATATCCTGTACAGGAAGTCCCAATTGTCTTAACACTTCTCCCTGAAGAAAAGGAATCATCTCGCGGATAAGCTGATGGTCTTCTTCAAGGGCGGCAAAAGCTGAATTCCCCGGTGGAAAAGCCAGGGCTGCTTCCTTTACAATTTTCAGGTCAGGATCCTGATAAAGGCGGAGGGTTTTCAGAATATCCAGGCAGGGCAAACGGGATAAGATTCTGTCCTTCAGGATTGTCTCGCCTTCTCCTTTCCATTCCGGATCCTCCATAAACTGCCGAAAAGCCCGAAAAAGTCCGGTTGACAGTTGATTCACCCCGATCATCACCGTTTGGCTGCGTTGATGACCGATAGCCCGGAGCATGCTGCCGCTTTCTGCCATGGGAATAATTTGTGCCAAACGCTGTAAAAGTTCCTGTCTTTCCTGTCCACTCACAGGTCGTATCGTCGGCCGGTCACGAAGCGTGGGGACAATTCTCGAGAGAAAATAGCTGACCAGGTGAAGGCCTGTCAGGTCTTCATGCCGTCCATAAAGAATCTGCCGGAAATTTTGTGTGTGAATATCAATAAAACGATCCATCGCCGTATCGGGGCTCAAGCCGTAAAGGGATTCAATCATTTGCCTCCGTTGCATTACAGACCGGTTTCGGGTTCCCTGAAAAGTATCATTCATCCGGCGGACCTGATCGGCATGGTCTTTTGACGAAACTGACAGGTGATGGAGGAGAGCCGTTCTGTCTTCAAGGCTTAAAAAACGGATGCATTCACTTACGGTACTTTGAAAGGTCCGGAATTCCCATCCCTGCCAGATACCTCTCAGGGGAAAGCGGGCTGATGAGAGTTGCAGCTTCAAAGGTCCATCCGGCAATTCCTTCAGCCCTTCCGATACTGTTACCGGTTTACCCGCCAGGGGATCATAATACCCCCCCTGGCGTTGCATGGGCTCACCACTGCCCAATTTCACCCGCACGTCAGCGGCCAGTCCCCGGGTTGCCAGCCACTCTTTGATATCCACCCGTGCATGCTGATATAACTCCTGACTCCCAGCCTGACCCACCTGTTGACTTAAATCCGAACCGGCGATAAAAAATTCACATACCATTTCTTTAAATCGATCCTGCTCACTCTGATCTACCCGCCGTGTCCGGGCGGCATAAGACCAAAGCTCATCCAGATATTGGCGAATACTTTTCACCCGGTCCATCTCTTCAAAGAGGGGAATGATCCATACCGGGGGAACCGGTTGTCTACCTGAACGGCTGATCGTTTCCCGGTGTTGTATAAACTTCCGGTCCAGATTGACAAAAGCCTTTGGAGTATCACTCATGCTTACCTGAAGGGCAGGCACCATCCGAGGATGCCCGGTTTGTTGTGCCAGCATATTAATCTCACAGATATTATAGATAGTTGTATCTATGGCAAACTGATCTCTATCCATAATCTGCTTCTGATGAATCCGGGGTGTCAGGGCAACCCGTTTGACCGCGCTTTTGAATGCCACGAATGGTAGAGAAAGGGTGGGGTCATCCAGTCTGCCGGCCATCCGGGGAATAAAATCGTGGATTGTTTTCCGGAGCTGTTTGTTCAGCAAAAAATAGTACTCCAGCCAGAAGCGTCGTTCTTCCCGGAGTTTTTGCATTTGCCGTTCCAGTTTATCATTGTGTTGCCAGATTTTCCGCACCGGGTCCCCTGAAAGCCCTACCTTTCCCAGCACTTTTCGGAACGCGGACGGATTGACCAGATCATAGGGCATAAGGGATTGATAACGTTCTGCCAGCTCTACCGTCAAATCGGTAATCCGGTTTAAAAGTTTCCAGAAATTGCGGGTTGTTTCCTCCAGTTTCTGGACTTTTTTCCAGAGGTCTTCCGGTGGAATATAGGACGGATCAATTTTTCGGGCATGTTTCAGAAGTCCGGCCATTCGCTGAACATCATATAGAAGGACTGCTGCAGCCAGGCGGTGTCCTTGTCCGCTGGGACGTGAACTTCCATCCCAGTCGCTCCAGAAGGAAAGGAGAACCGGATTTTTCACACCATGAAACATTTCTGCCCGGGCTTCAGCATCCTGCCAGGCTCTGACATCCAGGACCAGCTCATCTGCTTCCTGAGACGAGGAGATGGCCACATTTTCACCTAAAAATTCATGCACCAGCGAGCGTGCCAGGCGCATTTTCAGTTCATGGGTCACAACATTCCCCCGGCAAATCAAATCGATGATGCTGCGAAAATCCTGCTCAACCGGCAGGGCATGAATTTGCGTAGGATGAACAGTCCGGTCAAATAAACGGTGTTTAAACCGTTCCGCCCGTTCTTCATCCAATTCTTTATAAAATTCGTCCTGCAGCATTTTCCGCAGGGATTGGGTTTTTTGAGAACGGATCCAGAGTGCCCGGGCTTCATTCAAAGCGCAGGCATCCAGAAACTGTTGGGTAAACGTCTTCATCCGTTCATTTAAAAATGGTTTTAATCCGGAAGGGCCATCCAGGGGAAGATTCCGTTTCAGGACACGGTTCATCCCGTTTTCAACAGCAAACCTGAAAATGTCCCGACAGACAGATTCCCATTGAGGCCTGAAAGTGTCAAAGGACGGTTCCCGCAATGTTGCCGGGGGTAAATTCACCCGACGTACCGATGCGGCTTTGATTTGGATGATCCGGTTCAAATCTATCAACATCCGGCGGGTTTTAAACTGCAGATCTTCAGCGGAATCTTTGCCTCCCAGGGAGAGCCTGAAACTTTTGCAGGCAGCTATATATCCAAGAGATGTGCGGGCAAAAGCCGTTAAGGGGATCAGACCAATCCCCTGATTGGCCAGTTCCGTTGCCAACAGGTCAATAGAGACACCTGGTGGCAAATCTTTGATTTCAAGCCGGGGATACATGGCCCCTTCCGGTCTGTGAATGATGATATGCTGCCTGTTCCGATATGCCGGCAGCTCCTTCTGAGCCTGCTCCAAGGCCGTCATCCGCTCGTTCAGAATTCTGTTTCTCAGTCTTCGGGATTCATCCAGTCGGGAAAAAGGATTTTTATAGAAAAGAAGCCCGATTAACAAAGCTGTGGGATTGGGGTGGATTTTTTGATTCACGGCCTGAAAACGTTCGCGGATTTTGGGATGAGGAAGATGGGCTACAGCCAGGCGGGCTCCGGCCAGACAGTCTGTTTTGGATAGAGAGTGAATGGTAAAAATAAGATCGGGTGCCTCATCGGCGATAATACCCTGTTCCCGGAGTTTTAAAGCCCGCTGGCGGATGGAAGGTTCAGGCCTAAAATGGTTGGAAGGAGCAAGCCCATAATACGATAAATCATCAATAATCCGGATATGGCGGATAGCTAACTCTCGGATCAGAAAATCCAGGGTCTCCCCTTTCCATACCAATCCTGTGGCATTGTGTGGTGTATTCACAACCACCGCCCCTTTATCACGCCAGGACGGATCCCGGCGCAAACAGGCATCGACTGTATTCAAAATGCCGGTAACATCGGGACGTAGATCGGGCAAAGGGGGAATAGTCCGGCAGCGAGGAAAAGCATGCTCATAATTCCAGCTCATATCCGAAATAATCACGTCCTCAATCCCACTGTGTTGTCCAAGGATAGCCAGGGCAGTCCGTGCCGATCCGCTGACAACGCAACACTCCTGCTGCCGGTAAAAGGGGTAAGAACGGAGAAAAGCCGCCAGAAATGAAAGCTCCAGGTCGTGGATTTTATGCGGTTGCCGGCTCAGATTGACATAGAAGTCCAAAAGCTCTGTTCGACTCATCGATATAAGAGGATCCTTCAGCGAATGGCGCTTCACAAGGGGGGATTCCCCCAGGATGCGGTCTGTGCTTTGACGGGTCCTTTCCCAAAAGGATTTCAACCGTGTATTTTCTGGAAATTGTCTTTGACCCACGCCTGTTTGAAGATCCGGATCCGGGTTTAATTCTGTTTCGCCGGTCAAAAAAGCTTCCAGGGTACAAATTTCCGCTGCAGAAGGTGTACCCTTCAATTCGAAATGGAGGGTTTCCATTTGTTGCAGGTAGCTGCTGTTCCCAAGGACAGTCACGACGGGAATAAAGGCAAGACGTGGATCAAAAAGAACCGGACTCAGAAAGCGGATAACATGATCCCGGAGTCCAGCTTCCCGTGCCAGTGAAAGGTGATTAGGGGCATCATTCATTTCCACAAACATGACCGGGAAATCAAGGGCTATCTGACGATATAGTTTCCGTTCACTTTCAGACAGATGATGTCCGATGATAAAAAAGACGGGGGATTTATCCCTTGAAAAAAGGTCTTGAGGTTTTTCCGGTAAAGTAACAAAACGGAGCCGCTCATAATCGGAGGCAATGAGAGATAAATCTGTCCCGATGGCAAGGATCCGGGCTGTTGGGGATTCAAGAGAGGTGTTCAGAACCCGAAGGAAGACCCGGAGTGTTTCAAAATGTCCACCGGAACTAAAAATTATTTCCCGAGGGTCACCATTTTCACCCACATGGTATTCAAGTCCCTCCCGTTCTGTATTCAGCAAATGGTCATGAATGATCCGGACCAGTTCGGGGATATCATGACTCCGGTATCCTCCCCGGGGGGCATAGGGAATACTGGCTGATGTCGCTTTTACAATCAAGGGCCATAGAGGATGTTCACCGGGATTTTCATCTCCCGCAAGGAGAGCCAGTGTTTTTCCTTCCAGTCGGATATCCTGGACCGGATTTCCAATGTGAAAACTCACCCGGCGGACATCGGAAACACCTGCACCGGATGTCAGTTCGCTGATTTCAGAAATCCGGGCTACCCGCAAGGGATTCAGCCGGGGGATATGTGATTGCGTATCAGGCATGAAACCGTCAGGATTCCTTTGTTTCGCTCTTTTGTAACCGTTTCAGCACATCTTGCAGTAGTTCCTGAATAAATCCGACAGCAGAACCATCTTGTCCCTGAAGATTGACAACCGTCCGGGCATTCCTCAACTGTTGGGAAGATTCGGCAAGCTGTGCCAGTTGTGGTGAAAGCAGAATCATCTCAGGATGGGATTTCAACAGTTCCATCTCCCGGCTTTCAGTTTCTATCTGCATAAGCCGGCGTTTTTGTTCTTCCCGGACTCTTGCTTCTGCCAGGGCTGCTTCCCGGGCTTGTTCCTTTCCTAAAAGTTCCAGTTTTTTCAAGCGGAGAGAATGCTCCCGGTCTGCAATTTCCGTATCTGCTTCAATGCGGGCTTTTTCCGCTGAGACCCGGGCTTGTTGACTGGCCTTTTCTGTCTCTTCCAAAATACGGTCCGCCTCACGCCGTTGCATGGCTTCCGTTATCCGCTTATCCAGGGGTTCAATACTCTGAATATGCAGATTGTCCAGCTCCAATCCCAGAAGAAGAGCCATTTCGGAAACCTGTTTTGTCAATTGCTTTTTAAGAATTTCCGGTTCAAGGACGTCAATATCTTTCTGTTCTGCAAACTCCCGAATCAGGGCATGGGTGCGCCGCTCCAGTTCCCGGGTGGCATGAACCACCACATCCGAGGACCATCCTCCGGCCCGGACCAGTGCATGTAAATGATTTCTCGAGGGTGCCACAGCCAGATCCATCACGACCCGGACTCCCAGCTTCCCACGGGCTTCCGTATCTACCTGGGATTGTACGGCATACACATTCCCTGGAAGAGCCAGGGATGTATGCCGGGGATACCAGCGCTTCTTGTTTTCCTCAACAACCCCCTTCCGCTCCCGCAAAACAATCTGATCCGGCCGGCGGTAACGGTACTCGATCAGCCATACAAGGACAAGTATGACGATGAGTGCTGCAAGTGTAATCCAAAATTCCATGTGAACACCTCTTTTTCCTGTCTGTTTCTATAATGCAAATATGACGATTTTATGATTTATAAGCAACCTGGGAATATGTCTTTTGATATTTTTTTAATATTTTACATCTGTTTACGATTTGACGTTTATTCTACGCTTTTCCCGGATTTTAGTTTTTCTTCAGCTTTTTCCTGAGGGATTCGCTGACAAACCATAAAATAATATCAGAAATTTCCTGATATACTTCTTTTTGTGACCGGTTTTGCTGATTTTGGATTTTCAGGGAGTGATCTGCACCGGGAATCAGGAGAAGATGTCCCCGGGGATTCAGTTTACCCATGAGAAGTTCCACCTTCCGCCGGGGTGCATAGCGGTCTTCACTTCCCTGAACAAAAAGCATGGGAACGGATTGCTTTAAAAAAGGTTCAGGACTGACAGGCCAGCGGAGAAAACCTTTTCGGATTTCAAGGGGTGCCCCGAGAAATATCTTTCCCGTATCCTGATGATCCGGTAAAGAGGCTGAAACCAGGGCACTGAGGGATTTCCCACCGGTAAAATAATAGGAATTTTCAGGGATAAAAGATTCTGTCTGAATACGTTCCAATACCTTCTGATAAAAAGGGACCCATTTGGAAGCATGGGGGAGTCCTTTCCACCGTTTATGGGCAAAGGGGTAATTAAACCGGGCTACCAAAAGTCCTTCTTCCGGCAGTTTTTGTGCCAGATACTGTAATAAATCATCCTCCATATCATGGTAGTACCCATGTCCCAACACCAAAACCACATCCGATTCCCGCTCCGGACGGTCAATACGAATCAAAATTTCATCTCTGCCATATTGCAGAGTCATTTCCTCATATCGTGTTTTCGCCATACAACATCCTTTTTCCTATACCATAATATAAGAGAATGAGTGATGAGTTGAGAGTGTAGAGTAGTGGCAGGCGTGCCCTGCCACTACTACTGAACCTTGTTACACATCCAATTCATCATTCATCATTCAATTTATCATTCATCATTCAATTCATCATTCATCATTCAATTCATCATTCATCATTCATCATTCATAATTCTTTTCCTCTCTCTTTCAAATCATCGTAATTTTAACGCCTTAAAGAGAGACGAGTCATGTGGTGGAATGAGGACGATTCATTTGAAGATGAGGGGAGCAACATCCCTTCGACCCGAAACATTTTTAAAAAGGTATATCCATTTATCCGGCCATACCGGACTATTTTTATCGGGGCCTTTTTTCTGGCATTAACCGGTGTGTTTCTCATACTTCTTCAACCCCGCATCCTCATGTACATCGTAGATAAAGCCATCCCATCCGACAGCTATCGGCCGGTCCGCAATGGTGCTCTCCTCTATTTGGGCACCATGGTTTTATCCGCCATTGTCGGTTTTTTTTCCTCCTGGCTCCTGCAATTAGCCGGTGTCCGGGCAATCAGTGACATCAAAATCAAGCTTTTTGACCATTTAATGACCCTTGGACTCCCTTACCTGGAAAAATATCCTGTAGGCAAGCTGGTTAGTCGGATTGAATCCGATGCCCAGCGTCTTATTTCCCTGACATCCACCATGATGCAACGGGTTCTCATGGCGGCTGGAATGCTTGTGGGTGCCATGGTCATGTTGCTCATTGTGGATTACCGGCTTTTTTTGATTGTTGCAGCGGTATTGCCGGTGGTCATCACCGGGACATATTTTCTGTTTAAATATCTACGGCCGTTTTTCCGTGAGGAACGTGCCCGTTATGCCACCATCAGTGGAATTGTGGCAGAATTTCTGAAATCGGTATCCATACTCCAGATTTTCAACCGGAAACACTGGGCTGCCCGGCGGCTGGAAAAAGAGAATGAATCCTACCGGCGCTTTGCGGCAAAAATAGCCTATGTAGAATACGGCATCTTCCGGGGACTCGCCTTTATGGAAGTCCTGGTAACTATGGCCGTGTTGATTTTTGGATCCAAATGGATCAGTGCCGGCACCATGACAATCGGGACCCTGATTCTCTTTTCACAATACATTGCTCAAATTTACTGGCCAATTATCATGCTGAGCGAACAACTAGGGGAAATTCAACGGGCAGGCGGTGCTGCAGACCGCATTTTCAACACACTTGAAATGAAACCGGTCCTCCCTGATGTACCGGATCCTCTCCCCTTTCCTGATGAAATCCGCCGGATTGAGTTCAAAAACGTGTCTTATGGTTATGAACAGGATAAACCGGTCCTGAAAAATATTTCGTTCGACGTTCATGCCGGCCAGTCTGTAGCCATTGTAGGTCCAACCGGCGGCGGAAAAACAACGATCCTCAGTCTCTTGTGCCGCTTCAGAGATCCGGATGAGGGGGCTGTTTATATCAACGGGACAGATATCCGGCGCTTTGCCGTACAGGATTTGCGGCATCATTTCGGTCTGGTGCTTCAGGATCTTTACCTTTTCCCGGCTTCCGTGAAGGAAAATCTCATGGCTTTCCGTGAGGATATCCCCGAAGATCAGATTCACCATGCCATACAGGTAAGCCGCATCGATTCCGTCCTTTTTCAACGGGGAATTTCCATCCATGACAATCTGGCTGAAGGGGGAAAAGATCTTTCTTACGGACAACGGCAACTTCTGGCTGTGGCACGGGCCCTTACCGTGAACCCTTCCATCCTTATTCTGGATGAAGCAACTTCCTCTGTGGATCCCGGAACCGAACAAAAAATCCAACACGCCATCAATACCCTCATCGAAGAGCGGACAAGTTTCATTGTAGCCCATCGTCTGTCCACCATCCGGCATTGCGATATCATCCTTTTTATCCGGGATGGCAAAATTATGGAGATGGGTAATCATGACGAACTGATGATGAAAGAAGGATTTTATTATGACCTGATCATGAAACAACGGGAGGGTGTGGCATGAAACACGTCCTCCGATGGTTCCTCCCCTTTTGGAAACTCCGGCGCAAAGGCATGGGCATCCTCCTGCTGATTACGACCCTCGCCATCGCCGCCAAAACAGTTTATCCCTATATTTTTAAATTTGTGATCGATCACCTAACCCGGGATATCCACTACGACAATATTCTCACCTGGGTATGGATTATACTCGGTGTGGGGCTTGTCCGTGAAATCACCCAATGGCTGCTTCCTGCCACGCGTTATTTCATGAATATGGGCATTGGTATGGATATCCGTCTGAATTATTTCCATGAAATCATGAATAAGGATTACTCCTTTTTTGCCCGGCACCGGACCGGAGATCTGACAACCCGGCTCACAGATGATATTGACGGAGATTTGAAAATCGCCTGGTATGCCGCTTCAGGAATTCTCCGGCCGGTGGAAGCTTTTCTCACCCTGGGATTCAGTATCGCCCTTATGCTTTCCCTGAACTGGCGGCTGACTCTGATCGCCGTGGCACCCCTGCCTGTTATCATCTGGGTTATTGCCAAAACAGAACATATTCAGCAACGGGCATACAGCCTTCGCCAGAAACGGACCAGCGAAACCGTGGATGTATTGGAATCTGCCTTCTCAGGCATCCGGATTGTGGTGGGATATGTGGCAGAAAAAGCCCAGGGGAAAATTTTCCGACGTGTGATGAAAGAACGGGTCAGCGCAGAGGAAAAGGTGGTTTTAATCCGTTCCTTTCTGGAAAGCCTGGGAGCCATGATCAATCAGGTGGGACTTGTGATTATTCTTTTTGTGGGAGGTTATTTCGTTCAGCAGGGGCGCATGAGTCTGGGCGAATTCTACGCCTTTGTGGCCTATCTGTCAGGCATGACCGAAACGATCTGGACCATCAGCTGGTTTTTTGTATCTACGAAAATGGTAGAGGCTTCTATCTCCCGGCTGGAAAATTTAGAACAATTTTCCGATGCAGAATACGGTCAAAGCAGGCCCAAGAAATTGCCCCCCTCCATTTCAATCCATGAAGCCTCGTTCACTTTTCCGGACAGCCGGGAACCCATCCTTCAGGATATATCCTTCACCATTCAACCCGGAGAAATCGCGGCTGTGACCGGCTCGGTAGGTTGCGGCAAAACAACGCTGCTGAATTTGGCAATAGGTATTTATCCTTCCACCACCGGGGATGTACACCTGGGAGATATCCCCCCCCGTCACATGGAACGGGAAGTGCTGGCAAACCTTATCGGATATGTCCCACAGGAAGTCGTCCTCTTTACCGGAAGCGTTCGTGAAAACATCCTGATGGGCCGTGATTTGGATGAAACCGCCGTATTGAAAGCCCTGAAACTGGCAGCTGCAGATACCGAATTTACACTGGATACAATCCTGCAGCAGGGTGGTGTGGGACTCTCAGGTGGTCAAAAAGCCCGGGTTGCCCTGGCAAGGGCACTTGTCCATAACCCGAAGATTCTGATTATGGACGATATCACATCCGCTCTGGATGCCAAAACCGAAGGAATTTTGTGGCAACGGCTCCGAGAGGATTCCATCAATCGTGCGGTGCTGGTCACCACACACAGGGAAGCCACCGCAAAACAGGCAGACAAAATTATCTGGCTTGATCAGGGAAAAATTCGGGATATCTGCTCCCATGTGGAACTGCTTGAAGAATACTCCGAATATCGCCATCTCTTTGCCAAACCCTGACAGGATTTGTACATTCCGGTGAATAAACATCAATGATCTGAAAAGGCAATACCCCATGATTACCTCCTGGTTTACCTGGGAAAAACTGTGCCATGTGATGAATGCCCGCCTGAAAGGTGAGGTGTTTGAAACATGTTATTCCCATGTAAAAAGTGAACTTGTCATTCAAAATAACAATCCCCGGAAGGATTCCATCCGGATTCACCTGGATCAGTCTCTCCCCTTTCTTTTTCTCCAGCCCATTCAACCGCCGGGGCAAAAAGTCCCTATTTTTTCAGATTTCAAACCGGCCGAATTTGTGGAAGCTGAGATCGCCGGTACAGACAGGGACATCCGCATGAATTTTACAGAGGATCAGGCTATCATCCTGCGTATCCGGCCTCCAAAAAATAATGTCTATTTTATATCCCCTTCCAGTATGGATACATTTAAAAAATCAACGGATCAGACCATTTATTTTGATGCCACACCTGTATCATTTCAGTCTCTTTCAGACGATCCACGCCTGAACGAGCGATGGAAAAAACGATTCCATGATTTATTTCCGGATCTCTCCTGGCCTGATCTTCAGCAGGAAATTTCCCGGGCCAATGGTCAGGTGCTGGGCGGTCGTTTTATCCTGCTTCCACTTCTCCGGGAAGAATTTAATCCCCATCGTTTTTACGACAATTACCGGGATTACATCACCGGCAGGTTAAAAGAGCTCCATTTCAAACCAGAAAAAAACCGGATCATAACGGCACTATCTTCACGTGCAGAAAAAGTTTCCTATAGAATCCGGCAACTTTCCAAAACAGAAGAACAGGCAGATCTTATTGAACGCTACCGGATTTATGGGGACATCCTAATGACCATGCTCAGTACGCTGCAGCCGGGACAGGAAGAAGCTGAGATTCCCATAGAACTCCGCCCACGGGACTATCCGGAAACCATCCCGCTGAAACCGGATTTATCCCCACAAGCCAACGCACAGCGCTATTACAACAGAGCCCGAAAACTTGAACGGGCCCGGCAGGAATCCCGGGATACAGAATCGGTACTGAAAAAAGAATACGATGAATTGAAAGCAAAGATCACCGAACTGGAAGCCATTGAGACATTACATGATCTCAGAAAGTGGTTGAAAAAAAATAAAGACCTGATAGGACGCCTGAACCGGATGGAAAATCCCCAAAAATCAGATATAACCCGTCTGCCATACCGGGAATTTTTCTATCAATCCTGGCGTATCTGGGTCGGCAAATCAGCCAGGGATAATGACGATATGACCTTCCATCTCTCCCATAAAAATGATTTATGGCTCCATACAAGAAATTCCACAGGATCCCATGTTATTATTCGTCGTGAGGGGAAGGCCCATATCCCGGGACATTTGATTGAATATGCTGCATCCCTTGCGGCACGATTCAGCGAAGAGAAACACGCATCGCTGGTTCCGGTAGTGTGCACTGAGCGAAAGCATGTCGTCAAGCGAAAGGGATTTCCTCCGGGCAAAGCTCATTATAGCCTGGAAAAAACCATCCTTATCAAACCGGCAGAAATCGAATGAATACTTTCAAGCTGACCATCCGGGAACAAGGTCAGGATAAGACTCTGACTGTGCAGGAGGGAATACAAATATCCCGGGCACTCCAGGATCATGGAATACCATTGGACACCCCCTGTGGAGGATACGGAAGTTGTGGAAAATGCCGGGTCCGATATCTGTCCTCCCCCCCGTTACCAACCCCGGCAGAGAAAAAAAATATCCCGCAGGAATTCCTGGATCATGGAATTCGCCTGGCGTGTCAGCATCACATGACAGAAGATATATGGATTAAAATCGAAGAGATAGTCAATAAAAAGGGACTGCACATCTTATCTGACGGGATTGAACTGGAAAGCAGATTGAATCCAGACTTACCG
Source organism: Candidatus Neomarinimicrobiota bacterium (assembly GCA_041154365.1). Classification (NCBI taxonomy): domain Bacteria; kingdom Pseudomonadati; phylum Fidelibacterota; class Fidelibacteria; order Fidelibacterales; family Fidelibacteraceae; genus Fidelibacter; species Fidelibacter multiformis. The sequence continues at coordinate 977,700 of AP035449.1, read as the reverse complement.
GGGGGGATATGTATCAAAAATCCTTTGGGGCTGGCCGTGGACATCGGAACAACCACTCTTGTCGTCACCCTGCATGATCTGAAGAGCGGTATACGCCTGGGAATCCAAAGCCGGACCAATCCCCAGGACAAGTACGGGACAGATATCATCAGCCGGGCAAACGCCGCAACAGAATCGGTTGAAAATGCCAAAACACTTCAGAAAGTAATCATCAAAGCAATAAACAATCTGATCCAGGATCTGACAAATCAGCCACAGGATATTGTTCATGTCGTAATGGCCGGAAATACGGTCATGACGCATCTTTTTCTGGGTTTATCCATGGATTCACTGGTCACAGCGCCTTATATCGCTCCGGTCACAAACATGCAAATTCTGAAAGGTGCTTTTAGTGGACTTTCAATGCACCCCCAGGGAAAAATCACTGTATTACCCGGAATCGGCAGTTTTATCGGGGGTGATATTGCAGCAGATTTGCTAATTTGCCGGGAAATCCTGCCGCAGAATGCCACATATCTTCTGATGGATTTGGGAACCAATTGTGAAATTGTGTTAAAGACACTGGAATTTTCCGTGGCGGCATCTGCACCGGCGGGTCCTGTGATGGAAGGTGCAGGAATTACCTGTGGCATGCAGGCAGAGCCAGGGGCGGTAAGTGACTTATTTTTTAATGGGAATGGCCGGTTTCAGGCAGTGACAATTGATAATCAGGCTGTCCGTGGAATTTGCGGAAGTGGATTGATTCACAGTATTCACACCCTGTGGAAACAAAAGCTCATTACAGATGATGGCCGGTTTGTGGAAAAAATTCCCCAAAAAGGTTTCAGGATTGATAAAAATGTGTATCTGTCCCCCCAGGATATCCGGGCCTATCAAATGGCAAAGGGAGCCATAGCCGCCACACGGAAAATGCTTTTAAAGGATGCCGGATTATCACCTCAAGATTTGGATTTCCTGGTTCTTGCCGGAGGATTCGGGCACTATATCCGTCCCGATGCCGGTATGGAGACCGGTATTTTTCCCTGCCTTCCGGAAGATGCTTTTAAGTATCTTGGGAATGGAAGTCTGGCCGGGTGCGAACTGATTTTAAAAAATAAGGAATATATTCCTGCTATCCGGCAATTAGCGAAAGAGACAAATCATTCCGAACTGGCGGGAAGGCCGGATTTTCAGGAAATGTATGTGAGGAATATGGGAGTGACGAGTAACGAGTAGCGAGTGACGAGTAGCGAGTAGCGAGTAGCGAGTGACAGCAACGCAGCTTTATCAGAAGTTAGAGGTTGGAAGCTGGAAGTAGGGACAGGCCGCGGCCTGTCTAAAGTTAGCGTCGCTGCGCTCCTGATAGTTGGTTCAGGGGTTCAAGGGCTCATGGGCTCATGGGCTCATGGGTTCAATAGCCGCTACGCGGCTTTCAAACGCTGCTATGCAGCGTTCAAGCACCTCACTGCGTTCGGTGTTCAATTCCAGATATGCGGATTTGAATGGGTGACCTCTTTTTTGAACACTGCGTAGCAGTGCTGGAATGCTGAGTGCAGCGAAGCCATTGAACGGCACGAAGTGCCACTTGAATTCATAATTGCCGCTACGCGGCTTTCAAACGCTGCTATGCAGCGTTCAAGCACCTCACTGCGTTCGGTGTTCAATTCCAGATATGCGGATTTGAATGGGTGACCTCTTTTTTGAACACTGTGAAGCAGTGCTGGAATGCTGAGCGCAGCGAAGCCATTGAACGGCACGAAGTGCCGCTTGAATTTTTGATCGCCGAAGGCGTTTGAATACTGAACACGGCGAAGTGTCAATCCCCCAATCCAATCAATCCCCTGTGAAATACGCTGCGCTCATTTCATGGGGCAGGCAATCAAATCAATCTAATCAATCTAGTCAATCAACTATTTGACTTTCGACTTTCCACTTTCGACTAACGACTGCCGACTGCCAACTGACGACTGTCGACTGCCGACTAAAAAATTACGTAAAGATAATTTCCGCACCGGCAGATTTTTCATAAAAGGTCGCGACATTGATAATGTCATTCACCTGAGGCACAAAATCATCTTTGGTCAGGTGAAACATATCCACCGTGGCCTTACAGGCATAGAGTTCGGCTCCGGCATCGGAAAGCATTTCAATGAATTCACTCACCGGGGGAATATCCAGTTTCTCCATCTCTTTTTTCATTTTATGGGTGGCAAAGGCAGACATCCCGGGAATAATTCCCAGCAAAGAGGGCATGTGCATGGCCGGATTTCCAACCGTCGCCACCTTGATTTTATCTGCCTTCTTCTTCATAATGGCTTCCAGACCAAAAAATGTAAAAAAGACGGTGGCATCAATACCTTCCATCCGGGCACCATTGGCCATGATAAGTCCGGGATAAACCCCTTCCAAAGACCCTTTGGATATGACGATGGACACTTTTTTTATCTTTGATTCAGACATGATAACTCCTTTTCCTTAAACACAACCCTGGGGTTTTGGCAATCCAGAAATTTTCGCGGCTTTTTTAGCAGGACCTTCAGGGAACAGGCGATACAGATCCCTGGTAGAAATTCCACCGACTTTGTTCAAACGGCGTATGGTAGGTACCGTGCCATTTTCCTGGTAATCCTTCCGCATGAAACGAATGACGTTAAAATGCTCCTCAGTCAACTCAATGCCGAGCTCTTTGGCTATAGCTTTGGCAACGTCTTCATTCCACTGGTTTGGATCGGTCATAAACCCTTCTGCATCCACATCTACAGATACATTTCCTATCTTTTTTTCAGTCATGATCTGACTCCTTTATTTTTGATTGGTTGATTGATTGATTGATTGAGAACCAAGGATTTTTAGCACGGAAAGCAGGACATAGAGTGTCCGTTTTACTTCCGGCTGATTCAATTCCCGTAACACACGAAAGAGAGATATTTTCTCAGGAGCTTCCAAGCCTCCGGAAGTGTATGCCATCAGGGTTTTATCAGCCATACCCTCCCCCTCTTTCAGCAATTTGAAGACCCCTTTCTTTTCCAATTCATCCATCTTTTCCAGGGCGGCATCAAACATATCCTTGGTTAAAGGCATGACATCGTTGACAAAATCATTGACACTTTCCAGCCGTTCAAACAATCCAATGAGGGTCCTGGTGTTGCGGAGAAGTTTTTTGATGAGAAAAAGCAAATCCTCATAAGAAAAGTAAGCTGATACATCATCCAGCTCCTGAACGGCTGTCTGGAAAAGATCAGAGACGACAGGAGTCAGATCCTCCTTCAATTCACGAAGTTCTTCCTGTTTTCGCCGGGTTATCATTACCTGTTCTGTCAGGAAATCCAGCTTTTCATGGATTTTTTCCAGTTCTTTACTCATAATATCCTCTTTCATCTGATCTTACCTGCCATATTCATCTGGGCTTCAATAGGCATTTCACCGCCTTTGATGAGGATATTCCAATAGACCCATCGAAACATCATTTTTCCCCAATGATTCATCTTTGTCTCTTCCAGGAGGGAAAAGGGTCCGATACCCGGAAGGGGATATTTCCCCGGCAGGGGTTCCACATCGTAATTAAAATCGATGAGCATGCCCTTACCGAAGCCTGATTCAATAAAACAGTTGGCGTGACCATCGAAATCTTCCTTCAGCGGGAGTCCGTCAATGGCCCGCAACAGATTTTCCTGGAGGATTTCCGCCTGAAAATGGGCTACGGATCCTGCTTTGGAGCTGGGAAGATTGGTGGCATCCCCGATTACAAAAACATTCTCCCACTTTTTGGATTGAAGTGTTTTCGGGTGTGTAGGAACAAAATTCAGTTCATCCCCCATCCCGGAGCGTTCAATCACCGGATCCCCCATATTGGTGGGAATGGTGACCAGCAAATCATAATCCACTTCTTTTTCATCCCAGGAACGGATTTTATTGGCTTTCGAATCTACTGACCCTGTGCTAAACTCCGGCACAAGATTGATGTTTTTTTTCTGGAGAAAATCTCCCAAAATCTGAGCAGCACGTGGTTTTGTAAAAGCACCGGGAAGGGGTGTGACAAAAGTCAGATCCACCTTATCTCTGATTCCCTTCTCTGTAAACCACCAATCCGCCAGAAATAGAAATTCCAAAGGAGCAACGGGACACTTAATCGGCATTTCCGTAATATTCAGCACCAGTTTTCCTCCCTGCCAAAACTTGAGGAATTTCTGCAGATGACAGGCACCTTCCAGGGTGTAGAAATCGAAAATATTTTTATACCACCCGTCACCTTTGAGTCCTTCTGTTTCATCGGGATTCATCTGGGTTCCGGTGGCAATAATCAGAAAATCATAACTTAACACCTGCCCGTTTTGAAGTTTCACCCGGTTTTGTTCCGGTTCGATGACCTCAATATCTGACATAATCAGATCCACATCTGAGGGGATAAAATCCCGTTTTGGCTTGATTACATCATTCCTTTTGTAAATATTGAAAGGGATAAATAAGAGCCCAGGCTGATAATAATGTTCTTCCACCTTGTCTACGAGGGTGATTTTCCACTCTTCCTTATCCAGCTGTTTCACCAACTTATTGGCCATCATCGTTCCTGCTGTTCCGGCACCCAAAATCAACAATTTTTTCATGGATTGACCCGCTTTTTTTTATGTTATGAGTTATCATATTCCTTAAGCGGACATGTGATTCACATGACATGAAACAGTTACGATTGAAAGAATTTTATAATAAAAGAGGGTAAATTTTGGGAAAAAACGATATTTAATTATGAACACATGTTATTTACTTCGTTCCGAAAATCCGGTCCCCTGCATCTCCAAGTCCGGGAATGATATAACCATCCTCATTCAAATGGTCATCCAGGGCGGCGGCATAGATTGTCACGCCGGGAAAATGCTCATCCATATATTGAACTCCTTCCGGTGCAGCTACCATGCACAAGGCTTTGATATTGGAGCAGCCTTCTTCTGCCAGCATTTCGCATACCTTGGCCATGGAGTGTCCGGTTGCCAGCATGGGGTCGATGATTAAGGCATCCCGAATTTGAATATCATTATTGAACTTTTTGTAATATTCCACCGGATAGAGGGTTTCTTCATTGCGATAGAGTCCAACCACATTCACCCGGGCAGAGGGAATAAGGGCCAACACACCATCCAGCATCCCCAGTCCGGCCCGAAGAATGGGTACCACGGATATTTTCTTACCTGAGATGCGTTCTGCCTGGGCTTTCCCCTGCCAGGTCATCACACTCCGGGGTTCCAGAATCAGATCCCGGGTCGCTTCATAGGTCAGGAGAATCGTAATTTCCTGGGTTAGTTGCCGGAAATGAGAGATACTTGTATCCACCCGTCGTAAAAGTCCCAGTTTATGTTTAATCAGTGGATGATCTACAACCTGAAAACCCATAATTTTCCTCAATTTTTTTGAATGATACTCATTTTATGGCACGAAGTCATGATTTCTTTTGGGCACATGCTGTTTTTTTAACAGGTGGAGCCACGATCAACACAAATTCTCCTTTGACGGGATGATCCTGAAACCAGGACTGAGCTTCACTTACTGTACCCCTGAATAAAGTTTCATGAATCTTCGTCAGTTCCCGGCCAACCAGCAGATCCCGCTCCCCGCAATAGACCTGTAGTTCTTCCAATAACTTGAGTATTCGGTGAGTGGATTCAAAAAGGACCGTCACATGGGCACGTTCTGCCATCTGTTTTAATCGGGTCTGACGCCCTTTTTTATGGGGGAGGAATCCTTCAAAAGTGTACATATCCACGGGGAAATGGCATACACTTAAGAGGGTCGTTACGGCAGAGGGACCTGGAATGGGGATAACGGGGATACCGGCTTTTACAGCTTCACGGACCAGTCCATTACCCGGATCACTGATCACAGGTGTACCGGCATCGGAAACCAGGGCCACCATGTGTCCTTCCTGTAGTAATTTCAAAATGCCCGGGATACTGTTTTTTTCATTATGCTGATGATGGGAAATAATTTTCTGAGGTGTAATCCCATATTTATCCAAAAGAATGCGAGTCACACGGGTATCTTCACAGGCAACCACATCCGCCCGTTTTAACGTTTCCACCGCACGGAAGGTGATATCTTCAAGATTTCCGATCGGTGTGGCCACCATGTAGAGTTTTCCGTGTGACATCATTCAGTTCCAGGTGAATATACAATATCCTGCATAAAAGAAAAAAGGCCGTCCGTAGAAAGACGACCTTTTTCGGGGTAGGGGGTGTAAGTATAATCAATCAGGTAAGCTTTTTCAAGGAAAGTCTGATTTTTTCTATACCATGGAGGATTTCATCCTGGCTTACATTCAGGTGGGGACGGAAGCGAACCGATTTTTCGCCACATCCCAACATCAGGACCTTTTCCTTTTCCAGTTCACCCAGAAACGCATTTCGTGTTTTCTCATCTTTCAGGTCGAAAGCACACATGAGTCCTTTTCCCCGGGCATTGGATACGAGTCCCGGAAAATCTCCAACAATCTTCTCCAGTTCACCCAGTAAAAAAGCACCCTGAATCCGTGCATTTTCCACCAGGTTTTCCTCTTCAATGATCCGGAGGATATAACCGAAACGGACCATATCCACCAGATTACCGCCCCAGGTTGAATTGATCCGGCTGGATTCGGCAAAGACATTATTTTTCACCTCATCGATTCGCGTACCGGCCAGAATCCCACACACCTGGCTTTTCTTTCCAAAACTGATAATATCCGGTTTTACACCGTAGTGTTCATAGGCCCAGAACTTTCCCGTGAGTCCCACACCGGTCTGGACTTCATCAAAAATCAGGAGGATTTCATGATCGTCGCAAATTTTGCGGAGTTCACGGATAAATTCCGGCCGGAAGTGATTATCGCCGCCTTCTCCCTGAACGGGTTCCAGAATCAGAGCGGCAATTTCATCGGGATACTTCTCAATGGCCTGGTTTATTTGTTTCAGTGAATCAGATTCTGCTTTTTTTACCTTTTGCAGGTTTTCATTATTCAAGGGGAAAATCATTTTGGGGTTTAAAACCCGGGGCCAGTCGAATTTTGGAAAATACTGGGTTTTCCGGGGATCGTGTGTATTGGTCATGGACAGGGTGTATCCGGTCCGTCCGTGAAAACACTGTTGAAAATGGATCACCTTGTACCCTTTGGGTTCCTTGTATCCTTTTTCAAAATTTTTCCGGACCTTCCAGTCAAACGCAGTTTTTAAGGCATTCTCCACTGCCAAGCCGCCACCTTCAATAAAGAAAGCATGGGGGAGTTCTTTGGGAATGCCAATCCGGCTGAAAATTTCCAGAAAATCCGCCAATTCTTCTGAGTAGACATCAGAATTCGTCGGTTTGTGAATCGCCAGTCTGCCCAATTCTTCTTGCTTAGCCACGAGTTTAGGATGATTAAATCCCACAGCCATGGAGGCAAACATGGAAAAGAAATCCAGGTAACGATCGCCGTTTCGTTTATCCACCATCCAGGAACCCTGGGATTTTTCCAGATCGATCACCGGTTCCATACCGTCAGCCAGCATATGGCGAGCCAATACCTTCCGTACATCTTTTGCCTGAACCATTCAGTCCTCTCTTTCTCCGTTTATCAGGTGTTAAATTTCAAATTTGATTCCCTGTGCCAGGGGTAATTCAGTCCCATAGTTAATGGTATTCGTCTGTCTGCGCATATAGAGTTTCCAGGCGTCAGAACCTGATTCCCGGCCACCGCCTGTTTCTTTTTCGCCACCAAATGCTCCGCCGATTTCAGCCCCGGAGGTGCCGATATTCACATTGGCAATACCGCAATCCGACCCCCAGGCACTGAGAAAAGTCTCTGCTTCCCGCAGATTGTTGGTGAAAATAGCAGATGAGAGTCCCTGTACCACATCATTCTGAATATCAATAGCTTCCTGAACATCACCGGAATACTTAATCAGGTACAGAATGGGTGCAAAGGTCTCTTCCTGGACGATGGGATAGGAATTTTCGACCTCCATGATTGCAGGGACCACATAGCAGCCCGATTCATATCCGGGTCCTTCCAGAACATCCCCTCCGTAGACCAGGGTACCGCCCTCTTTTTTCACTTCTTCAATGGCATCGGTGAACATTTTCACTGCTCCCTTGTCAATCAGGGGTCCCACATGATTATCTGTATCCAGAGGAGTTCCGATTTTCAAGGATTTGTAGGCTTTCACCAGTGATTCTTTCACTTTATCGAAGACCGATTCATGAATTATGAGGCGGCGGGTTGTAGTACAACGCTGCCCGGCGGTCCCAACGGCTCCAAAAACAATGGCCGGAATCGCCATTTTCAAATCTGCATCGGGTGTGATAATGATGGCATTATTACCACCCAGTTCACAAATGATTTTACCAAAACGCCGGGCGATCACTTCATTGGCATGGCGACCTACAGCCGTTGAGCCGGTGATTGAAACCAGGGAGACCCGTTTATCGTTGAGCATCCGTTCACCTACAGTCCGGCCACGACCGATCACCAGATTGAAAATCCCTTCCGGCAGGTCATTTTCTTTCAAAACCTCAGCTACAATATTCTGAATGGCTACAGCGGTCAAAGGGACTTTGGAGGATGGTTTCCACACATTCACATCACCGCAGACAGCGGCAATCATGGCATTCCAGGCCCACACAGCGACCGGAAAATTGAAAGCCGTGACAATACCCACAATGCCCAGGGGATGGTATTGGTCATACATCCGGTGATTGGGCCGTTCGGACTGCATGGTAAATCCATACAATTGCCGGGATTGTCCTACGGCAAAATCACAAATGTCAATCATCTCCTGGACCTCCCCCCAGCCTTCCTGGAGAGATTTTCCCATTTCATAGGACACCAGGCGTCCCAGGGGATCTTTGTACTCCCGGAGCCTCAGCCCGATCTGCCGGACAATCTCACCCCGTTGGGGTGCCGGAGTTTTTCGCCAGATTTTAAATGCTTCCGACGCTTTTACAATTGTTTTTTCATAATCCTCTTCCGAACACTGATACACACTGGCAATATGTTTGCCGTCGGCGGGGGACACGATATCCAGCAGTCCCTCATCTGTTCGTTTCAGCCATTCCTGTCCGGTTGAACAGCCGAAATTTTTGTCTTTGACTCCCAGTTGCTTTAGAAATTCCATATATCCTCTCCTCTCTTAATATTGCGTTTCCACTTTATCGATTACATCAGCCAGGCTGATGGTTTCCATCTTTGATTCAATATCCCGCTGAATATCCTCAAACAAATCCAGGAAATAGGTGTTTATTTTTTTATTCAGGGGGATTTGTTCATGGTTTCCACTGACAGCCAGGTGGAAGGCCTTCCGGGTTTCGATTGCACAATACAACTGCTGCAGATTGATCTGGTCCGGTGTCATATTGAGAATAAAGCCACCGCCGGCTCCCTGCATACTCTGAATAATCCCGGCTTTCGCAAGCATGGATAAAATCAAGCGGAGCTGGGACGCATTAATGCCTGTCATCCCTGAAATTTCCGCACTGGATAAGGGTTCTGGATATGCCCTGGCAAGACAATGGACGGCCTTAACCGCTGTAGATAATTTTAACGATGCAGACATACTTAATCCTAACTGTTGCAGTGAGTGTAACATTTATTTTTGAGAGAGGCAAATGGATTTTACGTTTAAACGTTAGGATGTTGAGGCTTACTACAATCGATGTTGATAGTCGGCAGTGAGTCGCGAGGAAGTCGAAAGTCGAAAGTCGAAAGTCGAAAGTCGAAAGTCGAAAGTCAAAAGTCGAAACCCCTGGACCCTTGAGCCCATGAACTCTTGAACTCATGAACCCCTGAGCCCATGAACTGTCTATTTTAAGAAGATAAGTTTTTTGGTGTCTGAAAAGGAAACCGTTTTAAGGGTATAGAGATAGACACCACTTGGGACCGGGGTTCCGTTCATATCCGTGCCGTCCCATGTTACGGAATGGCTGCCGGGGGCCTGACCGGTTATGTTCCATTCCCGGATAACATGTCCTGCAATATCATGGATCACCAGAAATCCCCGGGTATTGTCGGGAATCTCATAGCGAATTTCCGTCACAGGATTGAAGGGATTGGGAAAATTTTGTACCAATGAAGCGCGACGAGGGACAGAAATGATCCCGGTGGGTGTTACCACAAAAGGTTCCGGTCCGGCTTCTTTTTCAGCTCCTGCCAAATCCTGTGCCGTTACCTTCCAAAAGAGCTGACCATTTTCAATATCCTCAAGAATCACACTGGTATCGGAAAACGTTTGAGAATACAGAATGGGTGTAAAATCAGAGGAATTGCTGATACACATCGTATAAGTCACCTGATCATTGACATCCACATCCACAGCTTCTTCCCAGAGGAAACGTTTGGAGCGACAAGTGTCCCCCTGAACCGGCGAAAGTAATTGAAACGCCTGAGGCGCATCATTCACAGGCAGTACCGTAACAAGACAGTGTTCCATGGCAATGTTATCACCATCCGTCACCAGAAACACAACATCCTGCGTACCATTCCAGTTTTCGTTTCCCTTCATTGTCACAATGTGTGAATCCGGATCGATTGAAATATCAATACCCGAAGAACTCCCCTTATCCTCCAGCTCTTCAACAGAAAAATCCTGTTTAGAGGAAAGAAACGATTGCATCCCGTTAAATGAAATAAACCACAGGAGCAAGGAGTCGGGCGTATCCGCATCGTAAACCAACGAATCCAGGTCGAAGGCTATTATCGAGCTGTCTTCAGGGAATTCAATATCCGGAAATGCTTTCGTGACGGGAGCTTTCGTTGCCGGGTTAAAATAGAGGACATTCAGCATGAAATGCTGTTCATCAACACTTCCGTTGCCGTCATCGGCGAAAATCAGCATTTCATGACTCCCAATATCATCCGTTTCAGGGAGGCCGCGAATCAAACCCGAAAGGGAATCGATGCTCAGAAAATCAGGTCCGGTCAGGTGATAAACAAGTCCCTCCCCCTCATCCAGACTGTTCACATCGTATTCATACTCATGCTGTTCATAAACGACATCGAGCGGAGCCGATGTAATTTCTGAAGGTGTATTGATGATATTATAAGACAATTTTGCTGAAATTGTATCTCCGTATTCCGAATCACAAGCCAATACACGCAATGAGTCCAAACCCACATAGCGATTTCCCGGCCTACCGGAGAGTCGGGTTATATCCTCATTCGGAATAAGATATGTCGGACACGCCACAAACCGGATTTCGACCGAATCCCCCCGAAAACTGCTGAAGTGCTTGTATTGAATCGAAATCTCAAGACTGTCATCTTCAAGGAAGAAGGATGAATCTGCTTTATCGAAGATTATGGTTGGTGCCGGGGTTGTTGTAAAAACACCGTTTTGATATACACAACTAAACTGATACGCCTGTGAATCATAGACATACACGGGACCTGTAAATTGAATACCGGATGTCTGTCCCTCTACCGCATTAGGGTTGACATAAAACTCAAGGACATCCAGCGTATCGCCGGCAGATAAATCCAGGGGTGATGAGTTTAAGCGGTATGATATCGATGTGACGGTCCCGGATTGAATCGTATCGGATTCAGCAATCCGGTTTTTCCGGACACCCCGGTACGTCAGCAGGTCATTGTTAAATGACAGGGTAAATTGTATATCTCCAACATCAGTGACGGTGCTGTCATTCAGAATGGGAATGGAAACAATGGTATTGGGGAAACTTTCCGAATCGGGTATCCGAAGGGACATGTCGGGCTGATACACCTGGTTTTCCAACAGGCTTACACCCAGATTCCGGTCCGAGATACAGATATAATTCCCGTATGCAGCCACATCCACAATTTTGCAATTATCCGGTGCATAATATCCCACTTCTTTGGGCTGTGCCGGATCGGATACATTAATAACCTTTACCCCTTCTTCCTGGCATGTGGCATATATAAAAGAATCTTGGAGGGCAATAGATTCCATTCGGATACTTGTAGCAAAAAATCCGATCTCCTGCATGGAATAGACCTCTGAGATATCCACAATCTGGAGTCCGTCTCGGGTGGCGATATAGGCCAGGTTATCCTGAATCACCAGATCCAAAGCCATATCCCGGGTAGAAAAAAGGCGAACCTCTGTTAGCCATAAACTGTTACTTAAAACACGCAAACCGGATTGATCTGCGACATAGAAATAGGGGTCCTGAAATGTAATGGCAGCCGGATCGGCAAAGAATGTGGTGGACCGCCCATATAAGGGATTGGCCGGATCGTTAAAATCAGCTATTTCGATTGCATTGCTTCCATCATTAGTAGAATATGATCCAATAAACGCATAATTATCATCATTAAGATCGATGGCACACGGTCTGTTTTCTGCAAGATAATGTCCCAACTTAGCGGGATTTGACGGATTTGAAATATTTATAATATCGATACTATAGCCTAAGAGAAAAGCAAGCGTGTCTTTCAAAACAATCTTGTCAAATGGGGCATCTATTTGGGAGAGATCTACCGGATTTTCCGGGTTTGATATCTCCATCATTTTCAGAAGACTCACATCTCCTGATGCCTGAAAAGCGACAATATCGTTTTGCACGGCTATGGTATAGCTGATGTAATTACTTAATTGACTTACATGCTTAACATTCCATGTAGGGTGTGTCTGTGCAATCAAACTCACGTTATAAAAACAAATCATCAGAAAAATTATCGTAAAAAAGGTGATGATATTTCTTTTCATATTTGGTCTGCTCCCTTCTGCTCTCTTGGTTTATCAAAGCATGGAATGGACATAATCCGGGAATAATGATTATTCAAGTACAATCATAAATTAATATTATTTTCGTTTTAAGTTACGTTGATTCGTGTAGAAAATAAAGGATTATGTCAGGCCAGGAACTAGAAGCGAGAGACATATACCGGCATTCGAGTCGTGAGTCGAAAGTTAAAAGCCCCAAGTCGAAAGTCAACCGTTGTGTGTCAGGACATAGGTAACAGTCAGCTGATCAAATTCAATCATTCTTAATTCAATTCATCCCGTGAAAGTCCCAATCCCAATTGGGAGACCGATTTCACGGGATCATCCTTTGACTTTCGGCTCGCCAACTGCCGACTGAATAGTGACGCGTGACGAGTAACGCGTGACAAGGGGTTCAAGCACCTCACTTCGTTCGGTGTTCAATAGCCGCTACGCAGCTTTCAAGGATCTCACTTCGTTCGATCTTCAAACCCAGCTATGGGGTAGTGAGTTCTTTTTTGAATACTGCAAAGCAGTGTTTGAATTTTGAGCGCAGCGAAGCAGTTGAACGGCACGAAGTGCCGCTTGAATTTTTGAACGCCAATGGCGTTTGAATGTTGATCCAGAGACGTACCAATCCTCTAATCAATCCAATCATCCAATCAAACCAATCGAGTCAATCGACTTTTTGACTTTCGACTTTTGACTTTCGACTGCCGACTGTCGACTGCCGACTGCCGACTTATTTCATCAACACCATTTTCTGTGTTTTCACAAAATCCCCCGCCTGCATCCGGGCGAAATAAATCCCCGAACTGTATCCCGAGGCATCCCAGGTGACGGTGTGATATCCGGCGGGTGTGTTTTGATTGACGAGTTGTTCCACCAACCGGCCGGTGATGTCATAGATATACAGCGTAACATGGCTTGCTTCCGGAAGTGAATATCGGATGGTTGTGGTGGGATTGAAGGGATTGGGGTAATTTGTAGAAATGCTGTATGCTTTTGGAATTATGGGATCAGCTATGCCAACATAAGGGGGATCATCAGGATATTCCCAGTTTAAATAGGGATAACCGTCATTTCTATTATTTCCCATATTCCATATTCCCGTACTATCGGGGGATTTAAAATTCCATCCAGCATCTTGATACGTTTCAATCTTCATTAATAATCTTGTTCCTTTTCCTGACCCTCCTGCACTGAGGTTGATCCTGGATGTTGTACAATCCCAAAAACTATCAGATACATTGGAATTATCACTTTTTCCGATCAATCCACCAACCGTTTCAATCCCTGATACAAGTCCTGTACTCAGACATTTGGATAAATGTGAGGAAGCCCCGTGTAATCCAATAAATCCCCCAACAATATTATTTCCACTTACATCCCCTCTGCAATAACCGTTCTGAACAGATGAATTGTTCATTTCTCCAATAAATCCGCCAACTAGAGAATCTCCTGATACACGACTAAAGCTCATACATTCATAAATCTGCGAACCATTGCTAGCTCTTCCAATAAATCCACCCACATAATCTTTACCTAAAACCAACTCAGAACTGTAAGAATATTCCACAATAGTATTTATATTTATATGACCAAGAAGACCCCCCACTCGTTTTATTCCATTCACAATACACTTACTAAAACTATTAGAAATTACCGATTCTTGCGAATAACCGACGAGTCCTCCTATAGAATTTCCCCTACCATTTACAAAACCTGTTGTATTACAGTTTTGAATATTGGAAAGAATGTTTCTTCCCACCAGTCCACCGGTCTGATCATGACCAGTTATGTTCACGTTAATTAGCTTAAGATTCTTTATGACCGCATTGTTTATGCCCCCAAATAAGCCTTCAAAATCATCTTCCGGCCGGTTAATAAATAACTCGTTAATAAAATAACCATTCCCATCATAAACCCCTGTAAAATAGGTGGGAAAATAACCTATGGGAAACCACCCCTTGCCCCCATCCCAGTTTGCTGTTTCCGAGGCATCAATGTTCGAGGTCTGAATATAGTGTCTATCCCAGTGATCATCAGAATTCATTAACCACCTTAAATTTTCCAAAGTATGAATCTGATAGGGATCATCTTCTGTTCCGGACCCGGCAATGGTTGTAAAAGTCATTTCATCACCATAAGTTGTTCCTATAGCGTTTGTCACATAGGGGCGTACATAAATTTTTGTGTTAATATTTTGTCCCGCTATTTTACTATAGAATTCACCAGCATATGGCACTTCACCTTCTTCAATTTTGGATTCATGAATAGTCGGTTTTCCTGTAGTATTCCAGCATACGCCATATTGATTTCCTCTCGGATTCCCGATATTAGGTATGCTATAATGTATACATGCTCCATCAAATTGAATGCTGTCGACTGACAACGTAAAAACTGTTGGTAAAACATTTTGGGGACCACCATCATCAGGGTATTCCCATGCAAGGTAAGGATAGCCATCATTTCTTTCACTCTGAATATTCCAGATTCCCTCAAAGCCCAATTCTTTAAAATCCCAGTATTCTACGACAAAGGTTTCTATTTTTTTCAATTCTGAGGGTGATTTTCCAACACCTCCAGCACTTGTCGTTTGTCCTGAATTCTTATTATCCCAAAAACTATGAACTGTTTCTCCATAATAATTATAACCAACAAGTCCACCAGTATAGAAATTTCCACTCACTGAACCCGAGCTATAGCATCTATCTATTTGTGAAAACCTGTTTATTCCCGTTAAACCACCTACGATTTTATTACCCGTTACATCGCAAGTGCTATAAGAATTCCTGATCACTGACGCCCATAATTCATAGGGGTCTATAAAAATTGTGGATGCACTTCCGGTTAACCCGCCCACAAATTGCTTGCCGTTAACCGTTCCGGTGCTGTAACAGCCGGACACATAAGAATCGTGCACATCCCCTGCAATAGAACCGACTCTATCCATACCAACAATATTTACATTTGTCATTCCAAGATTAATAATTTCTGAATGTAGAGGATTTCCAAAGAGTCCAATATTATTTTCTTCCGGCCTCTTTATATATAATCCTTCAATTTTGTGACCATTCCCATCATAGAAACAATGATCAATAGTCTCTACAGGAATCCACCCTTTTCCATTATCTAATAGTTTTGATTCTGAAGCATCAATATCAGACGTCTGTATAAAATATTGTCCCAAGTAATAAGAAGAATTTAAGGTCATCCAAAGAAGGTTAGCCCAAGACCCAATTTGATATGGATTCTCTTCAGTACCCGCTCCTTCAGGCTTAGTATATGTGAGCAGTGTATCCTCCGGACTATACGCTGTTCCGAATTCACTCGTAGCGTATGCACGGATATAATAGGTAACATTCAAATGAATACTATCAATCACTGAACTGAAAGGACCTGCACTGGCAATGATTCCTTCTTCCGTTTTATTATCATGTATTGTCGGATTACCCGTTGTATTCCAGCAAATACCATGTTCATACGCAACCGGATTCCCTTTGTTGTGAATCATTGCATGAACAATGGCGTTGTGAACCGTAATATTCGTGATACTGTCGATCCTAACCGTCGGTAAAACTGTGATATCGATATTGGGATCCTGTGGATACGTCCACGTTAAATAGGGGAATCCGTCATTTCTGTCATTTCCTATATTCCAGATACCTTCAACACCATATCCGGTAAAATCCCAGCAATTTTCAATAAATGTATGAAAATCTCTCATTTCTTCAGTTGTAATACCCGTTCCAGCACTGCTGGTACTCATGCAGGAAGTCTCAATATTCCAAAAACAATTTATTATATCTCTCTCGAAACCCCATGCAGTCAATCCACCGCTTATTGTAACAGGGGACACATAACCTGTGCTATAGCTATTCAAAATTATTGAAGATTCAGACGTTGCAACCAGCCCCCCGGCTTTATAAGACTTTGCGATCACTGAGGATCGGCTATAAGAATTTGCTATAGACGAGTTTCTATGCATATTACCAACAAGACCACCCGCAGATTGTGTTGAAGCATATATATTTCCTGTACTATAACATTGCTCAATAACAGAATAAATCCCGACACTACCGGCTATCCCGGCAATTTCTACCGTTCCATCAATATCAGCTGAGCTCCAACATTGAAAAATATATGATTGTTGTAAATCACCGACAATTCCACCAACTAAACCAGAACCGGATATTGTTCCCGTTGAATAACAATTTTCTATTCTCGAATGCCCGGTGCATAATCCAACGAAACCACCCATTTTATGATACCCCTGATAAGAAACATCTTCTAAACCGAGGTTTTGAATCAAAGCACCATTTACATACCCAAATAATCCTTGATATATAATCTGTCGATTAATAAAAAGGCTGTCAATCAGGAATCCCTTTCCATCATAGGAGCCTGTAAATGGAATTGTATCATTACCAATAGGCATCCACCCTTTATTGTCGTTCCAGCCTGAAGTCGATGATGCATGAATAGTGTCTGTCTGAATAAAGTGTCTGTCCCAGATTTCTGGATTTTGACTTAACCAATCTAAATTCTCCAAAGTTGCGATATGATATGGGTTTTCTTCAGAACCATCACCTGTAGCAGGTGGAACAGCCGTATGAGGGAACAACGTTACAGACATGAATAACAATATGAGTAAGCACAGTCTTTTAATCATTTTATTCCTAATTTTATATTTCAAGAATAATGAATTTAATAGATCAATAAAGATTTAGTACATTGCAACCCTAGTTTATCACCCCCCACTCTCTCACGGTAAACCCTTTTCGCTCAAATGCGGGAATTACCGGTTCGGGCAGTGATTTTACTTCCGGTACCTCTTTGATCACATAGAACAAACGCAGGATGGAATCGGGCGTTTTGCTGATGTTCAGGGTGATCACATCATCAATATTAGCCGTATGCTGGGGATAGATGGCGTAATAGGGTGAACTTTTCAACAGGGGTATCCAGTATTCCAGAAAGTCATCAATCTCCCGGCCGCTAAATCCATAAGCGTTCAGGTTTTCGGAAAAGAATCCGGACAAATCTTCACGGGAGATCACCCATCCCTTTTCACGCTGCCACAGATCGGGAACCGATGCTTCATAGAACAGATAATCATAAGTGCTATTTATGCGACCGTCCGGTGTCACGGTAATATCCTGCCAGGCATGGGGATACGGGGGATCGGAGATGACGACATCACCGCCCTGTGGAAAACCCAGGGACACGCTAAGCCGGCACTCTTCTTCCGGGTAGAGGTAGATGTTGGGTTTTCTGACTATCGCGCCTTCAAACAGAATAAATTGAACATTGTAATCTTTGTAATGGATATGCTCTCCGGCACGGGGATGGGGCTGGACATCCATCATATAAAATTGGACGGCATCATTAAATATCAATGTATCGGTGGATTTCGGTATCAATCTCTGATGAATTGAATCGATGTACAAACAAAAGCTGTTTCTATTACTAAAATTATTTACCGTAAAGCAGACCTTTGCCGTGCCGTCAAGCCTTTGATCATTTTCATCATAAACCCGCGTATCCACCGGTATACTATCCAGCCGGACCCACACCTCTTCACTTTCGTAGAGGGTCTCACCAATCCGGATTACAACGGTATCTCCCAGGATGAAGTCATCATAATCCGGAGATGTGGGATCGTCATCGCAGGTGGTGAGGAAAAGCGATAACAGGAGTAGAATGCTGATTGTTTTATACAGATGTTTCATGGTTATAAACCTTATTAATCATTTATTCCGTGTAATTATAATCGTATTCATCCCAAACCCTGCCAAGCCAGATTCGCGAGTTATGTATGGTTCTATGATCTTTATCAATACGTATGGGTGTATTGTAATAAAAGTAACATTTATAGTTTCCTGGCGGTATTTGAGGGTATCCTTTCAAAGTAACCGTTCGCGTCATCGATTTGCCCTTGTCAAGCCTTCTGTACCAGTCCGTTGACCATTCGGCGTTTTCACTAACTTTATATTGTGACGAAAGATACGTTCCGGTGGATTCATCCCTGAAATCAACACCATATGTATAATAGTGAAAAACAGAACTCCCAGTTTTGTCCGGATCAAATACATATAAATCATCCGAATCCCTGTTGGTAAGTTTGAATGTGTATTGAATCGTTGAAGTATCACTGTTATCCAGGATTAGAACATCAAGCAACTCCACTGATAATCCCCCATGATATATATTGTCCTGGATTAACGCATTACGTATCCGGGGATCACGTCTCGGATCATCCTGCTCAGATCTAAATTCTATGGGTATTATATCATCCGGATAATAAAAAATCACATACCCATCCGAAATAGTAGGCATTTTACCTATAGACATCGAACTTACTGTACTAAAAAATGAACCGATATAGATTCTTTGATTACCGGCTTTCACGATAAAGGGTTTTGATGAAAAGTGGAACATATATAATTGACTGCTGTCTGCAAGTTCATCAAAAAACCGACTTTTACTTTTATTCAGATAAATGTTGTGAGTGGAAAAATCGTAGAATTTGATGTCATCAGAAGAAATCCACGGATCGTCTTTCAGTTCCAGGTCATCAATATCCACATCTTTAATATCCCAATAGGATAAGCCGTCATCTTTCAACATATAAATGGAGAAATTCCCGGCAGAATCCTCATTTATTTCACAGGATATCACCAACAGTAATAACAGACTTGTTAATAAGATGATACGTTTCACAGATCTCTTCTTCAATGGTACACCTTTTACTCTTCCGGATAATCCAAAACAAACCCCCACTCCAGCATACGGTCCACATCCGAATCCTCAATGTAACAGTAAAACCGGTCTCCCCGTTTACATGCACAGGCAGCACACGTCGTTTCATACGGCCAGGTTCGTTCCATATCATAGATCGTCACACCCTGTTCTTTATAATACGTCTTAAAAACGTCCATCTTTTCTGTTTCACTCAAGTCATGCCACAGGTCATAATTGTCGTCATGTTTTTCCAGCCAGTCCTGCTCCCACGGATTTCCCATACACTGAATCGCATCAATGGATACCCAGGTGTATTCCTCTTCATCATCCAGGCAGGATGTGGCAAACAAAAGAGACAAAAAGAGGAGAATCAGCCATCGATTCATGATATATTTCCTGACATGTATCATTTCTTTATACTCTTGTTCTTTTTGATTGTAAGGCGGATTTGGTTAAAAATCAAGAGAATGTGTATACTTCTTTTTAATTGACTCATCATCATGCATTACGAGAAAAAACCAGTCGGAATGACAATCACAGATAATATCCCAGAATCATTTTACCTGTTATTTGTTTACGCCATTCCCCGGCCTGCATGGTATTTGTGACGATTGTACAATCTACATCAAAATGATCAAAACGCAGGTTAATTCCCCCTAAAAGATACTGACCATAAAGTCTTAAGTCCGTATCTTGAATATTTTCATGAAGATAGGGCATTGATAAAAATCCCAGGGAACAGGTGATTCGCTCTCCAACATCACCGGATATTCCAAAACTAATATCATAAGAATCGGATAAGAAATACAGATCTTCTTTATTGGAACGATATACTTTTGCAATTTCTGTTGATAATGAGATATTTTGATTCAAAGAACAGGTAAGCCCAAAAATCATCTTATCGGGGACTTTTTCGTGGATTTCTCCAACCAGTTCGTCAATAATATACTCGTCATCAAAGAAGGAATTCTTTTCATAGAATAACCCAATCTGGATTCTTCCTGCTCTGTCATACAGAATGCCTGCTTTCCAGCCAATGTTATCGGTACTGTTTTCTGTTTTCTGATAAATCGTTTTATCATCGGAATACATCGTATGATTAATATACAAAGTATTGTAATTGCCTTGAAATCCGACGCTGATTGTGTTTTTGCGAGAGGCAAAAGGTTTGATGGCATACGAAAGGTTTCCGGCATAGGAAAAGACCCGGACATTTTTAATGGGATTTATAACACCCGTTTCTATATAACCATCCGGCACATCCGGATCTACCATTGTACCTATTATCATCCCATAATCAACCTCTGAATTATATCGCTGACTGAAACCCAAACCCAGCCGGACATTGTTAAATGGCATGACCAATCCTACCGATTGAGGATATACATTGTGAATTCTTCTATGTTCAATATTTGCATACCAGTTTGGCATCTTATAATAATCCCACTGATAGGAGAATCCCGCAGATAAGGATTCAAACGCATATAATGCTGCCGGATTCATACTATTCATATTTGCCGGATGATTGATTCCTGAACTCTGAAAGCCTTTGCTGCTGATCGATTCAAGAACAAAACCCTGGGGTATGTTTATGCCGAAAACTTTAGTCGCAAGGCTTTGGGCAGACAAAGATACTGCGAATAGCAAAAGGATGAATAATAATACAGACTTTCTCATATTATGACATCTCTATATTTATTATCTCTACACACAAAATAATTAATCAATTTATCTCTTTTTAGCAAGGATTATATTCACTGGAAATCCATCCCCGCTATCCCCCACCCATCCGTTTCTGCTTTGACGGTAAAATATTCCAGGTCGCCCTGTGCATCCGGGTGCTGGTGGGTCCATTCAAGTAAAGCATTTTCATCGTGAACCGGTGCATCGTCGGGGAATTCACAATAGCGTATTTCCGTCCAGTGAAGTGTCACGTGTTTCATGATTATATCTCCTTTTGCTGTTTAAATCGTGTCTTAAAGAAAGGTCCGGACCTTCTACATGTCAGATCATCCCCTCAATCATATCCTCCAGATAATCCGGCTCCAGGCCGAAAGTGTCCATGCAGATATCATAAGCGGATGTGATGTCTCCGTGCAGCAGTCTCTCTGCGAAGTCGTCCATGGCCAGAGCGTTTTCAGAGTAAAGTATGCCAAAACACCCCTGTTTTTGACTCTCCCATTCCCGATATGTGCGACTATATCTGGCTTTTTTGCACATTTTAGTAAGACGTATGTAGGACAGTTTTTGTCGAAACAGGTCGTATTCCGTCGTATTTCATCGAAATCGGGGTTAAATCGGGGAATTGAAAAGAAAGGTCCAGATACACGAAAGCCCCTGATTATCAGAGGCTTAGCGTGATTGTTCTGTAGCGGAGGGAGGACTCGAACCTCCGTCCGCCCATCTTGGTGGGCGGATATGATCCCAACGAGCTACTCAAAATATTTGAGAATTATTTCCCTCATAAATAATCTACCACTATATGTCTTTAATTTCTTTTCACGTTTCATAGCCGCTGTTTTACTCCAGTAAACTTCAGTATATAAAACATCCCAAGGCCGATATTTTACGGTCCATCCTTTTTTACCTAGTGTATTATGAGAATGAAATCTTTGAATCAAATTTGATGTATATCCAATATATATTTTATCATGCTTTTGAGAATATAAGCAGTAAACAGTATACATGATGCTCCTGGGAAAAACAATATTCTTAGTAAGTAACTTATATTAACTGAACCTCCGGCTCAACAAGTCTCTCTATTATTAGGTTTTTCATATATCTTCACACAAATATAAAAGGGGCAATCTCTTGCCCCTTCTTCTGTAGCGGAGGGAGGACTCGAACCTCCGACCTTTGGGTTATGAGAATTCAGGAACTCATTGATACACTCTCATAACCTACTGGTTAACAGGATGTTATAAAAACATCTCATGTTGAATATTGCTATGTATGCCATATGTATGCCATAGACATCCAGGGGACACTTAAGTGGTGTTTTCAAGCTCCCTGATGGTTTGAGAAAGTGCATTTATTATTGATTTCTGAAGATTCTGATCAGGATGCGAATAGATTTTGGTAGTATTTGTTGAAGAGTGAGCCAATAGAATTTGTCGATCACTCATGGACACCCCGCTGAGAGATAGAAGGTGGTTGAATGTATGCCGGAAGCTATGAAGTGTTGCATGTGGTCGGTTGTTTTCACGAAGTATTTTCTGAAGGTACTTGCGAGGTATAGCTGTTCGATCATTCACTTTTTGTGGATCTGTATTATATAGCTTTGGGAAAACAGGGCCACTTTTTCCAGGTGCAAGATCAAGTTCTTCGATGAGACGATCACTGACAGACAGGTTATAAACTTTCCCGATTTTCCTGATTCTTACGCTCAGGAGCTTGTTCCGAAGATCAAAATCTTCGTAGAAAATACAAGCAGCATCACCCGCGCGTAAGCCAGTTTCCAATAGTACCAAATAGTATGGTCTCCAAATACTCGAGTCATTCAGGATAATATTTATATCTTCAGCAGTAAGGACTCGGTTCTCACGGACTTGTCTTTGCTTTGGCAGCTTCACATACAAGCAGGGATTCTTCTGCATAATATCCATACCAACCCAGTCATTGAACATCTGTGAAATGATCTGAATAATGTTTCTGACTGTTTTTGAAGCTAATTTATCTTCAACTGAAAGATGTCTGATAAAGGCTTCAATTATTTGCTTTGTTATATCCATTGGCGTGAGAATGCTATTAGCTGCACAGAATTCAATGAATCTGTTTACAGTTCTCTTGGTCTGATTGAATCTGTCTGAAGAAGGACATATGGGTTCAATCCTGTTTAAATAGTCTTCACAGACACCCCTCAACTTTGATTCAGGTGTAATCCCTCTCTGGAATTGTGAAATTCCATACTTCACAATATCCTGGTCCCATTTCAAACGGACTTCGTCAGCAAGCTTTTTATTCGTCTGATGAGTGGATCTACGAATCCTGATTCCATCAATAACAGTATCGTAGAAATAATAACGGGATTTCTTTTGCTTATATATTCTGCTCATAATTTCCTCCTAGTTTGCAAGGTTCTTTTTTAAGTATTCAAGTAGCTGATCTTCAGAGATCCGGTATTTTCCTTTCAGCTTGTAGGCTTGAAGATTTCCCCGATGAATCTCTGCGAGAATTGATTGATAGTGCAGATGCAGCAGCTCAGAAAGCTCTTCAGGGGTGTAGATTTTGGTCGGTACGTTCATCATCCATTTCCTTGTGTTGATTGTGAAAGGTCTGCCATGCAGATTGTCATAGTTTGCATGTCATTGCCTTCCGTTTTCAGTTCTCCGGGCTCACCCACGTTCACATCTTCCCTTTTCCGGGTTTGCTGGGAGCAGTTGCGGTATTCACCCATGCTTACTCTAGTTATGTCATGGGTTTTTGGACATTTTTGGGTAAAGGGGATGAAAAACGGGGGGATACAAAAAAGCCCCTGAAAGGGGTATCAGGGGCAAAGGGTTTGGATTAAATATTCCTATATGTGGGAAAAGGCGGGGGTTGCCGGGAGGTTATTGGGTTATTTTAAATGAGAGGGTATTAAAAAAGGCGGTTGTGATACCGCCCCTGGGTTATTTTATGCTGCCTGAAACCTGTCCCAATAAGCCAGAATGACGTTCGGGGACTATCGACTGTCGACTGTTGACTGTCGACTGCCGACTTATTTCATCAATACCATCTTTTGTGTCTTAATAGAACTTCCGGCTTTTAATCGTGCGATATACACACCTGAGCTGTAAGAGGATGCATCCCAGGTGACGGTGTGATATCCGGCAGGAATGTGCTGATTGACAAGTTGTTCCACCAGCCGGCCGGTGATGTCATAGATATTCAGCGTAACATGGCTTGCTTCCGGAAGTGAATATCGGATGGTTGTTGCCGGATTAAAGGGATTGGGATAATTCGCAAAGAGTCTGAATTTCTCTGCATGGTGAATCGCGGGTTTTGTTACAGAATTGTACGAATTTTCCTGAAAATCATACCAAAAGGTATGTTGCGGGTCATGGGCGTGCATTGGCCAGGGAAAGCGTTCCGGGACAAAAGGTACCGACGGGATGGTAAAAACCCATAAATAGACATTCCAGTCATAGGGATCTTCAATGCACAATGCCATTTCAACAGAGCCATCTTTGTCAATATCCCCCAGGGCCGGACATTTAAAACCGGTTATTGCAGGAGTTACCAAGGGGGACCAGCTGACTTCTTCTCCGGTATGATGGTAAACGTGGTAATGAGAACTGTCATTAAATGCCAGATTGTTATCAACGAATATTTCCAAATCCACATCTCCGTCTATATCTCCAATGACAGGATCAACTCCGGATTCTCTGCTGCCTGTGGGTTTAACCGGAAATCCCGGCAGGGGTGTTCCATCTGATAAATAAGTATATAGATGACCCGTATAATCCGCCCAGATGATTTCCAATTGACCATCCCCCGTCAAATCAGCCCAACTGCAGGGTTGGGAAATATATTCCGTGGAGAAATACTGAGGCCAACCCGGGAGAATCCCATGAAAGGGTGAAAACAGAGCCACGGCATATTCTTCCGGCGGAAAAATCCCCAGCTTATACATGCCGGCAAAGATCTCCGCAATTCCGTCCCGGTCCACATCGGCTGCTGAGAATATAGACAAAAAGTGGTCTTCAATATGCAAATGAACAGGTTCCATAAAAAAGGTCCCGTCCGGATTAAGGATATACAGGCTGTCACAGGAATTGATCTGCACCAGAATCTGTATTGAATCATTCCCGGTCAATGACGCAAGCTGATAATGACGGGGGCGGTTTTTTAAACGCACCGGCCAGCCGGGAAGAGGCGTTCCGGTGTGATCAATAATCACCAGTTCATTTTCTTTATTAAAAAGGATATCTGCCGTCCCGTCTCCGTTAAAATCGAACAATGTGGGGGTTTTGGGCTGATTGGTTGTCAGCGGCGCTTCAACGGGAAAGCCCGGGAACAATTCACCCCGATGATTCCAGGCATACAGAAAATGATCCGATGTCCCCCAGCCCCGGTCCCGGACCACCACATCCAATGTGTCATCCCCGTCAATATCTGCAATTGAGGCATTTTGCTGGATTCGATAGGTCGTCTCCTGTGGCCAGCCGGGAAGGGAAAACCCGTCTTTATTCACAATGAAGACTTTATTGTGAGCATTCATGATGATCTCTTTATATCCGTCTCTGTTCATATCCATCATTACCGGACTGGTTAAAAGAGGTCCACCATCCGGTCCATGCTCTAAAAAGACCTTAAACCTAAGACAGGGTTCTGGTGCATTTTGTCCGAAAATAAATGATACAAATAAACAAACGAAAAGCATATATCGGAATAATGATTTCATGATATCCTCAATAACTAATATAAACTCAGCAGATATAAAAGAAAAGATTACAATTATTTCCAAGAGGTTGGATATGGACATTCATTTGATTAAATAGCGAGATCCGAGACTAATTGAACACATTATTAACCAAACCCAATTCATCATTCAGACATTCAATTCATCATTCATCATTCATCATTCATCATTCTTAATTCTTCATTCTCCCCATTGCTTCCCACCCCATTCTCATCTAAATTGCAGCATGTAACCGTATACAGGGACATTTCATGCCTAATCTCACACATTTTACATCAGGGAACAGATATTCGGCATTGTTGCTGTTTCTTCTCCCCTTCCTCATCACCGCCTGCTTTAACCCGGAGCCGGATGATTACGGACTGACGCTTGAAGCAGTGGATGTGGTCTGTGTGGAGGCCACATTCCGGGTGACGGCTTCCGGGGTGCCGGAGACCTGGACGTGCGGACTCTACCGGGATGACAGTCTGGTAGTGACGGAAACACTCAGCGGACAAAGCGGTTATATCCGGGATACGGGACTTTTGCCGGCGGCGGATTATACTTATCACATAAGCTATATGAAAGACGGCCGGGACAAAGACCGTTCCGATCCCATCGCTGTCACCACGCTGGATACCACAAGCCATGATTTTACATGGACCGTGGAAACCCTGGGAGATGCCGGGTCTTATCTCAATGATGTGGCCATTGTGGATGAAAACAATATCTGGGTTGTGGGAAACATAAATACCCCGGATGGTGAATATAATGCCGCTCGATGGAATGGTTCGGAATGGGAATTTATAGGTATTTACAGCAATACTCTTGATTTATACAGTATCTGGTATTTTGCAGAAGATGATATCTGGGTTACAGATTACTGCGCACCTATACATTGGGATGGAAATGAATGGACTTTGTATCATCTAGAAAATATGGGATTAGGATATGGCATCTGTGCAGGAAACTCCATCTGGGGCTCGTCATCGGATAACGTATGGTTTGCGGGAAACAACGGGTCACTGGTCCACTACGACGGGAGCCGGTTCCGCCGGGTGGAGAGCGGGATTGATGTAGATATTCAGGATATTGATGGGAATGATGAATTAACAGTTGCAACAGCCTGGAGTTATTGGGATCAAAATAGTTACTTGCTTGAAATCAGAGATAAACAGGTAAGCATAAAACGGCATTCATCCCTGCCCAACGGAGACTGGACTTTAGGAGATGCAGGCTTGTTTTATTCATTGGATGTTCTTCAGGAGCATGTTTTATTTATCACTGTCCGGACGGCCTTTGTCCACTGGCATATTGCTTCAAATACGACAAAATTGATTCTAATAGAAACGACGATCCTGAACGATTTAAAGCCAGTCCATGCGATCAGGGCAAATGCAGTAAATGATATATATTTTTTCACTACGGCAGGTGAAATAGCCCATTATAATGGGATGACATTTAAGCATATTAATCCGGGCTTTCCATCTGTTATTGACTTGGGTGATGGAGCAGTGAAAGACGAGTTGATTGTAGCTGCACTTCGATCGAAGAATATCTTCATTGGCAGAAGAAATCATTAAAAAGAGGAATGGAACGCATCAAAGTAAATTGTCTTGTTTATCACTTTTGGCGAAGTCTACAAGGCAATGCACAAGCCCATATACCAGTCTTGGATGAGGATTTGATATGGGTGATTTAACTAACTATTCAGGCAAAATGGAGGTTATAATGAAAAGAGTATTTATTTTCATTTGGTTTATTATTGGTTCAAATTTAATGGGACTGCAAACCTATCCTACAGTTGATTGGAGTATTGCAGGTGATAATTCTACATTTGTTGCGAATACAACTATAACAGTAAATTCTGTTAATGATTTTTTTGATTAAGCAACGTTTTTTCTGTAAAAAGGCATAGCATTGTTTTTCGCCTCGCATTCATCTATATCAAAGTTTAAGTATATTCGTCCTGAGATCCACGTTTCATGTTGTTCAACAAGTATGGCGGTAATCAGTCTCAGACACGATTCCTGATTGGGAAAAAGGCGTGCGACACGAGTTCGCCGTTTAATCTCCTGATTGAGGCGTTCCAACCCGTTGCTGGTCCTGATTCTTCTGCGATGAGATTTGGGGAAGTCATACACTGTCAGGGCTTCGTCGATGTGATCCTGAAGCCAGTCACAGAACGCCGGTGCTTTGTCTGCATAGGTTTTACAGACGGTCTCTGTTTTAGTACAGGCCTCTTCTTTGCTGTCTGTATTAAAAATAGCTTTTACCGCGTCTGCCAGCTCTTTTCTCATGTTTTTGGCCGGGGCGTAAGCCTGGGCATTTTGCTGAAAGTGAAATTGACACCGCTGCCACGGGATATGGGAGTAAACCGCCAAACGGGCTGCTTTTAAACCCGAATGATCATCGCTGATAAACAGATCCACACCCTTTAATCCACGTTTTTGTAAGTGCTCCAGAAAATGGCGCCAGTGTACTTCCGCTTCAGACAGTTCCGTGCTGATGCCCAACACTTCACGCAGGCCTGTTCGCTTATTGACCCCAATGGCAATCAAAACCGCACTATCGATCACACGGCCGTTGTAACGCGTTTTCTCATACCGGGCATCCAGATAGACATACGGATACGGATCGTCCAACTCACGGTCTCTGAAGGCGCTCAGCGATTCATCTAATTCCCGGGTCACACGGCTTACCTGACTTGAACTCACACTGAGGCCGCACAAGGCTTCGGTAATCTCCCGGACTTTCCGGGTGGACACCCCCTGGATATACATTTCCGCCAGGGCACACTTCAATGCCTTCTCACTCCGGGTGCCCCGCTCAAGACTCCCGGGATAAAAACTCACATCGCCCCGGACCTGGGGAATCTGTAATTCCAGCGTTCCAACACTGCTGTTGAAGCGTTTGGGCTTAAATCCGTTGGCGTGTCCCCGCCGTGCTTCTGTCCGCTCATAAGGATGGGCACGGAGAACCTCACTTCGTTCTATCTGCATTGCCTGATTATAAAGCAGCTCCAGGCTTTCCCGAAATTTTTCCGGTCCGTATTCAATTAAGAGTTTCATTACATCTTCAATCATCGTACTTTTTTCCAGGCTCATTGTTTTTCCTTTCATTTGTTTGTTACCTGAATTTGAAAAACTTTGAGCCTTTTTACAGAAAGAAAATTACACTACCGAAAGAGAATCCGCGCTATCATGAGATTGACCGGGATTTTCCTGATTGTGTGGACACTCGGTCATGTCATTTGGACCGGTACGGGTTATGTTTACTGGAAAAAAGGACAGGTTGCCGTTCTCAACCATCGCTGGCAGGAAGGCATTGATTATTATGAAAAAGCAATATTATATCTCCCTGACAAAGGAGAATTACGTTTTCATCTGGGTGCCGCGTATGCTTATACGGGAGAAACGCTCAAGGCGATTGATTACATTGAAGGATCAAGGGATAATTTTAATGATAAGAACATGTATCTGGTCCTGGGGCAAAGCTATATGCAGACTGAAAATTACACACGGGCTGAAGATCACCTGATTACCGTTACGGAAATGTTTCCCCAGCTTCTGTATCCCCATCTGTTATTAGCCGAACTCTATCACAAAACCGGGTACCTGTCTAAAGCAATCAGTGAGCTCCGGTTTATCATTGAGTCGGAACCTAAAATCATCTCGGATGATGTGATGACGATAAAACAAAATGCCTTGCAATATATGAATTTGCTCCTGGAAGAATAATTGATTGACAACAATAATTATTATAGACAGGCAACAGGCACACATTAAAACTCTTTTACAGAGTAAGAGTCTTCAGCGGGAGACCTACATTACAAGCCTTATTGAGTATGGATGTATCGATAGAAATATTCGAAATACAATGAGTTTTAATGACAGGTTAAGGATAATAAAAAGGACGGTTGTGATGCCGCCCCTGAGTTATTTTATGCTGACTGCTGGTATAAGTAGCGAGTAGCGAGGGCCGAGTAACGAGAATTTCCTCAATTAACCTAAACCACACCATGAAATCTTGCGTCTCTTCTCGCACCTCGATACCCGTACCTCGTTACTGTTTTCCGACTTTCGATATAAGCCTGCCCCGGTAAGCCAGAATAACGTTCGGGGACTTTCGACTGTTGACTGTCGACTGCCAACTTATTTCATCAACACCATCTTTTGTGTCTTCACAACATCACCAGCGACAAGTCTGACAAGATAGATTCCTGAGCTGTATTCGGAACCGTCCCAGGTCACCGTATGGTAACCGGCGGAAAACCGATCATGAACCAGGTTGGTCACAAAGTTTCCGGTTACTGTGTAAACGGTGAGAATTACGCTGGATTCTGCCGGGAGACCGAAGGTTATATGTGTCACGGGATTAAACGGGTTGGGATAAATTGATTTTATATCAAATGATTCCGGAGCATTTGACATACAATCTTCAGATGTTTCACTACTGCCTTTTTCTATGATGATTGGTTCGGATCCTTTTATACTTACTGTATTTGAATAATCAGGTGAAGATAATAGTCCATCCCCAGACCGTGCTCTAATCTTGTAATAATAATAACTGGAAGGATTTAAATAACTTGGATAAGAAATATTATAATCTATATATTCATTTGTTGACAGTCCTGAAGCTATACACGAAAAAGTACCGTTGATTCCTTTTCTTCGATAAACATCATATATTGCTGCTTCAGATGGCTCAGACAAATCCCAGACTAATTTGGGATTGCCCTGATAATAATAAATACTAAGATTAGTGGGTGTGGTTGGCTGAAATTTTGAATAATCATTATTTCCATTTGTTATATTGAAGATTTCGCTAAGGGTAATTGTACTTTGATTTGGTATCTGAATACAAGGATTGTTCACTCCTATCAATTTATAATAATATATTCCATTATCATAATACAAATAGAAATCATTATATTCATAAAATTCACCCGTCCAAGGTTACCGGGATTCTCTTAAATCAAGACAAATATAAATACTATCTATATATGGATAATTTTGATTATCTAAAGAACAACTGATTTTATATATTCCAGCACTAAGATTCGCATAAATGCTATTGTTAATTTCATTCTCACCAAGATCCCAACCGACTTGATATTCTATGTTATGATTGATAACATAATCTAACGGTCTATGGGGCACGTTATATAAATGTCCAGTTTTATTTCTATCAATAATCATAAACGAATCGGGATAATTATTAAAACCCCATACAGAACCTACAGCATCTACATAAAAATCATTAGTCAATGAATAATTTAATTCAGGACTATTGTCATAAGAGGTACATAAGAATATCTCAATTTCTTTAGTTGCTTTTTCATCATCACAAAATAATCTTACACAAAGAATAATAATCAATAACGTGGATACTGTGATTTTTCTTATCATATCTATAATCCTCAATAATCCAATTTAGCTCACTTAACGATTGTCATCTTCTTTGCTGCCGTAAAATCATTCACATTCACCCGGCAGATATACACACCACTGGATAAAGTTCCCACAGTAAAAGTAAACGTATGATAACCTGCATTCAGATATCCCTTGTAAATATCCTGAACCAGTCGGCCGGTAAGGTCATATAGCACCAGATGTACTTCACCGGATTTCGGCATGGCCAGAGGAATGGTTGTCACTGGATTAAAGGGATTGGGGTAATTTTGGCCCAGCTTATAGCTCTCAGGCAGTAAATTCTCTTCAATATGGCTGATAACAAGGGTGCTGCCTTCATGGGCACCTTTATAGGGATGATCTGTTTCCCGGGGATTTCCGTCAATGTCTTCCGAAATCCACTCAACCGGGATGCCTGCCAGGTTCACATCCCCATCCGAAGACCCGGTGATATGCAGATCCGTTATGGATACAAATTCCACCGGGACAGCCACCGAGTGTTCATCCTTATTCGTGGCAGATTGCCAGTCTGTAAGTGTTTTATGCACCGCAGAACCCCAGTAACCGGTAATGGCATTGGATCCGGATACATAAATATTGTTGTAGTCACTCCAATCCAGTCCTGAAGTCCAGGGCCAGTAAATTCCATAAGAATTTTCCAGATTCTGTTCATTGACAACGATATTGTTGACAAAATTCACCGTTGTGGCCTCTTGTGTATCCCGTTCCCAGCCCAGACCGGCATGACGGCCGGTGAGCTCTGTTTCCGGCAAGTAAATGGTATTATGCATGATATTTACCGGATTTCCGGCAGAAGGATTATTGATCACAATGCCATAGACATTGTTTGTTGTATTCATGCCGGCATTCGTCAGATTGGCCGCTATGAAATTGTTATAGACGTTCACTTCATTTACACTGGCATTGAGTAAAATTCCACCGGCATACCCTGTCCCGTTTACGGCAAGACCAGAGATTTTATTGCCGTGCACATGAATAGTCCCTACGCCACCGCACACATAAATCCCTCCATGCCATGTGTTGTTGACATGCTGACCGGTGACATGTATCGTATTGCCCGTGTATTCGTTATCTTTTATGTAGTAGGTAGTGATTCCCCGTCTTCCGGCATAGATCAGGTTATCTCTTACACACACACTGTCGACCGGCAGACTCAGGTCATTTCCCCAAATAGCAATGGCATCGGTAAATGTCTTTTCTTCCGTTCCGATGGTGTTCTTTTCCAACATGATCTTTTGAGGAGATACAGGGGATGTACTGTTTCTGTCTATGAGAATTCCCCGGGATGTGGATGCTGCAGATTCATATTGGACACTCAGGTTTCGGATGGTAATATTTTTGCAGTCATCCACAATACGGATCACCGCAGCGCCCGTTTCATCCTGCAGCCTGAAAGTCATGGCGGAACTGTCACCTCCGAATCCGTCAAGGGTTACCCATGAAGTGTTCTGAATATCAAATCCTGCCTCGCCCATGAGGAGTATTTCAGGAGATGTTTCCGGAACAGGCATGATAGTCAGAGATGTGAATTCTGTCAGATCAGGGCGTTCAAGATGAATGGGATAGATTTCGTCAGTCAATAAGGACCCGTCAATCAGTAGTCTTACCGGAGCAGACAAACCCGTCCCGTTCACAGCGCTGATGGCTGCAGCCAGGTCCCCGAATCCCTGTTCATGTTCTCCCTGGGGAATGTAGTAATCACCGGCAAGGGACAAGGAGCTAAAATCAAACTGAGTATCAAACAGGGTCTGGACATATTCTTTAGCAAAACGCAGGGCCGCTACGGAACGGATATGGTTACGTCCCTGGGCAACGATGATGGCCGTCACAATCTCCTGGGTATCACAGGGTGCCATTTCAAAAGGACCTGCACTGAACAGGAATCGGCGGTCCCCCGGGGGAACTTCCATAATATTCAGCCATCCCTCTCCCGTGACCGGATCACCGGTGTAATGAAAACGGGTCGGTTCACCCGTCGTCGGATCAATCCATGATCCTCCCCCTTTTTTCAAGCCCCGGACGACATGATATGCCTCTTCCGTACTATGAGGATCCTGGTCAAGAGTTGGTGATCCTTTTAGAACGATAAATCCGGACAAATCCACTTCTCTCCAGCCCGGTCGGAGTTTCCCGGACCAGCTCGCCGTATCTCCCGGGCTTTGCACCTGAGGCCTTTGAAGAAATGTAAATCCTATAGCCGGAGGCGTTAAACCATATCCTCTGTCCTCGGGATATGCGTTATAACAATATCCCATCACTTGACTTGTATCCACACCGGCAAGATCATCTAATGCATCACCCATATCAGGATCCGTCCAGATACCGGCATACATCTCTTTATAGTGGTTATCCGACTTGTTGATGACAAGGCTCCGGACAAAAAGTACATCTCCCAATATATCACTCCGGTCAAATCCGTATAATGTCGTCTGTATCTCAACGCCCATGGGGGCTCCACCCAAAGTGGACGTATGAAGGCTCGTATCCATATCATTGCAGACACTCCATACCATCTGATCACCTGAAAAGAGTGGTTTCCCCGATTCATCCACCGGGGCACCCTGTTCCGACGGCCAGTTCAGGTAATCAGCAGACAGGCTGTCCTGCCGGTTGATTTTATACAACCTGTAAGACGGATCTGCCGGATCTCCCGCTTTCCAGATGCAGTGTTCCTGAGGATAGTGACTCACAGGCACCACAACCTGGTTTAAGGTATCGAAATAGAGAATCTGTCCGGGCTGATACTGTGAAAAGAACCCCACTACCGCCGTCCGGATATCCTCGCGGAATGCAAGGGAATCCTTTTCCTTTGTCTGTCCGCTTACCAGAAAGAGTCCGGACTGGAACACATTCGATATTCCGGTACCTTTCGGCCATTCCATACCGGGATACGATGTGGCCCGATACGAAACCCAGTCCCCTACATTGCTGGTCCACGTGCAGATCCGGTTTCCGTCAAACTGACCATAATCCACAGTAAAATCCTGATTTTCAGTCACAATATGCTCCGCCCGGTCCAGGGGCACGGCTCCATGCGTCCCGGATATCCATAGAAAAACGGACATAACAACTAAAAACAGGATATTTCTTTGCCTATTCATAACAGACCTCATTTTCATTCTCTAAAATAGTTTAACACTTAATTAGTTATATGTCAAGTCTGCATTCAGCCATTCAATTCATCATTCTTCATTCTCCCCATTGCTTCCCACCCGATTCTCATCTAAATTGCAGCATGTAACCGTATACAGGGACGTTTCATGCCTAATCTCACACATTTTACATCAGGGAACAGATATTCGGCATTATTGATGTTTCTTCTCCCCTTCCTCATCACCGCCTGCTTCAACCCGGAGCCGGAGGATTACGGACTGACACTTGAAGCGGTGGATGTGGTGTGTGTGGAGGCCACATTCCGGGTAACAGCTTCCGGGGTGCCGGAAACGTGGACATGCGGACTCTACCGGGATGACAGTCTGGTGGTGACGGAAACACTCAGCGGACAAAGCGGTTATATCCGGGATACGGGACTTTTGCCGGCGGCGGATTATACCTATCACATAACCTATATGAAAGACGGCCGGGACAAAGACCGGTCCGATCCCGTCGCCGTTACCACGCTGGATACCACAAGCCATGATTTTACATGGACCGTGGAAACGCTGGGAGATGCCGGGTCTTATCTCAATGATGTGGCCATTGTGGATGAAAACAATATCTGGGCGGTGGGATATATCAAAGAGGGGGATTCCATCTACAATGCCGCACACTGGGATGGGGAAAAGTGGGAGATGATAAGAGTATTGAGTGGCCATACTGCAGTAACTGGTATTTCATATTTTTCACGAGATGATATATGGGTTACTCTTGGTGTAGTTGCCCATTGGAATGGCAATGAATGGGTTTTGTACCATTTATGGGATATGGGAATTATTCATTATCCTGAGGATGGTGGTGTTTATCAGGTCTGGGGCTCGTCATCGGATAACGTATGGTTTGCAGGAAACAACGGGACACTGGTTCACTACGACGGGAGCCGGTTCCGCCGGGTGGAGAGCGGGACGGATGTAGATTTGAAAGACATGGACGGGACACCGGACGGAAAACATGTGTTTGTTGCCGGGTTAACACTCATGGGGGACTTGGGAGGACACGGTGTGTTTCTCCATATTGAAGAAGGCAATCCTAACATAGTATATACGACAACTACTTATGCAGGTGACCCGGAAAATGGCAATTATGGAAAAATGATTACTTTAACAGTGACAAACTCAAGAGTCTATGCCAATCCCGGTGGAGTGGACATGCTGGTTTATGAAATCATTCCGGACATCTATCACTATTATCCCGTCAAATCAACGGTGTTGAGAACCGATTATTATTCAACCGGAAATCAGGTCCGTGGTAAACGGAATCATGACATTCTGTTTATTTCTCCGGAGTCTGTTGTCGTACACTACAATGGCAGCAGTCTTAAAATAATGATGGATCTGCTTCAACTATACGGGAATAATATGTTATGGGTAAGACGGGCACGCTACACAGACAATCTGGCTGTAATTGTGGGCTTGTTTGATTCAGGTATCCCGGGAGGAATTATTGTGAAAGGAGTGCATCAGGACTGAGAGAAAGGGTACCTCCTCGCTCCTCACTACTCGAACCTCGCTACTCGCTACTGACTTTCGACTATTGACTGCCGACTGCCGACTTATTTCATCAACACCATCTTTTGTGTCTTAATAGAACTCCCGGCTTTTAATCGTGCGATATACACACCGGAGCTGTAAGAGGATGCATCCCAGGTGACGGTGTGATATCCGGCAGGAATGTGTTGATTAACGAGTTGTTCCACCAGTCGGCCGGTGATGTCGTAAATATTCAGGGTGATCTGTGCCGGTTCAGGCAGTGAAAATTCTATATGTGTCACAGGATTGAAGGGGTTGGGATAATTCGCAAAGAGTCTGAATTCCTCTGCATGGTGAATCGCGGGTTTTGTTACAGAATTGTACGAATTTTCCTGAAAATCATACCAAAAGGTATGTTGCGGGTCATGGGCGTGCATTGGCCAGGGAAAGCGTTCCGGGACAAAAGGTACCGACGGGATGGTAAAAACCCATAGATAGACATTCCAGTCATAGGGATCACGAATACTAAGTGCCATCTCAACAGATCCGTCATTATCAATATCACCAAGAGCAGGAGAATTAAAACAAGTAATTGCAGGGGTTATCAGGGGTGACCAACTGACTTCTTCTCCGGTATGATGGTAAACGTGGTAATGAGAATTGTCATTAAATGCCAGATTGTTATCAACGAATATTTCCAAATCTCCATCCCCGTCAATATCTCCAATTACGGGATCAACGACTGACGAGGAACTGCCGTAAGGTCTTGTTGGAAATCCAGGAAGACATAATCCGTTCAAATTGTATACATATAAACTGCTTGTCTCATCAACCCAAATTATTTCCAGTTGATCATCTCCTGTCAAATCAGCCCAACTGCATGGTTGGGAAATATATTCCGTGGAGAAATACTGAGGCCAACCCGGGAGAATCCCATGAAAGGGTGAAAACAGAGCCACGGCATATTCTTCCGGCGGAAAAATCCCCAGCTTATACATGCCGGCAAAGATCTCCGCAATTCCGTCCCGGTCCACATCGGCTGCTGAGAATATAGACAAAAAGTGGTCTTCAATATGCAAATGAACAGGTTCCATAAAAAAGGTCCCGTCCGGATTAAGGATATACAGGCTGTCACAGGAATTGATCTGCACCAGAATCTGTATTGAATCATTCCCGGTCAATGACGCAAGCTGATAATGACGGGGGCGGTTTTTTAAACGCACCGGCCAGCCGGGAAGAGGCGTTCCGGTGTGATCAATAATCACCAGTTCATTTTCTTTATTAAAAAGGATATCTGCCGTCCCGTCTCCGTTAAAATCGAACAATGTGGGGGTTTTGGGCTGATTGGTTGTCAGCGGCGCTTCAACGGGAAAGCCCGGGAACAATTCACCCCGATGATTCCAGGCATACAGATAATGATCCGATATCCCCCAGCCACGGTCCCGGACCACCACATCCAATGTGTCATCCCCGTCAATATCCGCAATTGAGGCATTTTGCTGGATTCGATAGGTCGTCTCCTGTGGCCAGCCGGGAAGGGAAAACCCGTCTTTATTCACAATGAAGACTTTATTGTGAGCATTCATGATGATCTCTTTATATCCGTCTCTGTTCATATCCATCATAACAGGACTGGTTAAAAGAGGACCACCATCCGGTCCATGCTCTAAAAAGACCTTAAACCTAAGACAGGGTTCTGGAGAATTTTGTCCCCAAAAAACAGAACTGAAAAGACAAAGTAATAGTATAATCCTTGAAATTGATTTCATGTTACACCCTATGATATTAAGATAAGCTTGACAGATGCAAAAGAAAAGACTATTATCATTTTAGAGAGTAAAAAGGAGGTGTGGTATGAATCGCAAAATATTGACAAGTGCTGTTGTGATGATTATAAGCCTTATTATTATTATCATATCAGTAAACAAGTCAGCCGTTTCACAGGAACGGACAAGAGATGGATGGGGAATCGTAACAGATCAAAATGATAATCCGGTTGAAGACGGAGTAGAAGTAAAATTCTATCAACTCTATGGACCTAACAATGAACGAAGAAAATACTATAAATCAGAATGGACCAGTACGCATGCTGAAATGAAAGGTTATTATGCCTGGGATGCTCCAGAAGGATACTATGATATTATCGTCCGAGAAAACACCATAGACGAAGGTGGATGGATACAAACGTGGTTAGTACCCGGACAATGGCCCAATGTCGTCAGAAACATTAAGTATGGCATTTATTCTACCAGTAAATAATATCTCAATAGATAATACATCTCGCTACTCGAACCTCGTTATTCTCTATAGACTTTCACCTCAATCATCCAATCTAATCAATCGAATGCGTACTGCCGACTGCCTGACAACTTAAAAGTGACGCGTGACGAGTAACGCGTGACACGTTGACCAACCCTGTCCACTTTCGACTGAAGCCTGCCCCGATAAGTCAGAATGACGTTCTGGGACTTTTGACTTTTGACTTTCGACCCCTGTGAAATAAGTCCCGATTTATCGGGATATTTCACGGGGGACTACTTCATCAACACCATCTTTTGTGTCTTCACAAAACTCCCGGCTTTTAAGCGTGCGATATACACACCGGAGCTATGAGAGGTTGCATCCCAGGAAACGGTGTGATATCCGGCAGGTGTGTGCTGATTGACAAGTTGTTCCACCAGCCGGCCGGTGATGTCATAGATATTCAACGTAACATGGCTTGCTTCCGGAAGTGAATATCGGATGGTTGTGGTGGGATTGAAGGGATTGGGGTAATTTGGAAACAATGTAAATTTTTGAGGTAAGTTTGGAGATATATTGTCTATTTTCACAAGACCACTTTCATTATAGACAGCCAGACCTTCTCCCCAAACGGTTATCCACTTTGTATTTTCTTCATCGATATAAATAGATTCAATATTCTTATTTTCCAATTCAGGATGGATTGTAAATTGTGTCCCGTTAAAACTCACCAGTCCGTAGTATGTCCCAATCCACACAATACCCCGTTGATCCAAAGCTAATGCTTGTATTTGATCGGATGGAATATCGGAATTGGATGTATTCCATGTCGTCCAGTTTATCCTATCATAGCAGGTCAATCCCGCATCATTTGTTCCAATCCAGAGTATTTCGTCCTCACCGGAACGGTTGTCTGAAGCAACGGCTATAAGGTTATTAGACGGTAACCCGGAATTTGTTGTATTCAGTTTTATCCATTCCGACCCGTTATACACACCCAGTCCGTTTACCGTGGCAACCCACACCGTTGAAGCATTATCAATGGCGATATCATTGACCGTATTGGATGGTAAACCGCTGGTTCTTTTATACACATCCCAATTCAGTCCGTCATAACATCCCAGTCCTCCTCCGTTGGTTCCAACCCAAATATTCCCTTCATGGTCTTCTTTTAAAACATGGATAAAGTTTCCCGGTATTTCAGAATTATCCGTATTGAATATCTGCCATTCACTGTTCGTGTATAAGGCCAGTCCGTCCTGTGTTCCAATCCATATCCTGTTTTGACTGTCCGATAGAAGTCCATAAATCTCCTGATGGGGCATGGGTGAATTCGAAGGAGAAAAAGATTCCCATCTCACAGCGTCATAGGCATACAACCCTTCTCCGCCAAGCCAGATTTTACCATACATGTCAACCGTTACAGCTCTTAAATAGCCTGTACCTAAGCCGGTTTTATAAAATGACCACTCTGATTGTTGAAGTGAAAACAACCCTTCCAGAGCGCCCACCCATAATCGGTCGGTCTTATCCTTACACACTGAAAACACATCATACGTGGCAAGATCAGAGTTGTTTTTATTATAGAGTGTCCACTCTGATCCATCAATGCGTACGAGTCCGCCATTATATGTCATACCGCACCCGGCCCATACAACTCCTTCATCATCAACATACAACGTAAATACCGCATCATGAGGCATGATTGTATTTTCAGTATTATACGTTGTCCAGCTTTCTCCATCAAAATGGGACAATCCTCCGAAGCTGCCAATCCATAAAGAACTATCCGGTGCTATCGCTAGAGATAAAATGCCATTCGAAGGAAGGCCTGAATTTGAAGTGTTGTAAATCATCCATGAGGTATCATTGAAAGCCGCCAAACCGCCACCAAGGGTACCCATCCAGATAAACTCATTGTCCGCACATATGGCTTCGACCCGGTTTGCCGGAAGATCTGAATTGGAGGTATCGAACACCGTCCAGGACTCTCCGTCAAAACAGGCAACGCCCTTGCCAAAGATTGCCTCTTCAAGATTCACAACTCCTGTTGTTCCCACCCAAATACGGTTCTTTTTGTCAAGGGTCAATGCCCAGGCACCATTGTTAGGCAGCGCCGAATTGGATGTGTCATAGGCTGTCCATTGATCCCCATTCAATGATAAAAGACCGCCGGCAGTCCCAAACCATTTCGTTCCGTTACTGTCAATAGCAATACTGTAAATGTGAGATTTTAAAATGTCAGCTCCAAATTGATTATAATAATACTTTTTTTCACCGCTTGTGATATTCAACCGGACAGGCCCGCCATTTGTTCCGATCCATAAATAATCATTTTCTGATATTAAGGCCCGGATCTTTTCGCCGGATTGATAAAACAACCAGGACGACTCCTGCGCCAAAGCAAGGGTTGATCCGGCCAGAAATGTCATGAGAAGGATTACTGTTTTCTTTAAAAACTGCTTCATATCTATTCCTTTTCGTTCCAAAAAATAACGTTTTCCAACAATTACCCATTCATCACTAACCAATTCAATCCATCATTCATCATTCCTCATTCATCGCTTCACAGAAGCTTACAGCCACAAAACCTTGAAACTCCATTCACACCTCATTACTCGCACCTCGATACTCTTTTTCGACTTTTGACTTTCGGCTCGCCGACTGCCGACTGAATAGTGACGCGTGACGAGTAACGCGTGACAAGTTACCAGCTGACGACTGTTAACTGTCGACTGCCGACTGTCGACTCTCAATATATCACCCCCCACTCCGTCACAGCAAATCCTATCCTGTCAAATTCAGGTATAACCGGTTCAGGCAGTGTTTTTGCTTCTGGCACCTCTTTGATCACATAAAACAAACGCAGGATGGAATCGGGCGTTTTGCTGATGTTCAGGGTGATCACATCATCAATATCAGCCGTATGCTGGGGATAGATGGCGTAATAGGTAGAATTCTTAAGCAGGGGTATCCAATATTCCAGAAAGTCATCAATCTCCCGGCTGTTAAATCCATAGGCGCTCAGGTTTTCGGAAAAGAATCCGGATAAATCTTCTCGGGAGATCACCCATCCCTTGTCACGCTGCCACAGATCGGGAACCGACGCTTCATAGAACAGATAATCATAGGTGTTGTCTATGCGCCCCTCGGGCGTCACGGTAATATCCTGCCAGGCATGGGGATACGGGGGATCGGAGATGACAACATCACCGCCCTGTGGAAAACCCAGGGACACGCTAAGCCGACACTCTTCTTCCGGGTAGAGGTAGATGTTGGGTTTCTTGACTATCGCGCCTTCAAACAGAATAAATTGAACATTGTAATCTTTGGAATGGATATGCTCTCCGGCACGGGGATGGGGCTGGACATCCATCATATAAAATTGGACGGCATCATTAAATATCAATGTATCGGTGGATTTCGGTATCAATCTCTGATGAATTGAATCGATGTACAAACAAAAGCTGTTTCTATTACTATAATTATTTACCGTAAAGCAGGCCTTTGCCGTGCCGTCAAGCCTTTGATCATTTTCATCATAAACCCGCGTATCCACCGGTATACTATCCAGCCGGACCCACACCTCTTCACTTTCGTAGAGGGTTTCACCGATCCGGATCGCAACGGTATCTCCCAGGATGAAGTCATCATAATCCGGGGATGTGGGGTCGTCATCGCAGGACATCGTACAAAAAACAACGAAACACAAAATCATCAGCCACCGATTCATGATATATTTCCTGACATGTATCATTTCTTTATACTCTTGTTCTTTTTGATTGTAAGGCGGATTTGGTTAAAAATCAAGGGGAATCCGGTTTATCTTTGATCTGATAGGGTTATGATTTTGTATTGTTCACTATTATCCGATCATCCAATTATGCTGTAACGGTAAAATAAACCCTTTTTCTACCGGGAGTCATGTGTTAAAAAGGTCCGGACCTTCTGTGTGTCAGGCTGGTATAACCAGATAAAGAAATGTATAACACATTAGTGAATAGGAATAAAAGTAATTAAATCAAATACATATCCAGGTGGTTATTTTAACAACATCACTTTATGTACTTGTGAATGCCCATCAAAATCACTCCGGATAAAATATATTCCAGATGAAAGATCATTGACATCCGTCATGATGTTATGTGTTCCTTCACCAAATTCCCGATTTACTATTGTCATGACCCGTTGTCCCGAGAGATTGTAAAGAACTGCTGTGACCTTCATCGTTTCAGTCAGTGTGAAAGGAAGGGTAAAGCTCGCATTGAATGGATTGGGATAGACCGGATCCAAAACGTAACCATCGGCTACAATCGCACCCTCAGCCTCAACCTGAACCTCAACCTTTTCCAGGATGGTTTCAGTGCTGGAATAATCTACATCCGCAAGAGTATAAACGTATGTTTTACCCAATTCCACACTGGTATCCACATAACGGTATTGGGTCGTTTCCGTTGTACTCCCCTGCCCTTTCAGGGCATCATGGGTGGTGAAACTGGCGATGATTTCCGGACGGGTTTCAAACCCGTCCCTTT
This sequence comes from Candidatus Neomarinimicrobiota bacterium, assembly GCA_041154365.1. NCBI lineage: Bacteria > Pseudomonadati > Fidelibacterota > Fidelibacteria > Fidelibacterales > Fidelibacteraceae > Fidelibacter > Fidelibacter multiformis. The sequence continues at coordinate 935,076 of AP035449.1, read as the reverse complement.
CGTTTCTTGTTCCTCGTTCCTCGCGACTCAGGACAAACCCTTGGTTATCGATTTCAGCCGACGTCTCCCATTCCAATACCACGGTTCCTTTGACGGCTTTGGCGGTGAAGGTGGAAAGGGTTACGGGGAGGGACATGTCTTCCCCATCCTGCCAGGACAAATAGGGATATCCGTTGTTAATACTTTGAGAATAATCCATATCCCAAATATCATCTGTGCCATTGGAAGTCTCAGCCTCAAAATCCCATCCTGCATCCGTAAATGTAGAAAGTGTCTTCATTTGTGCTGTGGTTTTGCCGGTGCCGCCATCGCTGGAACTCTGTCCGGAGGTTTCTGTGTCCCAGAAGGAGTTGTTGATTGTACCATCATCTGAACCCACCAATCCGCCCGAAGAGCTACCACTCACACTGCCCGTACTGTAACTGTTGCTAATGGTGGCTGAAAGATTATTTCCCACCAAACCTCCAACATCACTATATCCGCTTACACTACCTGTACTGTAGCAGTTGCTCACGGTGGAATTACCCAAATTCTGCCCCACTAGGCCGCCAACATTATAATCTAAATTAAAACCAGATTGTGTACTGACGCTACAAGTACTGTAACAATTGCTCACATTGGAATTATCATTATACCCCACCAAGCCGCCGACATGATAACTGCTACCGCTCACGCTGCCCGTAGTGTAACTGTTGCTCACAGTGGAATTATTATTTGATCCCACCAGTCCGCCGACACTACCATTGCCGGTAATATCCACATGGGTTACGCCGATGTTAGTGATCATAGCACCGTCTGTTTTGCTGAACAAGGCGATATTCGATGCTGAACGGTTGATGAACAGATTGTCTATCGTATATCCACCGCCGTCATATTCGCCGGTGAACGGTGTATCAACATTCCCGATTGGTGCAAAACCTTCGGCTGGACCGGCAGAGCCATCGTTATTCCAGTCCACCTGGGTTTCATCGGCATTGAAGGCGATATCGGCGGTTTGGATGAAATAAGCACCCCAATCGGCGGAAGTATTGCGTAATTCAATCAAATCCTCGGTTGTGACAATCTGATAGGGATCGCCAGATGTACCGCTGCCACCGCTATAGTTTCCGGCAATTAAAAAACGGCTCACCAGAATGAACACACCCGTAAAAATCCATAGTATTCTCTTCATCATTGCCTCCTCCTCTTCTTGAGCAGTATTTTCAAGTTACACAGACTGGTCGCACAGAATGTCTATAACACCTGTCTGGCATATCTGCTCTTCACATATATTCATTTATTACTTATAAAATAATATAAGCAATGTCAACCGTTTTCCTGGAATCGACATAGACTTCCAATGCATCTTCAATGTGTACCGGAACATTATCCGGGCATTCACAATACCTGATTTCCGTCCAGTAAAGTATCACGCGTTTCCCTTGTTCTGTTTAGTAATATGTTAAAGAAAGGTCCGGACCTTCTACATGTCAGATCATCCCCTCAATCATATCTTCCAGATAATCCGGCTCCAGGCCGAAATAGTCCATGCAGATATCATAAGCGGATGAGATGTCTCCGTGAAGCAGTCTCTCCGCGAAGTCGTCCATGGCCAGAGCGTTTTCTTTAGAAAGTATGCCAAAACACACCTCTTTTTGACTCCCCCATCCCCAATACGTACGATTATATCAGGCTTTTGGGCACATTTTAGTAAGACGGATGTAAGACAGTTTTTGTCGAAATGGGTCGTATTCCGTCGTATTTCATCGAAATCGGGGGTAAACCGGGGAATTGAAAAGAAAGGTCCAGATACACGAAAGCCCCTGATTATCAGAGGCTTAGCGTGATTGTTCTGTAGCGGAGGGAGGACTCGAACCTCCGACCTTTGGGTTATGAGCCCAACGAGCTACCAACTGCTCCACTCCGCGGTTTTTGCTCTCAAAAAGCTGTTAAATGTAATAGGATTTTCGGTTTTTCGCAAGGAGTATCTTGGAAAATTCCGGGATTTTACCGCTTATCCAATCCCTCCGGATCTGCAAAATATTTTACAATGGCAGAAGCCAATCTGCCTCCCTGAGATCCGTCAACAATCCGGTGATCAAAGGTCCCTGCAACAGGCAATATCTTGCGGATGACAATCTCACCATCCCTCACCACCGGCTTATCCTCGTATTTCCCCATAATCACCACAATGGGGATGTTGGATGCCGGAAAAAGGGCCGCAAATCCGAACTGGAGTCCGTGAGTTCCAATATTGGTGATCATGGCACTGCCGAAACTGTTGGGTTCGATTTTAAGGGATTTGAGAGGAATTCCCATATCCCGCGTGATCCATTGAATAATCCGGAAAAGCCAGTTCCGGAAAGGCCAGGGAATTTTGGCCAGCAAATGTTTGTTGGATGTGGCTTTATCTCCGCCATACTTACGGATCTGTTCAACCTTTTTTGCCATTTCTTCCGATATTTCCGTGACGGTTTTATCCCCTGCGTGATAAATTAAAAAACCATCCATCTCCTTGGTTTCTTCCACAAATACAGAGATAAAAACCATTTCATCCGGCCTGGGAATGAACTTTCCACGTCGGATATAGCAGTTCAGGTCAGGGACATCATACTTTAAAGCCCGCCCCAAAGCAGCAGCAAACATCTGGGTCAGTGTGATACGAACCCCCTCCTTTTTTCGCTTCTGAATATAGGCCAGCATATCGGTAATGTCTATTTCGTAAGTCCCATAGGTCCTGCCATCAACCGGTGCCTTGTACATGGCCGATGCCGTGATTCTCCACGGGGAATTCAAATCTTTCATGTGATTCATGCAATCCTCCTCAAGTTTCCTCATTCAGGCTGTGGAATTTAGAATCTTTGAACAGGGATATAAACTTCTTTTTCACTCCTTTTCCGGTTGATTAAAATATAATCTTTTGCGCGTACCCTTCCTTTTTTCTAAATTCGCCAAACACATTAAAGAGCAGGAGGGAAAAATGAATCCATGGGATGTTTCGATCAATTTTAAGGATTTTATCCTGGACTTCTCGTTTTTAAGTCTGTTCCTTCTTATGGGGACCGCCTTGCGGCGCTATGTCCCCTTTTTCCAGAAGTATCTGATTCCCAACAATATACTGGCAGGCTTTCTGGGACTCATTCTCGGTCCGCAGATTCTGGGATATATTTTTAAGGATTTTTCTTTTGCTGACTATTCCTATGTTCCCCTAAACAGCGACCGTCTGGGTGTTTATGTCTATCACATCCTGGCACTTACCTTTATCGCCATGGGACTCCGGAAAGAAAAGACTTCCTGGGGAAAAGGACCGTTGAGTACCAGTTTTACCGGACTTTTCTGCTTTCTGGGTCAAGCGGTTATTGGATTGCTGATTGCATTCCTTCTCATTTATACTATTGAACCGGATTTGTTCCCCGGCATTGGTATGCTGGTTACCATGGGATTTGGAATGGGACCCGGACTGGCATACTCCATGGGACGGAGTTGGGAACAGTTTGGATTTGAGGGCGGTGGACAGGTTGGACTTACCTTTGCCGCCATTGGCTATCTCTTCGCCTTTTTCGGGGGGATCTGGCTGATTCAATGGGGTATCAAACATAAGAAAACCAAACTGATCAACTCAGTGGACGACATTACCAGTGATATCCGTATGGGGGTATACAAAAAGGGTGAACAACCCAGTGCAGGTAAACTCCCCCTGGCATCCGAAGCCATTGAATCCATGGCATTTCAAATAGCTATGATCGGCTTTGTGTACCTGTTAACCTATTATACCGTCTATCTGCTTACAGGTTGGATGGAACGGAGCGGACTGGAAGGATTCGTCGCTACAGTGTGGAGCTTCCACTTTATCTTTGCCATTATCATCAGTCTTATTGTCCGGAAAGTGATGGACTGGCAAAATCGCAGTTATGTGATTGACACTGGACTCATGAACCGCCTGGCCGGTGCTTCCATTGACTATCTGGTGGTGAGTTCTATCGCTGCTATCTCTGTCACCATTGTTGCTAAATACTGGGTGTCTATTCTTACGATGTCGATATTTGCCGGTGTTTACACTGCCCTTATTATCTATTGGGCTGTCTACAGAGCTTTTGATGACTATCCTTTTGAACGGTTTATCGGAATTTTCGGAGAAAAAACCGGAACAGTTAATTCAGGGCTGGTCCTGATCCGGGTCACTGACCCGGAATTCAAGACAAATGCAGCAGAAGACCTGATCTATGGCGGGGCAATCACCATCTTTCTCGGACTTCCTCTCCTTGTGATTATGAATTTCCCTATGACGATGTTCAATAATTCTTTAAGGGGATATATTATCACTCTCGGCATCTTCATCGCTTACTGGCTTTTTCTCCTCATCCTCTGGCGTGCTATCGGTTTCCTGAAGTTCAAAAAAGTAATTGATTAAAAATCGATTTTTCTTGAAAGCCCGGCGTTGACCGGGCTTTTTTGTATCATTTGAATTATTCCATAATTTCTGTACATTATATAAAACATATAATTTAATATAGGGAAGAAATTGCATAAAATATTAACGTTTGTATTTCTATCAGCCTCTCTCCTTTTGGCTGCCATCCCAGAGGGATATTATGCCGGCACAGAAGGAAAATCTGGTGAAGAACTAAAACAGGTTCTACATACCATCATCCGGGGACACACACGCATTTCATACAGTGCAGCTTATACGGCGTTGCAAAATACCGACGAAGATCCTCTGAATCCCCAGAATGTGATTCTCCTCTACACCGGGCGGTCCCAGCATGAGGATTACCAGGATCATGGATCTACCTACGATTATGAACAATTCGGAGGAACCTATAACGACTCCTGGAACCGGGAGCATGTGTGGCCGAAATCCCATGGTTTTCCCGATGATTCTGACACCGCTTATACCGATATCCACCATCTGCGCCCGGCAGACCGGACGGTGAATTCGGCCAGGGGAACAAAAGATTTTGACTGGGGTACCAGCCGCCATGACGAAGCGACGGAATGTTTTTACACCGATCTTGCCTGGGAACCCCGGGATGCGGTAAAAGGAGATGTGGCCCGGATGATTTTTTACATGACAGTCCGCTATGAAAATCCCAACACATACGATCTGGAGATGGTGGATTATGCCGGGTCAGCAGATTACAGTCCCACACTAGGAAAAAAATCCACCCTCCTGGAATGGCATCTCCAGGATCCTCCGGACGATTTTGAGCGAAGACGGAATGATGTCATCTATGGCATCCAGCATAACCGGAATCCTTTTATCGATCACCCCGAATTTGCCAGTTATATCTGGGGTGACCTTCCCAATCCACCTGAAAATATGACCATACAAAGCGTGACGGATACCTCTGTGACCCTTGTCTGGAGTGATGAATCTGATAACGAAGAGGGGTTTCACGTATATATTGACGGTAATCTGTATCACAGTACGACAGAAAATATAACTCAAATCACCATTGCTCCCCTTCATCCCGGAACAAGTTATTTGTTCGGTGTATCTTCTTTCAATGCAGCCGGTGATTCACCGGTGATCACAGTCAGTGGCATCACATCAGGAGGGAATTCAGGACCTGTTTATATCTCAGAATATTCCGATGCAACAGGACTTGGAAATTTCGTCTATGAATTTATTGAACTGGTGAATACAGGTTCGGCAGATGCAGATGTAAGTGGTTTTATAATCCAGCAAATCGAATCCACACGGGAATTTATCCTCCCTGAAAACTGCTATATCCCGGCCCGGGGATTACTTGTCCTCGGCCGTTATGCCACCCGGGGGGAATTTGAAGCTTATTGGAATACAGAGCTTGATGAATCGGTTCTGTATGTCAACTCCCTGAATGCTTTCCCAATGATTAACGGGCAGGAACAATTCTTGCTTAAATCTTCGTCAAATGCCCTGGTTGACCCCTCAGACGGGAGCTACACATCCGCCATTATCCAGGAAGGTGAAAGGGCCAGACGGAGTTTCCCAGGTAATGATTCCGGAGACTGGTATATCGCACCGGATTCCACGGCTACTCCCGGGTGGAGTCCCCTGTTGGATACCAATTTCGTGTCTGTAATTCCACCTGTGAATCCGGTTCCAACGGCTCTTCATCCCTCAGCCGCCATTTACCCCAATCCCGTGAATCATACGCTTAATATATCCATACAGGGATTTCGTTCCGGCCCGGCAACTTTACGAATTGTAAATATTTTGGGGAATATCCAATGTGAAAAATCCGTGGAATTGTCTTCCAATCAAGAAATTTTTCAGGAGGATTTCCAGGATCTTTCCTCAGGAATATATATCATACAAATCATCCAACATCCTGTCCGGACTCACAATAAGGTGATTATTCTGAAGTAGGTTGCGACGTTGAGACGCTCTATTGAATAAAATTCCAATTTAATTCATCATTCATCATTCATCATTCATCATTCATCATTATCTAATTGAGGTGTCCGGTTCAACCGGTCTGAGAAATTTCAAGCCGTAAAAATATGGCCTGGGTGTCATAAGGGGTTTGGGTTTGCGAAAAAATCGGAATTTTTTTTCTTTCAATTGTGTATTATAATATCGGATTCGGGGGTTTTCTATTTCTGCCTTTGTATTGTATTCGCGGTTTCTCTCATTCCGGACCAGGGATTGATGAACATATTCCATGAGGGGTTGTTTGATCACTTTCGGAGGGGTGGAATGTATTAAGTTGACAAGACTATCCTCATCAACGATAATCAGACCATAATGACCGATCCACCGGCCGCTTTCGAAACCACGCACGACAAATACCAGATCCCCGGTTTTTAAAAATTTGGAGGCCTTTTCAATATTTTTCGCCGGGACATAGGTCCAGGTGAGGGAATCTTTGGGAATCTCCGTCTCCAAATGGTACCGGTTTTTCAAGAAACGTTGTTTGTCATATCGGATAGTATCCGGGAGTGTCTCTATACCCAGACTGTCTGTCATATCATGTACCAGCCAGGCATTATTGGGAAGCCAGTCGTGAAGAGCATAGTGATTCCGTTTTGTCACACTGATTTCTCCATCCTGAAAGCGTAAACGCATCAGTGTTTTAAAAAAGGAGGGCCAGTCCCGGGAAAGCGCCATGGCGTAGACATGTTCGGTAAAAACGACACAGTCACTCCGGTCCAAAACATACAAAGGCTGGGGATCATAGAGTTCAAAAGGAAATTCCCCCAGAAGGTATAATTCGTACGGCTGATTGATGTTTTTCTCTGCCAGATGCCGGATTCGTTCCTGAAAATCCGGTTCGGAATGATAGAGCCACTTGAGATAGATATCTGTTTCATATTCATTAAACGTATATAAAGGCCGTTTTTTTAAATCCTCAAGGATTTGGCTGTCCAGAGAATCAGGTGACAAATTCCCCTGCCAGGTTTCCCGGTTCAGTTGATATCCGGTACTACAGGACATGTAGAGAGAAATTGTCAAAACAAGGATGAAGATTTTTCGCATACGGGCCTCCCATTTTGTAAATTCAGGCTTAAAGTATACACAAATCAACCCGGGAATAGAACAGGAAAAGCATGAGCAATACACGACGGAAAGCCATCAACCGCGCAGGATATATTTCAATCGCAGGGAATCTTGTGTTATTTATCCTTAAATACTGGGGAGGACTTGTCAGTGGTTCTGTAGCTATCATAGCCGATGCCTGGCATACATTATCTGATTCTCTCAGTTCACTGATTGTATTGATGGGTGCCAGAATTTCATCGAAACCCGCAGATAAAGAACATCCGTTTGGACATGGCCGGGCTGAACTCATTGCAGCAATTCTCATTGGCATGATGCTGGTAGGCGTATCCTGGGAATTCTTTACAAAAGCCTATGAAAACATATCCTCACACAACGCCGTTCAGTATGGCTGGATCTCTATTATGGTTGTATCTTTATCCATTATTTCAAAAGAACTTATGGCTCAATACGCCTTTCATATCAGCCGGAAGACCGATTCGGAGTCAGTCCGGGCGGATGGCTGGCATCACCGGAGCGACGCCCTATCCTCACTCATCATTCTTGCAGGGATTTTTGTAGGACCATATATCTGGTGGATTGACAGTCTGCTGACAGGCATTGTTGCACTTTTGATTCTTCATTCCGCCTATGAAATCATTCGGGATGCCTCTTCACGTCTTATGGGTAATCCCCCCTCTCCCAAAATCATCGAACGGGTCCGGAAAATCGGTGAAAAGATCTGCCAAAAAGAGCTGAATATACATCACATTCACATGCATGAATACGGGACACACCGGGAGATGACACTTCATATAGAGTTACCTGGTGAATGGACGCTGGATCACGGACATGAAATCGCCGATGAGCTGGAAGCAGCCATTCGGAAAGAATTGGATATCGAAGCAACAGTCCACATTGATCCCTCAAACTAAAATTATAAAGAGATTTTTAACTACTCATCATTTTCCATAAATAAATCAGACTGAATCCGGTCAGGAAAAGGATACCACACCAGCTAAGTACCTGCATAAAAATACCGGGGCGGTCTTCTTTTGGAAAATGCCGGGCTGAAACAAGGCGGAAATTGAGAAGTGCAAAAACCGGTGCTGTAAGAAACGCCAGAATCGTTGCCACATCCACCAGTGTTTTTATACCACTTAAGAACACACCAATAATCAATAGCCCGCTCAGGACCAGTAATGCTACAATCATCCAAAAGACAGAAAAAGGATATTTTCGATTCCTATAGAAGAGTTCACGAACACTTTCCGACAGCGTCCGTGAATAGCCATCCAGGGTGGTTAACGTTGTGGAAAACATCGTGAGAAAAGCGATAAGGGCAATAATCCACCGGCTCCAGGTCCCAAGGGTTTGGGTGTAGAGCTCAATAAGTTGTCTGGAAAAAACAACAGATGAGTTTGAAAAGTGTTCACCCGTTCCATACATGACCAAAGCTCCAAGGGCAATAAAAGCCAGGGCAAGGATACCGGTCGTAATATAACCAATATGAAAATCCGTGAGGGATTCCTCCAGGCTGGGTGTATGTCCGGTTTGGATGCGCCTTTCTTTAACCCATAGAGAAGGCCAGACTGACACATCAATTGGGGCGGGCATCCACCCCATTAAGGCCAGAAGAAAAGCAATACCGCTTAATTCGGTTAATCCCGTCAACGAAACCGGCTCCGGATGGATACCAGATGCTTTCAACGCCATTAAAACAGCCAGGATTGTAAAGATCCCGAGAACAAAGACCATAACCTTCATAATTTTATCGATAAAGGGATATTTTCCAATAACGATCATGAGCAGAACAATCGCAAGCACAGCAGCACTTGAAAGGGCTGGATGACATGTCCAGTGAGTCAGATATGATGCCAGTCCACCGGTGACCAGGGTGACTGCTGCGACATTAATAATACCGACGATGACGGCAAAAAAGAAAAAGAGTCCCAAAACCCATTGTCCCTGCTCCCGGTACCCTTCCACCAGGGATTTACCGGTTCGTGCCGCATAACGGTGACTATATTGAAAAAAGGGGTATTTAAGAACCAAAGTAAGAACAACAAGCCCCATCAGAGTAAATCCATAATTGGCACCTGCCCGGGTGGATTGTACCAAATGGGAACCACCGATAGCTGCTCCTGCAAAGAGAATTCCCGGTCCCAGTGTAGATAATAACCCTTTGATTTTTTCGGATTTCATCATTCCGGATTCCTTTCATGCTTCTTAAATGTGAAGCAGGAATTTATTGAAATGAGAACAATAAATAAAGATTATATCACATAAATTCATGGGTTTCCAGAAATTTGCTGCAGTTTTGATATAAGATCATTTCTTTATAGGATTTCTTTTACCTGTTCTCCCCCCCGGGGGCAAAATAATCCAACCAAACCAGAAAATCAAGATTATATTTTATTTTATATATTCTTTTAACATAATATTGCTCAACACTTAAAACTCAAAACTCAACACTCAAAACTCAACACTCAAAACTCAACACTCAAAACTCAACACTCAAAACTCAAAACTCCAACTCATTACTCTCCACTCTAAACTCTAAACTCCTCATATATTTCCCCCATAAAAATACATCCCCAGACCAATAGTAAAAATAAGATCTCCCCACAGGGCATGTTCCAGAACAACGGCTGCTGTGGAGCGGGATCGTGCATAAGTGGATGCAAAGAGGAATCCGCCGGCAAAACTCAGGACCGGGGCAATCCAGTTACAAAAAAACAGGTGGTACATCCCAAATGCCACTGCACTTGCGGTAATCATCTCATGTTTTCCAGAAAAAACGGATTGATAACGGTGAAAAATATAGGTGCGGAATATCACTTCCTGGGGATAAACTGAAATCAATGGATACAAAATCATGACCAAAATCCAAAATCCGGGCACTTCCTTTGGAAAAGCAAGAAAATGGTCCGGCAAAAAGAAATAAGTCAACACTCCCACCAATAAAGCACCGGGGATGAACCGGTAAATAATCCCCTTGATTTCTTTTTTATTTAACCGGCCTTTCCACAAACTGTGACGATCAAAAGCCGGATCTTTCTGTAATTGTTTAAAAACAATAAACGACGTAATCAGGAGTACCGGGATAATCAGCCGTCCGGCAATGTGATTGATAAAAATAAGCATGACAGGGATGAAGATAAATAAAACCAAAAACTCTACAATTTTTCTGCTTTTTATGTTCATCAAAGTTCTGTTTGCCGAATACATTGGGGATTGTCATGCCCTGGTGAATTTACAATCGTTGAAACTGGATGAATCCGGGTTTTAACATCCGGTTTTTTTAGATCGTCTGGTGACAGGTCTCCTTCTATCCAGGGTTGAATTTGACCGGGATTCATTAACGCAGGCATGCGTGTGTGTATATGCGATAAATCATCCCGGGCATCTGTAGTAATGATGGTAAACGTATATAATGGGGACATATCCACCGTATTCCATACATCCCAAAGGCCTGCCAGTGGAAGGACAGATCCCTTTGCGGGGTAAATGTACCACGGCTGTTTGACGGATCCGATTTTTTGCCACTCAAAATAACCACTGCTCAATACCACACCCCGGTGATGAGTCACAAGAGAACGGTAAGCCGGTTTCTCCCGGAGGGTTTCGATACGGGCATTAATCATACGGGAAGCAAAACTTTCATCTTTTGCCCATTTGGGAACGAGTCCCCATCGGAAAGCATCAAGGATTATTCGTTTTTCTTCTTTCCATAAAACCGGTGCATATTGCATGGGTGCCACATTATAGCGGGGTAATGCCAAAGGATAACGATACTCAAACCAATCACCACCATTTAGTTCTTCAATAATCACATCCTTCGTAAATGCCAGAGCAAAACGGCCACACATCTTACTCTCCTTTCAACCAATCATCCATAAAGCGATATAACTGTGGATCCTCCTGTCCCAGACGCCAGAAACATACTCCCTGTAATTCCAGTTCATCGATGATATCCAGTTTTTTTCGTACACTCAGGCCGTCTTCAAAATACACCGCTTCGTCCTCGATGGAGAAAAATGGCAGATCATAGACATTTCTTTGGACATGGGATTCAGGCAATCCGGCCTTTTTCAGAATATCCACTACCTCAGTCCAGAAAAGAGCATGTTCTCCATCCACCTTTCCCCGGTGTCCATATAAAGGCAGGGCCATCACCACTTTTTCAGGTGGGATGCCTCCCGAATCACTTATGGCAAATCGCATCACGTTCCGGATCCAGGTATAATCGGAATGATGGGGTGGTATAGGTTTACCCCAGTGATTATCATAACACATGATCCGGACAATATCCGCTGCTTCTCCGATAGCCTGATAATCCTGTCCGCCATGGGTTTGAAGTTTGGGCTGAAGAGTCACCGACAGGGATAGTCCGTATGAATGAAGCGTGTCGGCCAATAAACGGACAAAGGTTGTAAAATCGTTCCGGTCTGCCGGGTCAATCCCTTCAAAATCCAGATCCACTCCTTCAAAACCAAACCATAACATTTGTTGGGCTATGCGATGGATTTGCCTGTCCCGGATTTCCGGATTTCGAATCATATCCCGGACAATTGGGGATTTGTAATCGGCTCCCAGTGAAGGATAAACGGCTACGGAATGCTTATAGGCTACTTGCTGGACAGAGCGGACCTCCCGGTCCGGATTCCAGTGGATACGACCGTTATCCACTATTCTGTATGCCATTGGTGAAATATGAGTAAAAAGTGAAGCATTATTTGCAAAACTCTCGATACCTTCCCTGAAAACCGGCGTACTGATCCACGCACTCACGGTTTTCCGCGGTTGTTTAATCGGAGAAAGGTAGAAATCTGAGCTCACATTGCCGGATGATATTCCGATTCGTCCGCTACTTTTAAAACCGACACGGTTACAGGTGAGAAATTTCCGTTCAGGGCCATCCTTGATCTTAAATGAATACTTCCCGTCATCCTGTATTCTTTGCCTGCACACAATCGTATCCTGTCTGAAGAGGGTCACAACCGATCCAAGGGGACCATTCCCATGGATTTCAACCATGGATTGACTCCGGACAGGAGTAAAATGGCAAAATATCAGCAAAAAGAGAACAAAAAGACGTCTTTTGAAGTTTGTCATATAAGATAATATATAGAAGAGATACAAATAAGTCACGAAACTTTGAGATCTGGACATTTTCTTTTAGATTGGGCCCAATACAAGGAGTCAGGATGTCACTTTTCGCTTTGTTTGTGATTGCCATCGGACTCGCCATGGATGCCCTGGCCGTTTCGGTCTCCGGCGGCTTAAATCTGGGCAAACATCATCTGGGAAAATCCCTGAAGATGGCAGTATTTTTCGGTTTTTTTCAGGCCATGATGCCGGTGATCGGCTACTATGCGGCTATCGGATTCAAATCCTATATTGAGCAAGTAGATCACTGGATTGCTTTTGGTCTCCTCCTTTTTATTGGTCTGAAAATGATATGGGAGGCTTTTCACGAAATCCCTGAAGATCAAAAAACCGATCATTTTAAAATCCGGACCCTATTGCTACTTTCCATTGCCACCAGCATAGATGCTCTGGCTGTTGGCATCAGTTTTGCCTTACTGGATATACACCTGTTGACTGCCGTACTGATGATTGGAATAACCACCTTCATCCTCTCCTTCCTCGGAGTCCTTATCGGCTGCCGTGTGGGATGTCATTTCAGCCGCTGGGCCGATATTGTGGGTGGCGTGATTCTGATTGGGATAGGTCTTCATATTTTAATAGAACACACGGTATTATGAATGATGAATGATGAATGATGAATGATGAATGATGAATGATGAATGATGAATGATGAATGATGATCCCACTCCGAAAAGTCGACAGCCATGCTCGGGTACAGGCGTTATGACAGGCGTCAAATAGTCTATAAGTCTTTGATAATCAGTAATATAACTTGATATTGTTGATAAAATATTGTAAAATATGAGCAATATTTTAAGAGGCAAAGATGTTCAAAGAGACAGAGTCCAGTCGGCCGGTAGAGTTGTTTGGTGATGTAGAGAACCTGTTAGAATGGAACAAGAAGAAGCTGAAGAAATACCGTGATGAGACGCGATGGCACAATCAATTCCGGTGCATGGTCTATGATGTCATTGACGAGACGCCTTACCGGATATTGTTTGATGCGCGGATGGGCGCACCGAATGCCCCAGTAAAACAGTTGGTATCCATGATGATTATCAAAGAGCTGTTTCGCTGGAGCGACAGTCAGTTATTTGAGCAGTTTGAGTTTAATGTTTTGGTCCGTCGCGCCATCGGAATCGACACGCTCACGGAAGATATCCCGGTTCCCTCCACCTATTACTTATTCCGAAAGCGGATCTATGAGCATGGTAAAGAGACGGGCGAGGAATTGCTGGAAGAGACTTTTTCCCAGATAACGGAAGCACAAGTTCGTGAATTCAAGGTGGATGGACGGCGTATCCGGATGGACAGCAAATTACTGGGGAGCAATATAGGCTGGTACAGTCGTTATGAGTTGGTCCACAAGAGTTTTGAGATGTTTTATCGGGGGCTAACCAAGAGTGATAAGCGTTTTCTACAGACGCGGTATCGGACAGAGATCAGTCGTTTGTTGGGAGAAGAGGCAGAGAAGGTTGTCTATCGTCATAACCGTGATGAAGTCAATGAACGCCTAGTGCGTTTAGGTGAATTACTTTATATGGTCATCCGTCATTATAAGGGAAAAAAGGAGGAATCATTCCGGGTATTGAAGCGGGTCTTTGAGAACCAATATGAGGTGAATGAAGAGGAGAAGATTATCTTACGCCCGAAGGAGAAAATCCCCCCGGATAGTGTTCAATCGCCCCATGATCCGGACTGCACCTATCGGGGCAAGTCAGGAAAGAAGGTGAAGGGGTATCATGCGAATGTGACAGAGACCTGTGGAGAGGACTTGCATTTAATCACGGATATCCGGATAGAGGCCGCCAGTTGCGGGGAGGCCCGTTTTTATAAAGAGGCGGTGGAAGGCAGTGAAAGAGTCACGGGTCAAAGGGTAGAACATGTGCATGCTGACGGGGCTTATTACAGCGAAAGTAACAGCCGGTACTCGGAAGAAAGAGACCTTGATTTTGTGGTGACCGGAATCAAAGGAAGTGAGCCCCGATATCTGATCCATGAAACACACGAAGGGTATGTTGCCGTGGACCGCGAGAGCGGGAGCGTGTATGAACTTCATAAAGCAGAGACGTATCAAGACTCGGAAGAAGCACGATATTATATCCGAACAGACTCCGGCCGGAAATACTTTAGCAGTCTGGCCATATACACTGCTTTGCAACGTCAAAAACTGATATCCCGTCCTGAAAGAGAACTGCAGATCCGTAATAACGTGGAAGCCACGATTGGTCATTTTGCTTATGGACTTCTGAATAATAAAACACCCTACCGTCGAAAGCAGAAACAGCAGATGTGGGCTTATTGCCGGGCGATGGCGGTAAACATCAAACGAATCGCGGGATACGTACGTCCAAAAAAGCCGTTTGAAGAGCAAAAAGCAGCATTATGTGCACAAAAGGTTCAAAACACAGTCCCATCCACCCCTTGCTTTTTCATTTTTTCCTCAATCGGTCGCCATCTGGCTAATTTTTATGGCTTTTTCCAATCCAATCCCTCGATTTATCCGAAAACCCCCGTATTTATACAATTATAACCGTATTTTTTAATGGGGTTTTCGGAGGAGGCTCAATGATGAATGATGAATGATGAATGATGAATGATGAATGATGAATGATGAATGATGAATTGAATTACTGAATGATGAGTTAGGTTTCGTGAAAGATGAATCGATTTTCTATAATCAACGATACATTTTTTTCCCAATTCCCTTGAATATCGTACGCAATGATATATTTGAATTGTGGAACACTGAAGACGATTGAATGCGGAGCGCAACGAAGCAATTGAACGGCACGAAGTGCCGCTTGAATTATTAAACGCCGCTTCGCGGCTTTCAATCACCACTTCGTGGTGTTCAAGCACCTCACTACGTTCGGTGTTCAATAGCCGCTATGCGGTATTCCAACGCCTGACGGCGTTCAAACCCCATTTCATTGGGTTCAAGCACCTCACTTCGTTCGGTGTTCAATTCCAGATATGCGGATTTAAATAGGTGTCTTCTTTTTTGAACACTGCGAAGCAGTGCTTGAATGCTGAACAAAGTGAAGCAATTGAACGGCACATAGTGCCGCTTGAATTTTTGATCGCCGAAGGCGTTTGAATACTGAGCACGGCGAAGTGTCAATCCCCCAATCTCCCCAATCCCCTCATCACTGCCGACTGATGACTGAAAAAGTGACGCGTAACGCGTGACACGTGACAAGTTGTTCAATCTAACCAATGTAATCAATCGACTTTTCGACTGTCAACTGTCGACTGCCGATTCAAGCCTGCGATTACCATTCGAAAGGGCGGACTGGACATACCGATTCGCCGGGTTTCATCCATGAGTTGATCAATTTCTTTCTGTACTGCTTCGGGAATGCTGTTTTTATACGTTGAAGCCGCTATCTGTTGTAATTTTTCACTGGTTTGGTTGATTTTATACAGATCGTTGGACAGGTTTTCTCCACTTTCATCTTCTGTATACATGATCTGCCATTTTCCACTCCGGGTCACACAGGCATCAATTTCCTCACGGGATAATACCGGGGCATGATATTCTCCCCGGAGTGTATCCAGCCGGCCAGCCAGTTCATGAATCCGTTTCTGAATGTCCTGGGCCGGCGTAAGCTTATCCCGGAACATTTCCAAAATTATCAAATGCCCATTATCAGGACACAGGTGTGAAAGGTCGGAAATCAATTCATGAACATCCGGAAGATGGTGGAGGGAAAATCCCAAAAGAATGGTATCAAACACCATATTTTTATCCACGACTCTTCGTACATCACCTGTGATAAAAGTGGCTTTCCCTTTGGGAAATCTCCCTAAAAATTCATCCTTAAGCTGATGCCGCATATCAATGCCTGTCACATGGTCCCAGCTCTTCAGTTCACGACATAGCTCAACGGCCGTATGACCACCGCCACAGGCAACATCCAGAATCCGGCCGCCATGTATATCTTTTAATGTTGTCATCACATTCCTCCTGGGGGGATGGACAGGATTCAGGGATAAAAGTTGTCCATTTTTTGAATGTTCGTCAGAAGGCAAAAACCACCCCGCTTCCCGGCAGCAGCCACTCTTTTTCAGGGGTAATCAGATGAATTGATCCTTTGTGACGCCGAATCTCCGGTTGACCGCCCGGGAAAAACGGAATCACATCCATGGACGGAAGAACCCCGTCATAATCCACAGAAATTTCAGCTCCCCGGGTAAGTCCGGTCACATAAACCGTCAGCTGATGGGAGGATTTCGGATAATAAGTCCGTGTGTTTATGGTAAAACGGACCTGTTTCCCTAACAGGTTGTGGAGGTCTTTGTGTGTACAGATAAGTTCCAGACAGGACCCGGAAAGTCTGCTTTCATATTTCAGATCCAGATCATTCACCCGGACCGAGGTAATTGTAAAACTCCGGTCGTCAGGGCGTAATGACCCATCTAAAAGCCAGCGATACTCCACATCATCCCTGCGGAAATACTTTTCCAGCTCCCTTTCATTACCGGCACAGGCTATCATAAAATAATTACGCTCCAGCTGTTTTCTGAAAGAGAGTTCTGTATCGATCAGAAAATATTCACCGGCAAGACTTTTTTCTTTCGGTTCGGAAAAACGAAGCCGGTGATAGAATTGGTGCCGGTGAAAAAGAGGATGGGACTCTTCCCGGAACAGTCGTTGTAAAACGGTGTCAAAAATCAGCCGGGCTATGTCCCGGTTTCCCGTTTTTTCTCCGATCGCCGATTCAATTACCCGGGACAATTCGTCAGGTTCATAATCACTGGAAATGAATTCGCGCCGGGCCAGAGGACGGGCTTTGATAAGCTCGCCATCCCTGAAATAAAAACGCCTGGCTCTTCGACCGGTTTGGCACAAGAGTTCATACGGAGATCCATGATAGGATCTACACAGACTTTCCACCCGGACCTTAGTGTGCTCATCTCCAAAAACGATGACTTCATCCCCCGGCCGCACCTCTTTCGGAACAGATGAAATATCCACCGCCGTCATATCCATGCTGATTTTCCCGATCACCGGACAAGGTGAATCATGAATCAGGAGTGTTCCTTTGTTGGATAACAGGTAATCATAGCCGTCGGCATATCCTACTGGAACAATGGCGTAGGAAATCTCTTTCGGAGCAATATAGGTCCGGTTGTAACCAACTGACTCTCCCTTTTTAACACGGTTCACAGAGGACACACGGCTTTTGAAAGTCATAACCGGCTTCAGATTGACCTTTTCACATAGAGACGGGTCGGTGTAAATCCCATAGGATAATAAACCAAGCCGGGACAAATTACTCACATCATCCGGACAATTTACCACTCCGGCACTGTTGGCGATATGAATCCATGGAGGATGTTCAGGGATTTTTGCCAGTAACTTTTTGAATTGGGACAGTTGATATGCAGAATATTCCGGATCGCTTTCGCTGGCGGCATAGTGGGTAAAAAGTCCGTCAAAATTGATACCCTGGACGAGAATCAGTTCACGGATGAGTGCTTCTGCTTCTTCATAACGAATTCCGCTTCGCCCCATTCCCGTATCCACATTCACATGAAAGGGGAGAATTTTCCCTTTTTCCCGGGCTACACGTCCCAGTATCTGGCCAAATGGCAAATTTCCAATCGTAGGCGTTAAATCATATTTCAGGATAATGGGGATTTCTTCCATCAAAGAGGGAGATAAAATGAGGATTGGAACCTGTATTCCCTGAAGCCTGAGAAGTTTTCCCTCATCTGCGTTGGCCACACCCAGCATCGCGGCTCCCTGTTGGATGGCCTCCCGGGCGATTTCCACGGCACCATGTCCATAAGCATCAGCCTTGACAATCTGCATAAATGAAGCTTTTTCAGGCATAAAACGCTGAAGTTCACGGAGATTATGGACGAAATGATCCAGGGAAATTTCTATCCAGCTTCGCTCACTCTTGGTCCTGATCATAACTAAATTTACACTGCTCAGACTATTCGATGCATAAAAAAGGGGAGAAAAGAGTTCACTGTGAAAATAAATCATGTATTGTAATTATGATTTATCTGATAGAAATTCTTACTAATCCAGAATAATCCCTTCCTTCAGGAGGATGTATGACACAGATTCGGCGGGAACTCAGCATGAGTCATGTATTAGGCATCATCATCGGGACCGTCATTGGGTCAGGTGTTTTCATCAACCTTCCCATTGTTCAACGGGCTACAGGAAGTCCTCTGTTGGCGGTTCTGGCCTGGTTTATCGGCGGACTCATCTGGCTTCCCCAGATTTTTATCCTTAGTGAAATGGGCACTGCCTATCCGAAACAGGGATTTGGGTATTTATACCTTCAAAAAGCGGGAAGCCCCTTTCTCGCTTTTTTGTATGTATGGACTGTTTTCTGGACCAGTGACACCCCTTCCATTACCATTCTTGCCATGGCTTCTGTTGCAGCACTGGATATCTTTTTCCCTGTCCTTACCGATTCTATATGGACACGGTTTTTTGCTATTCTGATCATCCTGGTACTCACTGGAGTTCATATAAAAAGTGTCCGCCAGGGTGGCCGGCTTCAGGTGGTTTTGACAATCCTCAAAATCTCACCCCTCATACTGCTGTCTTGCATCGGACTGGGATTTTTAAATTCAGATACACTTTTTTTCATTCCTGAGGGATTTACCACAGATCAACCTATTGGTTGGTTTGCGCTTATCGCCGCTGGTGTTTCGGCAACAATCTGGAGTTATGCCGGTTTTCCGAATATCCTCTATATGGCCGGTGAAATTAAAAATCCCAGGGAAACTCTTCCCAAAGCCTTGCTGGGGAGCACCATTTTTGTAACGCTCACATATACAGCTGTTGCCTTTGCCACCGGGGCCATCGTCCCCCATGAGGTACTCATTGCCATTTCAGGTGGTTTTGCCAATCCCTTCAGATATCTACCCTTTTTTGCTACTTTTGCCGGAGGTTTCCTGGCCATCGCCGCTTTTATATCCATGGTGGGAGCAACGAATGCCTGCATCATGGTACAGCCAAGAATTCAATATGCAATGGCCAAAGATAAACTCTTTTTCAGCATTTTTGGTAAACTTCACCCACGCTTCGGTACCCCTTACACGTCTATTCTCCTCCAGTCTTTCATGGCCATCCTCCTTATCTTTACACCAGGCGGCATTGGTAATTTGCTGGGTTATTTCACCCTTTCTTACATCCTCCAAAACCTCCTCGTCTATGCTTCCATTTTCTGGCTGAAAAAAAAGGAGGATTACCTTCCTTCTTATCACGCACCGGCGTGGCAAATCATGGCAGGATTATCTGTTCTTTTTCAACTGCTTCTATTATATGGGACCTTTATGGCCTATCCCATCAGCGGAATTTTGGCGGCAGCTGGCCTTATTCTCACAGGCGCTCCGGTGTATGCCTATTTCCGGAGCCGCCAAAAACAGAAAAATGAAACTATTTGAACTCCCGGATGTGTAATTGTAAATTTGATCATAACGATGATAAACAATGCATAAAAAGATCACAACATTTCTCCTGCTTTTGCTCATCACTTCGGCCTTTGCCCAGGTTCCGGATGTTGTCATCAGAACCCTGGATCATAAAAATGTACATCTCCGGGATTATGTCGGAGAGCCCCGCCTTCTCCGTCCAGATGCCTCCCGCTATGGAACAGTGCTTGTTTTTTTCAGGACTGATGACCCCACGCTTGAATCCTGGTTTGATGATCTTAATCGTCTGATCAAAGAGACCAAGACAGCAAAACGTAAATTTTTCTATGTTGCCGTGAATCAGGATGTCGAGATTTTGAAAACATTCAAACAATCCCACAAACTTTCTGCACCCCTCTATATGGATGTCTTTAATGTGTGTGCCAGCCTTCTTGAGAGTGTCCCCGGCACCCTGACATCCGGACCGGGGATCGTGATCTATCAACCGGATGGGACCTTTGTAGAAAAATTCGTTCCCTTTCAAAGTCATCAGGCAGATCATCTGAAATCCGCCATAAACCGCCTTCCCTGAATCAACGCTTTTCAAATTTGTTTTAAGCCGCCTTTATCATAAATTCCGGTCGTGATACCAAAGCAAAAAATTCGTATAGGCCTTTTTGGCGTCGGGAAATTCGGGACCTATCACCTGGAAAACTGGCTGGCGATTCCTGAAGTGACAGTCGTTGGCTTTTGTGATATCGATCCCCAAAAACAAAAAGAAATACCCGAAAAGTATCATATTCCCTCCTGCTCCCACGATGAACTCATTGAAAAATGCGATCTGGCAGATATTGTAGTTCCTACCATCTCACATTACGACATCGCCAAAAAAGCCCTTGTGGCCGGTAAACATGCCTTTGTGGAAAAGCCATTTACCGAAACCCTGGCTCAGGCTGAAGAACTTCTTTCTCTCACCGATCCGGACAAGGGACCCTTTTTAACTGTTGGATTCATTGAACGCTTTAATCCCATCTTCAAAAAAGTATTGAAATCTTTTCCTTTGAAACCGGTCTTTATTGAATCTCACCGTCTGGGACAGTTCAATCCCTCCAGGGGAACAGATGTACCGGTTGTGATGGAATTGCTGATCCATGACATTGACATCCTCCTTCATGTTGTACGGAGTCCCGTTTCAGAAATACGTGCTTCCGGATCGCC
This sequence comes from Candidatus Neomarinimicrobiota bacterium, assembly GCA_041154365.1. NCBI lineage: Bacteria > Pseudomonadati > Fidelibacterota > Fidelibacteria > Fidelibacterales > Fidelibacteraceae > Fidelibacter > Fidelibacter multiformis. The sequence continues at coordinate 913,877 of AP035449.1, read as the reverse complement.
TGTATTATCCCCCCGGACCGATATTGTCAACGCCCGGGTAGAATTTGAAAACGGTACCGTTGCCAACCTTACCTCGAGCCGGATATCCCCTAAAAAGATGCGAAAAATGCGGTTTTTTCAGCCCAGCGGATATGCCTCTGTCGATTTCATGAACCAAAGTGCCGATTTGTATCAGCTTGAGGATAACTCGGAAGCAAATGCCAAAGACAGTGAACGGATTATGGTGAATATTCCCAAAGATTTTGAAAAAGGCTTTCGGTATCACAAACTGACCGCCCATCAAGAAAATGCCCTTCAAACGGAACTCCGTGAATTTGCCCGGACCTGTGCTGAAGGCACCCTACCGGTTGTAAGTGGGATGGATGGCTATCAGGCTCTCAAACTGGCTATTGACATTCAAAATGCCGTGATGGCCCATCATAAAAAATACGCTTCCATCCAATAAATATGACTAAAAACACCAAAGCCCTGAAAGACATCCGGTCTTTTTGTATCATCGCAGGGGATCATTCCGCCGATGAACCCGGCTCACGGATTATTCGGGCGTTAAAAGATGCTTATCCTGAATGTTCTGTCTTTGGAATCGGCGGAAATCAGATCGCCGCGGCAGGGACAGAGCTCTTATTTCACTCCAGGGACACAGGATTTATGGGATTTTATGAAATTCTCATAAATATCCCCTTTATCCGTACCATGTTCAAAACCGTAAAAAATGCCATCCGTACCCGCAAACCGGAGGGTATCCTTCTGATTGATTACCCCGGTTTTAATTTAAAAATCGCCAAATGGGCCCATAGACGAAAAATTCCGGTTTTCTACTATATCGCGCCCCAAACCTGGGCCTGGAAAGCAAAACGAAACAAACAAATCAAAAAGTACGTGACCCATCTTTTTACCATCTTCCCCTTTGAGGAACGCTATTTCAGTCAATTTGGCATAAAAACAACCTTTGTCGGGCATCCCCTGGCAAACCGGATTTTATCCACCGAATATCCTCTGCTGGAAGATTTACACCTGCCGGTAGATTCCACCCTTCCCCTCATCAGCATTCTGCCCGGGAGCCGGAAGCAGGAACTGATCCGGCACATTCCCATTCTGAAGGATACAGTGAAAATTCTCAGGGAAAAATTTCCCACATGGCAGTTTGTCATCTCCAAAGCACCCTCCATTGATGACAGTTTCTGGCGGGATTTATGCGGGGATTTTCACATTCCCGTGTATACCGGCGATGTGAATAAACTCATAGCCAATTCCAGTGTCATTGCCGTCTGCTCCGGAACCGCCAGTTTACAGGCAGCCATTCACAACAAGCCCATGGTTATTTTCTACAAAGCAGCAGGACTCACCTATCATTTGGGACGGCGGCTGACCAAAATGCGGTTCATCGGGATGATCAATATTCTGGCAGGTCAATCCCTGGTGCCGGAACTTTTACAGCATGAATTCACAGCTGAACGCCTGGCCCGGGAAATACAGGCACAAATGCTGACCTTTTCCCAGCGAACCATCAAACGGGTGCAAATAGAAAAACAAATCCATCAACTCCGGGTGGTACACAGCAGCGATAAAATTGTAGAGCTTATGGTACAGGATATCCGGACATGAATCTTTATTCACGACTGGTTGAAACATATATTCGCCATCGACACCGGATCTTTGACTCCGGAAAAAAAAAGATCAGGCGGATTGATACCTCCATCTTATCCACAGGGAGCCTGACCCTGGGTGGTGCCGGCAAATCCCCCCTCACACACTTTATCGCCAAGCTATTGATATCCCAGGGAGTTTCACCGGCCATTCTCAGCCGGGGTTATGGCAGGCAATCCCAAGGGATGCAGGAAGTGCATCTTTCCGGAAATCTTTCCAAAGACGCACAGCATTTCGGAGATGAACCGGTGATGCTGAAAAGCCTCTTACCCCATGTCCCTGTGGTTGTGAGTGCAGACCGCTATACCGGTGCCCGTTTTCTTGAACAAAGATATCAACCCCACGTGATTGTTTTGGATGATGGCTTTCAGCACCGTCGTCTGCATCGTGATATAGATATCCTCATTTTTAAGAAGGATTTTAAAGGAAAGAACGCTTCATATTTTCCTTTTGGGGATCTGAGAGATTCTTTAAGCCGACTGGAAGAAGCAGATTTTATTTTTCTGGAAACCGGTGCCATACAGGAAGTGTCTAATTTTCTATCTTCACAGGCTACCGTCATTCCGTACAAATTTACATTTACCCTGGATAACCCTGTCCTGCAAACAGGCCCGATCTGTGCTTTCTGTGGCATTGCCCGTCCGGACCGTTTTCAGGAAACCTTCCACATGCTGAATATCCATCCCCGATCATTTATCCCGTTCAAGGATCATGTTGTCTATACACCATCCAAACTCAAACGGCTGATACAAACAGGTTGTAAAATCTTTATTACGACTCAAAAAGATGCCGTCAAACTGCCGGAATCATTTTTAAAGACACACGTTGTACATCAGGTTATCATGGATATCGTTCCGGACATTCCTGTGGATAAACAAATCCTACATCATCTGAAGTTAAGTTGACTCATGCAGAATGTGAAAACAGTTAGTTATGGTTTTTGAGATGAGAATATCAAAATCCAGGATGGCTTTAACGATGCAGCTTGCCTTAAAGCTACCGATCATGGCAGCCCGGGTAGCATAGCCTCAAGGCGTGTTTCAAGTCCGGTATAAACAGCACATCCACCCTGGGAAGTGAGTTTAAAGTAAGTCTGTATAGCTTCCGGAATAGTGTATCATAAAATATCCCCTGCTTTCTCCTTATAAATCTTGAGATTGCCCGGGCTATAAAGCACAAAGCGAATCAGCCGGATGCTGTGTAAACCAGGAAGCAATTGTTGTACACAATGGAGAGCCACGTCTGCAGCATCATCAACAGGATAACCAAAAGCTCCCGTAGAAATCGCCGGAAAGGCAATGGAACGGATATGCTTTTCTTCTCCCAGTTTTAAAGCATTCAGGTAACATCGTGAAAGCAGTTCATCCTCTTGTTTATCCACACCGTATACCGGTCCCAGACAATGGATCACAAACTTATTCGGAAGGTTAAAGGCTGGTGTTATGACAGCTTCTCCCGGTAGGATTGGAGCTAGTGGCTTGCAAGCCTCAGCAAGCTTTGGCCCAGCGGCACGGTGAATCGCTCCTGCTACACCGCTTCCCGGCATCAATTGGGCATTGGCTGCATTAACAACAGCATCTATATCTTTTTGAGCGGCTATATCCCCCTGAAAAATTTCTATGATCACATGATTTGTGGTTTTCTTCATAAGTCACCTCGGTTTTCATGCAGGCTAAACTTATTTCACTATTAAAAAAGTTTGTATTAAAAGTAGAATCCAAATTTTAACAATTCAATGTTTCCATAACGATCACGGGTTAAACCAATTTCATCCTTCTCCAGCTCTTCATATCTATCAAGCACATAAATCCCAACATAAAAACTCCATCCCCAATAAAGGCCATACTCAGAAAAATAACGGGCTCCCACACCAAAAGCCGGTCCATATCTGTTGATGCTGCGCATGCGATTGGATAATTGTCCTTTACCATACTCATTAGCATACCGGAAATTGACACTTAGATAGATGCCTTCCTGTTTCTCTTTCAGGTAAAAACGGGGTTGAACGTCAAAAATGACAGCTTGATATTTTGTTTCTGTTTCATTTATATATTGATAAGGAAACGCTATTTCAAGAAAATTTGTTACATTAAAACGTGTAAATGTCCCAGTTATCCAGATGTCGCCACTTGTAGACATTAAAAGACCCGCCATGTTTATTTCTACCCCATACTTTTTTTTATCCAACGAATCTTTTTTTTCAGAAGCAATCGCATCGTTTTTATGCATTCCCAAAAGAGAACCAGGCAATATCTGAATAAAAAACATAATAACCATAATTATTTTTATCATCTCAAAGCCCTTTGAACTTTTTACGAATTGATAAAATCAGGATTCCTTCTTTATCCTCTCCGCAAAATTCTGAATTGCTTCAAAATCAATTTGAGAAACGGTTTTATCCACGCCAGAAATTTTTTTGATAATCGCCCGCTGGAGAAAATTCATTTTATCCATAAGGAATTCCCCTCCGAAACAACCGTGAGCGATGGCATGTTTTTTCAGTGTCTCGGGATACACGGCTTCAAATTCATCCCGGGCTTTGTGGTCTTTCTCCATACAGCAGATAAACAATCCAAGCTTCTTTTGGAGAATCACAGATTGATATTGGGCAAGATATTTTTTGATTTTCCCCTGAATCCGGCCGGCATGGATGGATCCTCCTACAATGATAACTTCAACGTTTTCTGGAGCCGGTGGTGTTTCCTTTTTGATATTCACAGACCGGACTTCATGGTTTTCCAACTGACGGGATAACAAATCTACGGCTTTTGCCGTTGTCCCATGGGTTGTGGCATACACAATGAGAATTTTCATATATCATCTCCTGAATTCACATATACCTGACAGTCACACATATTTTGATGTAACATTTTTACACCTTATCTGAATCCTGGTTTAAAACCTGTTCAGCCAATTCACATATCTTTTCTTTATAGGATTCGGGTGCTTCCAATTGTCCCCACCCTTTTTGCATCTGAAATATCCCGTTGTAAGCTGAATCATGGAAAGAGCGGATACGGTGGGGAATCCCCTCTTCTTTCAACACATCATCCAGTATCTGGGCTTCAATCTCATTGGTAAAGCGGTACACAGGAATCATCACACCGGTATCCTGATCTCCCTGATCTTTCATCATTGGATCATACCTCACGGTTATTGACTTAATTTAGTGTAAGTCCCAGGGGTTTTCGAGTATATTCTTTGCATATTCCATAAGATTGCATCGTGAAATTTAAAAATAAAGTTTAGTTTTATCTTTTTTAAAAGATGCCTAAGTTTTGATGGAGGTATGTAATGTCAGAATTTTTTGCACAACATCAGTTTCTCACCATGTACATTTTTCTACCCATAGCCATCATTGTTGCCCGGATATGTGATGTTTCTATCGGGACTTTACGGATAATTCTGGTATCCCGGGGAATGAAAGTGCTGGCACCACTTCTGGGCTTTTTTGAAGTCCTCATTTGGTTGGTGGCTATCAGTCAGATCATCCAGAATTTATCCAACTGGGTTAATTATGTGGCTTACGCTTCAGGATTTGCCCTGGGGAATTATATCGGAATGATCCTGGAAGAGCGCCTGGCCATGGGTATGGTGGCGATCCGGATTATTACCCAGCAGGATGCCGATGACCTGGTGGCAGAAATCCAGAAACGGCATATCGGTACTACCAGTCTGGCGGCCAAAGGCATGAAAGGACACGTGCGGCTGATTTTTTCCATCATCAAGCGCAAAGATCAGGATATGATATTGGATCTTATCCGGAGATACAATCCGGCCGCCTTCGTCTCCATCAGTGATGTCCGTTCAGTCAAAGAAGGATATTTTCCACGGACTACATCTGAGAAACAAACATTTCGCCGATTTCTCAATACCAGTTTAAAAAGAAAATGAATATCCGGCTCCTGGTTTATTCAGCTTTTACTGCTTCTTTCGAAGGAGGAAATCCTGCAGGAATTTTCTGGCAAGATGCAGATTTGAATTCAGGTCAGATGCAGGATATTGCCCGTCTTGCAGGATATTCCGAAACAGTTTTTATCCACCCATCCCATAAAGCAAATTATAGATTCAGATATTTTACGCCGGACATGGAGGTTCCGGCTTGTGGGCATGCAACCCTGGCGGCATTGACCTGGCTGAAAGACAGCGGTGCATTGAAATCTTCCAAGGGAAGCGTGGAAACACCCGGCGGATTGCTTCCTTTTATGATGGATTCTAACACGGGTTTCCTTTTTATACGGCAACCGGCACCTGTATATGGTCCTGTTTTGGATCCGGAACCTATAGCCGGTTCACTGGGTATTTCATCCGATTCGCTGGCTCCCGGATTGCCTGTCCAGTGTATGTCAACCGGACTTTGGGATATCATGGTCCCTGTTAAGGATGAGACCATTCTCATGAAACTGAAACCGGATATGGCAAAAATTCAAAAAATAAGTCATGAGTCATCGGCCACGGGGTATCATGTTTTTTCCCCGGCAAATCATCAATATGCGGCTTATTGCCGGAATTTTGCACCGGCGGCAGGCATTCCGGAAGAATCTGCCACCGGAACTGCAAGCGGTGCCCTGGGTGCATATCTGATAAAACACGGATCCATAAATTCCTCTCATATGATATTCCGTCAGGGAGATGCTCTGAACCGTCCGTCAGAAATTCATGTCCGCATAGAAAATCATAATAGGCCTTACCTTCATATTTGGGTAGGCGGACAGGCCATTTCTCTCGGGAAAAAGAGTCTTACAATTTAAAAAAGTCATGAAAAAAAAAGGGGGATGATCACCCCCCTTTTCATGAGAAGCTATTCACTTAAATCAGGTATTCAGACCTTTTTCCTCAAATTCATTCAGAGCTTTGAGGGCTTGTGAGCCATACACGACAGCCGGTCCGCCACCCATGAGAATGGCCACACCGATTGTTTCCACAATTTCTTCACGGCTGGCACCGGCTTCCAGAGCATCGTGGACATGATAGGAAATACATCCGTCACAACGCACGCTGATACCAATAGCCAGGGCAATCAACTCTTTGATTTTTGCACTCAGAGCACCATCGGCAAAGCTTGATTCATGCAATTGTACAAAAGCCTGCATCACTTTCGGGCTTTCTTTGCCGTATTTCTCCATGAGCTTCCGGACTTGTTCATTTAGTTCAGGGTAACTGTGTACCATTTTATCACCTCGTTTGTTTATTACTAAGATAGATATGACAGATTATGTTACAAATCAGGATGTCACTATGTATGCCAGTTACTAAACAACCAGGTTACCATCTTTCCATACATGGTGGAGGTTCAAATCCTGATCCACGAGAAGAAGATCGGCCACAGATCCGGGTTGAACACAGTCATGAAAAGGGTGTGTACCCAGAACACGACAGGGATTTTCAGTAACAGTCCGTACGGCATCTTCCAGCGAACAAGCCGTAAAATGCATGAAACGGGCAGCTATCTCCCGGACACTCAGGTTGGTTCCGATAAGTCCGTCATCGTGGATAAAACGGGCTTCACCATTTTTAGCACGGAAGGCTTTCCCCTGATACACATACTCACCATCTGGAAGACCGGTACTCAGCATTCCGTCCGTAATGCATACACATCGTGAATATCCAAGAAGGGATGCCAGAAAACGGACCATTCGGGGAGCCAGATGTACACCGTCGGAAATAATTTGCACCGTAGCGCCGGAATTTACAATTTCAGGAATAGGGCCCGTTTCCCGGTGATGAATGGGTCGCATGGCATTGCAGATATGGGTCACATGATCGACACCCATCTCCAAAGCCTGTCGTGTTTCTTCGGCATTGGCATTGGAATGACCAAAAGAAGCGATAATATCCCGGGATTTCATGTCCCTGATTATGGATTCTGTCTCATCAATTTCCGGTGCAATTGTCATCATTTTCAAGGCATCGCCGCAGGTATTGGTGATATCTTCAAGGATAGACCTTTTATAAGGCGCAATACGATCCGGAAGAATGCCACCCCGCTTTTCAGGGGCAATAAAAGGTCCTTCCAGATGAATTCCTTTCATGCCCGGGCACCGGCCGGAATGAAACAGATCCCTAAGGATATTTAGATGATCATTTGGACCATCCGGGAGGTAAAATGTGGTTGCAAGGTATGATGTGGTCCCCAAACGGGTCAGCATGGCATCTGCCTGAATGACTTTTTCTGCTTCCCCGCAACTGAAATCTGCACCGCCGGCGCCGTGGACATGAAGGTCTGTAAAGCCTGAAACCAGAAAATATCCATGACCATCCATACCCTCTTTTACTGCGGGATCCGCTGGATATACATCCATCACCATGCCGGATTCCAGCCGGACATGAACGGGATTTTCCTCATGAAACACACGTACATTTCGGATAATCATCATCATCCTTTCTGCAAGATAACCGGTTTATCATAAAAAGAATCAGGAACTTTTAAAAACCGAAACCGGCACTGAAAGCATGGACATTTTTGAAATTTCCGAATTCCTGAAAGCCGTAATCAAAAACAAAATGGGTTTTACCCAGAGTTGTTCGGATACCGATACCGGCTGTGAGTCCCCTTTCATCATAATTTATAAGATATCCTGACCGAACGAAAAAGCTTTTATGAAGGGTGTATTCCATTCCAAACTTGATCCGTTCTTTAAAATCCCGGGGATGGAGGGATTCCACACCAAGGCGCAGGGTATGTTCATCCACTTTATCCGGGGCAAGGAGAGACATCAAATCCATATCGGCACTGAAACAGACCCTGAAAGGCATGGGAAATTTTTCCCGTTCAATCTGGATTTCCTGGGAAAAATTTTGGATTACGGCACCAAAACGAATCCCGTAAAAGCCAAATGCGTAAGTGGTACCGATATCCATCGCCGGTGCCCCATGGTTATAATCCCGATCGATGATGACAAGGGCAGTATCCGACAAATTTTTCCCTGCTGTCGCCACTTGGGCTGTGCCATAATCCTGATACGCATATTTGATCCGCAAACCATAGGAAAAGCGGTCACTGACCCGTTGGGAGAGGGTGATTCCTGCCACCCAGGCTGAGGGTGAAAAGACACCTGTTTCTACAAAACCATCATCATTTTCAGCTCTGCGGGTACCGTAGAAGTCCCCGTAATCCATGGACATATAATCCACACCAACAGTCATATTCAGGGGACCTTTCAGGGCAGCACTAACCGAACTATATCCCATATCGGCAATCCAAACAGTCTTGGAAAGGGTCACATCGGCTTTCCCGGGCATCCAGGCAATGGCCGAAGGGTTGGCATAAACACCATCCGCTCCGGTGACTCCAAGAACCCCGTTATCACCTCGACCCAAAGCAGCTGCAGAGACTGGATTTTCCAGGAAACGGAAACCCACCTGAGCTTTTTTCTCCACGCCGGCCAAAGACGCCGGTGACAGCAATCCGGCCAGGATCAACAGGGTAAACCATAAATCACATGTATTTCTTTTTTTCATCGTATCACCTGTCCTTTTATCGGATAACCACAAATTTCACGAACTGGTCATCCAGTTTATTTCCATCCACATCTTCAGCATCTGTGACGGCAAGAATATAAATACCCGTACTGATATACTGATTGGTACTTGTCCTCTGATCCCAGATCACCTGGTCGGTCCCGATATGGTCAAAATGTGTTACCTCATCACCGGTTTCAGTATAAACAGTCAATGTACATTTGTAAGGCAGTCTGGCAAACATCAGCTGATTGCTTCCGCCGGGGAAATTGAGAATGCCTGCATCCACCGTATAGGGATTGGGAACCACCCGGACCTCTTTTGATGTCGCCAATCCGGCTTTGAACGGCCGTGCCGGTAGCTGTGAACGGTTTGCATACCGTGAACTTTCCAGTTTCTGGCCGGGATAGAGTCCGAATGTGTTCTGACTACCATCATCCATGGCCGTGACGGCATAATAGTAAGAAACACCCCGGGTAACATCTGTATCGATATACTGGGTTTCATTCCGGTCTGTGGTTTCATAGATCAGTTCCCAACGTTCCTTGGAAACCAATTCAGAAGGTGCTCCGACGGCTGCTTCTCCCCGTTTGCGGTAAATCCTCCAGGCATACCAGTCATCTACACCAGTATCCGGATCATGATAATATCCGGCATCGGGATAAGACCATTCAACAATCACCTGGTCTGCATCACTAGTCACTTCCAAATCAGGTGGTGGCGGCGGATCCGGGACATTCAACCCGTTTTTATACGCCCAGTATGCCCGGTTCATAACCTCCGCCAGTGAATCCTTACCGGTCAGAATCGCCGCTTCTTTTTCTGCATCGGATATTTCCCCGTTAAACCAGGCCCTTCCAACAGAATCTGCGGCTTCCCAGGACAGAGAACCTACACCAATTGCATACACGGCACAGATTGAATCCTGAATATTCTGTTCATGATCCAGTGTAAGATCATAGGGGCCGATAGTAATAAAACGCATGGGACCTTTTTGTTTACCGGAAGCAGCAATAAATCCTTCGGTAATAGGATCCAGGGGGAACCTGCCCCGGTTATCCTCTCCAATATAGGTATCCCGGATCCCCAGATCACCTCTGCCCCAAAAGTCGTTTACAATATCCGCATGGGGAATGGCATAAGGTTGGGACACGTCATCAGCCGTCAGATCAAAGGTGTTTTTTGAAGAAAACAGCAGGGCATATCCTGGAATCTGGGGAGAATGAAGATGGCCTGTTTGCCGGTCCGGATCACCGGTGTCATCAGCACTTAATGTAATCACAGTATCCGGAAGAGTCTTGTTTTTATAAACCTCTCCGCCGGGTGTCTTGGCATCCCAGTAATAGGCGATTTTCAGACTGTCCCGTGGAGCATCGGAAGCAAGTGTGACAGGAGCGGCAAACCAGCTGTCCAAATCATCTTCCCCTTCATAGGCAAAATAGGAGTGAGCCATATATTCACCGGCTTTACTCGGACCAAAACTGAAAGAAATGGGCCACCATAAACGCATGGATTGGGATGGAAAGAAATCGGAGGAATCAGGATTTTCGATAGGCCGCATGGTTTCACCTGTGAATTTATACGTCGCCTTATAGATGATGTAATCCTGATGGTTTGGATTGCTGAATGCGTAGACCTGTACCCTGCTCCGGATACCGTAGGCTCTCAGGATATCTTCCCATTCAGCGACGATATCAGCGTTTAAATCCGGATCCACATCCCAGGTGTAATCCTGATTCTGACGGATACCATCAACAGTTACATAGGGTGTCCGGTAACGTCTTCTTTCCCATGAATAGTCATTTTTTCCCTGATTCACGCACTTGTAGGGAATGATTTTGTGCTGTCCCGTTTCATCTGTAAATCCGTTATCATCAGGACAGGCAGGATTAAAAATCTGGTACAGCATCTGGGAATGCCAGGTATCAGCAGGATAGTACCATTCCTCTGTCTGTTCCGGCCCTGTACCTGTCAGCATCCAGCTGTACTGGTTGGTAAACTGTCCTTCTCCATTGACCTTGTTCATTGTCAGGTTAATCTTATTGACATTGATAAACATAGGTTGTCCGGTAAAATTTTTCTGGGCCATTAGGTCAGGCGCCAGAAAAAGCGATACCAGGAGAATGGAAAAGAAAATATTGAGATACTTTGTGAATATGTGTTTCATATAACCCCCGATGATTTAAAAACTGAATGAAATATTGGCAACTATCCGGCGGGGATTCAGGAATATTGGTGCGTCGAACCATCCGGTATCGATATGCTCCTTATCCCATTCGCCCCATTTATCATCCCCATGTTCTTCGCCCTCTTCAAAGGGGAATTTGAGGGATTCCTGATAGCGGGAATACTGAGCTGTATTCATGCCACCAATATAGAGGCGTTTTTGGTTAAGGAGATTAAAAACCGTCACACCAATTTCACAGGTCAATCCACCAAGATAGATATCTTTGGTCAGTTTGGCGTCAACATTGGTGTAATCCACCACATCCGCCTTATACTGTTCACCGGTAACCATATCCTGCTTGATGACAATCTCTCCACGATCATCCCAGTTGCCACGAAAATTCAAATGCCATCCACCCAGAGGATAAATCCCCATCATGGGGAAGCCGAATTTTTCCGGTGAATGGAAGGTAAGACTTATATCCGCTTTGGGATAAGATTCCACCGTTGAAATATTGGCAGATCGGTTTGCCTCACGGGCGGTTACCTGGTTTTCATAGACATAGCGTACACCACTTTGTCCCCAGCTTCTCAGCATGTAATCCAGATTTGCCCAGAAGGTGAACCATTTTCCGTAATTCTTTTCAAAACGGAGTTCGATTCCTCTGACATCGGAAAAGGCATCCGGATAATATTTGGTGATGGCATAATCTTCCCAGTAGTTCACAAAGGTCCGGGGCAATGGATCATTTTTCACATCCTTGTAATAGAGAACGATATTAAAGAGGTACTGCTTCAGGAGTTGCTGTTCATATCCAAATTCATAGGATACCGTTTTTCCAAAAGGAAGTCCCGGTGAAGGAATATTGGCATAGTCCACGGCAATGGACTGGTTATAGAGAAATGAATAGGACGGCCTTTGATAAAAATGCCCGTAATTAAAGTACATTTTGCTACCCACGGTAATGGGGTAAGACACGCCCAGACGCGGAGAAAGCTTAAGCTGGGATTCTACTCCCTTTGTGGGCCATCCCGGCGGTTCGTCCAGCATATCCCTGAATACTTTCCACCGCTCATAAGAACCCCAATCGCCGGGAATATATTCATACACCAGATTATAAAACGCCGCATAATCGGGATCAAAGGGATGGGAAAGTTTATAGGATTTCCGCATGGGGTTGAAATAATCCCCCCGGAGGCCGATCATGGCGATCAGTCCTTCAAATTCCATCTTATCCTGAATGTATAAGGCTGCTTCAATAGGATTGATGGTATAGTACTGCCAGGTATCGGGAGTAAACATCTTTTTCGACTGAAGCCAGGTGCCGGCATAAACTTTGGAATGGGTATAGTTAAATACAAATCCTGTTTCCACTTCATGGTTCCTGCCGATTTGTACTTTCAGATCCCCTTTGATTGAAGAATTGATGGAATAGGAAGAATCCACATTCTGCAAGCCGCCATAAATCCAAAAATAGTCTGTAATATCTTTACCCCAGTTTGTGGAAGCATCGGGTGTCCCGATTTCGGGATAATTCAGGACATACAACCCTGAATCCAGCTTTACCCAGGATTTGTCCAGGGAGGTATCGGCACTCATGCTGTATACATCATGGTCCTGATAGGTTGCCTGGGCTTCCAGTGTAAAGAAAGCCCTGGGAGAAAGGGTATGATTGATTTTAAAGCCTCCCAGGAACCAATCCTGATCAAGATACATGAGACGGCTCCGGTTAAACATATTCTCCAGATTGCCTCCCAGAATTCTGGCCTGTTGATTGGTAGACTGGTTATTGTTGTTAAGGTAACCATATCTGAGGGTATTATCCTGGAGGACGCCCCCTGCTGTTGATGGCCTGCTGCTGCTGTTACTTTCCACCCGTGCATACATGGCATTCATGGAGATTTTCGTATTTTCGGTTAACCGGGTGGTAATTTTAAGATGTGTATTCCAATCGCGGTATGCATCCCGGGGACCCAGGGGATAGGCAAATTGGGATTGTTCATATTTTCCGGCCAGCATAAAGGTGGAGCGTTCAAATATTTCACCCAAAAAAGGAATCCAGGCCCCGGGCACAGGTCCTGTCAGTGTCCCTTCCATATAGAAATCCGGTTTATTGAAAATTTCATTGGTCGGATGCTGGAGGAGCCACAACTGTCGTTTTTGTTCTGCTGTAAGTTTGGCATCCAGTCCGATAATCTCATAATTGGCCCGTCCTTCCCGGCTGTTTTCCCACCCTTTGAAGGATTGAAATTCATTGGGAATCAATCCACTGGTATCATCCCGGGTACCAATGTAGGCCCATCCGTTTTCGGTTGTATCGGCAAAAATCCTGTAAATCAGAAAATCCTCATCCCAGGGATTTTGGCCAAAGTAGCGTTTCTGACCGGCCGGTGTATAATTGAAATTTCCGGCAAAGGAAAAGCGTTCCCGCGAACCGTCTTTCGTCACAATATTCACTAGTCCGCTTCGAAAACCACCGTATTTCGCTTCAAACCCACCGGTCATCACCTGCATTTCCTCCACAGAAGAGGCATTGATGGCCAGATAGGCATTCCCGGATCGGGGATCCCGGGAGCTGATTCCGTCAATCTGGACATCCGTCTCACGAATATCACCACCCCGGATACTCAGACCGGTTCCTTCATCTCCGGCAACCAGTTCGATTCCTTTCATACTGCCAATAAATTCATCCATCCTCATAACCGGCATGGCATCAATTCTGTCGGCATCTACAATTTCCTGACTGGAAGCCACATCGGCCCTAACCACTTCCCTTTCAGCCGTGACGGTGACCGATTGCATTTCCAAAACCGTTTGTTCCAGAGGAAAATCCACCGTGATGGTTCTGTCCATATTCACCCGGACCCCCTCTTTCTTCAATTCAGTATATCCCACCATTCTCGCTGAAATTGTATAGGTTCCGGGAGGGACATTCAGGATAAAATAAACACCATCTTCCCCGGATGCTGCGCCAAGGACATCATCCAGCGGCACCATCTTATCATTGAGTTCCTGATGGGTTATCATCACATTGGCACCCGGTAAGGGTTCACCTGTCTGTGTATCATACACCCTGCCTGTTACCTTACCTGACGCGGCATGCAAAATGCCGGCAAGGAATATGCCAAACAGAAACAGGTACACAGTTCTACGACTTTTAGGTTTCATACATACTCCAATTCTCATTGATTAATCATTGTCAATGATCACACCTCATGCAATCTTCAGTTACATGATAATGGTCCTGAAACATTCCCAGACAGCAAAGTTGCGTATTCCGGTACTATCTGTGTGTTTAGTTGGATTCGTTTTTTAGAATTGTGACCGGCAACAAATGGATTGAAGCAGATCTTTTTTAAAATACTGGGATTTCATCATTGTGTCAACAGCAAATTTTAAAAAGCAATGAAATTGATTTTCCAACCTGATGTACAGGATTGCCTTTATAAATAACAATTGATTCATTCGCTATGAAGTCCTACTTTGACACACAAATTCAGGATAGATGATGATTGACTATGTTTTGGCTGTGGATATCCGTTCCGATGCCGTTTCCGTCTCTGTTGTCAATAAAGACGGCGAGTGGTATTTCAGGCGGAAAAAGCATTATTCCGAGCGGACAGGACTTCAGGTATTGGCATGTATCAGGGATCAGATTGCCATTGTTGATGAACAGGCCCGGGATAACGGAATTGCAGTCCGCTACGCCGGTGTTTCGGTCCCTGGTATTTATAATGATGTTACCGGAGAAATCTGGGCCCCCAACATTCCCGGATGGCGGAAATTTCCCATTCGGGAGAAATTGATTGAACTTTTCCCTCCGAAGACATCAATTCATATCATGGCAGATCGCTGTTGTTGTATTTTAGGGGAAACCTGGCAGGGGAATGCCAAGGGCATCAGGAATATGGTTTACCTTCATATTGGTGCCGGTATTTATGCCGGATTGCTGGTGGATGGGCAAATCCTTCGGGGGAATGATCATATTGCCGGTGCTGCAGGATGGACGGCATTATCGCCTTCATTTCATCCTGAATACCGAACCAGTGGATTTCTTGAATATCACGCCTCAGGAAACGGGCTTGTAAAAATCGCCAAAGATCTCATCAACAATGCTCCCGGTTATGAGGGTGTCCTTTTATCCAAAGGTGAGCAACTGAATATGCAGGATATTTTTAACGCCTATAAAGAGCGGGATACTATCGCCATCAGTATTATCAACCAGGCTATCCAATTCTGGGGAATGGCGATTGCCAATATGATCAGTCTGCTCAATCCGGAAAAAGTGATCATCGGAGGGAGTCTTTTTGGTCCGGCGACTCAGTTTATCAGTCGCATCCGGGAAGAAATGGCCAAATGGTCTCAACCCTATTGCCTGAAAAGTGTCAGCCTGGAACCTACAACACTTGGCGGGTCCGGGAGTCTTATCGGTGCCGCCCGGCTGGCGTTTATTGAGAGTTTAGATGTTTAGACGGCAGTGGGCAGTGGACTGTCAACAGTCGAAAGTCGAAAGTCGACAGTCGAAAGTCGGAAAGTCGATTGATTCGATTGAATAGATTGATTGGTTTGCTTGCCCCGTGAAATGGGACAAGGCAGTGACGTGTGACGAGTGACGAGTCACAAGTGGTTTTTGTGGGGTAACTATTGTTTAATGTGATGAATTTTAGTGTGTGTTAGTTAATTGTGTAAAATGGGGATTTGCTTTGAAATCGCATAAAGATTTGGATGTTTGGAAAAGAAGTATTGCATGAGTTACAGAGATATTCAGGATTACGAAAGCATATCCAGATGATGAGAAATATGGTATGATCCATCACATGCGACGATCTGCTGTTTCTTTTCCATCTAACATTGCTGAAGGCTCTGCATGTAATTCTTGTAAAGAGATATCTATTTTTTATATGTTGCCCGGGCAGTATTTCGGAGCTGGAGACACAACTCATCATCTCACATCATCTCGAATATATTTCGGAAGAATTATTAGAAACATTTTTTAAAAAAATCCTTGAAATCAAAAACATGACTATCGGCCTCATCCGATACCTTTCCCGCCAATAAATGCCTTCCCTCAAACCCACTTGTCACGCGTAACGCGTTACTTTTTCAGTGGACAGTGGACAGTGGACAGTCGGCAGTCGGCAGTCAACAGTGATGAGGGGATTGGGGAGATTGGGGGATTGATTAGATTGATTTGATTGAAACCCCAGGAGCGCAGCGACGCTAACTTCCAACTTCCACTTTCTAACTTCTTTAATAGAATTGGCGATTTATTTGATTTAGCACCAGGATTATAAGAGAGAGGAGATATATGATTTCGTTTAGGTAGCGCCCCCCACCCCGGGGGTAAGATACAACAAAATGTGACACAATGCAAGATAATATTGTTAATCATATATATGATGATTTGGATTATTTAATCCATTTAATACAGTCCTCATTTAAATTTTGCGGCAGTTGTATCAAGATATCAGCTTATGGAAGATAATGGAATTGAACGCTGCACATCAGCGATCAAGAATTCAAGCAGCACTTCGTGCTGTTCAATTGCTTCGTTGCGCTCAGCATTCAAGCACCGCTACGCAGTGTTCAAAAAAGAAATCACCCGTTGAAATCCGCATATCCGGAATTGAACACCGAACGCAGTGAGGTGCTTGAACCCCATGAAATGGGGTTTGAACGCCGTCAGGCGTTGGAATACCACGCAGCGGCTACTGAACACCGAAGGCAGCGAGGTCCCTGCATACTCTCTTATTCATGCGAAAGGCAAATCATAAACAATGCTTCCGCCGTTCCATCCAGGGTCGGTTCATTGGTGGCATAATCTCCGATCAGATCATGGTAGACTACAATATCACTCTGAAAGGCTTTGTAGGGTTCTTCTTCCGGAATTTGAATATAAGCGTGATGTAATTTATGTGTGGAGAGATAGAGGGGGCCGTCCAGGAGGCCACCTGGAGTTTTAATTCCCTCCAGACTCAGCATAGACCCGTGTGCGTTCTGGGATGTCACGGTTCCCACATCAATAACCTGACTTACGCCCCAGGGATTTTTTCCAAATATCCAGTCCCGTGTATCGGCTGCCAGTTGACGAAATTGTGAGTCTCCGGTCATACGTTCATACAGAATGGATTCAACGATCAGTGCAGAAGCCAGGTTGTTTGAACACCAGATAAAGGGGTGTCCCACATTCCAGGGATAGATTTCAGCCCTTTCCTGAACCGCTCTCAGTTCTTTCCGGTAAAAATCTTCCAGCGTATCCTGAAAATCCTCTTCCACACATCCATGAAGCACATAGTGGCCTACATTCATAAAGGGGTAGTATTCATAATGCCGGGCTGTATCCTTCCCAAACCAGGAATCGGTCCCGGCTTGCAGGGCGTATTTTTTCGCTTCTTCCAGATAGCTGGAATCCCCGGTTGTAAGGAACAATTCCGCAGCGCCCCATTCCATATCATCAGCCCAGGTGGTTTCATGGTATCGATAACTGGCTTTATGGGGAACTCCCTCCTGGCTTCCAGGTTGTTTTTTACCCATAAGGTAGACTTCTTTCCCGGCTTTCAGGAAAATTTCCGCCTGTCCCGGCTGATTCAGGTCTTCTTTCCAGATTCGGGCCGCCCGGGCCATGACAGCAGCATACCGGCCGGCCAAATTTGCCAGTCCGGTTGAGGTATTGGTAAATTTTCCCAGCCCCTGGGGCTTACCGGTGGCATAATACACAACCCGGTAACTCTCAGGTCCCCATCCGTAATCCGATGAATCTTTGTAAGGATATTTAAATCCAATATGATCCCGGTCATCGGCTATCTGATGAAAAAGCTGATCCGGCTCCGGATGCATTCTCAGCATCCAGTCCAACCCCCATTTTGCTTCATCCAGAATATCCGGAATGCCATTTGGGAATGGCTGACCCAAGGCATTCACCTCATCGTGAAACCGAACCCCCGTTTCACTGTAGGCCAGTAAAAGTCTGCCGATGGTATTCCCGCTGGTCATCATATATTGCAGCAGATCTGCCGCATCGTGCCAGCCACCGAAAACATAGACAAAGGTTCCATCCGGCATCGGGCCATAGGCAGTCCTTCCATCCTTTGTGTGACAGGCCTCATCCAGAAAAGGATTATATCCACATCGCTGCTGCCGTATGTATCCCAGCATCTTTTCTCGGGCTTCAGAATATGTCCCCGATTCTTTGATAAAAAATGTATGGGATCGGATATCCGTCCCTGACAGTTCAATCCAGTATTCTCCCGGTTCCTGTAACTGGGTAAAATCGATTCTGTAATGAAAAGGGAATTGTCCGAAAGCCCCCTCATTGTGTGTTACTTGTCTTTTCAAAACCGTTTTCTGAAAGAGCTTTTTTGTTTTGATTTCCACAGTTCGATCTGATAAATCTTGATTTGAGAAAAGGACAGCCGTCTTTAAAGTTTCTGCGTGATAGCCCAGTTGATTTATCCGGAAAAAAGCCTCAAACTCTGAAGCCCCATTCAGGCTTACCAGATACATCCCAAGCAATAAAAAAAGATGTAGTATACGTCTCATGAGTATCCCTCATATTTATAAGTATTGTTCACAAATCAGTTCAAAGAGCACTGAACCCTGTTGAGGACGATGGAAAATCATTAACTGAAGATTGCCGTTAAATATATGACCATCCATTCAACCTTTCCACACTATTTTATTCCGTTTTCGAACCGTGATAACCGGCAGGGACATTTTCCTTGACAGATTGTTCCAATGTAGATAATTTAAGTTTACCGGAATTTTCAGTGACAGTGTGTTAATTCCGGGAAGCAAAAGCACTTACTCATCCTTTCCGGTTTAAAAAAGTTGCGGGATCCGGAAGTTTCCGGAGATTTTTTATTGTTAATCTGCAGATTCAGAGAAAGGAAAACCATGAAATCCATTGGCGTTGATCTGGGTGGGACAAAAGTCAAAGGCGCCCTGATAGACGAGCAGGGAAAAATACTCTCCGAACACTATGAATTGCTGTCCGGTCGTTCCGGTGTTGAAGTGGTTGACCTGATCCGGCAGACCATACAACGGCTGGCAGATCGTGTGAACACAGAAGATGGTGATCTGGCCGGCGTAGGAATCTGTGTCCCGGGTATTGCAGGTCCTTACCGTGAAACGGTTTGGGCACCCAATATCCCTGAATGGGATGAACTTCCCCTGGTCTCCCTATTAAAAAACTATCCGGTTTTAAAAGATATTCCGATATATGCCGATAGCGACAGGGCATGTTGTCTTCGGGGAGAAGCGATGTACGGTAATGCAACCGAAACCAGAAACGCTGTATTTATCACTGTTGGGACAGGGATCGGTGCTGGAATTATGGTGGATGGTCATGTATTAAGCGGTTTTGGGGCTATATCCGGTGCAACGGGCTGGATGGCTTTGGAACGTCCCTACAAGGACAAATTCAAACAGATGGGATGTTTTGAATACTACGCATCCGGAGACGGTCTTTCCCGAAGTGCAAAAGAATATTTGGATGAAAATCCGGAATATCAGGGATATTTCAGGCAACAACCCAACCCACCAAAATCAGAGGATATTTTTGCTCATTATGATGCGGGGGATTCCCTAAGTCGTTTCGTTCTGAATCAGGCCATAGAACTCTGGGGTATGGCAGCCGCCAACTATGTAAGTCTTTTCAACCCGGAAATCATCATTTTCGGCGGCGGCGTTTTCGGCCCGGCTGTCCGCTTTCTGCCTGATATCCTAAAGGAAGCCAAAAAGTGGGCACAACCTATTGCTATTCGGCAGGTCACCCTCAAAGCATCGGCGTTAGAGGGAAATGCAGCCTTATTTGGTGCTGCTGCCCTGCCCTTTGATAAACATGTAAAGGAGAGCCAATCATGAAAAAATCCATGCTGCAAATTTTGGCAGCCTATGCAGGAATGCTTTTATTTGGAATTGTGATGATTTCCTTAGGTACGGTGAATACTTTTCTATCGGAACAATTCGGACTGACAAATGCCCAGCTGGGAAGCCTGGCCGCTTTACTGCCGGCCGGCATCCTCGCAGGGAGCCTTGTTTTCGGACCTTTTGCCGACCGTTTTGGTTATAAATATCTGCTGATTATCAGCACGCTCCTGGTATCGGCAGGACTTTGGATGATGGTGGCCACAGAGACTCTTTTACCTGTTCAGGTCGCCTTCTTCCTTATCGGATTAGGCGGTGGAGCCATCAACGGCGGAACCAATGCCATGGTTTCCGATATCAACACAGAAAATAAAAGTTCCGCCCTGAGCCTTTTAGGTGTCTTTTATGGGATCGGAGCCCTGGGAATGCCTTTATTAACCGGATTACTGGTTAAAATTTGGACCCTGGCACAGGTTATCCGTTTTGTGGCGTTCTTTCTCATCATTCCCATCCTCTATTTTCTGATCATTCCCTTTCCCCCGCCTAAACATGCTGATAAATTTCCCATTTCCCGGTTGAAATCCTTTTTTAAGGATGGTATCCTGATCGGACTGGGATTTATCCTGTTTTTTGAAAGTGCTTTGGAAGGCATGGCCAATAACTGGTCCGCTGCATACCTCACCCATGATCATGTGGGACTTGCCCGGACACATGCCGTGATGTTTCTCACCTTTCTGGTAGCTGCTATAACCGTCGGACGATTGATCCTGGGTTGGGCACTTCGGAAATTGTCTCCCGTGAAAGTTCTCTATATTTGTTTTACTTTAATTCTCATGGGCAGTATCGGACTCCAGCTTACCGGATCGGCAATTCTCTATTCTGCACCGGCAATAACGGCTGCTTTTTCACTGATTCTGTTGGGATTGGGTTTTTCCGCCGGATTTCCGGTGGTTCTGGCGAAAGTCGGTGAGCGCTATCCCGAATTAAGCGGATCCGCCTTTAGCTTCGTGTTGGTGATTGCCCTGCTGGGAAATACCCTTCTGAATTATCTGACAGGCATTCTCACCAATTCGTTTGGAATCAATTATTACCCGCTGATGCTCATACTCAGTGTTGTGATCATGTTTGGTCTTGCCTTTGGAATTTTTAACGCTCAAACAAAAAAGGAATGATACAATGTTAGCAAAAGAATGGTTGAAAAAAGCATACGAAGTCATGAATGCCATTGAAAACACCCAGATGGAAGCCATCCAAAAAGCAGCAAAAGTTATGGCTGATACCATCGAAGCAGGACGCTGGGTGCACACGTTTGGATGTGGGCACGCAACCCTGCCCATTGAGGAAATGTACCCCCGTATCGGTGGGTTTGTGGGATTTCATCCCATTATTGAGCTTCCCCTCTCCTTTTTTACCCATATTGTGGGAGATATGGGTGTCCACCAGTTTGTGTTTCTCGAGCGGGTGGAAGGATACGGTGACCAGATCATGAAAGGCTACAATTTTGATTCACGGGATTGTATGTGGATTTTTTCCCATTCCGGTGTGAATGCCGTGAATATCGATGTGGCTCTGAAAGCCAAAGAGAAGGGGATGAAACTTATTGTTTTTGGAGCCCAAAAAGCGGCTGAAGGCCGGACAACCAAACATTCCTGCGGGAAAACCATGTTTGAGCTGGCGGATATCGTCGTTGATTCCTGTGCCCCTGGCGAAGATGCGGCTGTTCCCCTGAAAAACCATCCCGATAAAATCGGACCGGTTTCTACCATTGCCTTTGTAACAGCTGTTTGGATGACGATAACAACCGTTGCAGAAATTCTGGCAGATCGTGGTGTAAAATTGTATATTCACCCAAGTCACAATGTGGGTGATCCCGGTGCTCATGACAGGCTGGATGAAGCCCTGAAAGAGTACAAAAAACGGATTGTCGGCGTGTGACACCCCGATGAAATCTTTGTGTTGAGGCTGTCTTATCCCCTCCCCCCCCCAACCCGTAAGGCAGTCTCAGCACTTTTTTATTTGAAGGGAAATTTCCATGAAACGTGTGGTCAGTATTGATCTCTTCCGCGGAATTACTATCGCACTGATGATTTTTGTAAATGATGTGGCTTCCGTGCCCGATGCACCAAAATGGCTGCATCATGTTAGAGCGAATACCGACGGGATGACCCTGCCGGATCTGGTCTTTCCCGCTTTTCTCTTTATCGTTGGAATGGTAATCCCCATCGCCCTGGAAAAAAGACTATCCAGGGGCATCCTTCCATCACTGAAACATATCGGCGAACGCAGCCTGGCGTTAATCATCATGGGAGTCATGATGCTGAACTCCGGCGCCTATAACCCGCATATTGCCTGTCTCCCCAAGGCACTCTGGCAGTTGTTGATGTATGCCTCCTTTTTCCTGATCTGGAACATCTGGGAGGACAGATCCACCTTGAAACGGTATATGCCAAAAATCGGGTGGATTCTTCTCATCTTTCTCGCCGTCATCTATCGCCGGGGGGATATTTCCGACATCCAATGGCTCCGGACCGGCTGGTGGGGAATTTTGGGACTCATCGGATGGGCTTATGCCGCCGCTTCCCTGATCTACCTGTTTTTTAAGAACCGTGAAGAGATCATCATCCTCAGCATGGGGTTTTGTATCCTTCTTTTTATAGGGGAAGTGTCCGGCCGCCTGGATGCCCTGCAACCCCTGGTGGATTTTATTCACCCGGGTAAATTTCTCGGGACCCACACACTGATTGTCCTGGCCGGACTCTATGCCGGTCTGCAACTGAAAAAAGGACGGAATGTCGTCCTGAAACGATTGCCGGCAGAAGCCCTGGTCTTGTGGTTGGCCGGCTGGCTCCTGCACAATGTATATATCGTGTCTAAAATACAGGCCACACCTGTGTGGGGACTCTGGAGCGCAGCCTTGTGTGTTTTGATTTTTCTGTTGATTTATTTTATCGCCGATATCAAGGACCTGAAAACCTGGGGCAACCCTTTTCAACCTTCGGCACAAAATCCCCTCACGGCCTACCTGCTTCCGGCTGTTTTCTACATTCTTTTTGATATCCTGGCTATCCCTTATTTTCAATGGGGACAGCAAGGATACATTTTGGGCCTTTTTCGGGCTTTTTTCTTTACTGGAATCATTCTTTTTGTTACACATCTGTTTACGAAAATGAAAATACGGTTAAAACTTTGAAAACAACTCTTTTGTGGAATAAGATCTTAGAAACCGCTTTGTGTGAGTAAGCACTTTTATGAATGTACAGATTAGTTTAAATTGCTTTAATGAATGATGTAAAGAATATATCAGGAACCTTTGCTGAAAAAATAAAAAAAGCATTAAACAATGCAGTAGGTATTGTGGCAATATTCGCTTTATTCAGCCTAATGTTTGAAAGAACGTCATATGCCAGACCTCACAGTGATATATTTTCAATAATAAATACTTGCATTCTTGCACTCTTTATCACAGATGTTCTAATAAAATTTTCCCTTTCTCAGAATAAAGTGGATCACCTGAAACAGAATTGGTACGATGCAATTGTCTTTATCCCTTTACTACAATTTATTCCCTCTCTGATGAATGATTCTTTTTACATCATTCTAAAACAGATTGTCATTATTGTGATGATATTTTCCCGTTTCCGAAAAGCAAAAAATTTAATCACAAACATGGGTTTGCATCCTGCCAGACTCATGATTTTAACTTTTTTTCTGGCTATTTGTGCTGGAGCGGTTGTATTAACCTTACCCTTGGTCACGACAAAAGGTGTTGAAACATCTCTGGTTGATGCCATGTTCACGTCAACTTCAGCTATATGTGTCACCGGACTGATCGTGGTGGATACAGCAACATGGTTTAATATTGGTGGACAAACAGCCATTGCCATATTAATTCAGATGGGCGGATTGGGTATCATGACTTTTTCAGTCTTTCTGGCCCTTGTAGGCGGTAAACAACTCAGCATCAAAGATCGTACTTTGGTACAGAATATGCTGGATTATGACACCTTGTCAGATGCTTTCAAGGTTATTTTATTCATTATCAAGATGACCTTCATCATAGAATTGATCGGAGCGATCGGATTGATGTTCAGTTGGCGGGATTTTTATCCCACATGGGGACAAACTATATACCATTCTTTGTTTCATTCCGTTTCCGCATTTTGCAACGCAGGTTTCTCAACCAATACGGACAGTCTGATGCCACATCAGTACGATCTTGCCACAAATGGGATTATTGCAGGATTGATCATCATCGGAGGCCTGGGTTTTCTGGCAATCCGTAATATCACCACCGCTTTTCAAAACCGCTTGTCTGGAAACAAACGACGCGTTTCATCCCTAAAAGTTCAAACGCGCATTGTGCTCCGGGTTTCATTCCTTTTAATTCTGATTGGGACAATAGGCATTTTCTTTTTTGAGAAAAACACTTTGAATACTGAATCGTCAGGACAAGCATTACTACTTTCTTTTTTTCAATCTGTAAGCACCCGGACAGCCGGTTTCAACACAACATTGATATCTGCCCTTTCGTCACCTACGCTCCTTCTTATGATCTTTCTCATGTTTATCGGCGCATCTCCCGGATCCACGGGCGGCGGTTTAAAAACAACGACCTTTGCCGTTTTATGGCTGACGATGATCCGTGGGGTGACATCCAAAAACAATGTGGAAGTCATGAAACGAACCATTTCCACGGATACTATTCAAAAAGCATTGACCGTCCTCCTATTCTACATGGTCTTTATCGGAGTCCTGCTTTTGGCACTGGTTTATGTTGAACCGTTTCCCTTCATGGATATTTTGTTCGAAACTATCAGCGCTGTAGCCACGGTGGGACTGTCCACCGGAATTACCGGGGATTTATCCAATACCGGAAAAATTCTGATCATGATCCTGATGTTCATTGGACGACTGGGACCTCTGACCGTCGGCTATGCCCTGGTTTTCAGCAACAAACCACAAAACTACACCTATGCCGAAGAACGAATTATGATCGGATAAGTGATTAAAACAGGAGTCATATTATGCGAAGTATAGCAGTCATCGGTTTGGGGACCTTTGGAAGAACCCTGGCTCTGGAATTGACGGAACGGGGCGCTCAGGTGATTGCCATAGATAATAATAAAGAACAAATTGAAGCGGTGAAAGATTTAGTTACATACGCAGTGACATTGAATTCCATGGATCGTTCCGCACTGGAAGGTGTGGCCATCAAAGATGTGGATTTGGCTGTTGTCTGTATCGGTGATGATGTTGAAGCGAATCTCCTCACCACTCTCCTGCTGAAAAAAATGGGGATTAAAAAAATCTGGGCCCGGGCTATCAATGACCTTCAGCGGGAAATTCTCCGAACCATGGATATTGATGAGATTGTCAGTATCGAAGAACAAATGGGAAAGACAATTGCCAGAGGATTAATATCCTCAAGCATATCCAAATATATTCCTCTATCAGAAGGTCACAGTATTGCAGAAATAAAAATCCCGGAAA
This sequence comes from Candidatus Neomarinimicrobiota bacterium, assembly GCA_041154365.1. NCBI lineage: Bacteria > Pseudomonadati > Fidelibacterota > Fidelibacteria > Fidelibacterales > Fidelibacteraceae > Fidelibacter > Fidelibacter multiformis. The sequence goes on along the minus strand of AP035449.1, from coordinate 888,247 downwards.
AGTATGTGGGGAAAACACTCCTCCAACTAAATCCAAGAAAAAACAACAACGTAAATATTGTAGGTATCAAACGGTATTTCCCTGACATTACGGAAGAAGGAGAAAGGACTTTCCGTGAAGAATTCAATGATGTTCCCTCACCGACAGAAAAATTACAGGAAGGTGATATTCTTCTGGTTGCCGGATCCGACAGCAATATTGAAAAGTTCGCAAAGGATTAGCCATGAAGAAAAAAAAGGAAAGAGATAAAAGTTTCAAACTACCTCTGAAGATTTTCTGGTTCCTTCCAGGTCTGATAGGATTTGGAGGATTGATTACAGTTATTTTACTTGTAGATACGCTTCCTTTACTCATTCTTGCCCTTGCGATCACCCTTCTTTATATAGCCTTATGGATTTACTTAACCCTTCGTGTTTTCCGCTTTAATAAACGACTGACTAATTATTTCCGGCGTCTTTTATCCGGAGATTTTTCAACAGGAATACATGATATTTCCTGGATAGACGATGAAATTACCCTCATAACCCATCTGGCAACCCGGGTAGCTGAGCATCTGGACACCTATGATGCCTTGCGGGCAGACCGGACAGCCCTGAGCCTCCGGGCCCTGGAAGTCTTGTTCAGACGTGCCAGCCGCAAAATTATCATGGCTGATTTTGATAAATCCGTCTTCAAATTTACAAAACCCCTTCAACATGCTTTTGGCGTTGAACAGGATACCTTCAGTTTTAATGTCATTGAAAAACAATCCAATAATGAACGGTTTTATCGCCAATTTATGCTGGCTGCTATTCAGGAAGGCCAGGAAAAAGATTTTACAGCCACACTGGAGCTGCCAATCCGGGAATCCTCCCTGGAATTGAAATTCAAGTTTGTACCCATTAAAGACCGGTCCGAAAAGGTACGTATCGCCTTTTTATATGTGGATAAACTGGAGGATGATCCGGACGATTAATAACCAAATAATATTTTTTTATTTTTCAGGATGGAATGGCCTGATCCAGAAGCGTAAAGCCGTATCCCCGATTTTTCAATACCTGTATCAAGGAATCCAGCTTATAATAAAAGGGATCCGGCCGTTCAGGATGAACGCCTATATGGAGGAGCAGGATGAATCCGTTCAGCCCCTTTTCTTCTTCATAGCGCAAAATCCGTGAAAAGATTGTATCCGACGAAAGATAGCGGCTTCCCATACCAGGAATTGTATAATCGGCATTGGAATAAGTGCCGGGACTGAAATTGACAAGTACCAGTCCTAAATCTTTTGTCCACCGGGCAATCTCTTCATTATACCACTCATACGGCGGCAGATAGTAGGGTGCCTTATCTTTTTGAATACCAAAGCGTGACATTTCTTTGTAGTTATTCAGCACATCCTTTTTAAATGCTTCCCGGCTGACCAGGGTGGAATCACGATTTTCCCAGCTGGCATATAACAGGTGCCTGTCTGAATGGGCTCCCAGGTAATGACCATCTGCTACCAACCCCTCAATAACAGGGCGAAAATCCGGATTTCTATAAAAATTACCCGTCAGAAAAAAAGAAGCTTTGATACCATGTTTGTCCAGCACCTCACGAATAATCGGGCCACCCTCGGCATACTCATCCCCTGTAAACACCAGGTGAATTTGCTTCTGACAAGTATCAGTCCGTGTGATGGCACCATAACTGTATATCAGAGTCTTTTCAGGTGTTGACACATGACACCCTGTATAAATGACGAATAAAGAAATCCAGATAGTCCAATTTCTCACTATATACACTCCCGTAAATCTTCTTTATTTGCCTGTCTTTATATCTCTTGCATGAACCCAGGTCATCACAAAGCCCAAAATGACTGCCAGTCGAAATGCGGTCCCCCATTCAGCCATGGCCGTACCATGGGCAATCCAACTGTAAAAAAAGGTCACAATGGCACTGACCACAAAGGTGACCGTAAATACACCGGCAAAAAACGTGAGAATTTTTTTTGTATTCATAAAACCTCCGTTATCATTGAGATTCTTTGGGGAAAATAATCCGGAAAACCGTCCCCTTTTCATTGAAAATTTCAAGTTTCCCCTGAATCTGATCACTTAAAAGACGGACGATACGCAAGCCCAAACTGCCGGGTTCTGAGATATCGATGTCGCGGTTCAATCCAATGCCATCATCCCCAATAACCAGCTCCAGTTTTGTCTTGTCAAGGGCATGAAACAGAATGTGTATCTTACCTTTATTACGGTTAGGGAAAGCATGTTTTAAAATATTGGTCACCAGTTCATTAATGATCAGTCCACAGGGGATTGCCTTATTAATATCCAGATAAATTGCATCCACCTGGATATCCGCCTGGATTTGTTTTTTCAGGGTAGATGCCTCGAGATAGTGCCGGATAATGGTTTCGATATAATCTTTCATGTCTATCCGGGAAAAATCATCGGATTTGTAGAGTTTTGCGTGAACAAGGCTCATGGAAAAAATCCGGTTCCGGATTTCATCGAATGCCTTCAACGCATCATCTTTTGTCCGGATAGTCCGCCGTTGCATATTCAACAGGCTGATAATGACATTCAGATTATTCTTGACCCGGTGGTGAATTTCTTTCAGAAGGATCTCTTTTTCTTTCAGATTGTTTTTTAGACGAATATCTGCCGTTTTGTGTTCCGTAACATCTACACTGACACCCTTGATGGTAATCACTTCACCGTTTTCCAGTACTGGAATCAGTTTATTATGGATATAGCGGAGATTTCCAAGAAAATCCACGACCTTCAATTCCACTTCCACAGGGGATTTCTTCTTTTTAATACTTTCAACCGTCGATAAAATCAGGTGTTTATCCTCCGGATGGACAGCAGATACAAAGTCCTTATATTTTTCCGGTTCAGATTTCCGGGCTAAGCCAAACACCAGTGGGGTGTTTTCCGACCAGGTGGCTTCATCCCTTTTTAAATCATATTCCCAGCTTCCCATGTGGGCAATTTCCTGGGCAATATGGAGCGAGGCTTTACTCTCCCTTAAGCGTTTCTCCACCACTACACGCCGTTCTTCATTTCCCAGTAAAAGTCCCATCATCAGTGTTGCTGCCGGAAAAACCGCCATCACCGGTTTCCAGATGTGGGAAATGGTATCCAAAGCGACATCCCAGGGTAAAAGTAGTTGACTTGCCAGCATCAGGAGATGAGCCACAATTCCCACACCCAATAAGGTCCAGGGACCCATTTTGAGAGGCTCATTATGCCATAATCTGCGAAATATCAGTCCCGTACCGGCACTGCTGATGATTGTAGCAATTCCTGCTACAGCTCCTATGCCACCTACCAGAGCCCTGTATATTGCAGCGATGAACACAGACACCAGGGAAGCATATCCTCCACCGAACAAACCGGCCAGAACAAGTACAATGGACCGGCCGTCATAGAATATGCCCGACCGGAAATGAACCGTCAGATTCATCCCGGCTACTGATATGATACCAAATAACAATCCGGTTAACAGTTTATTTCCAATGGACCCGTCCCGGCGATAATGAACAACCACACCGTAAAGCGAGGATAACGCAATCAATAAAGCGGCATTGTAGATCAGCTGTACAATCATGGAGAAACGCTTTCCTGTTGAACAATTTGAGCAAATTTACACATAAGGTGCTGATGATTCCCAATAATTTATATAATCATAGTAAATTAGAATTTTATATTTTCCACCTGTTCCCGGTTCATAAGCAAATCACGTTCGGGAAGGGCAACCGTTTCCAGGTGCCAAGAGCTAAATCCCTGATTATCATGGGCATCCTGAATAAAATTGAAGGTTTTCAACAGGTGGATTTTTCGCTGTTCAGCTTTATGGACATGCCCGGAGCGGATAGCAGGGTTATCTCTCAGGAGATCAAGAACACAGGCAAAGAGATCCTCCTCAAGATCCTGTGTCTGATACAGGGGATGCCAGATCATGCTGTCCGGGAATTCTTCACTGAGCACAACAATTCCTATCTTTCTGGCCTCTCCGCCCCCGGTAAATAAAACCGTTTTTACATCCAATGTGATGGGTAATGAGCTGTAATAATCCACCAGATCTTTTCTGTTTTTCAATGAGATGAGTTCTTTTAAGTGGGGAAAGGTTTTAAAGGATTCGGAAAAATCCAGGGGTGCCGAGTCTATATCCAACAGTTTAAAGGGGATCAATTGCAGAGATTTCCAACGGATTTTTGGCACCCTGGTAAATTTGTGAATCAGGTGATCACACTCCACTTTGTATGAAGCCACCACACCTCCGGGAAAAATATCCCGTTCCGGGACCTGGCGGACTGAGATCTGTCTGAAATTCATGGATCCCAGGAATTTTCCCAGCATCGGATCCGGTCGTAAAATGGAACAACGGATTGTATGGATTCGAAAATTCCGGGATAATATACGGACAAAAGGAACAATACAATGCCTGGCCAGGTCCAGACGATACAATTCTTTCCGGTACACGATCACATCCAGATACAGGTGTTCTCCCGGTGTATAGGATTTCCACCCTATTTCACCATAGATCCTGTCCTGAATAGTTATCAGCCACCGGGAAACAGGAGTTCCGCACCATTTTTCAGTCACGGCTTTTTCAATGTGTTCTCTTTGGATGTGCTGCCATGCCGGGTGGACTTTCCGCATGTTCCAGATTATAGATATATGCTTTTCATGTACAGGAATCAGGGTGATAGATTTGGGAAAAGAAAAGATCGAATTCATGGTGAATAGGGCTTTTTCAGATATTTTTCTGCTTCCAGTACAGCCCGGGTTGTTTCTTTGGAATCCACGACCCGCTGATAATACCGTCGGGCTTTTTTTCGGTCTCCCTGAAGATCAGCCATCTGCCCGGTTTTCAAAAGGGACCTGTTTTTCTGCCACTGATACTCAAAACAGTAATGTTTTATAACCTCCTTAAACAGGGATTCGGCTCTTTCAAAATTCCCTTTCTCCATGGTATATACCGCCTGAATATATTTTTTTCTCAGGTTCCATACCCTTTTCCCCTCGGAATCCAGCCAGGAAGTATATGTATCAAAATCCCCCAGGATTTTATCTGCCAGATCAAAGCGATCACTGAGAATGAGTGCTTCCACATAAAGAGAGCGGTTTTCCAGATTTCCGGGGTACTCTTTTATCAGCTCTTCTCCTATCCTGAGAGCCTTTGGATAATCACGCAATTCATAAACATAGATCAACAGCAACAAGTGACCTGCTTCCGCTTTTGAACGTTCACCCCGGTTCCAGGTCTGCCAAAAATAATCGAGTCCTCGCCGGATGGCTTCATCTGCGTCAATGACTGCGCCTACCACCGAATAATGTTGCGCCATAATGCCACTGTAAAATTCATAAGTCCCCATGGCCAGCAGAGCATCCGTTAAGGTTGTATCCATGTCATATGCTGTTTTCACTTTCTCAATTCCCCGCAATCCATGGTAATAGCCCTGTAAATACTTATTTTCAGCCATAAACACTTGGGATTTAAGCCCCAGTAACGCCCCATAGTACATGAGAATTTGGGCATATTCAGGACTACTTTTATCCAAAGCCGCATCAAAAAGATCTTTTGATTCTTCAATACCTGCTATAAGGAATTCATTGGCTTCTGTATAATGTCCGTTTATTTTTAGTTTCATATACTCGGAATTCAAAAGATAAAAGGCTCTGACCGGTTCAGGAATATCTGCTTTTCTGAAGAGTGCCTGACCTTCAGGGAACTGATAATTTTGAATCTTATGTACTCCCTGTACCAGAAGGCTGTCGGCCAGGACACGACTGGGTAAGGCAACAAAGATGATCAGTATAGTCAGTGAGAGGATTTTCCGGCTCATTTATAACGCCGGTTTGGGTTAGGGACATTAACATCACTGGGAACGATCCAGGCGCCGGGATAGCCGTTTTGGCGGGCTTTCCGTTCAACATCCATGGCATCCAGATCACTAAGGAAATCCCCAACTCTCACTTTGTAATAAGGGGATTCAAAGATGATGTAGACCGGCTGGTTGAAAAATTCCATAGCCCTGTCCGCCACATTTTCTGCCTGGTCCACATCCTGTGTAGAGACGATCTGAACACGATATCCCCTTCGGACCATAATGGAATCCACAATATTCAGCCCTGTTGTATCCCGGATATAATCCATGATGGTTGAATCAGAAGCTTGTACTGTCTGATAAGAAAAAACCTGATCATCTTTCAGCTTTTCAGGATCTATCCATTCATCCTGTTCAACCTGGGCAGTGACCATTTTGAATAAAACAAGAAAGATAACCATCATGCGTGCCATCAGATATCTCCAATCTGGTTTTGCTTAATCCAACCCACCTTGTCATCATAATATGAGACCTCCACCCATTCGGTTCCGGCTTTATCCAGAATACGCACTTTTGATCCTTCATGGAGCATAAACAGGGTATTGGCGGCATCCCGGGGCGCACTTTTCACTTCAACCTGTTTCTTCAATAGAATACCAAAACGGTGTGTTTTATCATAATGGCGTGTATGCAAGGATAGAGATAAAGTGATTATAAACAGGATTGATAGTATGATAATCAGAGGATTTGAAAGTCGTTTAAGCCATTTTTTTTTAAAGAGTTTCCTCGGGAGAATAAAGAGAAACAGGCCGGTCATAAAAAAATACCCCGATAAACGGAAACTGAAGGAAGCTCCCAGCATATCCCTCAGATCCCACCAGAGCTGGATGGGAAGAAAGGCTTCAGGAAGCACCATTTTGTCTGTTATCTGAAGTCTTGCCAGGGCCAGGTTATGATTCACCTGTGGATCCCTCGGCCGGATTCGCTTTGCCTTTTCCCAATACCGGATGGCTTGTCCCGTCTGTCCAAGTCTGTAATAGCAATTTCCCATATTGTAGTAGAGTTCAAAACTTATCCCGCCTGTTTCGGCAATTTCTTCATAAAGATCCAGGGCCAGACTGTACTGCTCGGATGAATAGTAGGAGTTGGCTTTCACAAAAAGACGTTCACGTTCTTCCTCCTGTCCAAACAGGGTCAGGGGGATAAGAATCAGTAATAGCAGGTATTTGATATCAAACCTCATCTCTTCTTCTCCAGGAGACGAATCAAGGCCAGCATCTCCTCTTTCAGTTCCTGTGCCCTGATATCATCTGTTTCAGACGGCAGGTAATTTAAAAATTCCACCTCTTTCCACCAGGTATCAATACGTTGTAAAAGAGTTTCATCGTGGATTTTTTCCCGACAGTAAGCAATCACCTCACTTCGGGTCAGGTTTTGCCGGCCGTGGCCTTCTTTGTCCGCCACATACCGGGCAAAAAGTTTCGGTAGCATCCTGATGACTTCATCCGCAGTTGCAGGCAAATCCCGAGCTGCCGCTTCCAGGGTCCGGTAAGCCGCTTTTTTTCTCACATAGGCTGGATTTCTTTCCAGAAACTTTTTCGTACCGGCAAAAACAGACCAGACAAGAAAAATGATAAAAGAGATTCCATAGCCGATCCAGTCCACCCCGTGTATGGTATGCCGGGATGCTTCAGACATGATCCGTCCTTCCTTAAGCTGAATAAAACGGATATCCTGTGCCAGAAGCTCTACTTCACGCCGACTGAGCCCCTGCTGCTGCTCCCGAATCAGACGGGTATTGGGTGTGACGGTTAAAATCAGATCCGGAACCATTTGTTTCCTGTATTTTCCATCTTTCGGTGAGAAATAAGAAAATTCTACAGGTTCAAAGTAATAGGTCCCCTGATAATTGGGAATGATCACATATTCCCATATTTTACTGCCGGTATATCCTTCATCAGTCAGGCGGACATTTTCCTGTGTTTCCGGCTCGAAAACCATAAACTGATCGGGGAATTCCGGTTTTGGAAAGGTGAAATTCTTAAAATTCCCTTTCCCCTTGACTTCAATTTTTAAGGTAACGGCCTGATTCTCTTCAGTTTCTACCGTATCAAAAGCCGCATCCAGGGTAAAGGATCCCACGGCACCCGTAAAAGATGCTGGCGGATCTGGTGGCAGAGGACGGATATTCAGGACCAGCTCAGGGGATACTACATCCACATTTCTCAATTGGATACCCATGCCAAAAGGATCATCAAAGATGGAGCGACGACCCTGGCGGGGGCTTTCCACTTCCAGACGAATCACCTGGGATGGGATCGTATCTTTTCCGCTGATAGCAGGTGTAAGGACTACCTGCTGCAGAATGGCCGACTGATAGGATACTCCCTGCACTGTTTCGGTCCTCACCACCGGATTCCGGGGAACCGGAAGATAATCCGTGAGATATCCTGTGAACATGGTTTTATCTACATGATAATTCCGGATATTCTCACGAAAATATATTTTATAGGATAAAACAAAAGGCTCACCCACATACGGTGTATGGGTTGAAGGAAGGAGCTCAAAATAGAATGGTTTCAAACGGCTCTGACCGGAGGGGGTGTCAGGAAGACCTTCAGGCTCCCGGACCCGGATAGTCAACGCTTCGGTCTGATAGGACCGCCGCTTATCCTGAAAGGTGTAAGATGGAATTGTGAGCCGGCCTGTCTTCAAGGGTGCCAAAGTATATGTTACAGAGTATACTTTCGTGGACTGGCCGTTGATCCAGGAATACTGGTTTGATTTGGATGGACCGGATATAACGGAAAAATCTTTAAGTCGGGATACATCCGGATCCGGATTACCGGAAAAGTTTTCAAAAGTAAAGGTTAACTGAAACCGTTCTTTCAGGGAAATGTCATTTTCTGAAACGGAGACATTCACCCGGGGTGTGGCGGCAAAAAGAATGCCTGCTCCCATGACACAGATCAGAAATCCTGCCAGAAATCTGACATAGAACGAAATCGGCCTGCTATGTAAAATCTCCCTGTTCACCAGTCTTTCTCTCTTTCAATGGTAGACTTCCGGTACCGGTATCTGAGAATCTCTTTCATGGCTTCTTTTTCTTTTTCCCGCATGGCATCCAGTAAATTTACCATTTGTTGACGGGTGAGTTCCTCTTCTTTTTCTTCCGCCATGGTCTCCTGCTGCCGGGTTTGGGATTCTTCCGGCTCAGATTGTTTTTCACTGCTTTCTTCCTGTCGGCTTTGATCTTCTTTTTCCTGCTTCTGTTGCGAATCCTTCTGTTTATCTTCTTCTGAGGATTGCTGTTTCTGTTGTTGCTCCCTGTTTTCTTTCTTTTCCTGATCCTGACTGTCAGATTGCTGATCCTGTTCCTGCTGCTGTTGCTGAAGCCGGGCCTTGACAAGCTCATACATCACTTTGCTGTTGATATCCCCGGGATTTAAAAGAATGGCCTGCTCAAAAGCTTTTAACGCATCTTCAAGTTGCCCGTTCTGTGTGCTTAAATGTCCACGGTTGTACCAGATTTTTGCCAGAAATTCAGGATCTTCCGTGTGTCGTATAGTCCTGTCAAAATGTGTGGCTGCCAGGTCTGTTCGTCCGGCCTTCAGGGCGGATGTCCCCGCATTGTAGTGCAGAACCTTATCGTCCGGGTTTTCCTCAAGCCGTTTCAGATAATAGGCAAGAGAGGTATCGTACTTTCCTTCATGAAAAGCATTCAACCCCGGATCCGCTCCCCAAAGGACCGTTACCAAGAAAAGAGGTATCACAATGAAATATTTACAACGACATGTCTGCATCATTCTTTTTTCCATTTTCCGGTATGAGTCCGCTCACAAGAAACAAAAGGAAGCCAAGGCTTAAGAAAATTTGAAAAAGTTGTTTAAAATGACCGTATTCATGAGTTTGAAAGGCTTTCTTTTCGAGTTTGGATATCTCGTTATAAATCTGGAGCAGTGGATTTTCCACATCCGTCAGCCGTAAATAATCCCCGTCAGTGGCATGTGCCATTTGCCAAAGGGCATCTTCATTCAGTTGTGTGACAATCACCTTTCCTGATTTATCCCGTTTATAATCTGCCAGTTGATTGTTTTTATATACCGGGATGGGAGCTCCTTCAAGGGTCCCCACCCCAAGGGTATAAATAATGACCCCTTTGCTCTCCGCCAGATTCACGGCTTCCTCAATTTGCTTTTCATGATCCTCTCCGTCACTGATGAGGATCAGGACTTTATGTTTTTCATCTTTTTCGGGAAAAGCACCGGCAGCAACAGTCACTGCATCCGCAATGGCTGAACCCTGGACAGGCAACAGGCTGACATCCATCACGTCCAGAAGCATACGGGCGGCACGGTGATCCAGCGTCAGCGGGCATTGAAGGTGAGCCACACCGGCAAATCCTACCAATCCCACACGATCTCCTTTCAACACGGAAAACAATTTGACAATTTCCAGTTTCGCCCGTTCAAGCCGGGAGGGTTTTACATCTGCAGCACTCATGCTCTGACTTAAATCCAGGGCAATCAGGATATCCACACCTTCCCGTTGAACTTCCCGGATCTCTGTCCCCACTCCCGGTCCGGACAACGCCAGAATGCACAAAACCAATCCTGTATATTCTAAAAAATGAATAAGTTTCCGGCGTGCCGGTTTGTCATGGATAATCCGCGGATAGGTTTTTAAGTGGAAGAAGCCTTTCTTATGCCGATTCCAGTGAGACGTTTCTACAGATCGAAGCACCATAAGAAGGGGAATCAGTAAAAGCAGCCACAAAGCCTGGGGGTGCATAAGTTCAATCATGGCCGAACCCTCCACAGGACACGCCCCAATATCCACCCAAGAACAAAAAGAATCAGCGCCGGTATCAAAAAACGATTATACAGCTCTTCCCAGTCGGTGAATTGAGATACTTTGATCTCTGTCTTCTCCATTTCAGAAATATCCTGCCAGATTTGATTTAATTTATCTTCCGTATCGGCCCGGAAAAAAGTCCCCCCGGTTTTTTCGGCGATTTCGGTTAAAAGTTCCTCATTGACTTCAATTTGAACCGGTATCATCCGCCGTCCGAAGAGGGGATCATCCACCGGCATCCTAACCTGTCCACGCATTCCCATGGCAATGGTATAGATTTTAATATCAAATTCCCGGGCAAAATCTGCTGCCGTCAGAGGATCGATATCTCCGGCATTGTTATCCCCGTCGCTGAGCAGAATGATCACTTTACTTTTGGCATCCGAATCCCTCAAGCGGTTTACACCATTGGCAATGGCCAGTCCGATTGCCGTCCCATCCAGATTTTCCGGGATAATCTGCACATCTGCAATCATCCCGTTTAAAACATCATAATCCACCGTGAGGGGACATTGAAGAAAGGCTTCCGCGGCAAAAACAACCAATCCGATACGGTCAGTAGTCCGTCCCCGGACAAAATCCATGGCAACCTGTTTCGCTGCTTCAAGTCTGTTGGGCTGAAAATCCACTGCCCGCATGGAACCGGATATATCCAGGGTGATCATGATATCGATACCGGGCTGGGTCAATTCACGGGTAACATTTCCCCTTTGGGGCCGTGCCAGTGCAGCAATGATCAGAATAAAGGCCACATATTTTAAAACCAGGGGAATCAGGAGTTTAACAGGATACCTGGGTGAAAATTTCCGAAGTGAAGACAGAGTTCCGATACGAAGGGTGAATCGCCTGGAAACATGACGGCGGAATTCCGTGATAATCAGAGGTATCAGAAGCAGCAGAGAAAAGAAAATTTCCGGATTCTGAAATCTGAACATTTTTTCCTTGAATCGTTATTATCCACCATACAAATCCTCAGGCGAGGATCGATTTACTATTCCGGTTTACACCGTGACATTTCAATCGTATGACCTAAGCGCAAAATAGTTCCTTCGTCATAGGCTCTGCCGATGAACTGACAACCGACAGGCAATCCCCCCTTTCCAGGCTTTCCGGGGACACTCAGGGCCGGCAATCCGGCAATATTTACAGAGACGGTAAAGACATCATTTAAATACATTTTAAGTGGATCATTGACATGTTCTCCCAGTTTAAATGCTGTTGTGGGAGTCGTGGGAAGCATAATTCCATCCATATCCTTCAGCAAGGTGGCAAATTCCCGGGCAATCAATGTACGAACCTTTTGTCCCCGGGCATAATAGGCCTCATAATAGCCGGAAGAAAGCACATAGGTTCCCAGCATAATCCGCCGTTTGACTTCCGGCCCAAATCCTTTCGAACGGTTTTCGGCATAGGTGCTAAAAAGATCGCCACCGTCCATTTTCTGATTTACACCATACCGGATCCCATCAAAACGGGCCAGATTGCTGGATGCTTCGGCCGTAGCCAGGATATAATATGCAGCAATCGCATAATCGGCATATTTCAGCTCAATCTCCCGAAAGGTCACGCCGGCTTTTTCCAGGGTTTTCACCGCATCCTGAAAGGAATCCATCACATCCTTTTCCACACCTTTTTCCAGCAGATGCCAGGGAATTCCTAATGTCAGTCCTTTTACATCTTCATCCAGGGCACGAACATAATTTCCCACCGGGATGTCGGCCGATGTGGAATCCAGGGGATCTTTTCCGGCTATCACTTCCAGGAGTTCGGCAGACTGTCGGACAGTCCGGGTAATGGGACCGATCTGGTCAAAGGAAGAGGCAAAGGCAGTCAGGCCATAGCGGGAGACCCGGCCATATGTGGGTTTGAGTCCTACTGTGCCCGTAAATGCTGCCGGCTGCCGGATCGATCCTCCTGTATCCGATCCCAGAGCATAGTCAACAAGTCCGGAAGCCACAGCAGCAGCCGAACCACCGCTGGAACCACCGGGAACACGGGTTTCATCAACAGGATTTTTTACAGCTCCTGCGGCGGAATACTCGTTGGAAGAGCCCATGGCAAATTCATCCATGTTTGTCTTACCTAAAAGAACACCTCCGGCCGCCCGAATCTTTTTGATCACCGTGGCATCATAGGGCGAATGGAACGTCTTTAAAATCCTGCTGGCACATGTGGTTGGCAAACCCCGGACATTGATGTTATCTTTAACAGCAATGATTTTCCCGGAAAACGGACCCTGAATGGCTGCCTGTTCTGCAAGATGTTTCCGAAGCCATTCTTTATCTACGGTGATAAATATGGGATTGCCGGACTGGTCTATTGTGTCAATCAAATCGTAAATATGATCCTCAGTTGAACGTTTCATAAATCCCCGGTCTTCTTAACCCTTTTTCTCAGTATTACGGTTATCTTTTCCTGTAGATTTCTCCGCCTGATTTTCTTCTTCTTCATCTCCGGCATTTTCCAGTTCATCCTTTACATCATGTGCCGCTTTTTTAAACTCCCGAAGGCCTTTTCCAAGTCCTTTGGCCAGCTCAGGAAGTTTTTTCGGACCAAAAATCAGGAGAACAATCACCAGGATAATAATAAGTTCCCATGGACCGAAATTCATTGTGACCTCACTTTCATCGTGTATATTTAAGAATGTAAAAACCGAATACAATCCCCAGGAGACTCACCACATTCATCCGTAACATAAGGGAAAAACTGAAGGTAATAATGCTCAGATCAATATTCAGGGGATTTGTAAACCCAAAAGCGTACTTCTTTAAAAGAAATTCCCGTACCACGCTCTCAGGCAGAATCATTCCGAACAATTCACCCAGGATACCGCCGATAATGGCTCCCAACAAGATAATTCCCAATGCTTTACCAACCGAAAATTTTTGTTTCATTGATCTGTCCTCAACACATTGAATAGTTTTGTTCCGGAAGTATCACCGATGACTTCATCAACAGCTCTTTCAGGATGCAACAACAGAGCAGCAACCGGATATTTTTTCAGTCCAATTCCCAGTACCCTTTCGTCTGCTTTGGAGACTACGATGGAATGTATAGTATCATCCCGGGAAAATGAATGAAATCTGTAGGATTCAGGCCAGGTGACCGCTTCATCTTCCTCATACCGGGTAAGCCAGAAATTGCTGTTATCAGTTATGATGGCTCCACCGGTTGTCACTTTCTTTACATCCTCCCGGGGGATAAGATCAGCGGTAAGTCCCTGACTCGCTTTGATAAAATAATACCCCTCGGCAATGGCCAATACCGGCTTGTGATTCCGGATAACATGGGCCACCAGGTGATTGTCCTTCACATCAGAATAGCCTGATACAAATAGGCCGCCGGGAATGAGAAGTGCCGAGATTTCATCAGGGTTCCAGTTGCCGCTCTCAAGGAAGGCTGCTTTTTGACCGCAACAGTTCCGGACCGCCCAGTACAGATCATGATCACCGCTGGCGCCGGGATATTTCAGTATGCCAATTTTTTCCATACGCTTCTCTTAACTCCTGCTGATTTATTTTCTGGCTGAAGGCTTCGCAAGGATCAGTTCACAGGTGATCGTCTTCTGATTCCGCCAGATTTCCAGGTGAATGACATCTCCAGCCTTCAGGTAATTTTCATTGATGACCCGGTAAATATCCCGGGTATTGGTCACAGACATATCATTGACTTTGCGGATGATATCTCCGACTTTCAAACCGGCTTTATGAGCTGAACTGTTTTTCCGGACATCCGTTATGATAACTCCCTGTTTAAAAGGCAAATTCAGGTAGGCAGCAATATACTGGTCCAGGGTTTGAACACTGAGTCCTGTTTCAAAACCCCGCTCCACATATCCACTGCGGATCAGTTCATCCACAACGGTTTTCATCCGGTTAACCGGGATGGCAAATCCCACGCCGACAGATCCGCCCACCTGGTTTCCCCCTGTAAAGATAAAGGTATTGATGCCGATCATTTCACCATGAACATTTACAAGGGCCCCTCCGCTGTTCCCGGAATTGATGCTGGCATCTGTCTGGATCATTTCCTGATACACCCTTCCACCAGCCTGTTCTCCAAAATTGACATTTTTCGAACTGACAATACCGATGGTTGCCGTCGGCTGATTGCTGATATCAAAAAGTCCAAAAGGATTTCCCAACGCAACCACCCATTCCCCGATGATCACATCATCACTGTCACCGATTTCAATGCCGGGAAGGTCTTCCGCCTCAATTTTTAAAAGGGAAATATCCGTCAGGTCATCCACACCAACCACTTCCGCAGGATAGCGGGTTCCACCGCTGAGGGTAACGATGACTTTCACCGCGTTTTTACCTACCACGTGGGCATTGGTCACAATATATCCGTCCGGACTGATAATGACACCGCTTCCCATGCTTTTCACTTCCCGTTGATACAACTGGCCGGGAAACAGGAGATCCCACAGGGGGTCGTTATAGGCCGCTCCAGGCGATACGGCCCTGATTTCCGTTACATGGATACCTACCACAGCCGGTACACACTTTTCAATGGCTTGGGTGATGGCATTCCTGCGGCTTTCAGTTACCTGCTGATTCAGATTATCTGGTTTGGTCGGACCGATAAACTGGGCTGAAGCCTGCATGACTGTCATCAGAATAAGGGCTATACAAACAAGCCTTTTATTTTTTAGCATTGTGCTACTCCTGACCATTGCCATGTAATCTGCGGATTATAAATGACTTCCTCAAGCACTAATCCCTTGGCAGGGGCTGTAACCGCCCCGGAACCATGGGTAACTTTATGTAAAATATTTTCAAAATCATAAACCGTGTATCGCCCTTTTCCTACATCCACCATAGTCCCCACAAGGGAACGGACCATGGCATGAAGAAAACGGTTTGCCCGGATGGAAAAAAGCAATTCCGGACCTTTGACCTGCCATTCGGCAGCCTGAATATCACAAATTTTATGGTCAGTTTCTGTCTGACTCAGGCAAAAGGATGTAAAATCATGTTCTCCCTTAATGAAAGACAGGCAATGATTCATGGCGTTGATATCTAAAGGTTGAAAGATCTGCCAGACAAAACGGCGTTTTAAAACAGACACACCGTTGAAAATTCTATAGGTATAGTGCCGTGACACGGCATCATATCTGGCATGGAATGTGCGATTTACCTGAGATACTCCTGTGATACGAATATCTTCAGGTAAATGACTATTTAGAGCTTTACCCAATTTATGGCATGGAATATTCTCCGGCACATCGGCATGAAAGACCTGTCCGGCTGCGTGGACTCCCGAATCGGTCCGCCCGCTGCCCACAATGCGGACATCCGATTGATAAAGCGCAAAAAATGCTGTTTCAATCGCTTTCTGAATCGTTGGCTGGTCCGGTTGAAGCTGAAATCCGCAATAAGCGGTTCCTTCATATTCTACCCGAAAGGCATGACGGTTAAGCACCATATTCATCGCTCCTGCCGAACCCACGGGTGGTTAAAGCCACCGATAGCTGATCCACCCGTTCAAAAGATCCGATGAACAAAGGGATGATCAGGGATGAGTAATAACGGACCTGTTTCAATACGCCCTTCTCTTTTTTAATTCCCAGGATTCTGTGAACCTGGATGAGTGAGCGGTACTCGTCACGGATAACCCGAAAATACTGTAACCCGATAAAGAGTCCGGCAGAAAAGGGATACTGTTTTCCATCCCCCTTCAGTAAACGGTTTTGCAAACTGCCGGAAAACCCATCCATATCCGGAAAAGGTTTGTAATTGAAAATCAGGGCAACAACACCCATCACATTCAGGTTACGAAGGGTAAAATATCCTGCCACAGACCACAGCTCCATCTCCCGGAAAGCACCCCAGTAATCCTCCACACCGATCCGAAAAAAAAGATGGACTCCAAGGGTGATCACAAGGAAGGGAGACATGGAGATGAGGAAGCGACCGATTCGCGCGGGATTGGGAGCACACCCGATGAGGGGAATAAGTATCAGGCTGAACACGATCTGGTATATAATTCCCGGAAACCAGACAGCAATGATCATGGCCAGGAAAAGAAAAGAGAGCATCATTTTTTGATGAATCGGATTTTTCATGGATTCAGGGCGATGGATAGATTGATTGACGTGTTATCCGGGCTTACATATAATGAGGATTCCATGGAACGGGACAGGTAGATCACATCCAGCACACTGACCAGACGGTTAAAGATCATACCACCAATAAGAAAGGTCATCCGGTGATCTGTCCGGTCTTTTTTAATCCGGATATCCCGAAACGTGTTGGCATGATCCAGCGATTCCCAGCTCCAGGCATACTGTTCATCATAGATTTTATCAGGCATCCTGTTTTCCAACATCTCTTCCCGGTGTTCTTCCCAGGTCAGGTAACTGCCCATATCCACCCAGTACTGGGAACTTCCGTGAAAATCGGCGGCTCCGGAATGGGCTCTGGCATAGTGTATCATATCGTCGTGCTGTATATCCCTGTAGCTGTGCAAACCGGCATAGGAGATCCAGAGACCTGCTTCTGCAATCATAAAGCTCCGGCCTCTGCGGGATGCGTTCAGACTGTGTTCTCCCCAACCGGGAAGAATCAGGCTTTTTAATATGGCTCTGTTGTCGGATGCGTAGACAAGACTCATCATCATGAAGAGGAGAAAGAGACACTTTTTGAAAATTTTCACAGAATCCTCACTTCTTTTTTAAAAACGAATGAAAAACAGACCGAGAATCATCAGATTGGTCACGGCAAACCACAGTGAAAAATCCCGGATCTGTTTTAGAACGATTTTCCCTGCCACAGGTTTCAGATAAAAAACACCGGCAATCACGGGAGCTTCGGATTGTTTGTCCAACAGAATTTCATAGCGAATGGAATCGGAGAAATCTGTCATCACCAAAGAACCTTTCCAGTCTGCAGCCGTGGAATCTTCCACCAGCAAATAATCCTGTTCACTCAATGTTTTGTAAACCTTTTCAAGATAGGGTGTGTCGGGTGGAAAATAGACCCGTTCCTTTTCTTCTGCGGCAAAAAGGAGAGAAATCCCCAAAAGCAGACCACACAACAGGTTACGGATCATTTCGTTTTCCTTTCACCGGCCACAGAGGTGTAAGCAAAATGCCCAGCAGCACTCCTGACAGGATAAAAGCAAAGGCGTTTCCGGACTGCACATAGGTGCTTTGCATGGCCGGGATCCGCATTCGGACATCCAGGAAACCCCGGGTATTGAGGGGAAGTTGTTTCAGGATGCGCCCTGTAGGATCAATTGCCATGGAAATACCGGTATTGGCACAGCGGACGACAGGTCTTCGGGTTTCGATGGCACGGAAAATCGCCTGGGCGGCATGTTGATAAGGCCCCCAGGAATCTCCAAACCAACTGTCATTGGTGACCAGGATATGGTATTCACCTCCATTCCGGATCTTTTCAAAAGCATCCCTGGAAAATACCGATTCATAACAGATCATGGGAGCCAGGGTAAGATCCGGAGAATTCACTTCCAGCAAGGGCTCATTTTTTCCGGCCGTAAAATTCCCCTGACCCAGATTCAGACTAGCCAATCGGGGAAAGACACCGGACAGGGGGATATATTCACCAAAAGGGACCAATTTCTGTTTATTATATTTCCCTGTAATTCCCTGGTAAGGTTCAAACACATACATACTGTTTGTGACATAGACCTTGCTGTTCCGGACAAAATAGTCGGGAACTCCGGCGATCAAAACGCTGCCGGTTTCCCGGCTTAATTTTTCCAGCATGGATCTGTATTTCACCTGGGTCCGGATATAAACCGGTGTAGCGCTTTCAGGCCAGACGATGATATCCACACTATCCACCCCCTGTGCCCGGCTGAGGGATATCATGGTTTCAAATATTTCATCCCGCCTTTGCCTTTCCCATTTTTCATGAGAATCATAATCCGGTTGTACAAGCCGGAACACATGTGATTTAACCGGCTCATTTTGTTGATACAAACGGATAATCCCGTAAGTATAGGGCACAACCAGGAAGAGTCCCAGGAGGATATACGAAATTTGCCGGATGCCCCGGTAAGCCGGAGTCCTCATGAGAAGACTGAATAAAAGGGTATTTACCGATACCAGAAAAAAAGAAATAAGAAAAGGTCCGCCCAGATCAGCCATCTGAATATAGGGGATATTGGCTGTTTGACCATTTGCCACAAGAACCCATTGAAATCCCAGGGTACCGAATGAGCGTATAAATTCTACAACAGTCCACACAATGGGAAAAACAAATAAACCCAATCCACCATGACGCCGGATATACAGGACCGTCAGCCAGCCGATCACTCCGTAATTCAAAGCCAAAAAGGCAGCCGCCATCAGGGCAGACAAGGTGACAAGCCACACGGAAGCCCCACTGTTGAAGGCAAGCCAGTGGACCAGGATCAATGAATAGATCAAACCGAAAAGATAGCCCCGGGCAAAGCCTTTTTTTGGATCTATGTAAAAGACATACAGAAGGGGTATGAGTGATAAATATCCAAGAATCCAGGCATTGACCGGTGCAAAGGTCATGGCCATGGCCAGAGCCGAAACAACAATCAACATGGTATTTTTCAGGGAGCCTTTCATCGTTTCAACCCGTAATCAAGATATTCCTGTAAGATAATCCGGGCAGACATCTGGTCAACAAGGCCCTTGTTTTCAGAAGGTCTGACGCCTTTTTGACGGAGAATATCTTTTGCTTCGGCACTGGTAAAGCGTTCATCCCAAAGGGTTACAGGAAGGGAAATACGCTTTTTCAGGACTTCAACAAAACGTTCGACCTCCAGCGTCTGTTTTGTTTTTACACCTTTAAGTCCCAGGGGATAACCTATCAGAAGCTGGTTTACCTGCCATTTTTCAATAAGATTTTCAAGTGACTGTACCAACCCATCTTCGCCATTCACCTGTAAAGTATCCAGTGGCGTTGCTACAATATTCAGGGGATCGGAAAGGGCAAGTCCCACTCTTTTATGTCCGTAATCGACGGCCAGAATTCTACCCATGGCTATCCAGCGGTGTTTTCAGGTATTCTTTAAGGATTTTCCCCGGTTTAAAATGGGTCTTCCTCCGGGGAGGGACATGAACCACTTCATTGGTCCGCGGATTCCGTGCCATGGGTTTGGCTTGTGTGGGTTTTACTTCAAACACGCCAAAATTCCGGATTTCAATACGGACTTTCTCTGCCGTTTCCTCCATCAGCAATTCCCGGAGGACGGAAAAGAGCCCGTCCACCATCTCTTCTGCCACATAGAGGTTTAAATCAAGCCGGTTTTGCAATTTGACGGCAACATCTTTTTTTGTGTACGTTATTTCAGTCATGATTCCTTCCTACATACGTTCAACCGAGAGAATCCCGGGAATTTTCTTGATTTTGGCAATAATCCGTCCGGCATGGCGGACATTTTCCACCATGATGGCCACCTGTCCACGGGCCAGTTTACCTTCCACATCAAAATTTACAGACAACATATTGGTATTCATTTCACGAATCACCGCCATGATATCATACATCATATTTTTACGATCTTCACAAATAATATTGAGCCGGGCTATAAAGGTCCGCCCACCTTTCAGATCCCAGGTAACATCAATCAATCGATCCTGTTCAGACTCAATTTTCGGGATATTCTTGCAGTTACTGCGATGTACCGTTATCCCCCGGCCCCGGGTGATAAAACCAACGATATCATCTCCGGGAATGGGATTACAGCACTTGGCAAACTGGACCATGACATTGTCCAGCCCCTGAATAGTCACACCCTGTGTCGTCCGGGTAAAGGGACGGAGGATTTTATCCACCGTGAATTCACTATCCCCGGGTTTTTCCGATTCATCCAACAAGGTGTTTACCACATCCCGTAATGTCAAATCCCCTTTTCCCAAAGCCTGGTGGAAAAGATCCAGGGTCTGATATCCCAACTCCTGATACCGCTCCCGTACCTCCTTGATCTTATCCGCTTTTTTCAAGCGACGGAGTCCCTTTTCCAGGATTTCTTCTCCCAGCTTGACACTCTGTTCAAATTCATTCCGCTGAAGCCATTTGCGTATTCGGGAACGGGCCTTGTTGGTCCGGACGTATTTCAGCCAGTTATAGCTTGGGCTGTGATTGGCGGATGTAATGATTTCAATCTGGTCACCACTGCTCAATTCGGTATTCAGGGGAACGATTTTGGCATTGACTTTGGCACCGATACAGCGCAAACCGATCTCCGTGTGAACGGCAAAGGCAAAATCCAGGGCGGTGGATCCTTTGGGAAGGCTGATCAGATCCCCCTTTGGCGTAAAAACAAAAATTTCATCCTTGAAAAGATCGATCTTCAGGGTTTCCATAAAATCCGACTCATTGGTTGAATCGGATTTCAACATGTCCACCAGATCCCTGAGCCACTGAATGTGTTTGTCCAGACTGTCATCATTGTCTTTGGATTCTTTGTATTTCCAGTGTGCCGCAATACCCACCTCTGCTTTCTTATGCATCTCATGGGTCCGGATCTGAATTTCTATGAGTTTACCTCCCGGACCGATAACTGTTGAATGCACAGACTGATAGCCGTTGGATTTGGCATTGGCAATAAAATCACGGAAGCGTTCGGGGATAGGTTTGAACAACTGATGGATATACCCCAGAGAACCATAACATTCTGCTACGGTGTTTACAATCACACGGATCGCCAGGACATCATAAATTTCCTCAAAGGGCTTGTTCTGTTTTTTCATCTTGTTGTAGATGGAATAAAAATGCTTCAGGCGACCGAAGATGACAGCTTCAATTCCGTTTTCCCGGAGTTTTTTCTCTATGAGTCCGGTAAAATTATTGATGTAGGCTTCCAGTTCTTCCCGTTTGGCACTGACTTTCTTTTCCAGAAAATTAAAGATACGGGGTTCCAGATATTTCAGTGCCAGATCTTCCATTTCCATTTTCAGGCGGTACATTCCCAAACGATGGGCCAGGGGAGCGTAGACATCACGGGTTTCAATGGCGATGCGCCGTTGCTTGACCAGGGGCAATGAGCCCAGGGTGCGCATATTATGAAGCCTGTCCGCAAATTTAATGATCAGCACCCGGATATCTTCTGCCACACCCAGAAGCATTTTCCGGAAATTTTCAGCCTGTTGCTCCTGTTCACTGTTGAACTTGATACCCCCGATTTTGGTCACCCCTTTCACCAAAAAAGCAATGGTGGGAGAAAATTCTTCGGCGATGATTTCCTCGGAAATGGCCGTGTCCTCCACCACATCGTGCAAGAGCGCAGCACATAATGTGATGGTATCCATCGAGAGATCCGTCAGGATCAGGGCTGTATTGTACACATGTTCAAAATAGGGTTCACCGGAGCGCCTGAACTGTCCCATGTGGGCATTTTGGGCAAACTGAAAGGCTTTCCAAAGGAGTGGAATATCGTGATCAATATTATCGTTATATTGCCTGACAGCATCCAGGAGGACTAAAAACTTCCGGGGATAATTTTTAGGATCTGCTTCTGTCAGGGTCCAGGTCATCAGAATGCCTCATCAATATCATAATCCCCCGCCGGTGCATTTTCAAAACGGGTCAGGTGTTTTTCAAAGGTGAGAGGAATCCTTCCAATGGGTCCATTTCGCTGTTTGGACAGGATAAGTTCCGCCTTGCCTTCATGTTCCGGATCTTTGGAATAGACCTCTTCCCGGAAAACAAACATCACCACATCGGCATCCTGTTCAATGGCTCCGGATTCGCGGAGGTCCGAAAGGTGAGGTCTGTGATCGCCGGACCGGGCATCCACGGCACGGTTCAGCTGGGCAACTGCCACAACAGGAATGTGGAGTTCCTTGGCCATGGCTTTGAGTCCCTGACTGATGGAGGAGATCTCCTGTTCCCGGGTAGAAGAGCGGCTTGTGATGCCCCGGGCTATCTGAAGGTAATCTACAAACACGATATCGAGCCCTTTTTCCATTTTCAGGCGCCGGGCACGACTGCGGATATCCATGATCGTCAGACTGGGTGTATCATCCACATAGATTTCAGATTCGTGCAATTTGGATGCCGCATCGATAAGGGTACCCCACATTTCATTGGGGACACGGCCTTTCCGGAGTTTCTGGTGATCGATACTGCTTTGCATACTCAAAAGACGCAATACCAGTTGTTCGTTGGACATTTCAAGGGAGAAAAAACCCACTTTTTTCTTATAATCCACCGCCATACGGCGCATCATACTCAGGCTGATGGCTGTTTTCCCCATGGATGGCCGCCCGGCGATGATAATCAGATCCGACGGCTGAAAACCGGAGGTCATTTTATCCAGACCGATAAAACCGGTGTGAAGTCCGATCACATCCTGATCATGATTCTTCAGACTCTCGATATGGTCTATGGTGCCATGGATAATCTGGTGAATTCCCACAAAATCCGATGGGGCAGACTGTGATTTCAATTTATAAATTTCCTGTTGAGCCTGATCCAGAATGGTTTCCGCTTCTTCTTCTTCATTGTAGGCTTCCGTCACCATCCGGGTAGAAACGGATATAATATGGCGGAGGATGGATTTGTTTTTCACTATGGAAGCATAATAATCAATATTGGCTGCAGTGGGCATAGCTTCTGCAAGGTTGGAAACATAATAAGCACCACCGCATTTTTCCAGGTGCTTCAGTTGAGATAATTTCTCCGTTACTGTCAACTGGTCAATGGGTTTGCTTTCATTGTACAGAGTGGTCATGGCATGAAAAATCAGCTGGTGGGATTCCCGGTAAAAATCATCCTCGGTAAGCAATTCAATACCCCGGCTTGCAGCGCTGTCATCCAGCATCATAGCCCCCAACACCGCCATTTCCGATTCAATGGACTGGGGTGGGATGCGTGTCACATTTTCCTGAGCCATGTTAATCCTTTAAATACGTTTCTTTCAGTTTCTCAAAATCCTGGAAATACTCCCCTTCCCGGCCGGCATTCCGCAAAATCGCCGCCGGATGATAAAAGACACACAGGGGCACACCGTGATATTCGAATGACTGTTTCCGCATGGAGGTGAGGGATGTGTCAGACGGCAGCCGAAGGAGAGTCCTGGCGGCAATCCGCCCCAAAGCCACAATTACCCGGGGATTCAGCAATTCGATCTGTCGGTGAAGGTAGGGTTCACACAAGGCAATTTCATCCGGGAGGGGATCCCGGTTTCCCGGTGGACGGCACTTCAACACATTGGTGATAAAAATACTGTCCCGGTCCAGACCGATGTGGTGCAGGGCTTTATCCAGCAGTTTACCTGCCCGGCCGACAAAGGGAATACCTGTTTCATCTTCCACGGCCCCCGGAGCTTCACCGACAAATAAAATGTCCGCATCCGGGGAACCATCCCCAAAAACAAAGTGTTTCCGGGTTTGGGATAAAGCACATTTTGTACACTGCTCAATGGATTTGCGATACAGGTCCAGTTCTGTCATTTTCTTTTCTCTGTTAACCAAAAGTTCCGCTCCGAATACATCCCGGACATACGCCAGGTAGGAACGTATTCTTTTTTGAGGACTTTTTGGATCCATGATTGTTATCCGGCAATCAGTGAAAGAATTTTCTCTGCCAGTTTCCGTTTAGACATTAAGGGTATTTCAATGCGCAGCCCGTCTTTTCCCAGGACAATGCACGCATTGGTATCATGTCCGAAAGCCGCGCCTTTGTGTAAAGGATTATTGATCACAATGAAATCCAGGTTCTTATTCTTCAGTTTGCGGAGGGAGGCCGCCTCTTCGTCCTGGAGCTCCACACTGAAACCTACCAGAATCTGGTCAGTCTTTCTTTTTCCCATTTCCCGGAGGATGTCAGTCGTGGCTGAAAGTGTGATGTGCGGAGGAATGGCCTGTTTTTTTACCTTTCCCTCCAGTTTTTCCGGGCGGATATCTTCCACCGCCGCAGCCATGATCACAATATGTTTATTTTCATAACGGGATAAAAGCTCATGGGCCATTTCATCGGCCGAATTCACCCGGATCTTGGTATAAGGGCCTTCGGTTTCTGCACTGCCGGGTCCCAGAACCAATGTGACATCGGCTCCGGCCATGGCAGCGGCACGGGCCAGGGCTATTCCCATTTTGCCTGTGGAGGGATTTGAGATAAAGCGGATATCATCCAGGTATTCCCGTGTTGGTCCCCCGCTGATCAGCACCTTTTTTCCCTTTAGCATTCCACGGAATGAAAAATAATCGTTTATTTCAGATAAAATGGTTTTTTCATCTGCCAGACGACCCTTTCCCTCCCCTTCTGTCCGGGAAGCGAGAGGTCCATCTTCCGGTTCAATGATTCCATAACCCTCATCGAGGAGTGCCTTTCGGTTTTGTTGAAAAAACGGGTTTTCATACATGCGGGTATTCATGGCCAGGGCAAAAAAGCATTTTTCAGGATCGGCTGCCAGGATCATGGTACTTAAGAGATCATCTCCTATACCTGAAGCGGTTTTCCCTACAATATTAGCTGTGGCAGGCACAATCAAAAGCATGTCTGCAGCAGCCACAAGGTCAATATGACGTGTTGAAACCTTACCCCCCGATGCCCACATGCTGGTCAGCACCGGTTTGTCGGTAAAGGTTTCAAAGGTCAGGGGGGTCATAAATTCCAGGGCATGCTCCGTCATCACGACCTGCACATCACAGGCATAATCGTGTGTGAGTCTGCGAACGAGGGATGCCGCCTTATATACGGCGATCCCTCCCGTGATTCCTACAAGAATCTTTTTCCCTCTCAGGGCTTCCATCAAATCAGATGATCATCCATCTCAAACATGGAATCATCTTCCATTTCATCATAGTCTTCGTCAGGATCACTGTATTCATATTCAATTTCCTGACCGGCATACTGATGCATGGCCATGGTTGTAGGCTTTTCCAGGCTGTCGAAGTCGAAATCATCATACAGGGCTTCCTGTTCCACCTCTTCTTCCCCTTCAGAGACCTGATAGGGACGGAGAGTAAATTTGTCAGCCCGCCGTTGATTGATCTGACGCGCCCGTTTTGCCATGATGATAATTGCTTCAAAGATATCTTCGGGCCTGTCCCCTTCGTATTTGAATCCACCTTTAGACATTTAGCACCTTTCCTTTATCTGTTTGATCAATGTTTCCGTTTTATGGATTGCCTTTTCCAGTTGGTCGTTAATGACGACTTCATCAAAAGCATCCTTCATCGCCGTTTCCAGGGAGATCCTGGAAAGGCGTTTTTCAATCTGTTCCGGTGTTTCGGTTTTTCGGTTTACCAATCTTTCCCTCAAAAGATTCATATCCGGGACTTCAATAAATATTGAGAGAGATTGTTCCGGATAGTGTCTTTTAATGCTCATCACCCCTTTAACATCCAGGTCAAAAATGCACACTTTCCCATTTTCCAGAGCCTGGCGGACCGGTTCAGCCGGTGTCCCGTAATATTCACCGTGGACCTCTTCATATTCGAGCAGTTCTTTTTCACGGATCATGGTTTGAAAAACATCCCTTGACACAAAGTGATAATCCTGTCCGTCCACCTCACCGGTCCGGGGTTTTCGGGTAGTTGCCGAGACGGAAAAAAACCATTCCGGATGACGCCGCAGGAGTTCCCGGATAATGGTTGTTTTCCCGGCACCGCTGTGAGCGGCAAAAAGAATGAGTGCGCCTTGTTTCATTGGATGTTCTGAACCTGCTCGCGAATCATTTCGATCCGGTTTTTTATTTCCACCACCCGTTGGGAAATATCGGCATTTGCCACTTTATTCCCCAGGGTATTCACTTCGCGATGCATTTCCTGAAGAAGAAAATTACATCGTTTCCCCACGGAATCCTTTTCATTCAGGTAGGTTTTGAATTGGAGTAAATGGCTTTTAAAGCGCTGGATCTCTTCCGTGATATCCAGTTTATCGGCCAGAAGGGCAATTTCCTGATACATCCGGGCTTCATCAAGGGCATACTGATTCATAATTTTTCCCACCCGTTCCTTCATAGTGGAAACATGCTGGTCCAGATTCGTCTGCCGGATATCATCAATCGCGTCTATTTCACGGGACATGCTGTGGAGATCCCGCTCGAACTGCTCTTTCAGGTATTCACCTTCCTGTTTTTGCATGGCTTCCAGGCTGGCCAGTGCAGCATCCGTGGTTTTTAGGATGGCTTCAGCCAAGGCATCCTCTTCCACAGCCGTATCCATCAGTTCCACCACATCCTCCCGGGAAAGGATATCCGTCACGGTAAGCGCTCCCTCCACATCAAATTTTTCTTTGAGGATCTGTTTCAGATCCAGAAGATTTTGGAGGAGTTTCTCATTCAGCTGAAAATGACTGATTTCACCGGTATCTCCTGTCAGATTCAGGATGAAGAGGATCTTGCCCCGCTCCAGTTTTTTTGTCAGGTAGTCCCGAATAGGATTTTCAAGGAATGCGACTTTTCGGGGAATCACGGTAGAGACATCCAGATACCGGCTGTTCACGGATTTGATTTCCACCGTGAACCGGATACTGTGATAGGAACCTTCCGCTTTTCCGAAACCAGTCATACTGAGCATATCCGGGTCTCCGTCTTTTGGGGGAGAAAGTTAAGAATTTTTCCGGGGCCAGGAAACGGAATTCATTTGTTTTTTAATGATTTATCCCGGAACCTGCCGGAACATTTGTTCAAAAATACGGGAGAAGTCACCAATAATAAAAGAAAAAGATGTTGGTAAATGATTTATTCCATTATTAAATTTTCAAGCTTGAAACGCAGTCCCGGAAATGTTTTGAGCACAATCACGGTGGCTCCGGGTGAAGAGAGTCACATAAACGGAGGAATTCGATTTGAAAACGTATACGGCAAAACCGTCAGAGATCGAACGAAAGTGGTTTATTATTGATGCCACTGATCTGGTTTTGGGTCGCTTATCCAGTGAGGTTGCCCAGATATTGAGGGGCAAGCACAAACCCACATTCACCCCCCACATGGATACGGGGGATTTTGTGATTATCATCAATGCAGAGAAGGTACGGTTAACAGGAAACAAAGAGTCGTACAAGCAATATTTTCGTCATACGGGATATCCGGGAGGTACCCGGTACACATCCCTGAAGGAATTGCGTTCAAGCCGTCCTGAAGAGGTCATTACCCGTGCCGTCAGGGGCATGCTTCCCCATACCCGTCTGGGTCGTCAGTTAATCAAGAAGCTGAAGGTGTACAGCGGACCGGAGCATCCCCATCAGGCACAGATGCCCCAAACCCTGAATTTAAAGAAGGAGTTGAGTGACAATGCTTAAGAACGAATATATTGCCATTGGCCGCCGGAAATCAGCAGTTGCCCGGGTACGGCTTCGTCCTGGTACAGGTAAAATCATCGTCAATAAACGGCCTCTTGAGGAATATTTTGGGCGTGAAACATCCCAAATGATTGTGAGACAACCGCTGGAGTTAATCAAATTCGGGAACGCATACGATATCATTGTCACCGTTCAGGGTGGAGGTCCCACGGGACAGGCCGGCGCAGTTCGTCACGGACTGAGCAGGGTATTGACACTGGTGAATCCCGAATCACGGCCGGTATTAAAATCCGCAGGGTTTCTGACCCGCGACCCGCGTCGTGTGGAACGGAAGAAATACGGTCTGCGTGGCGCCCGTCGTGCATTCCAGTTCTCGAAACGTTAACGGATTTTTGGAGATCTCATGAATACAATTACCATTGAAACATTATTAGGAACCGGTGCTCATTTCGGTCACCTGGCTTCAAAATGGAATCCCGCCATGAAGGATTATATCTTTATGGAGAAAAACGGGATTCATATTATTGATTTGAAAAAAACCATTCAGGCCATGGAAGAAGCGGCTGAATTTGTGAGCGACCTTTCCCGTCAGGGAGGAGAAATTCTCTTTGTGGGGACCAAGAAACAGGCCCGGTCAGTGATAGAAGATGAAGCCATCCGCAGCAAAAATCATTACATCACCGAACGCTGGCTTGGCGGAACCCTGACCAATTTTGTAACCATCAAGCGGTCTATCCGACGGATGATGCAGTTGCAAAGGGACAGTGAAAGTGATGATGCTTGGGCCAATCTGACAAAGAAAGAGATTTTGGGACTGATGCGGGAAAAGGAAAAGCTGGAATCCCTGCACCGGGGAATCAAGGATATGAAAAAACTCCCCGATGCTCTTTTCATTGTGGATACAGTCCATGAAAAGATTGCCGTAGCAGAAGCCCGGAAACTGGATATCCCCATCATTGCCCTGCTGGATACCAATGCCGACCCGTCGGTGATAGACTATCCCATCCCGGCCAATGATGATTCCATCCGGACCATTCAGCTGATCACCCGCCGACTGGCCGATGCCGCCCTGGAAGGGAAAAGCGGCAAAAAAGAGAAAGTTGAAGAAAAAACAGAAGAAAAAATTGAAACAGCCCCAAAAGAAAAACCTCAGGAAACAGTTAAAGCAACAGAAGAAAAAGAAACTGTAGCAGACGTGGAAGAGGTTGAATAAAAAGGAGTCAGGAATATGACCATAACAGCCGCAATGGTAAAAGAGCTCCGGGATAAAACCGGTGCCGGAATGATGGACTGTAAAAAAGCCTTAAATAAAACAGACGGCGATTTGGATAAAGCCGTTGATTACCTTCGTGCCCAGGGAATTGCCAAAGCTGAGAAGAAAGCATCCCGTGCTGTAAACGAAGGGTTAATACATGCCTATATTCATCAGGGAAGCAAACTGGGAACGCTGGTCGAAGTCAATTGCGAAACCGATTTTGTGGCAAATACACCGGATTTTCAGAATTTTGTCAAAGATGTGGCTATGCAGATTGCTGCTTCCGCTCCCCTGGCAGTCACCCGTGAAGATGTGGATCCTGCAATCATTGAACGGGAAAAGGCCATTTACAAAGAACAGGTTATCAATGAGGGAAAACCCGAACATATCGCCGAAAAAATCGTAACCGGCAAACTGGAAAAATTCTATAAAGAAAATGTCCTTCTGGAACAGCCTTTTTTTAAAGATCCTGAAAAAAATGTTGAGACATACCTGAAAGAGACCATTGGCAAACTGGGTGAAAATATTCAGATCGCCCGTTTCTCACGGTTTGTTTTGGGAGAGAACAACTAATTCATCCCACATAAGCATAGGAGTCTGTTGTGTCAGACCTTCCTTACCAACGGATTTTATTAAAACTGAGCGGAGAGATCCTGGCCGGTGAAAACGGGACGGGAATCGATCCCTCCGTTGTTTCCTATTTTGCCAGAGAGATTAAATCAGTCGTTGATCAGGGCCTCGAGGTCTGCCTGGTTATCGGTGGCGGAAATATCTTCAGAGGCGGTGCCAACACCCGGAATATCGAAAGAGTCACCGGCGATTACATGGGAATGCTGGGAACCGTGATCAACGCCCTGGCGATACAGGACGCCCTGGAGAAATCCGGCATCCCTACCCGGGTTCAAACGGCAATCAGTATCACACAGGTTGCCGAGCCGTTTATCCGAAGAAGGGCCATGCGACACCTGGAAAAAGGCCGGGTACTGATTTTTGCCGCGGGAACAGGAAATCCCTTTTTTACTACAGATTCAGCTGCAGCGCTTCGTGCCGCCGAGATGAATGTGGATGCGCTTCTTAAAGGGACTAAAGTTGACGGTGTCTATGATAAAGATCCTGTTACCCATGCCGATGCCGTCCGTTATACAAGCCTTAGCTATGAAGAAGCCATCGAACAGAATTTAAAAGTCATGGATTTGAGTGCCATTGCCCTGTGCCGTGAAAACAAGATCCCCATTATTGTCTTTAATTTTAAAGAACCCGGACACCTGCTCAGGGTTATCAAGGGTGAACCAATCGGAACAATCTTAGGAGGTTAAGAATGCTGGAATCATTGTATAAGGAATGCAAAGCCAAAATGGATAAATCCGTTGAAGTGATTCGTCACGAGCTGGCATCTATCCGGACAGGCCGGGCTTCCACAGCCTTGCTGGACGGAATCAAGGTGGATTATTACGGCAACCCCACCCCCCTGAATCAGGTCGCCAATATTACAGTCCCCGAAGCAAGACTCCTGGTGATTCAACCCTGGGAAAAAAATATGCTTCCTGTCATTGAAAAAGCGATTCTGGCCAGTTCTCTGGGACTCACACCTGCAAATGATGGACAGGTTATCCGCCTCCCCATCCCGCCCATGTCGGATGAACGGCGAAAAGATCTCTCCCGTGTGGTGAGCAAGATAGCCGAAGACGGACGCATCAGCATCCGGAACGTTCGCCGGGAATTCAACGACCATATCAAAAAAATGGAAAAGGACGGCGATATTTCCAAAGATAATGCGGCAGACGGACTGGATGAAATTCAGAAAATTACTGATGAGCACATTGCAAAAATTGATGAAATTTTTGAACTGAAAGAAAAGGAAATCCTGGAAGACCATATTTGACGGATTCCCCTTAATTCTGAACCCTTTGAATCGAATCCCGAATACCCCTGAAAATAAAAAGCCCCGGTGAGTATATTCCGGGGCTTTTCTATATCCTGTAATTTCCTGTACGGAAAATACGATATCACAAACGATTGAGGAATTTACAGTTTAAGCTTCCTCAAATCATCTTTCAGCATCTTTAGATCATTCAACCAATCCTCAATATCCTGCTCATGTTCCAGTTCATCATTAAGGATATTTGTAGCGATCTGCCAGGTTGTGTGATCTTTTCCGTGGGTATAATCCGCAATTTCCTTGTAGCGTTTGATCGCACATTGCTCGCCACTGAGATTTTGCTTCAGAATGGCTTCAATGTAGGGATCACTGGGAGCCTCATAGGCACAACGGCTCAATTTGAACCATTCTTCCGGATGAATCACGGGATCACCACCCAGCTGAATAATCCGGTCTACAACCATCACGGCATGATTCAGCTCTTCGTCAGCATGAGTTAACAGTTCCGGCTCTACTTCAGTCCGCATCGGGCCTTCAATCAGGCGGGCACCAATCCAGTACTGGTAATAGGCCAGCCACTCTTCAGACAGTGCTTCATTCAACTGGCGAATCAAATCTTTAACATCCAAAGATCCCAGAATGCCAACACCTTTTTCACCCATCATAACCTCCTAACTGTTTATTTTTTATGGTTTGAAGTCCATATACAATGTAACGAATCGATAAAAGAGAATCAATTCAATTTAAAAAGCAGCTATACTGACAGATTCGTTAAACAGATCTGAGAATGTTTTATCAGATTATTGATCTTCTTCATGGTAATCCACATCCACGATATCCTCTTTGGGGATATCATTCCGGTAGGGATCCTGTTCCGGTTTCTGATCCCGGATAGGTGGATTTTTCTGATGTTTTTCCAGCCACTGAATCAGTTCGGGTCTAATCCAGCGCCGGTAGATGATCACCATAACATAGATGGCAATCAAATATCCAAGAAGGCGTGTCATGACGGTTTCCTCACCGGCCGGTATAACTTGGTACCCGCTGGTGGTGTTTGAATGGTTTTCAAAATCTCCGCTAAATCGTCCTCGTTGTGGACGAAGTCTATATCTGTTGTATTGATAATCAGCAGGGGAGTTTCATTATATCGGAAAAAAAACTGGTTATACATTTGATTCAGGGCTTCAATATACTCCTCATCCATATTCTTTTCAAAATCCCGACCCCGTTTGGCAATATTTTGCATCAGGCGCTCCGTATCCGCCTGAAGGTAAATGACCAGGTCCGGTTTGGGGATTTGCCGGATCAGAAGATTCAGCATCTGGTCATACAGCATGAGTTCCTTTTCATTCAGATTCAGATAGGCAAAGAGTTTATCCTTGATGAACATATAATCTGTCACCAGATTTTTATGGAAGAGCTCCGTCTGAAAAAGCTCCATCTGCTGACGATACCTGCTTAGAAGGAAGAACATCTGTGTCTGAAAAGCATACCTATCCCTGTCTTTATAAAAATCACTGAGAAAGGGATTGTCTTCAAATTTCTCCAGGACCAGGCGGGCATTCAGCCGCTGTACCAGGATTTTGGCCAGGCTGGTTTTCCCAACTCCGATAACACCTTCAATCGCAATATAATAGGCAGGTTTCTGCATTCAGCATTTCTCCACGCGTGATTGATCGGGACACTCATTTAAAAAGTCCCGAATAGTTTTTCCCGTTCCCGGGACGGTATAATTTAAAGCAATTTCCCCCATAGGCTCTAATACAAATTTCCGTTGTGAAAATTCCTGGTGGGGAACGATCAGATTTTTCAGGCAGATGGTTTTATCACCCCAAAATAAAATATCTATATCCAGGGTTCGGGGTGCGTAGCGCCGTTTTGAATCCCGAATTCGTCCGAATGCTTCTTCAATCTGGTGAATAATCTGTAAAAGTGCCTGGGGCGACAAGCGGACGGCAAATCCGGCGACGGCATTGATAAAATCAGGCTGGTTGGTATCATATAATGGTTCAGTCCGGTAAAATGAACTGACCTGAATCAGAGAGATTCCATCCCGGGACGTGAGGGCCTTGACAGCCTGTTGGATGGTTTTTCGTACATCACCTAAATTTCCACCAAATCCGAGGTAAACCTGGGTATCGGGGACATTCATCGTGTAATTTCAACTTCCACTGTATCCAAAACACCTTTGATTGGCACATTGGGTTTACGAACCCGGGCTGTCACTTTCAGCACTTTGGGGTATTTTTCCTTAATGGATTTACACATCTCACCGGCCAGGGCTTCAATCAAATAGTACTTTCTGGAAGTCACCAGATTATGAATCAATTTATAAATGGATTCATAATTTACTGTATCCTGAAGTTTATCTGTTTCAATGGCATCATGCAAATCACAAAACAGTTCCAAATCCACTTCAAAGCGTCCTCCCCACTCTTTTTCATGGGCTTCAACACCGTGAAACCCATAAAAAACCATATTTTTCAGACGGATAATGTCATTCATCGTTTTCCCCAGTTCAGTTTCTGTCGCAACACGTTGAAATAGCTGTAATCCGAACAACGGATAAGCCTGACCTTATGGCTTGCTTTTCGAATGAAGATCTCTCCGTTTTTACTCAGGCGTTCCACATGCTGACCATCGGCGGTTAAATAAGCACCCTGGGGCACTTCTTCAAAGGTAATCCGGATTGTCCGCCCGGCATCGATCACCATGGGCCTTTGGCTTAGGGTGTGGGGACAGATGGGATTAATAATGATGGCGGGCACATCTGGAGTAAGGATTGGGCCGCTGCTGGAAAGTGAATATGCCGTAGATCCTGTGGGAGTTGAAATAATCAGTCCATCTGCCAGATAGCTGTTCATAAAATCCCCGTCAATTTCCACTTTAACCGTCATCATTCGGGGTGAAAGTCCTTTAAACAAGACCATATCGTTGAGTGCATACTCACAGGTACACCCTTTGCCGTTACGGATTTCGCCATCCAGCACCATTCGGTCATCCAACAGCAGTTCTCCCTGGAGGATTTTATCCATTTTTTCCCGGTAATCCAGACGGGAGAGCTCAGCCAGGAAACCCAGTTCACCCATGTGAAAACCCAGGATGGGAATTTCACGCTGACCAATACGCCGGGCTGCATTCAGGATGGTTCCGTCTCCGCCCAAAGTGATCATGGCCTGAGACTCTTCCAAAAGTTTTTCCAGGGATGAATGTCCAAAAGAAGAAAGTGACGGAATCTTTTGAACAATCTCCTCATCCAGGGTAAAATCGACCTGTTTTAACTCAAGATAGGCACAAAATTCTTTCAGGATGGGAGCAATATCCCGAATTTTCCGGCTGTTGGCCAATATCCCGAACTGTGAGAACTTATTCAAGGGTTGTTTCCTTTTCTTCATTCATGTGTTCTGATATCACCTGCAGTTTTTGTCGGGCATTTTCCAGAACTTTCCGGCAGGTTTGACTCAGTGAGACCCCTTCCTCGTAGAGAGTCAGCATCTCTTCCAGGGGGACATCTTCTGTTTCAAGGCGTTTGAGAATCGCTTCCAGTTTGGCCAGGGATGCTTCAAAACTTTCATTTTTTTCTGTCATAATCACTCCGAATTAAGGACTTCTCCCTGGAAATCGCCATCGTGCATCATCACGGTAAAGCGGTCTCCGGGACGGGCATCATTTTTCGATGTATATGCTTTGCCATCCGGGCCTTTGATCACGGCATATCCTTTTTTCATGACTTCCCTTGGGTGGGTAAGCCGCAGGGTTGTATCCAGATGTTCCCATTGGTGGCTAAGTTCAGTAAAAGCCCGGTTGACTTCATGATTCAGCCGGTGAATAAGTCCGTCAATTTTTTCAGTATAGCGGGTAATGGATGTACCCGGCAGGCGTGTGGTGTAGCGGTGAGAGAGATATTGCAGGCGGTCTTCTGCCTGGCGCAGGACATTTTCTGCAGCAATGGTCAGGCGGGCTTCAGCCTGGTTCAAATAGAGAATGATTTCCTTCCACCCTCTGCAGGCAATTTCAGCGGCATTAGTGGGGGTACTCGCCCGATAATCCGCCACAAAATCCAGGATGGTAAAATCTGTTTCATGACCAATCCCCGAAATGACGGGTATGGGATAATCATAGACCGTGCGGGCTAATATTTCCCGGTTGAATTCCCACAAGTCTTCGATGGAACCCCCACCACGGATAATCAATACCAGGTCCACATTCTTCATGAGAAGAACTTTCTTCAGAGCCTGGATCACAGACTCCGCCGTGCCATGGCCCTGCATACGGGCAGGAATCAAGCAGCGGTTTACGTGGGGCGCATATTGTAAAAATATCCGTTCGGCATCCTGAAGTCCTGCAGCTGTTTCGCTTGAAATGATGGCAAGATTCCGGGGGTACAATGGGATTGGCTTTTTATGGTCCTCATCAAACAGTCCCTCTTTACGCAATTGTTTCTTCAGGGCTTCAAACTGTTCATACAAATTTCCCACACCGGCAGGCTGCATGCTATCCACGGACATTTGATAGCGTCCATGGGGTGGATACACACTCAGGCGGCCGGACGCCACCACATGATTTCCCACTTCGGGACGAAAAGTCAAAGACCGGGTATAAGTCCGCCACATCACACAGGGAAGCACTGCCCCCTCATCTTTCAGGGTAAAATAGAGGTGACCACTTCCGTGAAATTTAATCTCGGATATCTCACCTTCCAGGGTAAAGGACCCCATCGATTCCAGACGGACTTTGATCAGCTGGGTTATGTCTGATATGGTGTAAATTTTATCCATAAAAACAAAGGCAGCACTTCTGGGCTGAATATCCGAAAAAGTGCTGCACGCTCTTCGTCACATGTGAATCAGAAAAATGTGCCGGGACCCATCGGATATCCGGCATGACTCATTAGCTCTTACGTTTCTTATGACGATTTTTTCTTAAGCGCTTTTTCCGTTTATGATTACGGATCTTTCCTTTTTTGCGTTTTTTTCCACAAGGCACGAATCGTTCTCCTTATCTTGAATGTTTCATGTTTTTATCGACAGCTTCTTTCAGCATTTTAGAGGGCTTAAAGACAGGTACATAGCGTTCCGGTACGGGAACCGCTTCTCCGGTCCCGGGGTTTTGTCCGATTTTGGATGCCCGTTTTTTTACACTAAAACTTCCAAATCCTCTGAAATCCACCCGCTTCCCTTCCATCAACGCATCGGAAACGGTGGACAAAAATCCATTGATAACAGCTTCCGTTTCGACTTTCGTCAGGCCGGTCGCCATGGAAATGATATCGACAATATCCGCTTTTGTCATGATACAACCCCTCTTATTTATATATCATCTGAGGTGACGGTGACGGTATCAGTGAACCGATCCACCGGCTAATATCACCAAAGACTACATCGTAAAATGTAATCTTTTCCTTTTTTGGTCGAATGATGGATGGCTTTTCCTTCAGGTTTAACTGCCGGGTTAAATCTTCAATGCCATCCTCCATGGTGCCCAGATGGTCTATGAGCCCCAGTTCCAAGGCCTGACGGCCTGTATAAACCCTGCCATCGGAGATTTTTTTCACGGTTTCTTTATCCATGGACCGGGCTTCGGCCACGGCAGATATAAACTGGTCGTACACATCATCCACCAGTTCCTGATAATAGCGCCTGTCTTCAGCCGTAAAATCCCTGAAAGGCGACCCTGTATCCTTATATTCGCCGCTTTTCACCACATGCATATCCACACCGATTTTATCCATCACCTCCGTCCACTGGGGAAAGTCCATAATGACCCCGATACTTCCCGTCAGGGTGCCGGGCAAAGCATAAATAGAATCCGTTGCCAGGGCTACGTAATATCCGCCGCTGGCACCCAATGAACTCAACACCGAGATCACGGGATAATCGTATTCTTCCTTGATGCGTTTGACGGCATAGTAGAGTTCCTGAGATGCTGCGGTGCCGCCACCGGGGCTGTTGATATGGAGAATCAGGGCTTTCAGATCACGGATAGAGCTGATTTCCTCCAGATCTTCAAGAATCGGCTCTGAACTCAGGATGCTTCCCTGGATTTTCACAATACCTATCTGATCCCCCCGGGTGAGGGATACACCGGTCCTGTTTTGGCGAACCAGGGTATTGAACATCAATACCGCCGCAATAAAGAGCAGTGCCGTGATAATCCAGTCACTTCGTTTCATCGCAGTCTGATTTTATCTCCGGGATAGATGCGGGACGGGTTGATTCCCGGGTTCAATTGTTTCAACCGGTTTACAGAAACACCGGTCTTCTGGGAAATAC
This sequence comes from Candidatus Neomarinimicrobiota bacterium, assembly GCA_041154365.1. Lineage (NCBI taxonomy): Bacteria > Pseudomonadati > Fidelibacterota > Fidelibacteria > Fidelibacterales > Fidelibacteraceae > Fidelibacter > Fidelibacter multiformis. Next base: position 850,980 of record AP035449.1, on the reverse strand, counting down.
GGTGGAGGGAATCCCCTCGCTGTACTGTATACATACTATTTCCGGCGTGGGCCATATCACTTTTGGGAACCCATAAGACCAGTTTTTGCCCGGGATAGATATATTGTCCGTAGCGAAGATTGTTCCAGTGCCGGATGTTGGAAGCCCTTGTCCCATACCGCTCGGCAATGTGTCCCAATGTATCATTTTTCCGGACAGTATAGATTATTTTTTCATTTTTGGATGAATAATCAGGCAGGGACTGGGAAGAAGCCACGGTTTCGCTGTATCCGGGATTGGGGATTGTCAGGCGCTGACCGATAATGATCGGCTGATTGTTCCTGAGCCGGTTGGCTGTCATGATATCCCGGATCGGCACATTGTACAGACGGCTGATACGGGTCAGGGTATCACCCCGGCGGACCACATGGGTTGAATACTGGACGGTATGGACCGTATTAAAGGATTCCAGAGCATTGCTGACGGTTTCCCGCTTGCCTTTTGGCAGGCGAATGGTATAGGTATAATTCGGCGTGGAATGGCGTCGCAAATCAGGATTCAGTTCTTTCATCTCCTGATATTTTAGCCCCGCCACACGTGCGATGCTTTCCAGTTCAACACTTTTATGAATAGACAGGGTATCATAAGTCCAATAGTTAGGTGCCGTTTTTGGTACGGTAAATCCATAGGCCTCGGGATTCCGGGATATGATAGCTGCAGCCAGAAAAGTTGGGACATAATTCCGGGTTTGCTTGGGCAGGCTGTACATTTTCCAAAAATCACGGGTCCGGTCCCGCTGAATCGCCCGGTGAATCCGTCCCGGCCCTGCGTTGTATGCCGCCATTACCAGATACCAATCGCCAAATTCATTGTACAGATCTTTCAAATGCCGCGCAGCGGCATCAGTGGCTTTCACCGGATCCCGGCGTTCATCAACCCAATAGTCCCTTTTCAGGCCATAAACTTTCCCGGTGGAATACATAAACTGCCATAAACCCATGGCCCGGGCATAGGAATACGCATTGGGTTTAAAACCACTCTCAATCATACTCAGGTAGATCAGTTCTTCCGGGAGGTTATATTGCTTTAAAATTTGTTTGTATAAAATTTCATATTCACCCATTCGGTTCAGCCAGGCCTGAAAACTTTCCCGGCCCTGGTTCTGAAAGAAACGGATCAGGCTTTCCACACGGGAATTGGAGATAATGGGAATGTGCCCGTCCCGGTCATCAATGACTTTAAAATTTTCAATGTCCATATCTTCTGCCAGATATTCCATGGATTCCCGGAGGTCACTGACGGAAAACTGATCATGAAGAGAAACCGCTTCCGGTGCAAAATCCTGGAAATCATGAACCAGACGTTCCGTAAAATGGGTCATCTCTTCATATTGGATGGGATCGAGGTTATTGAAGACTTCAATATCCGACAAGGCTTCAAAAGTAAGTTTCAGCTGAAGCTGAACTTCAAAGGTATCGGCAAAATGTTCGGCAATCAGGGCATTTGCAAAGTGAATTTTGGCCTCGTTAAACAGAACCTCAAAACGGTCTGCTTCATAAAATGTTTCAGCCATAACCGTGGTATCCGTATAGACCGAATCAACGGTTTCCACAGCTTCGATGGGTTTTTCGATCGGTTCGTCCAGAGATTCATGGGTTGCATAGGCGTGGGCAAATACAAGAACCGGGACACACACACTCAGAATCAATTTTGAATACGTCTTCATAATACCTCATATTTCAGCAAAGGAAGATACCTGTAACTACCCACAAAGTCAACGATTATGGGCGACAGACTTCCATTCTTTTTTTTACATTTTTTTCAGAATGATGCTGGTGGATTTTCCCTCATGATAGGGCAGTGTCATCACTTTTCCACCCCAGCTGACAATTTCCCGGGCACCAACGATGGTATCCGGCGTATAGTCCCCGCCTTTCACCAGGATATCCGGCTTTAGCCAGGTAATAATCTCGAGGGGAGTATCCTGTGAAAAGGGAACCACCAGATCCACTGCGGACAGGGCCAAAAGTATTTCAGCACGGTCATTTTCATTTTGAACCGGCCTGCCGGGACCTTTGAGTTTCCGCACGGACGCATCCGTATTGAGTCCGATCACCAGGTGATCCCCAAGGGTTGCGGCAGCTGACAGATAACGGATATGCCCTACGTGAAGAATGTCAAAACACCCGTTGGTAAAAACAACGGATTCTCCATTCTGCTGCCAGGTACGGACCTGATCCCGGGCATTGGTCCAGATATCTTTCAGTTCTTCAGGAATCACATCTTCTCCTTGGGATTGCACAGGGGACACAGATCTGCCAGGTCCTGCGAACAAAAACGTTCATAAATATACAGAATTCCCTGCTGATTTACCCACTTTCTCCGAAGTGGATTTTTTTTATCCACACCATGCCGGTTATAGAAACGCCGGGAGAGCCGGTATTCACCGATAGAGACGGTTTCAATTCCGTTCAGGATGGTATCCCACATGCTGTCATCCGTGTTGTCCATGGATGCCAGCAAGACCGGGACCAGGGCATTCATGGCAAGTTCTACGGAGAGAGTCTCTCCCGGTTCCCGGCAATCCGAACATCCGGATTGGAAAAACCGTTGCCAGAAACGTTTTGAAAATCCTTCTATCTGAATTTGTTCCAGGCAATAGGCATAGATGGATTTATTGTACAATTTTCTCATAAAGGCCCCCAGCCACGCCAGACGGTACTCCGGGTACGAGGCAGGCCGCACTCCCATGCGGACCCACCGGAGATCCCGGGGAACCTTCAGATGTGCATATTTTTTTTCCGGGAGATGCCCGTCTTCGAATCCTCCCAGGTATTTCAACAAAGGTATAATCTCATCCACTTTCATATTTTCCGAAAAATAATCCTCCCAGGGAAAGGATAAAAAGAGCCGGTTAAACGAAGAACGATTGGCTTTTAAGCCAGAGGATTGAAAGAGTCCCCACCAGCAAAGAAGATCCAAACCGAAACGGGCACGGCGGCGGCGGATATAATCCACTTTCAGGTTCAACCGTTTCATCCCGGATGATTTCAGAATCTGAAAAAAATCCTCCAGGTTTTCCCAGGAGGGTTGGCAGACCGCTTCAAAAGGTGTATCGTTCAGTGCTTCATAGTCAGCCAAACACACCGGAATCTGTTTCTTCCGGCTGTTTACCACAATCCGTGAGTGATCGATGCGGGAAAAAATCACATGGAGCACGACCCGGTCGTAGGCCGGATCCCGGTGATGACCATGATGATACCAGTCTCCGTTTTGGTAATGGATTTCAATATCCCCCTCCCGGATCGTACCTCCGATAAAAAGCAGGGCATCCCTGAAATCCGGACCTTCATGGCGATTCCAGGTTCCGGGACTCACTACCTGGATCAGATCACCGTCGAGGGTTTCCAGTTTTTGTTTCCACAAGGATGTCACCCAAAGCTTCTGAAGCCTTTGCTCAGGAATATACACCCGGTCCGGTTCAAACAACTGGGAATACAATTCAAATTTCACGGCAGATAATTTTGTTTTCTTAAAAAATCCTTAAAGAGTGTTTCTGTTTGCTGCAAAAGTTTATCCCGGTCTTCAACCGTGAGATCCCGTGTTTCCATTGGGGGTAAAATATCCATGAGGACCTTCCCCGGTTGCACCCACAGGGATCCAACGGGTGTCACATCCCCTGCACCCCGGAGAATGACCGGCAGGATGGGAAGTTGATGTTCCAGTGCCAGTACAAAAGCCCCTTTTTTGAAAGGGAGAATTTTTTTTCCCCCGTATCGGGTTCCCTCTGGAAACACACAGATTGAAAGATCATGTTGTCGAAGTTTTTCAAAGGTAGAATTCATGGACTCAATGGCTTCATCACTCTTGGAGCGATCCACAAAGGGGAAAAGGAGTTTTTTCATCACGAATCCCACCAGGGGTAATTTCAGTAAGCCATTTTTGGAGACCATCCGGAAATTGAGGGGGACTTTGGCAAAGATGACAAAAATATCCAGAGCACTTTCATGGTTACTGACAATCACATAGGAGGATTCACGGATATTCTCAAGACCGTGAATTTCCACACGGATACCAGCCGCCAGGAGATTCCACCGGGCCCAGAACCGGATTATTTTATTGAAAACGGGATGTTTAAAGGGAAAAGGGATCATCACCAGGGATGCCAGACCGCAAAGAAGGGTTGACGCAAGAAGATTGGCGACAGACCACAGAGAACGTAAAAAAGTGAGAAATCGGAGTATCATGGCATCTCCGGTTTGGCGTGATATCGAATCTACGCGATGGTGTCAAAGCCGGTATATTTTTTCAGAACATCGGGAATGCGGATGCTTCCGTCTTCATTCTGATAGTTCTCCAGGATGGCAATGAGAAGCCGGGGTGTGGCCACGCCCGAACCATTCAGGGTATGCACAAAACGATTTTTTCCGTCGGTATCTTTAAACCGGATCTGGCTTCGCCGGGCCTGAAAATCCTCGAAATTGCTGCAGCTGGAAACCTCAAGCCATTTTTCTTCAGCCGGGGACCAGAGCTCGATATCATAACACTTGGCGGCAGCAAAACTCAGATCGGCGGAACACAATTCCACCACCCGGTAAGGCAGTTCGAGTTTCTGAAGGATCACCTCAGCATGTCCCACCAGTTTCTCCAGGGTGTCATAGGATTCATCCGGATGACAGAACTGGACCAATTCTACCTTATTAAACTGGTGCAGGCGCTGAAATCCCCGGGTATCCTTACCGTAGGAGCCTGCTTCACGGCGAAAACATCCCGAATAGGCAGTATATTTGAGGGGAAGATCTTCCAGGGGAATCATTTCTTCCCGGTGAATATTGGTAACAGGGACTTCAGCTGTGGGAATCAGCCACAAATCGTCTTCATCCAGATAATACATATCCTCTGCCATCTTCGGTAACTGTCCCGTACCGGTGGCACTGGCAGAATTCACCAGGAACGGGGGATAGATCTCTGTATAGCCATGTTCCAGGGTGTGTACATCCAGCATAAAATTCAACAAAGCCCGTTCCAGCCGGGCACCTTGACCGATATACAGGGGAAATCCGCTCCCGCTGATTTTAGCACCCCGGCGAAAATCAAAGAGTCCCAAAGATTCTCCCAAGGCCAGATGATCTTTGGGGGTAAAGGAAAAATCCCGAAAGGTCCCATAGCGGCGGACTTCCACATTGTCCTTTTCCGTCTGTCCCACCGGGACAGATTCGTGGGGTGTATTGGGCAGACGGATCAGGTGATCCCGGATTTCTTCCTGCAACTCCATTATCCGCTGATCATTTTCCTTGATTCGGGCACTGACCCGGCGCATTTCCTGAATGTCATCGGTAGCATCCAGTTTCTGTCGTTTTTTATCATTAATTTGCCGTGTGACTGTATTTCTCAGGTGCTTCAGATCATCGGTTTCTTTACTCAATTCCCGGTGACGCCTGTCTTTTTCCAGAAGGATTTCCAGATCGGCATCCACATTTTTTTTGCGCAGGGCTTCCGCAATCCGCTCCGGTTCTGCCCTGATCACATGAATATCCAGCATGCATTCCTCACTTTTTCAATTTCACAAATTTAAGGAATAATTTAAGGAATCACAGACGAAAGTTGAAGATATAAATAACTATTTTATACTTTACTTTATTTTTTGATTTAAACAGAGGATCCAGTTGGAGAATTTTGGAACGACTGTGATTTCTTTGTATTCAGAAAGGAATTCACAGCATCCGCGACATAGCGGATATCCTCCTCGCTCAGGTACTGGTTCATGGGCAGAGACAGGACCCTTTGCGCGGTTTTGGCAGCGACAGGTGTTGGAAATCCATGAAGTTTCAGTGCTGCGATGGCCGGTTGCTCATTCAGGGGGATGGGATAGTGGACAGCTGTGGCAATGCCCTGCCCGGCAAGGTATTCTTTCAATGCATCCCTCTGATCTACTTTAATGGTATACTGATGGTAAATATGTGTATTTCCGGGAACCGTTACGGGTGTTTCCACGGAGGGATCCAGATATTTGTGATACCATGCCGCTTTTTCCGCACGGAGAATATTCCATTCTTCCAGATATTTGATTTTCACATTGAGAATGGCAGCCTGAAGGGAATCCATCCGGCTGTTGAGTCCGATAAGATGATGCTCATATTTATGGGCCTGACCGTGATTGGCAATCAGGGCGCAGGTTTCTGCAAGTGAATCATTATTTGTCACTATGCCGCCAGCATCCCCGTAAGCACCCAGATTTTTACTGGGGAAATATGAGATGGTCCCAATATCCCCAATGGTTCCGGCAAAACACCCGTGTTGGGTGGCACCAATGGCCTGGGCTGTATCCTCAATGACTTTCAAACCATATTTTTTGGCGATTGTCATCACCGGCTCCATGGGAACCATTTGTCCGAAAAGGTGGACAGGAATAATCGCCTTTGTTTTCTCCGTGATTCGTTCTTCAATGAGATTTGGATCCATCAGGCATGTATCGGAACGAATATCCGTAAAGACCGGTACGGCTCCGGCAAAGGCGATGGTTTCTGCCGTGGCCACAAAGGTGAAGGGTGTGGTGATGACTTCATCTCCCGGTTGGATATCCAGGGCTTTCAGGGCAATCAGCAGGGCATCTGTCCCGTTGGCACAGGGAATGTGATGTTTTACACCCAGGAGGGACTGAATATGATCGTTCAATTCATCCAGCTGGGGTCCCATAATAAAACGGGCTGAGGATAAAACCTCTTCCAGGGCCGGCATAAGTTCCGGTTTTAACATCTCAAATTCTTTTTGCAAATCCAGCAGGGGGATATTCCGTGACATAGACACCTCTTATTGTCCCTTTGCCGTAAAAACGGTGGCAAAGGTATTCATGATAATTTTAAAATCCAGTTTCAGGGACATATTTTCCAGGTAGTACAGGTCATATTCCAGCTTCTTTTTCACATCCTCAAAGGACTCATCGTATTTATGCATGGTCTGGGCCCAGCCGGTGATACCCGGTTTCATTTTCAATCGGTGGCGATAAAGGGGAATGGTTTTAATGAATTGATCCACAAAAACGGGCCGTTCGGGACGGGGCCCCACCAAGCTCATATCTCCCTGCAGTACATTGATAAACTGGGGGATTTCGTCCAGCCGGGTTTTCCGCAGGAAATATCCCACACGGGTAATGCGGGGATCCTGCTTCTGGGACCAGACCGGTCCTGTTTCCTTTTCCGCATCGGGAATCATGGTCCGGAATTTGATCATTTTAAAGATCTTTCCATTCTTACCCACCCTTTCCTGTCGGTAAAAAACCGGTCCGGGTGAATCAATATAAACAGCCAGGGCAATCAGAGGAAAAAACGGCAGGAGAATGAGCAGTGTGATAGAAGAGACCACCACATCGATCAGGCGTTTGAATGCCTTTTCCCACTGGGGCATGAGCTGGGGGAAAATATCAATGAGGGGAAATCCGTAAATCTGGTTGGTCCGGGCCTGACCGGATATAATATCGTACATGTCAGGTATGATTTTCAATCCCACATCCATACGTCCCACTTTATCCACCACATCCAGCAGCCGTTCATGATTTCCCGTATCAAAGGCAATCACCAGTTCACCGATATGACGGTCCCGGATCAGATCCGGCAGACCTTCCAGATCCCCGATGACTTCCACATCTTTGTAGCTTTTCCCCATATTGTCAGGATTCAATGTCACAAAACCTACAATCTGATAGCCAAGGGCCGGGTATTGCTTGATTTTATCATAAATGTTAAAACCAAAATCATTATACCCTACAATGAGTGTAGGGGTTAGTCCGATTCCCCGTTCAAATCGTTTTCTTTGGATTGTAATAAAAAAAATCCTGCCCAAAGATGTGAGGATGGATAAAAGAAACCAGTAAATCAGCAGCGTCAGGCGGGTGGAGACAATGGGATGATTCAGATCGAAAGTAATCAAAAAGAGAATGATCATCCCAAAAAAAGTCGTTTTAAAGACCCGGAAATTTTCATCGGTCCGGGAGGGTGCCAGGGGAAAGCTGTAAAGGCCGTTCCAGAGAAAGAGAATAAGCCAGTAAAGGTACAGCACCGCTGCCGGCAGAATCAGATCTGTGGCATAGAGCTCGATGGGACTGTCGAAAAGATTAAGCTTAAAACGGAACAGATAGGTGAGATAGAGTGCTGCTACAGAAGCAAGGAAGTCGGAAAGGAGAATATTGATAACCAGACGGGATTTTCTCATGATATAATCACCTTTTTTATCTGTTCTGAAATATTCCGGGCAGCCTGACCATCCCCGTAGTACTGTTCTCTCTCATGCTTCGGGTAAAATGTGTGGATCGCCTGGACAATTTTTTCCGGATCGGCACCGGTAATAACGTTATATCCTGCTTCTACGGTTTCAACCCATTCCGTCTCTGTCCGGAGGGTGATGCAGGGCTTCCCCAGAAAAAAAGCTTCTTTTTGTACACCTCCGGAATCCGTAAGAATTTTCAACGCATGGTTTTCCAGTTGAAGCATATCCAGGAATCCCACCGGTTCGATGATTTTCAGATGCTTTGCTTTGGACAAGATATCCCGGATTTCCGGATTTTTCATCACATTTTTGGTCCGGGGATGGCGGGGAAACACCACCGGCCAGGGACTTTCTGCCACGGCTTTCAGGATGGATAGAAATGTTTCGGGGTTATCCGTATTGGAGGGGCGGTGTATGGTCAATAAAAGATATTCTTTTCCGGTTAGAACCAGGGATTGAACGATATTCGATTTTTGTTCCGAAAGGGGTAAAAAATGCAGACAGGCGTCATACATCACATCGCCGGTGAGAAAGGCATTCTTTGTCATACCTTCTTTACTCAAAAGGGATACGGCATGTTCCGTGGGGCAGAACAGGTGGTCGGCGATGCGGTCTGTGGCGATCCGGTTAATTTCTTCCGGCATAGACCGGTTAAACGACCGGAGGCCCGCTTCTATGTGTCCCACCGGAATCTGAAGCTTCACCGCCGCCAGGGCTCCGGCAATGGTGGAATTGGTATCTCCGTAGACCAGCACATAATCCGGTTTTTCTTTAATCAGTACTTCTTCAATACCTGCCAGCATCCTGCCGGTCTGTTCACCATGCAGTCCCGATCCGATATTCAGATTGTAATCCGGTTCGGGGATGGCCATATCCTCGAAAAACACACGGGACATATTCCGGTCGTAGTGCTGGCCGGTATGGATGATGATTTCTTTAAAATTTTCCCGGAGTGCCAGTGCCACGGGAGCTTCTTTAATGAACTGAGGCCTGGCGCCGATAATTGTTGCAATGGTATATGTCATAGAAGTGATGTCTCTTTTAATACAAGGGGGAATATACTGTGATTTAAAGTTTTGTACCAAAACTTTAAGAGTTGAGAGTGATGAGTGATGAGTGGTAGCGGCAGGACGTGTCCTGCCGCTGAGTCTGAGTTGGGAGTTTTGAGTTTGGTTTTGTGGGTTAATTTGAGGTTGGAGCTTAAAAGTCCCCTCTTGAGAGGGGATTTAGGGGTGTGTAAGATAGTAACGAGTAACACGTGACGAGTGACGAGATTGGTTGGGTGCGTTAATTGACGGTAAGGCCGAGAAAGTCCCCTATTGAGAGGGGATTTAGGGGTGTGTAAGATAGTAACGAGTAACACGTGACGAGTGACGAGATTGGTTGGGTGCGTTTAATTGACGGTAAGGCCGAGAAAGTCCCCTCTGGAGAGGGGATTTAGGGGTGTGTAAGATAGTAACGAGTAACACGTGACGAGGAGTGGGGATTGGGAACTGGGGACTGGTGACTGGGCTTGATTTGGGTGCTTAGACAAAAACGCTTTTAATCTAATTTATAATTATTTATATTTCTTTGCCCCCGAAATCAAAGAAATCTTTTATGATCATGAAAGAATTCACCTTCTTACATTACAACCCTAAACTAAAAAAATATGCCCGTCAACTCCGGAATAACAGCACTAAATCCGAACGGGAACTCTGGAAATATCTAAAGGGACGAAACATGAAAGGGTATGATTTTCATCGGCAAAAACCCATTGATGAATATATTGTGGATTTTTTCTGTCCAAAGCTTATGCTGGCTATCGAACTGGATGGATACAGCCATTTATTGGAAGAATACCAGAAAAAAGATCGTCGCAAAGAATATCAGTTAATGCAATTAGGAGTCAAAACAATCCGGTTTTGGGATGATGAGGTTTTGGATGATATTGATAATGTTTTACGTGTTATTGAAGAGATTATAAAAGAAAGAGAAAAAGAATTAGAGCTATAAATGTATGTTAATATACAACTTACACACCCCTAAATCCCCTCTCAAGAGGGGACTTTTTTGGTCCATCCAAAAATTAACGCACTCAATCAAACTCTCAACTCAAAACTTTTACTCTCTACTCATCACTCTTAACTCTCAACTCTCCTCAAATAATAGTTGTATGTTTAAACCAAACAATTGTATGTTACAAGCATACAAAGAGATTAAGAATGAATACTCTCATCAAAATATTATCATCACGTGCCCGGGCTGAAATATTCCGAATTCTGTTTGGAGTGATCCCCCATGAATATCACTTAAGAGAAATTGAACGGCAAGCCGGTTTATCGATAGGAACTGTTCGGCAGGAAGCAGCCAAGCTGGAAAAGTTAGGACTTATCATTAAGCGTCATGATAGCAACCGGACATATTACAAAGCAAACCGTGAACATCCTCTCTACTCTGTCATCCATCAGCTCGTTCTTAAGACTTCCGGACTGACAGATATTTTGAAAGACGCATTATCAGATCAATCTGTAGATTTTGCCTTTGTATTCGGTTCAATTGCAGGAGGTACCGAAACAGCTGAGAGTGATGTAGATCTTTTCATTATCAGCGATCTGAATTTAAGAGAGATAACAAGAAAACTAAAAAATGTTTCATCATTTATCGGACGGGAAGTGAATCCACATATAATGACTCGCGAAACGTTTATCAAAAGAAAAATAGAAAAAGAACATTTTGTCAGCAGTGTTCTGAAATCACCAAAATTATTCATCATTGGGAAAGAAGATGCGTTTAGCCGATTGGGAGAAAAACGGCTGGATCAGGCCACATCAGACCAGTTGTGAAGAAATCAAACAATTGCTGGAGATGGTTAACCGGGATATAAAGGATTCGGGACAAAAAAACCTGTCTGCAGACTGGCAATTTGAAATTGCTTACAATGCCGCACTTAAACTCTGTACAATTTTGCTTTATTCAGAGGGATACAGACCTGAAAAGGTACAGGCGCATTATAGAACAATCAGAGCCCTGCCTCTTATATTGGGTAATGACAAACCGTGTGATGCCGAATATTTAGATATCTGCAGAATCAAGCGAAATACTGTTGAATATGATTATATTGGTGGTGTCACGAAAGAAAATGCATCAGAACTCCGTAACTACATTCAGGAATTAAGAGAAGACGTTATCCATTGGCTCAAAATGAATCATCCGGAATATTTAGAATATGACGATGAACCATAAATTTCATCATGTGATCAAAGAACGCACTAAACCAAACTCTCAACTCAAAACTTGTACTCAGCGGCAGGACGTGTCCTGCCGCTACGACTCATCACTCTTAACTCTCAACTCTATTGAATTTTTTCAATCAGGCGCTGCACAAAATATTTCCGAGTAAAGGATTCTTTGATCACGGCATAGCCTGCTTTTCCCATGGCCGCGCACTTTTCCCGTTTTGTGGACAGATCACTAAGGACCCATGCCAGATCTTCGGCATTGTGATCGGGAGGCAGGACGATACCGCAGTGGTATTTTTGAATAAAAGCCGCCGCTTCTCCCGGGATATTGGTGACCAGGGGAATTTTCCGGGCCAGGTATTCAAACATCTTGCTGGGCAGGGCATTGGTAAACAGATCCACATTCTTCAGGGGTACGAGTCCTACATGGGCAGCACTGATGATAGAGGGCATTTCGGACCGGGCCTGGGATTCCACAAAGATGACATTTTTCAGTCCTGCCTGCACGGCTTCTTTTTCCAGTTCGGTCTTTTTAACCCCGTCCCCCACAAAAACAAACATGATCTCTTCACGGGATTTCAGCAATTTCGCCGCATCGATTATCCGGTCCAGCCCCTGGGCAATGCCCATATTCCCGCTAAAAAGGACCACAAATTTCCCCTCAATGGCATTTTGAAAAAAGACGGGCCTGGACGCTTCAGTGAGCATAAAATCGGGCACCCCGTTGGGAAGATCCACAAAATCCGCTTTACTTTTGATTTTAGCGGCAATTCGCTCCCTGAAACCCGGGACCGCCAGGGAGATGGCTGTGGCTCCCCGGTAAACCCACCGTTCCAGTCCCTCCAGAATGCGGATAAAAAATCTGTTTTTCATGGCATCCAGCTCAATCACCGAATCGGGCCACAGATCCCTTACATCCAGGATATAAGGCACCCGCCGGAGTCGGGAGATAATCCGCCCTGCCACAGCCGTGGTCAACGGCGGCGAGGTAACCCAGATGACATCCGGCTTATCAATCCATAAAGAGCGCCAGATACCTGAAAGCATGAATGAGAGATAAAAAAAGGAGCGGTCTTTATTGGTGGAGCGTTTATTCACAATCACCCAGGACCGATACACGTTGATCCCGTTCCAGATTTCCACATTTTTACTTTTCACATTCCGGCGGATAAAGTATGCCGGACGCTCACACACCACGCTGACCTTAAAGCCTGCTTCTTTTAATAAAAGGGCGTAATCACTCATCCGGGATGCAGCCGCACCGGCTTCCGGGGGAAAATACTGGGTAAGGATTAAGACGTGGGGGGATGAATTCATGAAAGACGGGTCACTTTATTTTCAGAAAGATAATAGGTTTTACCGCATTTTGAACAGCTTGCATTTCCTTTTTCATCAAAATTAAGCCGGTTGGCGCATTCACACACCCAGCCGATGCGCCTTGCAGGTACCCCTACCATGAGGGCATGGTCCGGCACATCTTTGGTAATCACCGAACCGGCACCAATAAAGGCATAGCGACCGATGGTTATGCCACAGACGATAGTGGCATTGGCGCCGATGGAGGCGGATTTTTTCACCAGGGTTTTATGATAGAATTGTGATCCCCGCTGGGGAAATTCACTCCGGGGATTGAGGACGTTGGTAAAAACCATGGAGGGACCGCAGAAGACATAATCCTCCAGTTCCACCCCTTCGTAAACGCTTACATTATTCTGGATTTTTACCTGTTTCCCGATGATCACGTTGTTGGCGACGTTGACATTTTGTCCCAGGGTGCATCCAGGACCGATTTTTGCTCCCTTCTGCACATGGGAAAAATGCCAGATCTTTGTCCCTTCACCGATTTCAGCACCGTCATCCACATAGGATGACTCATGAACAAAAACATTTTTTTCTTCAGGCATACATGCTCCGGATTTAGAGAGGCAGGCTGACCCGCTTAGCGGTTTTGGCAGATTGATAAATGGCCAGGATCAGTTCAAGGGATTTGCGTCCGCTCCGGCCGTCTGTATTGGGTTCACTCTCCCCTTTCAGGACTTTAATTACATTTTCATAATAGGGAATGTGTCCGAACCCATACACATTGGGTGGATTGTAATTACTTTTTTCGATAATGGCATCATCGTCGTCATATTCGGCAAATTCCCATTTCTCGATTTTATTGATGGCCACACCACCCACTTTCACCGTTCCCTTTTCACCGATAATCGTAATGGATCCTTCAAAATTCTTCGGATAGGTCAGCATGGTTACATTCATATTTCCGATCACACCGTTGCGGAAGCGGAGGATGGCAGAACCTGTGTCTTCAGCCTCGATATGGCGGGCCAGGGTGGCTGTTTCGGCCATCACGTGGTCTACGGGACCGATAAGCCACTGGAGGGCATCCACATAGTGGGACGCCTGATTCATAAAAGCGCCGCCGTCAAATTCCCAGGTCCCGCGCCATTTGGCCATATCATAGTATTCCTGGGGCCGCATCCAGAACACATTGCTCTGAACCATATAAATCTGTCCAAACCGGTCTTTATCCAGAGCCCGTTTCAGCAGTTGCATGGTGGTGTTCAGGCGGTTTTGTTTCACCACAAACAGGTGTACATCTTCATCATCGCAGGTATGGATCAATTCATCCACGGAAGGCAGGGTAATGCCCATGGGTTTTTCCGTAATCACATGGCAGCCTGCCCTGGCCGCCTGAATCCCATGAGCCGGATGGAGGCCGCTGGGTGTACAGACAGACACCACATCAATATCCCCCCGGTTCAGCATCTCAGTATAATCCGTATACCAGTCCACCCCTTGCTCTTTACCTGCCGTCTTTGCCCGCTCTTTCACGATATCGCAGACCGCTACCAGCTTTAAATCATCTGAAAAGTGTTTAATCGACTCAAAATGGTTTTTAGAAATCCGTCCACAACCGATAAGGGCAATATTCAACATATTTCAACCTTCTCTTTCAACATGCTTCAGTATCATTCACCTGCTGATTTAACGGAGTAATTTAGTAAATATGGGGAGGATAAGATAGAATTCTTTCAGGGGGAGAGAGGGTGCAGAGGAGAGACCTCCCGCTGAGGTCGCTGGGATGCGGAGAGAATGGCGATACGAGGGAGAGATGGAGAGACTAGGATAGAGAGCGCAGAGGGGGTACCTCCCGCTGAGATCGCTGGGATGCAGTGAGAATGGCGATACGAGGGGGTGATGGAGAGACTGGGATAGAGAGCGCAGAGGGGGATACCTCTCGCTGAAGTCGCTGGGATGCGGAGAGTAGCTGAAGAAAAAAATGAAATCCTTCAATAACTTATGAATATTTTCCTCTTTCATTATCTTTTCCTGTTACTTGGGGTTATTGTATGTTATATTTATTAGACTAAACGTAATAAGCTAATCAAGGAGGTTTTCATGAAAAAGAAAGTACTCGTTTCCGTTGTTCTTTTAATGTTACTCTCGATTGCATTAATTGCAGCACCTTACCATGATGCACAAAATTATGGAAAAGTTGGTCGTTTGTATCCATCAGACACAGGATATTTTTTCACATTAAAGGGTGGAAAAACGGATATGAATCCTAAAAACGATTATTATTTAATTCATCGGACCCATAAAAACTATGAGGCGATTACTGATCTTCTTTTCCGGGCTGCTGAACAAGGATGGAAAATCAGTGTCCGGACAGAAGAATCATTGGATTCTAATGGTCATGCAAGAGTAATGTATATTGTTTGTGATACAAGCAATTAAATACTAAATAACACCATCATTTTAATCCTTATTGTCATAGAAAAGCATAGAAACGTTTCCTATAAACCAGAATGCATCCAAGGCATCGCATATACCGTTTTTATAACGAAAGTGCCGGCTTTTCAATAATGCTTTAATTTTTTTCTGGGCGAGTGTATCTTCTTCTGTAAACGACGGCCATTGATGCGCAAAATAATACGCATAGCGATTAACGGGATATCGGCGATCAAGAGGATTTAACTCATTTTTTGCAGTTCCATCCACATGGGGATAACATTGTAGTACGCCATTTGTATCAAAGACAAGCATTCGATTTAGTGTCTTATTTATCGCCAAATAATACTTATCAAAGTCTTCATAACCAAATTGGATTAAAGTATTCAGTAAAATCAGGTCTGATGTGGCATGAGATACATCTTGAATATCCCAGGGCATGATAGAATTCAGATTTTTTTCCCATATACAGGCACCGGAATCATCAATAGTAAAAATTTTTTTAGCTTCAGCAATTATTGATTGCAGTATATCTTCTTCCTTAGCTGTCAAACCGTACAGTGTTTTTTTATACAATAAAACAGCTCCAACAGGTGTTACCTGACTAAACTCAAGAGGCTGTTTTGTATTTTTATATGCTTTGGGATATTTTTCCGAATTGGTGTATGCATACACAAACCATCCATTTTCCCAATCTTCAAGCATTTGGTTTAATACATCATTGGCATACTTGATCCAATATTGAAATAATAATGAAAGTTCTTGATTGAGAATCTCTTTCTGATACCACGCATACTCAAAATAGGGCAAAATAATCAATGAGTTATGAATGATATAATTATATCGCAAAGGTGGAAGATGCTCTATAAGTGAGCTTTTAGGTGAATAACGTCCCCTTACAATCCAACCGGGAATTATATCTCCCCTTATCTGATCGTCATACAATCCACTGTCCTGAAGTGCACTATTTGAATGGGACATCACTCCTTCGGCATGACGGAGAAATTCTTCTTGCCAAAGCGCATCCCCAGTAAGCTCCCATAGCATTAACAATCCTCGCATGACAACCGATTCGCTGTAAGCAAGCATTCCATCTCTGCCTGAAACAGTTGATCCCTCCCAACTATCGTGATTGGCTTGATTTATAAACCAATCCCCATGATTCGTTTCCTCAGACCAATAGAAAGTTTTTATACTATCCAATATTGACTTTTGAGTTTCTCCTGCCATAAGCGGAAGGATGCAAGCCACTGTTAGGATAAAGATGAATATACTCTTAAAAGCTCTTTTTCTGCCCATGACCAATTATATTTTTCCTCGACAGCTTTTTTGCCGGATTGCCCGTAGTTATCTGGTTTTTGTAATACACGGAGTAATTTTTCTATAAAATCTTCAATATCCCCCGATCTGAAAATTTCACCCGCCTTCATGTCATGAACGATCCGTTTCATGGGGACTGCATCAGCGGCGACCACCGGTTTTCCAAGAGCACAATACTGAAAGACTTTATGGGGAATCGTTGTGTCCGTATGAATATTGGATCCCTGTGGAATAACACATACATCACTTTGACTCACAAACCAGGGGACATATTTAAAGGGTACCCAGCCGGTCACATGCATCCTCCCTTTCAGGTGCAGACTGTCCCTTAGTAATTCTTCAATCGTTTTCTCATATCGTCCGCCTCCGACAATCAAGAGATAAAGAGGTTCCCCGGAGGATATCAATTGATTCATGCCCCGGATGACTACATCCAAACCACGATGACTGTCCAATCCCCCCACATAGAGGATGATTTTCAGATCCTCTGGGAGATTAATATCCGAATAGGCGTTATTTGGGACAAAATCTTCCAAACGGACCAAATTGCTTACTACAGCTATGTTTTTACCCGGGTATCCATATATTTTTTCAACTCGGACTTTGTTTTCTTCGATGACAGCAATCAGCCTGTCGAATTTCGGCAGATATTTTTTCTCAATAAGCCGGGCAATCCGATAGTTTTTAATAAGATTCTCAAACCCTTTCTTTTGCCAGACCTTCAGGGCAGCGGGATAATTTTCATGCATATCATAAATTATCTTTACAGGATACCTTTTTTTAGCCCAAACAGCCATGGGTGCCAGCGGTAAATCGTGGACATGGACAACATCAATGCTATATTGGTCAATTAATCTTATCACCATTCTCCGCCATACCGGATTCAGATGAATCGGAAACTGACGAAAAGAGTTCATAATCTCGATTTTCTTACACCACGGTATGCGGTGTATGGTAGCACCTTCCCAGTTTTTCTGTGCCGCCTCCCCTCCACTGTTCTTGCATAAAAGATGAACGGTATGTCCAGCCTTTACTAAAGACCGGATTTCATTTTCAACCCGGATATCCGGCGGAAAATTGGTTTGTAAGATCATTAATATTTTCATGATTCCTTATCGGTTATTTTTATAATTTATTAAATTAGTCTGGAATAAACATATTTCAAAGGATAAGTCATGAGATTCATTCCCTCCTTGTTCATTCTGTGGTTACTGCTGACAACATGCAAACCAAATATTTCCGTCGATCAATCTTCTCCCTATTTCTATCATGAAACCCTTTTGACAGAAAAGGAACATACGGGAGGTAGTTCACCACATACATTCTCTGTTGTAAAAAATCCCTTATCTGAAAAAACTCAATATTTCGGATATGCCGGTGAACAGCAATGGGGAAATGTGGACCTGTGGATAAGTCATGATCTTTTAAACTGGACTCCCTGGCCGGATAATCCAATTATTGACGGGCAACCGGACCCGAGAACATCTCTTCAAAAAATCCGTTTCCCAAAACGAAAACCGGAGAAATACCAAATCCGCTGGCCAACCGTTGTGACTCACAGAGATACTTTTTGGATGGTTCATACCATGAATTACTGTCAGGGACCCTTTTTGATTCTCCGTTACAGCACAGATGGTATTCATTTCAAATATGACCGAATGATTACCGAGCCTTTTTCACTGGAATACGGCTATGGAACAACCAATCCATTTATCATGACGGACCCCCAAAACAGTAATTTCATCCTTTTTTATCAATATGAAGATAGTACACGGGAAGAAATCTGCATTCGGCAGGCAAATCATCCCCGATTATTAAAAAGTGCAAAGGCCATATCTGTTATTAAAACTGACTCCATAAGCTATTTTGCCAAGGCGCCGGGAGCATTCGTGGATGAGAAAACCGGCTTGTACTGGCTTTTAACGGAAGGTCATGAATCCAACTGGAACACCTATGCCTATTATGCCAGGCAGGTTACAGGTCCCTATCAGCCTGTTGGTCCCCTTCTGACGGATAATTCAGCCTGTCCGTTCCCATTCATGGATCATGATACATTAAATCTCTTTATTTGCTACCGCTGTGGAGGGGATACATTGAAAGCCGGAAAAACATGGCAGATTAATCTGGTTCGCTATGATATGGATGACTGGAGAAATTATTTTTCATTTTCATCTGTAAACGATTCAATATTTTCCAGCGAAGATAAAGCAAGATAAGTCCAGGCTTGATTCCATCTAAAAAAGGGAATTTTTACTGTAAATATGGGGTACTTTTTATACGCAAATAATCCCGGTTGATATTGCATTGTGAATAAAATCAATTCCAACACTCTTTTTAATTTGCTTTTCATCTCATTTCGAAAGTAAGGAATCTCAGCAAAAACCATTATGTACTCATTCAGGGTATGAATATTTAACGGCCATTTTCTTACACTACTATCTTTAGGGAAATTTTCGTGGGTAAACATTTGTGAAAGATAATAATCCATTCCTCTTTCAATAGCATTCTTTATCTTTTTATCTTCTGGGTTAAATAAACTGATACGATGTAACATTCTGAGCACATAACCGGTATGGAATGAATCTATTACCGGGGTTTTCATGGGAGGACCCCAATATGTAAAAGAACCATCATGACTTTGGTCAGCCAGTGTGTATTCTAAAGCATGATAACCAATATCTTTCAATGTATTGTTGTTGAAAAGCGTCCCTGCTTCCAAAAGGAACCAGGTGGAAAATAGGTTGGCATTATGGACAGTAAAGTTATCCAAAGGTGTATAACTAAAACAAATTCCTGATGAAGAATCCTGCCGATTTAGTCCTTTCTCAAAAAAAACAGCAATTTGAAATAAAAGATCATCAAATATGGATTTCCTCGTGACGTTTCGGTATTCAAGAAATGCATGACCACATATTGCCGTTACAACAGACGATGGAGTACCGGCAGGAATCAGCACCCGGCTTTGCCAATCGAATGGATAGCCCCACCCCACACCACCATATTGAGTGACTGTGTGCTTGCTTAACCATTCAAGATACGATTCTGCTGTAAGGATATAATCTTTATTTCTCAGTGATTTATAACGTTTAATATTGGCTAGAGCAAGGAGCCCAACCCCTTTGGGATTAATCTGTTTTTTTATGTTAAAGATTCTACGCGATGAAATCGGAAAGAACTCTAGAAACATGTTCAAAGGCTTTCGAACCGGCGTCCATTTCTGGCATTTTGAAATAAAATCTTTACCCTTAATATCATAGGGATCATATCCATATAAAGGATTTTCTTCAAACCATTTTTTTAAGGCAAGCAGTGCTTTTTCTCTGTCATTTTGATAAGGAATCATAATAATCTTTAAGAATCTGGACTTCTTTATCCCAATTATATTTTTCCTGGACAGCTTTTATGGCATTTCGACTCATCCTATTATAAAGATCAGGATTATTTAGAATTGTCATTACTGCTTGAGCTGCCTTATCTGGATTTGTTTCATCAACGACCAATCCAACTTGTTCTTCTGTAATAACCCGGCGCATTTCGGGAAAATCACTAAAAACAACGGGTAATCCGGCAGACATGTATTCAAATATTTTATTTGATAATGCATAATAATGGTTTTTGTTAATATTCTGAATCAGGGAAATTCCGATATCAGCAGAGGCTGTATAACTGGGTAAATCATGGAGGGGAATTTGACCCAAAAGATGAATGCGCCTCAATTTTTTGTTATCTATATAATCTTTTATTACATTAAAATAAGCGCCATCTCCCAAAATGACAAGGTGTACAAAGTCCGGTAAAAAATTCATCATCTCAAGTAAAGTATCCATCCCTCTGGCCTTGGTGACAATTCCCTGATACAGAACAATTCTTTCTTTTGATCCCAACTCCAGCTTTCTTTTTAAAACGTCAGTCCGGGAATAGACTTTTAATTGCTGACAGTTTCTTAACGGGATTGTTCCATGAATCCCATAACGCTTTTCAAGAATTAGCCCTCGGGAAGGATTTTCAACAAATACTTTATCTGCCCGCCTGATGCCATACCTTTCAATTGTTTTCCAAATCACGTGAACAGGTTTTGGAAAATTTCGATCCAGATATAATTCATGAGAATCATAAACCAAAGGAATTTTCAATTTTTTCTTGAGAATAGTACCTATAATCAATGTGTTTAAATCGTGACAATGAACAATATCCGGTTTTAGCTTTTTCCCTTTGTGAATTGCCTTTTTTACAAATTCCAGATATTTTATAAACCAGAATATATAATTTTTAGGAAGTATTGAACGGCTTTTCACTTGTATCCGAAAAACATGAATCCCTTCTGTCATTTCGACAGCCAATGTATGATCATCTTTCAAAGCAATCAAATTTACATCATGCCCTGATTCAATAAGACTTTTCCCCTCTTTCAGGACTCTCAAATCATGAGTGAATTCATTCATCAACACCATAAGTATTTTCATACAGACTCCCGGGGGACAGATTGTTTTAACATAATCAGTGAGGAAATAAAAAACCATACAAGATAATTACTGGTGATGTCTCCACTTACCATCGCATTGATCATATAATTGGTCCAAAATGCAAAGAAAAGAACGGCAATTTGTCGTTTATGAGTTTTCAAAAGAGATGGTATCAGAGATAAAGGACGCAGAAGAAACACCGCCAGAATAATCATAGCCGGAATTCCCTGCTCTGCACCGGCCTCCAGAAAAATATTATGTGGATATTTTCCAAAATAAGCGCTGAAAATCTGATACCCACCGGTTCCCCTGCCTAAAACAGGATTTTCCACAATTTGACCAATAGCTTCTTCCCATAAAGCAATGCGTTGTAAAACAGATAAACTGGCCCTTACAGAACCAAATTTATTGAATAACATATCTTTCGGTAGAATTAAAACAATCATTCCTAATAGTAGAAGAGCCGCCAGAATATAACCAAAGCGTTTCCAGAAAGTCCGTTCCTTAATGTACATGATATAAATCATAATCCCAACTAAGGTGCCTAACATGGGCCCCCGGGAACCCGACAGAATGATGATCCAAACACTAAAACCGATATACAGTAACAAAAGGAAGTGAATCCACCGGCTTTTATAGCGGTAAAACCAGTCGATGCTGATGAGAATACCCATTCCAAGCGCCCTGGCAATCCAGATGGGATTCACCCGGCCCATCAGGTCGAACCGTATGGACAGATCAGCACCACCCAGAAAAATCACATAAAGACTGATCAAGATGAGTAAAGCATTGAAATACCAGATGATATCCAGTATCCGACGAATTTTAAGCATATCTTTGAAATATAAAATCGGTATAAGAAAGGCAACCATATTGTATACAACGTAACGGTAGACTTTTGACGAAGCATACACTTTATTCGTCGTATAAAAGAATCCGGCAACAATCACCGCCGTAAAAAGAATCAGAAAATAAACGGAATAATCGTTGTGGATACCCTTGTAATCATCTTCTCTGCGAAGAAAATACAGAATGGCTCCCAATAACGTGATAAAAAGGATCAATACGGTAATGGCCGGATTTGCTCCCAGGAAAAAGGCAAATAAAAAACCTCCTCCCAAAAACAAAGCAGGACCTAGTTCCGGAATAAAATATAGCAAAAAAAGACTGATCAGCCCGATAACAGATCCCAGGGGATATATATCCGGCAGGCATGCCGTCATAATTGCATACAAATCAATGATGACAAGAAACCATATCACCTTTGATTTAAGGAGTGATGTCTGGTTTTCCAATGGTTCTGATTTTATCAAATGACCAAACTCCCAAAAGTCGTAATATTAAAATATACACCATTCCACCCCCCAAAATGGATCCTGTAATGATCATCCATACATGAGAAGATAAAGATTTTAAAAGGATGACAGCTAAAACCATGAAACCCGAGGCAGTTAATGTCTGAAAAATCATTTTCCAGGGTAATTTTATAAGCTCAAATTTTCTTACAGAATACAAAGAATAGATTATCATAAATATATAAGTGGATATCAGTGCAACACCTACTCCAATAAATCCCAACCAGGGGATGAATACAAGATACAACAAGAGATTCACGACTGCTGAAACAATGGTAATCCGGGTCATAATCAATGTTTTTTTATGCAGTGAACAGGGAAGGGTAAAATAGTGCACCAAATTTGATAAAAAAGCCCCCAATGCCAGATAAGGAATCATCACGGCACCACCTATGTACTGATGACCTGTCATTAAATCCATCACAGGTTCGGCCAGCAGAGACATCCCCGCAGCCAAAGGAAAGAAAATGACAAAAAACCATCCGATAAGCTTGGTAATTAAACTCTGCACGGTCTGTTTATCAGTACTTTCCCATGCTGAAAAAATATTCGGTAAAACAGCCATCATCAGTGCCTGGAATAAAAGTGTAAGTGTACGGTCCACAATATTTTGTGAAGCCGTTAGCCATCCCAGTTCATAGGGCGCTTCCGGACGGAGAACGGGAATGATGAACCGGGCAGACAAGGTTAAAATCCATTTTGAAACCAACACCAGAACCAGCGGGAAACCATAAGAAAAAAAATGCCTGAACCGCGAAAAAGAAAAGGCAGACAGAGTGATTCCTGAACGAATCTCAGGTGATAAAAGGAAAAGCAACAGAAGGATCAAAGCAATAAGACTGCCGGACCAAAAAACAGATTTTAAACCTAGCCCGGGGAAAATGACAAGTACGGTCAATAAACCCAGAAGCAGTTTTCCGCTGTTGAAAAGCTGGTCAAAAACTGTATAACGGAAAGGTTTATTCTGAATACGATAGTACGATAAAATCACCTGAATGAAGGGAGTAAAAAAAAGCATCACAACGGCAGCAATCAGGAAAGAGGAAGTCAACAATGAAACATGAGTCATAATCCCATAAATCAAAAGACTGATCAAGAAAGAAAATACCAGGGTACTGATGATAAGTGTGGACAGATGATTCCGCCGGGCAGTCTCAGTTTTACATTCCACCCAGAAGCGCATATTGGCATTGGATAACCATCCCGAGGTAAAGATACTTCCGAATGAAATAACCGACACCGCTAAACCATACTGACCATAAATTTCCGGATCAAAAATCCGGGTAAAGACCGGGATAACAAGAAGTCCCACCAATGCCGGCAGGACTTTTGTCGGTATATATTTTCCCGCTTCAGCAAAGATTGAACGGATCATCAGGATTTTAATGTATTCATACGTTTAATTTTTTCGGATGCCAGAAGATAAAAAGCAGCGAGGGCCGTTCCCAGAAAAGTGCTTACTATGACAATAATACTCCGTTTGGGCTTTGATTTTTTTTCCGGGACCACAGCATGATCCAAAATTTCAATTGAGGGAATTTCCTTGAGTTCTTCGGCCCGGTATTGTTCAACCTGGGGACCCAGATAAGTAAGAACTTTTGTAAAATATTCAATTTGCCGTTTGTATTTTTCCAGTTCGATACCTAATTCAGGAGCATTGGATAAATTGGGAATCAATTTCTCCATCCCTTTTTCCGAAAAGAACTGATCATAATGCTTTTTTAGTTCCTGCAATTCCATTTTTAACTGGACAACCCGGGGATTATCTTGATCCATCATTTTGGAGGCTACATTCAATTCCGATTCCTGCTGCATCAACATTAATTTGATTTCACCTGCTGTACTCACCCCTACGGCAATTTGATCTTCGAAACTGATAATCCCGTTTTCTTCCATGAACTTTTTAAGATTATTTTCCAAAGTGCTCAGTGAATCCAGCATAAAAAAGAGCCGTTCTTCCATAAAAATCCGGTTTTCCCGGGCTCGTTTGGTGGACAGCTCAATATTGATATCATCCATTCGTTTGACAATGTAGTTTGCCATATCAGCAACCCGTTCCGGATCTTTATCTAAAACTGAAATGTTGATCTGAAGCTCCTCCCCGATCTCCACATCCATGTTGCCTTTAAGAGCTTTGATTGTTTCCACCATCAGCTCTTTATCATAAACAGTCATCAAATCATATTTCTGAATTACATCTGTTAGTAATCTGCGGCTGTTTAAAATAGCCAGAAATCGGTTTTGATTTTCATTTCCCGGCGTTAAAATGCCTCCTAAGGCCAGATCTCCCAATACACCAATACCTGGCAACGAGGATTCGGACTTGGGGGGTAAAACTACAACCGTTGACTTATACCAAACCGGCAGAATTAAACTGATAGTGATGGATAAGATCGCCAAAATGACAAAATTTATAATGAGAATCTTCCTTTTATTCCAAAGGGTATTCCAAATCTCGATAATATTCATCTTTATTTCCTTATTTGGTCGCCGCAATCCATGTTAAGATAAGAGAAGCTGTTGTAGTGATCACACTTAATACATTGATATCACCTACAAGAAAATCGCTAAACGAACGTTTCACCTCAATCACATCACCCGGATTAAGATGAGAGTTTAAATCACTGTCACTCGACCCATCTGATCTTAAAATTTTGATACTTTTCAAAGATCCTTCCCGTGAAATACCCCCGGCAAGAGAGATATAATCATTGACGGTAAAATTCGGGTAATAAGGATACGAACCGGGTATATGAACAAATCCCACAACACTCACCGGTTCGTTTCGGTACAAAGAGATGATGTCACCACCCTTTAAACGATATGAAGAATATTCATTCGGTTTAAAATCAAATCTTTCATTATCCCGAATAACCGTGATTCCGTTTATTTTTAGATTTGATGTGTATGAGATGTACCCCTGGACAAATGTTTCAAGTGAGGTTCCAGGTTCTACGGCTATTAAGGATTGAAATTCCTTTTCACCGGTCACATGTACAATATCTTCTTCAATATTTCCATAAGGAATATAAATCCTGTCACCCATTAAAAGCATTGGATTGCCATCCATATTGCCGGTCATCCTATGATGAATGACATTAATGGTGTCAACCTGACCATTGTTATGATGAATTTGCACGGCATAAAGTCGGGCCGTGGGTTTTATTCGGTGTCTCATTAAAATATCGGATAATCTTGTATTTGCAAAAATAGTCACCACTCCCGGTGCTTCCAGTGCACCTGTAATGGGAATGTTCAGTCGTTTAATCTGAGATAAACTCACGGATATTTTTGCTTTGGGGTATTGAAGCTTTATGAGTGATTGGATATGAGATACAGCCTGATTTAATGTCATATCTTTTACATCTGCCTTCCCAGTGCCCGGCAGATGAATACTACCGTCCGGACCTACGGGAACCTGATAAAAAGCTTGTTCCATAGATAGAATAGACACACTGAAAACATCACCAGGGCCGATAATGTAGTCTTCGGTAATTGGTCCTTCCCACCCAATATTCGTATTGAGTAAGGACATGCCTTCATATTCCGGTAACCCTTCTTTCTCTTCAGCAACCTCTTCCTGTGCCTTACTCTGCCCCCCCAGTGGCTGCATCCTCTGCTGGGCTATGAGGCCGGTGGACAGCGAGATAATCACCATCAGGATTTTCAGACTTCGATTTTTCAAGCGTTCAATCCTCCTTTATACCCCAATCTCAGGACTTTTTCCGCGGTGTTTTTCAACCCCTTGGTGGCATTCCGGGTGTCGATGACCAATTTGGCATGATCTACGACCTTTTGATAATCCACAGCCGTATGATCGGTGGTGATGACGACACAATCCATTTCCTTCAAAAGGTCTGTCGTCAGTGGTGCCGATTCCACGTAACCCGCTCCGTCCAGTTTGAATAGGGGACAGTGGGGATCATGGTAGATAACCTCCGCCCCTTTGTCCACAAGGATGTTGTAGATATCAATGGCCGGGGATTCCCGCAGATCGTCAATGTCTTTCTTATACGCCATTCCCAGAAGGAGTATTTTTGATCCGTTAATGGCCTTTTTATGATAATTGAGTCCCTCAATCACCGATTCAATCACATATTCAGGCATGCTGGTATTCACTTCCGCCGCCAGTTCGATAAAACGGGTTTTGTAATTGAGGGTCCGCATTTTCCAGCTCAGGTAGTGAGGATCGATGGGGATGCAATGCCCACCTAATCCCGGTCCCGGAAAAAATTTCATAAATCCGAAGGGTTTGGTACCGGCAGCTTCAATCACTTCCCATACATCCACTCCCAGGCGGTCGCAGATGATCGCCAGCTCATTCACCATCCCGATATTGATCATACGAAAGGTGTTTTCCAGAAGTTTGGCCATTTCCGCCGCTTCCGCGCTGGCCACAGGCACCATCTGATCAAAGATCTGCTTGTATACCGCCATGGCGTGCTTCGTGCACTCTTTTGTGATGCCACCAATCACTTTGGGCGTGTTTTTTGTATGATATACCGGGTTTCCGGGATCTACCCGCTCCGGTGAAAAAGCTAAGAAAAAGTCCTTTCCTACCTTTAGCCCTGTCTCTTCCAGGTAAGGCAGCATGTATTCCCTTGTCGTCCCGGGATAGGTGGTAGATTCCAGGATGACAACCAGATCTTTATGCAAATACCGGGTGATTTCCTGCATGGCAGACGAGATGAAGGACATATCCGGATCCCGGAGTTTATTCAGGGGTGTGGGGACACAAATACTTACATACTCCAGCTCTTTTATGGCGGAAAAATCCGTTGTCGCCGTCAGATATCCATCTGTGACAACCTGCTTTAAATCTGCATCAGCAACATCCCCGATATAGTTCTGCCCCTCATTGACTTTCTTAACTTTTTCGGGATCAATTTCAATCCCTGTCACTTTAAATCCCGCTTTGGCAGCTTCCACGGCGAGGGGAAGGCCCACATACCCAAGCCCGATGACTCCAAAGGCTACGTTCTTTGTCTGTAATTTCTCATAGAATGTCATGTTTCTCCCTGCTTCCTTCAGATCAATGGTTCACATTGAAGCGTCAATTGTGTTGGTTAACCGGTTCATTCCAATCTACCGGCTGCTGTACTGTTTTTCATAGTAGTTCAGATACTCGCCACTGCGGACCCGTTCCCACCAATTCCTGAAATTTACGTACCAATGGACAGTTTCTTCAAGTCCCTTTTCAAAGGTATAGGAGGGTGTCCAACCCAGTTCATTTTTAATCTTTGTGGCATCAATGGCATAGCGCCGGTCGTGGCCGGGGCGGTCTTTTACATAGGTGATAAGCGATTCGGGTTTTCCCAAAATCAGAAGGATTTCCCGGACAATATCAATGTTCTGCCATTCGTTATTCCCGCCGATATTGTAGATTTCGCCCGGTTTACCCTTTTCATACACGCAGAGGAGGGCTTCACAGTGATCCTTTACATGGAGCCAGTCCCGGATGTTTTTCCCGTCCCCATATACCGGCAGGGGTTTATCCTCCAGGGCATTGGCAATCATGAGGGGGATGAGTTTTTCCGGAAACTGGTAGGGACCGTAGTTATTGGAGCACCGGGTTATCAAAGTGGGATATTCATGGGTTTTCCAGGCGGCGCGGACCAGAAGATCGGCGGCGGTTTTGCTGGCAGAATAGGGGGAGTTGGGTTTTAGAGGTGATGTTTCCGTGAAATAACCGTCCTTTCCCAGGGAACCGTACACCTCATCGGTGGATACCTGTAAAAAGCGTTTCACCCCCGTTGCCCGGGCGGCATCCAAAAGGATCTGTGTTCCCAACACATTGGTTATTACAAAGGGTGCGGCACTCATAATGGAGCGATCCACGTGGGATTCTGCCGCAAAGTTGATGACCCCGTCAAAGGTTTCCTGCTGAAACAAATCTTTCACACATGTTTCATCACTGATATCCCCACGAATAAAATGATACCGGGGATCGGCTTCCAGATCCTGAAGATTTTCCGGATTTCCGGCATAGGTGAGTTTATCCAGGTTATAGACCTCATACCCCTCTTTTTCCGTGAGAAGCATCCGGATAAAATTACTGCCGATAAATCCCGACCCGCCGGTGATTAAAAGTTTAGAGTTCTGCATGATCAATATTCCTTAAACGTGGTTGATTTTTATCTTTCTCAGATAGAATGGGAGATTCAATTCCCCAGTCAATATGCAAATCCGGATCGTTCCAGGCAATCCCCCGGTCGTATTCCGGTGCGTAAAATGCAGAAGCTTTGTAAAGTACCACAGCTTTATCGCTTAACACCCGGAAACCATGGGCAAATCCTTCAGGAATAAAGAGGGAGATCCCTTTTTCATCTGTCAATTCATAGAGAAGGGACTGTTTGAATGTGGGGGAATGGGGCCGGAGATCCACGGCGCAATCCAGAATCGCACCGGAAAGAACCCGCACCAGTTTTGCCTGCTGAAAGGGTTTGGCCTGGTAATGGAGTCCGCGGATGGTATTTTTCACCGAGGCGGACTGATTATCCTGAACGAAGGTTTCATGAATCCCGCCTTCGGCAAAATCCCGAAGATTCCAGGATTCAAAAAAATATCCCCGGTCATCGGCAAAGATTCGGGGTTTGCACACGACAACTCCGGGAAGTTTTGTTTTTTCAAATGTAAAGGGCATACAATAATTCCTTACCGGATATGGGCCCGGCCCACAGAGCCGTATATAAAACCTCTTTCCCGCATATCCGCCGGATCATAGACATTCCGGGTATCGAGAAAAACAGGGGATTTCAACAATTTTTTTATCTCTTCCAGATCCAGTCCGCGGAATTCATTCCATTCCGTCATGAGGATCACGGCATCGGCGCCTTGACAGGCATCGTAGGCACTCTTTTTATAATCCAGATCGGGGAAATCCCGTTTGAAATCCTTTGTGGCTACAGGATCATAACACTGAACCCGGGCACCCTCTTTTTCCAGCAGGGGAATGACCACCTTGGAGGGAGAAAAGCGGGTATCGTCGGTGTTGGGCTTGAAAGAGAGCCCGAGTATGGCAATCACTTTCCCCTTCAAATCCGGTATGAGCTCTTTCAACCGGTCCACCACCAAAGCTTTCTGATGTTCATTGGCTTCCACCACCGCTTCCACCACTTTTGTTTTGATCCCCACTTCTTTAAAAATTTCCACCAGGGCCATGGTATCTTTGGGGAAACAGCTTCCGCCATAACCGGGACCCGGATGGAGAAATTTGGGGCTGATCCGTCCATCCTGTCCCATGGCTTCCGCCACCACATGCACGTCGGCTCCCACCTTGTCGCATAAGTTCGCTATTTCATTGATAAATGTAATTTTTGTGGCAAGAAAAGCATTGGAGGCATATTTGATTAATTCAGCCGATTCAATATTGGTTTCTACATAGGGGGTTTTCCGCAAATAAAGGGCTTTGTAAACATCCTTCATGATTTCCGTAGCTTTGGGATTGCTGCTTCCGATGACCACCCGGTCCGGATGGAGAAAATCGCCGACGGCGGATCCTTCCCGTAAAAATTCCGGATTGGAAACCACATCAAATGAAGCATCCCGTCCTGCCAGTTCACGAATCAGTTCATATACCTTCCGGCCCGTGCCCACGGGGACCGTGGATTTATTCACAAAGACTTTATAACCATCGAGATTTTTGGCAAAAACAGTCGCCACAGCCCATACTGCCCTCAAATCCGCTTCGCCGCCTTCCCCGGGAGGTGTTCCTACGGCAGAAAAAACCACTTCCGAATCCCGGATGGCTTTATCAATATCCGTGGAAAAACGGAGCCTGCCCGCCTTTACATTCCGGTCTACTACCTCTTTCAAACCCGGTTCGTAAATTGGAATTTTCCCTTTTTTCAGGAGTTCAATCTTATCCTTATCAATATCCACACAGACCACATGATTTCCAAAATCCGCCAGTCCCGTTCCCGATACGAGTCCCACATACCCCGTTCCAACTACACAGATTCGCTTCACCTTGACCTCCGCTTAATTCTCTTACAACTTTGAAATATAATGAGAACCATATTGAATTCAAAGACTCCTTGTTATTCCCATCCTGCGGTTTTCCGGATAATCCATTCCGATGTGAGCAGGATCAAAACCAGAAGAATCCATAACAGATCCCTTCTGAAATCCACATGGATCACATGACGCGTATATTCTTCGTCAAAGTTCAGGAATTGTTCCCCCCGGTCCCATTCTGACAGATGAAGGGCGTGTCCGTTTTGCTCATAGGCCCATTCCCGCAAAGTTTTCATATTACAACCGGTGATCAGCCGTTCAGGATTCAGGTCGCTTACCGGCAGCTTCAGGGAATCAGTACCGGCTTTTTCCCCCTGAAAATAAATGTCCAGCATTGCCTGATAGTATCCGGGTTCCAATCCGGGGAGAGACACATGGGTCACAGGCTGATCAAGGGTCAGCAGGGATGAATTCCACACCAGGGAACCGGTACTGTCTGTCAGTGTAATCCTTCCGGAAGCAGCTCCCGGGTTTACATCCGGTCCTTTAATCACGGGAATTTCCCCTGTTATGCCGCCATAAAGGGGATCCCTGGGCAATTCAAGCCAGGCCCACTCCTGTCGCGGAGCCATGAGAAAACGGGCGATGTTGCCAATGAGTCGCTTCCAGGCACCCACCCGGTCTGTGCCATATCCTGCCCAGGCCCATCGCCAAAAACCACATCCATTGAAAATGATATGACGGTTTTCAGACTGATAGGCTAAAACCACGACCTTTTTCTCGGCATCTTCAAGAATTGGAATTCCCTCCGCATCGGGGAAAGCGGTGACAGGCGGGAACCGGGACCAGATTTCCCGGTTAAGGACCGGACGATCATGGAGATGGGTCAGAACGAGAGTGTTGATGACCTGAAAACCGGAAACTTCCACACCTTCATCTCCCTGGCAACCCCGGACTTGTATTGCCGGGATATGGTCATAGTTTCCCGAGGATTGGCCGGGGCCTAACAACAACAGATCCGGTGATTCCTCCGGATGTTCTTTTTCCCAGCTTTCCACAGTGTAAAATTCCGGTTTTTCCGCCATGTGAAGATGATACCGGATAAAATTCACATCCGGATCAGGCGGACTGATGATAAGCACACTGGTTTGCTTCGGACGAACCGAAAGACGGGTATAACCTTTGACCGGCATGTCGTGATTCCTTTGATTTCTGAAACGCAGGGAAAGGGCCAGATAACCCTGATGTACCGGGATCAGATCAAAATTGACATCCCTGACGGAGGCCGGTTCAAATACAAGTGACCGGCTTTCAGACAAACGTTGTTGATGGCCGAACAATTCGAAGACGCCTTCAACTGTTTCTTCACCCTCATAACTTATCCGGGCACGGATTTGGGTTGAATCTCCTGCCACAGCTGTTTGTGGAAGATCCCAGGATGACACGGTAAAGCGCCCCGGTGTCAGCGTATCCCCCACCCCCACGAGTAACCAGGTGAGTTCCCGGGGAAAGGTGATCTGTGTGGCGTCCAGGCCTTTTACATTCTGTCCGTCCGTCAAAAAGACAAGCTGGTCCGGTGTGTGCCCAAGATTTTCAAGGGATGATGAAATCAGGGATTCAAAATCCGTGACGGGTTCATGAAACTCATCATATTGCGGCCAGGATCTGAGTTTTTTTCCCGACTCGCCTCCACCGTAACGGACAATCCGGGTCTCTTTATCCAGGCGCCGGGTCAGGGGATGCTGATAAAAATCCTCCAGGGATTCTGAAGTCCAGGCTGAATCCATACTGGCAGACTGGTCGAAAAGAAACAGGGATTGGGGAGTTTGATTCTGCCAACGGGTCAAATCCAGGCGCAAATCACAGATCATGGCTAAAAGGAGGAGCAACGCCAGGGTCCGGAGGGTTATGAAGACAATCCGGAGTTTTCGGGATCTCCGTGAACGGAACAGGGTAAAGAAAAGCCACAGGCAATAGAGAATCACCAGGAGGATAGATCCTGACAGGCTCCATGCGTTGAGAGTTAAAGACCCGTTATCCAGTATGGGAATGATCATAGATCCTGAGATTGGGGACCGCAGGGACGTGCAAACCCGAGGTCCACCCTTTTTCATAGTAAAGAACACCTGCAGCGGCAATCATGGCTGCATTGTCGGTACAGTATTTCAACGGCGGATAATAAAGATGGACTCCCATCTTCGTTTCCAGTCCTTTCAGGCGTTTTCGCAGCAACCGGTTTGCAGCCACGCCTCCGGCTAAAATAACATGCTTATGACCGGTTTTCAGAACAGCCCTGCGAACCTTTTCTTCCAGGACATCCACGACTGAAGCCTGAAATCCGGCGGCGATATCTGCAATTTCCTGATCGGTAAAAGATTCTTTTGTTTTGGTATAATTCAACACGGCGGTTTTCAATCCACTAAAGCTGAAATCCAGGGAATCTTTATCCAGATAAGGCCGGGGAAAAACCACGGCTTCAGGATCTCCCTTTTCAGACAGGCGGTCAATCACCGGTCCGCCGGGATAGCCGATATTCAACAGGCGGGCGACTTTATCAAAAGATTCTCCTGCCGCATCATCGAGGGTCTGCCCCAGGATGGTAAAATCCCGGATTCCCCGGACATCAATAAGCATAGTATGGCCACCGGATACCAGCAAACTCAACATGGGCGGTTTCAGTTCGGGAAATTCCAGAAAAGGGGCATAGAGGTGTGCTTCCACATGATTCACGGCAATCAGAGGTTTATCCAGTGCAATCGCCAGACCTTTTGCAAAATTGAGTCCTACCAGCAAAGCTCCCATGAGTCCGGGACCGTAAGTCACAGCGATAGCATCCACATCCGCCGGTGTAAGTCCTTCCGCCCCGGCAAAGGCCTTATCCACCACCCGGGAGATAGCTGTTTCGTGTTCACGGCTGGCCAGTTCAGGCACAACCCCCCCGTATTCCTGATGGATCAGCTGGGAATATATCACATGGGAAAGAACATCAAAGCCCCGGAGCAAAGCGACGCTGGTTTCATCACAGGAGGATTCAATCCCCAGAATCAAAGGGTTTTTATTTTCGGACAATGGCCACCTCGATGCGTGCCGGTTGTAAATCTTTCCAGTTTAAAACCTTTTCCGGAATTTTCACCTCAGGTTGATAATAAATTTTGGAAGGGATCCATTTTTTGGCATAGTCGAAAATTACCTGAATGCTGTCACTGCTCAGGGACTGAATATATTCATTGCTCCCTACAATTGTCAGAGATACAGCAGAGGGGATAAAACGGACCGTTATATTTTCCGGAGCATTTTGTGCCTGAACCGGGATATTGGTAAAGGTTCTTTCGCCGATGGTTTCCACCTGAAAAGTAATTTTCACGGTCTTCTGGCTCAGGCTGATGAATGAAGGATCGGGATTGACCAGTTCTACTTCAAGAATGGTTTCACGGTTAATATTTCCAGGCTTCAGATGCCGGGTCTCAATGGCACTGAGGGGGTGCAATTTGGATTTAGGGCCTGTGGCAACTACCGTACCGGGTTCCATCACGGGTTTTCCGGAAAAGAGATATCCCGGAGCCGGTTCCGCCGAATAATTGAGTTTCACCGGAAGTTCACGGCTGATTTTATCATCAATCAGGATGGTGAAGGTATCCGGGTAAACCACTTCCAAAAACTCCATGTCTCCCCTGGGATAATCCACCCGGTTTGGATATTTCTGATAGTATTCATTCAGGGAAACATGATACCGTTCCTGAATATTGGCCACATCCAGGATCAACGAAGGTTCTTTGAAAATCTTTGCCGTCAATAAAGCCCGGCCTTTCCCCTTGAAACGCACCACAGCCGTCGAAGGAATTATGTTTTTCAGGGTTTTATTTTCCCGGGGTTCATATACCTTAATGGGGATTTCCATATTCACGGTATAATCCTTGTTGTTCACAATCACAAACCAGACCAATACCGCCAGAAAAAAGGAAATGAGCCAGGTAAGGGACTTTTTAACATTCAGGGTTTTCATTGCAGGATAAAATTACATGATTCGCAATTTGTTTCCAACCATAACCGACAAATACAAAAAAGGCGGTTCAAGACCGCCTTTTCTGATATATCATACGCCATACGCCGGAAAATTATGCTTTTTTCCCTGCGTTATCTTCATCGGCCTCTTCTTCAGCCGTTTCTTCTGTATCTTCTGCCCCGGTTTCAACAGCCTCTTCTTTCGAATCTTCAGCCTCACCCGATACTTCAGATGTTTCTTCGGCAAGTGCTTCTTCTTCCTTCTTGTCAGCTTTGGAAGTTTTCTTCTTGTCTGCCTTGCCTTCCGCTTCCGCATCCGGTTCTTCATCGGCTTCTTCTACTTCTGGGACCTCTTCAGCTGATTCTTCTTCAGTTTTCTTGTCTGCACTTTTCGGGCTTTTCTTTTTCGATTCCGCCTCCTTTTTGGCAGGCTTTTCCTCTTCTGATTTCTCGTCAGTCTGGAGTTTATTCAGGATATCTTCGGGGATTTCGATTTTCTGAGTAGCATTTTCCTGGCTTGATATGACCTTGGCAATCTCTTTTTCTTCTTCGTTCATGATCAGGTCATCACGGGACAGGATGACTTTCCGTTCATCCCGGTCTACCTTTTCAACCCGGAGCTCCACTTCTTCACCGACTTTTACGGCTTTCGTGTAGTTTTTCCGGTCTTTCTTGCTCATGTCGCCCATGGGAATGAGTCCTTCCACATTCTCCTCAAGCTGTACGATCACGCCTTTTTCCAGAATTTTCAGGACTTCCCCTTTGGCCATGGAACCAGGTTTGTATTTTTCCTCGATAACATCCCAGGGATTGGTTTCAAGCTGTTTGATACCCAGCGAGATTTTCCGGCTGTCGGTATTCACTTCCAGGATTACCACATCCACTTCCTGTCCTTTCTGAAGGACTTCCTTGGGATGGCGGATTTTACGGGTCCAGGAAAGGTCGGATACATGAACCAGCCCGTCAATGCCCTCTTCCAACTCCACAAAAGCACCGAACTGGGTCAGGTTCCGGACAACACCTTTCACCTGCATACCTTCCGTATAGCGCTGCTCAATGGATTCCCAGGGATCCGGCTGAAGCTGCTTGACACCCAGCGAGATTTTCCGTTCTTCCGAATCAATGGAGAGGACTTTGGCTTCGATTTCATCATTCAGGTTAAACAATTCTGAAGGATGTTTGATGTGTTGTGTCCAGCTCAGCTCGCTGATGTGGATGAGTCCTTCAACACCCTTTTCCAACTCCACAAAAATCCCGTAATTGGTGATGGAAACGGCTCTTCCCTTCACAACGGAACCGATGGGATAACGTTGTTCGATCTCTTCCCACGGATGAGGTGTCAACTGCTTGAGTCCTAAGGAAACACGCTGTTTCTCCGTATCATAGTCTATCACCTTCACTGTAATGATATCATCTACTTTCACCATTTCGGAAGGATGATTGATGCGTCCCCAGGACATATCGGTAATGTGAAGCAATCCGTCTACACCTCCAAGGTCCACAAAAACACCGAAATCGGTGATGTTCTTGACACGGCCTTTCAATACCTGATCCACCTGAATCTGGCTTAAAAGTTCTTCCCGTTTCTCTTTCAGGGCTTCTTCCTTGATTTCCTTGTGGCTGATCACGATATTTTTCCGTGCTTCATTCAGCTTCACAATTTTGAAATCCATGGTTTTTCCGATATATGCATCAAAATCGGTAATGGGACGAACATCGATCTGGGATCCGGGAAGAAAAGCTTCCACACCGTTCAGATCCACAACCATACCGCCCTTAATCCGTTTGATAATCTTACCTTCAATGATGTCGTTATCGGCATATTTTTGTTTGAGGACTTCCCAGGATTTGAGAAAATCGGCTTTCTTTTTGGATAAAACCAACTGACCATGCTGATCTTCGATTTTATCGACATAGATTTCAATTTGTTCGCCGACCTCGGGGATTTTATCTCCAAACTCATCCAGGGGAATCATGCCTTCGGATTTAAATCCGATATCCACCACGACATCTTTTTCACCGACCCGGATAACATGTCCCATCACCCGCTTGTCGTCATTAAATTTCTTCAGCGTCCGGTTATAAAGGGTTTCAAGTTCTTCGTCGATCTCTTCTTTTACTTCGCTGATTTCTTCTACCTGTTCCCGTGTGACGTGTTTAATCATGTCATAGGGGTCCGCAATTGATTTTTTTTCTGCCTCAGCAATCACGGGTTCCTGAGGGTTTTCTGTTTCAACCTGTTCAACGGTTTTCTCTTCCGTCATCAAAGACTCCTTCATCGTAACATTTGGGTTTGATTCGACCTTATCAATAATCCTCTGAACCTGCTGGTCGATTGTCAGGTTCGAGGTGTTTATTTCAATGGCATCATCTGCTTTTTTCAGGGGGGATTGATCCCGGGAGGAATCCATCCGGTCCCGCATTTCAATCTGGCGCGTCACTTCATCCAGCGACAGATTCTCCCCTTTATCAGCCTGTTCTTTCAGCCGCCGTTCCGCTCTTACACGGGTGTCGGCCACCAGAAAAAATTTATAGTCTGCATCAGGAAAGACCACCGTTCCGATATCCCGTCCGTCCACCACACAATCCTGTTTTAGCCCGATTTCCCGCTGAAGGGAAACCATCTTTTCCCGAACCGCTTTCATGGCACTTACAGGACTCACGGCTTCGGTTACATCGGACAAGCGGATCCGGTCTGTAACCTCTTTCCCATTCAGAAAGATCCGGTCACCCTCCATATCCACCTGAAGTGAATCCAAAAGATCTTCCACTGCGTTGCTGTCCTGCGGATCAAGACCGGCTTCCAATACACCCAGGGTGATGGCACGATACATGGCTCCCGTATCCAGCCGGGCAATGCCCAGACGCCGGGCCACTTCCCGGGCTGTTGTAGTTTTTCCCGATCCGGCCGGACCGTCAATCGCAATGATCATAGCTTCTCCGCTTTAGCCTGTTAAGTTAGGATGAACCTTGCATATATCAAAGGATTTTCAGCTATCAGAATCATAAAAGGATAGATCAAAAAAAGACAGGGCAGGCCCTGTCTTTCTGATTCTTTCGGTTCCTTGCGCGGTGTTACTTAAGGCCGTACATGGTGCACTTGCCTTTGACCTCTGTCTTCAGCTTATCTTCCCGAAGCAGCCATCCAAGAGCCATGAGCACCATGTCTTTCTTTTCCCCGGTCTCTTTTACCAGGGCAGCTACAGATTTCGGTCCTTCGGAAGAGAGAGTCTTCCATACGTTACCGGCAAGATTTCCTACCTGATTTTCCATACACACACTCCTTTTTTTGGATTTCGGCGAATCTAAAGTCTTTTTAAAAAGAAAACAAGCCCATCTGACAGCTCTCATCATCTCAAGGGGCATAATTCTGTTTTATAAAAGGCAGGCTGTTTGTAAACTTTCTGACATGAAAAAGGAGACCAGAAAACGGGGCTTACAACTGGCATCGGGGATTTTGATATCCGGTATCGCTCTTTATTATTCGATCAAGGGACTGGACTGGCTAGCTGTCCGTCGGGGATTTGCGACAGTCAATCTGTGGTGGTATTTGGTGGCAACCCTTCTGATGATTCTCACGGTATGGGTCCGTGCCTACCGGTGGACCTTTTTCCTGAAGGATCACAGGCATCTTTCTTTATACACGCTACACAAAGGCGTGATGATCGGGTATTTCGGCAATAATGTCCTTCCTTTCCGCCTGGGGGAATTGCTCCGGGCCTACTCCACATCCACACTGACAGGTATCAGCACACCCCACCTGTTTTCAACCATAGTCCTGGAACGGATTGTGGATGTTTTCAGCTTTTTCTTTTTCCTCCTGGGAATTTCCCTGCTATCCCCCCTTCCGGAATGGGCCGGAAACACACGTTTGCTTTTAGCCCTGGCACTTTTAATGATTCTGGTATTTTTTGCCATCTACTACCGTTACCACCAGAGGCTCACCCAATTTATGGACACGAAAAAAGGGCGTCTGTGGCATATTATCCGCCATCTGCATTCAGGTTTGTGTGTGGTCTTTGATATGAAATACCGGCTCTATGTATTGTTATTGAGCCTTGTATTGTGGGCCATTTATGGGGCTGTATTCTGGACCGGTTTTAGAATGTTCGGCATGGAACTGGGAATTTTGCCGGCCGCAGTTTTACTAACCACCTCCTCCTTTGCAGTCAGTGTTCCGTCTGTTCCGGGGTATGTGGGGACCTATCATGTGGCCATCGTACAGGCTTTGATGATGTACGGCATAGAAAAATCCTTTGCCTTTACCTATGCCGTGGTGCTCCACCTGGTGGGATTTATTGCTTTGACACTTCTGGGATTTATATTCTATCTGCAAACCCATCTGTCTGTTACCTCCGTCACAAAAGAATCGGAAACAATAAAAAAACTTTCCAATACATGATCGAATAATTAATTTATCTTTGCTGTAAACAACACGAAGGGACAGGATGAATCAAAATAATCACTACATGCCATATAACGAAGAAGAAGAAATCAATATCAAGGAAATTTTTCAGATCCTTTTAAAAGGGAAATGGATCATTGCCTTATCTTTTATTCTGGTCACGGCCGTGACGATTTGGTATACCTTCAATCAAACACCCATTTATGAGGCATCCACACAAATACTGATCGGTGCCGCCGGAAATCAGACAGCAGCCATTTTCGATGTCATGACGCCATTGGGAAATTCACAGATGGAAATCAATAACGAAGTGGAAATCCTTAAATCCCGTAGTCTGGCAGAAAACACCATAGAAAACCTGATGGAAAATTATTCTCCTGATTCTTTATACATTCTGGGGAAGGGACAGGAAGAAAAGGTAGAATCCTTCTTCAACCAGGTAAAAAAATGGATACTGCTTCTGGGGAACAGGGATGCTGAGGCTGAAGAGTGGATATCCACCCGGGCAGACACCATCCGGTCTTTGGCCTATACCCTTCAGGAAGCCATCACCATCACACCTGAACGGAACACGCAGACGATTCGCATTTCCATTAAATCACCGGATCCACAGGAAGCGGCCCTCATTGCCAACACCTTTGCCTATGAATATTACAAGCAGGATCTGGAACGGTCCAGGGGGGCCATGTCCGAAGTAAAATCCTTTATCCAGGAACAGCTGGAACAGGTTGAAGAGCGTTTGCGAGTCAGTGAGGATTCACTCAGAGCCTTCCAACAACGGGAAGGTGTGGTGAATCTTGATGAAGCCTCAAAAAATTTACTGGATCAGCTTTCTAATTTTGAATCCGAGTATTACAGTGCCATGGCAGAACTTGAAATCAACGAGCAGCAGTTAAAATATCTGACCCGTGAATTGGATATCAAGGAAAAGGAGCTATTAAACAATTTTATACAGACAGCCAATCCCCTCATCCTGGAACTTCAGACAAAGATCGCCAAACTGGAAGCATCTGTCGTAGAAGCCATCGCCAAGGGCATAGACGAAAACGCGCCACAGATTCAGACCATCAAAGTCCAGATGGATAAGATGAAAGAACGGTTGAACCAGGAAACCCGCATGCTCATCAGCCGGGGATATATTCCCGGTCCCAATGATCCCCTGAGTATCAACCAAAGCATGCTGGAGGATGTGATTAAGCTACGGATCGAACAGATTTTGCTTCGAAGCAAGGCCAAAGAATTCAAAAAACTGGTGGACCATTACAGTAAAGAATTGGAAAAGCTGCCTCAGGTGATTATCACATTCTCACGTCTGGAGCGGGAAAGACTGGTAAACGAGAACATTTACATGTTGATGAAGAACAAATATGAGGAATCCCGTATTACCGAAGCGAGCCAGATCAGCAACGTGTATGTGATTGACCAATCGGTGCCTCCAAAATATCCCGTATCCCCCAAGAAGAAACTGAATGTTCTGCTGGGTGGATTTTTAGGACTTGGACTGGGTATTGGTATTATCTTTCTGAAGGAATTCCTGGACAACACCATAAAGACCAAAGAAGATCTGGTGAAAAAAGGAATCACGACCTTGGCGGTCATCCCGGAGATTGATGAAATCAAGGCCGCAAAAAAGGCCCGGTCGGTAACCAATGCAGAGATCTCACAGTACCAGTCCCGGCTTATTACCCATTTCGATCCCAAGTCACCCGTTTCTGAAGCCTATCGTTCCATGAGAACCAACATTGAATTATCCGGGGTGGATAAAATCATCAAATCTATTGTAATTACATCTGCAGGCCCCGGAGAGGGAAAATCCACAACGATTGCCAACCTGGCCATTGCCTTTGCCCAGATGGATCAGAAGACTCTTTTAGTGGATACAGATATGCGACGGCCGGTTTTACAGAAAGTGTTCAAGGTTCCGAGAGTTCCGGGTATTGCCGATATTATCACAGGTTCGAACACCATCGAAGAGTGTATACATGAAACCAGTGTGGAAAATCTTTACATTTTACCTTCGGGAAATTTGCCGCCCAATCCTTCTGAAATGTTGGGATCCAAGAAAATGAGAGAAATTTATCAGGCGCTGACCCAACAATATGATAAAATATTCTTCGATGCTCCACCGATCATCGCCGTGACGGATGCTTCGCTGTTGGCAAGGCTTTGTGACGGGCTTGTAGTTGTGGTAAAGAGCGGTGTGACCCATAATGAAGCACTGGATCAGGTACAAAACATCGTTCAGCAGATCAAACTGCCCATGCTGGGTGCAGTGATTAACGCCATCACCCCCAAACACATGAAGGGCGGCAGTTATTATTACTATTACCGGTACATGAATTATCAATACAAATAGACGTCATTAAAATATATTGAGCCCCGGAAACGGGGCTTTTTTTTCTGTATATTTTGTGAACAGAATATCAAAGACATAAGCAATATGAGGAAAACATGACACGCATGATCGCACAGCGCATGGGGATCGTACCCGGAAAAATTCAGCGGTCCGACATCATGCATTTCATTAGTGAGAATGGGATCCAAAGACTTACATTTCACTATGCCGGACTGGATGGGAAACTGAAGGATTTGATTATCCCCCTTCATTCCCGGGAATATACTGAACGGATATTATCGGCAGGTGAACGGGTAGATGGTTCCAGCCTTTTCAAAGGGATGATCCCTGCTACAGGATCAGATCTTTACGTGGTACCTTATTATCCTTCTGCCTTTCTTAGCCCTTTTGATCCTGAAAGTTTGGATTTCATGTGCCGTTTTGTTGACCGGGATTACAACAGGACTCCATTTTGTCCGGACAATTTGCTCCAGACCCTGTATGAGAAGCTGAAACACGAGCAAAATTACGAATTATGGGCACATGGGGAGCTGGAATTTTATCTGTTAGGAGATCGGGATAGTTTACATTATGAAGCCCCTCCTCAGTCAGGATATCATGCATCGGCGCCTTTTAGTCCATTTCAGGATGTCTTACGAGAAATGGTCCAGAGGACCAGTGATATTACAGGGCTGGTAAAATACGGGCATTCTGAAGTGGGGATGATTTCACGCATAGAAAGCGCCGATCCACAGATTCATGGAAAATTTGGGGTTCAGTATGAAATAGAGATGTTGCCGGCACCCGTGCCTCAGGCGGCGGATACAATGCTTTTGGCGAAATGGGTTGTTCGAAATGTGGCATACCGTCATGGATTATTAGCCACCTTTGCGCCGAAAATCAGCGATGGGAATGCAGGGACGGGTATGCATTTTCACTTGGAGATGATTCGTGATGGAGTCAACCGGACCCGTACTGACAAGGGACTTTCAGAACTAGCCCGGCAGTGTATTGGGGGCTTATGTGATTATGCACCCACACTTTCAGCATTTGGAAACACCATTCCATCCAGTTATTTCAGGCTGGTTCCCCATCAGGAAGCGCCAACACAAATATACTGGAGTGATTTAAACCGTTCTGCCCTGATCCGGGTTCCTCTGGGATGGCCAGAAGGTGAAGATATGGCTCCCCTGGTGAACCCCCGGCTTCAGGAGCACTATCAGACAAAATATATTCGGCAGACCTTTGAAATCCGGAGTCCGGACGGTTCGGCATTTATTCATCTTTTATTGTCAGGAATCACCCATGCCATTCTCACCACATTTTCTGAACCTGAGAAGTATTTACATATAGCTGAGAGTCATTATGTAAAACCAGGGGATACAGGTGAGACGGATCGTTTTGAATCCCTACCGGGAACCTGTCAGGAGGCAGCGGAATATTTACAGGCAGCCCGAAATCGGTATATCGGTGCATTTCCCGAAGAAGTATTGGACTGGGTCATC
This sequence comes from Candidatus Neomarinimicrobiota bacterium, assembly GCA_041154365.1. NCBI lineage: Bacteria > Pseudomonadati > Fidelibacterota > Fidelibacteria > Fidelibacterales > Fidelibacteraceae > Fidelibacter > Fidelibacter multiformis. The sequence goes on along the minus strand of AP035449.1, from coordinate 808,442 downwards.
AGGTATTTACAATCTCATGAAGACGGTCGTTTACAGGAAGAATTAAAGCAGTTATCACCGGGAGAGCAGGTAATCAGGCGTCTGGAGATCATGCACCGTTATATTCACATCCAGTAAAAAAGTGGGAATATAAAAAAAGCCCCGCGAATGCGGGGCTTTTTTATAAGGTTTCCGGCGACGTCCTACTCTCCCACCCCGTTGCCAGGGCAGTACCATCAGCTCTGTAGGGCTTAACTTCTCTGTTCGGAATGGGAAGAGGTGTTTCCCCTACGATAAAATCGCCCGGAAATATAAATTTAAGGGTGAACAACAGATGCTGCAGCTACCGACTGAAAAAATTAAAAGATTGACAAAGTCAAACGAGTCATTAGTACCACTCGACTTAACTCATTACTGAGCTTACATCTGTGGCCTATCAACCTTGTCGTCTACAAGGACTCTTCAGGGAAATCTTGTCTTGAGGTGAGTTTCGCACTTATATGCTTTCAGTGCTTATCTCATCCGAACGTAGCTACTCAGCGGTACCACTGACGTGATAACTGATACACTAGAGGTTCGTCCACTTCGGTCCTCTCGTACTAGAAGCAGCTCCTCTCAAATTTCCTACGCCCACGGCGGATAGGGACCGAACTGTCTCACGACGTTCTGAACCCAGCTCGCGTGCCACTTTAATGGGCGAACAGCCCAACCCTTGGGACCTTCTCCAGCCCCAGGATGTGACGAGCCGACATCGAGGTGCCAAACCTCCCCGTCGATGTGAACTCTTGGGGGAGATAAGCCTGTTATCCCCGGAGTACCTTTTATCCGATGAGCGACGGCGCTTCCACTTGCAACCGCCGGATCACTAAGTCCTGGTTTCCCACCTGCTCGAAATGTCTCTCTCGCAGTCAAGCTCCCTTTTGCCTTTACACTCAGCGTACGATTACCAACCGTACTGAGGGAACCTTTGAGCGCCTCCGTTACATTTTAGGAGGCGACCGCCCCAGTCAAACTACCCACCTGACACTGTTCGCATTCCGGATTCACGGAATCGCGTTAGAATTCCGACAACGCAAGGGTGGTATTCCAACGGTGACTCCACGCAGACTGGCGTCCACGCTTCACAGTCTCCCACCTATACTCTACATGCGGAATCAAAACCCAATATCAGGCTGTAGTAAAGGTTCACGGGGTCTTTCCGTCCTGCCGCGGGTAGCCGGCATCTTCACCGACGCTACAGTTTCACTGGATCTCAGGTCGAGACAGCGCCCAAATCGTTGCACCATTCGTGCAGGTCGGAACTTACCCGACAAGGAATTTCGCTACCTTAGGACCGTTATAGTTACGGCCGCCGTTTACTGGGGCTTCAGCTCAGTGCTTCTCCTCCCGCCGAAGCGGGAGAATGACACATCCCCTTAACCTTCCAGCACCGGGCAGGTGTCAGTCCCTATACATCATCTTACGATTTAGCAGAGACCTGTGTTTTTGTTAAACAGTCGCTTGGGCCATTTCACTGCGACCTCTTTCTGCTCCGTAAGCGAATTACATCACATACTCGAGGTACCTCTTATCCCGAAGTTACGAGGTCAGTTTGCCGAGTTCCTTGACCTGAGTTCATCCAAGCACCTTAGAATATTCATCCCGCCTACCTGTGTCGGTTTAAGGTACGGTCAGTGACAACCCTCACATAGAGGTTTTTCTTGTCAGTATGATTAGGATCAGTTTGTGTCCAAAGGACTCCCCATCACGTCTCAGAATTATCCTTCCGGATTTGCCTGGAAGGACTCCCTACACGCTTAGACCGTCTATTTCGTCAGACGGCTGATCTTTCACTTCTGCGCCACCCCATAGTTCAAACGGTTTGCCACTGGTACAGGAATATTAACCTGTTTCCCATCGACTACGCCCTTCGGCCTCGCCTTAGGGGCCGACTAACCCTGAGCAGATTTACTTTACTCAGGAAACCTTAGGCTTTCGGTGTCCCGGAATTTCACCGGGATTATCGTTACTCGTGCCTGCATCCTCATTTCCATCTCCTCCAGCAGCCCTCACGGGTCTACCTTCAGCGGTTAATGGAACGCTCCCCTACCAATCCGGTTCATCACCGGATTCCGAAGCTTCGGTAGTACGTTTGACAGTCCCGGAAATTATAGGCGCAGAATCACTTGACTAGTGAGCTATTACGCACTCTTTAAAGGAATGGCTGCTTCTAAGCCAACCTCCTAGCTGTCTGAGTAATTCCACATCCTTTATCACTTAACGTACATTTAGGGACCTTAGCTGTCGGTCTGGGTTGTTTCCCTTTTGACTACGGAGCTTATCCCTCGCAGTCTATCTCCTAATGAGCATGTTACGGCATTCGGAGTTTGATTGGGTTTGGTAGGCGGTGAAGCCCCCTAGTCCATTCAGTGCTCTACCTCCGTAACACTCCATTAAGGCTAGCCCTAAAGCTATTTCGGGGAGAACCAGCTATCGCTGAGTTTGATTGGCCTTTCACCCCTATCCACAGTTCATCCAAAGATTTTTCAACATCAACTGGTTCGGCCCTCCACCCCGTTTTACCGGGGCTTCAGCCTGACCATGGATAGATCACTCAGCTTCGGGTCTATAGCATACAACTCATCGCCCAGTTAAGACTCGCTTTCGCTACGGCTTCGAAGATTATTCTTAACCTCGCTGCATACCATAACTCGCAGGCTCATTATGCAAAAGGCACGCCGTCATCCACACATAAATGTGCGGACTCCGACCGCTTGTAGGCATACGGTTTCAGGTTCTATTTCACTCGCTTTTACGCGTACTTTTCACCTTTCCCTCACGGTACTATGCACTATCGGTGACATGGGAGTATTTAGCCTTATCCCGTGGTCGGAACAGATTCGCATGGAATTCCACGTGCTCCATGCTACTTGGGAGAAGAGCGGCAAGAACACCACATTTAAAATACAGGGCTGTCACCTTCTATGGCTATTCTTTCCAGAATATTCTTCTATCTGATGTTTTTTTGACTTGCCGGTGTGTCTGTTGCCACACCATGCTCTTTCCCACAACCCCTGTTATACAACTCCAACAGGATTGACATATAACAGGTTTAGGCTCTTTCCGGTTCGCTCGTCGCTACTGTGGAAATCACGTTTGTTTTCTTTTCCTGAGGATACTAAGATATTTCAATTCTCCTCGTTCGCTCTGCCTTCCCTATATATTCAGGAAGGAGTGATCCGGCATAACCCGGACCGGGTTTCCCCATTCGGAAATCTGCGGGTGACAGGTTGTTTGCACCTCACCGCAGCTTATCGCAGCTTACCACGTCCTTCATCGCCTCCATGTCCCAAGGCATCCACCGTATGCCCTTAGTAACTTTGTCAAAGGTGCTGTTAATTTTTCCAGTCTATTGCTAGACTGCAGCATCAGTTGTTCACCCAATTTTTCAAAGATCGTTCGTTGTTGACTTAAGCGCTCTGTTAAGTCACCGTGGAGAATAGCGGAATCGAACCGCTGACCCCCTGCTTGCAAGGCAGGTGCTCTCCCAGCTGAGCTAATTCCCCTCTCCGTGGGCCTAGCTAGATTCGAACTAGCGACCTCACGCTTATCAGGCGTGCGCTCTAACCAACTGAGCTATAAGCCCCATTCTCACACACGTGGAAGGGAATTATAAAAAAAAGGGTGTATGCTTCAAAGAGGATATGTCTAACCTTCGTCACGGTTTCCCGTAACTACTCCCTAGAAAGGAGGTGATCCAGCCGCACTTTCCAGTACGGCTACCTTGTTACGACTTCGCCCCAGTCATCGATCTCACCTTCGGCGCCTCCTCCCCCGACGAATCGGGGTTAGGCCAGCGACTTCGGGTGCTACCAACTTCCATGGCGTGACGGGCGGTGTGTACAAGGCCCGGGAACGTATTCACCGTAGCGTGCTGATCTACGATTACTAGCGATTCCAACTTCATGCAGTCGAGTTGCAGACTGCAATCCGAACTGAGACCGGTTTTTTGAGATTGGCTTGCCTTCGCAGGATCGCGACTCATTGTACCGGCCATTGTAACACGTGTGTAGCCCTGGACGTAAGGGACATACTGACTTGACGTCATCCCCACCTTCCTCCCCGTTAACCGGGGCAGTATCCCTAGAGTCCCCAGCATTACCTGATGGCAACTAAGGAAAGGGGTTGCGCTCGTTGCGGGACTTAACCCAACATCTCACGACACGAGCTGACGACAGCCATGCACCACCTGTCATAGTGTCTCCGAAGAGAAGACCTGCTTTCACAGGCTGTCACTACGATGTCAAGCCCAGGTAAGGTTCTTCGCGTTGCATCGAATTAAACCACATGTTCCACCGCTTGTGCGGGCCCCCGTCAATTCCTTTGAGTTTCAGCCTTGCGACCGTAGTCCCCAGGCGGTATACTTAACGCGTTAGCTCCGTCACCGAGAGGGTTAGATCTCCCGACAACAAGTATACAACGTTTAGGGCGTGGACTACCAGGGTATCTAATCCTGTTTGCTACCCACGCTTTCGCGCCTCAGCGTCAGTTACGAGCCAGAAAGCCGCCTTCGCCACCGGTGTTCCTCCTGATATCTACGCATTTCACCGCTACACCAGGAATTCCGCTTTCCTCTCTCGCACTCAAGATAACCAGTATCAAACCCACTTTAACAGTTAAGCTGTTAACTTTCAGATTTGACTTAACCATCCGCCTACGCGCCCTTTACGCCCAGTGATTCCGGATAACGCTTGCTCCCCCCGTATTACCGCGGCTGCTGGCACGGAGTTAGCCGGAGCTTTCTTGAAGGGTACAGTCACGGACAGAGCAGTTACTCACTGTCCCGTTCTTCCCCAACGACAGGTCTTTACACTCCTAGAAGCTTCATCGACCACGCGGCGTTGCTGCGTCAGGGTTTCCCCCATTGCGCAAAATTCCCCACTGCTGCCTCCCGTAGGAGTCTGGGCCGTATCTCAGTCCCAATGTGGCTGATCATCCTCTCAGACCAGCTACTGATCGTCGCCTTGGTGAGCCGTTACCCCACCAACTAACTAATCAGACGCAGACCTATCCAAAGGTGGGAGCCGAAACCCCCTTTCACAATCAGACTTATGACTGATTGCCATATCCGGTATTAGTCCCGATTTCTCGAAGTTATCCCAGTCCTTTGGGCAAGTTATCTACGCGTTACTCACCCGTTCGCCAGTTTACTCATCTACCGAAGCAGACTTTCTCCTTGACTTGCATGTGTTAGGCACGCCGCCAGCGTTTATCCTGAGCCAGGATCAAACTCTCCGTTATATTATTATTAGTATTATTATTTTCCTGTCTCAACAAATCATCTGTCGAGCTAAAACTCATATTCTCTTCTTTTACATACACCCTGTTTTTCAAAGATCATTTTTCTCCTGCCCCTCTTTTTTTGGGACAGCCGTAAATATTACCGGGATCTGCAATTAAAGTCAAGCGAATTTTATCTTTTTTTTCGCCCTGCCCGGCACTCTTTTATACCCATCAGCGCCGGTCCAAACTCTCTTACAAACCCCCTATCAAAAAGCCTGAAATAATAGGCTATTCACAAGACAATGTCAAAACATTTTTGTTGGTTTTTAAGAAATTTTCGGAAATGAATGGCATGGGTGATATTTTGAATGGGATGAGGGGACTTTTTCCTCCCGCGGAGGACGCAGAGAGGCAGAGTCTATTTTGGGGATTCCCACGGAGAACGCAGAGGGAATGAGGGCATCAACTTCAAGAAGTTAGAAGTTAGAAGCTGGAAGTTAGCGTCGCTTCGCTCCTGATGGTTGGTTCAGGGGTTCAGGAGCTCATGGGATCAGGGGTTCAAGTGTTCGGTGGTGGTGGTACAGGTTCCGACTTTCGACTTTCGACTTTTTGACTTTCGACTTTCGACTGACGACTGTCCACTACATAGAATTCAAGCACATCACTACGTTCGGTGTTCAATAGCCGCTTCGCGGCTTTCAAACGCTGCTTTGCAGCGTTCAAGGATCTCACTGCGTTCGATCTTCAATCCCAGATATGCGGATTTCAATGGGTGACCTCTTTTTTGAACACTGCATAGTAGTGCTTGAATGCTGAGCGCAGCGAAGCCATTGAACGGCACGAAGTGCCGCTTGAATTATTAAACGCTGCTGCGAAGCGTTCAAATCCATTATCTTTCATAAGCTGATATCTTGATGCGAATGCCACAAAGTTTAAATGAGGACTGTATTTAATCCATTAAATAATTCGAAACAACACATATATGATTAACAATATTATCTTGCATTATATCGCATTTCGCTGTATCTTACCCCCGGGGTGGGGGGCGCTACCTAACCGAAATTATATATCCCAGCTCTCTTATATCCCAGTTCATTTAGGGAAAAAGATCCCCATCAAATCAATCTATTCAATCCAATCAATCTGCTGTCGACTGACGACTGACGACTGTCCACTGAAAACTGAAAAAGTAACGCGTAACCCGTAACGCGTGACAAGGGGTCCAATCATCCAATCCCCCAATCAAATCAATCAACTGTTTACTGCCGACTGTCGACTGAAGACTGACGACTGTCCACTGAAAAAGTAACGCGTAACCCGTAACGCGTGACAAGGAGTCCAATCATCCAATCCCCCAATCAAATCAATCAACTGTTTACTGCCGACTGTCGACTGAAGACTGACGACTGTCCACTGAAAAAGTAACGCGTAACCCGTAACGCGTGACAAGGAGTCCAATCATCCAATCCCCCAATCAAATCAATCAACTGTTTACTGCCGACTGTCGACTGCCGACTAAAAATTGGAATCAAAATATATTCTGTCTCTATGACTCTATTCACTCAATTATTGTATACTATATTATGAAAATTTACAGTCTCCACTTTTTTCTCTTAAAATCACTGCACAAAATTTCTTATATTAAAAGTCTGAAAATGGAGGTGAATATATGGCAAGACTTACTGTCAATGATGTCAATTTCAAGGATCAAAAGGTCTTGGTCCGCGTCGATTTTAATGTCCCGGTGAATGACGCCGGTGAAATTACCAATGATTACCGAATCGTATCCTCCCTCCCTACCCTTCAGAAAATCCTGAAAGACGGGGGATCTGTGATTTGTATGAGCCATCTGGGCAGACCCAAAGGTGAAGCAGATCCGGCCTTTTCTCTGAAACCGGTGCAAAAACGCTTATCCGAACTGCTGGACCGGGAAGTTAAATTTGCTGAAGACTGTGTCGGTGAAGAAGCAGAAAAACTGGCAGCCTCCCTGAAACCAGGTGATGTCCTCCTCCTGGAAAACCTTCGTTTCCATAAAGAAGAAAAGAAAAATGACCCTGAGTTTGCAAAAAAACTGGCTTCCTATGCCGATATGTATGTCAATGATGCCTTCGGCACCTCCCACAGGGCCCACGCCTCGACGGTTGGTGTCACAGAATATTTTGATAAGGTGGTCTGTGGACTCCTTCTGGAAAAAGAACTGGTCTATCTGAAAGATAAAGTGGAAGATCCTGCTCGCCCCTATACTGCTATTCTGGGGGGCGCCAAAATCAGCGGAAAAATCGATACCATCCAACACCTGCTGAAAAAAGTGGATCATCTGCTGGTCGGTGGAGGAATGATCTTTACCTTTTATAAAGCCATGGGATATGAAATCGGAAATTCCCTGGTTGAAGAGGATAAAGTGGATCTGGCGAAAGAAATTCTCGAAGAAGTTAAATCTTCAGGGGTGAATTTCCATCTTCCCGTGGATGTGGTTGCCGCGGATGCCTTTGAAAACGACGCACCCGCAGTCACTGTCCCTGCAGATCAAATCCCCGCCGGGAAACTCGGACTCGATATTGGTCCAGAAACAGTCAATCTCTTTTCAGATATCATCTCCAAAAGTAAAACCGTCCTCTGGAACGGTCCCATGGGGGTTTTTGAGATGCCGAAATTTGCCAAGGGGACCGAAGCAATTGCCAAAGCTTTAGCTGAAGCGACAGATAAGGGGACAATCTCTCTGGTCGGTGGTGGTGATTCAGTAGCTGCCGTGAATAAGCTGGGCTACAGTGATAAAATAAGTCATGTATCTACCGGTGGCGGAGCCTCTCTGGAATTGATTTCCGGACTTGAACTGCCGGCAGTGGCAAAAATTTCAGAAAAAGAATAAAGGATTTTTATGCGACGTTTACTGATAGCCGGAAACTGGAAAATGAATCATGGACCGTCTCAATCCCGGGAATTCGGCCGGGACCTGAAAGCAAAGGGTCTTCAGGATTTTTCCCCGGAAATCCTCCTGTGTCCGCCCTATGTTTCAATCCAGGCTCTGAGGGAATCCCTTGAAGGAACACCGGTTCAGATTGGTGGTCAAAACCTTCACCAGGAGCCGAAAGGTGCTTACACCGGTGAAATCTCCGGTGAAATGCTCAAAGAAGCAGGGTGTGTCTATGTTTTGATCGGGCACTCCGAACGCCGGCAGTATTTTCATGAGACAGACGATCTGGTTCACGCGAAAATCCTCAGGGCACATGATGCCGGATTGATTCCGGTTGTGTGCATTGGTGAGACCCTGGAAGAACGGGAAAATGGCATTACCAAAGATGTCATCACCCGTCAGTTGAAAGGCGCCCTGGAAGGATTAAGCCCGGAAATCATGAAGACTCTTGTTTTGGCATACGAACCGGTATGGGCCATCGGGACAGGTAAAACAGCCACAGCCGGACAGGCACAGGAAGTCCATGCCATGATCCGAAAAATCCTGAAAGAGTCTTTCAGCACCGAAATCAGTGAAAATACTCGGATACTCTATGGGGGCAGTGCCAAGCCCAATAACGCAGAAGAGCTTTTGTCTGAAGCTGATATTGACGGACTCCTTATCGGAGGTGCCAGTCTGAAGACAGAGGACTTTTATACCATAATCGGTATTGCCCATCAACTTACGAATAAAGGATAAATAATATGCTGACTTTTGTAATTATCATTCTGGTCATTGTCAGTCTGCTTTTGGTTTCATCCATTCTCATGCAATCTTCCAAGGGCGGAGGTCTTGGCGGCTCTGCTTTCGGTGGTGGCATGGGAGGACTTAACAGTGTCCTGGGTGGACGCAATGCAGCGGGATTTCTGGCTAAAGCCACCCAGTATCTGGCCATTGCCTTTTTTATTCTCATTATCCTCATCAATTTTATGGTCCGTGGATCCAATGCCCAGAGGAGTGTGGTTCAGGAACAGGCGAAAAAAGGCGTTGTGACTTCATCCTCATCTCTGCCCAGGCCGTCCGGCATAGATATTGAAGAGCCTGAAGTCCCGGCTGAGGAATAAAAAAAGCGGCAATTCCAGCGAAAATCTTGTAGAATTGCTGATGTAAAGAGTTTAGATTCCCACAGTTTTTTAACATGGGAATCCTGCCCAGGTGGTGAAACAGGCAGACACACTATCTTGAGGGGGTAGCGCCCTACCGGGCATGCGGGTTCAAATCCCGCCCTGGGCACAAAACATTTGGTAACTGTAACAAATACAGGAAATATGATGGCTATGAAACACAAAATACTGGTCATATCGGTTTTATTGCTGATATTTGGTTTGGCCGCTTCTGGCCAGGATCTGGCAGCTCTCCAGGGACAGATTGATCAGGCAAAAGCGATGCTGGAAAACAATGACCTGATGAGTGCAGAGATGTTCGTACAACAGGTTTTGGCGCAGGATTCAAGTTTTGCCCCGGCTTACTATCTAATGCATGAAATTGAATTGCGACGGGGTAATCTCACCGAAGCCCAACAGGCGGTCCGGAAAGCAATTGATTTTAATCCCACCAATGAAACATACCGGGAACGCTTTGATCAAATCCGGGATCTGGTGAATATGATCCGGGACGGCCAACGGGAATATGACGGCGGAAACCCTGACAATGCAAAACGTGTTTACCTTCAGGTCACGGAAAAATATCCCAGTTTTGCAGATACGTACTATCGTCTTGGTGTGATTGCCCTGTTACAGGACGATCACGAAGCTGCTTTAAAATACTATAATAAAGCTATTGAACTGAGCAACGGTGATGAAAAATATACACGGGCTAAACGGGTGATGGTTCAGAAATATTACCAGGACGGCTTGAACGCCTACAAAATCAATGACCTGACTGTGGCAGAAGAGAAACTGAGAGTTGCCATTTCCATTGATTCCACTTTCTCGACAGCTTATCAGCTCCTTGGTGCCATCAAACGTAAGGCCGGCGATATCGAAAAGGCCATCGATTACCTGAAGATGGGGATCGAAGCCAATGCAAATGATGAAGCTCTCCGTTACAATCTGGCGATTTATTTACAGAATGTGGGAGATCGTCTGAAAGCTCTGGAACAATTAAAAAAGAGTGTAGAAATCAATCCCAATTATGATAAGGCTTATACAGTCATGGGACGGATTTATCTGGACAGAAAGAATCTAGAAGAAGCTGAAGCAAGCTATGCAAAGGCTGTGTCCCTCGATAAAACATCTGCTGCTGCCTGGGAAGGCTACGGCGCTGTTTTGATGGAATTAGACCGCTATGAAAAAGCCGTTGAAGCGCTAAATAATGCCGCTAAATATTCTCCCCGGAATGCTCAGGTTTATTACCGTCTGGCAGAAGCCTACAATTATCAGGAAAAATATGAACTGGCAATCGAAGCAGCAAAGAACGCAACACAAATCAATTCCAATTTTGGAGCAGCCTGGTATGAAATGGGCATGGCTTTTGCCCTGATGGGAAACAATGATGATGCAATCAATGCATTCAACCGTGCCAGAACCGATGCCCGCTGGCGTAAAGTAGCCGAATATGAGATTGAGCAGATCCGGAAAGGCAAACCCGTTAGCAGGCAACAGTAACTCCAGGTGATTTTTTTTCAAGGGGAGTAAATCTCCCCTTTTTTTATTACATTAAATTTTATATTTTCATACATGAACATCAAGGCAGTCATTCTGGATCTGGATAACACACTGATGGATTTTGGACATTTGAAAGCCAACTCCATCCGGGGAGCCATTACAGGTATGATAGAAGCCGGGATGAACATCGACGAGGAAAAAGCTTTTAAAGAAATCATGGCAATCTATAAGGCAAAAGGCTGGGAATACCAGAAGGTGCTGGATGAGTTCATCGTAAGCCATGAGGGATTTCTGGATTATCAGTACCTCGCGGCAGGCATCACCCACTATCGGAAAGCCCGTGAAGCCCAGTTAAAACCCTATCCCACCGTTTTTTCAACCCTGATTTCTTTGATTAAAAGGGGGATAAAACTGGCAGTCGTCTCCGATGCTCCGGCCAGAGAGGCGTGGTTACGACTTTATCAGCTGAATCTTCACCGTCTTTTCGATGTCGTGGTGACCTTCGATGATACCGGCGTGACCAAACCATCACCCGATCCCTTCAGACTGGCTTTAAAAAAACTCGGACTTTCTCCACAGGATGTGATGATGGTAGGGGATTGGCCCGAACGGGATATGGCAGGTGCCCGGCAGATGGGAATCCGATCCATTTTTGCACGGTATGGTGACCTGTTTGACACCGTCCACTCTGGAGCCGATTATGAAATATGCCGTTTCGACGAAATCCTAAAAATTATCGAAAAAATTGAATCAGCCTATGATTGAAACAGGCATTGACATCGTTGATGTATCTCGTGTCCGGCAAGCTGTCACCCGACACGGAGATCATTTTCTAAGAAAAATATTCCATCCCGAAGAGATCTCCTATTGTGAAGCAAAAGCCCGAAAATATGAACATTATGCGGCACGTTTCGCCGCGAAAGAAGCCTGTAGGAAAGCACTTTTATCCCATGTATCATATCATCCCGCCTGGACGGACATGTATGTGGTAAATGACCCGGAAGGAAAACCGTTTTTACATTTAAATGAAAAGATCATGAAAGACCTGACCATCCGGTACATATCCGTCAGCCTGAGCCATACCCAATCTCTGGCAACCGCCATCGTTTTTCTTGAAATGGGAGAGGAATGATGAAATATCGTGTGGTCTCTTCTGAAGAAGCCGGACAGATAGACCGGTATACCATGGAAACCGAGGGCAAGGACGGAAAAATCCTGATGAAAAAAGCCGGAAGCTCTGTGGCTGATACCGTTTTTGAATTATGCCAAACACAACATATTGCCCGGTGCCAGATTTTTTGTGGAAAGGGGAACAACGGCGGAGATGGCGCCGTGGCGGCCCGGGAACTCCATCTGAAAGGCATTTCTGTGGATGTGTTCATGACGGCCAAGCCGGATGCCTACACGGGGGACGCTGCCTGGCACGTAAAAAAAATGCTCCAAACCGGCATTAAACCTCATGTCATAACTGATGCAAATAACCTGAAAGACTATTTAACTACAGATTCTGTCTGGGTGGATGCCCTCTTGGGAACAGGCCTCCGGAGTGCCGTACGGGGAATTACATTATCTTTTCTGAAAATCTTACACGATAAACACCGCAATCAACCGGTTGTCGCTGTAGATCTGCCTTCAGGACTGGACGGGACAAACGGGCACCCCCTTGGACCGGTACTGCAGGCAGATACAACCGTCACAATGGGCTTTTATAAAGCCGGATTATTCCTCCATGAGGGAAAATTCCTTAGCGGGGATATCCTTCTGACAGATCTTGGCTACTCTGAAAAAGCCATGGAATACGCAGATCCTACTTTTTTATGTACTGATACGGTCATTCGATCGATGATGCTTCCTGTCAGGGGAACCGATCATAAATACTCCCGGGGACAGGCTGTATGCATCGGCGGACATGGTGAAATGCCCGGCGCCATTACCCTGGCTGCCCTAAGTGCTCTCCGGGCCGGTGCAGGCATGGTCAGAGCTCTAATCCCTAAGGGAGTATCACAGGTCATTCACAACCAAGCGCCTGAAATTCTCTGTCATTCAGGCCAAAGAGAATATGTGTCTGTTGATGATCTGCCTCTATGGGAAACACTGAAAGCACGAACAAAGGCTGTCCTTATCGGTCCCGGGTTGGGACGGCACAAAGAGACAGAACATTTTGTCAGGAATATTTTGAAAGAACTGGATATCCCGGCCGTCCTGGATGCAGATGCCCTGAACAGCATTCATCTCAATGATTTAAGACTTACAGACGCTCCTTTGATTCTGACTCCTCATGCCGGAGAATTCCTCAGGTTAACTACCATCCCGGAAGAAACCCTTCAATCAGATCCAGTCAACACACTCCGGAATGCCGCTCAAAAATCAGGGAAAATTATTCACCTGAAAGGGTCCACCAGCATGAGTGCTTTCCCTGACGGAAAAATTTTCATCCATCCATACAATTCTCCCGGTATGGCAACAGCAGGTTCCGGAGATGTCCTGGGAGGTATTATCACGTCCCTGCTGGCCCAAGGCTTTTCACCGGAAGCTGCGACCCTTTGCGGAAGCCATTTTCACGGACTTGCAGGAATCAAAGCAGCACAAATGAATGGATGCCGGGGTATGATTGCCGGTGATTTAATCTACTCTTTACCCGAGGTCATGAAAGATTATGAGACTATTGAATAAAAAATATACACTTTTTGCTGTCCTCTACCTTAGTCTGATCTTTATTCAGTCTTCCATCCCTTCAGAAAAGATTCCGCGCATGGCCATTCTGAGCTTTGATAAAATCATTCATGCAGGCATCTATTTTATAGCAACGATTCTGATTTATCTAGCCATCAGGGAATACCGCCCTTTTGATACAGGAAAAATTGCCTGGCTGACCTTTTCCATCACGGTTCTTTACGCTCTGTCAGATGAAATACACCAATACTTTGTCCCGGGGCGCCATGCCAGTTTCTGGGATTTTGTAGCGGATACAGCCGGTGTCACGACAGGTCTCCTGATCGTACATGTCGTTCGTAAAAGGATTCTTGTCAGTCATCGCGAGGATCTCAAACACATGAACCATTCACGGGAGCTTTGATTATTCATGCTAAAGCAACTTCATGTGGAAAATTTTGCCATCGTTCGTGAAACAGAGATCTTCCCCGGTCCGGGTCTGACCATCATGACCGGAGAAACAGGCACGGGGAAATCCATAATCATCGATGCCCTGGGCCTGGTTTTGGGGGATAGGGCAAACCTCTCCATGATCCGGAAAGGGGCAGATATGGCCGTTGTGGAAGCTGTCTTTGTCCCACCTGTTCTCCAGGATGATTTGAAAGAGATTCTGACGACCAATGATTTACCAATAGATGATACGGAATGGATATTCCGGCGTGAAATTCACCGGAATGGTAAATCCAGAGCCTTTTTTAATGATCATTATGTTTCCCTTCAAATCCTGAGAGAATTGGCAGATGCCCTGGTAGAAATGCACGGACAGCATGAACATCAGAAAATTTTAAACAGCAACAGTCACATTGACTATCTGGATGCCTACGCCAAGAATCCAGAGTTGATCCGGGATTACACCCATGCCCTTATGGATTTGAAAGAAGCCGTCCGGCATGAAGAAAATCTAAAGAAAAATCAGGATCAGTTTCTGAAAGAACAGGAATTGAAATCGTTCCATTATCAGGAGTTAAAAAAAGTAAATCTCCATCCTGGAGAATTGGATGAGCTGGAAAACGAGTTAAAAATACTGGAAAACTCACAGGAGCTTGTGGATACCGCCCATCGCATAGCCGATACACTGTACGAAAGCGATGATTCGGTAATCTCTCTGCTCAGCTCTTTAAAACATGATCTGGAACATCTGCTCCGGATTGATTCCACCCCTGGGGAATATCTGAAGGAACTGGAATCGGCCATAATTTCACTGGAGGAAACAGGCCGGAGTATGGCAGAATACCGGGATCACATCCCCCATGATCCGGCACGATTGGAAGACATCAGGGACCGGGTAAATGTTCTGAATTTTCTGACACAGAAATACCGCAAAACATATAACGAATTGTACACTTATTATGAGCAACTGCAATCAGAGTTATCCGGTGACCAGGATTTTTCGGCAGAACTCCGGAAAGCACGGGATCGAACGGAAACGGCCCGTAATGCATTAATTGAAACCGGTGAACGTCTGCATCAAAAACGGCTTGAAACGGCCCGGGTTTTTACCGAAGCTGTGGAATCAAGACTCCATCGTCTCGGGATGGAACATGCTCATTTCAGGGTCCGCTTTTCCTTTCAGGAGGGGACATCTCCCCTTTCAGTATCATGGCATGAAAAAACAGTCCTACCCCAAGCACGGGGATTTGATCTTTTGGAATTTGAAATCATTACAAACCCCGGTGAAGATTTCCGTCCTCTGACTCAAACCGCTTCCGGAGGTGAAGCTTCACGGATTATGCTGGGCATTAAATCGGTCCTTGCCGATGCCGATTCCATTCCAACCTTGATCTTTGACGAAGCCGATGCAGGTGTTTCCGGACGGATTGCCCGAATTGTCGGTAAACAGATAGAAGAACTTTCCCGGTATCACCAGGTGATTTGCATTACTCACCTCCCACAGATTGCCTCTCTTGGGGAACGTCATGTGGTTGTGGAAAAAGAGGTTTCACAGGGGCGAACGGAAACCCGTATCCGTGATCTTCAGAATGAAGACCGGGTGCAGGAAATTGCCAAACTCCTGGGAGCAGGGAAAATCACCGCTGCAGCTCTGGAAAATGCCCGGGACCTTCTCAACAAATCACATCAAACGCCGAAAGAACTATGAACATTTACTTTTGTGGTGCCATCAGCGCCGGCAGAGAATTACTACCGGCATACCGGATGATCGTGAATACACTAAAAGAATACGGTACCGTTCTCACGGAACATGTTGCAGACCCCAATCTGACAGCAGGCGGTGAAAAAAGCCAGTCCAACCGGGACATTTTTATCCGGGACCTGGACTGGCTGAAAAAAGCGGATTGCCTGATTGCCGAAGTGACCACACCCTCCCTGGGGGTTGGATACGAAATTGCCGTCGGAGTCCGGCGAAATATTCCCGTCCATGCCTTTTTTCAGAAAAAAGATGCCCGCAGATTGAGTGCTCTTGTCAGTGGAAATCCCGGAGTAACTGTTCACACATACACTGAATTTGAAGAACTTATCCCACTTGTCCGGTCTGTCATGGAACGGAACTTCCCTAAAAACCAACCGTAAATCTCTTTATGAAACGATGTGTCCGTTTTTCAGCCATTCTGATTTTATGTTTGATCACATTGGAAGGGACAGCTGGTGAACCTTTACTCATCGGGCGTCTGAAATACGGTGGCGGCGGGGACTGGTATGCCAATCCCGGATCATTGGAAAACCTGGCTTCTTTCATCAATAAACAGACAGATCTTGTTGTACAGGAAACCCCTGTCACAGTGGATATAGATTCACCGGACCTGTTCAAGGTCCATTTTCTGCACATGACAGGACACGGGAATATCTTTTTAACGGACGAACAGGTCAGAAGACTTCGTTTTTACCTGGAAAACGGAGGATTTTTGCATGCTGATGACAATTATGGACTGGATGAATCCTTCCGACGGGAAATAAAAAAAGTTTTCCCGGACAAAGAGCTGGTGGAACTCCCCTTCTCCCACCCAATCTATCACCAGGTATTTGCATTTCCCAAAGGCCTTCCCAAGGTTCATGAACACGATGGAAAACCGCCGCAGGGATTTGGTATGTTTCATGAAGGACGCCTTGTAGTCTTTTACACCTATGAGTGCGACCTGGGCAACGGCTGGGAAGATGCCGAAGTCTATGGAGATCCGGAAGAAATTCGTACTGCCGCCCTGCAAATGGGAACAAATATTTATTATTATCATATCAATCCGGCCCATCCCTGATGCACTATCCCTTTGAAGAAATACTCCAAATTCTCCGTCGGCGACAGGCTGCAGACCGGCTTAAAAACCGCTTGTTCCGACTGTTGGTCTTAAACAGCCGTTATCTGTTAATCCTGCTGATAATGGAAAGTATCTGGTATCTGTCGTCCCCTTTCCGGTGGATCCTTTTGACACCTCTCCTGGCCAATGGCATCCTCCTGCTGTGGATCCGGGATTATTGGGTAGATCGGAATATCCACAAAAAGCCGGAAGAAAATACACGGCTGATGGAATCTTTGGGATATCAGTTCCCGGATGTCCGGGACCGCTTGATCAATGCCTGGCAACTGAGCAGGCACTCCGATCCTCTTTCCCGGATGGCGGTCCGAAAACTGTCTGAAATCCTGCCGGCTGAACGCCTGTTGCACCACCTGAAGCAAACCCAATCACAATCTCCCGGTTCTTCCCTCAGAATAAAAACATTTCTTTCACTGCTCATATTTCTGAGTCTTTCTTTCTTTTTGAAGGATGCTTTGATCCGTGTTTTTACCCCCAGCCGGACATATCCGGTTCCCTTCCCCTGGACATGGAGGATTGAACCGGGAAATGTAACTCTGCAAGAGGGGGATTCACTGGAAATCCACATTACACATACACTCCCCCGTCATTTTCCGAAACGGCTGACGATTCAAAAACCGGAAAAAACAGAAGCCCTCCTTCCCGAAACGATGAACGATACCCTCTCAACCCTGTTCATCCCCGATTTGAAATCCTCATTCACATACACACTGATTGTCCGCAGGCCACATCCCTTTATGCCATGGAAACAGAAATCCTCACAAACCTACACTGTGAATGTGATGAAACGCCCTGTTCTGGAATGGCTGGAATTTCAGGTCATACCGCCGGCATATACCGGACTGGAACAGGAAATATATACCGGAGGCACAGACCGGATTCATATCTTGCAGGGATCGCTATTAAACATCACTGGCCGTCTGTCGCGACCTCCGGAGGAGGTAACCGCATATCTTGGTGAACACTATGTCCAACTGGACACCCGGAATCATCACTTCCAGGGTACAATAAAACCTGACCAAAGCGGAACACTCATCGTCACGGCCATAGACACCCACGGCACTGCCATGGAAAATGATGTTCGTTATCACATATCCCTTTTTGAGGATGAAAAACCGGTCCTAAAGGTACTAACCCCGGAGAATGACATCCTTCTGAACGAAAACATGGACATCCCCTGGAATGTATTCATCAGCGATGATTTTGGCATTGCATCGTTTTCAATGGAAACCCGGGCGGTAAAATCCTTTCAGGTGGAGCCGGACACCGTATGGACCGAACATCCCCTCTCTTATGATCGGGACCAAAGGGTTCAAACAGCAAGCGGGGTGTGGCATATTCAAGAACGGCTTAGTCCGGGAGATGCCCTGGAATTCCGTTTTAAAGTCACGGACAATAATCATCTCACAGGTCCGGGCACCATCCGTTCCAACGTTTTTACAGCCCGCTTTCCTTCCCTGACAGAACTTTTCAGCCGCACAGGCCGGCAGCATGCGGACACACACGAGAACCTTCAGTCCCTGCAGGACCTTTCAGAGAGTCTCAGGGAAAAAGCAGAATCGCTTCGGAAAGATATCCTCAAAAAGGGTAAAGCGGACTGGTCCGAGCAGGAAGCCATGAAAAACCTGGTTGAGCAGCAGGACATGGTGAAAGAATCATTGAAATCCATCAAGGAAGCACTGGAAAAACAACTTGCTGAAATGTCCGAACAGTCCCTTTTTTCCGACGAAGTGCTGGATAATATGGCCTATATGCAGGAACTGGTGAAAGATCTGGAAAAAAGTGAGATCTTCAGGGAATTGCAGAAAATACAGGAAAGGCTTAAAAGTAATCCGGATGCCGAAGCAGTGGAACGTATGAGCCGGGATTTACAAAAGGAAGCCGAGACATTTTCCAAGGCCCTGGAAAGAACCATCCGTTTACTTGAAACATTGCGGGACATGGAAACCCTGGAAGAAGGGGAACGGATTCTGGAAGAAGCTCTCCGGAAACAGACAGATCTGATAAAAGAAGAGAAAAGCCGCACATCAGCAGAACTGGCGAAAACAGAACATGATCTGTCTGATATGGTACAAAATCTGCAACAGAATCTTAGTCAGTCATCAGGAAACGTCTCCGAAAGCCTTCAGGAAGAACTGGAGAATTTTTCAGCTCTTCTGGATTCTTCGGCATTGAGCCGGATCCTTCAGGAAGCCACTCAGGCCTTTGCGGAAAACCAGCGGCCTGAAGGAATGAACAAAGCTGGTGAATCCCGGCAAAAAATGGAAGAGTTGTTGAAACAATATCAAGCCATGGCATCCGGCATGAATCAGGCACGGAAAGAAGAGATTTTGCAGGATTTTCAGCAATTACTCCGCCGGTCTTTATTGATTTCAGAAAAACAGGAGCAAACACTTCCGGGAACCAAGACATTAAAAAACGATTCTCAGGCTTTACAGGGCAGGTTTTCGGAGCAGAATAGCATTCTGGAATCCTTGAATCATCTGGAAGCCGGATTGGAAAATATTGCGGGAAAAACTTTTTTCATGGGACCCCAGCCATTTCAGGAGCTGCAGGCAGCCCGCTCGTTATCTGCCGAAGCATTAAACCATCTTTTAGAAGGGCGGTTTCAACAGGCTGAACAGACCATGGAGCAAAATCTGGGGCAAATAAACGACTTAACGGGAACGATTCTTGGACTTATGGGACAGGCACAGAGCAGTGAAAGTGGTTCAGGCATGGAACAATTTATGGAACAATTACAGGCTTTGGCTGACATGCAGGGAGCCCTCAACCAGGATTCCCAGGGAATGCCTATGCCCGGACCGGGAAATGCATCCATGGATTTAATGAGCCAGCTGGCAGCCCGACAACAAGCCTTACGCCGTGAACTGGGCCGTTTACATCAGGCCATGGAACAGGCCGGGCAGGGAGACGGGCGAAACCTGGACCGCATTACACAGGAAATGGAAGACGTGATCCGGGATTTGCGGGAAGGACGTTATTCACGACGTACCATGCAGCGACAACAGGGTATTGAACAGCGACTCCTGGATGCCAGCCGGTCCATCCGGAAACGTGAACTCACCCGGGAGCGGGAAAGTCGTACTGGTGAGCAGGTTGTTCGAAGTGGACCGGATGAATTGCCTCAAAGCCTGGGAAATATTGAATCCCTCATTCGAAACATCCGGAAAAAGATGAGTCAGACAGAATTAAGTGCTGAAGAACGGGAAGAAATGGAGCGGTATTTGGAAAAACTGCGGGAAATTCTGGAATGAAAAGGTTGTATATAATTGTCCTGCTGATTGCTTGTGGCACTGCTTTATATGGGAACATGTCAACTCAGGAAGCAGACGCCTTATTCAAACGTGCCCGGTCTGCAGAATCAGCCGGAGATCTTACAAAAGCTCAGGCCTTATATGATTCGCTTTATACTGTTTATCCTCGAAATCCCCGCTATTTAAGCTATTATAAATCCGTCCTGATCCGCACCGGAAATCTGGAAAAAGCAGCAGAAGTCACCGAAACTTTATACCGGATGAACCCAGGCAACATCAACTATCTCGCCGAATGGGGTGTGCTTTTAATGGCAAATCACCGGCAAGAAGAAGCCTTCCGCCTTTGGGATCCTTACCTTCGCCCCAGGGGCCGGCAAAGCAGATTGCCCAGGTTGGCGATGATGTACCTAACCGCTTATAATAACGGGAGTGGACTTCCAGAGATGATTGCCTTTTTCAGGGAAAAGACCGATGAAGCGTTGCTTCAATCCCAAACCTATTTTTCCGATCTGATCAACAGGCAGATGTGGCAACCTGCCCTGGAGGAATTTCTATTACACCGGGAACTGTCTCCGTCAACCCTTCCCTTACTTATCCGGGAACTCAAATCATTAGCCGCTGAAGCACCTTTGTACGGCATGGTAATGGATACACTACAAAATCTTGCACAGTCAGTGGATGACTACCGGCTTATTGCTGATTTGGCGACTGCTTCGGAAAGGTACGACGCGGCAGTCCGGATTTTCCTGGATCATATCTCCCTCTTTAAAACTGATGAACTTTTACAGGCTGCCCGTCATTTATTCAATGTATCACAACATCAATTAAGTCTGACTTTGTTGAGGAATCTGGAACATACGATCAATGACGATTTGCAGAGGGAAAACTTGATTTTTTTAAAAGCACTCAACTATGACGCCCTATCCGATAAACCGGCTCAGTTTGGTCCGGAAATTATACCCCCGTACCACTCTGTATTTCTTGCCCTTCCGGTACGCCCGTCTTATACAATCCATAAAGCTTACATCGATAGTGCTTATGGATTGTACGAAAATTTATCTGACGCCCAAAATCCGGAAATACGCTACGAGAGCCGGCTCAGGCTTGCTCATATACATTTCTTTATTACGGGTGATTTGGATAAAGCGGCAGACCTGTTGGAAGAGATTCCTGCAAGCCTCCCTGTCCGTATCCGGAACAGAATGATAACAGAATATATCACCTGTAAAATTCTACAAAAGGATGAAGAGAGTGCCCGGCGAAAAATATGGGAAGCACCGGCATCCTATCGCCTGGATGCCACAGAGGAAGATCGATTCAGGTTGAATCTCCTCTTTGTGGATTTGGCATTTAACCGGCCGGATTCCCTGGAGAAACATGTAAACGAAGCCCTTGCCCTCATAAGCAGCCGTGATGAATACAGCAATGACATCCTGGCCTTGGCATCTTACCTGCAAATCGGAGCTGAAGAACCGGGTATGATTGAGCTCGAATCCCATATCCGGAAAAGAGAATGGATCCAGGCTATGGAAAAAGCCAGAGAGCTGATGGGACAAACCTCACCGGTTCGAAACCTGGCTGCGTTACGGCTTGAGCAGATTCTTTTTCAAACAGGCCGGATGGATGAACTGACACACTTCTGGGAATCGAACGGGGTTATCTTAAAAAAAGATCCTGTGATGGGCGATTATTTTACACTCCGCCAAGCCGCATATTTTAATTTTACAGAAAACCAGAATCTGGAAAAAAAATTACTGTTGGAATTTTTAAGTAACTGGCCTGAAAGTCCTTATACGAAAAGCATTCGGAGCTATCTCCGTCCTTAATCACGATTTGCAGGTCACCTGATGACTCAGGGGTTTACCTTCCGACAGTTCCCGAATATTGTTTAACGTGGTCCGGGCAATACTATCCAGTGCTTCACGTGTGAAAAAGCCCTGATGGGATGTGATGACCACATTGTTGAATGTCAGAAGCCGGGCAAGGATATCATCCGTGAGAATCATATCCGATTGATCCTCAAAAAAGAAATCCCGTTCTTCTTCATAAACATCCAATCCTGCATAACCTACTTTCCCCATTTTCAACCCCTTGATCAGTGCCCGGGTATCCACAAGTTTACCCCGGCCGGTATTAATGATCATCACACCATCCTGCATAAGGGCCAGGGTTTCTTCATTGATCAGGTATTCCGTTTCTTTTGTTAACGGGCAATGAAGGGAAACAATCTGTGATTCCTTGTAGAGAGTTTTCAGGTCGGTATATTCAAAACCGTATTCATCTGCAGCTTTGGGATCGGGGTAAGGGTCATAGGCGAGAACCCGCATTCCAAAGCCATTCAGGATTCCCCCTGTCAATATCCCGATTTTGCCTGTCCCGATAATCCCGGCGGTTTTTCCATACATATCAAAACCCATCAAACCATTGAGGGAAAAATTGTTTTCACGGGTCCGCTGGTAAGCCCGGTAAATCTTACGGTTCAGGGCCAGAATCAATGCGACGGTATGTTCGGCTATGGCATGGGGTGAATAGGCAGGCACCCGAACCACAGGAATTTTACATCGGGTGGCTTCCATATCTACATTATTGAAACCGGCACACCGCAGGGCAATCATTTGAATATCATATCCGATTAATTCACGAATGACTTCCTTGTTTACGGTATCGTTAACAAATACGCACACCACATCATATCCCCGGGCCAATGCCACACTATCCGGTGTAAGTTTGGTTTCAAAGTATTTGATTGTATAACCATACTCTCGGTTTAAAGCATCAAAGACATCCCGGTCATAGGGCTTTGCATCAAAAAAGGCAATTTTCATGGATTCCCTCCTTAGGTGTCATCAAATGAACCGAAAGGATACATCCCTCCTTGTCTATAGGTAATCAGCATCCTGTGGTTTATCAGGTGGCTCATCTGAAATTCCGCGGATAGATCCTTTGGTTTCAGTAAACAAATCAAGGCATGGTAAAATAAGCGTTTCTGAAACAGGTAACAAACTTTCCCTTTTTCCCCTTAACAGATATTTGTAGGTTGTGCGCTAAGAAAAGGGACCATAATATGCTAAAGCAAAAGAAAAAATATATTGATCTGACAACTGATTTTCTCACCATTCCAGAGCACTATGAAAGTCCGTTGGATCTGAAAAAAACCCAGGAAGCCATAGATCTTATCAGGGAGACATTCCGGCGGTCCCTGGCAGGAGCCTTGAATCTCAGCAGGGTATCTGCCCCCATCATGGTCTATGCCGATTCGGGGATTAATGATGATCTGAATGGCATCGAGCGCCCGGTTTCTTTTCCACTGGGTGCCACAGGGGAGACAGGTGAAATAGTCCAATCCCTGGCAAAATGGAAGAGAATGGCTCTGGCAGATTACGATTTCGAGCCGGGAGAAGGCCTGTATACGAACATGAATGCCGTCCGCCCGGATGAGCTGCCGGATAAATTCCATTCACTTTACGTGGATCAATGGGACTGGGAACGTATCATGAGGGATGATGAGAGGAACCATACGTTTTTAAACTCTATCGTTCAGAAAATTTACGCAGTGATCAGGGATACTGAAAAAATTGTCTGTGAACATTATCCCGAACTACCGGAGCCCTATTTACCGGAAAAAATCCATTTCATCACAGCTGAAGCCTTGCTACAGCGCTATCCTGACAAAGATCCCAAAGAAAGGGAAACGGCAATAGCAAAAGAATTCGGAGCCGTCTTTATCCGGGGAA
Source organism: Candidatus Neomarinimicrobiota bacterium (assembly GCA_041154365.1). Lineage (NCBI taxonomy): Bacteria > Pseudomonadati > Fidelibacterota > Fidelibacteria > Fidelibacterales > Fidelibacteraceae > Fidelibacter > Fidelibacter multiformis. The sequence goes on along the minus strand of AP035449.1, from coordinate 784,673 downwards.
TCGGTGCTCCTTTGAGTAATGGTGTACCCCATGACGGACGGGCTGCAGATTATGACGACTGGTCCACAGAGGCTGAAGACGGTCATCCGGGATTAAACGGAGATATCATCATTTATAACCGGATTCTGGACACAGCCATGGAACTTTCGTCCATGGGTATCCGGGTCAATCCTGAAGCATTGATACGCCAGTTGAAACAAAAAAAAGAAATGCACAAGACAAAACTCTATTTTCATAAACGTTTATTGAATGGTGAACTTCCACAAACCATCGGTGGAGGCATTGGTCAGTCCCGCCTGTGCATGTTTTTCCTCCGAAAGGTTCATATCGGAGAAGTCCATTCATCGATTTGGCCGGATGAAATCCGGAAAATCTGTAAAGACCATAACATTCATCTATTGTGAGACATTATGACTAAAACAACCATGCTGCTGGCTTGTCCTGAATGCGGTGCAGAAAGTCCATACGACGTCTGGCAAAGCATCAATACAGCCGAAGATCCCCAAGCCCGTGAAGAGGTATTGCAGGGAAAAATCAATCTCTTTGAGTGTCCCAAATGCGGAACCCGTTCCATGATTCCCTCATCCCTTTTATATCATGATCCGGACCGAAGGATTATTGCCCAGTATTATCCCGCCGAGAGCATGAAGGAATCCAATTTCTTCGATCAGTTCGATCCTGAAGGACGCATTACCTTACCCATCCCTGAGAAACAGCGGGAAAATATGCCTGAATATTTGAATAATATTCATGTCACTTTCACCATGCAGGAACTGATTCTATACATTCGCTTTCGGGAAGAATTATTCATCAAGCAGCGGCAAAAAAGAGTAAAAGAATCTGAGCGTTAAAAATTTCTTTGCACTACATGCTCCAATGAATCAGGCTATGTCATAAAATTAAAGAATTCGATATAATTATTTATTCGAATATTTTTGAGTATCGCCCCCCACCCCGGGGGTAAGATACGCCGTTTAGAAAAAAACGTCAAGCTTATAGTATTATTAATATATTGTGATGTGTGTAATACCCATGATACAATTGCTATCATTTCATGTCTTTATTCATCCGTCTGTTCATGAGTCAACGCGAGCTCCTCGTCCAATTCTTTCTTCTTAAAACTCCTGAAAAGTTTTAAAAATCCATAACGAAGGGAAATGCTTCCATAGCCGGATGGGGCTTCCAGGGCATAATGATTGTCCGGATCAATTTCTTTCGGATTTATCCATTCCAGGGTCTTCTGGAACATATCAGTGACAGGCGTCATGGCTTTGGACAGCTTTTCCTTTGCTTTCCGTCTGAGTGTCCCAAAAATTTTATCACGGATATCTTTGGTAATATTTTTAGCAGAATCAAACACAAATTTCGGGTCCGGAGATAACTCTTTGTCAGAAGCTATCACCGTTTTTTTGCAATAATTTTCAGTAATGTAAGAAATCCGAGTCAACATCACGGCGTTAACATATCCATCAATAAGAGAAGCAGAAATTTTGTTGAATAAAGGAATTGCTTTCATGCCATCGGTGGCAAAACGGGAAAAGACTTCCTGTGTGGCATATTCTGCTGCTTCAGAGCCGCCGACGGCCATAGCCAGGTATATTTTTTTCAGAATGATCAAAAGATCTTTGTTGGATACCCGGCCATTATACAGGATAAAGATTTCCTTAATATGATTGATGGATGAGGAAAGAATCAGCAAAGCATCCAAAAAACCATTCTGGGCAATAGTGGTAGAATAAAAAAGTTGCGGGATATGTCTTTTGCGAAGCTGATCCACCCCTTTTTCCATTTCCCGGATCACCCGGTGATAACTCTCATGATCATTTTTCAGGGTGGATAGATCCACGCCGCTGCCCATCAAATACTTGTTTTTACGGAAACGATCCATCCGTTTGGCAATCAGACGGGGTTCCTGTCGAGGGTCATATACAGGACCGTAGGCAACAGGCATACTAAGGATGCGAAAGAGGGGAATCCCTGCAAAGTAAATGAAGAATGCAGCCGCCAGAACAATAAAACCCCAGGCTGCAAAAGGATGCACGGCATCCAGCATGGTATAAAGGTGTAGAAATTCCTTAAATATGATATAAAAGACAAATAGAGAAAGAAAAATGACCAGTCGTTTTATCAATTTCATGATACTCCCCATTCACCGGAAATTCCGGCTGACTATGATAACCATCGCAAGAATCTGTATATTACACTATCCATAGGGTGAAGTGTACATCTTTTTATGTGAAAAAATCAACTGATTCAATGCATATAATATTTGTCACTCTGAAGATTTTTACGGACATTCAATTCTCCTCGATTAATCGTTTATAAACTGTTAATTTCCGGCTGTATGACGAAAATATTGTATATCTCACCGGAAAATATTGTCGGTCTTCTCAGCACCTGGAAAAAGGCTCACGAATCAGCAGGGAACACTTGCCGTTATGTCACAATGTTTCATACCATACTGGATTTTCCGGAAGATATCTGTCTGAATCTTCCATTAATTACCAATCAGGTCTGGTATCTGAAAATCCGCAGAAAACTCCAGACCCGCTGGTACCGGCGGGATCCGGATATGGAAAGACCTGGAAATCCACCCTGGTGGACACCGGCCAATCACCTTGAAGCTTATTATTTCAGGCTTCGGGATCGTCTGTGGCAGGGACGGATTGAAAAGGCCATCCGTGATAACAGGCTTGAAGATTTTGATATTTACCATTTTGAATGGGGATTGGATCTCTACCGGGATTGCCGCTTTGCCGAGCGTTTGAAAAAAGCCGGGAAACACATTGTAACCCATTATCATGGTATTGATTTAAGAAACCGGGGAGTCCTCCCCAAAATGGATGAATTAAGCGATCTTGTTTTGACCAATGAACTGGATCTTCTACCCCGGTATCCCCGGATGAAATATCTTTTTTTACCCTATGACACGGAACAATTCCCTGCTAAAAAACATGTGAATACACCTCTCCGGATTCTCCACATGACCATGAACCGGTATTTCAAGGGAACAGAACGGATTATCGAAGTCTGCAAACAACTGGAAAAAGATTTCAAGGTGGAATTCATCCTTCTGGAAAGGGTCCCCCACAATCAGGCCATGGCCATAAAAGCCGGTTGTGATATCAATATTGATCAGATTTCCAATACAGGCGGATGGGGATACGGCATGAATTCCGTCGAATCTCTCAGTATGGGAATCTGCACCTGTACCAATATGCTGCCGGAGTATGAAGCCTTTGTTCCTGATCACCCTTTTGTACATATCGACAGTGAAAACCTGTACGACCAACTGGCAGAACTGATTCGTAATCCGGAAATAATCCAGAAAAAGGGTGCTGAAGGAAAAATTTGGGTTCGTAAAACACACGGGTTAAACAGCGTCAGGGAACAATTGTATCAATATTACCGGGAAGCCGGTTTTATCGGGGTTTAAGAATGCGTATTGCTTTCAATATGGTAAGTTTGCACACCGGCGGAGGAAACAGGATCGCCAAAAATCTGCTGCTGAGTCTGGAAAACCACCCTGAACATGAATATCTGATGATCATCCCGGTGGACAAAGGTTTTGATTATATCCTGGAAAGAAGTCGTCTACCCTTGACCGTAATCCGGAAGCCACATCGAAAAACATCGTTTCTTAGCCGACTTTGGTTTGACAATGTTCAGATTCCCCAATATATCCGGTCTTTCAAGGCGGATGTCCTCATCAGCCTGACCAACATCAGTACTTTTTTCCCACCGGTTCCCCACATCCTCCTCTTTCACCATCCTCACTTTGTTTATCCTGAATCGCTTTATTACCGCATGATCGGGAAGGTAGAAAAGTTTCGGAAAAAAATGGAAAAGATATGCTTTCGCCTGACCCTGAGAGGATCAACCATCACCGTGGTTCAAACACCTGTTTCTAAAGAAAGACTGATCACATACTACGCACCCGATATCAAACCTGAAGCAATTCGTGTCGTACCTCATTCAGCCATCCCCATCACACCGGAACCTGCACGCTCATTTAATTATTCCTATGATAAAAATATCTTTTACCTCTTCAGTCCAACCCGCTATTATCCACATAAAAACCTTGAATTACTTGAAAAAATCGCACAACAACTCATCAAAATGAATGTTTCAGGCATCAAATTCTTAATCACCCTTGATCCGACCCATGATATACGGGGTGCACGTTTTTTAAAAAAAATTTCACGACCGCCCGTATCCGATTACTTTGATAATCTTGGATTTATTCCCACAGAATGTCTGGAGGATATTTATCGCCACAGCCAGGCAGTGATTGTTCAGTCTCTTCTGGAAAGTCAGAGTTTTTCCTATCTGGAAGCTTTGCATTTTCATAAACCTATCCTGACGACGGACATGGATTTTGCCCATGTCGTTTGCGGATCCGCAGCCCGGTATTTTCCTCCGGAGCAACCGGAAGCATGGGCGGAAAGTATCGCTGAACTGAAAAAGGATCCTTTAAAACTGGAAAAGATGAAAAAGGATTCTGCCACCAGGGCGGAAGAATACCTGGTATCCTCCGAACAGGTTTGTCAGGCTTATCTAAAACTTGCTGAAGAGATACGGCTCCCGTTAAAAAATAATTAACAACAAACGAATATTTCAGATTCTCCACCGGTATTTTCAAAACCCCGATAGAAATAATTATATCATTTTCCCACTAACCTTATTCCCAGGAAAATAAAAAAGAGGGCGATTGATCGCCCTCTTTACAACTCACTACTCTTAACTCTTAACTCACAACTCTATCAATACATTCCTCCGCCCATGCCGCCTGGCATCTGGGGAGGTGTATCTTCTTTTTCTTCTTTTTTATCCACGACAACTGCTTCGGTTGTCAGCAGGAGTCCGGCGATGGAGGCAGCATTCTGAACGGCAGTCCGTGCCACCTTTGCAGGATCCACGATACCGAATTTATACATGGAACCATAGCGTTCGTCACGGGCATCAAAGCCGTAGTCATCTTTGTGTTCGAGAACCTCTTTAACCACAATGGCCGGCTCAAGTCCAGCATTTTTCACGATCTGACGGATAGGATATGCCAGTGCCCGGCGGACAATATCCACACCAACCTTCTCATCAGGACGGTCTGTTTTAATATCATCCAGTGCTTTAGCAGCACGAAGCAGGGCCACACCACCACCGGGAACGATACCTTCTTCAGCGGCGGCGCGTGTTGCATGGAGAGCATCTTCCACCAATGCTTTCTTTTCCTTCATTTCCACTTCGGTGGCTGCACCGATATTCAGCACTGCCACACCACCGGAAAGTTTCGCCAGGCGTTCCTGAAGCTTTTCACGGTCGTAATCGGATGTGGTTTTTTCAATCTGGGTCCGGATTTCATTGATACGGGCCTGGATATTTTCATGTTTACCGGCACCTTCCACGATGGTTGTGTTGTCTTTATCAATGGTGATTCGCTTTGCACGGCCCAGATATTCCAGTGTGGCATTTTCCAGTTTATAGCCTTGTTCTTCAGAAATCACCGTTCCGTTTGTCAAAACCGCAATGTCTTCCAGCATGGCTTTACGGCGATCCCCAAAGCCGGGTGCTTTAACGGCAGCCACTTTCAGGGTTCCGCGGAGTTTGTTCACAACCAGGGTTGCCAGTGCTTCCCCTTCCACATCTTCGGCGATGATCAGGAGAGGACGACCAGCCTGAGACGTTTTCTCCAGAATGGGGAGAAAGTCTTTCATGGCTGAAATCTTTTTATCGTGGATCAGGATGTAGGCATCTTCCAGAACTGCCTCCATGCTTTCGGAATCGGTGACAAAGTAGGGAGAAATATAACCACGGTCAAACTGCATACCTTCCACCAGGTCCACAGATGTCAGGGCACTCTTTGCTTCTTCAACGGTGATCACACCATCCGTACCCACTTTACTCATGGCTTCGGCAATAATATCACCGATGGGTTTTTCAATTATCTCTTCCTTGTCTGCCGTTTCCTTCAGCATACGCACACGGTTATTATTGGCGGAAATGGTTCCAACCTGGGCAATCTTTTCGAAGGAATCATCCACCTTCTGGCTCATTTTTTCCAGCTCTTCCACAACTTTGGCCGCTGCCAGGTCAATACCCCGTTTCAATTCCATGGGATTGGCTCCGGCCGTGACATTCTTCAGCCCTTCGCTGATAATAGCCTGAGCCAGAACTGTCGCCGTTGTAGTTCCGTCACCTGCCACATCAGATGTTTTGGAAGCCACTTCCTTAACCATCTGAGCGCCCATATTTTCAATGTTGTCTTCCAGCTCAATTTCTTTGGCGACGGATACACCATCTTTGGTAACCGTTGGCGCACCAAAACTTTTCTGAAGTACAACGTTCCGGCCTTTGGGTCCCAGCGTGACTTTCACAGCATCGGCTAAAATATCTACACCGGCTTTTAACTTTGCCCGTGCCTCAACATCGTACTCGATAATTTTTGACATCTACTCATTCCTCCTCATTTTTGATTCGTAATTTTTCTTTTCCGAATGATTAGTGCTTCACTCTTTTTTTTGTTACATTTGGTTTTGACAGACCGACTTTCTTCTATTTTTCCCATTTTTTTAGCACTCTCATCATTCGAGTGCTAATTTTACGAAAATAAGCCAAAAAGTTTCAAGCTTTTTCCTGAAATTTCCCTGATAGAGATTAAAAATATCCGTAAGTTTCTTTTTGCACACGTTTCAGTGTCTAAAAAAATGAATACAGAGGAGTTTTCCCATGATCAGACAACAGATGAACAAGCCGGCACTTATTTATAAAGAAGAGACAATTTTATATCCGGAGCTTCTGGGACGGGTCGGAGCCGTTTCACAGCGCCTTGCAACACGGCATCCGGAAAAGGTTGTGATTTTCATGGAAAACCGTCCGGAGTGGGTCTATGGATTCTATGCCGCCTGGATGCACGGAAGCATTGCCGTCCCTGTGGATTATCTGTCCACCGCTGATGAGGTCCGGTACATTCTTGAGGATTGTGAACCGGAAGTTCTTTTTTACAGCAATGAAACCCGGGATACGGTCCAAAAGGCAGTAAAGGGGCTAAAAAACAGTCCGGAGCTTATCCACGCAGAGGACATGGGGAAGGAAACTATGCCAGAGATTCAGGCATTTCCGGAACCGGAGAAAGATAAAGTGGCCATGTTGATTTACACATCAGGTACCACGGGATCTCCAAAGGGTGTGATGCTGACCTTTGATAATGTCCTGGCCAATATTGAAAGTGTTGCCGTAGGTGTCCCCATTTATAAAGAAGAGGAATCCATCCTCGTTCTGCTACCCCTTCATCACACCTTTCCCCTTATGGGAACCCTGATTGCCCCTCTTTATTCAGGCATGACCTGTGTTTTTAGTCCCTCCTTAAACAGCGAGGATATTCTGGAAACCCTGCAACAAAACCGGGTCACCATGATCCTGGGGGTCCCCCGTTTCTATTCCCTGTTGCATAAAGGTATCATGGCCAAAATCAACAGCAGCGGTGTAGCAAAAAAGATCTTTGCTCTGGCAAAAAAGGTCCAATCTCCCCGTCTCTCCAAAAAACTTTTCAAAAAAGTTCACGAGCGTTTTGGTGGAAACATCAGGTATCTCATAAGTGGTGGAGCTGCCCTGGATAAGACCATTGATGAAGATTTCCGGACCCTGGGTTTTGAAATTTTGAGTGGTTACGGAATGACGGAATGTGGCCCTCTCATCAGTTTTCCCCATCCCGGGAAATCCAAACCGGGAACGACAGGTTTTGTGACCAGCACCCTGGAATTAAAGATCACGGATAACAGTGAGATCATAGTGCGTGGCCGGAATGTGATGAAAGGATACTATAAGAATCCGGAAGCCACGGCGGCAGTTATCCGTGACGGTTGGTTGCACACCGGCGATATGGGGCATGTGGATAAAAAAGGGTATTTGCATATTACCGGCAGGCTGAAAGAGATCATTGTTCTGCCCAATGGGAAAAACATCAACCCTGAAGATATCGAAAAAAAGATATTGGAGGTATCCGATCTGATCAAGGATGTAGGTGTTTTCATGGCGGATGACAAGCTGCAGGCCGTGATATACCCTGATTTTCAGCGCTTGAAGGATGTCAACGCCGTTAACATTGAAGAGCAGATCCGCTGGGAAGCCATTGACCTATATAACAGGAATGCTTCCCCGTCCAAGCGGATCAGCGGCTTCACCATCATTCAGGAAGAAATCCCCCGCACCCGTCTGGGAAAAATCAAACGCTTTGTCCTGGAGTCCATGGCCAAAGCCCGGAAAACTTTGGAAAAAAAACCAACAGACCAGGAACCTGATTTTCACGAATACCAGCTTATCAAAGAGTTTTTGATGCAACAGAAAGAGCGACGGGACATTTACCCCGGAGACCATCTGGAACTGGATTTGGGAATGGATTCGCTGGACAAGGTCAGTATGCAGGCCTGGATAAAAAACACATTTGGAGTGGATCTTCAGGAAGATCATCTGATTCACCTTCCTACCGTACAACAACTTTCGGATTACATCCGGGAAAAGCGGACCCGGATAAACGCCCGGGCAACGGACTGGGGACATATCCTAAAGGAAAAAGTGGATTTAACCCTTCCCAAAACCGGCCCCACTCATGGAATGATCCGGAATTCAGCAAACCTGCTTTTTAAATTTTATTTTCACCTTCATTCCTCTGGGATTGAAAATCTGCCCGAATCCCCTTTTATTCTGGCACCCAATCATCAGAGTTTTCTGGATGGGATGTTTGTCAGTGTTTTTCTCTCCGGCAATATTTCCCGTAAAACCTATTTTTATGCCACAGAAAAGCATGTTCGAAAGAATTGGGTCAAGAAACTGGCAGATACAAACAATGTCATTGTGGTGGATATCAACAAGGATCTAAAGGGATCAATTCAGAAAATGGCCGAAGTTATCCGTCAGGGAAATAATATCATCATCTTTCCTGAAGGAGCCCGAACACGGGATGGAAAATTGATGGAATTCAAGAAAACTTTTGCCATTCTTGCCTGTGAAATGGGAGTACCGGTCGTTCCTGTGGCCATCAGTGGAGCCTATGAGGCCTTTCCCACCGGCACGAAAATTCCAAAATTATTCAAAGAAATCCATGTGGATTTTCTCCCACCGGTCTATCCGGAAAAGTATGGATATGATGAACTGACTCAAACGGTGAAAGAAAAAATTGCCGAAGCAATAAAATTCTGACAAAATAATTTGAATTGAATTTTCCGATTAATCCAGGTGGGTCATGTCTGATGTCAGTGTTTTAAATAAAAGAATCCTGACAGACAGAATGGTCGCAGTCAGCAACAAAATAATCCGCAATATGGTATTTTGTACTACCCAAAAAGCCGAATAGGTAATCGTTGCCCAAATGAGAATGATGGAAATCGCTTTGGCACGAATACTGATGGCACGATGCTGCATATAATTCCGGAGATATGGACCAAACACCCGATGATGCATCAACCACAGGTACAGGCGGCGCGAACTCCTGAGAAAACAGGCAGCTGCCAACAAAAGAAAGGGAGTTGTAGGCAGGAGAGGCAAAACCACTCCCAGAAATCCCAGGCCTACTGCCACCAAACCACAGGTGACGAGGAGTATTTTACGGATATCCCATGATGCCATCTTATTCTCCATTTACAACGGGTAAAATTACAGTGTCGACACGGTATATGGCAACCTCGGATATCAGAATACAGAAGTATCTTCGCTAACATTTTTATAAGTATTTTTTTAATATATTAAAGTATTGATTTTGTCAATCTGAAAACCTATATTTAAGGTCAGATAATAACGCAACATAATACATTTCACGCTCATGACAAGACAAAATATGATGATGTCTCCGTTTACCCACCGGTTACATGATGATTGTATCTTATTTATAAAAAAGGAGTATCCATGGATGAATTAATCATTGGGACTCGGGGTGACCGTTTATCCATCTGGCAGGCGAATCACATCAAGCAGTTGTTAAAGGATCATTATCCGGACATGAATATCCGGATGAAGATCATCAAGACCCGTGGAGATCAATTAAGTGAATATCCTTTATCCAATCTTGATCGCCGGGGGTTGTTTACAGCCGAGCTTGAGCAGCAGCTATTGAATGATCAGATTCAGATGGCGGTACACAATGCACTAAACATTGATATTTCCCTGGCACCGGGGCTTACCCTGGCGGGTTATCCCAAACGTCAGTCCGCCGAAGAGGCTTTTGTCAGCTACAAATGGGCTGAATTGGAAGAGCTTCCCCCCTCCCCGGTTATAGCCACAAGCAATATCCTCCGGCGTATCCAATTTCATAAAAAATATCCCAAAACCCGTTTTGTGGGGTTGCAGGGACACTTTAATTCCCGGATTTTCAAATTAAAAAACCAGAAATGGGACGGATTGATTACGGAGTATGTGAATGTTGAGCGAACATCCGTTCAGAAGGTTCATGTAATTTCATTTGATGTGGAATCCTTCGTTCCTTCAATCGGCCAGGGAGCCATTGGTATTGAGATTTCCAGCTATAACGACGAAATTCGTGAATTGCTTGAACCGATCCTTGATGAAGAGACCAATACCTGTGTAAGTCTGGAGCGAAAAATTTACCGGGATTTATTCCGCTTGAATGACCGGCTGATTATCGGAGCCAATGTCCGCATGGAAGATAAAAACATGAAAATTGTGGTTTTTGTGGCTTCCCCCGAAGGCAAAGCTTCTGTGAAAAAAACAAAACAAGGAAAACCTGAAGAAGCAGATAAATTGATCACCGCTCTGGTGGATACATTTAAAACGGAAAATGTTGCAGACTGGTGAATCAATTAACATATTCAAGTACAAAGAAAAAGGGCTTCACATGAAGCCCTTTTTCTTTGTCATGACTTGTGTAAACGTTAGAAAGGAAGAACCTTCGGCAGTTTATATTCTACACCCAGGCGGACATCGAGCCATTCCATGGTGCCGTCGGCATCTTTGGAAGAACCGGTCAGAATTTCATGACCACCCAGTTTTACAACAACTCCCAGGTTTTCTACCACATCGTTCAGATCATATCCTGCCACGATGGCGCCATTGATACCGGCACCGGCATAGCTGTCTGTCCGGGTTAAAAAGTAACCGCCAACACCCAGTTCAACAGCCAGTTTCATATTGGCAGGCATAAATTTGGACATATCCAGACCACCATAGGGGGCTACAACAATACCACTCAGATCATCACCCACATCTGCAGCAGCCATAAAATAACCCAGGTTCAAGCCGGCATAAACACACAGATCCTGAATATTCACCAGTTTGGGAACCTGAGCATTCAGGGAAACAGGAATTCCCATTCCAAAAATATCTTTGATATTCTGGCCAAATGGAATCATTACTCCGCCATTCAGCCCAAGAACCAGGTCATGGCCCATTTTGACCTCAACCTCTTCTTCAACAGCTTCTACAACCTCTTCTACATCTTCAGCGACCACATCCTGAGCTGACAGCAGAGTAAAGGATGCCAGAAGCACGCCAAGTAAAACTACGAGCATTCGTTTCATTTTATATACACCTCCAACTTTGATTTACTGTTTTTCATGATTTTTTTTACCATGATTCATAGAAACATATTGAATATTAAGAGTTCAGTCAACAGAAAATTTATATTTATGCTTCTTTTTTCCATCTTTTCTGTGATTTAGATCATATCAGAGGGTCATCTCGCACATGAAAGCCCGGGCAGACATCATCTCACAGGAAAAAACAGTCTGTGTGATTTTACTTATTTTGGCTTCATCGGCAACCGGTTTAGCCAGTGCGGTAAATTTATTTTTCAGATCCTCTATAGTCATGGGTTCCCGGGGATCCCCTTTGGGATATTCCAGATATTGTTCAAAAACACGTCCGTCTGTCAGAGTAATCTTCACGTTCGAGGGTTGTTTGGCCGGGAACATCTTTTCAAATTCAACTGAGGCTTCCCCTTTTATTTTGTCAATGACTTCCCACAGTCGTGGATCCTTCAATTTTTCATCGGAAAAACTCTCAGTTGTGATTTGTGTATCGATTAAAGCCCTGGCAATACAGTAGGGCAGACTATGATCCGCCGTCTCCCGGCTTTCAGGCCTGTATTTATGGGGATCGAATAAAATATCACAGGCCCGGGCAATGGTCGTGATTACCACTTCACTGATTTGATCATACGAAATGTCATTTTCGGTAACAATTTTAATTGCTGCGGACAGGTGGGTATGGGTGAGGGCTTCGGTGGGAAATGCTTTCATACTGCATTCCATGATCCGGTAAGATTTTCCCAGACCCTCGGTCAGTACGGCATCATCCCAGGCCGGTCCATACACATCCTGAAAACCCTCCTTCCCTTCAAAGATTGCTTCAGTCCCTGTATACCCCTTTTGAGCCATCAGGGCAGCAAAAACACCTGATTGTACAGCCATGGGATCTACTGTATTTTTCATCATTGTCAGTTTTCCCGCTGTTGGACATCCGATAGTGTGGTTATGAGACCCATTAATCCCGATGGCGTGTACCATTTGATCCTCGGTGAGACCCAGGATTTTCCCTGCCGCAATGGGAGATACAAGCTGAGTCAGTGTGGCATGGTGCCATTTCCGTTCACGAACACCTGGTTTAGCCCATTCACACAGGCGTTGTTCAAATTCATAGGCGAGGACGATGGCCACAATCACATCCTTCATGGAAGCATTTACCTTTTCTGCCAGTCCCAGGGCTGCAGGTATCAGGTCTGACGGATGGGACGGATCCTCTTTCCAGTAAATATCATTGTAGTCCAGAGCCCGGATCATGAGTGAGTTGAGAAGGGTACTGTTGACCGCCGGCAGCTTATCTCCAAAGCCCAACACGGTCGATTCCGGTTCTCCTTTCATTTCAAGTAAAAGATCCCGCATGATGTTTACATCACGTGTTTTCATACTTCCCAGAGCACATCCCACGGAATCATACATAAAGCGTTTGGCCTGTCCCACAACTTCTTCCGGAAGGTCTTCATACGTCAGATTTACGGCAAATCGTGCAATTCTGCGACTGATCACATCGGTCATAGAAAATACCCCTTCTTTTTAAACTTAATTAACGTTTCTGTAAAAAATCCAGTGTCCCATACCGTTCTATAATGCCAGGGGGCAGGGGAAATGCTTCTATTGCCTGATCCCGTTTAAGAACATCTGCGGCAGGCTGTGTTGAATACAACGGGGATGCAGGCAGATTTTCTGTCAGAATTTTCTCAAGTGAATCTGTATCGCCGCCTACTACCACCACAATCATCCGGTGAAGATCGATGGCATCCTTGATCATGTCCTGTCCCATTTGATAATCCATCGAATCCAGCCATTGCTTTGACGAGGCTGGAAAGTCTTCAAGTCCATAATAGGCATAATCCTGGGAAAAACTCAGGAAATCCGCCTGATTACGGGCATATAGATTGATATACGATGTGAGGAAATCCTTCGTTTGAACATAGTCAAGGCTATCCAGACCATGTTTTTTAAAATCCTCAAGGTCATGGAAAACCAGCCGGATTGCAAAAGGGACATTCTGATTTTTCAGGGGACGAATCCAGATACTGAAATATTGATACAGGCGGGGATGTCCCGGTTGGGGAAACACAGAATAGTGATTTTGCACAAAGTGCTCACCATAGGCATAATCCCCATAGTTAAATCCCCGTTTCACACGGAGTTCTTTCATCAGGTGACCGTAAAAGGTCCTGTGTTCTCCCAGATAGGAACTAAATATCCAGGAAGGATAAAACTCCCTGTTGGACCTGTTAAAAGGCAGGTGCCATCCAAGAGAAACGGCCGATACATCCGATCCGTTATCGATTAGAATATAGTGAATCGTATCCGGGAGCGCCGGCTGAGGCAGTTCAGGGGCCGAAGGATGGGCTCTGGGATGAAAATCTGAAAGGATTTCAATCAGTCTGTCCTGCTGATCCGGACTGATTGGCCCTGAAACAGCAATGTGCATATTGTTTACAGAAAACGACCGTTCCCACCATGCTTTTAAATCCTCTGCAGACAGTTTTTTCAGGGTGTAAGGATACCCAACAGGTAAACCGGCATAAGGATGTCCGTTGAAAAGTTTTTCGACCAGCACATCCCTGGAAAAATCCTCACTCCGATACAATATTTTATTTTCCAGCCTTTCTTTTTCCTGACGGATGAGAAGGTCCACCTCATGTTCCGCAAAGGCCGGATGACGAAACCGTTGTTCAAGCAGTGAAAGCCATGCATTCACGTGATCCTTGTGCAAACGGAAAAGAAAGGTGGACACATCGGTATCCACAACGATCCGTTCAGAAATTGCCCGGTCATTTAATTCTTTCAGAATCTCACTTCTGGGCTTCTGTTTTGTGGAATGTTCGAGCACCGACATCATGGTCAGACGTGAAATACCCTTTTTATCCTCCGGCTCAATGGCCGAACCGGTATCAAAACGAAGGCTGACAGATACAATCGGGCTGCTTTCATGGGGGATGTATGCATACCATGCCGGAATTTCCCGTTCACAGCCGGCAATCAGGATTAGGAATAGTCCGGAGAGCAGGATTTTTTTCACCGTGCAAACATCCATAGTTCAGATTGATTCCTCCGTGTCAGATAGTTTTCTTTGCACTGACGGACATCCAGAATTTCAAGCCGTTCCAGTGCCAGAAAATAGTGGTTTATTTCCTGAGGATCTCCCTTGATATGGGCATAATTGGTAAGCACCCCCAGGATAGATGAAGGCGAGCTCAATTGCATATGGGTTTTGTAAATCTGGCGTTTTTTAAGACTTTCAAGTTCTCCAGCCTTCAGGGTGTACCGGCTGTCCTGTAAGATGCCGAGAACATAGTCGCCTACAGCAGCTCCCACCCCCTCTTCAGTCAGGACAAGATCCAGGGAAATCCAATAGGGATCAATCGTTAAGGGTACGCTGTAAGAACCTGATGAAATCCACTTTTTCTCATCACGGAGTTTAATCATCAGGGGAGAATTGTCGGAAAAATAGTGTTCAGCCAGGATCCGGGCAGCGATATGCCCCAGACGGTCTTGTGTATATCCGGGAATTTTCCAGGCAATTTTCACTCTCGGTGCTGGTATGGATGCATCGTAGAGCGTATCCAGGCACGTGACAGGCTTCAGGGAGGGCCGGATCACCGGAAGAGGGGCAGGCTCATATGTCCATCCGGAAAAAAGATCCCCGGCTTTTGACAACACATCACCCGGCCTGTCAATTTTTCCTGCAATGAACATGATGGTTTTATCCGGCCGGTATTCTTTTTTGTAGAAATCCCGGATATACTCATAGCCTTCAGGCATATTCATCACGTCTTTACGGTATCCGATCACCGAATGTTCGTAAGTGTGCCCCTGAAACATGCACTCCCTCAGGGCATTTTCCATGCGGTTGGAAGGATATCTTTCAGAAATGCCGAATTCACCAATGACAGCCCCTGTTTCAGCTTTAAAATCCTCTTTATTCAGAGAGAGCCTTATCAGGCGGTCTGCTTCAAGAGCCAAAACTTCTTCCCAGCCCGCCGGATCACAACTGACGGTATAACATGTATAATCCATGGATGTAAACGCGTTGCTGTCACCGCCGTGACGGTACAAAAGATTCACCCGGTCTTCGGTTGAATAATTCTCTGACCCCCGGAACATCATGTGTTCCAGCAGGTGGGCATATCCGGTATACCCTTCATCTGTTTCATTCCTTGAACCTGTCTGGACCAGGGTGGCAAAACTCACCGTCCGGGCATCCTGGATGGGAACGACCACAATCCGCATGTAATTGGGCAACTCTTTTTCATACATAAGATAGGGAAAAAAGGTGGCATTCAAGGGAAGGACTGTAAAACAGAGTCCAAAAAGAATTGTGATGCTTAGTTTGTGGTATTTTTTCATCAATAGAAAAATACAAGCTGTTGATATAAAAAGAAAGTTTTTCCGATTGGAAAAGGAGCGATTAGATCCCTTTTTTGGAAAATTTGGGATTGAGTTGCCGGGCAATAATCTGCCGTTTGAGATTGGCAATATTCGCCGTGGGATCCACATTTTTGGGACACACTGTCTGGCAGTTAAAAAGGGTATGGCAACGGAAAACACCGTGTTCATCACACACCAGGGCCAGGCGTTGTTCATCGGCCTTATCCCGGGAATCCATTAAAAAACGGTTTGCTTTGGCCAGTGCAGCCGGACCAAGATATTCATCATCATAGCCGTTGACGGCGCAGGAAGCATAACAGGCACCACAGAGAATGCAATCAACGATATAGTCAAGATAAGCGCGTTCATCCTGTGTCTGAATCCGCTCCGCCCCTTCGTCTGGGTCACCGGGGATCAGATAGGGTTTAATGGCCTTGAGTTTTTCAAAAAAGGGTGTCATATCCACAACCAGGTCCCGAATGATATCCATGTGTGCCATGGGACGAATGGTGATGGAAGCACTCAAATGACTCACCTGTGTTTCGCAGGCCAGGCGATATTTTCCATTGATATGCATAGCGCAGGATCCGCAAATCCCTTCCCGGCAGGATGAACGGTAGGCCAGGGAACCGTCCAGATTCTCCTGAATATAGTTCAGGGCCTGCAAAACGGTCATCCCCGGCCGGCAGGGAACCTTAAAAGTATCAAACCGGTGTTTTTTATCTGTTTGGGGTTTGAAGCGGAATACTTTAAATGTCTTTGTTTCAGCCATATTTATCTCCGGTAAGATCTCCTAATAATGACGTTTTTTTGCTTTATGCAGGGAAAGGTCCACAGAGGAGTAGCCCAGATGGATCGTACCATCTTTCCATCTTGCCACGGTATGTTTCATCCAGTTTTTATCATCCCGCATGGGATAGTCAGTCCTGAACTGTGCACCACGGCTTTCCTGACGGTTAATGGCGCCACGAAGAATCACTTCCGCCAGATCCAGGCTTCCCTTAAGCTGAATGGCCCATAACAAATCAAAGTTTGCAATCCGGCCACTGCTATTCAAGCCGATCTGTCCATATCTTTCTTTGAGCTCTTTTACTTTTTCCAGTGACGCATTCATGGTTCGGGCTTCCCGAAAAATCCCGGCACCCAAATCCATGGTATCACCCAGTTCGTGCTTGATGGCGGAATGGTTCTCTTTCCCTTTGGATTCCAGCAGGCGGATTATCTTATCTTCTTCTTCTTTGAGGATTTGATTTAAAAAAATCACGGGGA
Source organism: Candidatus Neomarinimicrobiota bacterium (assembly GCA_041154365.1). Taxonomy (NCBI): domain Bacteria; kingdom Pseudomonadati; phylum Fidelibacterota; class Fidelibacteria; order Fidelibacterales; family Fidelibacteraceae; genus Fidelibacter; species Fidelibacter multiformis. The sequence continues at coordinate 767,502 of AP035449.1, read as the reverse complement.
CATCGGTTCCTCCCCCGTCCTTGAAATATGCAGAAGCATACTCACCGGCAATTTTCCCGAATACAACCGTTTCCAGGAGAGAATTCCCTCCCAGCCGGTTGGATCCATGGACGCTTACACAGGCACATTCACCGGCAGCAAAAAAACCTTTCACTTTCGATTCCGTATTCAGATTCACATCCAGTCCGCCCATGGTATAATGCTGTCCTGGTGCAACAGGAATGGGCTGGTCGATGGGATCCACACCGGCAAAATGGATGGCATGCATCCGGATCCCCGGAAGCCTTTCGAGAATTTTCTTTTTCCCCAGGTGGCGGAGATCCAGGTGGATATATTTTCCTTCCACACCCCTTCCGGCCAGAATTTCCCGCTGCATATTCCGGGCGACAATATCCCGGGGAGCCATCTCCATAGCCTTTGCCGAATCTTCATAATTTGCCAGAAAACGCTCTTGCTTATTATTCAGGAGGAAACCTCCCTCACCCCGGGCACCTTCTGTGATGAGCACGTTATTCGTATAGAGTTCGGTGGGGTGGAATTGAATAAATTCCATATCTTTCAGAGGAACCCCTTCATAAAAGGGGACACACATGCCCCAACCCGTATTGATGTATGCGTTACTGGTCCGGCCGAAAACCCGGCCTGAACCGCCTGTTGCCCAGATCACCGCCCGGCCGGCAAAAATTTCAAGCTCACCGGTATTGATATTCAAGGCAATGACGCCCTTTGCGGAGCCGTTATGTACGATCAATCGGGTAACAAACCATTCATCGAAGATCTGCATATCCGCTCGTTCACTGGCGGCTTCAAATTTCAAGGCCTGTTCATAAAGGGTATGAAGCAGTACATGACCGGTTTTATCCGTCGCGTAACAGGTCCGTGGAAAACCGGCACCTCCGAAAGGCCTTTGGGCGATGCGCCCGTCTTCCGTCCGGCTGAAAGGTGCTCCCCAGTGTTCCAGCTCGTATATCCGTTCAATACCTTCTGTGGTCATTTTCAACACAGCTTTCTGATCAGCCAGGTAATCACTGCCTTTAATCGTGTCGAAAGCATGAAGTTCAGGACTGTCAAACTTACCGCGGGGATGGTTACTCAAGGCGGCGTTGATTCCACCCTGGGCAGCCACGCTATGGGAGCGGACCGGATGGACCTTTGTGACTACGGCGACTTTTACATTGTGACGGTTCAATTCCAAAGCTGCCCGCAATCCCGCCAATCCGGCTCCAACCACAATCACATCCGATGTAATCATAACTCAACTCCCTCCAAACAGGATTTTCAAACCGGGAATAAAGCGAAACAGGGAGGCCAGTGCAATGATACCACTTAAAATGAAGACCCAGAGAATAAGCACTTTCTGTTTATGGGAAAAACGAAGGAAATCCGTCACCGTAATGCGGATCCCATTGAACATGTGCCATAAAACAGCCAGAAGCAGAAAATATTCAAGTACATGTCCAAGCGGTGTATTGTATCCTTCCATCATCTGGTTAAAAGAATCACCACCTCCCAGGGAGTGTCCCACACTATATATATGCAAAACAATATACAAAACAAGAGCCAGTCCTGTAATCCGGTGAAAAACAAAGGCAAGCATCCCCCAGTTGAAATTCAGCATCCACTCTTTCAGAAAGCCTGGTTTCCGATTGGACATCATACACCTCCCTGCCGTGTGAAAGGTAAGAGGGCCAGTATGCCATAAATAACAATGATAGCCCCCACAAAAATGAGTGTCCAGGCTATGATTTTTTGAAGGGCAGGCCGGGGGTTGTAATCACTGATCACATTGTACAATCCATTAAAAGCATGGTAAATGACGGCTATCAAAAGTATCACATCAAAAAAGACCCAGCCGGGTGATAAGAGCCTGTCCTGCACTTTTTCAAATGTTACCGGTCTTTCAATGGCAAAATGCAAAACCCAGAAATGTACAAAGAGTCCCACCACCAGAATCATGGCAGTAATTCTTTGCATGTACCAGTGAAAAGCCGGACTGATGTTTCGAATGAGTTTTCCCACGTTTTTTCCCTCTTTGAAAACCGGTTCCAACTTTCATTTGCTGATTATAAAGTACGAAGTTTCTTTTAAAGAATCATGGAAAAGGTCTTAAACATAAAAATCAGGGATGGAACACGTTATACAATCAGATAAAATGCACTTATTTTTGATTTTTCAGTTGTGTCAGGCGATTCAGGAAATCGCGGGGCTTTTCAAAACCCAGAAGTCGTGCATTTCGAATTTCCCGCCCGTCAGGATCCAGGAACACTACCGTGGGAAAACCCTTAATATCATACATATCAATAAGATCTTCACCACCACGTGTCAGGTCCACTTTGATGACGGTAAAGCTCTTTAACATATCAACAACTTCCGGATCACGAAACGTGATGGCATCCAGCTCTTTACAGGGCACGCAGCTGTCGGAATAAAAGTCAATCATTACATAGCGGTCTTCTTCATCAGCCTTCTGGAGAACAACGTTTGAATAGGATTGCCAATCCAGTATGGTTTGTGGACCTGTTTCCGGTTTAATCATCCAGGTTCCGGCAATTACAGCGGCCATACTGAGGATCCATTTGATTCTCCGGAAACCGGCAGATGATTCGCCGGCGCGGTTAAAAACAGCAAAGTAAAAACCGGCCAGAATCAGGTATCCAGGTAGCAGAACCCTGGAAAAAGGCGGATTCAAAAGGGGATGAATAAACCAGATTGCCATCCCGACCAGAACCAGTCCAAAAAAGATGCGCACGCCGTTCAGCCACTCTCCGGACCGGGGGAGGGCATCCAGTTTAGCGGAAAACATGGCCAGGAAGATATAAGGAATCCCCAGTCCAAGAGACATGGTAAAAAAGAGGAGAAATCCGGTTAGAGCGCTCCCAGAGGCTGCCACATAGGTCAGCAGACTAATCACAAAAGGACCGATACAGGGAGCTGCCACGATGCCCATCGTGAGTCCCATCATCAGAGAACCGGCATAACCGGACCTGCTTCCACCACCTAGCTGGGTCAGGGCATAGGGCAGCCGGAATTCATAAAGGCCGAACATGCTCAATGAAAGGGCCAGCATCAGCAGTGCCAGCAGGATCAGGACCAGGGGGCTGGTCATCAGGGAGCCGAAGAGACTTCCGGACAGAGCCGCTGCAGTTCCCAGAACCGAGTATGTGATAGCCATACCCAGCACATAAAGCAGCGCCAGTATCAGGACGTTGCCTTTTGCTTTCTGGGACCCAAAATAACTGATTGTCACAGGTATAAGGGGATATACGCATGGAGTCAGGTTCAATGCCAATCCCCCCAAAAATACCAGAATCAATACCCAAAAGAAATTCCGGGATCCAAGGGGATTCTCCTCTACAGGAGCCTGAAAATCCCCCTCTGTGACAACTGATTCTATTTCAGGGATCTTTTCTTCAGTGTTTTGTACAGGTTTAATATCTTTGACAGGGGGGTTTTTCATCGTCTGGGATTGAAGTGGCTTCTCTGTCTCATCCGGAGTTGTTTTTACCAGGCTTTCTTTCTCAACTGAGATAGAAAACCCCGTTTCCATAGGGATAAGGCACACCTCATTATCACAACCCTGGTAGGAGAGGGTTCCGTTCAGGGTAGTGCTTGCAGGTAAAGGCTGTTCTTGGTTGAGGTACACGCCAATGATGACTGTTCCATCATACACTGAGCTTTTTCCTCCCAGGGACTCAAGGTCAACCAGATGGGGTTCAGGATATTGCACTCTTTCCACAGAAAAATATGGATTATCATTCAGGGTAATACGGGCCGGGATGGAATATTCATCCAATGGATCATGGCTGTTGATATGCCAGCCCTGTTCGATCACAAAATGAAGCGCGATAAAGGCTTTTTCATCTTCCTTTCCCGAAATGACCTCATATTTCTGCAGGCGGACAAGTTCCTCCGGAACAGCTGCGAACAACAGTGAAGCCATGAACAGAAGCAAAAATAATCTGTGCAACATCCTTTTCATGCAAACCTCGTTTTGGATTTTTTGTCTGTTTCCGAAAAGAAACGTTACAGAAATTATGGAGTCTCTTTTTGAGATTCATGTAAAAAGCATGTAGATTTCAAAAAGTTTGACCTATACATGAAAGGATCGAAAGATGAAAACTTCAAAAAAGAAAAACTTAAACCTCATACAGTTTCTGAATGCATCTCCCACGGCTTCACATGCCGTCAATGCATTGAAAACCATGGCAGAGCAAAAAGGGTACCGGGAAATACAGGAAAATGAGCACTGGTCCTTGGAACCTGGAGAAGGCTTTTATCTGGTTCGTGAAGATACAGGGTTTATTGCAGGTTTATTGGGGAAAAAAACGGCTGGAAATCAACGATGGAACATTGCTGCCGCTCATACGGATTCCCCAGGGTTCAGACTCAAGCCCAATGCGGTACATGTCAAACAGGGAGCTGTTCTTTTGGGTGCAGAGGTCTACGGTGGTCCCTTATTGGCAAGCTGGACTGACCGGGATTTATCCCTGGCAGGCAGGATTCTTGTAAGGGAGTCAACCGGCAAAATTGTCACCCGTTTATGGCAGTGTCCACGACCGGTGCTCCGCATTCCCCAGGCGGCCATTCACCTGAACCGCCAGGTAAATGATGAGGGACTGAAGCTGAATAAACAAACCCAACTTGTCCCCTTATTCAGAATGGATAATCCGGAACAACCATTTGATCAAGAGGCATTTATCCGCTGGCTTGGCCGTGAAATCGGGGCTGATGCCCGGTCAATTGTGGACTATCAGCTTGAATTATATGATACACAACCTGCAGCGCTGGGTGGACCGGAGGAAGAATTTCTGTTATCCGGGAGGATTGACAATCTGACCATGTGTTATGCAGCCATTCAGGCACTTCCGGATGTAGGGACAGTTCCTGATTACAATGCTCTTACCGTTTGTTTTGATCATGAAGAAACAGGTTCCAAAACACTCAAGGGCGGGGATTCCTTTTTCCTGGGATCCGTCATGGAACGGGTCGGGCTGAGTCAGGGCATGGACCGTGAATCCTTTCTACGCAGTCTTTCAGAATCTGTTCTCTTTTCCGCCGACGGTGTGCATGCCACTCATCCCAATTATGCTGAACTGCATGAACCGGTTCATCCGGTGTACATGAACCGGGGTCCGGCATTAAAGGTGAATGCCCAGAACCGTTATGCCACATCATTGTATACATCGGCTCTTTTCAGGGAAATTGCCCGGGATGCCGGTGTGCCGGTTCAAACCTATGTCCACCGGTCCGACCTCCCCTGCGGCTCTACCATCGGGCCTCTCGTCTCTGCACAACTGGGTTTGAAAACCCTGGATGCCGGTATCGGGATGCTATCCATGCATTCTGTCCGCGAAATGGCCGGTATCGAAGATATCCACGGCATCACGACAATCTTGTCAAAGTTCTTGGTTTACGACGGATAAACCGGATTGCCCGCTTTTTCATTGTTCTTTTAATCAGAATAATTTAAATTATTTAAGTGGAATAACATCTATATAAAAAAGGGCTTATTATGAAAGGCAGAACTGTTATTATCGCGAGTGTCATCCTGTCCGCACTCTTTGTTTTCGGGTGTTCCGGTCCGAAAAACCTGACAGATGAGGCAGCCCATGAAAAAATTGATGCGCTTGCCAAGGATCTCGAACTGGTCAAGAGTAAAGTTGAGGGGATTGAAACCGGTCCCGGTACGCCTGTCTCCCGGAGTGATCTGGAAACAGTGATCAAAGAGGTAAAAAAACTGAATTCACAAATTGAAGCCTTGAATGTCCGCCAGAACTCCCTGGCAACAGAACTGAAACAGCTTAAATCGGGTGGAATGAATTTTCAACAAAGTACGGCTTTCATTGACAGCATCAATTACAGCATTCTGGAAGATATTCAATACCTGAAAAATAAAATCAGTGAACTAAACGAAGCCTTGAAATCAGCCCCAGCCACCGGACCCGCAACTGCAACTTCACATCCTGGACGACGATCCCCTGAAGTCTTTAAAGGAGACTATGTAGGAAGCCTTGGTGATTTTCAAAACAAACAATACGACAAAGCAATCGAAAAATTTTCAGACCTTCTACGGACCAACCCGGATCATGAACTGGCAGATAATGCCCAGTATTGGCTTGCAGAAGCGTATTATATGAAAGGTAACTACCAACGGGCTCTTGTGGAATTTGAAAAAGTATTCACATTCACCCAAAAAGGTAAATATGACGATGCTCAGTTGAAATTGGGTTACTGCTACCTGAAACTGGGACAGAAAGAGAAGGCCAAAGAGGAATTTGAACGGCTCATTTCCCATTATCCCTATAGTGAATACTACCAAAAAGCACAGGAAATGTTAACACAATTACAATAAGAGCAACTATGACATTACGCATTTATGCCTCGACACGAAAAATAACTCCTTTCACTGAGTCTTCACTGACCGGTGATTTCCTTCAGGCAGTATCAACCGTCTATAATGAGAATAAGATTGATATTCGCCTATACATGCCCAAATACGGGTTTATTTCGGACAGAAAATATATCCTGCGGGAGGTAATCCGCCTTAAGGAAATTCCTGTCCCTTATAAGGATGGAGAGATTGTTCCTTCTGTGAAGTCAGCCTTTATTCCCGAAACCCGGGTTCAGGTTTACTTCTTGGTCTACCCCGAGTTATTTAAAAAAATTACCCGGCCCATTGCCGAATCCCATGACCTGAGTCAGTACGAACAATGGGAAAGCTGCACTGCAATTTTCAACCATACAGCGATCCAAACCCTGGAATACCTCTACTGGCAACCGGATATCATGCTCTGTTGCAATACCGAATCAGCACTTATCCCCTATCTGCTTAAGAAATCCTACCATGATAAAGAATGGTACAAACCAACAAAACCTGTTCTTCTCCTTAGCCAGGATATGGTTTTTAAAGGCATCCGCAAAGAGATTCTTGATGAATACCATATTGATGCCGGGGATGAGGATTTGAATGATCCGGTGGGATTATTGAAATCCGCCATCACACATTCCCATGCAGTGATTCTTCTGGACCATCCTGACATGTCACATCTAAATGACCTTCTGTCTGATGCTTCGGTTGCCAAGCTGCTGAAACAAAAAGGGGAACAATATCTGAAACTCTCCATAGAAAATCCTGATGAAAACACATGGAATGACATGGCGAAACAGGTATACCACTTTCTCGAAAGTATCTGATTATATTTTCAAAAACTCATGGTATATTCCCGGGTGGTTCTGAACACCCCCGGGATTTTTTTTGCAGGGAGGCTTATGCACAAACTTTGGTTCTTTCTAACGTTATTTATCCTGATGGCATCATGCGAAAAGGATCAGGTACAACTTCCGTCCGGACCGGGAACGGCAACGGTGGATTCTGTTCTGCTGACACATGATGACTTTGATTCATTAACCGTAAAATACAATTCTTCTTCATCCTCATCTTCCATTTACAATTATGTCGGTGGCTACCGGGATGCCAATTGTAAAACCGTTTTGGTTTTTACAAATTTCACCGCACTGCATGATACGGATGCCGACGCGGATTCCCTCGTCGTTACAAGTGCCCGTATTATTCTCAGTGAATATCAAACATGGGGAAATCCGGAATCATTCACATTTCAAACCTTCTTGATTCCCCAAACGGAAGAATATAGCTGGTCAGATACCAGCGATTTTGATACATACTGGCAATCCGTCAATCCTCAATTAACTCCGCTGAATACTTTCCCCTATACCTCTGATTCCCTTGTGATTCCTATCGGCACCGATGTGGCCGACAGCTGGTGGAATCCGGAAGAAGATGTCACAAATAACGGGATCGTCCTGAACTATCATTCTGCAGGAGAAGATGCAATGGTTGGTTATTACTCCTCCGACTACAGTTCGGTTTCCAACTGGCCACGTCTGGAACTCACCTGCACAGTTTTTGATTCTTCCGGGACAAAAGACAGCACATTCACAGTGTATGCAAACAGGGATTTCACCTATTCAGAGCTCCGGAATACCGGAACCACTCCCCCATTCTTTGTTTCCCAGGGAGCCATTCGCCGGGCTTTTATCACTTCATCTCTTTTGCTGCCTGCGGTTGAGGGAAAATCCATCAATTATGCCGAAATCTCCCTCACGGTAAATCCACTGGAGTCTCACTTTGATCATGACTCCCTGACAGTGTATGTCGGCCTTTTTACTTCTGAGGACTGGGAAACAAAAAATTTCCTCTTCAGCAGCTATCAAAATCCGGCAAAAATCTATAAAGACAATCCTACTGTATCCATCCCCGTTACGGAAGTCCTGATGGATTTACAGGATAACAGCGGAACAGCCGTGAACGGACTCTTTATCCGGCTGGGCAGTGAATTGTACGGATTTAACCAAATTGCATTTGATCCCGATTCAGTTCAGATGAAAATTGTAACCACTGAGTTTTAACAGGAGTCTCATGAGACGTATACATAAAATCGCATTTACGATTCTTTTCATTTTAATATCCAGTCTGAATGCCGGCATCTTTGAATTGTATGGCACTGGGGCATACGGAACAGACTATTCTGCTTCGGCTTTCGGCCGGGGGGGTATTTCCACGGCTTACACAGATACACTGAGCGGGAGCACAAATCCTGCCCAACTGGCCCATGTGCAGTTCACCGAACTGGAAGCAGGTTTGAATACCCGCTTTTCCTATATCTCCGACTTCGGTTACAATGAATCGTCAGTCCGCTTTGATTATGCCAATCTCATGATTCCCGTAGGAAGAAAAGGGGGACTGCAGCTTGGCATTCACCCCATCTCGTCGGCGAGGGCGGAATATCAGATAAAAACATCCTATATCACCGAAATCATTGAAACTATAGGGGATATCTACTCCCTCTCCCTGGGATTCGGATATCAGATTGCCTCCCGGATATATGGTGGAATTGCCTTTGAATTGATTACCGGAGGCTACACCCTCAGTAATGAGATCCTTTTTTCAAACGATGCGTATTACAGTTCTGAAAAATATTTTTCAAAAGGAATTGACGGCCGGCGACTGACACTGGGGACTGTTGTGGATCTGAATAATCTGACGATTGGGGTACGCTATGCCCATCCTTACCGTATGAAATACAAAACACTGGAATATAACAGCTACAGTGAATACGTATACAACGAACCGGTGGACACTACACTGACACATCACATCATCATCCCCCGGGAACTATCGGCCGGCATGGCCATGAAAATCGGACGCCGCCATTACCTGATGTCTGATTATACCCTCAGGTATCTTCAGGATGCCTCTCTGTTAAAATCCTTTAACCCGATCAATCCGGATCACACATCATCATCATCCCACCATCTCGCTGCCGGTTATGAACGGCGGGGGGCTGTGGGATTGTTTGTCCCCTTTTTTCAAAGCCTGACCTACAGGACCGGTGTTTTTTACGACAAACAGGGGCTGGGAACTGATTTTCAACGTTACGGAATCAGTGCCGGACTGGGTATTCCCTTTAATAATTTTAAAAGTCGTATTGACGTTGGCTTACATTACGGTTTAAATTCAGGGGATATATTTGAAAACATTGAAATGAACGAATCGTTTTTTCAAATTAAAATATCGGTAAATTCCATAGAACGGTGGTTTAACACCCGGGGTAAATACCGTTAATAACAAAATCAGGAGATATGATACGATGAAAAAGCATCAGAACCGCATTCTCATTCTTGGGATATCTTTGTTGCTGGGAGGAATCTTTTTAACCAACTGTGTCCCCCAGGAACAAAGATCTCCGGAAGAAATAGCTGCTATTCAGCGCGCCAAGCGGGATTCCATCCGGAAAGCGAATTACAATCGTTGTCTGTTTAAAATGAGTAATGCAGACCAGTACAAAATTCAGGAAAACTGGTCCTCCGCCATCCGGAATTACAAGGATGTGATTGAACTGGGGTGTGTGGAAGATTTTGCAGATCCCTTATTTAAGGATTTGGCCCATTGTTATTATCGGAATGACCAGCCGGACTCGGCGGCCTGGGCTATTGAAGAGGGACTGATTTACAAACCGACCGACCTTCACATGCTGAAACTAATGGCATATTACAACCGGGGCAATCTGGACAAGACTGTTGAAGCCTGGACACGCATCAACAACCTGTACCCGGGAAATACCGAATACATGTTTGAACTGGCGGATCTTTACTTCAAAGCCGGTCACTATGACGAACAAATTGCCCTTCTTGAAGAAATTCTTGAAATCGAGCCGGATAATAAAAAAGCCGAGCTGTCCATTATTGCAGCCTATGAAGCCAAAGGGGTTGATCCCATCGAGCTCTATGCCAAGAATTTTGAGACCGATAAAGCCAATCCCCAGTATGCCTATCAATATGCCCAACGTCTGATTGACAATAATAATTATATGAAAGCAGTGACGGTCCTGGAAGAAGCTTTGAAATTCAATGCTTCAAGTAAGAATTTAACGGAAATGCTGGCAGAATCGTATGTAAATACAGGACAACGGGATAAAGCAGTTCTCGTTTACGAAGACCTGGCCCAGAAAAATCCGACAGACAATGAGCTGCTGATTAAAATTTCCAGTTTGTACCGTGAAATGGGGCAGTATCAGAAAGCCCTTCAGTTTGCAGACAAAGCCGTGAACATCCCCCCGCATAATGGCAAGGCCATGGCTGAACGGGGAGAAGTGTATCTGGCCATTGCCCAGGCAAATACTGTAAACCTGAACCTGAATGACAAGCTGGTGTACCACATGGCCTATGAGGATTTCAAAGAAGCCCTGAAACAGGGGAACAACAATGTCCGCAGCAAGATTAATTTTCTGGAAAGTAATGAACTGATTATCACAGGTCAGCGGGATTATTTTCTGGCAACGGATGCCAATAAAGTGGGTCCCAATGAATTTAAGCCTGTGGGAGAGGGTTACGCTTGGATTACACGAACCGTCAAAGTACAGTAGTCTATATCGGTTCCGACCATGCCGGTTTCTCAATAAAGCAGAAAACGGTGGAATACGTACGATCATTGGGATATACCGTCCGGGATATGGGGACGGATTCAGAAGAATCGGTGGATTATCCGGACTATGGTGTAAAAGTCGGTCGGATGGTTCAGGAAAACGAAGGTGCCTGTGGGATTATATTTTGCGGAACAGGCATTGGCATCAGTATTGCCGCCAATAAGGTTCCTGGAATCCGTGCCGCTTTATGCACCAGTGAATTTCATGTGGAAATGGCCCGAAGGCATAATAATGCCAATATCCTGGCCATGGGCGCCAGGGTTTCATCGTTTGATAACGTAAAAAAAATGGTAAACAAGTGGTTTTCGACCTCTTTTGACGGAGGCCGCCATGAAAAACGGGTCAAAAAAATTCATTCACTCACGGGGTGCTGATATGTTTGAAATACTAAAGAAGCAGGATCCGGAATTGTTTCAAACGATAACCCAAGAAATCCGGCGTCAAAACAAGACCCTGGAAATGATTGCCTCGGAAAATTTTGTCTCTCCGGCAGTCCTGGAAACCGCTGGTAACGTGATGACCAACAAATATGCCGAAGGATATCCGGGACACCGTTATTATGGTGGATGTGAGCATGTGGATGAGGCGGAAAACCTGGCTCGTGAACGGGCGAAAAAGCTTTTCGGGGCTGATTATGCCAATGTACAGCCCCACTCAGGCAGCCAGGCCAATATGGCTGTCTATTTTACCTACTGCCAACCTGGTGATACGGTTCTTGGCATGGATTTATCCCATGGAGGGCATTTGACACACGGGAGCCCCGTCAATTTTTCCGGCAAGCTTTACAACATAGTCAGTTATGGCGTAAAGGCAGATACCGGCCGTATCGATTACGATGATGTGATCCGGAAAGCCAGGGAACACAAACCCAAACTGATAATAGTCGGTGCCAGTGCTTATCCCCGCTTTTATGATTTTGCCCGTTTTCGGGAAATCGCCGATGAAGTTGGCGCTTATTTGATGGCCGATGTCGCACATCCTGCCGGGCTCATTGCCGCCGGAGTTCATCCCGATCCCATACCCTGGTGTGATGTGGTCACTACGACAACTCATAAGACCCTCCGGGGTCCCCGGGGTGGCATGATCCTTATGGGAAAGGACAGGGAAAATCCCTTTGGACTCACTGCTGCCAAAAGTGGACGGACAAAAATGATGTCCGAAATTATGGATTCCACCGTGATGCCCGGAATTCAGGGCGGACCTCTTATGCACATCATTGCCGCCAAAGCCGTTGCTTTTGGTGAAGCACTGAAACCGGAATTCAAAAGCTATTGTCAACAGATCATTCAAAACACAAAAACTCTGGCCGATGCCCTGATCAGCATGGATTTTAACCTTGTATCCGGAGGATCGGATAACCACCTGGTTCTTATCGACCTGAGAAATAAAGATATCAGCGGTAAAAAGGCAGAAAACGCCCTGGAAGCAGCAGGTATTACCGTGAATAAAAATATGGTACCCTTTGATACCCGGAGTCCCTTCGTCACCAGTGGTATCCGTGTAGGAACACCTGCCCTGACAACCCGGGGATTCAAAGAATCGGAAATGCGAGAAATCGCCGGATTCATCAACCGGGTGATTTCTGATCCTGACAACGAGAAAAATCTCAGGACCGTCCGGAAGGAAATAGAGGTCCTTTCGGATCAATATCCCTTGTATCCAGAACTTCTGAGCCGTTATGTATCATGAAATGCCCTCAATGTGACCAACCCGATACACGGGTTATCGACAGTCGGCCTCTGACAAAAGAGATCGGTATCCGCCGCCGCAGGGAATGTCCGGCCTGCGGATATCGCTTTACAACCTATGAATATATCGCCCTGAGTCCCGTTTTGGTCATCAAATCCAATGGTACCCGGGAAGAATTTAACCGGGAAAAACTGATGCACAGTATTCAGCTTTCCTGTACCAAACGGCCTGTCTCGCTAAAAATCATCCAGAATATTGCCTGGGAAATTGAACAGAAAATTGAACAACTGGGTTTATCTGAAGTCAAATCCTCCTTTATTGGTGAAGAAGTCATCCACAGACTCCGGCAAATCGATAAAGTTGCCTATATCCGCTTTGCGTCTGTCTACCATGAATTCAAAGATGTCACAGAATTCAAGGAAGAGATTAAGGTTTTGGAAGAAAACGCATGACGGGCATCACGGAACCGTCAGCCTTTTCTGTCGTATATAAGTAATGATAGAGAAATGTTGACATTCTGAATCCAAGGGTATTAACTTTCAACGCAAAAATCGAGAGGTGAGCATCAGAAACGTTCGTTAAAGGATTATTTGAAAAAGTGAACCGACAAATATGTCCTTTGAACGAACAATCAGGCCGAGCGTGTCATTGTCGTTCGGTTTTTTTTTGAAGGAGACCCTAAATTATGCTGCGACGATTCATATTACTTCTCATGCTTATTTTTATTGCGTCCACCGGTACCCTGATGGCTCAGGGAGATGCCGGGGCCATTTTCCTGCTGATTGCTCCCGGAGCACGGGCCGAAGCCATGGGTGAAGCCCAGGTGGCTGATGCCAGTGATGCCTATTCATCTTACTGGAATCCGGCCGGATTGGCCTATATGGATAAAAACGAAGTAGGACTCATGTATGTCAAATGGCTCCCGAATCTGGTTGATGATATGTATTACAACTTCCTCACCACCGGTTACAGGATTCCCGGCTTTGGCACCGTGGGAGGACACATCATCTATCTTAATTTAGGGGAACAACAACGCCGGGATGAAAACAACAATGATCTGGGCACTTTTGTTTCCTACATGGCTGCTGTTACCACCTCTTTCGGGACGAAGATTTCCGAAAACCAGGCCTTCGGTGTGAATGCGAAAATCGTTTACCAGATGCTGAGTCCTTACGGGACCATTCAGGAAAAAGGAAAAGGATCCTCCACCAGTTTTGCCTTCGATTTTGGTTATTTATACAAAGGACTTCTTTGGAACAAGATCGATTTTGGCATGAATCTTTCAAATCTGGGCCCCAAGGTGGCTTTCATCGATGTCGCTCAGGCAGATCCCATGCCGACCAACATGAAACTGGGAATCAATCTGAAGGTTTTGGAAAAACAGCATAACAAATTCTCCGTTGTTTTTGACGTAAATAAACTGCTGGTGGCCAGCTATCAGCCCATGGATCGGAACGGTAATTTGATCATCGATAAAGACACCAAGGAAGAAGCATACGCCGATCCCTGGTATAAAGCCGTCTTTACTTCCTGGATCAACGACTGGAAGTATGAGGGTGATATCGACTATTCGGGAGATGGTGTGATCGGCGGATACGATGCCGAAGGAAAGCCCCAGGGCGGATATGATGAAAACGGCAATGAAATGGTTGGTGGTAACTACGACGAAAACGGGAACCTGGCTGTCAGCTATCACCCCGATACCGGTGAAGAAATGGTGGGCTGGGGTGTGTATGGGGGACATCCGACCAACAAGGTGATGAATAAAGTGGAAGTGGGATCCATCGATGATGGTACATTTCAAAATGAAATTGATCAGATGATATTTAATATCGGAGCCGAATATGTCTATAACGGCCTGATTGCCCTGAGAGCAGGATATATTTACGACAAAGCAGGGAAAATCAGCAATCCAACCCTGGGATTCGGTCTTATGTACCATAATCTGGGATTTGATTTTGGATATACAGCCGGTGCTGAAAACCATCCTCTGACCAATACGATGCGTATCAGCCTCAGGTACCGATTCGGAAAAGATTAATCTTATGATGAACAGGCTGCGATTATTCACGATTGTGGTGACGATCCTTGTCGCCACTTTTTATACAACAAGTCATGCCCTCCCCTTTCGGACTCCGTCAAAATTTGACCGGTCAAATCTGGGTCTTCAGCGCTGGAATGTGGTTCTGGTGGAATTTGAGGAGGATAATACACCGGTCACAACCGGAAACGGATCATTTCTCCAGACCTGGGAAGACAGCGATTATGAATACATCCTGGATCCTCCACCACATAATAAACTTTACTTTCAATCCCATCTGAAAGCCATCAGCCATTACTGGCGCCATGTAACCCATCAGGCCCTGCACATTGATACCAGTGCATCCGTGATTCTGCCCGATGGTGCTGAATCTGTACGCCTTCCCCAAAATATCCGTTATTATCATCCCGCCGATAAACCGGACAGCGTGGATTACCGGCTGGCTGAGCTGGTCTATGATGCACTCCGGATCCTCAAAGAGGATCACGGGGAAAATTCCCTAACTGAAACCCTCATTCTTTTTCATGCCGGTGTGGGACAAGATTTTGACTTTTCCAACATGTACGATCCCACCCCTTTTGATATCCCATCTTTTTATTTTGATGAATCATTCCTCTCTGAATATCTCAGTTCAGAAGCCGTTGCCCTGATACAATCCCTGGGAGTCAAACAGGGTATCGTTCTGCCCGAAATGCAGAATCAGCTGGAACTCAATGTGGCCCTGAACGGAACAGCTCTTCTGATGTCCGGTTTTCTTCTCGGGTTACCACCCCTTTACAATACGGAGACAGGCAGATCGGGAACCGGCATCTTTGGATTTATGGATCAGGGATCCAATAACGCAAACGGACTTTTACCCATTGGACTTTCTGCTTTTGAACGGGTTATCATGGGAGTCCAATCCCCGGAAAGGGCAGATAATGCAAACCGCTACTCCCTGCTTCCAGGCGATATTCTGAAAATTCCTGTCAGCAGTCGGGAATATTTTTTGGTGGAATATCGAAAAAATGCCGGTATCCGACTGGATTCTCTCTATCAAAATCACCTGTCGGACACGCTTCCCGATGAAGAACGCTACGAAACTTATCTGGATGCCCTGGAAAAAGTCCGGAAAATGGGTCTGGCAGATTACTCCCTCAATCCATCCACCGGTGTGCTTGAAGCGGTGGAAAACTACGATATCACCCTCCCTGCATCCGGCCTGCTTATCTGGCATGTCTACGATCCCCACAAAACCCTTTTTGAGTATCCGGAAAATCCCAACGGTCAGACCATTCCCATGGTTCGGCTTGAAGAAGCAGACGGTGGATACGATATCGGCAAAAATTATGGTCCCTTGAGCGGCTCAGTGAACCAGGGGTGGAAATGGGATATGTGGTTCCCGAAAAATATGGGCTTCCTGGATAACAATTCCCACATTTACAACATCAAAGATATTGAATTTTCCGACAGGACACATCCCGATACCCGGAGTTTTTCAGGCATTGAAAGCGGAATACGGTTGAAACAATTCACCTTCACGGCAGATTCAGCCTCCTTCACTCTGGATTTCCTCAAAGAACGCCCGGAACATTTTGCCGGATTTGAAGCCCTGGGAACATGGGATTTTCACAATACAGGAACACCCCTCCCGTATGGGTTGCGGGAAAACCATCTGGTCTGCCTGGAGGATACGGGATTTGTTTCTCTTGCAGATCTGAGTCCCCTCGCTGTCAATGCCGAAAACACGGCCATTCTCCCTTATGAAAACAAGCTTATTCTTATCCACTCACAGGATGATTATAGTCTCATCAGGCAATATCAAATCCAGGAAAACCCCTTCCAGGCCATCTCCGTCACATCCACTTCCCGTTCCTTCACTCTCGATATTGGCTCTCTTGTGCTTGATAACAAAACTCTTTTTCTGCCACACCATGATGCTGTCAATCCTGGATTCAGCCTTTATCAGATTGACCGGGATCTTGTCTCCGGTCCCTTTTCAACCGTTTCTGATTCAAGCCGGGCCCTCGTATATGACCATTCTCTCCTGGTGGGTTCGGGAACCTTTCTGCATTATCCCGATGAGGGCCGTATAGAACAATTGCCCTTTACCATCGGTAAGATGGTTTCATACTCAGATACTCTGATTGTCACCGATTCGGATCATGGGGGATTTTATTATTATGATGTGACGGCTGGCAGACTGGTAAATACCCGGGCATATCAGCAGGATTTGATCATTGATGAGATCATCCCCCTGGATTTGCCCGAAACCCGGGGACCGGATTTTCTGCTTCTGGGAACACAAGAAACAGGAAAATCTTTGGTTCTGACAGATAGTGATGGTCACCCCTGGAATGGATTCCCCGTTAAGAATTCTTATGAAGCCTTGCGTGTCTACTTCGACCGGAATGATCTCAGGATTATGGCTTTAAAATCTGACGGACAGGTGGATATCCTTGATCAAAGCGGTACACAGCTTTCATCATATGTCATCACTCCAGACCCATTCTCCTTTTTTCTGTCCTCTTACGGAACAGGTTTAGCCCTTTTTTCGGAAGGTGACCGGCTTGAGATAGAGGGGGATTCCCTTCACTGGGCATATCCTAATGGAGATATTTGGGGAACCCGGCACCTCCGGATTAACGCCACGGCCCCGGATTATCCGGGAGGAATCCTGATCGCCAAAGATCTGATTTACAACTATCCCAATCCTGTGTCAGATGAAAAGACCTATTTCCGGTATTTTGCCGTCGAAGCAGAATACGTGGATATCAGAATCTACGATTTACAGGGTAAATTTGTGGAACAACTTCAACAAACCCCCATTCAACAGCAGTGGAATGAAATCCCCTGGGATGTCCGCGCTCTTGATTCAGGTGTTTACATAGCAAAAATCACCATCACAGGAGCCGGAAGTGAAAAAACCTACATCATTAAACCGGCCATACTGAAATAAATCCATGAAATGTTTGAAACAATGCCTTACTCACCTGATTATCTTTTCTTTTCTGGCAGTTCCTCTATTAGGAGAGCCCAACCATCCTGAACTGATCTGGCATACATTTGAGTCAGAACATTTTGTGTATCACTATCACGACGGAACGGAACAGACAGCCCGGATGGTCATGAAAGTAGCAGAGGAAATGTATCCTCATGTGACTGATCTGTATGACTATGAGCCTGCCACCAAAACGCAGATTGTGATACAGGACACCGATGATTATGCCAACGGGGGCGCCTATTATTTTGAAAATAAAATCCTGCTTTGGGCATCTCCTCTCCAATTTGACCTGAGGGGAAACCATAACTGGATCCGGAACGTATTCACCCATGAGTTTTCCCATATCGTCTCTCTCGGGAAGGCCATGAAATTTCCCATCACATTTCCTGCCGCCTATATTCAGATTTTGGACCGTGAAAAACCCTATAAAGACAATATTATCATGGAATATCCCAAGGGAATCGGTGCCATGCCGGTGGCCAATGTAGTTGTCCCCATGTGGTGGGCTGAAGGGGTTGCCCAGTATCAGTTCGCTGAAAGTACCGGAGATCTCTGGGATTCACACAGAGACATGCTTTTAAGGGACAGGGCCCTGCACGGTACCTTATTCAGCTGGAATGAAGCAGCATATTTTGATAAAAAAGGGACGGGGAATGAGTCTGTGTACAACACCGGATATGCCTTTGTACGCTATCTGAGTCATACCTATGGCCCTTCCGTCAACCGCCGCATAGCCGAAACCGCTTCCTCAGCCCGATATTGGTCTTTTAACAGGGTTTTCAGGTCTGTCTTCGGAAAAAACGGCCGCGAAATCTACAATGCCTGGCGGGATACACTCACTGCCAATTATCTCAGGGATACGGAAACAATCCGCCGACACGAAAAAAAGGGGGAAATCCTCCTGCAGAAGGGGCCTGCTTATTTTAATGCCTCCGTCTCTCCCAATGGTGAGAAAACCATTGTGTCCGCTGCGGAAAACAGGGATTATCTGGGGCAGACCTATTTATTCAGACTTGCACCTGATGGCCATCTGGAACAATTGGATAAGCACTCCCGTATTCGGGGAGATATAGCCTGGAGCCCTGACAGCCGCTATATTTACTACGTAAAACAACGCCTTCCCAATGTCTACGGCTCCGTCTATTTTGATTTGGCAAAATACGACCTGGAAACAGACGAAACAGAATTCATCACTGAAAACTCCCGGGTATATTCCGTTGCCGTTTCTGGAGATGGCGAGATATACGTGATTACTGTTCACGACGGAAGCCATAATTTGGCCCGTGTTTCTCCGGATGGCACCGTGGAACCGTTAACAACCTTTTCCTACGGAGAACAGGTCTATGATCTGGATGTATCCCCCAACGGAAAAAACCTTATCTTCGACATGGCCTTGTTACACGGGAGGAATATTTACAGTCTGGATACCCAAACATATGAAATACGCCAGATAGTGCCTTCAGGAAATTGTGACAACCGCCATCCCGTTTTCACACGGGACGGAAAATCCGTTATTTTCTCCTCAGACAGGACCGGGATTTTCAACCTTTATTCACGGAATCTGGAAACGGGAGAAGAATCCCTTCTGACCAACGTAACAGGAGCAGCCTTCTATCCGGAATGTACCCCGGAGGGAGAAATTCTGTATACCCTCTTTGAAGACGGTATTTTTAAATTGGCAAGGCTTACACAGACTGATGTTGTCAATCCCGATCATGCTGTGTACCGGCCTTATACTCTGCCAGATAACAATTATGAACCGACTCAATTGCCATATTTTGAATCTAAACCTTATACCTCTCAATTTTCCCGTTTCTTTGTGATGCCCTACCTGATGATTGATTACAATAAACCCAAACTAGGGTTTGCCGCCTTTCAGAATGAAGTCCTGAATAAGTATAATTTGTATACATCCATGGGAATCGCTGCCAATAAGGATATGGATATCTATGCCCGGTTGGATTTCAATTTCCTCCTGCCGACCTTCTATTTGGAAGGTTATTATGTCACCTACCACCTGGATCCCCAGTCAGAGCGACTGTATGAATTGACGGACCTCGAACGGGATATCTCATTCAGACTCTGGGAAGCCATTGGAGGCGTGGAATACCGGTGGATGAATCACCTTTTTCACTTGTCCCTCAATCATCAGCAGTACTCTGCTTCCATCACCGATTACGACAAGACCCGGGGTATCCTGTACGATCCTTTTGGATATACCTATTTTAAAGGGACCTCTATACAGTCAGACTGGACTTTGGATTTTATCGTGCCGGATTGGCACAGCGATATCAATCCCCGTCGCGGTTTTTCCACAAAACTCAGCGCTGCATACGATATCAACCATTATCTACAAGATTTTGGTATCAGTGAAGAATACAGCACCCTTCAGGAAATCTACAGTCGTGAAAACACCTTCCGGCTGGAGTTAAATTCCGAGCTTTTCATTCCGGTATCCTTTCCGGATCGAAGCGCACTGAGTGTAGCCGTCAACAGCGGCTGGCAGGAAAATACAGAAATTGACAGTTTTTTCCATTACTACGGCGGGGGGCGTCCAGGGCTCAAGGGCTATCCCTTCTATTCCATTGAAGGGACCCAGAAAATGGTATTGACGGGGATGTATCGCTTTCCGGTGATCCCGGACATGCACATTGGATTGGAACCCTTCTTTTTTAACCGCTTGTATGCCGGGATCTATTACCAGGCCGGGGATGCCTGGCGGGGCGGATTGGGAGATCTTGACATAAAACAAAATGTGGGCATCGAACTCCGCCTGGGGGGACACTCCTTTTATGCCTATCCCCTGGCTATCTCATTGGATGCCGTATATGGCCTGGATTCCTTCAGCCGGCTGGATGAAGCCAACGGAAAGATGGTCACTTTCGGAAAAGAGTGGCGGTTTTATTGGTCCGTTCTCTTTAACTTTCCCAACAGGACTGATCCCTTATAAGGAAAATCATGAAACGTATCATCCTCCTTTTTCTGATCCTGAGTGCGACGGTATCAGGACAAAAAATTGAGAAAATCCAGGTTGGGCAGGTGGAAAAAAATCCCAAAAAAGCGATGCTCATGTCTGCCGTTTTACCGGGAAGCGGACAGTTTTATTCACAATCCTATTCATGGGGGATTCTTTATTCAGCACTTGAACTGACAGGCATCAGCGCTGCCGTCTATTACAATCAGGCAGGAAACACCAAAACAAGTGACTATAAATCCTTTGCCGATCATCACTGGGATGTTATCCGCTGGCTGGATGACTATTACGGGGAATATGAACAGCCCTGGACCAACCCGGCAGCAGAAAAAACACACAATGTTTATCTTAGCATCGGGTCACATCGTTATACTTTCACTGAATTTATTCAAACCTTCGAAACCTGGGAAGAGTGGCAGGCGTACCGGGATCAGATCGAATTGGAAAAAGAATACCACTTTTACGAAAATATCAGCAAATACAAGCAGTTCAAACAGGGATGGGATGACTGGCAGGAGTACAAAGATGATCCTGATTATCAGGTAATTCAACGCTCATCTCCCCATCAGGAAGATTATGCCGGCATGCGAAAGGATGCCAATGACCTCCTGAAACGTTCCACCTATTTCACATCTGCTATTATGTTCAATCACCTGGTTTCGGCCTTTGATGCGTATTTTCGTACAACCCGTTGGAACAAACGCTTTGCACACCGTGTACATATGAACATGGTGCCCAATCTGTCTTCCCGGAATCAGGGCTTAACGTTTCACATGCAAATTGATTTGGCAGGCTTATGAAATCTTACAAACAAACTTTTCTTTTCTTCTCCGTCACCCTTCTCATCCTGTGGGGATGTTCCGGTTCCAAAACCGTTGAAACCGGTTCCTTTTTGCAGCGATATGAAAAAGGGAGTCAGCTCTATGAGGATGAAAAATATTACAAAGCGATCGACCATTTGACATTTGTGGTTTACAACGCACCCGGGAGCGACATTGCCGATGACGCCCAATTCAAGCTGGCAAAATCCCATTATTATTTAAAAGAATATTTGGTGGCCATCGACGAATTTCAACGGTTATTGCTTCGTTGGCCGGCCAGTGATCTGGCTGAAGAAGCGGATTTCATGATCGGTGAATGCTATTTTGAACTATCCCCTGTCTATCAAAGGGATCAAACCTATACGTATGATGCCATTCAGCAGTATCAGGATTTCATCGATACATACCCCCACAGCAAATTCCGGAAACAGGCTGAAGAACGGATTCAGACATGTCGTTTGAAACTGGCCAAAAAAGTATTTGATGCCGGTGAACTGTATATGATTCTACGGGAATGGAAAGCAGCAATCATCACCTTTGAAGAAATTATCAATAAATATTACGATACACCCCTGTATCAACCCACCCTGCTGAATATGGCAGAATGCTACAAGAAGATCGGAGATGTGGAGAAACTGTCAGAAATATATGGAGAAATCGACAAAACCAAACTGGAATCACCTCAGGACAGGCTCCGCTACAATTCCCTGATGGACACCCCGGACTGAAAGTAAACCCCATGAAGCTCTGTTTATATGGTGGATCCTTTGATCCCGTACACAACGGTCACCTTTATTATGCCCGCAAGACACAGGAACAACTGGCACCGGACCGGATCATTCTAATGCCTGCAAACCGCTCTCCTTTTAAAGAAAAAAATCCAACCGCAGGAATCCACCGGCTGGAAATGCTCAAACGGGCTTTTACGGATATGGAAAACATCCAAATCAGCACCTGGGAACTGGAAAAACCCGGCCCATCTTACACAATTGATACAGTGCGCCATCTGATATCCCTTTATGATACCGTTAAAAAATTATACATTCTCGCCGGTATGGATCAGATGGCTGAAATTGAGAAATGGAAAAATATTGAAGAGATGCTGTCATTCGGTGTCTCTTTTGCCGTTTTTCCCAGAAAAGGCTACTCTTTTTCAGATATTCATCCCGATTTTCGTCCCTATTGTGTTTTGATTGACGGACCTGTTGTGGAAATCAGTGCTTCTGACCTGCGTGAAAAAATCCGAAAGAGTGAAGATGTGTCAGGACTGATTCCTTCCTCCGTTTTAAACTATATTCAGGAAAACAAACTTTATATTCATGCCTGAACTTGTACAACAACTGATGCTGTTTACCATCGGCATTGTGCTGCTATACTACGGCGCGGATTTTCTGGTCCGGGGCGGAGCCAACATCGCCCGGATTTTTGGGGTAAAACCCATGGTTATCGGGCTTACTATTGTGGCATTCGGAACTTCCATGCCTGAATTTCTGGTAGGGACCGTGGCATCCATCAAGGGACAATCGGATATTGCCATCGGGAATGTGGTGGGGAGCAATATCGCCAACATCGCCTTGATTTTGGGACTTTCTGCACTCTTCTCGCCCCTGATCATACACTACAAGATGATCCGTAAAGAACTCATCTTCCTTCTTATTTCATCTCTTGTTTTTATATGCTTTATCCGTGACGGTGTGATTTTCTGGGAAGGTCTTCTTTTTGTGACAATTCTTGTCGGATATACAGTCTATCTGGCCTTGCATCCCGGAGAGGTTCCGGTTACCGAAGAACTGCCGGAAAAAACAAATTCGAAATTGATCAACATATTCTTTATCGTCATCGGTATAACGGGGCTTACTTTCGGTTCAGACTGGCTGGTAAGCTCTGCTGTCTACATTGCACAGCTCATAAAAATTCCGGATATCGTCATTGGGATGACCATCGTGGCTGTGGGTACTTCTCTTCCGGAACTGGCTGCCAGTGTCATGGCGGCGGTGAAAAAAGAGACGGATATTTCCGTAGGGAACATCATCGGGTCCAATTTATTCAACATGTTTTTTGTCATCGGCGGTATTGGTCTTTTTAAACATGTCCCTGTTAACCCCGTCATTTTTACTTTTGAAATCCCGGTAATGCTGGGTCTGGTGATTATTCTTTTTCCCATGATTATCCTGCGGAAAGGATTGAACCGGTATTGCGGAGTAATTCTGATAGTCATTTATATCGTATTTAATCTCTACCTGTATATGACCCGGCAAATGCCCCTATGAGTCACCCCCTTCATATCATTCCGCCTTACAGCCGGTCTGCAGATTTTTATGACGAACTTATGGCGGATATTGATTATGAAGGATGGGCGGAATATTTGTTGGATCTTTCAGCCGAACTCAATATCCCAACAGATGCCATCATCGATTTCTCCTGCGGCACAGGAACACTTTTACACCATTTATCCGCCAAAGCCCGGCAAATCCGGGGACTGGATATTTCAGAATCCATGATCCAACAGGCGAAAACAAAATATCCTAAACACGAGTGGCTTGTCGGCGATATGATGACAGCAACCATGCCCGAAGGCTTTTCGTTGGGAATCAATCTCCATGACTCTCTGAATTATATAAAAGAGACTGAGGTCTTACAGCATTATATCCATCGCATGCAAAAATCCTGCAAACCGGGTCAAAGTCTGTATTTCGATTTTGCTCTTCCGGCTCTGATTGAAAAATATTTTATCCATCAGGACGAAACAAAACACATGCAGAATGGGGATATTGTCCATCGTAGACATAAGTACCTGAAGGAAAAAAATCTATGTCTTACATATCTGGAAATCACCCATAGAGGGCAACGAGTTCTGGAAATCCATCCTCAACGGATCTGGCCTTTTCATGAATTAAAAGAAATGTTTATTGGATTACCGGGTCAGAATCTCTTATTTTTAGAGGAATTTTCGTACCTGGAGGCACATGAACATTCTGAACGGTTATTGGTTGTGATCACCCATGATTGAGTGTAGCAAACTAACTGTCAATTTCGGAAACGGTGAAGGTATCCGGAATATTACTACCCGGTTTTACGAGGGAGATTTCACCCTGCTTCTGGGTCCTACAGGGTGTGGAAAATCCACCCTGATGCGTGTGATGTACATGGATATTCTGCCAAGCAAAGGGTATATCAGCATCCGAAACTGGGACAGCCGGAAAATCAGCAAGCGGCAGATACTGAAACTCCGCCGGGGTATTGGAATCATCTTTCAGGATTTCCGTCTGATTGAAAATCTGAGTGTCTTTGAAAATGTCGCCTTGCCTTTGATCATGACCGGTCACTCCCGAAAATCTATTCTCGAAAGAGTAAGCGTAATCCTCGATGAAGTGGGTCTTTTGGAAACGTGGCGTCAGAAAGCCGGTTCCCTGAGTGGCGGAGAGAAACAACGGGTTGCCATCGCCCGGGCAATTGTAAAAAAACCTTTTCTCGTTCTCGCAGATGAACCGACAGGCAATCTGGATCCGGAAGCTGCCAATACTGTTTTTGAATTATTAAAGAAAATCAATGCCCTGGGAACGTCAGTGATTATGGCCACGCATAACTACACCCTGATCGAAGATACGGATTATCGCCGAATATATATGGAAAACGGAAGCCTGGTGGATTTATAATGCGCCTTTCATTCATCCTGAAACAGACCTTCATCAATTTGTGGACCGCCCGCCTGCCCGCACTGGTAGCAGTATTTACCATTGGCATATCCCTAAGCATTGTTATTGGCATGGGACTTCTGGGGTACAAAGCCTTTACCTCTTTTGATTTATTTCAGGACAAATTTGAAATCGAAGTTTTTTTATATCCCAATCTGAACAGGAATGAAATCACGCGGATTCAGAACGAACTGGCAGACATCCATCAGATAAAAATGATCAATTACATCTCCAAGGATGAAGCCGCCCGGATTTTCAAGGAAGAATTTGGAGAGGATATCCATGATATTCTGGATGAAAATCCCCTTCCTCCTTCATTTCACATTAAACTCTACAAGCAAATGACCCATCCGGATATCGTTGAAAATGTGGCAAAACGTATTTCAGATCTCCAGGGTGTTGATGATGTAAAATATCATAAAGAAATTTTAATTTTAATGGAAAAGTATTTTCGTCTGATAACCCTTGTAGGAACCGGTGTGATTCTTGCTTTGATCATTGCCATGAACATCCTGATTCGAAACACGATTAAATTGTCTGTATATGCCCGGAGAAAACAGATATCTATTTTGCAGCAGCTGGGTGCCGGCGGTTTGTTTATCCGCCTGCCCTATATTCTCGAAGGCATTCTGGAAGGAGCCCTGGGAGGTGCTTTTGCAGGCCTTCTCCTTCACCTCTCCTTTCAGGTTATCAACTTTTCAGTCCAGTATATATTTGATATTTCCCTGGCCTTCTCACCCCTCATCTGGACTGTCTCCATCATCACCGGAGCCCTCATGGGCATGTTTTCCAGCAGCCGGGCTGCCAAAAGCTTCATGTATCTTTTCGCCAGAGATGACTACTAACTCATAACTCATAACTCAAAACTCAAAACTCATAATTCATAATTCAATTCATCATTCATCATTCTTCACTCATCATTAAAAAAAAAGGGTGCCCCGCACCCTTTTTTTTCATTCATCTAAAGATCAGTCCTCTATGATCGCAAGAATATCACTCCGCTGGAGAAGAATATATTCCTTATCATCCAACTTGATCTCTTCTCCCGCATACTTTCCATAGAGTACTTTGTCACCGGGTTTGACGAGTTCTTTCAACTCTTCGTCTGTTCCCACTTCAATAACGGTCCCCAGATGCTTTTTCTCTTTAGCCGTATCGGGGATGATAATCCCGCTGGCTGTTTTCTCTTCCTGGGGGGCTGTTTCTACAAGCACGCGATCATCAAGTGGTTTGATTTTCATGAATTTCCTCCGACTCTCATGTTTTGAGATTTAACATTTTATCTATTTTCGGTCTGTCAAAACCTACAATGGGTCTGTTGTTTATCCATAACTGGGGCACTCCCTGCTGCCCGCTTTTTCGCATCATATCCTGAGCCGCTTTTGTATTACGGCTTACATCCACTTCTTTAAACCGGACTTTCTTTTCGATGAGATACCTCTTCACCTGTCTGCAATAGGTACATGTGGGGGTCGTAAAAATAATCACTCGTTTTTGTTCCATAGCACTCCCAAAATCCGGCCTTGTCAAATAGCATAGTAACAGCTTATTAATTTAACAAGGGCCCTCATTTTTTTCAATTTTTTTCACTCCTTGAAATCCTCAAGATTCAGGACATTCAGAAGCCGCAATTCCATTTCTTCGTCCATATCCTTTTCATGATCCACTTCCCGGTACATTTCAATGGTCTTTTCCACGGAGTTGTAAAAGAAATGACAATCGGGACACTTTTCCAGTTCGACGGCAATTTCCTTACAGACCTCTTCATCCATATCCTGGGACAGGCCGAGACAGAGTTTTTCAAAGGGTGTTAACTGTTTTTTTTCGGTTTTTTCATTTTCCATTGAACTGACCTTCCTGAAAATATTTTTGCAGATTCTGTCTGAGATAATAGCGGGCCCTCATCAGGCGGACCTTAACATTGGATTCGGTAAGATCCAGAAGTTTTTGGGTCTCGATGGTGGATAGGCCCTCCAAATCCCTCAGAATGAAAACGGAGCGGTAAATGGCCGGGAGCTCTTTGACGGCATTGTCCAGTAATTTCCGAAACTCTTCATTGGACATAAGCTTCCGATTGAAAGCCGGCCATTCCGACAGGTGCTGTCCGTGAATCGATTCAATATCCGGATCGGACAAAGATACCATGGCATTCCCTTTGTTCCTGTCCCTGAGTTTCTGAAGAGAAATATTCATGGTGATCCTGTAAAGCCAGGTAAAAAACTGGGATCGTCCTTCGAAGGTATGCAGTTTCCGCAGGGCTGTCAGAAAGGTTTCCTGCATCACATCTTCTGCATCTTCCTTATCCCGCATCATCCGCAATGCCAGATTGAAAACCTTTTTCTCATATCTCAGGACGAGCTGAGCCTGGGCTTTCCGGTCTCCGTTCTGCGCTTTTTCAATGAGCTCAAGTTCGTTTTTCACATTTCATCCTTTTTAGATGATTTTTATCAGGGAGGTTACAGACCTATAAAAGGCTTAACACGATAGAGTTTAATTTTGTTTCTGCTGTGTCGGAACGGGACAATACGATAACGGGAACAGACGCATTGAGAATAAGTCCGCCAGCCTTCGCCTGTTCCAGAAAGATCATCTGCTTGATCATAAAATTGGCAGGAGTAATCTCCGGGAAAATGATGACATCCACCTTCCCGGATATCTGTGATTGAATCCCTTTTTTCCGGGCCGCATCTTCTGATAAGATAACATCCAGGGCGATGGGTCCTTCTGCAGAATATCCCCTTTCTGTGTATTCCCGTGCCAATACAAACGCATCACCGGTAGCCGGGATTTTTGGATTCACTTTTTCAATGACTGCTGCAAAGGCGATGCGGGGTTTACGACCCAAAACCTTTTCTGCAAAAGCAACGGTCCCTTCTGTAATCTCTCTCTTTGTCTCCAGATCCGGCGCAATATTGATGCCCCCGTCCGCTGCAAAGAGGATCCGGGGATAGGCCGGTGTATCACAGACTGCCACATGGGACAAAACTTTCCCGGTCCGAAGCCCTTTTTCTTTATCCAAAAGGGGCTTCATGAAATCCGCTGTGGGGATATCCCCCTTCATGATCAGATCTCCTCCACCTTCCCGGATATCGGCTACAGCTGCGGCTGCCGCTTCAACCGGTGATGGTGCATGATAAACTGACGAAACCTTAAGCTCATGCTTTTCTGCTTTCTCTTCAATCAGGGTCCGGTTTCCAAAAAGACGAAGCCGGATCAGCCCCTTGTCTACTGCCTGCTTAAGGCCTTCAAATACAGAATCCGCTTCCGGATTCACCACATTGCAATTCTTGGGTTCCCGGGCAGAAACCCGTTCATATAAATCTGTAAATCTCATGGTATCCTCACACATAATCCTGAATGGGAATGTCTCCTTTCAGCGCCCTGAATCCTCCATCTGCCATGGCTTCCAACTCATTTTCACCGGGAATAATATGAAGATTGAACCGGGAAAAATGATCCTGAAGCCGCCGGGTAATATACGAACAATGTGCCAAACCACCAGTGATCAAAACTGCTTTCACTGCATAGTGACAAGCTGCCAGCATGGCTCCGATTTCTTTTTCAATCTGATAGATCATGGCATCCATAATCAGCCTGGCATATTCATCCCCTTCCTGAATCCTTCTTACCACTTCCCGGGCATCATTGGTTTTTAAATATCCTTTCAATCCGCATTCCCTGGAAAGATAATGATCCAGTTCTTTTCGTGTATAATCTCCGGAAAAAGCCAAATCCAGCAGACCACTGATGGGGAGTGCCCCTGCCCTTTCCGGTGAAAAAGGCCCCATACCCAGCAATCCATCATTCACATCCCGGATCTTACCCAATTTTAAGGCACAAACAGAAATGCCACCCCCCAGATGGGCGACCACAAAATTTTCTTTTTCAAGGGTTGCTCCATGTTCGTCACACCATTTTCTGGCTGTGGCTTTAATATTCAGAGCGTGGCTGCGGCTGCGGCGTTTGATTTCAGGAACACCTGAAATCCGTGAAATCTCATCAAATTCATCCACACTCACAGGATCAATAATCCATGCCGGAACATGGTACAATTCCCCAAAATAATGAGCCAGCAATCCTCCCAAATTACTGGCATGATTGGAATACCGACATTCCCGAAGATCCGAAAGCAGTTTAGGCGTAATTTTATATACACCGCCCTCCATAGGCTTCAGTGGAGCTCCCCGGCCGACCACGGCAGCCAGACCGGACAAATCGGTCTTTTCCAAAAAACGCTTTAATAAATCCCGTCGATATCCATATTCCTGCACCACGTTCTTTCGGGCATATTCCTGCTCAACTGAGACGGATATTTCATCTATTTTTCCCCTGGAAGTAAATAGACCCGCTTTCGTGGATGTGGATCCGGGACTGATGGTGAGTATTTTTTTCATACATGCCTCTCCCCTGATTCAAATAGACGTTGCCTGATTTCTCTTTCCTTTCAAAAAGACAGATTTTCCTTGCAACTCTTCAGGTATTGTCATCATTTTTTCTCATTAAATATATATAATACTTTGATAAAAAAGAAAGGGTTTCTTTCCTTTCAAACCAAGCTTTTCCTGCTTTAGCCTAGGGGTTTAGAAGATACTCTGAAGTAATCTCCGCTGTACTGCTCAACATGGCATTTACGCTGCAATACTTGGTTTCACTCAGTTCAATAGCACGGGCAATGGCCTTTTCAGAGAGTTCATTTCCCCAAAATTTGTAAACCATGTGAATCTTTGTAAAAACTTTCGGATGTTCACTGGCCCGTTCTGCTTCAATATCCATGGTAAAACGATCAAAATTCATACGCTTCTTTCGCAAGATAGATAGAACATCCATGGCTGTGCAACCGCCCAGAGCTTCCAAGACCAGTTCCATGGGCCGTGTTCCGGCATTAAATCCATGTAAAGACTCATCAGCATCGAGAGTAATCCAATGACCTGAATCTCCTTTCGCCATAAATGTTAAATGATCCGCCAGTCCCTGCAATGTTACTTTCATCCGATCCTCCAGATTTTTTTTATAAGTTTTTTATTATCGTGTGAATAAACTGATCCTCAGGCAAAGCACCTTCCAGATCGAAAAGATGATTGACAATTGTTTTTGGAACTCCTTTGACCCCTGCTTCCTTTCCCAATTCAGGAAATTCCGTCACTTCAATCATATCCGCCCGTATATGGGGATTAAGAAAAGCCATTTTGTGGATAAGCCGGATCACAGATGGGCAATAAGGACAGGTTGGCGTGACATACGTTTGTATATGAAGGGGTGTATCAACTTGACTGATCTGCCGGACCAAATCTTCCGGTAACCCGGTCCGTCTTTTGGAAACAACAAGAACCGCCCCCAAAAGGGAATGAAACTCATATCCTCCAGGCATCCCGTAAAACCGGATCCCCGTATCCTTCATGGAGTGGTCCAGGAGAGCAAGTGCCGGAACCCTCTCGATGTCCAGATCACCGATTTCACCTGCATCTTTGTCAATATCGTATACATCCACCCGTATTTTATCGGAAAATTCAGCAAATTCCTTAAGCAATTCCCGGGTTTCGCGGCAATAGGGGCACATTGTGTCCCGTTTGACAAAGACAAGCTGTACCGGGTCGGACATACCTGACAGATGAGTTCTGAGGGTTCGTTTGTCGTTTTCTGAAAAAAATCCCAAAAGTTTCTCCTAAATCTGGTTTTTTAGTGGACACAGAAGTCCCGGCGTTACAATGATCCAGCTAAAGATTCAATTTTTATGTTAACAGATTTTTTTATTTAACCTTTATGCCTTAGGACTTTCCCGGGATGTTTCCCGGTATGATTTCCCTCACGGATGACAGGTACACCCTCTACAAAGACATAGGGAATTCCTTCGGGATACTGGTGGGGATTTAAATATGTGGCTTTATCCTGTACGGCATCCGGATTGAAAAGAACCAGATCCGCCACGTACTTTTCCCGGATAAAACCCCTGTCTGTAAGTCCCACTTTCAGGGCATTCTGTGCGGACATTTTTCGTATGGCTTCGGGAAGGGACAGCACCTTTTCATCCCGGACAAATTTCGCCAAAACCCGGGGAAAGGATCCATAACAGCGGGGATGGGGTTTACCTTTGAAGAGGGGCCCATAAGTTGCCCTGACCGAACCGTCTGATCCAATGCTGACAAATTCCGCCTTGAGGACTTTTTTCAGATTATTTTCTTCCATGGCAAATCCGATAGTTGAAACTTCTGCCTTAAAATCAATCAGAAGCTTTCGTACCGTTTCGTAGGGACTCAACCCCAGGGCATGGCTAATATCCTGCAATGTTTTACCTTCAAAATCTTTACCACCGGCACCCCGGCAGCTGCTGATGAGTACACGATCCCAACCTCCGATCCGTGCACCCCGGCCAAGGATATAATCCCGGACCTGTTCTTCGTTATGACGGTTCTTCAGTCGTTCTATCATCTCTTCCGTACTTCCCTGGCGTGCCAATACCGGTAAAAAGGCCGAAAGTCCTGTAGACCACGCAATGTAAGGATAGCGGTCTGCATGGACAGGAATTCCTTCCTGGCGGGCTTTATCGATCATCGAAAGCATGGCATCCACTTTGTGCCAATTGTTCTTGTTACAGGCTTTTAAATGAGATATTTGCAGGGAAACACCGGCCTGGCGGGAGATGTCCAATGCTTCTTCAATGGCTTCTTCCACCCGGTCGTCTTCGTTCCGCATGTGAGTGGCATACAATCCCCCATATTCTGCCACTGTTTTGGACAAGGCGATGAGCTCTGTTGTTCTGGCGTAACTCCCCGGGGCATATTCCAGGCCTGTTGATAGTCCCAGACTCCCCATCTCCAGGGTACGGGCCAGAACCTGTTTCATGGTTTTCAATTCATCAGCAGAGGGATCCCGGTCGTATGATCCCATCACCGTATCCCGCAGGGCTCCATGACCTGTCAGAGTCATGTAATTTATGGATGTCCCCCGCTTTTCAATGGCACGAAAAAAACCATCCAAATCCTTCCAGGATTCATCTATCTGATACTGATCCCGAAGCTTTTGTTGCAATTTTTCCACATCTGTTTTCGTCAGGGGAAAGGGAGATGATCCACAATTTCCCGAGACCTCCGTCGTGATTCCCTGGCGGATTTTCCCTTCCGCATTGGGATTTGCCAGCAATTCGAGATCGGTATGACTGTGGATATCCACAAAACCCGGAGCCGCCACATATTTTTTCCCGTCAATAATCATGTGGGCGGTGGCATTTTTAAGGGATCCGATGGCTGTGATTTTTCCATCGCGTAACCCAATATCCGCTGTATATATTTCCTGGCCTGTACCATCTGCAATCCGGACATTTTGGATGAGAATGTCCAGCCGGGAACGAACTGAACAACCCAATGCCAATCCGCCTGCCGTCAACAGACTCGTTTTAATAAAATCCCTGCGTGTCCATTGCCCCGATGATTGTTTCATACTTAATGTTCCGTTCTTTCTATTCACAATTTTCTGATTTAAATGTCTTTTCAGGTTCTGTGATTTTGGGAAAAGTAAAAATGAAACAGGTATTCCACTCTTTGCAGGATTCCACTTTCACCACTCCCCCATACCGAAGCGTTGTCTTTTGAACGATAAATAAACCAAGACCGGTTTGGGCCGTTTTACCAAATTTAAAATTTTCTTCAAATACTTTGTCACGGATCTCATCCGGTATGGGTTTTCCGTTATTGGCGACTTTCAACACCATGGCATCCCCTTCTCCGGAAATCTCGAACATCATATCCGTTGCCTTGCCGTGACGAATCGCATTGGACACAAGATTGTTCAAGAGAGAATATATCAGGTCATCAGCATAAATACATCCCTGTCCATGACATGTAAATGACAGGTTCTTATAATCCTTCATCACCCGGTAAACCGCCCCTTCCAGAGACACGGGCCGGAGTTTGTCCGGGTCATGCAGAATTTTTTCGGCGTTCTTCATCCGGTCAATCATCCGGATACCCCGGTCAGAGGCCTCCACGATACTGTCCAGCATCTCTTCATTCGATGTTCTTTTATAAAGGGATGTGGCAGATTTAGTAATGGTAAAGATATTTGCCAAATCGTGCCGGAGAATTTTGTTCATGAGATGGAGGAATTCTTTCTGGCTTTCGATGGTCTTCTCGTAGTTTTTTCTCCGGCTGATTTCCTCAGAAATCAAAAGTACGCCTTTCTGGCGGCCGCTGTCATCTTTTACAGCAGTCGTCCGTATTTCAAACCAGCCATCTGCATAAACATCGGTGGAATCAAAATCCCCCTCCAGACTCCTGGCCAACAAACCCTGAATACCTTCAGGCGAATCCGGTACCGCCAGTTCCAGAATCGACATGCCCGGTTGAATGGTCTGTCCGGTAAGGCGGTGAAAAAAATCTGTTCCCATGGCATTGAACGTGTCGATTTTTCCATCCTTTTTTAAAAAAACAAATCCGAGTCCTGCCGACTCAAAAACAGTATTCATCTGCAGTGTCAACCGCATCAGGACTTCATTTTTCTTCACCAGTTTACGCTGTAAATCCACAAGATTGTTGTTCAGTTGTGAAAAATGGTTTAAAAGATCATCTTCATTAAAATTCTTTTTTGACAGTAATTTGGATTGATGACGAATGGTATCCGTCTGAACGGAGTTCATGCTGGTCAGATCCTGGATATAATCCAGAAGAACCACATTTTCGGCAGTGCAAATGATGGTTAAACCAGATTCTGTTTTGGCACCGATAAGCTGAACCGTCATCGGCATATTCCGGAGGCTTATGTCCCGAATGACAGCCGCGCCATGATATGCAATTTCATAAAAAAAATGGGATAGTCGAGTCTTATCTTCCACCAATTCTCCCAGATACGTCAGATTTTCCGATACCAAGGCGTGATCATCCCGGAGAATTTTCCGGATATTTCCCGTCTCATCCGTCAGGAGTGCAAAATGTATTGAATGTTGATCTTTCATGATTCAAACCATTCTGTTGCCTGCTTAACAGCCATTTGAGCATTTCGGGCTGTTCCGTCTGCACCGACCTTTTCCCACAAATCTCCATCCACCAGAAAAGGGTAACCACCCACCATAATTTTCATGGTTTTCAGAGGGTCCTGGACCCGGATATCATTTATGAAAGCCTGCAGTGTTTTAAGATGCACCATCATGGTGGTGGAAACAGCGATCAGGTCGAATGTTTCATCCCGAAGGGTTTTTAACATATCGGGAATGGGAGCGTTGGCGCCAAAAAACGAGGTATCCCATCCATCCATTTCAAAAAAGTCTGCCACCATCCGGATACCCAGTTCATGCAATTCAGATCCGATACAAAAGGAAGCCATTTTCCAGCCGTTTTTCTCCGAGGTAAAAATCCGGGGATAAAGTTCGGACATGATCATCTGGGTCACAGCTGTCGCATAATGCTCCTGGGCAACACTGATCACACTGGTCTGCCACAATCGTCCGATCATTCGCTGGGACGGCTCAAACACATTCAGATAGAGATCTGAAATAGTCATTCCTTCCTGCAGAGCCTTCATTACTATTTGCCGGGCATTATTCCGGTCCGCCCGGATGACATGCCGGATATACTGACCCGAAAGTGTATCTTCCGACGGAAGAATATCCCCTTCCCGGGATTCCTGAACCATGTTAAAACTTTCCTCTGCTTCAGCAAAGAACGGATCCACCCAGGATTCCCCGGGAAATACCGTATGAATCCCTTCACGCAAAATGTCATAACTTGTCCGAAGGTGACTCACGGGTATCTTTTTATTGATGAGAACATCAGCCAGCCAGGCTGTAAAATCCCGAAACAGAATAGGTGAATCCAGATCTACTGCCTGGGACAGGTACTGTAAAATGTATTTCAGATCCCGTTCGCAAATATCCCGGTTTTTCCGGATGTCACACACATCTTCGGAAATCATTTTTTGCAGACTCAAGCGAAGAATATCCGGTCTATGCTGATCCAGCTTTTTGCTGTTTTCGTTCATCATGGGAAAATCCTCCCTGGTATAGGCAAAAATACAGTTTGCTATGCATAAAATCGACCCTTTTTTATATTTATATTTTAAAGTATTTTGCTTCGGGATGAATCAGTATCAAGGCAGTTGTAGAGCATTCCGGTACCAGTTGATATCCTGAGGTAAGACTGACACCGATATCTGAAGTTTTCAGAAGCTTAAGAATCGTCTTTTGACTTTCAAGTCCAGGTGCCATGGGATAACCCGGACTGATTCGGATCCCCTGAAAAGTTCCGGGTTTTTGATATGTTTCCGCTTTATGTTTATCCAGACTCAGTTCATGGCGAATCCGGGCATGGTTTTCTTCAGCCAGAGCCTCGGTCAATTGCATTAAAAGTCCATGATAAAAGAAATATTCGGCATAGTCATGGGATGTATACAAACGGCGGCTGGTACGGACGGCTTCATCACCCATGGTCACGCATTGAATGGGCAGAAGTCCCTCCCGGTCCGGTAAAAAGTAATCGATCACGGAAAGACACTCACCCTTGTCCTGCCGTGGAAAAGACAGATTACATCTTTCGGAACTGCCGGGAAGATGCATTGAAAGCACTGTATCCGACTGTCTTTGAACCAGACAAAAGGCATACACAGCTCTGGGATGGAAAGACTTCCGGATTTCATCCCGATGAAGCATTTCCTCCAGGCGTTCTTCCCCTTCTTCCTTTAAAAAAGTTTCATATTCTTCACGGGACATTTTCCCTTTGCGCAACTGCCACTGAAAGGTAAACAGGGTTTTACGGTTCAAATAGTTTACAAGTGTATCCAGATCGATTTCCTGCCGGATCTGCACACCCTCAACAGGCGGACCGGGATACTCATAGGCAGAGAGCCCGGTTTGACGGCATTCTTCTTTTTCAAATGAACTTTTTTCCTTCTTTTTTTTATTTTGAAGGATATTTTTTTCTTCTGTCTTCTCATCCAGGGCATTCAAGATAGACAAGCCCCGGAACGCATCGGCGGCGTAAAAAACGTTACCTTCATATACAGGTGCCAACTCTTCACGGACAAAAGATTCCGTCAAAGCGGCACCTCCAAGTAAAACAGGAATAGTGATGTGATTTTCTTTCAGCACTATCAGGGTATTTTTCATTTCAAGGGTAGACCGGACCAGAAGTCCGCTGAGCCCAAGAGCATTAGGTTGAATCGTCTGGACAGCATTCAACACCGCTTCGGGTGTTTGTCGAATACCGATATTATGAACGATAAATCCATTATTGGATAAAACCACATCCACCAGATTTTTCCCAATATCATGCACATCGCCCCGTACTGTTGCCAGGATCACCGTACCCTGGATCATGCTTTCGTTTTTATCCATGAAGGGTTTCAGGATATCCACCGCTTTTTTCATAACGGATGCCGATTTCAGGACAAAGGGGAGCTGCATTTTACCTGATCCAAAAAGTTCACCGATTTCCTTCATGCCCGGTAACAGGATATCATTGATGATATTCAGGGGAGAAATGTTATTTTTTAACGCCATCAGCACCTTCTCAAGTCCGGAAGAATCCCCATGGAGCAGTTTTTTCTTTAAAAGGTCTTCCGGTGAAATATCTTCCTGATTTGTTAAATCTTCCTGTGGAATATCTTCTCCTCCGGCCTGAATCAGGTGAATCAAAGGATCCTCTTCCGACGAATCATTGAAAATAAGTTGACGGCATAGCTTTTGTAGCGGATCGGGGATATCCGGAAGGGGCATAATTTTTCCGGGATGGATGATGGCTGCATGTATCCCGGCTTGTACCGCCTCATACAACATGACCGAGTTCAGCATATGCCGGATCCGGGGTTTCAATCCAAAAGAAACATTGCTTACCCCCAGCAGCAGATGGACCTCCGGGAAAGATTCCCGGATTTCTTTTACAGCCCTAAGGGTTTCCACTGCCGTATTCCGGTCCGCATCTTCTCCGCTTGCCAGGGTAAAGGTAAGGGGATCCATAAAGAGATCCTGTCTGCTGAGTCCGGCCTTTTCCGCCAGTTTAATCATCCGGCCGGCAACGGCACACTTCCGCCCGGCTGTTTTGGCCATGCCCTCTTCATCAATCGTCAGGCAAATCAGCATGGCTCCGTATTGTTTGCAAAGCCGGGCCATGGAAAGAAAAGCCTCTTCTCCGTTTTCCAGGTTGGCTGAATTCACAATGCACCGACCGGCACACCGTTTCAGGGCCGTTTCAATTACCACGGGATCGGTGCTGTCAATTTGCAGGGGAAGGCGGCATTCCGTGTTCAATCGGCGGAAAAAATAATCCATATCTGTTTTTTCATTCCGCCCAACAACGGAAAGGGAAACATCTACTACATGAGCCCCTTCCTGCTCCTGTCCGTTCACTATGGACATCATGGTATCCCAGTCTTCCTCATGCAATGCTTTTCGGAAAGCCCGGGATCCATTGGCATTGGCCCGTTCCCCAATCAGAAGGGGCGCCGGTTCTACCCGGACAGCCTGACTTTGATACAGGGATGAAACGCTTGACTCACCAGAGACTTTACGGGAGTATGTGTTTTGCACTTTACCGGCTTTATCTGCAATACAGCGGATATGATCGGGTGTGGAACCGCAACACCCGCCGACAATGGAAGCACCCATATCCTGCACAAAAGTTTTGATTTCCAAAGCCATCTTTTCCGGCTCCAGTTCATACACAAAACGCCCTTTTTTATGAACCGGCAAGCCTGCATTGGGCATGGCAAATACCGGAAAGGGTGACAATTCAGATAATTGGCGCAGATGAGAACGCATCCCTTCAGGACCCGTTGCACAATTGAGTCCCAAAGCAGACAAGGGATAAGGAGACAGGGCAGTGACCACCGCGGGAATATCAGATCCGGCCAACATGGTGCCTGTAGATTCGATAGTAACAGAAACGATCAGGGGAATATCCGGTGCAATATCCAAAATAAGCCGGACCAGGGTCTTAACATGGAGCAAATCCTGAGCTGTTTCAATGATGAGCAGATCAACACCTCCGTCGGTCAGACCCTGAATCTGAGCTTGGTAGGCTGTGTAAATGGTGTCGGGACTCACATGGTTCAGGGAGGGCATCCGGCTACCAGGTCCCACCGATCCGGCCACCAGGTGGAAATCCTCCTTTGTCTTCAAAGCATTGATAGCTTTCCTGGCCCGTTGGACTCCTGCTACATTCAACTCATAGACCCGGTCTTCCAAACCGTGCTCCTTCAGAACCAGGGCATTGGCCCCAAAGGTATTTGTTTCAATGATATTGGCCCCGGCATCCAGATACTGCCGGTGAATGGATTCAATAAGGTCCGGCCGGGAAACATTCAACATTTCAGGACATCCTTCGTGACCGGCATAATCTTCCGGCTTTAAACCGGCATCATCAATCAGAGTCCCCATGGCTCCGTCAATGATGCAAACGCCCCGGGTAAGATAATCGTGAAAAGCTTTTCTGCTGATGGTCATATCACCTCGTATGCTTTATGTAATTTACCGGAATCCGGAGAGAGGAAAAACAGACAATCGCCATTTGGGAATCTTTTCTCAGGGACTCCCGGCTATTCACTCATATTTGGGTGATATTTTTCTTGTCACCGTCGGTAAACTCCAATAATTTTCCTCGCAAACGGAGGAATCATGAAAAATTTTCGCAGGATAACTGTCCAGAGTTTTGTCCCCGAAGAGCTTCAGGAACTGAAAGAATTCAGTTACAATTTATGGTGGAGCTGGAAGCCCAATGCCCAGAAGCTGTTCCGGACCTTAGGGGATGAACTGTGGTATGATGTTGAACACAATCCTTTAAAACTTTTAAAATATCTGAGTCAGAATCAATTCAATACCAAAGCAAATGATCCCGAATTTCTGGACATGATGAAATCGGTGATGGATGAATTCAATCATTACATGTCCCGGAAGGACACCTGGTTTGATGAAACATACCCGGAGAAAGAGGATTTTCTGGTAGCTTATTTCTCGGCAGAATTCGGCATTCATGAAAGCGTTCCCGTGTACTCCGGTGGATTGGGGATCCTGGCTGGTGACCATTGTAAAAGCGCCAGTGATCTGGGTATACCTCTGGTGGGTGTGGGAATGATGTACAAACAGGGTTATTTCAACCAGCAGATAGACGGGGATGGAAATCAGGAAAACATGTATCCAAGTTATGATTTTGGAGAAATTCCTATTTTACTGATCCGGGACGAGAAGGGCAATCCCCGCAAAATCTTTATCAATTTACCTGGGCGGAAAGTGTATGCACAGATCTGGCGAATGCAGGCCGGAAGGACATCCATCTACCTTTTGGATACGGACATTCAGGAAAATCTGCCTGAAGACCGGATTTTGACATCCCAACTGTACGGTGGAGATCATGAAATGCGGATCACCCAGGAACTGTTGTTGGGAATCGGAGGTGTTCGGGCTTTGCGTTTGCTGGGGTACAAACCTTCCGTCTGGCACATGAATGAAGGACATTCAGCCTTTCTGGTTCTGGAAAGGGTCCGTGAACTGGTTGAAGAGGGCATGGCCTTTGACGTGGCGAAAGAAATCGTATCCAGCAGTTCCATTTTCACCACCCATACGCCTGTTTCAGCAGGACACGATGCCTTTGACGAAGCCCTGATGCATAAATATTTTGATCATTGTTTTCAGAATTACGGACTGGACTGGAATACCTTTTACATGCTGGGACGGGATGTCAACAAGAACTTCAGCATGACGGTCCTTGCCATGAAGATGGCCAAAAGCTGCAACGGAGTGAGTCGTCTGCACGGTGAAGTAAGCCGTCGTTTGTGGAGTGATATTTGGAAAGATATTCCGGTTAGTGAAATTCCCATTAGCCACGTAACCAACGGAATACACACGGAAACCTGGGTTTCCCGAGAATTCAGAAAGCTCTATAATGAATATCTGGGAGACGACTGGATTGTACGCATTGATAATCCGGAGATGTGGGAAACCGTCAACGATATCCCGGCCGGACGGCTTTGGGATGTCCATAAAATTCGGAAGCAGCGGCTGGTGGATGTGGTTAAGCAGCGCATCAGAAACCGGGACCAGCGGAATGGTGTTCCCCAATACATTACAGACCGTGCCCTGGAAAACCTGACACCGGATGCATTGTTTATAGGATTTGCCCGGCGTTTTGCCACCTACAAGCGGGCAACTCTTCTTTTCCGGGATATTGAACGTTTGAAACGCCTTGTCTCCAACCGGGAAAAACCGGTGGTCTTTTTCTTCGCCGGAAAAGCACATCCTGCCGATCGTCCGGGACAATCCCTGATCAAGGAAATTTACCATATCAGCATGAGTGAACCGTTTCTGGGTAAAATTTTCATTCTGGAAAATTACAATATGACCCTGGCACGTTATCTGGTGTCCGGTGTGGATATTTGGCTGAATAATCCAAGGCGTCCCCGGGAAGCCAGCGGGACATCCGGTGAAAAAGTACCTGTAAACGGCGGCATCAATTTTTCCGTTCTTGACGGCTGGTGGGTGGAAGGATTCAACGGAAAAAACGGGTGGACCATCGGCGAACCGAAAGAATATGCCAATAACGATATCCAGGATAGTGAGGATAGTGCGAATCTGTACTACACACTGGAGAATGCCATCATACCGGAATATTTTGAAAGGTCAAATGGTGATCCCTATTCCGAAGCCTGGATTCGCCGTATGAAAGAATCCATCCGGTCAGTGACTCCGGTATACAGTACACACCGGATGGTAAAAGACTATATGAACAATCTTTATAAACCGGCTTTTGAACACAAACAACTCCTAACAGTAAATAATTATAAAAAAGCAAAAGAGCTGGTGGAATGGAAGCAGAAAATTGTTCATGCCTGGAAGGATGTCTGGGTTACTGAAATCAACCCGGTGGAAGAATTCATCAATACATTGCACATGCAGATCACCTGTGATGTAATGCTGGATGGATTGAATCCTGAGGATGTTAAAGTAGAAGTATATCTGGTGAGGGAATACCAGGAAGATCAGGCACCAGTATCTGTCGTGGAATTGAAACTCAAGAAAAAAAATACCGAAGGACGATATGTCTATGCAGGAACGGTGGAAATTCCAAAGGCAGGGACCTACAGCTACAACGTTCGGGTAAGGCCCTGGCATAAAGACCTGCTGCATCCCTTTGAAACGGGAATGATCCGCTGGATGCAGATTGTCAGTTAATTCTTACGGAATATATAAAAGATATTCCCGCATAAAAGTTATAGACAAAAACGGCAGTCTTAAAGGCTGTCGTTTTTATTTTATCCCTACTTCCCAAATTCAATTTAATTTTCATGTGTTTCAATCCTATAAATTCGTATAATTAATAATGAATCATGTTTAACCAAAAGAACCGGTAAGTGATCATGAATCAAGTTCCAAAAGGCCGTCCCAGCTATTTGCATCATTTAAATCAATCCCGCATATTTCGGTTCATCCGGACCAGCGGAAAAATTTCCAGGAATCAGCTTGCTCGGAAAACGGGTTTAAGCATCCCTACCATCAGCCGCTCCCTTCAGAATCTGGAAAATTTTGGATTGGTTGTTTCCTCCGGAAGCCAGGAATCCGGTGAAAAAGGAGGCCGCCCATCACAGCTATTCCATTTCCCGGCCACTCAAAATTATGCGATTGGTATAGATCTTGAAAAAGAGACCTCATCCTGTATCCTGGCTGATATGTCCGGAAAAATCCGGGAGTCTGTCACGATGAAAACATCCGCCGGGGCAACGGTGGAGGACGTGAACCACATGGTCCTCCAGTGCATCGAGGGAATGCAATCTAAAATACCATCCCGGGGGCACTTGAGAGGAGTGGGATTGTCCGTTCCGGGACTTGTCAACCGGCAGGAGGGAATTCTCACATACTCCCACACCTTTGGTTGGAAAGACATCCCCCTTGCTTCCCTTATCCGAAAGAAAACCCATATCCCGGTCTTTTTGGATAATGAGGCGAATCTTCTTTCTCTGGGTGAACTCTGCTTTGGATCAGGAAAAATCTATAAAAATTTCATATGTGTAGATATCCGTTATGGCATTGGATGCGGTATTGTATACGAGAACAAACTACTGGATATCCCCGGAGAGTTGGGACAAATCTGTCTGGATAACCTGACGCACGTCAAGAAAGACATGCCCCGGCTGACACTGGAAGACAGGGCTTCAGACCATGCGGTGCTGAAAAAAGTCGAAATAATGTTGCAACAAGGGTCCACATCCTCGCTTCTCAAATCTTATACCGGACCTGTCACTCTGGACCGATTCAGGGAAGCCTTGCTGAATAACGATCAGGCAGCACTGAGTATCTTTAACCAGGCCCTGTCAGACCTTGGTA
The DNA here is from genome assembly GCA_041154365.1 of Candidatus Neomarinimicrobiota bacterium. Lineage (NCBI taxonomy): Bacteria > Pseudomonadati > Fidelibacterota > Fidelibacteria > Fidelibacterales > Fidelibacteraceae > Fidelibacter > Fidelibacter multiformis. The sequence continues at coordinate 725,003 of AP035449.1, read as the reverse complement.
TTGCTCTTGCTTTCCTGGTAAATATTTTTCATCCCGAAGCCTTTATTTTTCACGGCCCGATGACGGAGAATAATCCCCTTTTTTATTCACGATTACGGGAAGTTATCGACACTTGCTCCCTTAGTCCCTTTTCAGCAACTCTGGATTTAAAACCTTCACGTTTTCAGAATATGGGAGGTTCCGTTGGAGCTGTAGCCCTGGTGCTACATGAACTCCTCGATCTGAACCCTGCCTTTTTTACCAAATCCTGACCTAAAAATGACGAAAAAGTCCCCTAAAAGAGAAGTCCCGGTACTAAGACCGGGACCGGGGAGAGAGAGAAGCATGATGAAAGAGAAAAATGACTATTGCAAAACCGGAAAGGGTGGCTTCCGGTACATCATTATCTTTCAACACGTATAAGGTAAACAATTCTCAAGACACAAAACAAGGATATTTTTTTGATTGTTCAGTTTTTTTTGATTTTTTATGAATTATTAAGCTCTTTTAAAGAAGAATAACAACAAAATATCGACAAATTTGAATTATTGACGAAGGCGGTCAAAAAAACGTCTTAACACATTCCGTTTGATATTCTTTTTATACAGGGATTCCAAGTCGTAATCTTCCGGATGGAGCAGTTGAAGGATCTCTGTCCAGGACACTAACCCGCCGATATTCCGGTCGTCAATATATATCTCCGCATTGATTTTCCGGCCTCTGTTTTTTTCCCGGTTTTCCCCAGGGTAGCTTTCATTCACGGCCCAAAATTCAACACCCTTCTTTTTGCAGTATTCTACGGCTTCCGTCAGACTGTCACCGGTCCGGTAAGTCCATAAAATGAGTTTATGTCCCTTCTGCTGCAAAATTTTCAGTGTTTCAAAGGCATAGGGGATCTCTTTCCCGATGGCCGGATAACGGTGTTCCACAAGTGTCCCGTCAAAATCCACTGCTATGATCATAGAAGCTCCACTTTTTTTAAGAATTTATATAACCCTGGTTTATTTCGCAAATGTGGTCGGATGAATAAAAAAAACCATTTCAAAAGACTGACGTGACGCGTCATTTCCGTTTTTCAGACAATTTTTGCGCCTGCTTAACAGTCATACGATCCCAACCGGGTTGTCTTAAAATCATTTCCAATATGAAGGCCGATCCAACCGCGTCGTAGTAGGCATCATGGGGATGACCATCAGGACAGATTTTTTTCACGGTGGTGGTGAGATTCAGCCGGTCCAACAGATATTCCAGGTTGTACTTTTCCTGACCAGGCCATACCTGACGGCTCATATTGAGTGTGTCTATCCAAATTCCATCTGAATGGGCAGGGAAAACGTTTCCCAGGATTTTTTTCTCTGTTCCCGTATTATGAGCTGCCAAAATCTGCCCATCAATAAATGGTCGAACTTCATGCCACAATTCAACAAGCCGGGGAGACCGTTTGAGCAGATGCCGGATACGGGCATGACGACCCGGAACATAGGGATTAATCGGCCGGTCCCCTACATAGAGAAAACGATTCAGGCTTTTTTCAGGATTCACTTTTCCTTTTTCCAGGACGATTAGCCCAATTTGCCAGGGCTCATCCGGGTAATCTGCCACCGGTCCTGTTGTTTCAAAATCGAGGACCGTTATGTTGCTTTCTTTCAATAGCACGTTTTCTCCGAGTTTTGAGTTGAGAGTGGAGAGTAGTGAGTTGGAGTGATGAGTAATGAGTTGAGTTTTGAGTTGAGAGTGGAGAGTAGTGAGTTGGAGTGATGAGTAATGAGTTGAGTTTTGAGTTTTGAGTTTTGAGTTTTGAGTTTTGAGTCTTGAGTCTTGAGTTGTACCTCATCAGATACCCATAAACCCCTGAGCTCTTGAACCCCTGAGCCCTTGAACCCCTGAACCCCTGAGCCCCTGAACCCCTGAACCCTTGAACCCCTGAGCCCTTGAACCCTTGAACCCCTGAGCCCCTGAACCCTTAAACATTTAAACGTTTAAACCACACATTCATACTCTCAATTCCCTTCCCAATCCGTGTATTATTGATCAGGGTCCCGCCGTATTCGTAACCCAGGCGGGAGAATGTGATATTCATGCCGAAAGAGACAGCCCGTGCGATAGTGTAGGCCGTGATAAAACCCTCTTTTGAACAATATGTCTCCATCTTTTTCAACAGGTGTCTTGCCAGTGAACGTCCGCGATAATCAGGCAATGTGGCAAAATCCGTCATTTCTACAAAGGCATGATCCCGGTACATCTCAGCGGAAGAAGCGGCAATGATCTTTTCTTCGTTATGCACAATAAAATACCGATTATGTCCCGAATCCATGGATTCCTTCAAAAAATCCGGATCTCCAATGGGAAAGGGATATTCGGGAAAAACGGCCTGATACACAGTCGCCAGCTCAGGAAGATCTTTCTCTTCAGCCATCCGAAGGTTAAACCCTTTTTTCAAGGAAGCAGGGGCCGGTTTGACAGATTTATCCAGAGCCGTTCGCAACACTTTATTTAAATGCTCTTCCCGTTTTGCTTTTTTCCTCCGGTCGGACAGGAAATATCCCAAAAAATATCCTTTCTCCTTCCCGGCATATAAATCCGGTATCACGGCTTCAGTAAGAAACCCCCTGTCGATAAATGGCCGGATTCCTTTCTCGGGAATCCGGACAAAAACCTTGGTATACTTTTTCAGTCGGGCTAATTCCAGCAGGGATTCAGCAATGAACTCCGGATCATCTTCTCCCCACTCCATGAGATAAATCCGGTCGTTATAGGTTCCGTGCTGAATCAGGGATTTTCCGATATATTCCGTTTGATCCGTCATTGGTCATCCTCTTCTATGTCATCGTCCTCCCCGTTTCTCCGGCTGAATCTCTCATTATCCTGGGGAATCAGTGAATAGGTGTCATCATCGTAACTTAAGAGCTTTTCGATGCCAATAGCTTTATATTCATCGGCTTCATCCAGCTTGAGCTGAAGTTTGCAATCATCACAATTCCTGTCACAAAAGACAGGCTTATAACTATCCGGTTCCTTATAAGAACAGATTACCCCTTCATAATTTCTGAGTACCACTTTATTGGTTCCCCAAGAAATAAGATAATTCGGCATAACAGGTATTTTACCCCCACCATCGGGGGCATCAATCACATAACGGGGTACAGCAAAACCACTGGTATGGCCTATCAGACTTTCAATAATTTCAATCCCTTTACTGACAGGTGTCCGGAAGTGGGACAAGCCTTCGGACAGGTCACATTGATAGAGGTAATAGGGGCGGACACGGTTTTTGACCAGTTTGTGGACCAAACGGCGCATAATACGGGGACAGTCATTCACGCCGGCCAGAAGCACACTTTGATTACCCAGGGGAAATCCACCATCTGCCAGTTTTCTCAAGGCTTCCTGGGCTGATGCTGTGACTTCCCGGGGATGATTGAAATGAGTGTTGATCCACAAAGGCTGATGCTTTTTCAGCATAGCTACCAATTCATCCGTAATCCGATAAGGCAAGACAACCGGTGTGCGGGTCCCGATGCGGATGACTTCCACATGCTCAATCTTCCGTAACTCTGTGAGAATCCAGTCCAGATAACGGTCACTTAGAAGGAAAGGATCCCCACCGGATAAGAGCACATCTCTGACAACCGAAGTATTCGCAATATAATCAATCCCCTTTTGTATCTGTGTCCGGTTTGGAATGGAATCTACATCGCCGACCTTCCGCTTCCGGGTGCAATGACGGCAATACATGGAACAGGTATTGCTGACATGAAACAAAACCCTGTCAGGATAACGATGGGTAATTCCTTCCACCGGACTGTCCCTGTCCTCTGCCAGGGGATCAGGCATATCATACTGAGCATGCATTAATTCGGATGGACTCGGAAAAGATTGCATCCATACCGGATCGTTTTCACGGTCCTCTGTGTCAATGAGGGATAAATAATAGGGCGTAATGGACAGAGGAAAACGTTTTACGGTTTCGTCCAGGTTCTTCCGTTCTTCAGGAGTGAATTTAATACCCAGTAACGTTTCAAATGTATCAATATCCCGGACAGAATGACGCAATTGCCATTTCCAGTCCTTCCACTTTTTTAATTCTACATCGTCGGCTATTTTGCCGGCCAGCTCTTTCTGATGATCATTAAATATGCTCATATGTCTCTCCTTTTGAATAAATCCACAATGTCGCCTGGAAATTTTATGCTAATTGTCCTGTTTTTCTTTCAACGTATTCAACATATAAATATAATGATATTTTATAAGTGTTTCAAGAAAAAAACCGGCTATTCGTCAAGATTCGGTTTTAAGAGGGTATGGATATTCAGAGTCTTTTTGAAAAAATGTATTTACTATCCCCCTCATCATAAAAATCCGGGAGAATTGTTTCAACCCGGTACCCGTTTTTCAGATAAAACTCCCGGGTCGGCAGATAATCTTCCCGCGAAGAGGTTTCGATATACATAATTTCCCCTCCTTCTTCTTTGATGAATTTTTCACAGGTTTGGAGGAGAATTTTACCGTATCCTTTCCCCTGGGCATCTTTATGGACGCCAATCCAGTAGAGATCAAAGCGCTGATGGGTACAGGGAACCGGGCCGAAAACGGCAAATCCCAGAGGTTTATTCTTTTCCTCTTCGAGAAACAGGAAGGTATAACCTGTTTCTTCACCTTTAAACAGGACCTCTTTACCGATGTCACAGGCTGTTTTAATTTCGTAGTCATGAAAAAGTCCGCTGGATGCCAGGATTTTTTCAATGTACGCTATGTCAGAGGGAAGGATCCCTCTTCTGATCGTCATGGATTGCCTCTTGGATAATCCTCAAAATAAGTTCCTGATATGACAGTCCCTCATACAAGGCCGCAGCGGCCAAACCGCCATCGGGTGATATGCAGGGATTGGCATTCACTTCCAGAATCCAGGGTTGGTTGTCCTCATCCACCCGGAAATCCACCCGGGCATATCCCTGGAGTCCGGTGAGATGCCAGCATTGTTCTGTCAATTCTCTCAAACGATTCAACAAAACCTGATCGGATTCAGAATAGGTAAAAGTCCGGTTGCTTTGCCGGTAACGGAAAGATGATTCCACCCATTTGGATTCATAATCCACAATTTTAAAGGGATTTACATCACCGGTAAAGATCATTTCCGCGGGAAACAGGATCTGGGCTGTGCCTCCATGTTCGATGACGGAGACATTGAATTCCCGTCCCGGCACAAAATGTTCTCCAAAGAAAGGGATGGACTCTGCTTTTTCAAAGGATTCAAGAATCTGCTGTGCCTGACTGTAGGATCGGACATCCCTGACAGAATCGTCTGAAATACCGATAGAAGCATCTTCACGAACGGGTTTGAAGATATACCATCCCGGTATAAAATGATCTGAATCCTGCCGTTTAAAAAGAGAGGGTGTAGGGAGTCCGGCTTCCGAAAGGATATTCTTTGTGAGTATTTTGTCCGTGGTTAAAAAAAGAGTCCTATGGGAACTGCCTGTAAACGGGATTTTAAGAAATTTCAGGATGGTTGGAATCATGGCAGCTGCATCCGCCGAACCGCCAAATGTTTCCACCAGATTGAAGGCAAGGAAAGGATTCATGGCTTTAAGGACAGGAATGAAACGGAAACCGGGATCCGCTGCCAGGGTGACCGGTTCAAATTCTTCAGTTTCTAGGACCTGTCGGATACTTTCTGCAGCATTCAGGACATCCACTTCGTCCGGTGGACCATCCTCATGAACTTCCTGATGAAGAATCACAATTCGCTTTTTATTCATGGGAAGCATCCCCAAAAATTCTGAGCCGTGCCGATTCCATAATCCGTCCAATCAGGTTTTCATAGGACACACCATTCAGCCGGGCAAGTATGGGAAGGTCAGATTCTATAGGATGCAATCCAGCCAACGGGTTGACTTCAATAAATTCCGGCTCTCCATTTTCATTATGTCGGATATCGATCCGGCCTCCATCCCGACATTCCAGCAGGCACCAGGCTTTCAGGGCCATTTCGGCACAGGCATCATAGACACTTTGTTCCGGTACCCGGTATCGGACAAAATCCTGGTAGTTTTTCTTGTTGACCAAACCATAGATCTCACTTGCAGCATCCGGCAGGAAACAAATCTCCATGACTCCCACAACCTGTCCCCTGGATCCGGAACCCGTGATTCCCACGGTAAATTCACGACCCGGTAAAAAGCGTTCCACCAAAACCGGTTGCTGATAACGGTCCAGAAGGTTTTTGCTGACGACAGACAATTCTTCCTGTGAATGAACTACAGACTTTGCCCCAATTCCTTTACCGGTTCCTTCTGCCAAAGGTTTGGCAAAAAGAGGGAACGGTAATTTGATATGCCATACATCTTCTTCAGACCGGATAATTTGAAAATCAGGTGTTTTAACGCCCCCATCCCTCACGATCCGTTTTGCCATGCCTTTATGGAGGGTCACGGAAAACACAAGGGGATCGGAAAAAACATAGGGGATGTTGTAAACGTCCAAAATTGCCGGAACCTGTGCTTCGCGGCCTATACCCCTTATCCCTTCGGCGATATTGAAAACCAGGTCCCAACGGTCTCCCCGGCATAAGCGTTGTATCAAATCCCGGGCGGAACCGATACGGTCCACGGTATAGCCCATTGATTTCAGAGCACTTTCCACACCTTCAACGGTTTCAATGGAATCAAATTCCGCCACTTCCAGGTCACTGTATCCTGACCGTAAATAGTCATCTTTCAGATCATACGTAAATCCAATATTCATGTGAGTCTCACGTTATATTTAGTGCGGGTTATTCGGGTATTCCGGTCGGGTCAGGATACCGAAATGCTTTGTTTTCATAGTTTTTCAGGTAAATATACTGATCATCGTGTCCCTGAACATAATCCGGAAGCAGGGGAATTTTTCCACCGCCGCCGGGGGCATCAATCACATAGGTCGGCACGGCATACCCGCTGGTAAATCCCCTGAGTTTTGCCATAATCTCCAAACCTTCCCGGACAGGTGTTCTGAAATGCACGGAACCCTGAACCGGATCACACTGATACAGATAATATGGTCTGACACGGACTTTCAAAAGTCTGTGATAAAGTTCTTTCAAAACATCCGCGTCATTGTTGACTCCCTTCAACAGGACTGTCTGGCTTCCCAGAGGGATTCCGGCATCCGCCAGCCGGGTACACGCCAGGTTGGTTTCCGCCGTCATCTCATCGGGATGGGTAAAATGGAGACTCATATATAGGGGATGGTACTTTTTCAGGATTTCCACCAATGAGGGAGTAATCCGTTGGGGCAAAACCGCCGGAACCTTGGAACCAATGCGGATCATCTGGACATGGGGAATTGCCCGCAAGCGGGAAAGAAGACTGTTCAGACGGAAATCATCCAGGGTTAGGGGATCTCCTCCCGAAATAATCACATCCCTGATTTCCGGATGGGTGCGGATATATTCAATTCCTTTATCCCAGGCTGCTACACTGAAACGGAAATGCTCCTTCTCCTGTCCAACCAGTCTGTGCCGTGTACAATAGCGGCAATATGCTCCGCAAAATTCCGTTACCAGAAATAAAACCCTGTCCGGATATCGGTGAACTATATTGGGAACCGGAGTCATGCTATCTTCACTCAAAGGGTCACCACTTTCTCCGAAACTAACCGTCAGTTCTTCTTTTCGGGGAATCATGGTTTTCCGAAGAGGACACTCCGGTCCCTTACCATAAATCAATCCGGCGTAATACGGTGTCATTCGTAAAGGTAATGAAACACCGGAATTACGAAATGCCTCTATCTCGTCATCACGTAAGGTAAAAATCTGCTCCAGCTGATGAATATCACGGATACTGTTCCGGATCTGCCATTTCCAGTCTTGCCATTCTTCTGCCGTGGATCCGGGAAAAAAGCGCCTATAAAAAAAAGAAACAGCATCAGGCTGTTTCGCACCATATTCCACTGTTAACGCCGCGCCACCAGGCTCCGGGACAAGTGGAACATCATCGTCGTCAGGTAACATCTCTCGTTTCATTTTATTCCCTCCCTTGTTTCAGCCTTTTCGCTGAAACGCTATGAATAACAGGTCATTTTACGCATTTTTTACAACATTTTTTTAAAAATTTTTTAAAAATAAAAAAAATTTGTTTACTCGAATTCCTCAGGGTATCAGTGGTGTAGATTTCATGAATCATGAAAACACTGTCTGTTGTTCTGTTGCAATCTTAAATTTATATGAGAATGATACATCATTTGAGGATAACCAGACTCATCATTCTCCAGAATAAAGGGATTTGAAACGAAACGCCACATAAAACACATATTATTGTAATAACAAAAAAGGAGAGCATGATGAAATTGGTATTTCGAACAGTTCTGTTACTGATGACAGTTACCCTGATGATCATGGCACAGGAAGACAAAAAAGAATCCGGATGGACATACACCATGACAGGGAATCTGAATCTGAGTCAGATTGCTTTGGACAATTGGGTTGAAGGTGGTGACAATGCCTGGTCCTGGCAATTAAATATCAAGGGCAAAGCTACACGGGAAGAGACCACATTTAAATGGGTTAGCAGCGGAAATGCCAATTTCGGAAAATCAAAAATTGGATCAGACCAATCACGGAAAGCTGTTGATGAGATCCAACTGGAATCGGTGTATACCCGTAAACTGGGACTGCCGGTCAATCCCTATGCTGCCCTGACTGCCAGAACCCAGTTTGCCAAGGGCTATGAATACTCGGACACATCCAGAATGGCTATTTCCGCTTTTATGGATCCGGGATATTTTACTCAAAGTGTGGGCATGGGTTATCAGTTTAAAGATTCCTTTTCCACACGCCTGGGGGCTTCTATGAAAGAAACCATAACCTCTGATTTTCCCGTCCCGTATGCCGATGATCCTGAGACAGCTGAAATTGAAACATCACGTATTGAATTTGGAGCTGAATCTGTGACAGATTTGAATCTTTCTTTTTCAGAAAATCTCCTGTTCAGTTCACAGTTATCCCTCTTCAGTGATTTTTCCGCCTTGAATAAAATTGATGTAGACTGGGACAGTCAATTAACAGCAACCATCAATAAATATGTCAATGTCAATCTGGCATTCCGCCTCTTATACGACCGGAATCTGCATGTCAAACGTCAGATCAAGGAAGCGCTGGCTATTGGATTGACCTATAATTTTTTCTAGATTCTACTAATACATCTTGGTACGCACAGAAAAGAGGTTTTATATAAAACCTCTTTTTTTTTGAATTCAGGGGATTCATAACATTACTAATCTCATATATTATAATCTGATGAAATTGGATGCCTGTATTCTACTTTCAGCGCACTTAAATCATAAAATCATAACTCAGGATTTCATATAGTTGCCAAGTTGGCTTTCAAAACAGACGTATTAAGATACGGTGTAAATCATTTTAATTGGTACAGCCGGGGAGACTTGAACTCCCACGCCTTACGGCACCAGATCCTAAGTCTGGCGTGTCTGCCAATTCCACCACGGCTGCATAACGCATTGGAATTTAAAGGATTTCCAAGAGGTGTCAAATCGATTTCCCTTTTCCTGACGGCGGGATGGACGGAGGTGGTATATGACGGGTCCGGCTGGCCAGAAGAATTCCACCACCAATGAAAACAATACCCAAAACGGTATTGATTTTGAGTGTTTCATAACCTACAAGGACACTGATGATAACGGTTGTTGGGGGTTGAGCTGAAACCATCAATCCCAGGTGGGATGCATCCACATGTCGTAAAATATCGTAATACAATATATAAGATATCCCACTGGTAAAGAGTCCCATATAGAGTATTCCCAGAATCGCCAAAGTGGAAACATCCTCCCAGGGGACCGCTAAAACACGGGGAAGTCCCAACGGTGTATAGGCTATCATGGCACCTGCCAGGACAATAAATGTAATCCTTATGGGGCCGTATTTGTGTACCATCGTCTTTCCAAAAGCCGTATAGGATGCCCAGCTGAGAGTCGCACCCAGGATAATCACATCGCCGATAAAAATTTCCCGGTTAAACACAAAAAGACTGGCACCAACAACAATCCCCACGCCTGTGATTGCCAAAAGGGCAGACAGAACTTTCCTTTTTTCAGGATGTCCCTTTCCGGCCAGCCAGTTCATAAACATAACCCAGACAGACGTCGTGGCATATATGAGGGATATATGACTCGGCACCGTATGTTTCAGGGATAGGACAAAAAGATTCTGATTCAGAAGAATCCCGGTACCCATCAGAAAAAGAAGGGATTTCCAGTCTTTCCAGTCAATCTCAACCCGCTCTCCCCGAATCCGGAGAATCACCCATAAGGTGAGAAATGCCAGGATATATCTGAGATAAACCACGGCAAAGGAATCCACCTCTACAGCTGCCTGTTTTCCCGCAATGGTTGTAAAGGATGCTAAAAACGTCATCCCTGCTGTTGCCAGTATCACCCGTACTTTCATGATGAGAAAATACAAAACCCGGAGGAGGAAACACAGAAAGCAATCTCATGCTTTGTTTTTATCCATTTTTATATTTTTATTGCGATATCCTTGATACTTAATTAAATGTCTTATTAAATAGTAAAAAGAATACTCAATTTTTTTCTTGATTTAATTCAGTCCATTGTGTATCATTGTGTGAGAAAGTGGGTGATTTTCCCTTAATGTGGGTTGAGAGTTCCAAAAGAGGGTAAACGGCAAATGCATATTGATTTTATCGGACAATATCCATACACCGTTGATTCAAAGAACCGGATCAACATACCCTCACGGTTCCGGAAGAAATTATCGGAAGCCGGCATTTCCACCATGGTCATCACACGGGGTATTGACGACCCCTGCATTCTGGTTTATCCTGAGCCTTTCTGGCAGGATATGACCCGGAAACTCAGCGAAAAGCTGTCATCAATTAAACAGACACACAGGCTCTTCCTCCGTCAGATCACACGTTTCGCCGCAGAATGTCCCCTGGATTCCCAGGGTCGCATTATTCTTACACCGGCACTGATGGATTATGCAGGTATTACCCGTGACATCATGATTGTCGGGACTCTCAATAAGATTGAACTCTGGGATCCCGAAACCCTTGAGTCCTTCGAACAAAGTCACTCTCTGTCTGAAGAAGATTTTACGACGTTAGCGAACGACATCCTGCTTTAAGCCGGAGGTGACATCTCAATGACTGATTTCGGACACATCCCTGTCCTGTTACATGATTCTGTGAATCTTTTAATTACTTCATCAGAGGGGATTTATGTCGATGCCACATCCGGATTGGGAGGCCATACAGAAGAAATGGCAAAACGAGTATCTCCTCAGGCCCGCCTTATCGCTTTTGAGGTAGATCCCGATGCCCTGGCTATCAGTTCACAAAGACTGAATAGATATTCAAATGTTGAATTTATACAGCGGAATTTTCGCTATATCAAGGTGGAATTGACCCGTTTGAATGCCCTGCTGGTTCGGGGTATTCTTTTTGATCTGGGCTTATCAAGTCTTGAAATTGACAATCCTTCAAAGGGTTTCAGTTTCACCCGGGAGGGTCCCCTGGATATGCGGATGGATCCTTCCCTCCCTGAAAGTGCAGCTCATCTGATCAATACAGCAGAAGAGAAAAGATTGAAAGAGATTATCCGCACATACGGGGAAGAACGATTTGCCGGCCGGATCGCACGGATGATCACAGAAGCACGGGAAAAAGCCCCCTTGCAGTCTACACGGGATCTGGAATCCCTTATCCGGCAGGCGGTCCATGGTCCCTATCAGGTAAAATCCCTGGCCCGTGTGTTTCAGGCATTCCGTATCGCTGTGAACCAAGAGCTGGAAGTCCTGGAAAAGGCATTGCCGGATGCCTTTGAATGTCTGGCACCGGGAGGCAGATTGGTTGTAATTGCCTATCATTCCCTGGAAGACCGATTGGTGAAGACCTGTTTCAAGGATCTTTGCACCGATTGTGTATGCCCGCCGGATCAGCCGGTTTGCACCTGTAATCATGTTCAAAAGGCCCGGTATATCCAGAAAAAAGCCCTGACTCCCTCAGAAGAGGAAATCAGGTCGAATCCCAGAAGCAGAAGTGCCCGACTGAGGTGTATTGAAAAGTTATGACATCACAAAAAAGACAAAAGAGAGGACAAAAGCAGAGCAGACACTCTGTGTCAGGTGTGGTGGGGAGCTGGGGCTTTTTGCTGAGTCTTGCCTTTCTGATTCTGACAATCTGGCCCCTCTTGCATCTCTTCCTGATGAATGAGATCAAAGAAGCCCAATATCGTGTGGATGCCATTCGGAATAATATCACCCGGATTCAGCAGAGTATCATTGAAATCGACAGTGAGATCGCCCGCCTGTCCAGGGCAGACAGAATCAAGCATATTGCCGTGCACCAGTTGGGAATGGTGGATTCCCAGCCCATCGTCGATGTGATAGAGGTAGAATGAAGAACGATAAAGACTTACAGAAACAATTTTGGGCCCGCTCCTGTTTTATCGCTGTTTTTATCATCGGCATATTCTTCGTCATCCTTCTGAAATTGGTTGAAATTCAACTGTTGGATATTTACAACTACCGGGATCTTGCCGAATCCCAGGCTATGAAAAAAAATATCATTGTTCCCGATAGAGGGATCATTTTTGACAGGAAAAACAGAATTATGGCCAACAGTTCCATCGAATATTCCATCGGTGCCCGTTATATTGATATCACCAATCCCGATGAGACGTTCAGACAACTAGGAAAGTATTTGAATATCCCCCCATCAGAGATCGCTTCCCTTTTTAAAAACAAACGAAAATACTACATCATCCGGGAGAATGTCCCCCTTTCCCTGGCATCCGATATGATAAAAGAAAATTTACACGGCATCCGCTTTGAAAAAAAGCTGAAACGGGTCTATCCTTATGAAGACACAGGCGGACAGGTGCTGGGATATGTGGGCTGGGATAACAGGGGTGTAACCGGTATTGAAAAAATCTTTGATGAGTCCCTTCGGGGTGTTCAAGGCTGGGAACAGGTTCAATATGACCGGAAAGGCCGCCGGGTTTCTGCATCAGGACTCAACGGTCAGGCCAAGAAAGACGGTGGAAATGTTTTTCTGACTCTGGACGTGGATTATCAGGCAATACTTGAAGAGGAAATCCAAAAAGCCGTCCGGGATAATGGCGCTCACCACGGCATGGGCGTTTTGGTAAACCCCAATACCGGTGAAATTTTGGGCATGGCATCCTGGCCGAATTTCAACCCCAACAACGCAACAGCGTTCCCCATAGAAAACAGAAAAAACCGGGTAATCTCCGATTCCTTTGAACCGGGGTCTGTTTATAAGGTTGTTGCGGCTGCCGCAGCTCTGGAAACAGGCATATTCAACCGGCAGAGCCTGATTTACTGTGAGGGCGGAAAATGGGAACTCCTGGGGAGAACCATTCATGACACCAAAGACAGCGAATGGATGAGTTTTGAAGATGTGATCATCCACTCATCCAATATCGGTATTGGCAAAATCGCCCAGCAAGAAGGTGATCAGGCCCTGTATCAGATGTCCAAAAACCTTGGTTTCGGCGAACAGACCGGACTGTTTCCCGGGCTGGAAGTTCAGGGGAAACTTAATCCTGTATCAGAGTGGGGAAAAATATCTTCTTCTCAGGTAGCGATGGGACACTATGTCACAACGACTCTCCTTCAACTGGTGATGGCTTACAGTGCTATCGCCAATAACGGATTGTTGCTTCAACCCTTTATTGTCCGGTCAGCCTATTCTCCGGACCGGGAACAACTGATGGCCGGTGAAATTGAAGTTATCCGCCGGGCAATGTCCAAATCCACTGCGACAACCCTGAGGGATATCCTTGAAAGAACCGTGACAGAGGGAACAGGAAAAAACGCCTATATCAAAGGGTATCGTGTTGCAGGTAAAACCGGCACAGCCCAGAAAGTGGAAGACGGAACCTATTCCCAAAAACATTATGTTTCCTCTTTCATTGGATTTTTTCCGGCAAACAAACCGGTCCTTGTGTGTGGAATCACTTTGGACAGTCCGGCTTACGGGAAACATTGGGGAGGAACCTGTGCGGCACCTGCAGTGAAACAAGTCTTTACGAGGATCATCAACACCACAGATTTTAATAATCTCTATGACTGGGTTCAGCCTGAAGAAAAGCCTCTTGCTGCCGATTCCCGCTCAAATCAATCTCTCCCTTACCAATTTTCAGCCAGTCTGGGGACAGGTGATAATAATGCTTCAACTTCGGGTGCTTCAGGAGCGGCAGCTTCTGTTCAGAGCATCACTCAAAGGGGAAATTCCGGCGATATGGAAATCCTTGTCCGGATCCCGGATGTGAGAAATATGAGTGTTAAAAATGCAGCGCACATTTTATCGAAACTTTCACTGAATTATGAAATTAAAGGATCAGATAAAATTATCGTTGATCAGGATCCCCTTCCGGGTGAATCCCTGGCGCGCGGCAGTGTATGTCTTTTAATCACGGGAAAAAAGAAATGAAACTCCGTGAATTGCTGAATATTGCAGGTATAAAAACACCTGCTTCTCTTATAAATCCGGAAATCACGGGAATCGAATATGATTCCAGGCAAATCCGGACAGGGGATCTGTTTGTGGCTATCCGGGGATATAAAACCGACGGACATACGTTTATTGATCCGGCAATCCACCATGGGGCATCTGCTGTCGTATGCGAGACAGATCCATGTCTTCAGGATATACCGGTCATCACCGTCCCCAACAGCCGCAAAGCACTGGCCCGGCTTTCTCAGGCTTTTTACAACACGGAAACCCTCCCCTTTCATCTGACGGGCATTACCGGGACCAATGGGAAAACCACCCTGACACTTCTAATCCGGGAGCTGGAAAAACAGGCCGGTTTGAAAACAGCCATATCCGGCACCCTGGGTTTCCTGTCTGACTTCGAACATGAAACATTCAGTGAAAGAACCACGCCGGAAAGCCGGGATCTGCACAAAATGTTTCACACCTGCAACCAGGCCGGCATCCAATCCCTGATCATGGAAGTCTCCAGCATTGCACTGGAATTATCCCGGGTGGATAACATCGCATTTGATACGGCCATTTTTACAAACCTGACCCAGGATCATCTCGATTTCCATGGGAGTATGGACCGTTATTTCGCAGCAAAAATCCGTCTTTTTTCACAGCTTACGCCGGAAGGAACAGCTATCATTAATATCGATGATCCTTACGGATCCCAGCTATTTACATCCCTGAACCATAAAAAAAGGAGCTGTTCCCTGAAAAATCCTCTTGCAGATTACCATTTTTCTGAATATCACTTATCTGCCGGAGGATTGAAAGGCGTTGTACATACACCGGACCATACCCTGTCGGTCGAAGCACCCTTAATCGGTGTTTTCAATGCCATGAACATCCTGCAGGCTCTGGCCGCCTGGATGGAGCACCATCCCCATATCCGCCCCGATCATCTGAACCTGGAAAGCCTCCCTCCCATTCCGGGCCGGATGGACATTGTCCGGACAGCACAACATGGAACTGTCATCATTGATTTTGCACATACGCCCGATGCCATCGATAAAATCCTGAAATCGGTCCGGGAAATCCCCCATGAAAGGCTGATTGCCCTTTTTGGATGCGGGGGTGACCGGGATAAAACAAAACGACCTCTTATGGGACAAATTGCAGAAAAGTATGCAGATCAGATCATTTTGACCAATGACAATCCCCGGAGTGAAAATCCCGAAGCCATCATTGCAGATATCCGGAAAGGAATCACATCCCATCAGAATGTGACCATTGAGACTGACAGACAAAAGGCCATTCATCAAATTCTGACTCATGGAAATCCCGGGGATCTGATCCTGATTCTGGGAAAAGGTGCCGAAAAAGTAATGGAAATTGGAGAAAAAAAGATCCCTTTCAACGATAAAGACATTGTACAAAAATGGGTGCAAACACATGAAATTTGAACACATTGCCCGGGACCGGCGGTTTACACTTCATCGGATCAATGCCAAGGAGTTTACCCGCCTTTCTATCGATACCCGAGACATCAATCCCGGAGATCTGTTTTGTGCTCTGAAAGGGGAAAAAACCGACGGACACGAATTTGTGGACGAGGCCATCAACAAGGGTGCTGTTGCCGCCATGGTAACAGAAGACGCGGTCCGGCAA
Organism: Candidatus Neomarinimicrobiota bacterium; assembly: GCA_041154365.1. Lineage (NCBI taxonomy): Bacteria > Pseudomonadati > Fidelibacterota > Fidelibacteria > Fidelibacterales > Fidelibacteraceae > Fidelibacter > Fidelibacter multiformis. The sequence continues at coordinate 708,891 of AP035449.1, read as the reverse complement.
AAACCTGCCCTGAAAAACCTTCCCCTGATTATTTGCTCTGATACATACCAGGGACTTCAGGATCTGGCTCAGGTTTACGCATCCAGGATTCAAACAAAGATCATCGCCGTAACGGGCAGTGCCGGAAAAACCTCTACACGGCAACTTATCGCTCATGTGCTTTCCGGAACCTATTCGGTCTCACAATCCAGAAGAAATTTCAATAACGAAATCGGTCTGCCGATTTCTGTTCTCGATATCCATCCGGAATCGGACTATGCCGTAATAGAAATGGGTGCCGGACATGTAGGGGATATTTCAAAACTGTGCGGGATCATTCGCCCGGATTTTTCCCTGATTACCTCTATCTCTGAAGCACACATCGAAGGATTTGGCACATTGGAAAATGTGCAGAAAGGGAAATTTGAACTCTTTGACAATACCCGGGAAGACGGGATTCTTTTCATCAACCTGGATGATCCATTAATAGCCCAGTATCCCGATACCGGGAAAAAGCGAATCACTTACAGCATGAAAAGAAATGCAGCCGTCACATTGCAGATATTCGATATTGATTCCCTGGGGCGCTATATCCTTGATTTTCTTGGGACACAAATTTATCTCCGATCTCTTGGATTTGGTGCAGCTCAGAATGCCCTGGCAGCCTGTGCCGTGGCCCAGACATTGGATATCCCTATTGCACAGATCAAACAGAAACTGGAGGAGTTTGAGCCCCCTGCCGGGCGGGGAAATATCATCAATCAGGATGGAATCACGCTCATCAATGATACCTACAACGCCAATCCCCTCTCCGTATCCCTGGCTATTAAAACCATGCATGAAATGAAACCCCGGGGCAAACGGATCTTTGTTTTGGGAGACATGCTGGAAATGGGAGATCTTAGCCGGCTGAGCCATGAGAATATCGGAGCCCAGATTGCCTCTTCTCAGATAGATTACCTCTTCTGCTACGGTCCGGAAACACTCCAAACCATAAAAACCGCCCGAATGCTGGACATGGCCAATGCCATTCATTTTGATACACTTGAATCCCTTATCAACACCCTGAAAACCCTCCAGAAAGAAGGGGATATTATCTATGTGAAAGGATCCCGGGGTATGACCATGGAACGGGTCGTCAATCATTTAACAGAGCGGAGTGATTCATCATGATATATCTTTTTCTTTATCCATTGAAAAAATATGTGACCTGGTTGAATGTCTTGGGATATATCTCATTCCGGAGTACCGCTGCAGCCTTGACCGCCCTCTTTATCGCATTTATCCTGGGCCCCTATCTCATCCGTATCCTGAAACAGCACAAAATCGGAGAAACCATCCGCCAAAACGGACCCACCTCCCACCTTCAGAAATCCGGCACACCTACCATGGGCGGACTCATGATTCACTGTTCAGTCATTATCCCGGTCCTTCTCTGGGGGGATATTACAAACCGATATGTTCAGATACTACTGATCACCCTGGTCTGGACCGGATTGCTGGGATTTATCGACGATTATTTAAAAGTGTATAAAAAATTCAAAAAGGGATTGATTGCCCGGTATAAACTGACCGGCCAACTTTTACTGGGACTGGCCATCGGTTCGTACCTCTACTTCTTTCCCGAGCATCCGGAGATCTCTTCAGCCATTACCATTCCCTTTTTCAAGGATGTGGTGATCCCTCTCGGCATTTTTTATATCCTTTTTGTCACCCTTGTAATCACCGGTTCATCCAATGCCGTAAATCTCACAGACGGACTGGATGGGCTGGCCACAGGTCTGCTGAGTATTACAACCATGGTTTTCGCGGCCATCAGTTACATTACCGGTCGTGTAGATTTCAGTTCGTACCTGCATATCCTCTACATGCCCGGAGCAGGGGAAATTACCGTCTTTCTGGCGGCCATGCTGGGAGGATTTGTGGGCTTTCTCTGGTACAATGCCAAACCGGCTGAGATATTCATGGGAGATACCGGATCCCTGACCTACGGTGCTGTAATCGGAACAATTGCCGTTCTCATTAAACAGGAACTTCTCCTTTTCCTGGTGGGGGGTGTTTTTGTCATCGAAGCGGTGAGCGTCATGATACAAGTAACATTTTTTAAATATACAGCAAAAAAATATGGAGTTGGGCGAAGGGTTTTCAGAATGGCCCCGCTGCACCATCACTTTGAATTGAAAGGATGGGATGAAAGTAAGGTGGTTATCCGCTTTTGGATACTGGGAATCATGTTTGCCCTGATGAGTCTTGTCACATTTAAAATACGGTGAGAGTTATGATCTATGTAGAAGGAAAAAAAGTTGTGGTCCTGGGAGCTCAGCGGAGCGGACTGGCCGTCGCCCGTCTCCTGTCATCCCAGGGATCAGAAGTGATTGTCAGCGAAAGCAATCCAGATCTGGAAACGCCGGAACTGGTGAGCAAACTTGAAGAATGGGGTGTTGATTACGAATTTGGTGAACATTCCGAACAGCTTTTCGATGCCAATTTTGCCGTCATCAGCCCCGGCATCCCAACCCGGGCAAAAATTGCCGATCAGCTACGCTGGAACAATGTCCCCGTCGTCTCGGAAATTGAAGTTGCATTCTGGTTTGCCGATACCCCTACTATTGCCATAACCGGGTCAAACGGTAAAACAACCACTACGGAACTGACGGCGGATATCCTGAACAAATCCGGTTTGGATGCTGTGGCCTGTGGAAACAATGGATACCCCTTTTCCGAAGCTATCTACCAATCCCTGCAACAGGATCGCCACCCTGTTTATGTTGTGGAAGTCAGCAGTTTTCAACTGGAAAACATTCAACTGTTCTCTCCGCATACGGCTGTCCTCCTGAATCTGACACCGGATCACATGGACCGCTATCGTTCATTTGAAGATTACATTCAGGCAAAAATGAATATCTTCAATCACCAGTCACGGGAGCGCTATGCTGTTTTGAATATTGATGATCCCAATATCGTAAAATATGCCAATGTAAAGGCCAAAGTCATTCCAGTTACTATGAACAAGCATACGGACCGGTTGGCCGGCTTTGAAAACGGGTATTTTAACTTTAAAATCAAAAATGTGCCCTATCAGATTGAAGAATCCAAAATTCTGTTACCGGGTCTCCATAACAAATACAATATCATGAGTGCTTTTTCCGCCGCCGTATCATTTCTCGAATCCTCTGCAGGCGTTACCGTATCCCTTACAACTTTTAAAGGGGTTCCCCACAGGCTGCAATATGTAGATTCTAAAAACAATGTCCTCTTTTATAATGATTCCAAATCTACCAACGTGGATTCGGTAATTGTGGCCTTGAAAAGTTTCAGTAAACCGGTCCATCTCATTCTGGGCGGCCGGGACAAAGGAATTCCGTTTACACCGCTGAATGATCATCTGGAAGAGATTAAACACCTGTATACCATCGGAGAAGCAGCAGAAATTATCGCCTTTGAACTGGATGCGAAAAATATCACAGCCTGCAAAACCCTGGATAAAGCTGTGGCAAAAGCGTATGAGAATGCAAATCCCGGTGATATTGTCCTTCTTTCCCCCGGTTGTTCCTCATTTGATCAGTTTGAAAATTTTGAAGAACGAGGGGAATATTTCATGGAAATTGTCAAAAAACTCAAATGAATGAAAAAGCCACAACATATCCAGGATATGTCCTGATCCTGAAAGTATCACTGGCACTTCTGGTGCTCCTGGGAACCATTATGCTCTTTTCTGCCAGCAGCCAGATCTCTCTGGAGCGCTATGGAAACAGTAATGCCTACTTTTTCCACCATCTCCAGCGGCTTTTTATGGCTCTCCTTTTTGGATTAGCCTGCTATTTAATTGATTACCGTACCTTCCGAAAACATATCCGACTCATCTATATTTTGACCCTCATCGCTGTCATCATGCCCTTTGTCCAAAATATGATCAGCAACCGATCTGACCCCGCCCGTTGGATCCGGACAGGTGTCATGACCATCCAAACGGCAGAGATCCTGCGATTTACCCTGATTATTTACCTGGCAAGCTACCTTTCAGGCCGGAAAGAAACAATCATGTCCTACAGGCAGGGAATTCTCCCTCCGTTCATCACCCTGGGTATTCCAATTCTCCTGATTGCCCTGGCACCTGATTTTTCCACCGCAGTCATTCTGTTCCTTATTACCTGTATCATCCTGTATGTGGGTGGGATTCCCCTGAAACACCTTGCGATAACCACCCTTCCCCTCTTACTGGGTGCCTTCGTCTATGTACGCATTTCAGATTACCGCTGGAACCGGGTCCTGGTATTTCTGGGAAAAGAATCCAATCCATCCGGCAGTGCCTATCAGATCAACCAATCCCTGATCAGTCTGGCAAATGGCCGGTTGGCAGGTACAGGACTCGGAAAAAGTATGCTAAAAAATCTGTACCTTCCCGAAGCACATACGGATTTTATCTATTCCATTATCGGGGAAGAATGGGGTTTTCTGGGTGCCGGATTCTTCATTCTGCTCTTTGTTCTCATCTTTATCAGCCTGATACGATTGTCCATGGATATCCGTGATATGTATGGAAAATATATCGTTTTTGGTATCAATATATCGCTCATCCTGTATGCCCTGTTTAACATGGGGGTAACCGTAGGACTCTTTCCGGTAACCGGTTTACCTATGCCTTTTGTAAGCTATTCCGGCTCACAACTTCTGATAAACGGTGCATTACTGGGTATTTTATTTCGAATTATAAGGGAGACTTTTCACGCTGAAACGGTTTACAAAACATATTAACGTCCTGATAACCGGTGGAGGTACCGGAGGACACTACTTCCCTGCTGTTGCTATCACCCGGGAACTGAAACGGGTCCTGATACAGCAGTATCCCGGTTATGACATCCGGTTTTTCTATATCGGATCTGCTCTGGGCATTGAGGCACACCGGGATGAAAAGGGACTTTATCACAAAAAATACATGATTCCTGTTAAAGGGTTTGCCCGCTCTTTATACAAGGGAGCTGTTATAAACAACCTGAAATTTCCTTTCCGGCTCCTAAAATCCGTCTGGATAGTCAAACGCCTTTTTACATCGATTAAACCGGACCTGGTCATTGCAACAGGGGGCTATGTATCCGGTGTGCCGGGACGGGAAGCCATCCGGCGAAAAATCCCCCTGTACATTCAAGAACAAAACGCCTGGCCGGGAATCACCACAAAAATTCTCGTAAAACATGCGCGTATGTTATTTTATGCCTATGAGGATGTGCTTCCCCACCTTCATATCCATCCCGGTACCCGCCTGATCCAAACCCCGAATCCGGTCCGCAGCACCCTGAAATTAACAGATAAACCATCCGCATTAAATACATGGAACCTTCAGAATGACCGGAAAACCCTTTTTGTTTTCGGTGGATCCCAGGGATCTTTGAACATAAACCGGGAAGTATCCAAGTATGCAGAAGCATGGGTAAAGAATTTACCACTTCAAATCTTGTGGCAAACGGGACCCCGCCACTATGAACTGATGCGGAAAGATTTTGAAAAAAAGGATCATATTTACCTGCATCCATTCATTGAGGATATGGGAACAGCTTATGCAGCTGCGGACCTGATCATTTGCCGTGCAGGTGCCCTGACTCTGGCCGAACTGGAATATGTGAAAAAACCGGCGATTCTCATTCCTCTCCCCTCGTCTGCCGCTGATCATCAATTTCACAATGCAAAAGCCTTTGAAAAAAGGGGGATTGCCGCCGTGATTACCGAGAATCGCTTTGATGAAGGAGCCCTGGATCAAACAGTCCGCCAGCTCATTGCAAGACCGGAAATTTTGGAAGATCTGATAAATCACTTTCCTGAAACCATTGAGGACGGACTTTCGAAAATTGTGCAACATATTGTTGAGGATCTACCCTTTTGAAAACACTGTTTGGACATATTGAGAGAATTCACATCATCGGTATCGGTGGTATCGGCATGAGCAGTATTGCTGAATATCTTGTCTCACGAGGGTTTAAAATCAGTGGTTCCGATGCCAGTGCGTCATCCATTACAACGCATTTGAAAAATAAAGGGATTGATGTATATACAGGCCATTCGGCACAGAACATCCACAATGCCCAGTTGCTGGTACACAGCAGTGCTGTCCCCATGGATAATCCGGAAATTCAGGAAGCAAAAAAACGTCACCTGCCAGTGATAAAAAGACCTGCCCTGCTTCGGGAAATACTAAAAATGAACCATTTCTCCATCGGAGTAGCCGGCACTCACGGAAAAACAAGCACATCATCAATGCTTGTTTCCGTACTGACTCAGGCGAACCTTGATCCAACGGCTATCATAGGTGGCATTGACAAAGGCAGTCATTCAAATTCCCGTATCGGCAAAAGTCCCTGGCTGGTGATTGAAGCAGATGAATACGACCGCACTTTTTTATCCCTGGAACCGGCCATGGGTATTGTGACTTCCATCGATTCAGATCACCTGGATATTTACCGGGACCTGCAGGATATCCGTGAAGCATTCCTCCAATACTGCAATGCCATTCCTTTCTGGGGTATGCTTGCTGTGTGTCTGGATGATCCCAACATCCGGGAGATACTTCCGGCCATCACAGCCCCCCATATCACGTACGGATTCCATGAAGATGCTGATTTCAGGATGGATCACTATGCTTTCCAGGGGGGGCAATCCCGGTTTACCCTGACTTACAAGAGAAAAGAGTACGGACCCTTTTCAGTTCCCATCCCTGGACGGCACTTTGCACAGAATGCAGCAGCTGTGGCATCAATGGCGATATGGTCTGGAATCGACGAGGAGGATATCCGGCGGGGGCTGGCAGCTTACCAGGGGGTGGAACGCCGTTTTGATCTGAAAAAAGTGATCAATGGTGTCCCTTTTATCGATGATTATGCCCATCACCCGGAAGAAATCCGGCAAACACTGAAAGCCGCCCGGGATCAGTGGCCGGACCGGAAAATACTTGCCATCTTTCAGCCCCATCTGTATTCACGCACCCGGGATTTTGCCGAAGATTTTGGAAAGGTTTTGTCTGAAGGGGATTACGTGATTGTCACAGGTATTTATCCGGCCCGGGAAAAACCCATTCCCGGCGTCAACGGCCGTCTTATAAGCAACCTTGTCCGTAAGCCGGTGAAATATATTGAGGACATCCAAAGGCTGAAGGATGAAATTAAGGATATCCTGGAACCGGACATGGTCGTTATTGCCATGGGAGCAGGAAATATCACAACCTACTTTGAAGAAATGGTCAACCAACTGGATAAAATAGATTCATGAGTTCTGACAAGCAGAAAAAAGTAGAAATCCCATACCTCATGACCTTGATTGTCATCATTATCCTGGCATCAGTCTCTATCCTATATGCCCGATTTCAAAATATCTTCAGCCTGAATAAAATCATTGTATCCGGAAATTATGAACTGACGGAAGAGGAAGTCATTTATATTGCCGGTTTGACACTGGGTGAAGATCTTTTATCCATACCGGTACTGGAGATCACCGAACGCCTGGAACAGGAACCATATATTCGTCAGGCCCTGGTTTATAAACGCCTCCCCGATGGGCTGGTAATACAAATCCGAGAACGGATACCAATATTACTGATGAACATGGAAGAACAATATTCCGTTGACAATCAGGGCATTTTACTTCCGGCACCCCGGAGCAACCGGGACATCCCTGTTCTGACCGGCATTCCCTCTCTGGTTGTCACCGAGTTCGGAAGTACGGTATTGCATCCCCAAATCCGTCAAGGTGTTGGTATGATGAGCCTGATCCGGAAAAAATATCCAGAAATAAATATCCTTGTCCAGGAACTCCACTGGGATGAAAAGGATCACAGCTGGATCTTAAGGCCGGGGAAAGGCAGGACACGAATCTACGTGGGGAACAGTGATCTGAAACGAAAAATCAATATATTGGAAGCCTTTATAGAACAAAGGGAACTTACACCCTCACACATTCAACAACTGGAAAAGATTGATCTCCGGTACGATAAACAGGTAATTGTAAAACCAAAAAGGTGAATACATGTCTCATCCCATTATAACAACAGGACTTGATATTGGAACAACAAAAATTTGTGCCATGATTGGCCAGTATGATCCGGAAGAGAAGAAATATCAGATCCTGGGAATGGGACAATCTTTGTCTCATGGGCTCAAACGGGGTGTAGTCATTGATATTGAAGAGACCAAGCAATCCATCATCAAGGCCCTGGCGGAAGCAGAAAAGCACTCCGGGATCACCATATCCTCCGTATCCATCGGCATTGCAGGAGATCATATCCGAAGTCTGGATTCAACATCCACCGTGGCCATCAGTCATAAAAACAGCGGGCCCGACACATCCTCCCCAGTAGATCAGCATGACATTAACAGGGCTTTAGATTCGGTAAAAAACATCAATCTGGGTGTAGATCGGGAAATCATCCATGTCATCCCCCAGGAATACGTCGTAGATGATCAGATGGGAGTAAAAAACCCCATCCAGATGTCCGGTTCACGACTGACGGTAAATGCTCATATTGTCACAGCAGCCATCAACAACGTAAAAAACCTGGTCCGGAGTGTCCAGTCCACCGGCTTAAATGTGGAAAATATTGTACTGGAACCCCTCGCCTCATCGCGGGCAATTTTATCAGAGGATCAGAAAGATCTGGGAGTCGCCCTTGTAGATATTGGCGGAGGAACAACAGATATCACAGTTTTCAAAAACGGTTTCGTAAAACATACCGGGGTCATCGGATATGGGGGTTCCATTGTTACCAAGGATATTGCCTCCATCATTCAAACTTCCTTCCAGGAAGCAGAACGCATTAAAAAATCCTATGCCTGGGCTTCATCAGAGTTGTCAGAAAAGGCAGGGATTGAAGAACTGACCGTTGCATCTCTAAGTGACAACCGGGAGATACGCCTTAATTCCTTTCAACTTTCCCAATATGTGGAAGCACGGATTGAAGAAATTCTCCTCATGGTTCGGGAGAAAATTTGTCAGTTTACCGACATTAAATCTCTTCATGCAGGTATTGTATTTACCGGTGGGGGAGCTCGTTTGAAAGGGCTGTGCCAGGTCAGTGAGAAAATCTTTCATGTACCGGCACAGATCGGGTATCCCATCCGTATGCCGGGACTTGAAAACACGGAATACGGACCGGAATACTCGACTGCCATTGGACTGATGCACTGGAGTGACAAAAACAAAAAAGAATTGATCCCCACAGGAAGAGACAGCGATTCCACTGTTTGGGGAAAACTCAAGAAATTATTTTCCGATATTGCAAAAAACCTATTTTAAGCCCGAGGAGTTATTATGCTGATAACGTACGATGAAAGTCTTGATCAGAGTGCAAAGATTAAAGTTGTGGGAGTTGGCGGTGCCGGGGGAAATGCCATCAACCGCATGATCCGGAATCATTTGAAAGGTGTGGAGTTTATTGCCGTAAACACCGATGCCCAGGCATTGAACAGTAATCTGGCAGATACCAAGCTGCAAATCGGTCGTGAATACACCCGCGGTTTGGGAGCAGGAGCCATTGCAGATACGGGACGAAAAGCAGCGGAAGAAAGCAAAGAGATGCTGGTAAAAGTTCTGGAAGGATCCGATCTGGTATTCATTACAGCCGGAATGGGCGGTGGAACCGGGACCGGTGCGGCACCGGTGATCGCCGAAATATCCCGGGATCTGGGTGCTCTCACGGTGGGTATTGTTACAAAACCCTTCCTTTTTGAAGGACCCTCCCGCATGAAACGGGCAGATGAAGGTATCCTTGAATTGAAAAAACATGTGGATACACTGATTGTCATTAAAAACCAAAAACTCCTGGAAATTGTCAACACAGATACGGTGATCGATGAGGCGCTGTATACGGCAGATTCCATCTTGAATCAGGCCACCAGTGGAATTTCCGATTTAATCACCCAAACCGGTATCATTAATCTGGATTTTGCCGACATCAAGACTATCATGCAAAACATGGGGGATGCCGTCGTGGGAACAGCAGAAGCCAGTGGCCCTTCGAGGGCTGTGATGGCTGCATCCATGGCTATTTCCAGTCCCCTTCTGGATAATGTGAGCATTAAAGGAGCCCGTGGCATTCTGATCAATTTCACCGGCGGGCCTGATATGAAACTCTCTGAAATTCATGAGGCTTCGGAAATCATCCACCAGGAAGCCGGAGAGGAATCTGATTCCAATATCATATTCGGTATGATTGTGGACGAAAACCTTTCAGATGTCATCCGGGTAACCGTAATTGCGACCGGATTCAGTCAGGAAGCAATGTCTCAAAAAATTGAACATCCTCAGCCTGACATGCCAAAACCTTCTGTCAGAATGGACCCTCCACAAAATACACAGATTGATATCCTCAAAAAAGACTCCGTGGAAAAGAAAGAAACAGAAACTCATTCGACAGAAAGGGTCCAGGAAGAATTATTCACGACTTTCACTTCCAGCGATCCGGATGACAAGGAAACACCGGCCTGGATCAGAAAACAAAAATATTCATCCAATTAGTTTACCCATGAACCGGTGTAAATCCGGTAACTCTCACCCCAAAAAAAAGGCTCCATTTGGAGCCTTTTTTATCAAAATAATTTTTCTGCGAAGATCAGATAGCTTTTGTTACCCGGTTTGATTTTAAACAGGTCGTGCAAACCTTAATACGCTTCACCGTTCCGTTCGTCTCAACCCGAACCTTTTGAAGATTGGGTTCCCAGCGACGACGTGTTTTATTATGGGAATGACTGACGTTGTTCCCGTAAACCGGACCTTTACCACAGATATCACAAACTTTGGACATAGCCGACTCCATTTTTCGTTTCAGCTAAATAATATTAAAAATTTAAAGCAGTAAATCAAGAAGATTTCTCAGTTTCTCCGGAAAGTTCAAGAGAATTTATGGACTTTTCCACCATTTTACACCATTCACGGGCTAGTTTCAGATCTTGCCGTCCCTTTTCAACAGAGGATTCAAGGCGGGCAAATTTTACAAGGTCACTATAGCGGATCAGATCCGACATGGTATCGGTCCACATATCTGGCATTTCTTTTTTCAGTACCGGAAGCAGTTCAGCCGTCGGCAAATCTGTAATATGCAGATAAAAGGTCCGTTCAATATACCTTTTGAGAATAATTGTGAGCTCCAGATAAAAAGCTTTCCACTCTCCTTTTTCAAGATATCCCTTTTCTTCAAGGGCCTGAAAGGACTCCTCTGCTTCATTAAAGGGAGCTACAAGTGTTTTTCCATTTCTGCCTTCAAGAATCCGTGTCCTGCGCCGGTGAAGGATGCCGATGGCTGCAAGAATCAAAAGAATTAAAAGAAGAGTCAGGATTATTTTCTGACGCAAAGTAAACACGGGAACAGGCAGAGGTTCATAGACTTCCGGAGGGGACTGAACCTTTGGGAGGGCTGAAAGGATTCTGAAACGCATCGAATCGCTGTGTATGGTTTTAAAGGATTTGTCACCCTCTCGCTGAATTTTAAATGGGACAGAAGGAATCACCTGATAACCTGTATCGAAAGCGGCCACCTGAAGGGTAAAAATCCGTGTATAGCGCTCTTCATCAAAACGAGTATCGGAGGATTGGGAAAGTAATCTTAAATCCGGGATTGATTCTTCAAAACGGGGAGGTTCGATGCGGGCCTGATCCGGCAAAGTAATGGAATATGTCACGGTAAATGCATCTCCGATATATCCACTGTCCGGCTCAACATGGGTTGAAACACTTTGTGCCCATAAACCGGAAACAAGGAAAAGGATACTGTACCACCAACTGACAGATTTCAATGAAATAATTTCCCTCTCATTCTGAAAAAATTCGCCAAAGGTTCCAGATACGATTGATCGGTGTGGAGCGTAATGAGATCGGCTTTTGCATTTTTCGCCATCTTATCCAGCCGTATAGACCGTTCTGCAAAAGCCAGTGCATATTGTTCACGGATATTTGTGTCCCCCGTATCCACAATCCGCTCTTCCCCGCTCTCAGGATCCATAAAGGAAATGAGTCCCAGATCCGGCAGTGCCCTGTCGATGGGATCCACTACATGCAGGAGAATCACATCATGTTTATTGGCCAGGGGTTTCAGGGACTGGTTAAAATCCAGGTCGTAAAAATCACTGACAATAAACACAACACTTTTTTTCCGGGCAACCCTGAAGAGGTACTGGAGAGATCCATTGATGTCCGTTTTACCGGCCCGGTGTTCGCCAAAAAGAATTTCCCGGATCACCCGCATGGCATTGGATTTCCCTTTCCGGGGAGGAATATACTTTTCAATCCGGTCGTTGAAACTGATCATGCCCACTTTATCGCCATTCCGGATAGCAGAAAAAGATAGGACACTGCACACTTCCGCCGCCAGTTCACTTTTAAATTGTTCTGCAGTACCAAACTGTGTGGATGAAGAGATATCCACGGCAAAATAGACTGTCAATTCACGCTCTTCATCCATGATTCGAATATAGGGATGGGAAAATCGGGCAGTTACATTCCAGTCTATCCGACGGATATCATCACCAATCTGATATTCACGGACCTCGGAGAATTCCATCCCCTGGCCGCGAAAAACAGACTTATACTCCCCGGCGAAGACCTCGTTGACAGCACGCCGGGTCTGAATCTCAATTTGTCTGACTTTTCTGAGTATATCTCCGGAAAGCATAGATCAGGGGACGGGGATTATTTCAAAAATATTCCGAATCATATCTTCCACGGTTATTTCTTCCGCTTCCGCCTCGAAGGAGGGAATAATCCGGTGACGTAAAACATCTGCGCCCAGCTCCCGGATGTCTTCAGGTGTGACGTATCCCCTGTGATCCAGAAAAGCATTGGCTTTGGCTGCATTCACCAGGTTTATAGACGCCCGGGGAGACGCCCCAAAATCAATGAGAGGTTTCAAATTATTCAGGCCGTACTCTTCCGGATACCGGGTAGCAAAGACAAGATCCGTCACATATTTGTGAATTTTTTCATCGACATAAATTCCCCGTACAACTTCTTTGGCCTGTATAATTTGTTCAGGAGTGACAACGGCCTTAACACTTTTTGGCAATTGAGCCCCCGTCATCAGATTCAGGATTTTCATCTCTTCTTCTTTTGAAGGATATGTCACCCGGATTTTCAACATAAACCGGTCCACCTGAGCTTCCGGAAGCGGATAGGTTCCTTCCTGTTCAATCGGATTCTGGGTTGCCAGAACCAGGAAGGGTTCTTCCAGTTTGTATGTGTTGTCGCCGATGGTTACCTGTCTTTCCTGCATGGCTTCCAGCAGTGCGGATTGGACCTTGGCAGGAGAACGATTGATTTCATCAGCCAGAATGATATTTGCAAAAATTGGTCCCTTTTTCACCTCAAAACCAGATGTCTTTTGGTTGTATATCAACGTTCCAATTAAATCAGCAGGCAAAAGATCCGGCGTAAATTGTATCCGGTGAAAAAGAGTTTTAATACTCAGGGCCAGGGAGTTTACCGTCAGGGTCTTGGCCAGTCCGGGGACTCCTTCCAGCAGAATATGACCATCTGCCAGCAATCCTGTTAACAAACGGCGAATCATCATATCCTGACCCACAATCACCTTTCGCAATTCTGTCAGGATGTCCTCGATAAATGCACTCTCTTTTTGAATCTGTTGATTCAGCAACTGAATATTGAAATCCATGGTTTACTTCCTGTCAGCATTTTGGACTCTTTGAGGAGCTTCTTTTTCATTGAGAATGGGCTTTAGCTGAGGAATGTTATCCAAAGGTTTACCCAAATTTTCAATTTCAAAGGTCACTGCCATACTTAACTCATGATCCGGATAGGCCTTCAGAAAATCCTCGTAGACCTTTTTGGCTTCATCCAGGCGGTCCGTATTATTGGCGAGAAGAAATCCTGCCATAAAACGGGCCTTGGGGCCAAATTCCGTATCAGGATATTCATCAGCCGTATAAATAAATGCATCTATCGCATCTTCAATTTTCTGGCGTTTATTCATATGAATCTCTGCAATCCGGTAGGCACTTTCTGCTGCTTTTTCATGATCCGGATACTTTTTGAGCAACCCTTCCAGGTCTTGTATGGCATCATCATACTTATCCTGTGTCAGATTGACTTCTGCATCTTCAAGCAATTGATCGGGGTTGCGCCTGTCACAGGAGGCTGCAATCAAAAGTAATAGTGTCAGTATGATGGGAAGTGCTTTTCTCATAATTTTCCTCTCGCTCGTATTAGTCTTTTGAACATCACCGTTTTATAGTTTGAAGCCTGTGAATTGTTCCGAATATTAACGAAATCAAAAAGCAAATAAAAGGGCGATAATAAAGTGTTTCTCCGGTTGATCCCAGCGCTGGAACCGGCCTTTGGGATCTGTAATGACAAATGGGAATTCAAGGCGAATAGGGCCAATAAATGTTGAATAAGTGATACCTGGCCCTACACTCACAAAGAATTGGTCCAAATTCCACACACCCTGATATGTTTCATGCAGGTGTCCTGCATCCGCAAAAAATTCCAGGCCAAAATTCCAGGGAAGGTTGATTCTCAATTCTACATTTGCCAGTGCTTTGGCATAATCGGCATAAACAATCAGGCCATCCGGTGTTTCAAATTCCCGGCCGATGGACTGGGACCAGCCTCTTACCGTGGTTTCTGTCCCCATACGGTACATCACAATCAAAGGAGGCCTGTCCGCCTGATTATCAATAAATCCTGTTTCCACCCTGGCAGCTAACACAAGTCTTTCAAAAACAGGCAGATATCTGCTGACGGATATATCCCATTGGTAATAATCCGTTGGACTTCCGGAAATACCCTTGACCCATTGAAAATCCCCACCAATATTCCACCCCTTTCGTGGAAACAGGAAATTGTCCCGGTTATCAAAACGGATCTGCCAATTCAAACGGCGCTGAATTTCACTTTTTTCTTCTGAGAGGATACTTTCAACACTCCGAAGGGAGAAACTGGCGATGGTGTTAAGTTTCCGCTCCAATTTCCACAACGATGAGACTTCCACACCGGCCGTGATGAGCTCATCATTTTCATCAATATTCTGGGTAAAAGGAGAATATACGTCTTTGTTGTAATACACTTTAAAAGTTGTGGGAAAACGCATGGATAAAATCCGGGGACGGGTATAGGACAGATCTACACCATAGGAGGGTGTACTTTTTCTAAAAAAAGTTTCCTGATCCCATACAACACCAAAATTCCCTTTCGCCTGAAATCGTCTGGCCCGGTGGAAGAGATTTTTATGCAGCCAGTCCACCTGTGTAAAAAGGTAGGTCTGGTTCAACTCGGCAATCCGCCCCTGCCGGACACCGATATTTGCATCCCAGCGCCGTGGCAGAGATTCGGATACGCGAATGCGCAATCCCACCGTCAGGCTGTCCGGATTCCGGTTCACCGGAATGATGTTCACACTATTGAAAGTCCCCAGTTCAAAAATATGTAAACGACTTTTTTTAATATCCTTCAGATCGAAAACATCTCCTGGTTTCACCAGGATTTCCTTTCGGATGGTTTTTTCCCGGACTGATTTATTTCCGGCGATTTCAATTTTATCCACAGAATACACGGCATCTTCATCGATGAGAAGACTGATATCCATCTGTACATCTTCCCGGATCTGTTCATCAATCGTCACATAGGGACGTCCCATGGCCCCGTACTCATCCTGAATCAGCTGAATTCCCCGCTGATATTCAAAAGGCTTGAAGGGATCACCCGGTTTGATTTTCATCAGGGACATGATTTCAGCATCAGAGATGAGTGTATTTCCACTGACTTCAAAGGTGTTCACATAAAAACGGGGGCCTTCATGGATTTCAATGGTAATATTCACCCGGTTTCTGTCCGTCAGTATCAGGGAATCAGCAATTTGGCATTTTAAAAATCCTTCGGCAATATAGTTACGCTGAATTTCCTCAAGATCCCGGTTCAACACACGCCGGTTGAAAAGTCGCCGTTTTCTGAATAATCCATCGGATTGAAGAGAGATCATCCGGTTCAAATCCCGCTCGCTGAAAAATGCATGTCCGCTGAATTCTACACGGGCTACCGGTTTGTCCTGATACTGAAAATCGGAGGGGTACAAGGTACCCATCAGAATACAAATGCATATCACAGGTATCACAAAATAGCGTCGGTTCACATCATCCTCTAATACTGAAATCGAATCCGGTATGAAAAGGAAACACTCTCATCATCCGCTTCGCCGATGATGGAGAAATTTCGGTTCAGTCTGTATTCCAGTTCAATATTTCTGTTTGCGTTATCATTGCTCAAAGACTGTTCATAACTCAAATACAAATCCTTTCCGATTCGTCGTTCCAACAAAATGGTCAGACTATCCAGGTTGGGATTTTCAAAGAGGGATCCCTGTGATTTCAGATCCACTCGTTCAAATCCACCCCATTCACTGGCGGTACGTTCAAGTTCTTTCTCAAAAATCGTTTCCAGATAACTCTGGGCAGCCCCTGTGACAAACTGTCCGTTACTGACGGTCCCCGTCGTCAGCAATTGAATGATCTCAGCCTGTGAGGTAAACATATTTTTCTCATCCGTCAGTTGGATGGTCGGTTTATCCACATCTCCCGTCAGGGTAGCAATCACCCGGTTTGAGCCGTCCAGGACCGGTGTAACGGCCTGAAAATTCAGTGTGATGTTGTTGGCATAGGGATCAAAAGTGATTTCACCGGATTCAATATCAAAAATCGCGCTGTAGTAGTAAAACTTTCCTGAGCGGACAGACAGGTTACCTGCCAGAATCTGAGGCTCGTCAGCCCGTTTTTCCAGAACAATGTCCCCTTCCAGTTCAGCATCAATCAACTCATTCCGTAAAAAGACATTCCCATCCATGGGGATTTCCAGGATATATTCAAAAACTCGTTTTCGGGGTTGTCGGGATCTGTTCTGGACCGGTCGTTTAAAATCAAAATTCAGCACTCCTTCCCTGGCAGCGTAAATCCCCTCCGCTCTCAGGGTATCCCTGCCACGCAACGTAATATCCCCATCCCCGATCAAATCGATCCGGTCATTTAAACTCCGGACATAAATATTCTTTCCTGTCAGCCGCAAATCCATGACAGGATTCAGGATGTCCTGAATATTGATCCGGCCTGTCATGGCCACATTTCGGTTTTTGGCTACATCTCTGCCCAGATTAAACAGGCGTGTATCTTCTTTCTCCATATTCCCCTTGAGATCTACATCAATAAAATTATCCTTCACAAGAAAGGATCCCTGGACATTCCGGACCGGATTCAGGAGGTTTTTTAGGGTCAACATACTTTTTTCCAGGACAAGCCGGCCGTTTACAGCCGGTTTCAAGGGAGAGCCGCTGAGTTCAAGTTCTGTGATAAAGGTCCCCTGCGAACCTTCCACAATCCGGATCAGGGGTTCCAGATAAGACAAGGTTCCGTCCCTTCCCTCCAGGCGGATAGATACACTGTCCTGGGGATTGACCCGCCGGGAAACCGGATGAAGACTCAAATCCACAGGATAAAATCCACTCATGGAATAACTGCCGGTTTCACTGATCAGATCAACATTTTCAATGGATATTTTTTCATTTTTATATGACAAATTGGATAGTATCCTGTCAAAGGCAAATCCATTCAGACGAAAATCCTCCAGAGTTACATTCAACCGGATTTCCGGGGCCTGGTAGGATCCACTGGCTGTTATCACACCATTTGCCAGGCCATCCATCTCTTGTATGGCTTTGTGGAGGGAAGAAAAAATACCGGTGGAAAACTGGTTAACCTCAAATGTCAGGGAAAAGGGATCATTCTTTGGAAAAGTCAGCAACAGGTCGTTTTCATAGCCCACATACATGGGAAATTGCCCGAAGAGATTGATATAATCCCTGGGGTTTTGGGCAATACCAGCTTTTTTCAGTAGCAAGAGTGAATCCTGGTAGGTAAAATGCGCCGAAAGATCTTCAAAATGATACTGATCGTAGGTAAAATCCTTCACACGTCCTTCAAATTGGAGGATCGGATTCTCCGCCATTCCTGATAATTGAATCTGAAAATCCGTTATGCCACCGGCATCCACCGGGTAAGATCCCACTGTCAGAAGTTCGGATAAATCCAGGGATTCACCCTGAACATTGACACGGAATCGTTGCAAAGTGTCCCACGAGCCTTCTCCTTTGAGAAATCCATCGTTAAACTGTATCAACACCGGTGAAACATCCACCTGATTCTGCCTGAGATCAATATGAAAGGGTGATTGGAGGAAGAGATCGTTACCCTGGAGATTCGCCGCAAATTCCTGAATCAGCAACAAACTGTCCAAGGTGAGTTTCCCGACAAATTCCATACGGTTTTTATCTGTACTGAGCGAGAAGGAACTGATCAGGACGGTATCACTCTTAAATTCAAGGAAGGTACCTCCGTTATTGATGAAATAAGGAGGGATTTCCAGTCCGCTCAGGTCCATATAAAGGTTCCCGGAGGGATGGTTCATCATTTGGGCTACCGAAGCTGCCCCCCTGGCACGGGAAACCCGGTAATCGTTCATGGAGGCTTCATTGATGAGATAAATCGCAGATATATCAGGATTGGACAATTTCCCCTGAAGGCGTCCCTGTATCCTTGCATCTCCAAGCTCAAGGCGGTCAGTCGTATTCAGATCATGCCGGAAATCATCAGCCATCATATCAAAGCGGAGATCCAGAGTCGACATGGAATCTATGTGACCCCTGAGATCCAAAGCCAGCCCCGGAAGGCGTATCTTTGTTGTATCTGCAAAAACCAGGTTTTGATTCTGAAAAAGAACTTGTCCTTCAATGGCATCAATTGAAAATTCCTGTTTGTATTTTCCGGATAATTCATAATCAATCATGAGGGAATCGGGGAAACGTCCTGAAGCTGTCACATCGCCGGCAACAGCCATATTATTCAGGGGTGATTCTTCAGGAAAGCCGATCTGGTTAATATGGCCATCCAGGCTAAGAGATCCGTGATCAAAACTCAAATTCCGAATCACGGCATCAAGATATGAGTTCTCAAACGCCACATGACTCAGTTCTATTCTGTCATGAATAAGTCGAATATTTCCTTCGCATTGGCGAAGGATATCGTGAGCCAGGAGACCCTGAAGAGAAAAATTACCCTGCAGATAATCCCGGTTTCCGGAAAAATCCACAAGAATATCCACCACATCTTCGGGATACGCTTCAAAACGGGGGATCCATTGGGCGGGACGAAACTTTTGAAGGAGGATTTCCCCTTTGAAAGGAAGGGTTTGAACAGGCTGAAACTTTCCGGTCAGATTCATTTGCATTCCGTCAAACCAGGCCGTGAAATTTTGGACCTTCACGAGTCCCTCCAATGCGGTCACTGAAAATTTCAGACTGTCGACCGTCAGCTTTTCTTCCGGAATCATCCATGAGAGAGACCGGGCACTCAGCCGGGTTGACGGTCCCCGGGTATTGACGGCAAAAACACCTGATATATCCTGTATTTGAAGTGTTTTACCCTCCGGTTGCGCCCGGATCATCTGTCCATGCTCAATGGAAAGGGTGTTGATTTTCAGTGTGGGGAATTCATCCAGGACTTTGACCAGGGTTGTAACGATATTTTTTTCAGGTCGTTGGGTAAACCCCGGACCTGATTTCAGAACCGGATTGACCAGGATAAGGGTATCGATGGTACGGGTCATGGCCAGAAACACAATATTTTTATAAGAAACAGACACTCTGTCCGCATAAAAGGCAAAAGCCTGCTCATGATTCAGAATTTGGAGGGAATCAGCATAGACAGCCCGGTTAAAATTCCCTTCGACGGAGCCAATGAGAAATTCTGCATTCAGGTGCTGTTCCAGCTTCCGGGTCATATATCCAGAAAGTGGTTTGAACCAAAGCCTGGGATTGAAGAGAACCACCACAAAAAGTCCCAGTAAAAAAACCAGGATAAAAGGAATGACAGTTTTCGGAGGATAATGGTGGTGATGGTGGGTTTTGTTCTGTTTCATATCGTTTCTTCTTTATCTATGTAAGCTAAAGAAAATGGGAATCATAGTAAACAAAAAGGGCGGTTGAACCGCCCTTTTCACAGGATATTTGCTTGATTTCAGGGAACTTATTTCTGATCGTCAACTACTTCAAAATCCGCATCTTCCACTGGCTCTTCGGTGCTATCACCGCCGGTGCTTTGTTCACCTCCGGCCGGTCCGGCACCTGCAGCACCTTCAGCACCGGGAGCTCCTTCCTGCTGACGGGCATGCTGATAGAGTTTCTCGGATATTTTCATCATTTTCTGCGTTACGTCATCAATTTTGCTCTTCAGAAGGTCCGGATCACTGCTGTCTTTGACTTTTTCAAGTTCATTCAGTGCTTCCTCAACCGGTTTCTTCTCCTCATCTGTCAGTTTGTCACCCAGTTCATCAAACTGCTTCCGGGTCTGGTAAATGAGTGTATCTGCCTGGTTCCGAAGTTCAACCACTTTCTTCCATTTTTCATCTTCGGCAGCATGAGCGTCTGCTTCACGTTTCATTTTCTCGATTTCCTGTTCCGTGAGCCCGCTTGAGGCTTCAATCCGGATATTTTGTTCCTTACCAGTGGCTTTGTCTTTGGCTGAGACATTCAGAATACCATTGGCATCGATATCAAATGTCACTTCGATTTGTGGAATACCCCGGGGAGCCGGTGGGATTCCGTCCAGAATAAACCGTCCCAGAGTTTTATTATAGGCGGCTTGTGACCGTTCACCCTGGAGAACATGAATTTCCACGGAGGGCTGATTATCGGCGGCTGTACTGAAAATTTCAGATTTCTTCGTGGGGATGGTGGTGTTCCGTTCAATCAGTTTGGTAAAGACACCTCCCAGGGTTTCAATCCCCAGAGAGAGAGGCGTAACATCCAGAAGAAGGACATCTTTCACGTCGCCCTGAAGAACTCCCCCTTGAATCGCTGCACCAATAGCTACCACTTCATCGGGGTTCACAGTTTTGTTGGGCTCTTTGTTGAAAATGGATTTCACCATTTCCTGGACAGCCGGGATTCTGGTAGATCCACCTACAAGAATGACTTCATCAATATCACTGTTGGATAAACCGGCATCTTTCAGGGCATTCATGCAGGGTTCTTTTGTCCTCTGGACCAGCTCAGATGTAAGCTGATCGAACTTCGCGCGGCTTAATGATATATTCAGGTGTTTAGGGCCTGTATTATCCGCGGTAAGGTAAGGCAGATTAATTTCCGTCTGCATCGACGAAGAGAGCTCGATTTTAGCTTTTTCCGCCGCTTCTTTCAGTCTCTGCATTGCCATGGGATCTTTCGAAATGTTGATCCCTTCCTGTTTCTTGAATTCTGATACCAGATAATCGATGAGCTTCTGGTCAAAGTCATCACCACCCAGGTGAGTATCACCATTGGTAGATTTTACTTCAAAAACACCATCACCGATTTCCAGTATGGAAATATCGAAGGTTCCACCACCCAGGTCAAAAACCGCTACTTTCTCTTCCTTTTTCCGGTCCAGTCCATAAGCCAGTGCCGCAGCTGTCGGTTCATTGATAATCCGTTTCACTTCCAGTCCGGCAATTTTTCCGGCATCTTTCGTGGCCTGCCTCTGGGAATCATTAAAATAGGCAGGGACAGTAATGACGGCTTCCGATACCTTTTCACCCAGATACTCTTCCGCGATTTGTTTCATTTTCTGCAGAACCATGGCACTGATTTCCGGCGGTGAAAACACCTTGTCTTCCACCCGGACACGGACATCGTCGTTGGGACCTTTTTCTACTTTAAAAGGAACTTCATGAATTTCCGTCCCGACTTCCTGATAGCGGCGGCCCATGAAACGTTTTATGGAAAAAATGGTATGTGCCGGGTTTGTAATCGCCTGCCGCTTGGCTGAAGCACCCACCAGTCTTTCACCATTTTTCTTAAACGCAACCACTGAAGGAGTGGTCCGTCCGCCTTCCGCATTTACCAATACCTTCGGCTCGCCACCTTCCATGATTGCGACACATGAATTTGTGGTACCAAGGTCAATTCCAATAATTTTACCCATATCTATCTCCTGTTTTTTTGTTTTCACACGTTTCCATTCACATTACATAGCAACAATTCCCATGCCATCATATTAAATTGTCATTATGACTACAATATATGTCACTTTGTCATAAGCGTTAGCAAATAATTCGATAAAGGTCTTCAATATCCGACTGATTGACAGAAAGGGGGTTGTTTGCCATATTCCGGGCTTCCATTACTTCCCGGGCCATGTCCGGAATATCTTCCCGGGAGATGGAAAGGGATTCTGTCAGCTCAAAAGAAGCCAGCCAGTCGTCAAGTCTGTCGCCGAGTGACGATGCATCCGATCCAAAGACCTGATGCAACGCGTTTTTCACCGCCGGAAAATATAGCCGGTATATGGCAGAAAGAACCAGCCCGTTTGCCCGTCCATGGCTAACTCCATAGCGGACTGTCAGGGGATAACCGATGGCATGTTGGAGTGTTGTGCCGGTTTGGGCGATAACCATTCCTCCCCATAGAGAAGCCATCATCAACCGGGACCTGGCTTCCAGATTGTTTCCATCCTCCATGGCATATTCAAGCCATTGCATAATATCCAAAACACCCTGACGGATCAGGGGGTACAAAGTCATATTTCTTTTCGCGGAAAATACACCTTCCAACAGGTGGCTCAAGGCATCCAGACCTGTATCCCGTGTGACAATGGGTGGTACAGTCCGGGTGTAGGCAGGATCACAAAAAGAAACACGGGGAAACATGGAATCGTGCCCAAACCCCGCCTTTTTTCCATTTTCTTCATTGGTCAGTACACTGAAAGGCGTGGCCTCAGTACCGGTCCCGGATGTCAAGGGCACAGCCACCAGAGGTAAAGCACCCTGAATGCGCCGGACATCATACACATCACGGGCTTTCATTTTGTTAAAAACGGCCACGGCTACGGCTTTGGCTGCATCGACAGGACTCCCCCCGCCGATACCCACAATAAAATCACAGTTCTCTTCCATACACAGGTCTGCCGCATCCTGAACCGTTTTTACCAGGGGATTCTCTGTCACCTGATTGAAATGGACATAAGAAATACCAGAATTTTTCAAAACTGTCTGTATATCGTTGAGGGCTCCGCTGATGTCTGCAGAGTGGCGACCTGTGACAATCAGTGCCTTCCGCCCCAGTTGATTGAAGGGATATGTGCTTTCTTTCAAACAGTTACGGCCCCAAAACAGGCGGACCGGCATAAATGAACTCATCATCATGAAACCGCTTCTCCTTTTTTTTCAATCAGGTTTGCATCTTTCAAAAGGTATTGTCGTGAAGCAATGGCACCGATGGATTCATCGTGGGTCACCAAGAAGAAACACTGTTTTAAATCCCGGTTGATTTTTTGAAAAAGATTCAGCACGTGATTTCCTGTTTCCCGGTCCAGATTGCCTGTAGGTTCATCGGCAAGAATAATATCGGGCTGGGCAATCAGAGCCCGGCAAATGGCAGCCCGTTGTTTTTCACCACCGGATATTTCAGCGGGAAAATGATTCCGCCTTTCGGCAATTCCCAGATAATCCATGAGTTCAAGGGCCGATTTCAGAGCCCGGGTCCGGGATTCCCCGGCGATCATCAAGGGCATAGCCACATTTTCACAGATGGAAAATTCAGGGAGCAGATAGTGAAACTGAAACACAAAACCAATATGGTTTCGCCGGAAGTCTGCCAGTTCAGATTCCTTCAGATTCACGGTATCAGTCCCATGAATGAAAACATGGCCTGAATCCGGCGCATCCATGGTGCCGAGTATGTTTAAGAAAGTGGATTTCCCCGAACCGGACGCACCCATCAGAGAGACAAAATCTCCCGGATACAGAGTTAAGGATACATCATCCAGAATCAGAAGTGTATCCTGACCAGACCGGTATGTTTTCCGGATGCCATGAGCGTTTAATATCTTTTTTTCTGTCATAGCTACATCTTTACTTTAATTGAATCCAGCGGTTTTAATTTAACAGCTTGCCTGGCAGGTAAAAGTCCGGCTAGAGAGATTATGGCAATTAACACCAAAACGGTTAAAACCACATCCGGCAACATCACCCGTACAGGCAAATAGGTGATAAAATACACATCCTGAGGGAGTTTAACAAAGGGACGGACCTGTTGCCAGAGTAAAAGAGGCACCGATCCCAAAAGGCCAATCAACATGCCGATACCTCCGGTAATCCATGACAATATAAAATAGATCCGGAAAGCATCCCGGTCCCGGAGTCCCATACTTTTTAAGATGCCAATCTCCCACTTTTTTTCCAGCAGTAGCATAACCAGGGAACTGACCAGATTAAAACCTGCCAGAAGGATAATCAGATTCAGGACAAGAAATGTCCCCTTTTTTTCCATCTCCATGGCGGCAAACAACTCCCGGTGTTCTTCTTGCCAGGGGATGCAGGGAATATCATCCGGTAACAGAGCGGAAATCTTATCCCGGGCATCCGGATCCTCAGAGCGGACATAAATTTCGTGCCATCCCGGATCATCCAGAAAATATTGCATATCCAGCAGATGGATAAATCCCAGCATATCGTCATAGTTAAAGACATCCACATCAAAGGTATTTTTAACGATAGCTTTTAAAACCGGGGCGGAAAAACTTTCGATATCAATGGGACTGATAAGTGTCACCGTGTCTCCAACCGTCACACCCAGATCGTAGGCCAAACCGCTTCCCAGGATAATTTCGGGAAAATCGGTTTGCGTAATATCATCTGTCAAGAAATCCTGATAAGCCAGATAAGCACTCATTCCCATCATGGAATCGAAGGTAAGTGGCTGCACCCCTTTCAATTGAATCAGGCGCTGCTTGGTTCCGGAGGCGATGACTTTCCGTTCCATCACCGGCATGTAGGTGTCCTCCGGGAACTGATACACCAGATTCTCCAGAATATCTTTCTGCTCATCAGCCGTCAGACTCCGGACATGGATTTTCAGGTCCGGTTCCATATCCCGGGTCCTTTGGGTAATCACGTCCTTAAAACCATTCAAAACACTTAGGGACACAAGAATTGCCATGGTTCCGACCGCCACACCCACCAAAGTGATCAGAGAGGTGGCAGAAGCCATCCCCACTTTCCGGCGGGTTTTGAAATAGCGGAAAGCAATGAGAAAATCTGTTTTCAGTGACTCTTTACTCATAGCGCAAAATTTCCACCGGTTTTACGGCTGATGCCTTAGCCGCCGGGTAAAAAGACGAAATAAGAGCCAGTACAATGGCGGTACCCATGACAATCAGAGCAATAAGGGGGCTGATGGAAACCGGTACACGGTCGATAAAGTAGACATCAGATGAAATCGTAAACCACCCAAACGTCATCTGTCCCCATTCAATAAACAGGGACAAAAGGACTCCCAGCACTGACCCTGTCAGAGAGATGATCAGGCCATCCATCAGAAAGAGTTTTTTGATACGCCGGGATGCCATTCCCATAGATTTCAATACGGCAATCTCTTTTTCCTTCACCAGGACAATCATCACAAGCGTGGAAATAATATTCACTGCCGCCACCAGGGCAATCAGCCCAAATATAAGAATAATGGGGAGTTTTTGTGTTTCAAGCCATCTGAAAAGGGTATAGTGCCGGTCTTTCCAGCTTACGCTGTAATAAGGATAGGGCAGCTTATCCACAAGGGCGGCACTGACCTCATCTGTGAACTCCGTATCATCCAGCAGAATCTGGTAGCCTGAAATCCGGTCTGGTGCCATCAGAAACGATTGTCCCATATCCAATCCACCATAAGCCAATGACTTATCATATTCCGAAATCCCCGTGGAAAAAATGCCGGTGACCTGTACTGCTTGAATTCGTGCCGGATTGGTGGGTGAGGGCAATCCTTTGATAAGGAGCAGATCCACCGTATCGCCGGGGGACACGCCCAGGATATCTGCAACTCCTTTTCCCAAATAGATACTGTTTCCGGAAAAATCAACCCGGCCGGCCCATGGTTTTTTGGAAGGCATGAGAATCCGGCGGAAATCCTCTTCTTCCATGCATTCAAGTAAAATACCTTCAGACCGGTCTTTAAACCGGATAATCACTTCTTCATCCAGATAGGGAGCCATTGTATGTATATGGGGAAGACTCAAAAACTCCTGGGTAAGGGATGTATCTTTCTGAAAATGGGCATCGCGGAGATTGGATATCCGGAGATGAGCATCGAATCCCGTAATTTTTTCAATCATATTTTCTTCAAAGCCATTAAGGATTCCGGCTGTTATCATCAGGGCTGCTGTACCGATCACCATCCCGGTCACCGCCAAGGTGCGGATAAAGGGGATAAAGCGATTCCCCCGTGACCGGATCAGGCTTCGATACGCCAGAAAAAATTCAAACTTCAAATGGCTTATCCGTTTTCGTTTTAAGGATTCTCCGGCCGCATTGCCGGGAAGAGAATGACATCCTTGATGGAAATCTGGCCTGTCATGAGCATCACGAGCCTGTCCAGACCAATACCCACTCCACCGGTTGGCGGCATGCCTGTTTCAACGGCCTGGAGGAAATCCTCATCGACCACCTGGGCTTCCAGATCCCCCAGTTCCCGGAGTTTTGCCTGGCTTTCCAGCCGTTCCCGTTGATCGACCGGATCATTGAGCTCCGAAAAGGCATTGGCATATTCGAATCCGCCGATATAGAGCTCAAATCGCTCCACCAGCCGGGTATTTCCATCACGCTTTGTTTTAGCCAGAGGCGAAACAGCTTTGGGATAATCAATCACAAACGTAGGATTGATCAGGCGGGGTTCCACAAGTTCACTGAACAGTTCATCGATCAACTGCCCGTAATTCCAGGCCGGATCAACATCCATCCCCCGTTCCTTGCAAAGCTTTTTCAGTTCAGAAACGTCGTAGCCCCGGATATCCTCCCCCAGAGATTCATCAAAGAGATCAAACATGGCTTTCCGGGCAAAGGGACGACTGAAATCCAGGGTTTCCTTTCCATATTTCAGTGTCATCTGTCCTGATTTCTCTGCAATAGCCCGGATATAATCCTCTACCAAATCCATCATATATTCGTAATCCACATACGCTTCGTAAAATTCTATCGCCGTAAACTCCGGATTATGGGTCCGGTCCATCCCTTCATTCCGGAAATTTTTTGCGATTTCGTAGACCTTTTCAAATCCACCGATAATCAGGCGCTTCAGATAGAGTTCATCGGCGATTCTCAGGTAAAAATCCGTATCCAGGGCATTATGGTGGGTAACGAAAGGACGTGCACTTGCACCCCCATAGATAGGTTGCAGTACCGGCGTTTCCACTTCCAAATAGCCCCGTGCATCAAAAAACTCACGGGTCCACCGCATGATGTTCGCCCTTTGAATAAAAACCTCTCTCACGGCTGGATTGACAATAAGATCCAGATAACGTTTGCGATACCGGAGTTCCTTGTCACTGAAAGCATCGTGAAGCACCCCGTCTTTCTCTTTTACGATAGGCAAGGGACGGATATTTTTACTCAAGAGTGTCAGGCTGTCCCCTTTCACCGTGACTTCTCCGGTACGGGTTTTCATCACCAAACCCCTGACACCGATAAAATCTCCGATATCCAGCATTTTAAACACGGTATAGGATTCGTCTCCGATATCCCGCTGGGAGAGGTAGAGCTGAATTTTTCCCTTGCCATCCATAATATGGGCAAAACTGGCTTTCCCCATGACCCGGACAGACATAATCCGGCCTGCTACCGAGACCTGTTGATTTTCAAGGGATTCATACTGGTTGATAATATCGGTTGATTTATGGCTCACGTCGAAGGCATAGGGATAGGGATTTACACCCATCTCCCTCAGTTGACGGATTTTTTCCTTTCTCACATGTATAATATCCTGAAGAGTAGAATGTTTTTCCTGATGCTCGTCGCTCATGGATGCTGCTCCTGTCTAATCGTTGTGTTGGCTGTGGGAATAGGTAAGCCAGGCTTTGACAAACCCGTCCAGATCCCCGTCCATCACGGCCTGAATATTCCCCGTTTCGTATTTGGTCCGGTTATCTTTCACCAGAGTATAGGGTTGAAAAACATAGGACCGGATTTGGCTGCCCCAACCGATCTCCATTTTATCCTTTTCCAGATCGGCTTTCCTGCTTTCCTCTTCTTCCTTTTTTAGTTGATACAGACGGGATTTGAGGATTTTCATGGCCATATCTTTGTTTTTATGCTGGGACCGTTCATTCTGGCAGGTTGACACAATGCCTGTAGGAATATGGGTAATCCGGATGGCCGAATCGGTTTTATTTACATGCTGTCCACCTGCACCGCTGGCCCGGTAGGTGTCAATCCGTAAATCTTTGGGATTGATATCGATATCGATGTCGTCATCTGCTTCAGGGTAGACAAACACCGAGGCAAAACTGGTATGTCTCCGGGCATTGGAATCGAAGGGGGAAATCCTGACCAGCCGGTGGACTCCGGTTTCGGCAGAAAGATATCCATAGGCATAGGG
Organism: Candidatus Neomarinimicrobiota bacterium; assembly: GCA_041154365.1. Taxonomy (NCBI): domain Bacteria; kingdom Pseudomonadati; phylum Fidelibacterota; class Fidelibacteria; order Fidelibacterales; family Fidelibacteraceae; genus Fidelibacter; species Fidelibacter multiformis. The sequence continues at coordinate 680,483 of AP035449.1, read as the reverse complement.
TCCCTTGACTTCAATCACCGCCTCTTTGATACCGGCTTCATCCCCAGGCTGATAATTGAGAACCGTATATTCAAATCCCCGTTTTTCAAACCAGCGTGTATACATACGAAACAGCATATCTGCCCAGTCCTGGGACTCGGTCCCTCCCGCCCCGGGATGAATGACAAAAATGGCATTTTTTTTATCGTATTCACCGGATAAAAGTTTTTCTGTTTCCAGCGTGGTGATTTCATCTTCAAGCTTATCCAGAATCGCAGGAATTTCTTTTAACAGATCCGGATCTTCGTCTGACATCATAAAATGCAGGTCTGCATCTTCCCGGAGTTCCAGAATCGTATTCCAGCGCTTGATTTCATATTCCAGGTCAGAAATTTCTTTGGTAATTTTTTGTGCTCTCAGGTTATCCTGCCAGAAATCCGGATCCATTGTCTTATCCCTGAGCTCTTTGATCCGCTCATTTTTCCGTTCCAGATCAATATAACCGGCAACTTCCCCGATTTTTTCTTTCAGTGTGTCCAAACGTTCTGAAAGCTGCTCCCGGGATTCCATACTTTTTTTATACTCCTAAGTAAGGATGCTCAGACAAGCTGAGCATCACACAAACAATTCTTGTCACATTTCCAACTCAGCGTGGAAATTTAAGGAAAAGTGATCATTCTGTAAAGCGTTTCGAAACGATAGCCTCTGTATCCAGGGCAATGACCAGTTCTTCATTGGTGGGTATCACCGTTACTTTCACTGGAGCATCGGGCGGATTGATTTCACCCTGTTTTCCCCGGATCATGGATTCATTCAGTGAGTCATCTACATGGATTCCCATAAATTCCAGTCCCTCCAGTGCACCCTTCCGGGTGATGGGACCGTTTTCTCCGATTCCTCCGGTAAAAATGATACCGTCCACACCTCCCATGGCTCCGGCATAGGCGGCAATATACTTTTTCAGCCGGTAATTATAGACATTCATAGCAAGGATTGCCCGTTCATCGCCTTTTTCCATGGCTTCTTCAATATCACGCATATCACTTGACAGACCGGAGATTCCCAGCATGCCCCCATGCTTGTTCAACAGGTTGTTAAGATCACTGACATCCAGATCTTCTTTGGTGGCAATCTGTAAAATGACCCCCGGGTCTACATCACCGGAACGGGTTCCCATCACAAGTCCCTCAAGGGGAGTAAATCCCATGGATGTATCCACGGATTTTCCATATTGAACCGCTGCTACCGAAGCACCGTTTCCCAGGTGACAGGAAATGAGTTTGAGAGATGAAATATCTTTACCATACATTCGGGCAAATTCCTGGGACACGTAACGATGTGAGGTCCCGTGAAAACCGTAACGACGGATCCCATACCTTTTATAGAGCTCATACGGGATTCCGTAAATATAGGCATAATCAGGCATTGTGGAATGAAACGCCGTGTCGAACACACCTACCATGGGTGTTTTACCCAGATGAGCCCTGGCAGCCTGAACACCCTTGATATTGGGGGGATTGTGGAGAGGCGCCAGATCAATACATTCATTCAGGACATCCATCACTTCGTCAGTGATTAACACACTGGCTTTAAAATGCTCACCCCCGTGAACCAGCCGATGCCCGACGGCATCAATTTCATCCAGGGATTTAATGACCCCGTGTTTCTCACTGGTCAGGGCAGCCAGAATATATTCCAGTGCCTGGGAATGTTCAAAAATTTCCCCGAAGAGATTGATTTTATGACCATCTTCACGGCTTTGTTTTAAAGAACTGTTGCTCAGTCCGATCCGGTCCACCAGTCCTTTGGCAAGAGATATACCGGCCTTTGTATCGATCAGCTGGTATTTAATGGATGAACTGCCGGAATTAATTACAAGTACTTTCATACGAACTCTGCCTTTCAGAGTTTATTTTCTTTTACAATTTTACCAGATTCGTCATAGACATAAAAACCTTTGCCGGTTTTAAGTCCGTAATGACCTGCCCGCACCAGTTTCTTCAGAACGGGGCAGGGCCTGTATTTTAAGTCCCCCAGTTCATGAAAGAGGACATCCATACAAAAAAGAACTGAATCGAGTCCCATACTATCAGCCAGTTCCAGGGGCCCCTTACGTAGTTTATAGCCCAGTTTCATCGCCGTATCCACACCTGTAATGGTGGCAACACCTTCCATCACAACATGCATGGCTTCATTGATCATAGGCATGATGACCCGGGTGGTGACAAAGCCTGGATATTCATACACTTCCACCGCCGTTTTGCCTAACTGTTCCACAAAATCGTGAATTTTTTTGTACGTGGTATCCGACGTATGGAGTCCACGGACTACTTCAGTTAGGGGAATTTTAGGTACGGGATTGACAAAATGGAGTCCCACTACTTTATCCTGCCGTTTGGTGGCATTGGCAAGTTCGGTAATCGACAATGTGGATGTACTGGTGACAAAGATAACCTTGGGAGATACTTTTTCATCCAGTTTCTGAAAAATTTCCTGTTTCAGCTTCAGGTTTTCCGGGACAGCTTCGATGACAAGATCCACGGCAGATACGGCATCAAAATCACCGGTAAACTGGGTTCTGGAGGTGATGGCTTTCTTTTCCCCTTCTGTCATACGCCAACGGTTGATTTCATCCCGCATTTCGGCGTACATCAACTCCCGGGCTTTATGGGCTTCCTCCTCATTTTTTTCCACGGCAAGCACACTGATGCCTTTGGAGGCGATAGTCCAGGTGAGCCCCCGGCCAATCACACCCTGGCCGATAATTGCCACAGAATTTATCGAATTTTTGTCTGATGAGGACATCTGATCCAGCTTATCCTGACTAATCAGTTCATCCAGCTTTCCGTTATTTGTCACAATTCCTCCTTATCCGGCAGATCTTTTTAACAACGAAGCGATCCATGAAAGCAAGGGGCGGTTCTGCCTTTATCACTGTCTGCAAGTATCATTAACATATCATTCAGCCGTCGTGATTTCACGCCAGTGAATATAAAAATGAGAAACGGGAAAACCAACGACATTGAAATAGCATCCATCAATGCGTGAAACCAGGGGTACTGAAATATCCTGGATACCATAGGCCCCTGCCTTATCCAAGGGGGTATGGATATCAACATAGCGGATGATTTCTTCTTCTGTGAGAAGGCGAAAAGTCACATCCGTTGCTTCATAGCCGGTATATTCTCTTTCTTTTTGGGGATTAAAAATGGATAGTGCCGTGATGACGGTATGGGTTTTTCCATTAAGGATTTTCAACATGCGGATAGCTTCATCCCGGTTGACGGGCTTCCCCAGCAAAAGTCCCTTGTAAGTAACAACAGTATCAGCTGAAACGGTAATCTCCCCGGGAAAGCGGTGTGATACATCTTTCCCTTTGGCATGGGCTGCTGCCATGGCAAAGCGGACCGGATCTGTTTCTTCCAGGGATTCCTCCTGAAAACCGGAGGGAAAAACCCGGACGTCAAATCCCATCGTGATTAAAATTTCTCTTCTTCGGGGGGATGCAGAGGCAAGCACAATGGCAGGCGGTTTTTCAACACTCATGGTAGTATCACCAGTTTTCCCCGGGCAGAAGACTCACCGGCATCATGTTTCAAAGACAGGGTGTACATATAAATACCGGCGGCCGGCCACTCTCCAAATCGGTCTCTGCCATCCCATGGAATCCGGTTAAATCCCTTCTCAATAAATCCTCCATCCAGGGATTGTATCAGCGACCCGGACAAGGTAAAAATTTGAATCCCCACTTCTCCTGCCTGCATATTGTGAAAGGTGAACTGGGTGGACTCTCTGAAGGGATTGGGGAAATTCATGACATCGGTTAGAATACTTTCACCACTGGAGACAACCTGCAGATAAAATGTTTCACTGGAAAAATTATTAAAATTGTCAAAAGCAGATATCTCAACAGTCTGCTCACCTTCGCCGAACCACTCCCTAACGGGCAATGTGATGCTTCCCTCCTGCCAGGAATCCTTGTCATAAATAAACTGTGACGTCAGATTGGTTTCCAATCCATCCCGGCGCATGATAATCGCATGTCCCGTAGCACCGGTTATATTGATCCCGGAAAGATCTTTGATCCGGATAATCAAATCGGCCGTATCGCTGACCAGGATTGAGGATGAAGCAAAACTTTCCCCATGGGTCTGGAGGACAATTTCAGGTCCGGTGAAGTCGGAAGACACGGTATCAGAACTGCCGGCCAGGATCAGGCTGTCGACAAATGCGGCTCCTTCGAGACGATAATCCGGGGATGCGTAACGAAGTCGGATTTTGCCGTTATTTCCTTCGTACCGGATATCTTTTGGAATCATAAAACGGGTGTTGAACTCCCCGTTTTCGATACTGATAGCTCCTGTGAACAACCGTGATCCGGGAAGTGTGTAATACAATGTCCCGGTCCGGTAGGTTCCCCCGGACAAATACCGGTAATCCCGGGCAATCTGTTTATCCGAGTCTACAAGTTCTATCCAGCCCGTCAGCCCCTCCTGGTTAATTTTACTCTGTTCCTGATCAAAAACGGTTCCTTTCACGCTGACGAGGCTCAGGGCTTTCAGAGTATCCTGGTTTTCCACGTGGATTTCCCCGCCCATCCGGGGGATTGCCAGCATCAGGGCCGGATCACCGAAATACTGGAATTTGGACACATTCAAATTACTCCAGGCCTGAATTTTACCCTGAAGATATGCATTCCCCACGGTCACACAGCGGGTACTGCTTTGGGACTCCGGGAAGAGGGTGTTGTACATTTTCCGGGTAAAATCCACATTATCCAGGTTTATCACCCCCCGGGTACTGGCCACCACACCGATTGCTCCATTATCCGTCAGATTAACCATTTCTTCGGCCATGCTCTGGATACCGATGTAATCCGAGCGTCCCCAATCACAGGTGGCTGCCACAATAAAGGGGTACATGCCGTTTGTCTGCACCTGGTTCAAATCCCGGTCTTTTGTAAAAACATACTCCTGAGCCCAGACAAAAGGCGAACCGTGCCCGATATAATTCATAAGGAGTGTCCCCTGCTGAAAAGCCTCCAGAATGGCTTCCCGGGCGCCTACCCGTCCCATGGACCCTATGGTGGGATCGTACAACTCAGGGAATTCTGTCAGATAGATTTTGTGAAATTTCATGGCCTTAGGCAGAACAGGCAGGATCTTATACTCTGTATCCTTGATAAATTCCGGTTCATTCGGCCAGGGATTGGTCGGATCATCAGCAATCAGGGTCGCCCGCATTTGCCATTCCCCCGGTGTTTCCCGGGTTTCATAATCGATCAGTTTTTGGATGTAATTTTGGGCTTCCTCCAGAGAATTCACAGGGATTCTGCCGACGGCCATATCCGGACTTTCATCGGATACACTGCTCAGGTAGACAAAGGGGTCATCCGTATTCCGTGTATGAATGATAGATCCGGCGGATATGGCATACTGGGGCACGAATATTTTGGATTTCCCCGAAATATTTCTGTAATCGTAATCCCCATCCCCCAAAAGGACCAAATAAAAGGGAGACGGCTGGGGGGCTCTTTGAGTCATATCATAGAGGAGGTTCCGGATAGCATGGGGATCCTGATTCCCGCCGCTGTACCAGGCATAAATGTCTTCCATTGTATAAATACCGACAGAGAGGGGATGGGAATGATGGGATTCCCGGTACTCTTTCAGCCGCTCCGCCGCCGGTAAAAAGTCTTTGTGGGTAACAATCACCATGTCCGTTTGTTCAAAGGATTCAGGGAGTTGCGGACTCTTATCCGAGAGCTCCATAAAAAGGGGTACGTGAAAACGGGATTCGGAAAGCACCAGATAATCGGCTTCCAGGCCGGTGCGGCTGTGGATAATACTGAAAGAGGATTGATTTTGTATTTGATATCGGGGATTCAGGGGATCGGATACATCAAAAATATAGACCAGATTACCGGAAAACCCTGAGATGGGAAATGCCAGTGGCGTATCGGAAACCGGATGCCAGATACGTAAAAAATCATCAGATGCTTCCAAGCCCATGGGGTAGATGATGTCTATAAAATCCAGAAATGCCTTCGTATTATCGCCGTTACCTGTGTATTCAATCAGCAGGGTATTATTTTCCTGAAGGATATCCGTATGAATCTGAAAAACTTTGGATGCATCATTATAATCGTAAGCTGTGATCACCCCCCAAATCACCTCATTATTCAATGTAAATTCAAAATCATGACGGTGGGTTGAAAGTCCGGTCTTGGACGCCCCGGCAACACCGAAACGGATATAGGCGTTTTCATGGTATTCCGGAGCCGGATTGTTCAGAAAGATTTGTATTGTTCTCAGGGCTCCCGGACCGCTGAAGGATTCGCCATACCATTCGGTCCCTCCCTGAATCAGATTGGCTTCATCCTTTTCGTAATGCATCCGTCCCCAGGCATACGGAAGATTAACGGCATCTGCACCGGTATCATCCTGAATGGGAGACATCCTCAGAGGATCCGTGTCTGGTGTATCAGCAATAAAGAGCCAGTAATGGTTCACCGTTTCATAGGGATTTGTTTCAAAAGCAGCGTATTGGGGGCCATCTTCAGAACGGGAATACCACCCGGACACACTTTCTCCGAAAAAGAGAATTTTATCCTGACGCCGGAGGGGATCCTCCATATTTCCGGTGATGAGGACCGGGATTTTACGGATATAGGGACTATCAGGCAGGGCGAGGGAATAGGGTCGGCCTCGTGTCGCACTGACATACATGTGAATTCTGTTTTTATCCAGTTCTGATAGGACCAGGCCGTTATCTTCCAGGTATTGGCCACTGATCTCATAAATCCCTGTTTCCCGGACTCCCAGCCGGTACCAGGTTCCGGTTTCAGAACGTGAGAATGCTTTTTGAAGTTGCCGGTTTATTTGGGGAAGGGTTATTCGGACATCTTCCGGATTCATGACCCCATGGCGGAAAAAGGCTTCTTCCTCTGAACTTGGGGAACGGGTATGTCTTAGATCCGGGGACGGCTTCATCTCAAGGATCAGCCGTGCTTCTGTAATAAATTTACCAGAGATGGCAAAAGGATCCACAATCAGATCCGCCAGTGGAACTGTTCTGAAGATTCTTACCGGTGAGAACCTGACAAATTCATTGGTGTTATGTAGCCGGTTTGTTTTGAAAGGTACAGATTCCAAAACCTGGAAACGCACATTGGGAATATCCATCCCAGTCAAAGCCAGGGGAAGGCGGAGCACCCGGGTCAGGCAGACAGAGTCATCCCGGGTGGCATTGGACTCAGCAAAAGTAATCCGGGCTCTCTCCTGTCCTTCAATCCAAAGTGTATCCTCATGGGGATTGGAAAACCTCAGATGAAAAACCAGTTGATCTTCCCGGCTATTTTCACGGGTGATTCCATCGGGGAGCCCAGCCAGAAGGATAACAGGGAAACAGAGGAAGAAGATGTATTTCAGGTGAATTTTCATTTTCTTTGTGTTTTGGTATCATACTCCGGGGTGCTTATGAAGTTCCATCCCCAATCAATTCCAGGTCGTATTCCGACACTTCAATACACAAGGTATGCTGAATATGATCAATATTCACATACATGCGCGATTTATTCTTGATATCTTTCACAATACCTTTCATTCCGATAAAAGGTCCGGATAACACCCGGACTTTATGGCCGGTTTTAATAACTTTATTCACCACTTCAAAGGTTTCCGGGCGTTCAAGCATCCGGTGGATAAAATCAATCTGAAAATCAGGAATATGGGCCATTTCTCCCTGAAAAGTGATAAAACCCTGGACACCCGGTACTTCCAGGACATAGTATTTCAAACGCCGGTCCATATGAATAAAAAGGTATCCGGAAAAGAGGGGCACTTCGAGGATTTTATAGCGATCCGACCAGCGGCGTCTGCGTTTAATCATGGGCAGGTAGACCTCATAGCCCCTTTTCAGCAGTTCATTGCAAATTGTCCGCTCGTGTCTGGCCCTGACATGCACAGGGAACCAGAGCTGTTCTTCATTTTCCAGTTTGATCATCTTTCATCAGCTTATTCAGTTTCAACAGTTCGGGGAAGTATTCATTTACTTTCGAGATCACATCCTCATCCATAGTAATTTTATCCGGCCAGCGCCGTGTGAATCCTTCTTCCGGCATTTTACGGGTTCCATCCATTCCCATTTTACTGCCGAAACCCGGCCGGGTGGCTGCATGATCCAGATCATCCACCGGTCCCCGGGTAAAAAGAATGTCCCGCCGGGGGTCAATATGGTTCAAGGCTGTCCACCAGGCTTCAGAAGGATTCTGTACATTCACATCATCATCCAGAACCACAATAACTTTGGCCAGCATCATGAGTCCCAGTCCCCACAAGCCCTGCATCACTTTGTAGGCATGGCCGGGATACTGTTTTTTGATGGAGACAAATACCAGATTGTGAAATACCCCTTCAGGAGGCATGTGGTAATCCCGGATTTCAGGCATTATCATCTGGGCCAGTGGCAGAAAAATCCGTTCGGTGGCATATCCCAGCCAGTAATCCTCCATAGGGGGAACGCCCACAATCGTGGATGGATAAACGGCTTCCTTCCGGTGAGTGATTGCCGTGATATGAAACACCGGGTAATCATCCTCCAGGGAATAAAATCCCGTATGATCCCCAAAGGGGCCTTCCTTGCGGTACGCTTCCCGGGGATCTACATATCCTTCGAGGATAAAATCGGCATCTGCAGGTACCATCAGATCTGTTGTGATACTCTTCACGAGACGGACCGGATTTTTTTGCAGAAATCCGGCAAAGAGGTACTCATCCATATTTTCCGGCAAGGGAGCTGTAGAGGCATAGGTAAGAACCGGCGGACCTCCCAGGGCCACGCAGACCGGCATTTTTTTACCCATTTTCCGGTATTTTTGAAAATGGGATGCTCCGTGTTTATGTTGTTGCCAGTGCATGCCTGTGGTCGTAGCATCAAATTTCTGCATGCGGTACATTCCGACATTCCGTATACCCGTTTCCGGATCTTCCGTAATCACCTGGGGAAGCGTAAAATAAGGTCCTCCATCCAGGGGCCAGCAGGTGATCACCGGTAGGGTATCAAGGCTGACCTCCTTTCCCGTAAGAACCACTTCCTGAACCGGAGCATGTTTCACCTGCTTCGGAGGGAATTTAGCGGCTTCCAGTAACTGGGAAAAAAGGGATAGTTTATCTGAAAACCCCTGGGGCGCTTTTTGCCGGATGATATTGCGGATGCGTTCACCGATATCATCCGGATGTGAAACACCCAGGGCCAGGGAGATTCTTCCGGGAGATGCAAAAAGGTTTTGGGCAACAGGAAAATTCGCTCCTTTTACATGCTTAAAAAGGAGTGCAGGACCGTCTTCTTTTACAAAGCGATGGGATATTTCACTGATCTCCAGGTAAGGGTCCACTTCCCGATCAATTTCCAACAAATCACCCTGTTGCTTCAATGCATCAATAAACGCTTTCATAGATGAAAAAAGCATGTGAACCTCCGGTTTACGGAGAAATTAAAAAATTATTTCAAGGGGAAAAAGAAAAGGTGTCGGCGACACCTTTTCTATATTTTTTAAACGTATCGAACTTATTCGGCAACTTCTTTATCTTTCCGGGATGTCATCAAGATGGTCACCACCATAATAATCAAGAGTACAAACGTGGCATACCCATATTCTCTGCCGGAGAATTGAATCAGGTCTTTCAAACGGCCGATGAGGAGTGAGATACGGCCCATGACGGCAAATCCGAAGGATGCGCCAAATGTAATCATCAAAAAGTAGATTCCAACCCGGCTGATCTTTCCAAAAACGCCGGTATGTTCCACGGAGAAGAAAAAGTAGAAAAGTCCTGAAACTACCCCGACAATAAGTACAATATTATTGATACTATCCCCGAGATTTCCGGTCCAAACGGGGAGGATAGTTCCCTGAATCTGGGACAGAACGTCCGAGCTCAGGTATCCGTAGAGTCTGAGTCCGGCAGCCATCCCTACCACATAGGCCAAGGACCAGCGACTGATCCACCCGATACTGGGAAAAAGTCGCATAAGCATAAAGATACCGAGAATAAGGGCGATCAGGTACATAAAGCTTTGTTCCTGATTGCCAGGGATCCCGTTTTCAGGGAATACGGTATCGCTGATCCAGTTTAATCCCTTGTAGAGTTTGTACCAGAACACATTGAAACCAGTAAGGGTTTCAGGATCCGCATGGGGCCAGAGGCGGCCGAAAAGGTTGGGACGGACCTGATTCCAAAAGGCGATGGTAGCCCAGTGGGCAGCGGAAACACCCACGTAAACATGTTCCGCCAATTTATAAAAGGGGTTGTCTTTATAAAGGTAGCTGAAGATAGCCAATGTTAAAAAGACAGCAACCCAGGCGCCAAAAACATCTGTATACATCGGTGCCTCCTAATACTTCTTTTGGGTTTTACGTTTTGCGTAATAAGCAATGTTGCCCAGAATAATAAAGAGGACAATCACCAGGTGAGCAATAGACTGGGCATCCATTGATTTTGCTGCTTCACCGCGGGTATTCCACAGGCCGTACTCTACCATCAGAGCTTCATATTCAGCGGCCCCGGGCATACCTGCGATCACTCCCTTCATTTGCCCTGATTTTACATAAGGCAACAACTGATTGACCTGGATAGAGGCGTTACCGCTGCTGACAGGGATCTGCAGGGGATCGGAGGCATACAGAACCCATTCAATCGCTCCCGGATATCCGGCGGAGAGGCTGAAAATAAAATCCACATCCGCCACAGTCCGGATATCATTCATCAAAGGAATTAGAGAGATATCCGTCTGTTTGGAATCCACGGTAAAATTGGCGGCAAAGCTTTTGGTAATTCCCTTGATCACCGCTTCATTTCCGGGACGGTATCCCAGGTTTACATAGTCCACCCCATACACCAGGTCATGAAAGCGTTCATCATTCAACACCTCATCCAGGGCTTCGCGAGCCATAAAGAGGCCGTCGGGCCAAAGGCACATCACCACCACTTTATATCCCCGGGCAAAGAAGTGCCGTAACACACTCACGGCCATGGGATGGATCTCCGGTTTGGTAGATGGTCCGTATTCAAAAGAAATAAGAACCGTTGCATCATCAGGCAGATTATGGATTGCTTCAAATGCGTCCCGTGTCAGTCCGGTCGGTTCGACGGGAAGGTTCAGGGGAACCAGAAGGGGGAACAGCACAACCAGTCCGATAATGAGAAAGATGATACGACGGTCCAGTCTGTCCAGATTTTGCAGAAATGTATTGAATTTGCTACTCATATTACTTCTCCCCCATAAATGATTTTTCGATTCCCAGAATCACCCGGAGGGATGTCCCCACAATTCCGAGTCCGATGCCGATCATAATCGCCCGGGCACCGGCAGCATTGGGGTACTGATAAATCCACTCCTGGAGCCTGGGCAGATGCAGCCACTGAAGCCAGGACGGCAGCCATCCGGTAAGATACGCACCCAGGGGAACCCGGCCGATCATAATAATGATACCAGCCGCCAGGAGAATGGTGGCCTCAAGGTTTCTGATCTTGAATGCCCTGTACGAAGCTGAAGCCACAAAAAAGGCCAGAAGGGCAAACATGGTGGATGTAAGAGGTGTGAAGATGGAATAAAAAATCCAGCTGTAAAAAGTCCCCCTTTCCTGAAGGTGACTTCCCCAGGGCAATTGTTTGATTTCCACAACTGCCCCTTTGCTGGAAAGTTCATTATAGAGTTTCAATACACCACCGTGGGTGTAAAAATTCCGGTTAATGGGTTTCCCCTCTCCGATTTTGGTAAAAGCTCTTTCCACTGCATCAACTTCAGTATGAGTAATTTCGCTGACTCTTTGATTGAAATAAGGTGCATTGGGACCCACATCCTTCACCTCCAGGTAATATCCCCCTTTAAAGAAAAACCCGAAGGTAAGGGTGAGGAAAAAACCCAGGACAGCAGCAAGACTGTAGAACCAGCCTTTTTGCCGGCGGATCACTTTTCTGCCCTGTAATTTTAAAAGATTCAGGGCTCCCAGGATCATGGCAAAACTGGCAATGATATCAAACCACTGGGTCGCATGAATCTCCAGATTGGCAAAGGGTTCATGAGGAATAAACCATGAAAGCAGCATGATCACACCGACAATAAACACAATAGCCAATGGAACTTGTCGTTTTAGAAACATCGTTTACTCCTTTAGAGATTGAAAATATCTTTAAAAAAGGTGAATCCCAGGGACTCAAAAATCACCCCCAGGAGGATTGTTATCATAATTGCCCCTTTAATAATATCCTGGCCTTTGATGGATCCCAGCAATTTGGGATCTTTACCCAGGTAGGCGCTGGCGGCAAAAAATTCCTCACCGATCAGGGTATAATCACAGGCTGTCACAAAGAAAGGAATCTGGGAAGGTGAACCGGTCCCGGCGATCTGGATGGCACCGATGGAGTTCCCGGTTTCAGCAAGAATCAGGGATTCGGCATAAAATTTCCCCTGAAGGAAAACGGCGGCAGGTTTTTCCCGAAGCATAATCCCATCCACAGCAGCGGCAAAGGCAAACTGATCATCGGTATAGTAGTGAACCATATCGGGATTAAACAGATCGGGGCGTCCTTCACTCAGGTAGGATTCATTCACAATCTCCCGGGAGGCTTCCATCACCAGTGACCGGGAGACGGGAACATTCAGGCTGGCTTCGTACCGGGCAGTCATCTTGGCTACATGACCTAAAATGATCACACCGGAAATAGTTTCTACCTGGTCCAGATCCATAATGCCCGGGACATACAGGACCGATTTGCCCATTTCCGTTGCCCGGCCTACAGCTTCCTCAAAGGCTTCCAAGCCGGCAATGGGCCGCAGATAAATCTCTTTCATCTGGCGGGCTTTCCGGATATAATACAAAATGATCCCGGAAAAGAGGATCATTGCAATGAAACGAACAATGCGCTTGGTATTGAACCACATCGCCTTGGTGATGACTGGTTCGGTTACCGCTTCTTCCAATACATTCAGATCCTTGTCCAGGGCTGTAACCTTAAAACGGGTTGGAACATCATTGTTGATATCAAACAACATTTCATCACCCAAATGGGTATAACTGATGATGAAGTTCCACTCTTTTTCTTCTTCGGATTTTTGAAAAATATCATATCTGAAAGCCTGGTCCACCGGATTCGCCTGGAGTACCACAATCCGTCCTTCCGGCTCTCCTTCTTTGGGGATGGCAACAGGGTCCAGAGCTCCCTGGAGGGGGACTGCTGCTCCCATCACCAGACCCAGGATCAGGAAAAATCCATTTCGTTTCATAGATCCTCCACTCTTCACACGTCGTTTGCCGACAGTTTATCTATTCTTTGCGTTTTGCTCTTTTAAAAAAGCGACGCTTTCGTTCTTTCTTTTCAGGTTCCGGTTCGTGTTCACTTTCCAACGCTTCAATGCGTTCCATAAGCTCTTCCACATTTTCCCTTTCTTCCATGAATTCTGCGATACCATAGATATCAGACCGGGGAAAAAGAGATTCCAGAACCGGCCCCAAAAACACCACTGCCTGAGAACCGATAAAGTTCATGGGTTTAAAGGTCTGCATGAAAAAGACGGCCGGTACAGACATTCTCCGGCGGACAATGGCCTGGGCAATTTTATCTGTCATGGCCTTTTTCTTATCTTTTTCTTCAGTCATTTGCTTAATCATTTTTTTCTATTTTCCGGGCCACAATCGCTTCCACCTCATCCCCCTTCTGACCGGTTCTGAGGAGCCAGGCCCGGTAATTATCAAGGCGGGATGGCTTTTTCATGGTATATAATTTAATGGCATTTCCGCTCCGCTCCCAGCGTCGGAAGTCTTTCCAGTCCCGCTCTTTTGTCATCCACCCGGTACGAATAATAATTCCCCTTTCTGTTAATGTATATGAAACGGGAACGAAATAGGGTAACACATAACTTCCCAGTACAAGAAGGGACAAAAAGAGGAAGATAAGGTTTTCACCGGCAACCCCGGCAAAAAAGGAAACGGCCAGGATGAAGATGAGGACGGCAACGCCTTTGCCGGGATTCTGTTTCACCATGTGAATCTTCCAGGTCATGAGGGTGTCATCATTCATTGCTTATCATTTATCCGGAATCGTTTACCGGATTATTATAGGAAATATAAACCCTGAAAAAAAGGATAAACTCCGAAGGAAATCTCGGCATTTATCTTCACAGGATTATATTATTTTGTCTCGTAAATCTCAAGATTGGCCCGGGGGAGCATCACTTCTTTATTCTGCTCATAGATTTTTACTTTAGCCACCCGTGCCATGGAACCTGATTCCAGTTTTTGCAGGGCATGGGGCAGTTCAGTTACTTCCCCAAGCAGACCGAAATAGGGAGCACGGATCACACGGACAACCGTACCGATATCCATGCCTTTAATATCGGCCGGTTTGATTTTGTCATCTGATTTTTCATCAAGGCAGATAATGACTTCAGGACGGATCACACCGGCACGGATCTGGGTTGCTCCATTGATGGAAGCAATCTCCCCTTCATGATCCTTCAACAAATTGAAGGTTTGTTCAGCCATCCGGATCTCACCAAAACCTTCCGTCACAATCAGGGTTGTCTGGACCGGTTCTTCTCCCGTAATAGCCACGCCGATATCATACCCTACAATATCCTTAATATCCTTATAGTTAAATCCACCTACGATGATTCCTTCAACACCCATTTTTTCTGCTTTTTTAAAGGCATCCAGGGTCATAAAGGCACCGCCGACCAGGACTTTCCCTTTACAGGAATCATCAATCAAATCGGCTGTCAGTATATCACCGGCTTTTTCGGTAAGGATTTTAATGGCACCCCGCCGTTCTCCGCCGATACCAAAAATGCCCTGAACAAAAGCAGCAGTCGTGCGGATCACCACTCCTTCTTCCGGGATCACCTCATCGATAATGCCGTGAATATAGGCATTTATATTCACCGGAATCGGATCTTCCCGGATAATCGCCTGTCCTGTGACTTTTGAATAAGAATCCAGTGTTCCGGCCACAGGGGATTTTACAGAACTTTTAAAAAGGCCGAAAATGCCTTTGGTTTCTGCCAGGATATCCCCTTTCTGAATCACATCTCCCTCTTTTCGAACCATAAAATCATCCAATTCAGAGGGATCCACATTCAGAAAATTAGCCACATTGACGGGAAAAACATTTCCCGGCAGATCGGTATGTGCCACAATGTCATCTGCTTTGACCAAATCTCCCTTGTTCACTTTCACATTCCCTTTCAGGGGAAGGCGCCGGGTTTTGGTAAACATTGTTTTCGCAAGGACTTTCAGCCCTGGTGTATATGCATGAGCCATAACTATCTCCGCTTAACTTTCAAATTCTTTCACAGCCTGACTCCAGTCCTGGAGTTTCTGAACCCGTTCGGCAGAATTGGGAGGAAGGGCAAAAGGATTCCTGCCCCGGGCATCTATGATGATCCCCACCAATCCCCCATATACCGTGGTTTGAATGGCATTTCCCGGTCCATCACCGACATCCACACCCCGGACCGGTATAATTTCAGCCTTAACCGGTGTGTACGGTGCTTCAATCAATATCATATCCCCAAATGGAATGGTCTGATTAAAGACTTTCCCTTCCGGGAGTTCGAGTTTCACTGTGACAAAATCTTTACCCGGCTTCACTGAACCGACAGGCGCAATGCAGGTCCCCAGGCGCAGGAGGCAATCCTTATTAAAGACTTCAGTCGCCGCTTTTTCGTGTACACTGGCCAAAACACCCAATTGTGGCATCATAAAAATGCTGTCCACAGCCAACTGTGTAATCCCCTCGGGGAGGAAAGCATCGATCATCATCCGGGCTGATTGATGGCGCCGGGGTGCGTGGGATAACACACCGCCGCTTCCAACCAACAGATCCAGATCCATCATATTCACCAGTGTTTCCCCGGTGGCAGACTGGTCAAAGGTATCAGAAATCGTTCTTTCTTTCTGAACTCCCTTTAGACCGACAGCAAAGGATTTATGCTGCACAAAAGAGAGTCTCAGGGCTTCCCGTGCAATTGCCTGCTCAATTTTCAATTCTTCCAGACTCTGGGGGATGGTCGTCGGTCGAATCATTTTATTGCCGATCCGGTTTCGCAAATCGGTTTCATTGATATCAAAGGGGACCCAACGCAGGATATTCTCAAGTTTAGCTTCAGCAAGCACATTAGAAATGGAATAACTCATCCCCAGATTCGCACTGACCGTCCGGTTGAAAACCGGTTCACCGGAATCAGGATCTTTAAAGACAGAGAAAACGTCTGTGGTTGCTCCGCCGATATCCACTCCCACCACTGAGATATTTTCATTCCGTGCAATGACCTGAATAATGGATCCTACGGCCCCTGGTGTGGGCATGATGGGAGCATTGGTCATATCCATCAGTTTCTTGTATCCCGGAGCCTGAGCCATCACATGTTCCATAAAAAGATCATGAATTTTATCCCGGGCAGGACCCAGATTTTCCCTTTCGAGAACCGGTCTCAGATTCGGTACGACACTCAGATCCGTCACTTCACTTAAATTCTTTTCAATTTCCGGTGCTGCTTTTTTATTTCCCGCATAAATCACAGGGAGGCGGTAATTCATTCCAAGCCGTGGTTTGGGATTGGCTGCACGCAACAATTCGGCCATTTCCACCACATGACTGATGGTGCCACCGTCCACACCTCCGGAGAGGAGAATCATATCCGGGCGTAAATGCCGGATACGGGAGATTTTTTCGTGGGGCATCCGGCCGTCATTGGAAGCTAATACATCCATCACAATAGCCCCGGCCCCCAGGGCGGCACGTTCTGCCGATTCTGCACTCATGGCTTTAACCACACCTGCCACCAGCATTTGTAGTCCCCCGCCGGCTGAACTGGTGGAGATATAGATATCCACACCTGTATCCCCTTTTTGCGGACTGATGATCTTGTCCTCATCCAGAAGGGTCCGGCCCCGAAGTTCTTCCACTTCTTTTACTGCATTCAGCACCCCTTTTGTCACATCTTCAAAAGGTGCTTCCACCGTTGTCGGCGCTTCACCACGGGTCACAAGCCGGTATTCATTCCCCTGTTTTTCAATCAGAATTGCTTTCGTTGTTGTACTTCCACAATCTGTTGCAAGAATCGATTGAATATTTTCAGGTTTCACAGTCTTTTCTTCCATGCTTCCACCTTATTTAAACAAAACGGATTAACAAATAAACATAAACGATCGGGCCGGCAAAGGCCAGGCTATCCAGACGATCCAAAGCTCCGCCATGATCCAGTAACAAGCGGGAGGTGTCCTTCACGCCAATATGACGCTTTAGAGCTGATTCCACCAGATCTCCCAGCTGACCGAAAATTCCTGTAATCAACGCCAGCACCAAATAGTCCCAGCCGGAGAAATTTCTAATCCAGCCATACCTGAAGGCAATAAGTCCGACCACCAGACTTCCAATAAAACCGGCAATGGCTCCCTCCCAGGTTTTATTGGGACTCATAGTAGGACTCAATTTCACCGAGCCGTATGCAGAACCCAGAAAATAGGCCAGGGTATCACAAATCCAAATCATGGCCAGCATGACATAAAGAATCCGTGCTCCTTCAAAGGATTCCCACCCCATATGGAGTGATATTCCCCGTATCAGGACCAGGCTCGTCAGGGCCAGCGCAGGATATACCATGGACGCCCCTGCATACAAGGCCATATTAAATTCCGACAAAGGTCTCCGGAACATCATCAACAGCACTATCACGGACCATGCTCCTAAAAGAGCGGGATAAACCCAGAACAGCCCGCCGTAAAAAGCCAGATAAACCAACCCGGCATTGAAGAGGGATAAAAAGAAAATCCCCGTTTTTCCAGGGATTTTCAACAGTGTCAGGAATTCGTATGAACACAACAAAACAGCAATGGCAATAAAGGATGTAAACCACACTCCCCCTGCACCAATCAGGGCTAAAATAACCGGGATACCAATGACAGATATCAGTACACGGTTGAACAGGGATGTATTCGATTTACGTCTCATCATATAGCTTGGAAAATTAAAAGTTTCATTGCGGATTCGCAAACTTAAAACGTCGACAGTCAACAGTGGACAGTCGGCAGTCATCAGTCGGCAGTCGAAAGTCAAAAGTCGAAAGTCGAAAGTCGGAACCTGTACCACCACCACCAACATCTGAACGACTGAACGTTCAAATGTACTCACATCCGATCGGCAAATTTGTGTCTCTGGAAGAATGAGAATATAACCGGCACAAAATAGAGTGTCAGGAAGGTGGATACAATGAGACCGCCGATAACAGCTCTGGCCATAGGTGCCCAGATTTCAGCTCCGGAACCCAGTTTCAGGGCCAGGGGAATCATGGAAAGGATGGTTGTCATAGCTGTCATCAATACGGGACGAAGGCGGGTTTTGGCTCCTACAACAATCGCCTCGTAGAGTTTCATGTCCGTCCTATTCAGCAGCTGGTTGATATAATCGATAAGCACAATCCCATTATTCACCACGATACCTACCAGGAGCATCCCTCCGATCAAAACCGTCACACCGATGGTGGTTCCAGTGATCAACAAGGCCCATATCACCCCTATAAATGCCAAGGGAATAGTAAACAGAATAATAAAGGGATCCAGAAACGATTCAAACTGGGATGCCATCACCATGTACACCAAGGCAATCGCAACCAGAATGGCAATCCCCAGGTACATAAAGGACTCCTGCTGTTCTTCTGCTATCCCGCCGATTTCATACCTGACATCCGGGGGAAAAGGGACCGCTTTCAGATGTCTTTCCAAATCCACCCGAATGCTCTGAAGATCCCGCCCACTGGTACTGGCATTTACAGAAACAAAGCGGGTCTGGTCTTCACGGTTGATTTCTGTGGGACCATCATACACGCCCACAGTCACCAAGTTTGACAAAGGAATCTGTTTCCCTGTCGCTGTTGGAACGAGAATCTGCAGGATATCCTCTTTGTTCTGGCGATAGTCTCTATCAAAACGGACGGTTACATTATACTCTTCTCCCCTTTCGCGGTACAGAGAGACAATTGACCCTTGGATTGCCGTATTGATCGTATTGGCGATTTGGGGAACAGATAAACCCAGGGCACTTGCCCGTTCACGATCAATAAATACCCTGTATTCCGGCTTGGGTTGAGTATAAGAATAATTGATATCCACAAGACCCGGCACATCTTCCATTATTTTCCGGATCTCGGCAGACAACTGTTTGATTTCATTTAAGTCCTGTCCGAATATCTTGACACTCACGTCACCCTCAGCTCCCAGCATGAAGCCACCACCTCCTTGAAAAGCCAGTTCAATACCCGGGATCTTTGAAAGTTTTTCCCGGAGATCATCCTCGATATCAAACTGGCTCCGTTCCCTTTCATCTTTGGACATGAGTGAAATAAACACAGAAGCGGTATTATTGGATCCGCCAAACATTGAGCCAAATCCTTCACCCGCCCCAAAATTCAAATAGAGGTTGGTCATTTCCGGGACTTCTTCCATAATGATCTCTTCGACTTCCATCATAATCTGGTTCATTTCCGGCAGTGAAATTCCCACCTCAGCCGTCACATCGAAAGTGATCATATCTTGATCGGTTCTGGGGATAAATTCACCTCCGATATGAGTGGACAAAATCGCTGAAACCACAAATAACACGAAGATACTAAGTACAAAAAGTTTTTTATGTGCTAGAATCCATTTCAGGGATCTTTGATAAATAATGGTCAGTTTTTCCAGGAAATTCTGAATGGAGATGTCAAACAAGCGGGTCAATTTGAAACGGTGTTGTTGTTGTTTGAGAGAGAGAAACCGTGAGGACAAGAGGGGAACCAGCGTCAGGGCGACAAAAAGAGATGTCAGTAGGGAAACCACTATAGTCAGAGCCATATCATTAAAAAGCACACCGGATATCCCTGGGAGAAAAAGAACAGGTACAAAAACAGACATCGTAGTAAGTGTAGAGGCGGTGATAGCCATGGAAATTTCTTTGGATCCCAATTCGGCAGCTTTTTTGATCGGTTCATTCAACTCATGATTCCGCCTGAAAATATTTTCAAGGACCACAATGGAATTATCCACCAAAAGGCCGATCGCCAAAGCCAGACCTGCCATGGAAATAATGTTCAGTGTAATCCCCAGTTGACTCATGATAAAAAAGGTCAGGAGGATGGATATAGGAATAGAAACCGCAACAATGAGGGAACTGACAATATGCCTGAGAAAAAAGAAAAGAACCAATGCAGACATAACAAAGGCCAGGATGGCTGTTGAAGAAAGGTTCTGTACTGATTTTTCAATAAATTCCGCCTGGTTGAAAATGACATTAAACGACACATTATTTCCGATTTGTTCTTCCAGGATGGGTAAATAATCGATGATATTGTTACATGCATTGACGGTATTGGCATCGGATTGTTTGGATACCAAAATCACAATACTGTTTTCACGGTTATTGCGGACGATTTGGGTCATTTCCTTGTATCCATCCACCACTTCGGCCACATTTTTCAAATAGACCGGCTTACCGGTGGGTGAATAGCCGACGGTGACATTCCGGATATCCTCTACATTGTTGAAGCGGGTTTCGGTAATGACAGTAAATTCATTCCGGCCTTCTTCCAGGAGTCCGCCTGGGATATCCAGATTTGCCATTCCCACAGCCGATTTAATCTGATCCATGCTCAGTTTATTTGCAGCCAGGCGGTAAGGATCTATCAGGATTTGAATTTCCCGCTCCGTCCCACCGGAAACACTCACCGAAGCCACTCCTTCCTGCCGTTCCAGTCTGGGCTGGACTTGTTCGGTCAGCACCTGATTTAATTCAACGTCTCCCAGATCATCGGAAGAAACATTAAGAATCAGGATCGGTTGCATGGATGGGTTAAATGCAATAGTAATGGGCTCGCTTGCATCTGTCGGAAGATAATCCCGAACCAGATCGATATTTTTCCGGATATTATTTTCTCCCACATTGATATCCGTGCCCCAGGTAAATTCCACCAAAATCACAGATACACCTGTTCGTGAGATTGAACTCACCTGTTCCACCCCTTCCACAGAGATGACAGCCTCTTCAAGAGGACGGGTAAGGACGTTTTCGATATCCTCTGGGCCTACCCCTTGATAAGTCGTCAAAATGGCTACAACGGGAAAATCCATCTCGGGAAACAAATCGATTTTCAACTGAGACAAACCAAACAACCCTGCTCCTGCAATCAGGATGTAAATCATAAAAAAGGTGATGCCTCTACGTATACTGACTTCAGATATATTCATATATTTATCCTATCCTTACGAATTCACCTTCACAATATTGACCATGGTAGAATCCCGAAGATTTGTCCGTCCTGCGGATACAACCCAGTCTCCCTCTTTCAGTCCGGAAACAACTTCCATCCATAAACCGGAGCGGATGCCCACTTCAATTTCTTTTTCCAGTGCGAGGTTGTCTTCAACCACAAACACAGAAAATATTTGTTCAATTTCCGTGTCCCGGATTGAGCCGCCATTCAAATGGCGGGATGTTCGGACATCCAGGTTATTCCGATTTACTAAAAGGACATTATCCTTGGACTGGACAATGATTTCAAGCCGTGCAAACATTCCGGGAGTCAGGGAGTTATCAGGGTTTTTCAACAGAATTTCCACCTGACTTGTCCGGGTTGCCGCATTGACAACCGGTGAAATCCGGACAACCTCTCCTTTAAAAACCCGTCCTGGAAAGACATCTACATAGATATTGACGTTTTGCCCCTTTTTCACAAGGCGGATATCCTTTTCAATCACATCAACGATAATTTTCAATGGATCTTTCTGGGTCAGAGTGACAATCGGCATCTGTCCAGCCGCCATATCACCCACATTGAGCATTTTGCCGGAGACATATCCGTCGATAGGTGCTTTGATTATAGCGTCCTCCAATTGCTCTTTAGCCATCTTGTACCCGGCTTTGGCCTGAGCCACACCGTTTTTAGCCACTTCCAATTGAGTTTTCAGTTGCTCAAACTGACTTTCACTCACGGCTTCTTCTTTGAAAAGCTTTTCGATCCGGCCATATTCGAGCTTTAGATTTTCAAGCTGGGATTTGGCGCTGGCGAGGGCTGCCTCCGCCTGATAAAACGCTTGTTTTAATTTCGTATCCTCCACACGGGCTATAATAGTTCCTTTGCGGACATAATCCCCGTTTTGGACAGGAAAATCAACAATCCGATCCGGAATTTTGGCATATACGCGGGCTGAGGATTCGGCCTGGATATCCCCCATGTAAACCAGTTTGTTTTGGATACAACCAAACCCGATTTTTTCAACTTCCACAGGGACAATGACCAGGTCGTCTGTCCGTTTATTCATGGTATTTGAACGGTCAATGACCGATTGAATTTCAGCGATCATACGCCGGGCGGACTGGTTATCCTCCTTGTTATCAAACTGAGAAATCACGTTCCGGATATCTCCGGCCAGTTCCCGGTAATCTTCGGCTGTTTCCTGCGGTTTACGGGAAACCATCACAACAGCTATAATTAGTATCAGTACAGTGAGTGCAATGATCCAACGTTTTTTCATGAGCTTATACCTTATAATTTATTTATTGCCTGTTTTAATTGAAGAATCGCTGTGTTGAATTCAAACACAGAACTCAAATACGAGCTTCGGGCCCCCAGGGCTCCGCTTTCTGCATTTAAAACTTCTACCTGGGTAGCGCCACCGTTTTCATACATGATTTTTACCATTCTCAAAGCTTCATCAGCCTGTTCCACAAGAGTCGCATTGGCTTCTACCTTTTCCCGGGATTCAAAAACTTTCAGATAGGCTTTTTCCACATCCGAAAGAATGAAATCTATTGTCTGTTCTACCTGGAGTTCATGTTTTTTCAGGTCAATACTTGCTTGTTGTACTGAGGCCAGGTGTTTACCTCCGCTCAGGAGAGGAATCGAGATACTTACAGATGCATTTTTACTTCGATAATATTCCATATCATCCTGCGATTCTGCCTGTGCCTGGTGACGGACATCGGCGCTGAGGGAGACTTTTGGAAGAGCTCCACTGGCTGCCAGAATCCGCTGGGATTTGAGCATTTTTTCCTGGTGCTTCAGCAATACCAGCTCATACCGGTTTTCCAGGGCTTCCTGTTTGATTTTTTCAAGGGTAGATTCCCGGAACGGGTTGTCCATCAGGGTCAATTCACCACTTAGCTCAATGTCTTGTCCGGTTTCCAGATTTAAAAAAGTGATTAGATTTGTCACCAGGTTTTTTTTCTGGTTTTTTAGTGACATAAGGCGGGGACTGATTTCACGATACTTTACTTCAGCCTGTAGAACTTCGAACTGATTTGCTTTTCCGACAGATTTCATTTTTTGGACCATTTCAAAGTTGGCCAAGGCGGATCGTTGTGAATTTTCCGTGGCCTGAACCAGGGATTCTACTAAGAGTATCTGCTGATATAGGGTACGTACCGTCAAAATCACACTGTTTTTTTCCTGCTCTTTTTGAATTTTGGCTATTTCTTCCCCTGTCTTTGCCATTCGAAGGGATGAATACAAAGCACCACTGGTGAACAGGGGTTGGGAAACGGATAATCCGCCGGTGGAATTATAGGTGGATCCCATGGTTATGGATTGGGGACCGGCACCGGGGATATCAATCACTACCACAGGCAATTCAAAGTTCTTTGTATACTGCCCATAGGCGCTAAATGTCGGCATCAATCCGCCAATGGCCTCACGAAAACCGGCTTCCGCCTTTTGCAGGGATGCTTCTGCCATTTTTAACTGAATGTTGTTTTCCAGGGCAATCTTTTCCGCTGCTTCAAGCGTGAGTTCTTCCCCCTGGACAGGCAGAACTGATATCACAAATAAGATCAGTACACTGAATAAACTTCTATTTGGATGTTTCATGTGATGCAATACCTCCTTCAAGTATCCCGAGTACCATTGTTCTCATCTGGTTGTCATCAATTTTTATATTTTCACGATAAATCACGGTACAACAACCGTGTAAAACGCCAAAAACTGCACCCGTCAGTATAGGGATGTCAACATCTTTCCGAATCATTCCTTCATCTATTCCTTTTTGCAAGATTTTTGAAAGATAATTAAAACTCTCTTTCCAGAAATTGTTAAACTCTTCAAAAATCCGGTCTTTTATGGTACCGCTGGAAAATTTGTTGATGATCATCCAGTTGTCTTTTTTAACTTTGGAAAAGCTGATTATCTTATCCACCCATTCAGATAAAACACTCCAAACCGGTTGGTCACTATCTGCAAGCTGTTGACTCATCTGAACCAAATGAGCAAAAGAATCCTTCACAATATCAAAAAACAGT
Source organism: Candidatus Neomarinimicrobiota bacterium (assembly GCA_041154365.1). NCBI lineage: Bacteria > Pseudomonadati > Fidelibacterota > Fidelibacteria > Fidelibacterales > Fidelibacteraceae > Fidelibacter > Fidelibacter multiformis. Next base: position 656,184 of record AP035449.1, on the reverse strand, counting down.
TCTTCTTTACTTTCGTAGTAATAGTATAATGAAGCTTTTGTAACCCCCACTTCTTTGGCGATTTCCCGCATCGATGTGGCATTATAGCCTTTCAATGCATAGAGGTGTGCTGCTGTTTCCTTAATTTTTTCTCGCATGTGTATCCTTACTTACCGGTCGGTAAGTTACAGGTTTTACTTACAAGTCCCAAGAAATTTTTTGTATTACTTTGATGTAAATCACATTTTAAATTAAGATATATATTTTCGGAGGTTTTATGAAATTACGCATTTTTGTGATCGCAGTTCTGATACTCACAGGAATTACCGCCGGGACTTCCGCGGAAAAGTATCAGGCAAGCTTTATACACTGGAATGACTTTCACAGCCGGAACATGCCGTGGAAACCCGGTAATTACAATCCGGATGGACACATGGCCGGCGGATATGCCTATCTGGCAGGACTTGTAGATTCTTTGAGGGGTATATATCCTGAAGCATTGGCCATCCACGCCGGTGATGATTTTCAGGGGACCCCTATCAGCAGTATTACCCGTGGCATGTCTCAAATCAGTATTCTGAATGTCATCAAACCGGATTTTTTTACTATTGGAAATCATGAATTTGATTACGGACTCACCCGGCTTTTATCCTTACGGGATTCAGCAGAATTTGACATGTACGCAGCAAATGTCCGCCGTCACAAGAATGGACCTAAGCTGTTTAAATCCCTGATGATCCCGGAAGCATTTCCTTTTAAAGCCGCACTGATCGGCCTGACCACCGATGATTTGTACACTCTGTGTCTCCCTACAAACCTGGAAGGTCTTTATGTAGAAGATCCGGCGGAAACAGCCCGTCATCTGATTGATTCCCTGAAACTTGAGGGCATTGAATTCATCGTGGCCGTCACCCACCAGGGAATTGAGGAAGACATTGAGCTGGCACGGGAAGTCCCGGATATCGATCTGATTATCGGCGGACATTCCCACACATACATGAGCAAACCCCGCATAGAGGGAAATACCTATATTGTTCAGGCATCCAGCCATGGACGTTATGTGGGTGAAATACACCTGATAACAGATGGAAAAACCATCCAGGATTTCAATTTTACAGTCCTTGAAGTTCGCCCCGGGAAGATCAAACCCTCACCGGAAGTCGCTGAAATTGTCGAAGCGTATGAAGCCCAGGCAGGGAAAAAACTGGATGAAGTGGTTGGAGAACTGAAAACAGACTGGTCCCGGAGTGGTGTGGAATCCAATCTGGGAAACTGGCTGACCGATGCCATGCGGACCTACACCGGTGCCGATATCGCAATTCAGAACAACGGAGGAATTCGAAAAGACCTTGCGGCAGGGCCAATCCGTGTCCGGGATATCTGGGAAATCTCACCCTTTAGCAATGAAATCATCACTTTTACCGTCACCGGAAAAGAAGTCCGGAAGATGCTGGATTTTCAGGTGAAACGAGGCATTTCCCTCCAGTTTTCCGGTGTCACCTTTGTTGCCGACACATCAAAAGAAACCGCAAAGAAGGTTCGGATTCACGGGAAATGGGTAATCCCCTGGAAAAAATATACTGTTGCAACCAATAATTATGTAGGTGAACAGCTGGAAAAATACCTGGGTCTATCAGACAGAGACATAAAAAATCTGGGGATATTAGACCGGGATTTGTTTTTGAAAGCCGTCCGGGACCAGAAAATCATTGATTCAAAAGTTGAAGGGCGGATTACGATTCAGTAGGCGTCAAATCATAAATCAACGGAGATGGTTTTTCATCTTGCCACTCCAGGTGGTGAAGGGATTTCCCGTCCCACACTGCATAGCTGGCATGCCACATCCAATCCCCCAACACCAGGGCTTCCTTTCTCTTCTCTGTCCGTCTTGAGGGATAATGAACATGTCCCATGATGGCAATATCATATCCTTCACGGTTTTTCATCTGAAGATAATCTAGCATTTCATTGGCCATGGCATTGAGATCAGACCATTTTTTCGAGGTATATTCACGGCTGGTATGGCTGATTTTCCGGGCTGTGGCATAAATCCCTTCTATATGAAAACGATCCAAAGCCCAAATAGCCGGAGGAAAGCGGAGCAGACGTTTCATCCACCGGTAACCGGTGTCACCTTTTAATAAACCATCACCATGTGTGAGATAAAATCGAATCCCCTGATGAAAAAAATCCATGTGATCATCGTAAAAAATGATATTCAGTGATGGACACAGAAATTTATAAAGCCAGAAGTCATGGTTCCCGCCAATCAGATGAATAGGAATTCCGGCGATTCTTAATTCCTTGAGTTTTGTATACACATCCTGCAACTGACTGGGGATATAATCCTTCTGATCCCACCAAAAATCAAAAAAATCCCCCAAAATAAAGAGGGTTCCACCGGATTTCTTCACATCATCCAGAAGTGCAAAGACCTTTTTCCGCTTCGCCAGTTCCCGGTTGGTCAGTTCCGTTGTAAAGTGAACATCCGATATAAAAGTAAAGGGAAGGGGAAGATCTGCATGCTTCCCCTTCATCAGGTGATTCTCGGTGATTTTTGTTTTGACTCTGAAAATGGACAGGATTAACCTACTTTCCCAGGGTGGCTACCATTACAGCTTTGATAGTATGAACCCGGTTTTCCGCCTGGTCCCACACTCTGCTTGCCGGCGATAAGATGACATCATCGGTAACCTCCATGGCATCAAGACCATACTTCTGATATATTTCTTCACCGACGAGAGTGTTCCGGTCGTGAAAAGCAGGCAGGCAGTGGAGAAAAATGGTTTCAGCATTACCGGTACTATCCAGAAGCTTTTTATTCACCTGATAGGGTTTGAGAACTTTTATCCGGGTTTCAAATTCAGATTCTTCTCCCATGGAGACCCATACATCGGTATAAATCACATCCGCCTGTGCCACTGCCTCACGTGGATCTTCCGTTAAAAGGATTTTTCCGCCTGTTTCCCGGGAAACCACTTTCATTTCATCTACCAGCGATTGTTCCGGGAAAAGGGATGCCGGTGCCCCAATCCGAAAATCCATACCCATTTTAGCAGCACCGATCATGAGAGAATTTGCCATATTATTCCGGCCATCACCGATATAAGCCAGGCGGACACCTTTCAGGCGGCCCAGTTGTTCCCGGATGGTCAGCAAATCTGCCAGGACCTGGGTAGGATGATATTTGTCCGTCAGCCCATTCCAAACAGGCACTCCGGCATATTCTGCCAGTGTTTCCACGGTGGAGTGGGAAAATCCCCGGAATTGGATTCCGTCAAACATACGTCCCAGTACCCGGGCTGTGTCGGCGACGGACTCTTTTTTCCCCAGTTGAATATCATTTTTCCCCAAAAATTCAGGATGAGCACCTTCATCCACAGCTGCCACGACAAAAGCACAGCGGGTCCGGGTAGATGTTTTTTCAAAAATCAGGGCGATATTTTTGTGTTTCAGATTTTCAGCGAAAATACCGGCGTACTTATCCGCCTTAAGCTTTTCCGCCATTCTCACCAGAAAACGGATCTCTTCCGGTGAGTAATCCTTCAGTGTCAGTAAATGCCGACCTTTTACGTTGAATGACATGTGTTTTCCTTTCGAGTTTTGAGTTAAGAGTGGAGAGTAGAGAGTGTGAGTTGAGAGTGGAGAGTTGAGTTATGAGTTAAAATTAGTTTCCACCCCCGAACTCAAACCTCTCTACTCAAACTCTCTGCTCTTTACTCTCCACTCTCAACTCCTACAAAATGTATCTGCTCATATCCACATCTGTTACAATATCATCGATATTCTCGTGGACGGTTTTTGCATCGAGGACAAATTTTTTGGAGGTATCCGGTGCCTTGAACATCACATCATCCAGAATCCGGGTCAGGATGGTATGGAGTCGTCGGGCACCGATATTCTCTGTACGGTCGTTCACTTCTGTTGCCTTCTCTGCTATAGCCTTCAGGGCATCTTCTTTCACAATCAGGTCGACCCCTTCAGCATTCAGAAGGGCTTGATACTGTTTGATCAGGGCATTCTGGGGATGAGTAAGGATTTTGATAAAGTCCTCTGTCGTCAGACTGTCCAGTTCCACCCGAATGGGAAAACGTCCCTGCAATTCGGGAATCAGATCCGAGGGTTTGCTGGTATGAAAGGCCCCTGCAGCAATAAAAAGAATATGGTCTGTCCGAACAACCCCATATCGGGTATTGACTGTGGATCCTTCCACAATCGGCAATAAATCCCTCTGGACACCCTGTCGGCTCACATCGGCACTCCGGCCTGAATCGGAGCTTGTGGCAATTTTATCAATTTCATCCAGGAAAACGATACCGTCGTTTTCGACACGACTCAGGGCTTCCTGTTGAACTTTGGCTTTATCCACCAGTTTGTCCGCTTCTTGCTCCGTCAGAATTTTTTTTGCCTCGCTTACTTTGACTTTTTTCTTCTTTTTCTTTTTACCGAAGAGGTTACTCATGGCGCTGTTTAGGAAATCTGAGGCTTCATCCATCCCCCCGCCCCCCATGGGACCCATAATGGATATCCCGCCGACACCGGGAGAATCCTGAAGCTCCACTTCAATATACCGGTCATCAAATTGACCATTTTTATACATTTCTTTGAGTTTCTCACGGGTTTTCCCTACCCGCTCCTGTTCGATTTCATCTTCATGTTCTTTTTTGTCCACAGGGAAAAGGATATCCAAAATCCGTTCTTCGGCGATTTTTTCTGCCATTTCCCAGACCAGTGCTTCATGTTCCTGTTCCACCATGTGAACGGCAATGGCCATCAGATCCCGGATCATGGATTCTACATCCCGCCCTACATATCCCACTTCTGTAAATTTTGTGGCTTCCACTTTTAAGAAAGGAGCATTGGCCAGATGGGCCAGCCGTCGGGCAATTTCAGTTTTTCCGACACCGGTGGGACCGATCATAATGATATTATTCGGAAGGATTTCTTCCTTCAGATTATCCGGGGCCTGTTGCCGTCTCCAGCGGTTCCGGAGGGCAATGGCCACCGCCCGTTTTGCTTTTTGCTGTCCTACAATATATAAATCGAGGGCTTCGACAATTTCTTTTGGTTTCAAAGGCATATTATAACTCCATGACTGTAATATTTTCATTGGTATAAATACAAATGGATGCCGCAATTTTCAGGGATGTTTCAGCAATATCCCGGGCGGATAAATCGGTATGAGCCACCAGGGCCCTTGCCGCCGCCTGCGCATAAGGTCCGCCGGAACCAATGGCATAAATACCGTCGTCGGCATCCACCACATCCCCGGTACCACTGAGGATATAGCCCGCCTCTTTATTAAGAACGATCAAAAGAGCTTCCAGGCGGCGCAGGTATTTATCACTCCGCCACTCTTTAGCCAATTCCACGGAGGCACGGGTAATGTTCCCTTTATAGGTTTGCAGTTTTTCCTCAAATTTTTCAAAAAGTGTGAAGGCATCGGCTGTGGCACCGGCAAATCCAGCCAATATCTGATCATGATACAGGGCGCGGACCTTCACGGCTCCGGCCTTCATAACTGTTTGTCCCATGGTGACCTGACCGTCCCCGGCGATAGCCACTTTCCCGTTTCGCCGAATTCCCAGTATCGTTGTTCCATGTATTTGTTGCATTTATTTAATCCTTTTTTTTAATGATGAATGTTTTCTGTGATATCTTGTTCCAATGTTATAATTCACGTCGCAATCTGGCAACAGGTATTCCCATTTGCTCCCGATATTTTGCTACGGTCCGCCGGGCAATGTTGAATCCCCGCTCTTTCAGAGCCAGGACCATTTTTTCATCGTTGAGGGGATGCTGTTTATCCTCGCGATCGACAATTTCCTTCAGTGCCTGTTTGATCAACCGTGTGGATACATCATCACCATCCACATCTTTCATCCCCTCGGAAAAAAAGTATTTTAATTCATATAATCCCACGGGTGTCTGGACATATTTGCCATTAGTCACCCGGGAAATAGTGGAAATATCCATGCCCACATCTTCGGCAATATCTTTTAAAATCATGGGTTTCAGGCCGTCTGGTCTTCCTTCAAAAAAGGGCTTTTGCCTTTTAATAATCGCCTTCATTACCCGGACCATGGTGTCGCGGCGTTGATACACAGACTGGATGAACCAGCGGGCTGAATCTATCTTTTTCTTCAGATAATCGCGGGTTTCCTTATCTACCTTTTTTTTCCGGGATGCCAGTTCCAGATACGTGGAAGAAATTTTGAGTTCCGGGATGGATCCATCATTCACCATCACCTGAAAAACACCATTCTCTTCGGTCACAATTAAATCAGGAACCACCACATAATTGTCAAAAGATGAATCATCCGATGCAGGTTTGGGATTCAACCTGCCGATGATTTTCCGTGCTTTATCCAAATCCTCCCGGGAAATATCCAGTTGACGGATAATCTGTTCAAAGCGATGATTGGCAAAATCATCGAAATGGTATTTTACAATTTTTACCACATAGTCCGGAACGTCCATTTCTCTCATTTGACTCAGCAGGCATTCCCGTAAATCCCGTGAGCCGATTCCCGGCGGATCCATTTGTTGAATGAGATGAAGCACTCCTTCTACCTTTTCTGAAGCCACATTCAACCGGTAGGCAATATTTTCAACAGGCACTTTCAGGTAGCCGTCGGAATCTGTATTCCATATAATCTGTTCGGCAATGGTCATATCTTCTTCACTGAGTCCGCTGGTCCGGATTTGTTGTAAAATCTTTTCAAAAAAACCGGGGGTATCCGGCTGTGGAAGGTCCGGAGACTCTTCATGTCCCCCATATGAGAAACCGGCTGAGCGGTTTGCCCGGCTGAACAGCGATTCCCAATCATATTCCGGATCATCATAACTCTCGTAACGATCCTGGTTTTCATCCCCTTTTTTTCGTTCCAGTTTGCGAAGGGTTGCCTCTTCGTCTATCTCAAGGGCAGGATTTTTTTCCAGTTCTTCATCGATGGCCTGCTCCAGATTTTGGATGGGTAATTGCAGCAGGGCAGAGAGCTGGATCTGCTGCGGTGTAAGTTTTAGAAGTTGTTCCTGAGACAGGTGCAATTTGAGTGTCATCAAAAATTATCGGTCAAGTCTGAATTTTTCACCCAGATAGAGTTTTTTCGCATCGGGATCTTCTGCCAGGAAGTGGGCTGTCCCTTCCTTGAGAATTTGTCCTTCGAACAATAGATAAGAACGATCCGTAATACTCAGTGTTTCATGGACGTTATGATCGGTAATGACAACCCCGATATTTCTTTTTTTCAGATCCAGAATGATGGATTGGATATCTTCCACGGCGATAGGGTCAATACCGGCAAAGGGTTCATCCAGGAGAATGAAATCGGGATGGGATGCAAGAGCCCTGGCAATTTCAATCCGTCGCCGTTCCCCGCCGCTCAGTGTAAATGCTTTATTTTTACGGATATGCTGAATATGGAATTCGCCCAGCAAGCGGTCGATTTCCTTCATCATTTCTGCTTTGGACAAACCCATCATTTCCAGCACCAGCCGCAGATTGTCTTCTACAGTCAGTTTTCTAAAAACGGAAGCCTCCTGGGAAAGATAACCAATACCCAATCTGGCCCGTTTATACATAGGCAGATGAGTCAATTCAAGATCATCCAGGAAAATCCGGCCGGCATCAGGGCGGATCATGCCGGTAATCATGTAAAAAGTTGTTGTTTTACCAGCACCGTTTGGCCCCAGGAGTCCAACAATTTCCCCTTTTTCGGCATGGACGGATACGTGATCCACCACCTTCCGTTTCCCATAAATTTTTACAAGATTTTCCGCTTTCAGAATTTTCATATTCTATCCGTTTAATCTTCCACGTCGTATTCCCGACGGGTACTTCCCCGGGGTTTGTCAATTGTCCAGTTTTCGAGTCTTACATCACTTCTGAAACCTGTGCCATAGAGAGTATCCTTTTCGGAAAAGAGTTCAATATCGCCGTCCGTGTACACCAGGTTGCTGTCATTCAGCCAGAAGAGGGTATTGGTATACATCACATATCCCGTATCGGAGCGAAATTCCACATTGCCGATGGCGATGAGGTTTTGCTTTTTTTCATTGACAATCCCACTGTCCGATTTTAAAAAAGAGGTATGTCTGCCTTCATCATTGTAAAAATCCACCCGCATGCTATCCCCGATATACACTTCACCGGTCTCGTTAAACTGTTTCATCCTACCGGCATAAACCCGGGCACTGAGTTTATCATGCCTGCTCATGGTTAAAACGGCATTCCAGCTTTCCTGGTCGGGGGATTCCCAGCTTTTTTCAAGTTCTTTTTCATCCAGTTGGGAACAGGCTGAAAGGAGAAAGAACACTGCCGATCCCATCAGCAGCAAATTGGACATCCGATTGTAAAACTGACCTTTCATACCCTTTACACAATCCCTGATTTCAGTATATCATGAATATGAATCAGTCCGATCGGTTGGAGGCTGTTGTTGTTCTGGACCACAAAGACGGAAGTAATGCTGTATTTTTCCATCTGGTGAAGAGCGCTTACAGCCAGGCGTCCGGGGGTGACTTTTTTGGGATTTCGGGTCATAATGTCTTCAGGTTTACATTTAAAGATGTTCTCATACTTTTCCACGGCCCGTCGCAAATCCCCGTCTGTCACCACGCCGATCAGTTCATCCTTATCATTTAAAACTCCGACAATGCCGAGATTTTTTGCCGTCATTTCCATAACAAGGTTTTTCACCGATGTATCAATTCGGACGACAGGCAACTCTTCATGTTGATGCATCAGATCACGGACGGTAAGGAGGAGTTTCTTTCCCAACATACCTCCCGGATGGCGGATGGCGAAATCCCGTTTATTAAATTGCCGTTGTTTCAGCAAAGCGATTGCCAGGGCATCACCCATGACCAGTGTAGCCGTACTGCTGGATGTGGGGGCAAGATTCATGGGACAGGCTTCTTTTTCCACACTGACATCCAGAAGGAAATCACAGCGCTGGGCCAGAGTAGAATTCAGGTTGCCGATAAATCCCACGGTTTTGAGTCCCATACGACGTATGGAGGGCATAATTTTAATAATTTCATCCGATTCTCCGCTGTTGGAGATAATAATGAGGATATCCTCGGGAGAAATCATCCCCAAATCACCATGTTGGGCTTCGGCAGGATGGAGAAAGAAGGCAGGAGTACCTGTACTGGAGAGAGTAGACGCAATTTTTCGGCCAATGTGTCCAGATTTTCCGATACCTGTCACGATGACCCGTCCCTGACAATTCAGAATCAGATCCACCGATTTGGAAAAATCACCGTTCAGGCGGGGAATCAGATTTTGCAGGGCATTGATTTCATCCTCAATGGCTTTTGCCGCATCCTTGATTGGATTACTCATGATTCAACCTGTGTATAAAGCGTTCTCATTTTATGCAATGCCGTTTCAAAACGTCCTTGTATTTTCAAAATCAGTTCAATGATTTCGCGAACGGCCCCATATCCCCCTTCCGCTGTTGTCACATAATCCACAATCTGCCGGATTTCTTCCCGGGCATTGGCAACGGAAAAGGAAACACCGGCTCGTCTTAAAACCGGTTCATCAATAAAATCGTCACCCACATACGCCACATCCTCATCAGATACTTTGAATTTTTCCAGAAGCTTTTCATAGGGAATGGTTTTGTTCATATATCCTTCATACACAAGGTCAGGGGAGATGTGGAGTTCTTTTATCCGTTGCCGCGTTGCTTCTGATGCCCGTCCCGATATAATGGCAATAGGGAATTCGGCATGGCGGGCCAAAACAATTGCCGCACCATCTGTTGCATGAAAGCGTTTCATTTCTCCCATAGCTCCAACATAGAATGAACCATCGGTATGGACACCATCCAGGTCTGTTATCAGCAATTTTATTTTTTGAATTCTTTTTTTCAAATCATCTGTCATAGATATTTCAACTCCGTATAATAGCTGCCAGGATTTTCAGTTCAGAGATCAGTTCAAATGTTTTATCAAGAGGCCATTGGGTTGCACTATCACTCAGGGCATGGTCCGGATCATGGTGAATTTCCATAAAAATACCATCTGCTCCCGCGGCAACGGCCGATTTCGCCAGGGTCGGGACAAATTCCCGCATACCGCCGGTTTCGTTACCCCGTCCCCCGGGGAGCTGTGCACTGTGAGTTGCATCGAAAACCACCGGGACATCCAGCTTTTGCATTTCGGGAATCGCCCGCATATCTGCAACCAGATTATTATAGCCGAAACAGCTGCCTCTTTCGGTAAGCATCACCTGCTGATTCCCCGATTCAAAACACTTGTTTACTGCCTCTTTCATATCCCATGGTGCTAAAAACTGACCTTTTTTAATGTTTACAACTTTTTCTGTTGCCGCTGCTGCCGCCAACAGGTCGGTCTGACGGGATAAAAACGCCGGGATCTGTAAAATATCCACAACCGCTGCGACGGCTTTTGCCTGGCCCGCATCATGGATGTCCGTTAACACCGGCATGTGAAAGGTCTCCCGGACTTCCTGTAAAATAGCCAGGCCTTCTTCCAGTCCGGGACCCCTGAAACCATGGATGGAAGTCCGGTTAGCCTTGTCAAAAGAAGCCTTAAAAACAAAAGGAATGCTTAGTTCATTGGCCATTTTTGTGAGCATTTCAGCCATGTACAGGGTGTGGTGACGGCTTTCAATCACACAGGGACCCAGAATAAAAAAGAGAGGTTTTCCCTTTCCGGCATGGAAGGGTGGAATATGTAAGGGATTCATCATGTTCTCAACTTTTTTCTTTTTTATATTGATACGAAGCCCGGACCAGTTCACGGAAAAGCGGGTGGGCTTTGGTAACCCGGGATTTCAGTTCGGGATGGAACTGAACTCCGACAAACCAGGGATGTTCCTTCAATTCGATGGCTTCTACCAGATTGAGTGTAGGGTTAATTCCGGAAAAGATCAGTCCATTATTGGATAATACATCCCGGTAGGCATTATTCACCTCATACCGGTGCCGGTGCCTTTCAGAAATGTGGGTTGACTCATAAGCCTTTTGAATGAGAGTTTCCGGTTTCAACTTACACTCATAGGTTCCCAGGCGCATGGTTCCCCCTTTTTTCTGGACACCTTTCTGTTCTTTCATCAGATCAATCACAGGATGGGGAGTCTGAGAATCAAATTCTGTGCTGTTTGCCTGATCGAGTCCGGCCAGATTCCGGGAACATTCAATAACCGCTACCTGGAGTCCCAGACAAATTCCCAGAAAGGGGACTCCTTTTTCCCGGGCATACCGGACTGCTGAGATTTTCCCTTCGATGCCCCGGTCACCAAATCCACCGGGGACCAGGATACCGTCGGCATCTTTCAATTGATTCCGGATGTGATCTTCCGACGACGATTCCAGATTTTCCGATTCGACCCAAAGGACATTGACCTTCACATCATTTTCCGCCCCGGCATGGACAAAAGCTTCACAAATACTCTTGTAGGCATCTGCAAGACCTGTATATTTCCCCACCACTGCAATATTCACCTGATCAGAAGGGTTTTTAATCCGGTATACAATGTCTCTGAGTCTTTCCGTATTGACCTCTTTTTTGTAGGTCACATTCAGATATTTCTGAATCACATCCAGGAACTGTTGGCGATAGAGCAACAGGGGAACTTCATAAATCGTGAAGGCATCATGAAGTTCAAGGACACTTTCTCTTCGGACATTGCAAAAGAGAGCGATTTTATCCCGGGTGGATGTATCCATCATGGGCCGTTCGGTCCTGCAAAGAATAATATCCGGATAAATCCCGATTTCCCGTAGTTTATTCACAGAATGTTGTGTCGGTTTTGTTTTAATTTCACCGGATGTTTTAATGAAGGGCATGAATGTCACATGGACATTGGCATATTGTCCTCGTTCAAGACTTAATTCAAACTGTCGGATAGCTTCCAGAAAAGGAAGTCCTTCAATATCGCCGACGGTCCCTCCTACCTCGGTAATCACCACATCATAATCATTTTTCTCCAGGATAGCCGTAAACCTTTCCTGAATGGCATTGGTCACATGGGGAATGACCTGAACTGTGGCACCCAGGTAATCACCCTTCCGTTCCTTATCCAAAACGGCATTGTAAATCTGTCCAGACGTACATGAATTCTCACGGCACATATTCTGATCGAGAAATCGTTCATAATGGCCCAAATCGAGATCCGTCTCGGTTCCATCTTCTGTCACATACACTTCACCATGCTGGAAAGGACTCATGGTTCCCGGATCTACATTGAGGTAGGGATCAAATTTTTGAATCGTCACCCGGAGTCCGCTCTCTTTTAAAAGGTAGGCAATTGATGCGGCGGAAATCCCTTTTCCAAGACCGGAAATCACACCGCCAGTGACAAAGATGAATTTTGTTTTTTTCGGTATGTTCATACTCCCCTCAATTTATTCAAAACCTTTCAGGTGCATCCATTGCTCCAGATGTTTCACATCTTCGGGGACATCCACAGAAGGAGAATCGTGATTTGAAAGAGTGATGCCAAAATGAAAACCTGCCATCAGGAGGCGTAACTGCTCCAGGGATTCCTCTTTTTCAACAGGATGAACCGGCAAATCACCGAATGCCTGCAACACATCTTTCCGGTAGACATAGAGGCCCACATGCCGGAAAACATTCGGGGGCAGAGATTTGCCAAGTGTCCTTGGGATAGGCAAGCGGGAAAAACAGAGGACATTCATGGCGTCATCACATAAAACTTTAACCCGGTTAGAATCTTGCCATTCATGGATCGATGTGAAATGTACCGCTGTGGTTGCCACATCCAGCTCCGGACGGCTTATCAATAGGGAAACGGTTTTATCGATGGAATCCGGATCGATGAAAGGTTCATCCCCCTGAATATTTACATAGATATCCGCCGAAACCTTTTCAGCCACTTCCAGCAGTCTGTCTGAACCACTCACATGATCCGGCGAAGTTAAAAGAGCTTCATAACCGCCGGCACGGACTGTCTCAGCGATTCTATCATCGTCCGTAGCCACGATAAGGCGATCCAGCAATTTTGTTTTCAGGGCTTGTCGGGCTACCCGGTTGATCATGGGTATCCCCCCAATGGGAATCAGCGGTTTCCCCGGGAAGCGTGTAGAGCCATAGCGGGCAGGAATAACACCAAGGACTGATATTGCAGATTTACTCACTCCGTCCTCAACACACGGGGGACTTTGAAAAATTCTTTATCGTGTTCGGGGGCATTTTTCAAAACATCTTCCCGGGAAAGAGAGGGGAGATCTTTATCCTCCCGGAGAACGTTGACCATATCCAGGACATGCTTCATGGGTTCAACATCATCAATATTTAATTCATTGAGTTTTTGAACATAATTCAGAATATCGCCCAATTGATGGGTATACATGGTGATCTCTTCTTCCGAGAGACTCAGTCGGGCCAATTTTGCAATATGTAACACTTCTTCACGGGAGATGGACATGTTTCCTCCTTGCATAAAGTATGCCAATGCTAAATTTAGACCTTCCGTAAGAGAGATACAATGGAGAATGAGAAAGGGGGCATATGGGTACAGGGTGCGAGAGTATGAGAGCATGAGGGAGAAACAGGGCGAAGGTGCAAATAGCCCCGGGTTTTAGCCTGAGAAAAACGAGGATTCAAAACATTCATTGATTCACGTAACCCGATTCCTCCCAAGAAATATCCCGGCAAACCGGGTCCCATTTTACGGGGCAAGCAATTATCTCCTAGAAGTTGGAAGCTGGAAGTTGGCGTCGCTGCGCTCCTGATAGTTGGTTCATGGGTTCAGGGGCTCAGGGGTTCAGGGGGGTGGTGGTACAGGTTCCTACTTTCGACTTTCGACTTTCGACTTTTGACTTTCGACTTTTGACTTTCGACTTTCGACTGCCGACTAAGATCCTATTTAAAATTTAAGTATGTTTTTCATTCAACCATCTTTCAGCATCTATAGCGGCGGCACAGCCTGAACCGGCAGCGGTAACGGCTTGACGATAAACTTTATCCTGGACATCTCCACAGGCAAAGACACCTTCAACACTGGTATAGGTTGATCCGGGTTTGGTTTTGATATAACCGGTTTCATCCATATCCAATTGTCCCTTGAACGGGTCGGAGTTCGGTTTGTGACCAATCGCCAGAAAAAATCCTGAACAGGGGATTTCTTCTGTTTTACCCGTCTTCACATTTTTTATGCGGACCCCGGTCACACCAACCTGGTTTTGTTCACCTAAAACTTCCTCTACAACACTGTCCCATTTGATCTCGATTTTTGGATCTTTTATCACCCGCTCGGCCATAATCTTTGAAGCCCTGAATTCATCGCGGCGGTGAATGACTGTCACTTTTTTACCAAACCGGGTCAGAAACAGAGCCTCTTCCATGGCCGTATCTCCACCGCCCACGACGACAATGTCTTTATCCTTGTAAAAGAATCCGTCACAGGTAGCACAGGCACTGACACCATAACCTCGAAGTTTTTGTTCCGATTCGAGTCCCAAATATTTTGCCGAAGCACCCGTGGCGATAATCACTGTATCCGATCGGTACATGGTGTTATCATCTGTCCACACAGTAAAAGGACGTTTAGAAAAATCTACTTTGTTCACCACTTTAAAATGGGGCTCAGCACCGAATTTAACAGCCTGTTTCCGAAACAAATCCATCATTTCAGGACCGTTTGTTCCTTCGGGAAACCCGGGATAATTTTCAACTTCAGTTGTTGTCATCAACTGCCCCCCCGGTTCCATTCCCTCCAGAACAAGGGGATTCAAACCAGCCCGTGCAGCATAAATAGCCGCTGTAAGTCCTGCTGGTCCCGATCCGATAATAATTACCTTCCGAATGTCTTCACTCATGCTTTTTTTCTCCAATTCAATAATCTTCAGCGATGGGATTTCTCATTCCACAATAAGTTACAAAAAAGAGTTGAGAGTGGAGAGTGGAGAGTCGTGAGTTGGAATGGTGAGTTTAGAGTTTGTTTAGGAGGAAGGGCGGGCTTGGATTTAGAAAGCTATTCATTTCACAGATAAATATCATAAAATAAAATATATTTTTGTATTTATTGATTAAGTTTCATTTCAAGCATTTGACCAACAAGATCAAAGCGTGTCTTGTCCCCGATAAAAGATCATTCCAAAAAGGCACGATCTGCCAACCTCAAACCAGAGACCCAAAACAGCCGCAAAATGTCAACTTAAAACTCAACACTCCAACTCAAGGGCAAAAAATATTTTGCCCTTATGACTCTCTACTCTCCACTCTCAACTCTCAACTCTTTATCACATTCAAGTGCAACCATATTCTGAACGGTTTGCCGTTTACGGAGAAGTTTCATGTTTCCATCACTTGTGATCAAAACTTCAGGAATCTGGGGAAAGGAGTTATAATTGGTCAGGGACATGGACGCGCAATATGCACCGGCAACACCCAAAGCCAGCAGGTCGCCTACTTGGACTTCCGGTAGTTCCAGGGGTTGAATTCCCTCAGGATCTCCCGGGGCCGGTGTAAAAATGTCTCCGCTTTCACAACAGTGCCCCACAATCACAACTTTTTCCTTTTTTTCCAGTTTCTTTTCACCCGCCGGATAGACTTTTACAGGATGTACAGATCCATAGAGGGTTGTCCGGGTCAAATCGTTCATCCCCGTATCCAATTTCAAAAAAGTATATCCTTCTTTTCCTGTAGGGATCTTATCCATCACCTGTGCCAGTAAAATGCCTGAGGCTGCCACCAAATAGGTCCCCGGTTCGATTTCCAGATCCAGTTTTCTGCCTGTTTCTGTATAAAATGCTTTAAAAGCTTCTTTTACCGACTGTCCGATAACCTGCAAATCAGTCGTTTTTTCTGCCGGATTCCGTGCAACCTTATATCCGCCCCCCAGGTTCAGGGTTTTCACATCAGGGAATTCCCGAACTGCCTGCAAACTCATATCCACAACCCGTTGCCATGTTTTGGGATCACTGCCGGATCCGATATGGGTATGCAATTTCGTGATTTTCAGTCCATATTTTTCTGCAATTACACGGACATTTGGTATCCATTCATGCCAAATGCCGAAACTGCTTGAAAGTCCCCCTACATTGGTCCGGTTATTGTGTCCGGAACCAATCCCCGGGTTGATTCGGACACTCACGGCACTTCCTGGAAAATCCTTGCCATAACGTTCAAGTTGCCGGCAAGAGGAGGCATTAAACAGAACACCTTGTTGGATTAAATCTTTCAAATTGGCAGGATATTCCTGGGCTGTTATCTGGATTTTTTTTCCTTCAATACGGGCAAGGAGTGCCCGTTCAGCCTCATAACCCGAGCTGGCATCAAAATGGAGGCCAAGATTGTTAAAAAGCCGCAATATATAAGCATTGGAATTGGCTTTCATGGCATACCGGGCCCTGTAACCAAAGGCATGGGGAAAATGGAGCACCTCTTCGGCAGCTCGGCGCAAACCCTTCTCATCATATATATATACCGGAGTACCCACTGTTTCCTTCACTTGAAATGCCCGCTTTTTCGTCAGAAAATCAAATACGTTGTCCATAGTCTTCCTGTTGTTTCGCCGTGAAATATACAATGATTTTCCCATGAATCCGAATGCTCCAGACATTTCCGTGGAACTCCTCTTCCGCGGGTCGTAAATTTCTCCATGTCCGAACAAAAGCCTCCATATCTGATCATCCGCCTGTCCTCCATGGGAGATGTCGCTCTCACCATGCCTGTCCTGGATTACCTTCTGACACATCACGGCCCGTCCTGCACAGACTATATCACCAAAAAAGCTTTCAAACCACTTATCGAACATCATCCGGCGGTACATCATGTTTATATCCTGGATGAGGATTTATCCATAGGAATACTCAGGGGGATTATTCGAAAAAACAAGTATGCCACAATATTGGACCTCCATAAGAATCTGCGAAGTTATATGCTGACCCTTGGATTCAGACATGTTCATCGAATAAAGAAAGAGATCATCAAACGGTTTCTCCTTTCCAAATTTAAAATATACAACCCCCCATATCCCCATGTGACACAGAAATACCTGAAAACACTGGGAGTCCATGAAGATGTAATCCCTTCATCTTCTCTTTACATCCCTTCCGAAGAAGAAATCCGCCCTGAAAACAGGGGCCATTACACACAGTGGAAATCCGGTAGCCGGAATTTGATTCTGGCCCCCGGTGCAAGTAAACCATCCAAAATGCTTCCCCTCGAAACCTGGGAAAAAGTTTTGAAAGACATTTCCGGGGAATGGGACCATATCCTAATCATCGGAAACGGAGAAACTGAAACAGCCTGGGCAGCAAAAATATCCCACGAAAACAGATCCCTGATGAATATGACCCATCGGCTAACGTTACGTGAACTCATGCTTTTTATCAGTCGGGGAACACTATTTGCGGGCAATGATTCAGGGCCTGCCCATCTGGCAGCTTTGTGCGGCATCAAGACGTTAGTCATTTTTGGGCAGACTGTTCCGGAGTATGGTTTTGCCCCTTTGAATTCTCCAGATCTTATCGAACCGCCCATCCACCTTGTATGCAGACCCTGCAGCCACCTGGGTTTTGACCAGTGTCCGGAAAAACACCATCTGTGCATGCGAAGCATCGATGCCCAGACCATCATCAATGAAATCCATTACCTTCTCCGGGAAAAATCCACCTGAGACCCTATGATGAAAATCATGTGTATTAATCTCCTTTGTTTTTTATATTTCATCATGAACCCTCAACAGGAAATAATGACTTATCATGCTGTTCATTTATAATATTCTTCTTTTACTGGCAGCACCGGGCCTGTACATCGCCGGCCTTTTTTCCCCGAAAATATGGCAGGGCATTGTGGGACGCAAAAACGTGCTGAGGGACATTGCCCGCTGGCGGGAAACCATCACAGACCAACATACTGTTATTTTAATCAATTGTGCTTCTTTAGGTGAATATGAACAAGCCAAACCCCTCATCGAAAAAATCCGCAAACACAGTGCCAAAACCCGGGTTGCCCTCTCCTTTGTGTCTCCCAGTGGATTTATGAATTTTAAAGACAGGGATCTCGTCGATCTTGTTTTTTACCTTCCATTTGATTTACCCTGGACTATTCGCCGCTTTCTGGATATCCTCCGTCCCAGTGCCATTATCAACACCAGCTATGATATGTGGGGAAATCTCATGATTCAGGCAGACAGGCGGCAAATCCCCCAGTATCTCATTTCCGCCAGGGTGAAAACGTCAAGCAGCAAACTTCAGTTTTACACCATCCGTTTTTACCGGAAACTCTATAAAATTTATAAGCGGATATTTGCCGTTTCCATGGAGGATTACAACAATCTCCGCAAGCTTTTATCCAACATGGAAAATGTGATCATTACCGGAGACACCCGCTATGACCGGGTGGAGGAACGGCATCGTAAATTCAACAATAAGCATCTGTTACCTGTGGCATGGAAAGACAAACCGGTATTCATCCTGGGGTCCCTTCACCGGGAAGATTTGCAGGTGGTTTTTCCTGCCATGCAAAAACTGGAAAACAAATATCCGGACCTCCATGTGGTGATCGTCCCCCATGAACCTGTAAACGGGAATTACGAAGAAACCTGCCAGTATTTTCCGGATACGGTACTATACAGCCAGCTCATGCCAAAGACAAATCCAAAAAATATTTTTGTCGACACCATCGGAGATTTAGCCTCTCTCTATTTTTCATCCTCCCTGGCGTATGTAGGTGGAGGATTCGGAAGAACCGGATTACATAATGTCATGGAACCCGCAGTAGCCGGATTGCCCACCTTTGTCGGTCCTCACAACCAGAACTCCCTGGAAGCCCAGGCCCTGATACGGGAAGGGGGCGCTTTTATTGTAAGAAATTCCGATGAACTCTATGGAATTGCATCCTCCCTGCTGGCAGATCCGGACCAGTATTCAAAAATATCCCAAATCGCACGGGCTTACATCACCCGGTCTTTGGGTGCTTCAGATAAAATCATCACCATCCTGAAAAATGATCAGATTATCTGAGCTCCAACTTTATATTTCAGATTCAATCTCCCTGTTTATTCCTCCTCTAGACTTACATGAGGGCACCATATACCTTCTTCTGGGCGATTCGGGATGTGGTAAAACCAGCTTTTTAAAAGCCCTTGCCGGTTTTATCCCGGATGATAAAATCCTGGGAGATATTCCTGCTTTCCGTTCATCCCTCCTATTGCAAAATCCGATGCATCAGATGATTACAACAACTGTAGAATCAGAATTGAAATTCCCCCTGATACAGCACGGTTTTCCCGATGATGTGGTTGAACACAAAAGCAGGGACATTGCCGAATACTTCCATTTGGAATCCCTGTTAGAAACAAAATTATATGACTTATCTTTTGGTGAATTGCAGAGCGTCATGCTTGCAGCGACCCTTCTGATTCCAGCAGATCTTCTTCTTCTGGATGAACCGACAAGCCATCTCGATTATCCCGTCATCGAAAAAATGTACAGCTGGATACGGAAATACAGACAGAATTCCTCCTGTCTGATCGCCTCACAATTCCCCGATGAATACTGTTTTGCAGATCAAATCCTTCATTTTCATGGACACAGGCTCGTTCAGGCCATACCGGCAAAAGATTATCCCCTGTTTAGCAGGGAGAATGATTTTACCTCCAGCCTCGCAGCTGAAGAGATCACCGCATACCTGAAAGCTATATAAATCATGATTATTCGCCCCTTTACATATTCAATTTGCGAAGGAAAAACCCTGATCAGTGATCAGAGGATGGATCTGGGTCCATTCCGAATCACCGGACTCTGTGGCCCTATCGGAAGTGGCAAATCCACCTTTATCAAACTCCTGGTGGATTATCGTTTCAAAGAACTGGATATCTTCAGTTCTTATGGCTTTTCAGCTTATCTTTCTCAGGATCTTACCCGGTTATTTACGGGGAATACCGTACAATCCATTATCGATATGTACAGGGATAAACGCTTTGAAGTCGGTCGCCATTTTCAGGAAAAGACTTTTAATCACTACCTGAAACTCTTTGAATTTCCCCGCGAATCACGGCAGGAAGATTTCCTGACAGATTTTTCCGAAGGAGAAAGACAACGGCTGGCAATTGCCCTCACGGCTGCCACAACAGCTGAAACGGCAGTCTATGATGAACCGACAACCGCTTTGAACCAGAAATTCAGACACCTTTTTTATGCCACGATCCGTCAACAGGCGGCGCGATCCCGGATTTTCATCATTTCCCACAGAATAACGGATATTCTTGCGACATGCGACTCTGTTATTTATTTCAAAGATCTTCAGATACAAGGCTATGGATCCCTTGGGGATATGATCAAAACTCCGGAAATGCAGGAGATGCTCAGACCTTATGTATCATAAATGAACCGATTTTTCCGGAAGATAGAAAATCTAAAACCGTTGTGAATATACCCTGTAATTGCTACTTTTTGTCTTCATCAAGGGGATTTTATGGCAGAGACACTGAAAGAAAAAAAAGAAACCATCAGGAAAAAAATCGGGGCTGACAAGGTTAAACCTCATTACTTTTTTACACTGGCCAACATTATCAGTCTGAGCCGGGCGTTTATGTCCCTTCCCATTGCTCATGCCCTGAGCAGTGGAAATACCCGTGGGGTGATTATCTGGCTCTCTTTGGCTGTCGTTTCAGACTGGCTGGACGGATATGCTGCCCGGAAAAACAACGATGTGTCCGATTATGGGAAGGTTTTGGATCCCCTTGCCGACAAAATTGTAGGATTTACCGTCCTGCTTATGATGGTGGATAAACTGAATTTCCCCTTGTGGTTTTTATATATCCTGGCTATCAGAGATTTTACAATTGCCCTTTTGGCGATGCATCTTCACAATGCCAAAAATGTCACAACCGGTGCCAACATACCGGGAAAAATATTTATTACCGTGGCAGCCTTAAGCCTTTTCTTATGGCTCAACCCCGCCTGGAGAGAGTGGGCACAGGCCGTGCTTTACCTGGCCACCGGTTTGATGTTTTACAGCTGGGTTGTCTATGTTTACGAACTGGTCAAACTGATTAAGATCACCCCCGATCATCTGAGAAACGCTTCATAAAGACAGGAAAAGTATGATATTTTTCAAAAAGAAAGGGGCCGTGCATCGTGAAGACGGCTCCACGACACATCGGCCTAAAGAAGATAAATTCGACACCGGATTGAAACGCTCAAGAAACCGCTTCAGGGAAGGCCTTCTGTCGTTGGTAGGAAAAGAAATAAAAATCGATCACGATTTCATGGATGAGATAGAGGCCTTTTTGTATCAATCTGATTTCGGCCCCCGGATCACAGAATCCCTTTTACAAAAGATAGAAGAGAGTTCCCGGAAGTCTCCAGTGACAAATTATGAGCACATCCAGGATATTATCCGTGATGCTTTCAGAGATCATTTTGCCGGAAACGATGCCAAAATACCTGTAGGAAACCACCATCCCTTTGTTCTTTTGGTTGCAGGTGTCAACGGATCCGGAAAGACAACTACCCTGGGTAAGCTGGCCTACGCCTATGCCCAGCAGGGGAAGAAATCCCTGATCATCGCCGGCGACACATACAGGGCTGCGGCTGTAGAACAACTGGAGACCTGGGCTCAACGGGCCGGGGCATCATTTATCAAAAATCCCGGTGCAAAGAATCCTTCCGGGATTATCTATGACGGTATTCAAAAAGGCATCCGGGATCAAAGCGACCTGATTCTCATCGATACAGCCGGCAGGTTACATAATAAAGCCCATCTTATGGAAGAGCTGAGTAAAATCATCCGGGTGATACAAAAGCTAATACCCGATGCACCCCATGAGAATTTGTTGGTTCTGGATGGAACAGTCGGTCAGAACGGGCTGATACAGGCTCGTGAATTTGGTAAAATCCTTCCCATATCAGGCCTTGTAGTCACAAAACTGGATGGGACCGCCAAGGGAGGAGTGCTTGCTGCTATCCATGAAGAAATGGGTGTCCCCGTAAAATTTGTAGGATTGGGTGAAAAAATCGACGACCTCCTCCCTTTTGATGCGGATCTGTACGTCGATTCTCTTTTCGGAAACCGGGATTAAATCGTTTACGTAATCCTTTTTCAGGATGTGTCCGGTGAGTGGACGGCGCTTAAATAATTGATGAAGAAAGGTTTCACATGCGAATCCATCTGATCACCATGGGATGTTCAAAAAACCTGGTTGACAGTGAAGTATTAAAGGGCGGGTTGGAAAAAGCCGGACTGGAGCTCACGTCGGATCCTCTTGAAGCAGATACCATCATCATCAATACCTGTGGATTCATTGAGGAAGCACGGGAGGAAAACATCGATGTCACTCTTGCCGCAGCAGAATTGAAAAAAACAGGAAAACTTCAGCGACTGATCCTTATAGGCTGTCTTCCACAGATTTATGAACGGGAACTCCGGGAAGCCATACCGGAAGTGGATGCCTTTTTTGGTGTGGATAAAATGCAGGAAGTCATCCGATATCTGTCCGGAGATCCCACCTATACGTATGATCCCGTGGCCGTTCGATCACTTATGACTCCCCGTCATTATGCATATTTAAAAATCTCGGAAGGGTGTAACAACCGCTGCTCATTCTGTTCCATCCCCATCATACGGGGGCCCCAAAAAAGCCGGACGGTGGATACCATCCTCAGGGAATCCCGGCATCTTATACAAATGGGTGTGAAAGAGATCATCCTCATTGCCCAGGATTCCACTATGTATGGAAAGGATTTATCACCCCGGGTCACACTGACAGATCTTCTGAAGGAGATGGAAAGTATTGATATCCCCTGGATTCGCCTGCACTACGGACATCCGGCTCACATTCCACCCGGACTCTTTGAACACATAGCCCGTTCAGAGCGGATCGTTCCTTACGTGGATCTCCCCATTCAACATATCAATACACGGATACTTCAACTGATGCAGCGTGGACAAAGCAGTGAAGGAATCCGGAAGGTACTGGAAAAAGCACGGAATACCATCCCTAACGTCACGATTCGCACGACCCTTATTACTGGCTATCCCACAGAAACGGAGTCGGAGTTTGAAGAAATGCTGGAATTTGTCCGTTCATTCCGATTTGACAGACTGGGCGCTTTTAAATACAGCCGGGAGGATTACACTCCGGCGGCACACATTCCCGATGACATCCCGGACTATGTAAAATCCGCCCGGTATGACGCCATTCTCTCATTGCAGCAGGAAATATCCCTGATGAAAAACCGTGAAAAAATTGGTTCCACGCAAAAGGTGCTGATCGATACCGTGAATCAAGAGACAGGTGTCTCTTTTGGACGCACGGAAGGCGATTCACCGGATATAGACAATCAGGTTATCATTGACTCCCCGTTGACTGAGGGATGTTTTTATGATGTAACAATTACAGATGCCTCAGAATACGATCTTACCGGAAAATTAGGATAAAATAAAAACAGGTTTCCGTGAGAAAACCTGTTCATAATCATGATTGATGAAACATTTATTCGGGTAGTTTTACCCCTAAAACTTCATCAATGGCCTTCACCAGTGATTCCCTGGGTAGAGCACCAACAGCCATCTGTGGTTGGGCATCCTTCGGAATAAAAAGCATAGAAGGGATGCTCCGGATTCCAAAAACCGCTGCCAGCTCCTGTTCTTGTTCTGTATTCACCTTATAAATATGCAGTTTATCACCATACTCAGTGCTTAATTCTTCCAGAATGGGAGCTACCATTTTACAGGGCTGACACCAGTCCGCATAAAAATCAATCACAGCCGGCACATCCCCCTCATACTTCCATTCTGAGTTGACTTCATAGTTGAATACTTTTTCCAGGAAATCCTGTTTTGTCAAATGTTCTGTCACGTGTCCTCCAATTTTTTACTGTCTGATACGAAAGGTACAGATAGGTTACAAAAAGTTCTGAATCCTAAAGTATATGCCTTACTAGAAGAACATAAGATATAGATCGGTAGAGAAAACTCAACATGACTTTGGACATAGAACTGGAAATAAATGACAATTATGCAAGTCACATTGATATACTAATATATTAATTATATTATAATCTTGCATTTTATTCTGTGGGACATTATTTTATCCCCGGGGGGGTTGGTACCTAAACTTTTTCCTATATAGAAACATCACGATACGGTGATGGTTATCATATATACAACCATTCGTGAGAAAAACAGCGCCAAACCACAAATTTCCAGCCCCCTCATCTTAACGCCTGAACGTTTCACCGCCTCAACCTCTCAACGTCTATACGTAAAAAATATCCTCTAAAATATCTACAATCCGCCTTGCTGTCTGGCCATCCCAGAATTTTGGTGTCTTTCCGGTTTTTCCCTTCCCTTTCAGAATAAGCCGGACTTCTTTTTCAATATCATCCACAGTAATCAGTTTATTGGAGCCTTCCCAGATAGTTACAGGCCTTTCCGTTGAAGGACGGATAGTCAGGCAGGGAATATTCAGGGCTGTCGTTTCTTCCTGAATTCCTCCGGAATCTGTCAACGCGAATGCCGAATGCCGGATAAAGTAAATAAATTCAAGATACCCCACAGGTTCCGTTAAATAAATAGAATCATAGGAAGCCAAAATATCATAGAGACCAAACTTTTTTAAATTTTTAACAGTCCGGGGATGAATTGGAAAAAGCAGGGGGACATCCTTTGAGATTGTTCCCCAACCGTTCACCAGTTTAGCCAGTGTTTCCGGTTCATCCACATTGGATGGTCTGTGGAAGGTCATAATACCATATCCCCCATCCGGAAGGGTTTTGTCCAGTTGGACAGTCTTTTTACCATCCAATGTCTGTATGGCATGATTCAGGGATTCTGCTTTCTTCAGATGTTCATAGAGGGAATCAATCATCAGGTTTCCCATCATATATATTTTCTTTTGTGGGATCCCTTCATTGATCAGATTTTCATCGGCATCTACAGACGTCGTGAAAAAATAATCGGAAATGGCATCGGTCACCAGACGATTGATCTCTTCCGGCATGGAACGGTCCCGGCTTCGTAAACCTGCTTCATAATGAGCTGTGGGAATATGAAGTTTAGCCGCTACCAGGGTACAGGCTGCCGTGCTGTTCACATCACCCACGACCATCACCATGTGTGGTTTGACATTCAGACACACTTTTTCAAACCGCTCCATAATCAAAGCCGTCTGGACCGCATGGGATGCAGACCCGACTTCGAGATTGATATCCGGTTCGGGAATATCCAGCTGCCGAAAAAACAAATCAGACATTTTTTCATCGTAATGCTGGCCGGTATGTACAAGATATGGCTTGATCTTTTGATGATTCCGCAACACATGCATCAACGGCGCGATTTTCATAAAATTCGGACGGGCGCCCGCAACCAGAATGAGTCTATATTCTTCCATATGTTCTCCTTTAACCGGCAAAAATCTAACCACACCCTTTCAAAAATAAAAGCAGTATTATGGATATTATATTCTTTGAATATAGTATAAATAATATTATTTTTGATTTATTCACTGATCGTGTTATTTTTCTGGAAACATGGGGTGTTATATGTTATCAAAAGTCTACTCGGCGGGTTTGGAAGGTGTCCATGCATTTGAGATCACCATCGAAACACACCATATCCCCAGTACTCCCCGGCATATCATGGTGGGTCTGGCGGAAGGGGCTGTAAAAGAGAGTTTTTCACGGATTGTCTCTGCCGTGAAATCATCAGGTTATGCTTTCCCAGGAGGGAAAATCACACAAAATCTGGCACCTGCTGATTTAAGGAAAGAGGGAAGTTCCTTTGATTTACCTTTGGCTGCAGGAATTTTAGCCTGTGACCGGGTGATCCATTCTGAACGGCTTAAAGATTTCATCATATTGGGAGAATTGGCTCTGGATGGACACGTCCGGAGTATCCGGGGGGCATTACCGATTGCCATGGGGATGCCGGATTTCCATAAATCGGACATTATCGTCCCAAAAGAAAATGCCATCGAAGCAGCCATACCCGGAACGGCCAGAGTCTGGGGTGTTCATACACTCAGGGAAGCCATTGATGTACTGAATGGTGACACAGATTTGACACCGGTGACAGTCAACGTGGAAACACTATTTCAGAAAAACCGGCATTATCCCTTTGATTTTTCAGAAGTCAAAGGACAGGAACACGTAAAGCGGGCATTGGAAATCGCCGCTGCAGGTGGACATAACGTTATCATGATTGGTCCTCCGGGGTCGGGGAAATCCATGCTGGCAAAGCGTTTCCCATCCATTTTACCTGATCCAACGCTTGATGAGGCTCTTGAAACGACGAAAATTCACTCGATAGCAGGACTTCTGCCGGGACATTGCGGTTTGTTGGCAACCCGTCCTTTCCGTTCGCCGCACCATACCATTTCCGATTCCGCTCTTGTCGGCGGAGGCCGTTATCCAAAACCCGGAGAAGTGAGTCTTGCCCATAATGGTGTCTTGTTTTTGGATGAATTTCCGGAATTCAAAAAAAATGTTCTGGAAGTCATGCGCCAACCCCTTGAAGATGGGGAAGTCACCATCAGCCGGGCTCTTACGAGTCTCACCTACCCTGCAAAATTTATGCTGGTTGCCGCCATGAATCCCTGTCCATGTGGCTATCACACCGACCCGGGACATACCTGCACCTGTAGTGAAGGACAAATTCAAAATTATCTTGGCCGAATATCGGGTCCTCTTATGGACCGGATTGATATCCACGTGGATGTGCCTGCCGTTTCATTTAAAGACCTTCAGAACAAACAAAACGGGGAGAGCTCAGAAAAAATCCGGAAGCGGGTACAACAAGCGCGTCAACGTCAGACTTTGCGATTTGAAAGATTCAAAGATTGTCACTGCAATGCCCACATGACAACCCGGATGATCCGGGAATTTGCCCCTTTGGATGAAACCTGCAATCTTTTGCTTGAGCAGGCCAGTCTTCAACTAGGACTCAGTGCCCGTGCCTTCAGCCGGATTCAGAAGGTGGCGTTAACGATAGCCGATCTTGCCGAATCCGAAACGATTCTTCCGGAACATGTAAGCGAGGCCATTCAGTACAGAAGTCTGGATAAGACACTGGAATTTTGAAGGAGTGAAAGTGTGGGGGAACGAAGAAACAAATACGCTTCAATAGTGAAATATAAAGGATTTATATGGGGATTATCAAATCACACATTGATTTACATGTTTTCTAACTATCCTTTAATACAGCAAATGTCTAACGAAGCTGATAAATGGACATTTTAATACCATCCTCTCTTCGTTTTTGCGTCATCTCGTACCCTTCCGCCATCTCCCACAAGACGCCGCCGGATATCCACCGAATGTATACCAGAATTCTCCAGTTTCCGGATAATAGAGATTGGCATAAACGGTACCGTAATGGGATTGGCGTTTTTCAACTCCCTCATCCGCAAGGACGGTTCTCAGAGAGTTAAAACTGGCGGTTAATTGACCTGTAGAAAAGTCACTCAATAGTGTTTCAAGCCGCCGGTATCGGGATAATGAATCGGCACGGTCCGGATGGGAACTGTTCTCATATGGAGCCTGAGTATAATGATTGGTCCCCACCAGAAAACAAGATCCCATCTCCTTTGGCAAAGGCCGGTATACTATATCATGGCAGGTGCATTCAAAAATCCCGTGTTTATTGTTCCGGGCATCGGACACAAAAAGCATCATCCCGTCCTGCCGGGGATAACTCTGAAGAAAAGATGTCACATCCTCATGACTCTCACAGCTCTCCAGCATGTCCACAAGTTGAAGATAACAGGGTTGGGCCAATGAGGAATCATGGTTCTGGTCAGGTGCTTTCAAATAATTGTAATGAAGCCAGAGTCCGGCCTGATTCAGCCCTGTAGCGGAAAAAACATCTCCTGCCAGACCAAATGTTGTTACAGGAATTTTGTGAGACACTGCCCGATGCCGGGCAAATCCCCAAAGGTGGGGACTCCATAAATCATTGTTCCGGCCAATCCACGTTTTTTCGCCATCATATAGCAGGAATCCACTGCAAGCATCAGACATACAGGCTTCGGCGGAAACCCATTCCGCTACCTTTTTCAAGGATATACCCGCACCCCGGGCAAGTCCTTCCAGCTCCTGCCGGAACCGCTCAGGGTAAGAGGCACAAATAGCCATGGATTCCTCCTGATGCCGTTGACGATTAAAGTGGGGATGAAGAAATGGTCCTGTGGACAGATACTGATCAATATACACGGCAAAATCCGGTCCCAATTGACGGCCGGTTTGAACACCTGTCTCATAAGGTGATCCGGCAGACCGGATTATCCGTGGAAACTGAAGAAAGGAGGGATTCATGCATTATTCCCGATCAGGAATGATCTTGATGTGGATCGTGCGTGTGCGCGGTCCGTCAAACTCACAAAAATAAAGTCCCTGCCACATACCAAGCAGCAGCTTTCCTTCCTGGATAATAAGAGTTTCCGATGCCCCCGTTAACGTGGATAAAACATGACTGTGACTGTTTCCCTCGGCATGGAGATATTCGGATTCATCCGGCGGAACCAGGTCCCGGAATTTCCATGTCAGATCATCCAGAACATGGGGATCGGCATTTTCATTAATGGTGATCCCTGCGGTTGTGTGTGGGGTAAACACCACAGCGATCCCGTTCCGGCATCCTGAATCCCGGATCACCTGGCGCACTTTGGAGGTGATATCCGTGAAACAAAGGGAACGGCTTGTGGATAGTTGAAATGTGTGTACCATGAAGCACTTCCTTCAAATCATGAGTTCTTCTGTGTTTTTTTAGGAAAACTTTCCTGAAAGATACATTTTTCAATGCACTTTGTCCCGGTGTTTCTTAACATTTTCCCATGAGTCGAAACTGTCACTTTCTTTTTGTTAATCCGTGGATACACGATTTCGCGGCGTATGACCTTTTCTACAGGCCATTGGGATTGCTCTCTCTGGCAGAATCTTTGGCAAATGGACCTGCTGATATCACTGTCATCGATTTGCTGGATCGATTCAATCCCTTGTGGTCTGAAATGTCTGCTCATAAGCGGGATACCCCTGCCGGGACGGGACATTTTTACCGTGAGATAATTGAAAAACCCGCTGTTTTGAAACATATTCCCCGCTATTTTAGTCGTTACGGAGCACCCCGGGTGAAAGTGGAACATATCCTTCGTTCTCTGAAACAGGAACCCGATGCCATTTTTCTCACATCCCATATGACCTATTGGTACACCGGTGTGAAAGAAACAGCAGAGCTGCTAAGACAATTTTTCCCTGGCACCCCCATCATCCTCGGTGGGATTTATGCTTCCCTACTGCCGGCTCATGCCCAAAAAGTCATTAAACCGGATCTGCTGATTCCGGGACACGATTTTGCCCGGCTTTCCCAGTGGCTGAAAGAACGATTCGGCTTATCCATGTCTCAGGTAACCCCCTGTCACCTGAGAAAAGTGTGGCATGACTTTCCAATACTCAAACACTATCCGCTGTACACATCCCAGGGATGTCCATACCATTGTGCTTTCTGTGCCGGACCCATATTAAACCCTGTCTTTTCCCAATTCCCCGTTGAATCGATTCTGCAAGACATACATTTTGCCTGTGATACACGAGGACTCAGAAATTTTGTGTTTTATGACGACGCTTTGTTTATCAACCGGGAAAACCATATAAAACCTTTATTGAAAAAAATTCTTCAATACCGTAAGGACTTCACGTTTCACAGCCCAAACGGACTCTTTGCCCGCTTTATCGATGAAGAGCTGGCAGAACTCATGGCTGCCGCCCATTTCTACGAACCCCGATTGAGTCTGGAGACTGTTTCCCCGGCTTATCAGGATCTCATCAGTCATAAGGTCAACCGGCAATCCTATCTGAAAGCCTTAAAGCATCTGCAGAAGGCGGGATATGGTTCTGGAGACATCATCACCTACCTTATCATGGGCCTTCCGGATCAAACACCCCGGGATGTTAAGGAAGCTGCAATTGTGGCCCTGAATGCCGGAAGCCGTGTGAGTCTTTCTGCCTTTTCCCCGGTGCCTGGAACGGATTTATGGGCTCAGTCGGGACTATGTGACACAGACGATCCCCTTTTACAAAACAATACCGTATATTGGTATAGCCAGAAGAATACTAAAGCCTGGGAATCCCTTAAACTGTGGGTCAAAGAACAAAACGCACATCTTATGGAATGAAAAGATGGAACACATATCAAAAGCACCACCCGCCTTGCTGTTTACAGCCATCACCTATTCTCCGGAGCAAAAATATGTCCAATCGTGGGATCTGATCCTCCATAAACTTATCAAGTCAGATTGGGATATCATTGGACCTTTACCTTTCAGCAAGATAACCCATTATTACGAAGAAGAAATGGGCGAAGAACTGGATAAAATTTATGCAGTTTGCCTGAAACCGGTTTCTATGGAAAATGCCGCCGGTTTTAAACTGAAATCCAACCTGATAGAAGATGATTACCAGGTGGAGGGCAAGCGGATATTCAATATTGATCCCGGTGTTCTCACGCATTTCAACTTTAGTCTGCTCACGACCAAAGGATATGCTCACAGGCTCTATCTCGGGCAGGGAATCTGGTCTGAACTCACCCTAATTTATCAGGATAAACATTATCATCCCCTGCCATGGACCTATCCGGACTATAAAAATCCGCGCATTATAGAATTTTTGGAACGTGAGAGGGCTACTTTTAAACGTTTAGACGTTGAGACGTTGAATCGTTATTGAGATTGAGTACAAGAGTATATGATGTTCCGGGTTTTTCCGAATCAATATGAAGAGAGGCATTTAACTGATCAGCTAAAACATGTATCAGACGCATGCCGAAAGCATGTTCTTTATCCATGGAAACAGAGGGTTCAAATTCTATTCCGTTATCTTTTATATAAAGGACCGCTTTTCCATCATCTTCTTTTTTCAGTTCAAGAGTGATATCCCCCTCCAACTCATCCGGAAAAGCATATTTTAAGATATTTGTAATGATTTCATTTATCAGAATCCCATAGGGAACGGCAATTTCCAGGGGTAGAATGACATCCATCAAATCGGGATGTATTTTCACCCGGTTCCGTGATTCCAGGGAAACTTCCAAATGTTTGATCATTTTGATGATGTATCCTTTCATGTTAACTTCAGACAAGAGATCTTCCTGGTAAAGCATCTCATGAACCAAAGCAATAGCATGCATTTTATCTGTAATTTCCTTCAGGATTTCACTGTCGTGAGCATCGGATAGATGCTTTCTCTTCAGCCTGATCAGACTGATCATAATTTGCAGATTATTCTTAACCCGGTGATGCACCTCTTTGAGAAGCGTTTCCTTTTCCCTCAGATTTTCTGAAATAATCCGTTCTTTTTCCCTGGAAAGTGAAAGGGATTTATCTTTATGAATTGCATATACTTTTGATAAAGCATAAACGAGTATTGTAGTAATAACAATATAAAGCCAACCTTTGTAGGTCTGGTATTTGATGTAGTCCTGACTGCTGGGACTCAATTCCAATAAAATCCTGTCAGAAAAAAGGATCCAGAAAAAACCAAATATAAAATATGCAATGCTAATCAACACAGGGCCGCTCAGATAATGGGCTACCATCAATAAAAAGGGACGAATACGTGATTTCATGAGCATTTTTCTCCAGTCAATAGTTCAGAGAATCATGTTCTTAGTAATCGGAAAATAATCATATTGTTTTAATATAGGGAAGGTTCTTAAATGATTCCTGTCAAGAGGCGGGAAATGTGATCTGTATCAAGTAATGGACTGTTATTTATTCCCATGTTTCTATCTGGCACAAACGACAGGAAATATCCCAGAGCCTTTGGGCATCAGAAGCATCCAGTCCACGGGAATTTGGAGCCAGTGGTTTTTCATATTTCCAATAAATGGCATTGTGTTTTAGCGGATTTGGATCCATTGCCAGAAAGATACTGGTTTTAGCTCCCTCTTCTGGTAAAGCCCCTTTTTTAATGTGATGTTTCCAGAAAGTTTTTACAAGAAAACCGGATTGTTTCATGGCAATGGGGGTTTGGACCAGACCCGGATCGGCGACAAACGCCCGGATACCGGTTTTTTGATGAAAACGCCGATTGAATTCATATGTAAAAAGGACATTCCCAAGTTTGGACTGTTTATAGGCATTCCAGCCGAAATAAAAACGGTGTAATTGGAGGTCCCGCCATTTCATTTTTGCATGAAAATGGGATCCGGAACCTACGGTCACAACTCTTCCGTCTGTAGATTCTGCCAACAGCGGCAGGAGTTCGTGAGTCAACAGAAAAGGAGCCAGATGATTGACTGCAAATGTTGCTTCGATCCCGTCTTCACTTTCAGTATACCGGCTGTAGAAAGCACCGGCATTATTGATCAGGGTATCCAGAACCGGTTTTTCAAAGGTTTTCACCAGGATTGACCGAATATCCCTTGCCAGATGACGAATCTGCCGTTGAGAAGATAAATCAGCCGTTAAATATGTCACCCGGCTGTCTGGATAATCCCGGCGGATCAAAGCTTCCGCTTTTTGGCACCGTTCGACAGACCTGCCGCTCCCAATCACAAAAGCACCCATTCCGGCCAGAGCTTTCGCTGTTGCCAGACCAATGCCGGATGTGGCACCCGTGACAAAGATTGTACGTTGATCAACGGACATGCAATTTTTCATCAGCATCTCATCAATAGAGGATTTTTATTATTTATCAATGTTTCTGAAAAACATTTTTATTCTTCAAGAATTTCAGTCAAAATCAACCATTCATATTCCAGTTTTTCCATGGTTTTCACAATTTCCTGGTACCGTCGGGTAACCGCTGCCATTTCATCGGGAGTCAGTGCGGAAAAACCGGTCCCGTTCATTTGGTGCTCTATCTCTGATTTCTCTTTCTGAAGAATATCGATTTTCTGTTCCGTCTTATCCAGCTTTTCCAGATACTTTTTCTTCTCCCGGGATTTTTTCTGCCGTTCCTGTGCTTCAATCCGGCGCCGGGTTTTACTGTCAATCTTATCCGGCCTGGAATCAGAGGTTTTCGTATTCTGCAAAACCGGATTGAATTTTTCATCATACCATTGCTGAAACTCCGAATAATTCCCTGGATATTCCTTTACATGCCCTTTGTGAAACCACAAAACCTTGGTTACCAGCATATCCAGAAAGAACCGGTCATGACTCACAATCAGTACGCTTCCGGGAAATTCATCCAGTGCCTGAGCCAGGACTTCCTTGCTTTGCATATCCAAATGGTTGGTGGGTTCATCCAGGATGAGAAAATTGGCATTTTTCAACATCATTTTCAAAAGCACCACCCGGCTTTTTTCTCCGCCGCTGAGGACAGATACCGGTTTAAAAACATCATCCCCACTGAAGAGAAACTGCCCCAGTAAACTGCGGACAGCACTCTGGGTGATTCCCGGAGACTGGCTCCACACTTCATCCAGAATATTCAGGTCCGGATTCAGCTGATCCAGTTGATGCTGGGCAAAATAAGCCATTTCCAGATTATAACCCCAACGTGCTTTCCCGTATGCGGGTTCCAGTTCCTGACTGATAATTTTCATCAGGGTGGATTTTCCCACACCGTTGGGTCCCAGCAATGCCACTTTTTCACCCCGCCGGATTTGAAAAGTGGCATCTGTAAAAACCGGTCCTTTCCCATAATCAAACATTACGTGTTCAAAGGCAACCACCGGATCTCCACTCCGGGGCGGGGGGGGAAATTGAAAACCGATGGATTTTCCCAGTTTTTCCACCTCAGTCCGTTGAATCTTTTCCAAATATTTGATCCGGCTTTGCACCTGTTTTGCTTTGCTGGCCTTATATCGAAACCGTTCAATAAAACGTTCAATCTGATCTATACGCCGTTCCTGGTTTTTTTGCTCCGCTTCCTGCTGCATTAGTCGCTGAGCCCGGGCTTCTTCATAATCGGAATAATTTCCCGGGTACACCCTGACTTTTCCATCGTAAATCTCTGCAATGTGATCGGTGATCCTATCCAGGAAATAGCGATCATGGGAGACAATCACCAGGGTTCCATTGTAATCGGTAATAAACTTTTCAAGCCAAATTAATGTCTCCATGTCCAGATGATTGGTGGGTTCATCCAGTAACAGCAGGGTAGGATGAATCAGCAACAGCCTGGCCAGGGCTATCCGCATACGCCATCCTCCTGAAAAACTCCGGACAGATTGGGACAATTGTTCATCTTTGAAACCAAGTCCGGACAACACTGCCCGGGCCCGGGCTTCCATGGTATATCCGTCTTCCCGGGCAAACAGTTCCTGTAAGCGGTCGTACCGCTTCATAAGCTCCGGCGTGTGATTTTCAGAGATTTCATGTTCCAGTTTCCGCATTTCCTTTTCAGCTTTCATCAGATGAGCAAAAACATCCATGACTTCATCTATCAGTGTCTGATCCGTATTAAAATCGTCCATATGTTGCGGCAGATAACCTGTTGTAACACCCTGAGGAATAATCACCTGACCCTCGTCGGGTGTTATTTCTCCGCACAACATCCGCAAAATGGTGGATTTCCCCGACCCATTGGGACCTACGAGTCCAATACGCTGACCTGCATAAATACTCCACGATGCCCCGTCAAAGAGCATTTGGTGTCCGAATTGCAGCTTGATTTGGGAAAGATGGACCATGAGCCTCTCTTTGTTTGAAACAGGATGGAATGTAGGGAAAAGAAAGGAAGAAGGGAAGAGGGAGTGAATCTGTGTGTAGACCCTGGATATCGCCTGCCCTATGAAATGGGGGGTGGGGAAGTTGTTGTCGTTAGTCGGCAGTCAACAGTCGGCAGTCGGCAGTCGGCAGTCAAAAGTCGAAAGTCAAAAAGTCGATTGAATTGATTGTTTTGATTGACTTGATTGACTTGATTAATACATCAGGAGCGCAGCGTATTTCACAGGGGATTGATTGGATTGGGGGATTGGTACTTCGCTGCACGCAGTGTTATAGGATTCAAGCGGCACTTCGTGCCGTTCAATTGCTTCGCTGCGCTCAGCATTCAATCGCCTTCGGCGTTCAATGATTCCAGGCATCGACATTTGAACGCTGCGCAGCGGCTATTGAACCCCTGAACCCTTGAGCCCTTGATCCAACTATCAGGAGCGCAGCGACGCTAACTTCCAGCTTCCAGCTTCCAACTTCCAACTTCTAGGAGATAATTGCCTGCCCCGTGAAATGGGACAAGGCAGTGACGCGTGACGCGTGACGAGTAACAAGTGGTTTTTGGGGGATAATTATTATTTAGTGTGAAGAATATTAGTAGATGTTAGTTAATTGTGTAAAATGGGGATTTATTTTGAAATCACACAAAGATTTGGTTGTTTGGAAAAGAAGTATTGCATGAGTTACCGGGATATACAGGATTACGAAAGCATTTCCAGATGATAAGAAATAGGGTATGATCCATCAGATACGACGATCTGCGGTTTCAATTCCATCCAACATTGCCTTCTGCTCTGGCAGTTAATCGGAACTGGAAACACAACTCACCTCACATTGTCTCGAGTACATTTCAGGAGAATTATTAGAAACATATTTAAAAAGAGATTCTTGAATTCAAAAACATGAATATCGACCTGATTCGTTACCTTTCCCGCTAATAAATATCTTTCCCTCAAACCCCCTTGTCACGCGTCACGCGTTACTTTTTCAGTGGACAGTAGATGGTCGAAAGTCAAAAGTCGAAAGTCGAAAGTCGGAACCTGTACCACCACCCCCCTGAACCCCTGAACCCATGAACCCATGAACCAACTATCAGGAGCGAAGCGACGCCAACTTCCACCTTCCAGCTTCCAACTTCTGATAAAGCTGTGCAGCAGCGTTTGAAAGCCGCGCAACGGCTATTGAACCCCTGAACCCTTGAGCCCTTGATCCAACTATCAGGAGCGAAGCGACGCCAACTTCCAACTTCCACCTTCTAACTTCTTTAATAGAATTGGCGATTAATTTGATTTAGCACAAGAATTATAAGAGAGATGGAATATATGATTTCGCTTAGGTGACCTCCCCCACCCCGGGGGTAAAATACACCAAAATGATACATGAAGCAAGTTAATATTGTTATTCATATATATTATTTGCCAAATTATTTAATGATAGAAATACCCAAATAATCAACCAATCCCTTTCACTCAGCGAACCACCCGCAGGGAGTGGTATTAAGGTGCCAACTTTCCAAAAGACACAAAGTGCCTACCTCCCTCTCTCCCATAAAATTACTGTTCAAGCAATCAGGAATTCTTAAATTAACTTAATATGAAATGTAAAAAACGGAGAGAATCATGAATCCTTTTATCTTTCGGGAATATGACATCCGGGGAATCGTAAAAGAAGACTTCACGGATGAGGTCGTTATTAATCTGGGAAAAGGCTTTGGGACCTGGCTGGTGCGTCACGGTGCCCAATCCATGAATCTGAGCGGTGATGTCCGCGATACAACCCCCGGGCTGAAAAAACTCTTTGCAGAAGGTGTTTTATCCACCGGTATTGATGTGATTGATATTGGAATCCTCCCAACACCCCTCAATTATTACAGTCTTTTCAAACGGAATGTAGATGCCGGTGTGCAGATTACGGGAAGTCACAATCCCCCTGAATTCAACGGTTTTAAATTATCCTATCAGAAAAAAGCGTTCTTCGGTGAACGAATCCAGGAAATCCGGAAACTGATTGAGCAGAAGGATTTTGAAACCGGCCAAGGAGAGATGCAGGAAGATAAAAAGATCCGCGAGGAATATATTGAGGAAGTGACTCAGGGTATAACACTGGAAAAACCATTAAAAATTGTCCTTGATTCCGGAAATGCCGCCGGGGGACTGGTAGCTCCCGAACTCTTTCGCCGCCTGGGTGCCGAAGTGACAGAACTCTATTGTGATGTGGATCCCTCTTTTCCCAACCATCATCCGGATCCCACGGTTGAAAAAAACGTGAAAGATTTAATGGATATGATGGCAACGGGAAAATATGACCTGGGTGTTGCCTTTGACGGCGATGCAGACCGGGTCGGGGTAGTTGACGACAAAGGACGTATTATCTGGGCGGATCAGGTGATGAGTATATTCCTTCGTGAAATGATTAAGGAACCGGGGACACCTATTGTTTTTGATGTCAAGTGTTCGCAGGTCCTGGAAGATGAAATCCGACGTCTGGGAGGTAAACCACTGATGTGGAAAACAGGTCATAGTTTACTGAAACAAAAGATGCTGGATTCCGGTGCCCCCTTTGGTGGTGAAATGAGCGGTCATATTTTTATCAAGGACGGATATTACGGCTATGACGATGCAATTTATGTGGCGGCACGCTTTGCACAACTTCTTTCCCGCTCAGAAAAACCCCTGCATGTTTATTATGACGAGCTTCCAAAATTTGTCTCTACGCCGGAAATCCGCCTGGCAGCTGAATCGGATACGGCCAAGTTTGAAATCGCAAAAAAGGCCGTGGAATTTTTCAGCAAACGTTACGATTGCATTACGGTAGACGGGGTTCGGGTTAAATTTGAGGATGGTTGGGGACTCGTACGAGCCTCCAATACCCAACCCATCATTGTCGTCCGTTTTGAAGCCAGGTCTGAAAAAAGACTGAAAGAGATCCAGGATCTCATCATGAATAAACTGGCAGAATTCGGATCATTAAAGGAAGAATAATCATCACAGCGGGGATCATGAATCCCCGTTTATGTCTTCGGGGAATATTTACGACACGACCATGGGAACGAAGGAACGGAAAGACGAACATCTGGCATTGTTCAAACAGTTTGATTTAACCGTGTCAGGATCAACAAACGGTTTTGAAGAATGGGAATGGATTCCGGCAGAAACGGCTGAGCTTCGTTTTGATGCCATCGATCCATCGCTTTCGTTCCTGGGTTATACCATTTCTTTTCCCCTGATGATTGCAGCCTTATCCGGTGGATCTGATGAGGGAAATACCCTGAATGAAGCTTTGGCAGAGTGCGCAGAGATTGAAAGAATCCCACTGGGCATCGGATCCGTGCGGAGCTTTCTGGAAAACCATACCGGCCTTTCAGTCCTACAAGGTCTTCGAAACATCGCCCCCCACATTCCACTGATCACCAACATCGGTATTGCTCAGCTCAGGGATCTACACATCCGAAATGAAATAGTGACGCTAACGCTGGATGGACAGTTTGATGCCATTGCTGTCCATTTCAATAAAATCCAGGAGTTGATACAACCGGAAGGGGACACAGACTTCACGGGGATTATGGATGCACTGAGCACGCTTGTGGAAAAATCGGATATTCCCATTATTGCCAAACAGGTCGGCCATGGATTTTCCGGAAATGATATCCGGCAATTATGGCAGGCCGGCATTCGTTATGTGGATCTTGGCGGACGGGGAGGTACTTCATGGGCACGGGCGGAACGATTTCGAAAAGGAGATCACATCGAAAAAGATCCCTTTGATGTATGGGGGCTTACTACGGCCCATTGCCTGAAAACCGCTCTTGAACAATGTCCGGGGATGCTGTGCATTGCCGGCGGAGGAATCCATAGTGGACATGATGTGGCAAAAGGAATTGCACTGGGAGCCCGTCTCTGCTCAACAGCCAATACCATTTATCAGGCTTATCTGAAAAATGGTAAAGAAGGTATCCTGAAAACCCTCCGGAACATGAGAACCATCCTGAAACAAATCATGTTCTTAACGGGATGTCCCACATACACCACATTTCACAACAACCCAACCATATTGAGACAAAGCCGTGACTGATTTCCATACATACTACAAACAATATGTCTCTTGGTTCAATGATCAGCTGAATGCCTGTCCGATACCGGAAAATCCGTCAGATTTATATGATCCCATTCGCTATGCATTTCATGCCGGGGGAAAACGGATCCGACCGGCTTTATTGGCAGCCATGGCGGACAGTTATGGAATCAGCCGGGAATGTTCACGCTATCCAGCCATGGCCGTCGAAATGATCCATCTTTTTTCATTGATCCATGATGATATAATGGATAGTGACAACCTGCGCCATGGCAAACCGGCCATCCACGTTCAGTGGAATATCAATACCGGTATTCTATCCGGAGATGCCTTATTCACCCTGGCTTTTCAGACCATTCAAAAGAGCAATCTGACTATCCAAAACGCCATCCTGCCGGTATTTACCCAGTCCGTCCTCCACGTATGTGAGGGGCAAAGCTACGATTTGTCCTTTGAATCATCAGAAGCCGTCCGGATTGATGACTATCTGCAGATGATCGAATTAAAAACCGGCCGTCTGCTCAGTGGAGCAGCTCAGATCGGAGCGTTGCTGGGTAATGCCGTGACCGAGGAGATTCAGATCATTGAAGCAGTGATTCTTGCAACGGGTAGAGCTTTTCAATTACAGGATGACTTACTGGAACTTACCAGCAATCCGGAAAATATGGGAAAAAGCCTTGGGAGCGATCTGATAGAAAAGAAAAAGACGTTTCTTTTACTGACGGCTTACTCTTTATGCAAAGAAAAAGAGAGAAGCCTTCTTGATTCTATGCTGACACGTGACTATATTTCCAAACATGGTATAAGCAGAATCAGGGACTTCTTCGAATCACTGGGGGCGGTGAGAAAAACCGAAGAACGTATTAAACAGGAAGTCGACAGGGCTTACCAACTGGCCGGTAAATTAGCGGACCCACAGGAAAAACTCATTCGTTCATTCACATCATTCATTATGAACAGGACCAAGTAATGACAGAAGCAGAATTTCAAATCATCAATAAACAGGGACTTCACGCCAGACCAGCAACGGCGCTGGTTACTCTGGCTTCGAAATTCAGTTCCAATATCTTCCTAAGCCGGGGAGAGAAACGAATCAATGCCAAATCCATCCTTGGAATACTGGTCCTGGCAGCCGAAAAAGGGGCGACCCTGAAGGTCCAGGCAGATGGAGAAGATGAAGAAGAAGCCGTGAAAGCTATCGTTGAACTGGCTAAGAACAAATTTGGTATGACGGAAGAGTAGTGACAGTTACCAACGAAAAAATCAAAGGAATCACAGCCGCACCGGGGATAGCCATTGGCAAAGCCCTGATTTATCGTCCCCATGAAATTGACTTTATACCCAAGACAAAAATTTCACTCCATGATATTGATTCAGAAATGGAGCGCCTGGACGAGGCACGAAATACAGTACTGAAAGAGCTCGAGCAAATCCGCGAACGGATTGAAAAGCGTCTGGGGCCCAATTATGCTGAATTGATCAATGCTCAGATCTCTATTCTTATGGATCATCACATTGATGACGAGGTCCGGAATTATATGACCGAGAACCTGGTGCATGTACCTATTGCCTACCGGATAGTCATGAATGTCTATATACAAATGCTGGATGATGGTGAATCAAGCTTTTTCCAGGAAAGGATTCTGGATATCAAGGATGTTAAACAGCGCGTCCTGCGGGTTCTCTTGTCTGAAACCATCGAGCCTTTGTCCAACCATTGCGATGAACCCGTTATTTTAATCACTAAATACCTGACACCCGGCGATATCATTATCTTATCCGATGATAATGTCCAGGGATTTGTCTCTGAACTGGGCGGAACCACATCACACACGTCCATACTGGCACGGTCTTTGAAAATTCCCATGATCGTAGGGGTCCCCAACATAGCCAACGAGACCCTGTCCGGTGAGACCCTGATTGTGGATGGGTACAAGGGTGAACTGATTATTCATCCCGATCATGAAACGGAGCATCTTTATAAACACCAGATCAAGCGCCAGCAACAAATCACCACGTATTATGCAGAGCATAAAGACGACAGGACCGTTACAAAAGACGGAAAAACTGTAGACCTGGTGGCAAACATCAGTCTTCCCGTAGAATTGAAGGGGTTGAAAGAATTTGGCGGTCAGGGAATCGGGTTGTACAGAAGTGAATATTTATATCTGATGAAACACACACTTCCAACGGAAGAAGAGCTCTTTCAGGAATACGTGACCATGGTGCGTTTCCTTAAAAACAAACCTGTTGTGTTACGGACCATTGATTTGGGTGGTGATAAAATCGCTTCGATTCTTGAGCAGGAATTATTACATGAAGACAACCCGAACATGGGATATCGGGCCATTCGGATCTGTCTGGACCGGCCGGATATTTTTATCACTCAGCTGAAAGCCATGCTCAGAGCTTCACATTACGGAAAAGTACAAATCATGTTTCCCATGATTTCTCGTCTGGAAGAGCTGGAACAGGCTATCCATCATTTTGAAACGGCAAAAAGTATTTTACGGGAAGAAAAGGTCCCCTTTGACGAAAACTGTGAAATCGGCATTTTGATTGAGGTCCCCTCCGCGGCTCTCATGGCGGATAAAATCGCCGGAAAGGTGGATTTTATCTCCATAGGGACCAATGACCTCACCCAGTACATGATGGCTGTGGACAGGGGGAATGAGAAAGTTAATCATATATATTGTCATTACGATCCTGTCATGATCCGGACTATTCAATGGATTATCCGTTCCGGGCACCATCATAAAGTCCCCGTATCTGTATGTGGTGAAATGGCCGGAGATCCATTGTCCATTTTACTCCTGGTAGGACTCGATATTGATATGCTGAGTGTGAGTCCCATTTTTCTGGGACCGGTTCGTGAAATGATTCGGGGATTATCTTTTAAGGACTTGCAGGATTTGGTCCGTAAATTGCTAAAAATGGATAAACGTCAGGACGTATACAAGACATTAAAAGATCGTTTTATTTCATTTTTTCCTGATTGGAAAAAGCGTTTTGGAGAGTCACTTATTGCAGAAAATTCCGGATTTCAGGAAGATGGCTGATTTTTTTCTTCATCCTTGATACGTCCAAGGGCAAAACGTGCCGCCTCCTGGGCTGCAGACTTTTTGTTTTTACCCATTCCCGTACCATACACGTCACCATTTATAATAACACTGATTTCAAAATCTTTCCCATGTTCCGGTCCATTTTCACTAATGACTTTAAAAACCGGTTCTGAAAGGCCATTTTTCTGGCAGTATTCATACAGGCGACCCTTATAATTCTGTGTATCCTGGGCAGGGATATACTTATGGTGGTTAATTAACAGCGTCTGATGAATAAAATCTGAAGCAACCTGATACCCACCGTCCAGGTACAAAGCACCGGTGAAGGATTCATACAGGTCTGACAACACAGAATGGAGT
Source organism: Candidatus Neomarinimicrobiota bacterium (assembly GCA_041154365.1). Lineage (NCBI taxonomy): Bacteria > Pseudomonadati > Fidelibacterota > Fidelibacteria > Fidelibacterales > Fidelibacteraceae > Fidelibacter > Fidelibacter multiformis. The sequence goes on along the minus strand of AP035449.1, from coordinate 614,103 downwards.
GTCCGTAAATTATCCTTCTCTCCTCCCCGTCCCAGAATCATAAGATCCCCAAACCCCAATGTCGTCGACACCTTCGAAAGGGTTGTCCGGTTTACCAGCTTTGAACGCATCTGCGTCAGTTTTCCTTCAGAATAGTCAGGAAATTTATAAAACAGGAAACGGCTAACCACCAGTTCCAGTACAGCATCCCCTAAAAATTCCAGCCGTTCATAACTGTCGTCCCGGGTCTGGGTTTCGGGATTAATGGCAGAAGCATGTAAAAAGGCCTGGTTTAAGAGATCCGGATCCTGAAAACGGTAGGGAAACAAACGGTAGATTTTATCTCCCAGGCAGGCTTTTTTATCCCGTGAGAGAAAACGGGAAATTTTGTAGGCTATTTTATGAAACAGGGATTGTGATGTCATTGACATAATCCTGGAAGGCCGTACACAGGAAACTCCGTATCAGAAGTGATCAAACGTTGGTCTGAAGATAGAGAAGGACATCACCGACAGATTTAAGCTTATCTACATCTTCGTCGGAGATGGTAATACCGTATTCTTCTTCCAGATACATGATCAATTCCACCGTATCCAGAGAATCCGCTTCCAGATCTTCGATGAAGCGGGCTTCAGGTGTAATTTTCTTTTCGTCGATATTCAGTTTTTCAGCTACTTTGGCTTTGAGTTCTTCAAAAGTCACACGAGCCATGTTGATCTCCTTCGTGTATCAATAATTTATTGCACTTTCTGGTCCGTTACATCGACATACCGCCATCCACCACAAAGGTCTGACCAGTGATATAGGCGGCCTCTTCCGAGGCTAGAAAAACTGCCAATCCTGAAACATCCCGGGGTAACCCAAAACGTTTCATGGGAATGGAATTTAAGAAATTTTCTTTTACCTGATCGGGTAAATTTTTGGTCATATCTGTTTCGATGAAACCGGGAGCGATGGCATTGACACGAATATTTTTTCCGGCGGCTTCCCGTGCTAAAGTTTTAGTCAGGGCAATCACGCCAGCCTTTGAGGCACTGTAGTTAGCCTGTCCAATATTACCGTGGAGTCCAACAACTGAACTGATATTAATGACTGTCCCACCCTGCTGAGCCATCATCATCCGGACCGCCTTACGACACATATAGAAAGTCCCGTTCAGGTTCACCTGTATCACGGCATCCCAGTCGTTGTCTTTCATCCGGACTGCCAGTTGATCCCGTGTAATTCCTGCGGCATTTACCAGACAATCCAATGCAGAAAAACGGGATTTTATTTCTGAAAACAACGCATCAACTTCCATAGATACAGAAATATCACACACTAAAGGAGTTACCGGTCCGTAAGCTGACAAATTTTCCGCCGCTGATGAAAGCCGTTCAGGATTTTTTCCCACAATGATAACCCGGGAGCCGGATTTGAGAAAATGCTCGGCGATGGCATAACCAATGCCCCGGCTACCACCGGAAATCAGGATATTTTTATCTTTCACATCACTCTTCATGTTCCAGCACCGCAAGATCTCCACACAAATCCTGAAGGTCCGGACAACCGGAGACTCCTTTTACTTCCACGTCCGGATTGATCCGGTGAATCAGTCCCTGAAGCACCTTACCTGGCCCTACCTCAATAAAGCGTTCAAATCCGTCTGCAATCATCCGGTTAATCTGATCCACAAAAAGCACAGGATTTACAATTTGATCAATAAGATTCTGCCTGATTTGATCCGGTGTTTCAGCAATCTGTCCGTTCACATTGCAATACACGGGAATATTCGGTGAATGGAATGGAATGTCAACTATCATTTTTTCCAGTTCATCTTTCGCCGGAGTCATCAGATGGGAATGAAAGGCACCGCTGACATCCAGTTGAATGGCACGGGTGGCTCCCAGTTCTTTTGCAATTTTCATAGCGGCCTGGACTGCTTCCACGTCACCGGAGATGACAATTTGTCCCGGTGAATTGATATTGGCAATCTGTGCCCGGCCATATTCTGCTGCCCGTTGACAGGCTTCTTCAACCTTTTCCCGTTCCAATTTCAATATAGCCGCCATGGCACCAGGATTTTGTTCGCCTGCAATTTGCATGGCTTTTCCCCGGACATTCACCAGGCGGAGTCCATCCTCAAAAGAAAATACCCCAGCCGCATAAAGAGCTGAATATTCACCCAGACTGTGGCCGGCTGTTGCACGATAGGGAAAATTCATTTTTTTCAGAAGTGTAAACAAAACAGACGAAACAGTATAAATCGCCGGCTGGGTCATCCGTGTCTGTGTTAAATCAGAAAGGGGACCATTAAAACATTTGTCGGCTAAATCATATCCTACAATATCGTTGGCTGTATCAAACATTTTCTTCGCCGGGGAAAACGCCTGATAGAGATCCCGTCCCATCCCGACAACCTGTGAAGCCTGGCCGGGAAAAACAAGGGCGGTTTTTAATGTGGAATCCATGGTACATCTCCTCTGTGCAACATATAAACAGAAAAGCGGACAATTATCCGCTTCCTGTCATTTATCGTTGATCTGTGGAGAAAAAAGTCATTTTTTTAACTTTCTTTCGGTGTAATCACCGGTCTTCCTTTATAATAACCACAGTTGGGACACACATGGTGAGGTAACTTCGCGTGCCCGCATTGGGGACAGTTCTGATAGGCGGGGGCATCCACCGTATAGTGTGTCCTTCGTTTTGCACTCCGTGCATGGGAATGTCTTCTTTTAGGATTCGCCATCTAATTCTCCGAATTTTCAATTTTCATTTTCAATGCTCTTAGTTTGTCCCACCGGGGATCCGGACTGCCTGTTTCATGGGAACAGGTCTCCCTGTTCAGATTCGCTCCACATACTGGACATAATCCCTTGCAGTCGGGGCGGCAACGTTTTTGAATTGGCAGTGCCAACAAAAGCTGATCGCGTACAAAATCACTGAAATCGATACTCAGTGCTTTGGGGGAAATATAAATGACTTCCTCCTCATCAGGATCTTCCGGTTCCGGACCACTGTCTGCAAGCACTTCGAAATGTTCTTCAAAGTGGCGCTCAAACTCATCCAGACAGATGTCACAAGTCAGTCGGACATCCACTTCCAGTGTTCCACGGGCAAAATATTTTTGACCCAGAGAATAGATATGAATGGATGCAGTAACCCGCCCAAACTGTTCCGGAAGCCCAATGGCTGCCGATCGCTCATCAAATTCAAAGAGCTTTTCCTCGTCGGAAATATGTGAGAGCAATATTTCCATAAGCCGGTTAAATTATTATATCCTCGAATAAGAGTCAAGACGGAAAGCAAATCTTACACAACACAATCGTGTTAGTAATCTTTGCGCATATAATCGATCCAGGTATCCTGTCCGGTCTTATCCTTAATCTGTTCAGCCACTTTGCGTGCATCAGCCCGGTTTGTAAAATTCCCGACACGAACCCGATACCATACCTTATCCGTATGACTCAGGTAAGCATTCTGGATATAGGCATCAAATCCGGCATCCTGGAGATCTTTCATGGCTTTTTGGGCTGTTTTGTAGCTGGTCCAGCTGGATACCTGTATGGTGTACCGGCTTTTATCACTGGGTATTCTGTTGGCTGCTTCCTGGGCAGATACATCAGGAGCCGGTTTGCTGACCGGTGGTTTAAAGGATTTCTTCTGTTCAGCCGTCGGCTCAGGTGCCGGTTCCCAGGTTTCCTCTTCGGCTACTTCAGCAGGTTTTTCAGGTTCAACCGGTTCTTCTTCCACCACTTCAGGGGCTTCTTCTACGACCTCTCCGGCCAATGTAACTTCATAGATAAAACTTTCATCTGTTTCTTTACCCGTTTCATCAATCATCACAACGATTACTTCATAAGTTCCCGGCACATCCGGGACGAAGGTTACCGCTTCTGCGTAGTCCGAGGGTTCAAAATCACGGGGATCCAAACGGGATTCAGCCGGCTTTTTCTTAAATGCCCACTGAAACTGGGTCACGTTTTCTGTATCTTCCTGAATGGTGACATCAATGGGTTCACCTACCGTACCGTGATATTTCTTGGCACATGCGGAAAAAATCAGTAAAACGCCTAAAAGCAGAACTATAGCAAAAAGGGCCTTTTTCATGATAACCTCCTGTTACATAATGAATACTATTAAATAAGGTCAATATTTGCAAAGAAAAAAGCAATTTCTTTTTTTGCATTTTCGGGAGAATCGGAACCGTGTACGGCGTTCCGGCGGTTGTCTTCTCCATATTTGTGGCGGATGGACCCCTCCTCCGCTTCCCGGGCATCTGTTTTACCAATGATATCCCTGAAAGCGTCTACTGCATCTTCTTTTTCCAACACAAGGGCTACGGAAGGACCACTTGTCATAAATTCAATCAGAGGCCTAAAAAAGGGTTTGTGTTCATGTACTTTGTAGAAACTCTTTGCCTGATCTTCTGTCAGCTGCACCTTACGAATACCATGAATCACAAATCCGGCCTGGATACAATCATCCATAATTTTTCCGGTATACCCTTTTGAAACGGCATCAGGTTTGATAATACAGAGTGTATAACCCATGTTACTTCCTTTCTTTTATCAGATCATGAAGTGTTTTCCCCATGAGGGCAGGATTTTCAATGACGCAGATTCCTGCTTCCTGAAGCTGCTTCATTTTGTCCGAAGCCTTGCCTTTCCCACCGCTGATGATGGCACCGGCATGACCCATCCGTTTTCCAGGCGGAGCAGTCTGACCGGCAATAAAGGCAGCCAGAGGTTTGCTAAAATGTTCTTTTGCCCATTCTGCCGCTTCTTCTTCCGCTGTTCCCCCGATTTCTCCGATCATGAGGACGGCCTCGGTTTGATCATCCTCTTCAAAAAGCCGTAAAAGATCGATATACCGGGATCCAATGATCGGATCCCCCCCAATCCCAACGGCTGTGGATTGACCGAATCCTTCCTCTACCACCTGGGCAACGGCTTCATAAGTCAGGGTTCCCGACCGGCTGAGGATACCTATGCTCCCTTCCTGGTGAATAAATCCCGGCATGATACCTGCCTTGGATTTCCCCGGGGAAATCACACCCGGACTGTTGGGGCCGATTAGTTTTGCCGACGTATCCTTTAAAAAGCTTTTAACCTGTATCATATCCTGAACAGGAATCCCCTCTGTTACACAGATAATCCACTCCACCCCCGCGGCTGCCGCTTCCATGATTCCATCTGCAGCAAAAGGTGGCGGGACAAAAAGGATGGATATATTGGCTCCCGTTTTTTTTACGGCGTCATGCACTGTATTGAAAACGGGGACACCCTGCTCAGTGTTTCCACCTTTTCCCGGTGTCACACCGGCCACAACCTGTGTACCATATTCCAGCATCTGTGCCGTATGAAACTGTCCCTCTTTACCGGTAATTCCCTGGACAACAATCCGGGAGGATGAATCCAATATAATACTCATGCCTTTCCTCCTCTTTCCTGGGCTGCCTGAACCACTTTTTGTGCCGCATCCGCCAGGGTATCAGCCACAATAAACGAGAGAGGACTTTCCCTGAGCAATGTGGCAGCTTCTTCAGCATTGGTTCCCTTGAGCCTTACGACCACCGGAATGTGTACATCTACCGTATTCAGGGCTTCGATAATCCCCCGGGCCACCCGGTCACAACGGACAATCCCACCAAAAATATTGATAAGGATTGCTTTGACTCCCGGATCGGAAACGATAATCTGAAACCCCTTGGCCACGGTTTCGGCGCTGGCTCCCCCACCGATATCCAGAAAATTTGCCGGGCTCCCCCCGTAGTACTTAATAATGTCCATGGTGGCCATGGCCAAACCGGCTCCATTCACCATGCAACCCACATTCCCTGTCAAAGGGATATAACTTAAACCGGCTTCTTCAGCCATTTGCTCACCCTCTTCCAAATCGGATGTATCTTTATAAATCTCCAATTCCGGATGTCTGTATAAAGCATTTTCATCAAAATTTATTTTTGCATCCAGGGCAATGAGAAAAGATTCATCGGTTAACACCAGGGGATTGATTTCCACCAGGGAAGCATCCAGCTCAGTATAGAGCCGAATCAGGTTTTCAAAAATGCGCCCTGCCATGTCCCCTTCCTGCCGGGAGAGTTTCAGAGCAGCTACAAGCCGACGTTTCTGAAAGGGCAGCAATCCTGTGGCCGGATGAATAGGTTCGATGTGGATTTTTTCCGGTGATTCCTGTGCAACCTTCTCAATATCCATCCCTCCTTCTGTGGAAACCATGAGGATATTTTTCCCTGCAGACCGGTCCGTGATCATGCTGACATAAAATTCTTTTCGGATCTGTATCCCCTCTTCCACAAGCAGGGTTTTTATTTTTTTTCCACCACCGCCTGTCTGATGTGTGATCAGGCTTTTACCCAGAAGGTCGCGACTTATATCGGCAACCTCATCTGCTGAATGAACAATTTTCACACCGCCGGCTTGTCCTCGCCCTCCGGCATGGACCTGTGCCTTGACAACAAGAGTGTCCGTCCCCAGCCATTCTGCCACAGAACGGGCTTTTTCAACTGTTTTGGCAATATCACCCCGGGGGACGGGAATATGATATTTTTGAAAGAGTTCTTTTGCCTGGTATTCGTGAATCTTCATGTATCCTCCTCTCAGTCGGGGACGATGCGTGTTCCGGTTAGACCATGCAAGGCATCATCAATCCGGTCCAGAGACGTGATGGTCACCGACTTTCCACCCCGCTCCAGAAAGTGTATCGCCCCATGGATTTTGGGGCCCATGGATCCGGGAGGAAAATGTCCTTCCTCATCAAATGTCCTGGCTTCAGAAAGGGTAATCTGTGAAAGATAAGTCTCCTGAGGCGTTCCGAAATGAAGAGCAACCTGATCCACACCTGTGAGTATAAACAGTTCGTCGGCTTTGATTTCATCAGCCAGGACTGCACTGGCCAGATCTTTGTCAATCACGGCATCGAAACCTTCCAGATGTCCCTTTTCATCATAATACACAGGAATGCCTCCACCACCGGCGGCAATTACAATAGCTCCGCCATCAATCAGATGACGGATAAGGCGGGAATTGATGACCTTTACAGGTTGGGGTGACGGTACTACACGTCGCCACCCTTTTCCATCTACATAGCGGACTTTCCAGCCATGTTTCTTTATCAAAGGCTGAATATCTTTCTCTGTGAAAAATTGTCCGATAAATTTGGTGGGGTTTGTACAAGCCGGATCATCCTTATCGATAAGAACCTGCGTGATGACGGTGACAACTTCCTTTTTCATACCGGCATCGTGAAGCTTATTTTGCAGGGATTGTTCAATCATATAGCCGATACTTCCCTGTGTGTCGGCCACAAGCACCCCCAGGGGAGTTTCCGGAACAATGCCCCGGGCCAGCTCCACACGCTGCAGAGCATTCCCTACCTGTGGACCGTTTCCATGGGAAATGACCAGCCGGTACCCGTTCCGGATAAAAGTCAGCATTAAATCCATGGATTTCCGGGTATTGGCAAACTCCTCATGAATATTGCTTTTACCCCCGGGGGATATGGCGTTCCCCCCGAGGGCAATAACTGCTGTTTTACCGGATCGCCTCAACGGATAAAATCCCTGAGCAGATCTTTCAATGTCGGTTCGCCGATTTCCTGGAGCTCATAGGTGACCCGGACAGACGGTTGTTTGATTTTGATTACCCGGCGCAGATCAATCGGGGTTCCGATTATCACCACATCACACTCTGTTTTGGCAATGGTTTTTTCCAGATCCCTCATTTGCTGTTCTCCATAACCCATAGCCGGAAGAAGAATGCCGATATCGGGATATTTTTCAAAGGTTTTGGTGATGCTTCCCACAGTAAAGGGACGGGGATCCACCGCTTCAGAAGCTCCGTACTTTTCCGCTGCCACCATGCCGGCGCCATACTGCATTTCACCATGGGTCAGGGTTGGGCCGTCTTCCACAACCAGTGCCCGTTTCCCTTTGATGAGTTCACCGTCTTCCACAAAAATCGGGGAGGCCGCATCGACAATACGTGCATGGGGATTGATCTCGCGAACGGTTTGACGGACTGTTTCCACATCTTCCGGATTGGCGGTTTCAATTTTATTGATTACGACAATATCCGCCAGGCGGAGGTTTGTTTCTCCCGGATAGTAGGTGGTTTCATGTCCCGGTCTGTGAGGATCCACAACCGTAATGGTCAGATCTGCCTTATAAAAAGAGGTGTCATTGTTTCCACCATCCCAGAGGATTACATCCGCCTCTTTTTCTGCTTCCCTCAGAATTTTCTCATAATCCACACCGGCATAAATCACACTACCCATGGCGATATGGGGTTCATACTCTTCCATCTCTTCAATCGTACAATCATGCCGTTTAAGATCGTCCAGTTCCGCAAAACGTTGGACGGACTGTTTCACCAGATCCCCATAGGGCATGGGATGACGGATTGAAACCACTTTTTTCCCCATTTCCTGCAGGGCTTTAATGACCCGGCGGGTTGTCTGGGACTTACCGCATCCGGTCCGAATGGCTGTGATGGCAATCACCGGTTTTGAAGATTCAACCATGGTTTTATTGCCCCCCAGGAGGATAAAATCCGCTCCTGCTGCATTCACCCGGGATGCTTTGTGCATAACATTCTCATGGGATATATCACTGTACGCAAAGTTGACAATATCAATTTTATGTTTATGAATCAAATCCACCAGATCGGCTTCATCATAAATGGGAATCCCATCAGGATACAGGTGTCCTGCCAGTTCCGCAGGATATTTTCTTCCATCGATATCGGGAATCTGAGTCGCTGTGAAGGCCACCACTTCATAGTCCTCATTATCCCGGTAATAGGTGTTGAAATTGTGAAAATCCCTTCCGGCTGCACCCATAATCAGGACTCTTATTCGTTGTTTCATGCTTACCTCTCTTTTTGTTCTTTTGACGTTTTATTTTTTGCTTTTTTTACTTTTCTGATTCCTCCGTGAAACACCAGGGACTCAATATCCTCATAACGGGATACGTAGAAAAAGGTCATTCCGTTTTTCACTTCATCCGGTACACGTACCACATCGCCTTTATTGGCGGCCGGTAGAATCACCTGCCGGATACCTGCCCGCCGTGCGGCTGTAACTTTTTCCCGGATTCCTCCTACCGGGAGGATTCTTCCACGGAGGGAGATTTCACCGGTCATGGCCACATCATGACGGATTTTCTTTTGTAACAAGACGGACAAAACAGCGGTTGTAACGGTCACACCGGCGGATGGACCGTCTTTAGGGATTGCCGCAGCGGGAAAATGGAGATGAATGTCATAATCCAGGAAACGATTTGTTTTGATGCCGTATACATCCGCATTGGCCCTGAGAAAAGAGATCGCCGTGCTGACCGATTCTTTCATCACATCCCCTAATTGTCCCGTCATCTTCTGGCTGCCTGTCCCCTTCATGAGTGTGGCTTCCACAGGTAAGACATCCCCTCCGGATTCGGTGTAAGCCAATCCAACGGCAACGCCCATCATATCCCGGTGAGGCACCTCCTCTTTAAAAACCCGGGGAGGTCCCAGATATGTTTCCAGGTTACGGGTAGAAATATTTACCCGGGGGGTTTCAGGCTCTTCGGCAATTTTCCGGGCAACTTTCCGGCAAATCTGGCTGATGTGCTGTTCCAGCTTGCGGACTCCTGCTTCCATGGTATAATTTTCAATGATGTTTTCCAGGGCTTTAGCCGTAAAACGAATGTGTGCGCTTTTCAAACCGGCGCTTTTTACCTGTCTGGGAACCAGGAACCGTTTGGCAATCTGGATTTTTTCCGGTGTAATATAGCCGGGAAGGTGGATAATTTCCATCCTGTCCAGCAAGGCATCAGGAATGGTAAATTCCTGATTGGCAGTTGCAATGAAGAATACATTGGACAAATCGAAGCTGACTTCCAGGTAATTATCCCTGAAATCAAAATTTTGTTCCGGATCCAAAACTTCCAGGAGGGCGCTGGATGGATCGCCCCGGAAATCCTGTCCAACCTTATCCACCTCATCCAGCATGATCAGAGGATTTTTTACTCCGATTTTCCGGATATATTGGATAATACGCCCGGGCATGGCACCAATATAGGTTTTGCGATGACCCCGAATTTCAGCTTCATCGTGCATGCCCCCCAGAGAGAAACGGATGAATTTCCGTCCCATGGCCCTGGCAATGGATTGTCCCAGAGAGGTTTTGCCCACTCCGGGAGGCCCGACAAAACACAGAATGGGACTTTTGGCCTCCTTATTTAAAGAGAGGACAGCCAGAAATTCCAATATCCGGTTTTTAACATCTTCCAGGCCGTAATGGTCCTTATCCAAAATAGCGGCTGCTTTTTTCAGTTCCAGCAAGGCATCGGTTTTTTTCCCCCAGGGAAGACTCAATAACCAGTCCAGATAATTCCTCCCAACGGAATACTCTGATGAAGAGGGATGCATCAGTTTCAACCGTTCCAATTCCTTTTCGGCGGCATCCCGGGCTTCCTGCGAGAGGGGCAGACTATCCATCTTCCGGTGGATTTCAAGAAGTTCCGGATTGGATTCTTCATCTTCTCCCAGTTCATTCTGTATGGCTTTCATTTGTTCGCGAAGATAATACTCTCGCTGGGTTTGATTCAGGGAAGAACTGACCCGGTCGTGAATTTTGGCATTTAACTCGATCAGTTTCAGCTCTTTCTTCAACAGCCTGACCAAAATTGTCAATCGTTCAGTGATACGGTTTTCTTCCAGAATCTGTTGTTTTTCAGAGACTTTCAAATTCAAAGCAGAGGTGACCAAATCACTGAGTTTGGATGGATCCTCAATGGAAAAAACAATTTCCTGTATTTCTTCCGGAAGCACCGGTGAAAGGGCCAGTATTTGCTGGAAAAGGTCTGCAATTGCCCGGGTAAGGGCTTCAGTTTTCAATGAATCACCGGCTGTTTCAACCAGGGAATGAACCCTGGCTACAGGATAAGGTTCTTCCTTTATAATTTTATCCAGAGTGATACGATGGAGCCCCCGAAGTAAAACACGCATGGAACCGTCGGGGCTCTGAAACATTTTCAGGATCAGACAGGCCACACCCACTTCAAACAGATCGTTGGATTCATCCAGCAAATCATCGGGATTTTTCCGGGCAAAAACTCCCACTATACGATCTGACGTGATGGCTTCCTGAATCAATTGAAGATGGCGTTCCTCCCGGACAACGACGGGAAAAATGATATTTGGGAAGGGGACATTTCCATCAATAGCCAGCAATTTTATCTGATCAGATCCATCAGGAGATTTACGTTTTTTTTTAGGTGATGGCATACGTTATTTTTTCCAAAATATGGTAAATGGGTGAGCTTTTTTATTTATTTCCCGCATCTGCATGCATACTCTCTCTCAGAGATGGGAAGTTAGAGAAAACTGGGGGTTCTTTCAAGCAAATTAGCCTTCAGAAAGCTCTTTCAACAGGGTTTGATAAGTGGCGATCACCGTTTCCATTTCGTGGACTGACCGGCACATATTGGCTTTTTGTCTGAAGGCGGATCCATGGGGAAGTCCTGTAGTATACCAGGCGATATGGGACTTGAAAACTTTATAGCCCTGTTCCGTGCCGTAAAATCTTACCACTTCCCTGAAATGCTGACTCATAAGATCCATTTTTTCTTTGGGAGAAGGATTCTCCGGGATAGCTGTTCCGGTCAGGGCGGCTTTAATTTGTCTGAGCAACCAGGGATTTCCCAAAGCGCCCCTGCCGACCATCACACCGTCGCACCCCGTTTCATCCATCATTCGCAGGGCATCACCGGCGGTACGGATATCCCCGTTTCCGATGACAGGCAGCCGGGTATTTTCTTTCAGCCGCCGGATCAGGGACCAGTCCGCCCGGCCTTTATACCGCATGAGTGTTGTCCGGGGATGGAGAGTGACCAGCTGAATGCCGCTCTCTTCCAAAACCGGAGCAATGTGAGGAATCACCACATGGTTATCATCCCATCCGGAACGTATTTTTGCCGTCACCGGTATCGTTACAGATGATGAAACGGCTGAGGCAATATCCCGAAGCCTTTCCAGGTCTTTCAACAGGGCACTTCCGGCTCCCTTTTTAACCACTTTGGGGACGGGACAACCGAAATTCAAATCGATGAGATCGGGATGAAACGTTTTTTCAATAAAAGTGGCTGCATCCGCCAAAACCTTTGGATCATGACCGAAAATCTGAATTCCTACAGGCCGTTCATTCTCTTGAAATGTCATATAACGAAGGGTTTTCAGATTATTTCGGATAACGCCTTCCGAACTGACAAATTCGGAGTAGCTGATTTCGGCACCAAAATCACGGCAGATCTGCCGAAAAGGCATATCCGTAACACCGGCCATGGGGGCAAGAAAAAGAGGGACCCCGATTTTAAGTTTTTCTAAAAGGAATTGCATATTAATCAGAGAAGATTCCTGAAATGCGTGACGCGATTTCTGCCGCTGTTTTTGGAAACATACAGGGCTTTGTCGGCCTGCTGAATCAGCTTATCGATATCCACTTCGCCCCCAGCCCAGGTTGAAACACCCAGACTCATGGTAATGGGTTTATCCAAGCGGTCATTCAATGCATCCTTGAAGCCTTTTCGAAGCTTTTCTCCCACATACATGGCATTGATTTCATTCACATTGGATATAAAAATGACAAACTCTTCGCCGCCAAACCGGGCCAGGATATCATAATTACGAAGATTATTCCGCATTATTTTTGCGCTTTCGATTAAAATTTTATCACCCGTATCATGACCGAAGGTATCATTGATCCGTTTAAAATGATCAATATCCGTCATGATGATGGAAAAGGGCAAATTCTGACGCCGGGAAAGGTTGATATAAGGCATGATCTGATCATAAAAACTCCGGCGGTTCAACAACTGTGTCAGGTAATCTACTTCCGATAACTTCTTGATCGCTTTCATGGAAAGGACGGTTCGGAGCAAACCGGAGATTTTGAGGGTAAGTTCATCGATATCAAAGGGAATGTGAAGAAAATCATTCACACCCAGATCATAAAGCCTGTGGAACATAACCCGTCTATGCCCTGCAGAGAGGGCTAAGATTGGCAGATTGGCATCTTTGCTCCGGATATTGCTGAGAAGCAATTCTGAATCTTCATCCGGATTGTCCACATTAACAACCACCAAATCATAGGGTTTGGTCTCCAGAAGCTCCTCTGCCCTGGCATAGGTTTCGATAAAGGTTGCTCCATATTTGTATATCTGGCTAATATTTCGAAAGATATTCCGTTCTGTTTCGTCGGGAAGAATGAATAATATTTTGCTCCTGGCATGATTCCTCAGATCGTTAAAAAATTCCGACACTACTGGTCGAATCGGCTGAAAAGGATGGGACATTTCAAGGATTTTCACAACGGGGAAATGGTTATAGGCTTCCAGGACAGATGATTCATGTTCCGGTACCAGTATCATCAGGGGGATCTTCTCACGGTTTGCCAGGGGGAGAATATCCGTCAGCTTGTGATGACAACTGATCATTAAATCCGGAGGATAATGGAGTATTTCATTTTTTATTTCCTGTATATCATGCGGTGAATAGCTTTTTACCTGAATTGTTTCCGTTATTAAATCCTCGCGGAGAAAGGCAATCAGGTCTTCCTGATCACTTAATATCCAGATGAGACGTTTTTCACTGATGTTGGTCATTCGCTTATGGGATCAGCATCCTTCATTGAAGATTGAATCCAATCTACAGTTTTTTGAATCCCCTTTTCCAGTGTATAATTGGGAGAATAGCCTAATTTATCCCGGGATTCCTGTATATCCGCACAGGTATTATTCTGATAAAACGCATAGGGATTGTCAAAATATTCAATGTAATGATCCGTTCCAAGGGCTTCGTTCAGAATAGCTACAATGTCGTTAAAGGTCCTTGAAACACCCGAACCGGCATTGAAAATCCCACTGACACCTGCCGTAGCCGCTTTCAGATTCGCCTGAACAATATCGTCCACGAACACAAAATCCCGCCGCTGATCGCCAAATTTAAAAAGGCGTGGCGTGATATTTTTTCGCATTTTCAGGGCAAGTTGCAGGATCATGGACGCCATTTTTCCCTTATAATATTCTCCGGGGCCATAGACATTGAAGTACCGGAGTCCGACAATATTGTGCTGAAGATCCGGATATTTTTTCAGATATAGGCGAGTCATTTCATCCATCAAATATTTTGAATACCCGTAGACATTTTCTGGAATTTCTCCTTTTCCCACCCTGTTGGGCGAGGGAGAATTTCCATAGACAGCGGCACTTGAGGCATAGACGAGGGTGGCCTGATTGAGGGAGGCAAGATCCAGAAGAAAAGAAAAGGAGTTGGTGTTCACTTCTATCATCTTTTTCTGGTCACTCACCGTTGTATCGGTAATAGCCCCCTGATGAAAAATCACATCAAAAGGCCGGTTTTTTAACTGCTTAAGAATCTTTTCATCCGTCAAATCCCCGGCAATCAATTCACCCTGATACCCGATTAGGTTTTTAAAATGGCCATTCACAAAAGCATCCAAAACGCAGATTTCGGCATCAGGCCAACGAGCGGCAATGGTTTTTACAAGATTTGAACCGATGAATCCGGCACCGCCTGTAATCAGTAACTTCTTCCCGTTATAGTTCATTACGTTAATCCGTCCATCGTCTCATTTGTTAATATACACAATTTAATGAGTTAAGAGTACACTGAACTCCACACACAATTCAGCACTCAAACTCAATACTTCATATAGATGACCCATCACTTTATAAATTTAAAGTAATTCCCTCTTCATCCAGGGTTTTCCGAAGAGATCCATCGTGCACTTTTAATCGTCTTTCCGCTTCTTCATAGGAGACATTCAAAGAAGCCATCACGAGAGTTGCCTTGACCCGTCCGCCGGCTTTGATCAAAAGATTCATGGCTTTGTCGTAGTCGATACCCGTACAATGCCTTACAATACGCGCGCCTCGATCCCACAATTTCTTATTGGTGGTCATGAGATCCACCATGAGGTTCCCGTAGGTTTTATGCATCAGCACCATGGCCGACGTAGTAATCATATTCAGAATCAATTTTGTGGCAGTCCCTGCTTTCATACGGGTCGAACCGGTGATCACTTCGGGTCCTACGATTGTTTTGATCAGCACATCCACATAATCGGGTTTTTCATATTCATTACATACCAGGAGTCCCGTTGTGACGCCGATTTCCTTGGCACGCTTCAGGGCAGCATGGACATAGGATGCCATCCCGCTTGTGGTAATTCCCAGAAGGCAGTCATTTTCTGTCAGCCCCCGTTCTTCCACAATTTTAACGCCTTCGTCATATTCATCCTCAGCTCCTTCAACGGCAGTAACCAGGGCTGCGAGTCCACCACACATGATACCCTGAACCAGGGAATTGGGAGCTGAATAAGTGGGTGGAATTTCCGATGCATCCAGTACACCCAGACGGCCGCTTGTTCCGGCACCGATATAGTATAATTTCCCCTTTTTGTGAAAACTTTCAACAACTTTGTCCACAAATTCCCCGACTTCGGGAATGGCTTTTTCAACAGCCAGGGGGACGGTTTTATCCTCGTTGTTTATGAGATGAAGAATTTCGCCGGTATTCATCTCATCGATATTCATACTTGCCAGATTTTGCATTTCCGTGTGTTTGTCGCTGATGGCCATAGTGCTCCCCTGTAGTTTCACCGGGCAATTTTACGAGTTATCATAAATATTCCAATATCGGATTAAATCAATAAACTGTCCAGAACCTGCCGGTCCCTTTCGGGAGATACGTGAAAAGATTTCAGGATATTGCCGTTTTGTGTCAGAGCTACCTGGACAGAATCTCTTTTGCGACCTTTACTGTAGCGCCCTAAAAGTTCACCGGCCCTCAACACGTCCCCATCCGTGAAGGTCCCGGACAAAACGCCCACTGCTCCGATAACATCCGCACATTCCAACATCGGCAATCCGGAAGCTATTTCCAGAAGCCGTTTATGTTCATCTTCATTTCTTGATACAATAAATTTCAGAGATTTCGATAACCTGAAATGGCGTCCCACCCGCAAGAGGGCCCGGTCGGTTCCGGTGATATGATCCTTCCCTTTATATCGGAAAAGATCTTTCATCCTTGCAGAATAACCGGCATCGATGAGAAAACAGTTTGCTCCCCCGGCAACAGACAGGTCTGCAAGCCCCCACCGGTCCGCCAGTTCCAACTGACGTTTACGGCTTCTTCCCCTGATACCTTCCAGCAACTCCCGCTTTACCAGTCCCTCCTGTTCAGGAATCGTGGGGGGAAGACATTTGGCCGACAAGGGCCTTAAAAGGCGTCCTTCCAGTCCGCTTTCACGTTCAGAAATTTTCAACTGGTGGGAGAGCTGGCTCTTTGGACGCTGTCCAATCACTTCACCGGTAAACACAAAAGCCGCATTTTTTTCATGCATCACCCGAGTGGCTGTTTTCAACATGAGAATTCGACAATCCAGGCAGGGATTTATGTGTTTGCCATAGCCATGCCGGGGATTCTTTATCATCTCCCAGTATGCTTCATGCACCGGGATAATTTCCAGGGGAAAACCTATATTCCGGGCAACCTCTGCGATAGAGGGTTTATCCGCATAGGCATTAGATTTTCCATCTTCCTCAAACATGGAAGAAAATCCTGTATCTATTACAATTCCAAGGAGATCCAGATCCTGCTCCATCATCAGGCGCATGGCCAGCAGTGAATCGAGTCCGCCGGATATCAGTCCAATTCCATCAGGCAAAAATATTCCCTTTCATGATTTCATGATGTTGTGGGTTTATGTTCAGTGTGGTGTTAAAGTTCGTTCAGGTACTGTTGCTGACGTTTTTCCTGTTTTGTTTCAAAATAGGAAATCCATCGATATGTCATAATCAATTTATACTTATAACTTCGTTCAACAAACAGTTCGATTTCCGTATCATCCACTTCCCAGCGGAGAAACAAATCGGTCCCCACCCTTTCCTGAAGGACGGGTTGTCCGTATTTTGCACTGACCCGCCGGATCAATTTTTCCACTTCCATTTCCGATTTATCGAACATATCCGAAAAGGTTTCTTCATCTGTCAGCAGATAAGGCAGTTCAGATTGGATGGCAACTGTATGCAGGGAATCCTGTGAAAACACAAAGGTATAGATGGCATCATTCCCCTGAAAATCATCGGTAAAAATGATTTTGGATTCTGTTTCATAATAATTGTCACCAAAATATTCCAGGGCCATCTTTCGGGTTGCATTTTTCGAGCTTCCCCAGGGAATATCCCGATATCCATCCTGGGCAGAGAGCCCGGAGACGAGCAGGAGAAGCGTTGTAAGAATGAGGGAGATCGTTGTTTTCATCAAAGACTCCATGCTTTTCTATGAAAATAGTTTTATTCACTCATAAAATCAACATCGGCTTTACCGATACAGTGAATACTTTTCTTTCAGAGGGAGGAAATCTTCCACATCCTGGCGGACAGCCATCATGAGGTTTTCCATGGAAAGATCACCTGTCATCGCCTGATTCAGTGATTCCTCTCCCCAAAGACGGTTTGCCCATTCAGGGCGGGATATTTCAAAGTCATCCGGATAGAGCTTGTTCAGGGTATTCAGTAAGGTTACACCAAATGTGACCGATTCAAATATTTCAGGATCAGTGACTTGAAGGGAAATGCCTTCAATTTCCACATTTTCAAACTTTGGATTGGTAGCCTTACCGGGCAGATCGACAGGAGTGAATGACACCGGCTCGATGGTCAGTCCTTCAATATTCAAAGCTCTGAGAGCTTCAGCCAGTTCCTCACCCTGGATAAAATCAGCACCAATCCATTCAAAGGCATGATCTGTCCCCCGCCCTTCGGATACATTTGTAGCTTCCAACAGACAGAGTCCCGGATACAATGTGGCCGGATTCATTCCCCCGATATTGGGTGACGGATCGATCCATGTCAATCCGGTTTCCTCCCAGAACATTTTGGGATGCCAGTTTTTCATGGTGATCACCTTTAAATCCAGGGCATCTGCTTCAAGGATCCAGCCTTCACCTTTGATCATCTGTGCCAGCTCACCTACCGTGAGTCCATGACGAATGGGAATGGGATACATCCCCACAAAGGATTTCCACTGCAAATCCAAAAGAGGGCCTTCCACCCATCCTCCCAGGGGGTTGGGCCGATCCAGGATCAAGACCGGTATCCCGTTTTCCGCCCCGGCTTCCATCACATTTCCCATGGTAGAGATATAGGTATAAAACCGGGCTCCCACATCCTGTATATCGAAAACCAGAACATCCACATCCTGTAACATCTCCGGTGTGGGTTTCCGGGTGGATCCGTAAATGCTGTAAATCCGGGCTCCCGTTTTGGAATCAATCCCTTCGGTAATGTATTCACCGGCCTCTGCAGTCCCCCGAAATCCATGTTCCGGTGCAAAAATCGCCGTCAGGGTCACATCCTCCATCCCGTGAATAATATCTGATATATGGTTTCCCTGTCTGTTGTAGGCCGTATGGTTCGTCACAATACCCACATTTTTACCTTTTAGCAGAGTGCATCCCTCTTTTGATAAAATATCCAGACCCGTTTGGGTTTGTCCGGCCTTGTCGGAGGTACAACGTAGAAATCCGGCCAAAATAAGGGGAAAAAATATAAAAACAACCGTTCTTTTCATGTGAAATAACTCCTTAGTTGTTTATTTTACATACATTCACAGGTAAATTTATCATGTTACATGATACAATGACACGATAATTTTCATAAGGAATACACATGAAAACTCAACCTGATCATCAGGGCATTACGCTTGTACCTGTAAAAACGAAACGGCAGTTACGTAAATTCATCATGTTCCCCTGGAAAATTTACAAAAAGGATCCGAACTGGGTTCCGCCGGTTATTTCCGAACAGAAAAAGTTCTTTAACAAAAAGAAGAATCCTTATTTCAGACATTCTGAAGCCCAGTTGTTTTTAGCCTATCGGATGCGCCAGGTGATCGGAAGGATATCGGCACACACCAATACCCGCCACAACCAGTTTCATCATGACCGAACCGGTTTTATCGGATTTTTTGAATGCATCAACAGTCTTCGCGGTGCGGCAGCTCTTTTCAATGCAGCCGAGATATGGTTAAAAGAGAAGGGCTGCGACAGGATATGGGGACCTGAAAACTTTTCAGTTAATCACAATGTGGGGTTACTGGTTCAGGGATTTAACCAGCCACCGGTTTTTGAAATGACCTATAATCCCAAATATTATATTCGTTTATTTGAAGGATCGGGATTTAAAAAGATCCAGGATTTATATGCGTGGAAAACCAATCTTGAAGAGAAACCTCCGAAAAGAGTTCAGGATGTGGCATTACTGGCCCGGACCATGCCGGGACTGGTTGTCCGGAAGATTGATATCAAGCATATTCAAAAAGAAGCAGAAAAGATCATTACCATCTACAATCAGGCCTGGGATAAAAACTGGGGTGCCGTACCCCTCACACCGGAAGAATCCAAAAAAACGATACGGGATCTGTTGAAAATTGCCAATCCCGATTATTTATGGATTGCTGAAATCAACGGACAAGCTGTTGGAACGGCCATTTGCCTGCCGAATGTCAACGAACAGCTGATTCATCTGAACGGTCGTCTTTTATCGCCACGGACCATCCGGATGATGATCCGTCACAAGAATAAATTTGAATCATACCGTGTGTTTATTATGGGGGTGCTGGAGGAATTCAGACATTTCGGGATTGACAGCCTGATGTATTATATGCTATATGAACAGGCCATCAAGGACGGTGTAAAATGGGGTGAAATGTCCTGGATTCTCGAAAGTAATACCGTTATGAACCATATCATTGCATCCCTGGGCGCAGAACGATATAAAACTTACAGGATTTACGAACGGAAGATAGGAGTATGAGCCGAATTTTCGTCACGGGAGGAACCGGTTTTATCGGCCGGCAACTGACTGCACTTTTGCTGGAGCAGGGGTACGATGTGACCCTATTAATGCATCACCGGAATTATAACGGTCCCTCTCATCCTAACCTTTCCCTGATCCGGGGTGATATCCGGGAGCCTTCATCGTGGGAGCAGAAACTGAAAGCATGTGATGCAATCATTCACCTGGCCGGATCTATCAGTGAGACCAGCCTGTACCGTTATATCAGGTATAACAGTGAACCAACCCAGATATTGGCGGAAGCGGCGTCCCGCATTCCCCGAATCCGGCAATTTATATTTATCAGTTCTTTGGCAGCAGCCGGTCCATCCAAACCAGGGCACCCTCTCTCGGAATACCAGCCGGCAAATCCCGTAAGTGATTATGGAAAATCCAAACTTATGGCAGAAAGCCGTTTACTCTTTTCAACCGGGGATTTTCAAAAGGTCATCATCCGTCCCCCGGTTGTATACGGCCCCGGGGATCGCAGTTTCTTTAAAATATTCCACATGATTCACCACCGGATAAAACCTGTTGTACATCATGGCATTCAGGAACTGTCTTTAATTCATGTGACGGATTTGTGTTCTATGATCACCGGACTCCTTTTAAATCCCCGTCTGAGTCATGATGAAATTTTCTTTGTCAACGATGGGACGGATATTCATCCTTTAAAGGATCTGTTCACCCAATTGGAGACAATGATGGAAAGACGGGCTATTCCCGTACCGATCACCCGTTTCATGATGGGGAGCACTGCTTATCTTTCTGGTTTAGCCGGCACCCTTAGGGGAAAAGCACCCCTGGTGAATATGAGCAAATACAGGGAATTAAAGCAAGCTGCCTGGTGTTGCAAAAGTGAAAAAATTCTGAGTTTCCTGGAATACCGCATCAAATATCCTCTGGAGATTGGGCTCAGAGATACCTACAATTGGTATAG
Source organism: Candidatus Neomarinimicrobiota bacterium (assembly GCA_041154365.1). Lineage (NCBI taxonomy): Bacteria > Pseudomonadati > Fidelibacterota > Fidelibacteria > Fidelibacterales > Fidelibacteraceae > Fidelibacter > Fidelibacter multiformis. The sequence continues at coordinate 593,284 of AP035449.1, read as the reverse complement.
GCGTCATCAATGGTTATAACATGAAAAAGATCACGGTTTTTTTTGCAAGCTTATGTCTGCCCTTTCTTCTCCATGGCGGAGTCATATACAATGTCCGTCTGGACGGCATTATTAATCCTGCGTCATCCCGATATATTGAGAACAGTCTGGAACTGGCCGTGAAAGATTCAGCTGTCTGCTTTATTCTTGAAATGGATACACCGGGCGGCTTGATGACGGCCATGAAAGATATCATCAAAACAGAGTTCAATTCACCGATCCCCTTTATCGTTTATATTTCCCCTTCAGGGGCACAAGCCGCGTCAGCCGGTGTATTTATCACCCTGGCCTCCCATTATGCCGCCATGGCGCCTGGGACCAACATCGGTGCCGCTCATCCGGTACCGGCTGGAGGCGGAGGCGGTATATTCGGCGGGCAAAGTCAGGACAGCCTGAATATCATGGGCGAAAAGACTGAGAATGATGCAGTATCGTACATTCGTTCACTGGCAGAAAAGACTGGCCGCAATGCAAACTGGGCGGAGGATGCCGTCAGAAAATCCGTCTCCATTACTGCCAATGAAGCCGTCGCCTTGCATGTCGTAGATACCATCGCCACAGACCTTACATCCCTCCTGAATATCCTCGGGGGGAAAACCTTTCAGATTAGTGGAAAACCCGTTACACTCCCTGAGAATCTGCCGGATCAACAAGTGATACACCGTGAGATGTCCTGGACAGACCGCCTGCTGGATGTCTTCAGCAATCCAAATATCGCCTATATTTTTCTTATGCTGGGTTTTTACGGACTCTTTTTTGAAATCACCCATCCCGGATCGGTTTTCCCAGGTGCCCTGGGAGTACTTTTTCTACTCATCGCCTTTTTTTCCTTTCAGATGCTTCCGGTGAATTATGCAGGAATTGCCCTGATTCTTTTCGGGATCATCCTGTTGATTCTGGAAGTGAATATTGTCAGTTTTGGATTATTAACCATAGGAGGACTTGCGGCAATGCTCATCGGATCAACCATGCTGATTGATTCCCCTGATCCTCTGATTCAGATATCAAAGGGAATTATTTATCCTGTCGTCATCCTAACGGCCCTGTTTATCATCGTGGTGGTGCGCCTGGTGATAAAAGCCATGAAAAACCGCCCCATGACCGGATTTGAAGGACTCACCGGTCTGAAGGGCACAGCCGAAACAGAAATTACTTCTTTGGGAGGGACTGTTTTTGTGAATGGTGAAATATGGAAAGCCGTCTCGGATGAGCCCCTTCCAAAAGGGACGTCCATCGAAGTTATCGACGTCCATAATATGATTTTAAAAGTTAAAAAAGTCTAAAGGAGGCTTATGATGTTTTCTCCATCCTTCTTTCCCGTCTTAACGGTTGGGATTATCGTTGTTTTATTTTTATCCTCGGCGATTCATATCCTGAAAGAGTATGAACGGGGAGTTATTTTTCGTTTGGGACGTTTAATCAAAACCAAGGGCCCGGGCCTGATCATTGTCATTCCATTTGTGGATAAACTGGTGAAAGTCTCTTTGAGAACCGTGGTTATGGATGTGCCCGAGCAGGATATTATCACGAAAGACAATGTATCCGTCAAGGTAAATGCGGTGATTTATTTCAGGGTTCTGAGTCCGGAAAAAGCCGTGGTTCAGGTAGAGGATTATTACTTTGCCACATCCCAGCTTTCGCAGACAACACTCCGGTCCATTCTGGGTCAGAGTGAACTGGACGAACTGCTGTCAGACCGGGATAAAATCAACCATTCCCTTCAGGAGATCATTGACCGTCAGACCGATCCCTGGGGAGTAAAGGTGGCCAATGTAGAAATCAAACATGTTGATTTACCCGTTGAGATGCAGCGTTCCATGGCCAAGCAGGCCGAGGCCGAGCGTGAACGGCGGGCAAAAATCATTGCCGCCGAAGGAGAATTTCAGGCAGCCCAGAAACTCAGCGATGCGGCGGAAATTATTGACGTACATCCATCAGCCATACAGTTGCGATATTTACAAACACTGATAGAAATTTCCAGCGAGAACAATACGACCACCGTCTTCCCCATCCCTCTGGATATCTTTGAACCATTTAAACGCTATATTGAAAAAGGGCAGCCGAAAGATACTCAGAAAAAGACCTGATAAGAATTTATACGGCGTAAAAGTCCGTATTTTACGCATAATTCCTGAAACAACTGAACCCCGGATTCAACCTGACCGGGGTTTAGTGTATGAAGGATATTTTTTGTCAGATAGTGCAATAATTCAGGTTCAGGAATATTCAATTTACAGCACCAGGTATTGACAAATGCCGTCCGATTTTTTTCCCAGAACTTATAATTTTCATGCAACCAGGGATGGACCTGCACCAAATTTTCTTTTTCAAACGCCGCAATAACAGCATAGATAAAGGGTGTGTCAAAGGTTTCTTTCCACCATTTGCCCAGGTCGATGCAGAGGGGCAGATCCGGGATACCAGCCTGGAAATTATCATCCCCGATCAATAAAAAAGCGTCAATATCTTTACGTAAAAGCATGGCTTCAAAAGGCAGGGATACATAACGGATATGCTGATACCCTGTTTCATTCAAAAGGATTTTAAGCATGCGGACAGAGGTGCGGCTTTTGGCATCCAGGGCAATCAAGGCACCGTCTTCCAGTTGTTTCTGACTGTACAGACACACAGAGCGGACAGGTCCATCGCTGGCAATGACATAGTTTCCGGACATCGCAGGCAAAGCATTTTCAAAAAATGAATATGTAGGAATCATGGCTACATCCAGCGCATGTTGAAGCAGCTTTTCATACAGCTGTGAGGGCTCTGCCAGGGTCAGCTCAACTTTCACGTTTGAATTCCTGTCAGGCGGCAGTGTCCGGACCAAGGGATAGGCATTGATAAAATCAATACCTCCAAAATGAAGTGTTTTCATCGATCTTCTCTGATTTCCCGGAAAAAAGTATCTCTTTCCACAGGAGTATATCCGGCTGAACGGATCAGTTTTTTCAATTCATTGACCGTCATGGCGGACCGGGTTTCTGCTCCGGCTTCATGGGCTACATGTTCTTCAATCACCGTCCCGTCAATATCATCGGCACCAAAATTCAGGGCAATCTGGGCTACCGGCGGTGTCAGATAAATCCAAAAAGCCTTGACATGTGGGATATTATCCAGCATCAAGCGACTCACAGCCTGAACTTTCAGGTCATCCCCGGCAAAGGTCCTTTTTCCTTTCAGGGCATTATTCAAAGGCTGGTATGGTAAGGGGATAAAATTAAGGATACCTCCTGTTTCATCCTGTAGTTCCCGTATCCGTACCATGTGATCCACCCGTTCTTCCGGCGTTTCCACATGGCCGTATAACATGGTGGCATTACTTTTCAGACCCATGCGATGAGCAATTTTTGTGATGTTAAGCCAGCGTTCAGCGGAAATTTTTTCAGGGCAAAGTATTTTCCTCACCCGGGGGGCAAAGAGTTCAGCTCCACCTCCCGGCAGTGCCTGCAGTCCGGCTTCCATCAAATCCTCAAGGACCCGTTCCACGCTTTTACCGGAAATCCGGGAAAAATAGTCAATTTCTACGGCATCATACATTTTCAGTACAGCCTGGGGACGTAATGATTTTAGCAGTCGAACCATGTCAACATAGTAACTGAAGGGCAAATCCGGATGAAGTCCGCCCACCACATGAATTTCACTTATTGGCTCATGGAGATGGTCCCGCACTTTTTTTTCAATATCCGCCAATGTAAGAGTATAGGCCCCGTTTGTGTCCCGTTTTCGGTGAAAAGCGCAAAATGAGCATCGGTTTATACATATATTGGAATAATTAATCACCTGATTCCGGATATAATAGGCTTTATGGTTGGAGACTGCTTCCCGGCGTATATTGGCAAGATAACCAACAGCAGGGAGGGATATATTCCGAAAGAGAGATACACCTTCTTCAAAAAAGAGTCGCTGACCTGTTAAAACCTTTTCCGCAAGGGATTCATACCCTTTAAATATGATTTCCTGTTCAGCTGTAAGCGCCTGTATCATCCAAAACCTTTATTTTCTTTCACTGCAAGAATTTACATCATTCATGACGGATCTGAAATAAAAGCCACAATTCGGTTCTGAATTGTCTTTTGAAATGCATCATATAAAACATTAAATTAAGATATAAATATGGAGAAAACCTATGCCTCCCTTGAAGCCCTTAAAAGGAAACATGAAAAAAGATGAGAAGAAGGCGGCTGTTAACCTGACAGATCCGGAGCAACGGATGGCCTTGATCAAAGATAAATTAAGCACACTGACCCGGGATTTTGGGGATGTTTACGGGCAGCGTTTAACGGAAGAGCTGATCAAGCGGCTGGAATTTACGATCAATACATTCCATGAGGATATTTTGAAAGCCCTGGACCAGTTACAGGATGTGGGAAAAACGCAGCGAAATCTTGAAGAACAGGTTCGTCAGGGCACTCCTTTACATGATTTACTCCCTGAAGAATTAAAAAAACCCGGGAAGGTTCTACATCAACCGGTTTCAGATCTTTTTAAACTGAAAATAAAGTGAGGACATTTTGGAACTTGAGCTTCGACGGATTGGCTTATGGCCTTTATTCAGGAACACCTTTTTAGTTTCGGGATTGTTATTCCTGATTCTTTTCATTTTTATGGGAAATGTTCTGGTTCAGATGATGCAACAATCCATGAGTGATATGGGAATGGGGGGCACAACTCTATCAGGACCTCTCTCCTTTTTCACCTTATTGACTCTGGCAATATCGAATGCGTTTTTCTTCAGTCTTTTCATGACGGCTGCAGGTGCCCTGTATAATTTCATCACCCACTGGACAGGTGGTATTACCCTTGAATTTAATGATCCCTATGAGGGATATGAGGATGACTTTACAGAGGACACCTTTCCTGAAGAAGAAAACTCATATCCAGAAATCGATGAAGAAGAGTCGGATCGAGAATGAATCAGCCAGCAATCCGGGTCCGTTTTGCTCCCAGTCCAACGGGATATCTGCACATTGGCGGGGCCAGAACAGCCCTTTTTAATTATTTATACGCCAGAAGCATGGGTGGGACATATCTTTTACGGATTGAGGATACGGATACCGAACGCTCATCACAGGAGATGATAGAGCAAATTCTGGACTCATTGTCCTGGCTGGGACTTTTGCCGGATGAGCCTTATGTTCTTCAGTCTGACAATATTCTAGCCCATCAGCACGCAGTAGACACTTTACTGAATGAGGACAAGGCCTATCGTTGTTTTTGCACAAAAGAGGATCTTGAGGCAGAGAAAGAAAAAGCTGCCCGGGAAAACAGGCCTTATCGATACAGTGGTAAGTGCCGGAATCTGACGGATCAGGAAATCCGGGAGAACCTGGATCAAAAGATGCCCTTTACAGTGCGTCTGAAAGTGCCCCATGAGGGCGTGACGCGTTTCAAGGATATGGTTTTCAAATCCATTGAAGTTCAAAATTCAGAAATTGATGATTTTATTATTATGCGTTCCGATAAAACGCCGGTATATCAGCTGGCGGTGGTGGTGGACGACACACTGATGGGGATCACTCATGTTATCCGGGGCGAGGATCACCTTTCCAATACTCCAAAGCAGATACATCTCTATCTGGCCCTTGGATATCCTGTTCCCCGCTTTGCCCATGTCCCTTTGATTCTGGCACCGGACGGAAAGCGTTTAAGCAAGCGGCATGGTGCTACCTCGGTAGGAGAATTCCGGGATATGGGATTCCTGCCCGAGGGATTTATCAACGGTTTGATTCATCTGGGATGGGGGACATCGGGAAACCAGACAATTTATACATTGGATGAATTGATCCGCACATTCAGAATCACGGATGTGTCGAAAAAGGGAGCCATTTTTGATCTGCAGAAAATGATCTGGATCAATGGCCAACATATTTCAGGAAAACCTTCTACTGAACTTTTTCCATGGGTAACCCGGGCATGGTTGAGGGCAGGCCTTTTATCACAGGACGATATAGAAGACAGAAAAACTTATCTGCACCAGGCCATCGATTTGCTAAAAACCCGGATGAAGCTTATCACAGACTTCGTATCCTTTGGATCTTATGTATTGAAAGATCCGGTAAGCTATGATCCCGAGGCGGTTGAAAAGAGTTGGGCTCATCCAAAGGTGCAAGTTCTCATGAACCACTACATCAAATCGCTGGAAGCGCTAGATCCCTTTGATCCGGAAAATCTGGAAGAAACCCTGCGCCATATTACAAACGAAGCCGGTGAAAAGGCAGCGGTTCTCATTCATGCCGTAAGGCTGGCGGTGACTGGATTTTCCGTGAGCCCGGGACTTTTTGAACTGTTATCGCTTCTGGGTAAAAAGGTCGTTATCAGAAGACTTAAAAAAGCCGTAGATTATTTGCAAACCTAAACACGCCAAATTCCCTGCGGGGGTACTATGAAAAATTGTATCATGTCCCGTATTGTCATGTGTCTCGCCATGGGGCTAACCCTTTGCGCGGCCGCTCCTATGGACAAAGAAATATATATTCTGGATTTTGAAAACAAAACCGGAGATGTTTCTCTGGACTGGCTGGAAAAAGGGTTGACAGAGATGATTTTCCAGGAAAAATTTCGTCTTCCCGGTTTAATTCTCCATCCGGAATACACCATGTCCGAAGCCATCACATTCCGGGATCAGGATCCGCAATTCCCTGCGAACCGGTACATCCTGATGGGGTCCATATACCACTCATCGGCAGATGGAGATGTATTGATACATTTAAGCTCCATTCACATTAAAACCTGGCAAACGGTGGGTGAAAGCAGCTTTACGGCATACCTGTCAGATAAAAGGGCCTTAAAAAGTACCTTGATACATCATCTGGCGAAATTATACCAGTCCGAGTCCCTTGATTTGGATTTCACAGTTAGTGACACACCGGCAGATGAGGGATATATTGATACAGAGACCCTGGAAGCTGCCCGGCGTGAATTGTTAGACATCACCGCAGAGCTGGGTAAAAACAAAAAGACGGAGACAAAATCCCATACATCACTCAGTTTACAGCCTCCTGCCGGGACAACGATTTTACGATTCAACCAGACTGAGGCAAAATTACGCCTTGATATGGAACGGGAGCATCTGAATACGACCCAACAGGCCATGTACGAATTACTGTTAAACCCCTATCTGATCCAAATCAACGAACCAAACATTTCCACATTGCCATACAGGCCTCACAGAGGGACCATTCGCATAGAAGTCTCATATCAGCTCCATCCGGATTTGCTTGAAGAACTCACAGACATTCTCCCCTTTCAACGGGTCGACTCCTACAATAACAACTATTCCTATCTCACCTTTCAGGCGGATTATTCCGATATCCCATTTCAGTTGCAGCGGGATATTCAGCTAGGACATTACCGGACCATCCCGGTGATAGAGCTGACAGACGGGCAGGGACGCATCATACACACATTTATTGACGGACAATATCTGGATCTTCGGGAAATCAACCGGTACGACGGATTAAGTATTCTTGATCACTTCAAACCCCTATTGATCATGACCTCTTCCCGGTCGGATATACAGCTCTATGTAAAACAGGAACCGTACGTTGGGGTATATGAATTGGAGCTGCCCGTATCCATCCTGGAAAGTCTTGCGGAAGTGCGTGTCCGGTTTTATCCCATCCTTGACTTATACGAACGGTATTAATCCTTAAGGTTATGAAAAGTCCTTGCAAATTTTTTAAATTATTTCGTATAATTTCAGGCTTTTTGACGGCGAAGTAGCTCAGTTGGTTAGAGCAGCGGAATCATAATCCGCGTGTCCGGGGTTCGAATCCCTGCTTCGCTACTCCCCTTGTTTAACAAACCCTTTCCGTTGAAAGGGTTTTTATTTGGAATATAAAAAAAGGGAGCCATGAATATCATGGCTCCCAATCTATTAACGTGAGATATAATTATTGTTAACGTCGTTTTTTATCATCCTCTTCAGGCAGAATTAAAACTTCGATATCTTCCACCTTTTTCTGAAGGGCATCCAGGTCGCGGGACAGTTTTTGAATTTGCTGATTGGTTGTAATCTGGTTTTGGTTGACCATTGCTCTCAGGCTGGTGGTAACTTTCCTTAGTGCTTCAACCTGGGTTTCCAGATTATTCAAGTTATTATCCACAACAGCTCCCAGGGAATCAACCCGGGTATTGATTAAAAACATATCCTGGCTGTGCATTCTTTTTACATCTTCAATTTTACTGTAGATATCTTTAATATCATTCTGATTTTGGCGAACATGTTTTGCTCTGCCCACAAATTTGACTTCAAGGTCGTCAAGCTGGTCTGTGAATTTCTGATATTTATCTTCAATTTTACCGGCTCTTTCATTCATGGAGTTGATGCGGGCATCAAATGTTGTCTGATAGTAATACATTGCACCTAATCCGGCAAAGAGGGCAACCCAGAGTACAGACATCAAAAATTTCTTCATTATTTACTCCTAGTATTTTCAAATTCAATATTGTTGAACTCAAGCTGTTGAACGTACATAAAATGTAATTCAAAATCAACAATACAGAAATAAAAAAATGCATAAAAAATAAAAAGCCCCGGAAACCGGGGCTTTTTATCAAGAAAGGAACTGCTTATTTCAGCAATGTCATTTTCCGTGTAATGGACTGGCCGTCGACTGTCAGTCTGTACAGATATGTACCGGAAGCGACATTCGAGCCATTCCATGTGGAAGTATAGTCACCGGCTTCACGGTAGCCATCCACCAGTGTTTCAACCAGTTTACCATTCACATCATAGATGGAGAGGTTCACATTGGCACCTGCCGTCAGGTTGAAGTTGATGGTTGTGGCAGGGTTGAAGGGGTTGGGATAGTTAGCTTTAAGTGTAAATGCCTTTGGTCCAAAAACACCTTCAGTTTCCCAGATACCTTCTTCCGTCTTCACAAACTTATAGATACCGTTGTTATCCCAGGTATTGAAGTATGTGACATAAGCTGTATTTGCATCCGCGAAGTCGATACCACGGGGGTAGATTGTCCAACCACATGTTTGTGCAGAATCGGGTACCATAGAATCCACAAAAGCTTTTTGTGTAGGATCCCAGGCAACATGAGAGCACGGGGTAAAGGGAACGGCACTGGGAGGTCTTACACCCATCCAGAGCAATCCGTCGGGAGACCATGCAGCAGATTCTACATTCAGTCCGTAAATCGTATCCATCTGAGAGGTGTAATCCCCATCAAGTCCTTCGTCGCTGTGAAAAATCACAACGCCAGAACTTGTATAGCTGAAGAAATAGATGTCATTTGCATCAGGTGAGACTTCAATTGTTCTGGAGTATCCAGACGTCAGGTCTCCGGGAACCACATCATCAATGAGGAATCCATCGGGATCAAATGCCTTGATGGGGTTACCCCCGGCAACAACCATGTTCACAAACATATTACCTGCATCATCGGTTGCAACCTTGGTAATGGAGTTCTCGCCGAAAGGCATTTTCACAAACTGTTTCACGGTATAATCATCTTTATCAAGAACATACCATGAATCATATACCGATACAATCACATCACCTTCAGGTGTTGTGCCCAGACCACGGAGAGAATACCAGAAAGTATCCACTTCATAGCCAAAGTAGCTTTCGGATGGATCCAGGGGACCAAAGGTTTTAATGGATGTTTCGAGTGTACCATCGGGATTGAAAACCCTCAGTGCCCGGCAGGCAACAAAACTGTCTGCAGGGGCCGGTACGTAGATAGAGTCCATCGAATAGTATGAACCATACCAGATCCGTCCGTTTCCATCCACAGCAACACCATGTCCATAGGATTCTACAGAATCAGGACCTGCCGGAAACATCGTTCCGCTGTCCCATCCTGCGAAAGCCATGGTAGCTGTGAGCAAGACAGCAACAACGACTAACATTCTTTTCATCTCGTTCTCCTTTTTTGGTTAACCATTTTCTTTCTCTTATGGACGTCCGTAATAGGGTGCGCCATTTACATCCAGACTGACCCGAATCAGGCGGGGTGTGGGTGCATCCTCGTCCGTCCTGTCGCTTCTTCTGACCATATACAGCTTATTATCGTTTCCAAATGTCATATGAATACCCTGAGTAAAGAGGGCCGGGTTCGGATAGTTATAAACCGCTTTGGCAGATCCGTCACTCAGGTTGACATGAACCAGAGGCACGCCGTAATCTGCACCACTGACAAAGGCATTGCCGTTTTCATCCAGCACCATAAATACCGGTATGGTTTCCTCAAATCCCGTATTTTTCCAGTCTACAACCAGGGTTTTGGCGCTCACTACACCATTTGCCTGAATATCATGTTTATAAATGCCATATTTGGTAATTGTAGTATCGGAACCGGTATATTCAGCCAGAGTGTAAATTTCATTGTTGAACACTTTCAGGGAATGAACGGTGTAATCTCCATAGACATCATTTTCCACAATCGTAGCCCCATCTGTGAGCAGGGCAAATAGATTGTTGCTCATACCTGCCGCATACAGGATTCCACTGGCATCCCAATCAATGGTAGAAACACGATCTCCGAAGCTGACACCTGTTTTACGTGATCCACCCCCGACAGGGAAATAGTATAATTTAACATAATTTCTGGCATACATGAGATCACCGGTGGGCGCAAACTTTAAATCCGTCATATTATTATGGCTGCCATTGGCATAGATAATCATGGAATCGTGCTGTGACGGCATGAGTTTATAGACATTCCCGTCATAAGATGTAACATATGCATTTTCATCTTTATCAATGGCAACAGCCAGAGGAAGTGTCTGTTCAGAGAAGGCCCCATATTCCACCGCCGGTTTTTCAAGGGTATAGGGTATAAAATTCCCATCATCATCCATATAATTCCCAAAAAGGTAGGCACCCTGGACCGCAATACGCACTTTCACCGAATCCATCGCCCATTGGGCCGGATCTTTAATAATCACCGGCGCATACACGGCCATTTTCTGGGGGTTGGCCGTCAGATCGGTTTCAGCCGGTTCAGGAAAGCCAATGCCTTCATTAAAGAAGACCACATTTTCAGAAATATTTTCGGAAAAATTATTTCCGTATATTTCCACAAGGCCTACTGCCTGGTATGAATTCAAAGCAGGATTGACCTCCGTAATCACGGGAGTGGGTTTTCCGGGATCATTCGGATCAAACACACTATCCGGATAATCTGTATCCTCACATCCTGTCACACCAAACATTGCAACCAGCAAAGTCAGCAAGCCCAGTATTAATCCCTTCTTCATCTTTAGTCTCCTTCGCGTAATATTAGTATCATTCTTATCAAATGTCAATTATTAATAGTTTATCATGCGTGCATGGATTAAAATCCAAAGCCAAGGGTGATCCGCTGCACATAATCAAATACTCCAAAAGGTGTATATGCGTAATTAAAAGAAAAACCAAATTTCCGGAGTCCGACACCCACGGCAAAATCCCGTTCATCGCTGTTCATCATATATCCCCCCCGAAGATAGAGGGTTTTCATGAAAGCATATTCCAGTCCCAGATTTACCTGTTCAGGATAAGAGCGGGGATGGGTGGCATCCGCATAGAGCCAGAGTTCCTGTCCTTTGGGTTTTTCGGGCATCAGATCCAGCAAATCCATGGTAATTCCGATCGTAAAGGTCAGAGGCAGTTGAAAGTTCTCTCGTTCAAAGTTTATTTCTTCGGAAAAGTTCTGAAATGTCATACCGAATGTCAGACTTTTAAAACCTGTTTTGAACTGAGTACCAAAATCAAAGGAAGTGGCATTCGCCAGATTTTTCTTCACTTTCAGGCTGTCTGCATCGGGGACAATGCTTTTTCCCAGTTGTTGTCCGGAATACTTAATGCTGCCGCCCACGGAAAACTTGTCCGAAAGGGCCACAGCGTACCCGATACCGGCAGCAAAAGCTGAGGGGTGCATAATTTCCGTATCCACATAGCCCTGATCATTTTGCCAGGGGAGTGTTCCCTGAACTTCGCCATAATCCACAGATTGGGCAGTGAGTCCGAAAACACCCATTCGTCCGTCACCGGGACGGAAAGCGAGGGCATAGGTATTGTGCTGGATATTATCAATCCACTGATTCTGGCTGGCAGTCAATTCAATTGTTTTATCAGACCGAGCCATACCGGCCGGATTGAAAAAGAGAGAATTCACGCCATTTTCCAGTGTTGTGGCGGCATTTCCCAGTGCACTGCTTCTGGCATCGTTTGTTACGCTCAAAAACTGAAACCCGGTTTGTCCCAATTTTTTATCAGCAGCATGAAGACCGGACATTACGCAGCACATGAGAACAATACAAAGGCAGTGTTTCAGATGAATATGTTTACTTATCATGATACTTACCTGACAATAATAATTTTTCGGGTTGCCGTTTCACCTTTCCGGTACAAAATCTCACCGGTAAAGGGATCTTCCTGATCTTCGGTGACTTCAAAGTGGGCGATATAAATACCGCTGACAACAACCTGTCGGGAAGAACTCAGGGATTTCCAGGTTTCATCACCGCTTCCGTCATCATGAACGATTGTTTCAATCAAATCCCCCCGTTCAGAGAAAATCCGGATGATGCAATTTCCCGGAATATTCAGGAACATGATTTTATCATCTTCTCCTGTATATTGAAGTTGTTCCGCCCGGATATTGAAGGGATTGGGAACAACCCGGATATCCTTCAGATTTTCCCCGGCCTGACGTTTCAGGTAGGCCGGTTCGGTGGTTTTCGTGTAAAACCGGGTACTTTCCAGCGGTCCCGTTGGGTTATATATCCCGTCACTGTTCTGACTTCCATCGCTGTAGGCGGTGATATAGTAGTAATATGAAAAACCTCTGGCGGGACTTTCGTCATAGTATTGTTGGGTTCCCGGAGGCACTTCGGCGATCAAGTCGAAAAGCGTATCCGGTTTGCTGATGGCCCGGTAAATTCTGTATCCTGCAAAATTGGATGCGCCTTCATCGGGTGAAGGTGTCCAGATCAGATCAATCCGGTCTCCCTTTGATTCTACGTTAAACACTTCCGGAGGTCTGGGAGGTTGTGGGATCTGAAAGCCTGAGCTGTAGTTCCTGAGGGCCCGGCTCATGGTCAGGAGAAAAGAATCTCGACCGGTAAAGACCCAGGTATTTTTAAAGACATCTTTGTCATCTGTTGTAGATCCGTCTGGAAGCGTAAAAGGACCCTTATCATTGGGATCCATATAAGCCTGTTTCCAGCGCCGGCCGATCTGTTCGCACATCGGGCGACTTAAACCGTCAATGGCTTCCACTTCAACGATTTTTACAGAATCTCCCGGTGGAATATCGAAAGGTCCATAAGTGATCCAGACATTTGTCCCACCGCCGTCTCCATGGACTGTTGACGGATCCACTCTGTCAGTTACAGATGAAACATTATCCTCATAAAAGAGATTTCCGCCCCCTTTACCACTGCCGCCGTAGGGTTGTCCGGAAAGATGCTGGTAGGCAATAACCATTTTGTCTTCATCAGCCGGCTTTACATCACCGGTTGAAGGATAGGTATCCCCGGCATGCCAGCCCAGCATGGTGGGCTGATTGGGGTCATCACTATGATCTGAGGCCGATTTATCCACATGCAGTACACCGGTACCCACATGATGGGGAGCTGTGAGTCTTCCATCCCGGCTTGCATAGGGACCGCCCACATTATCAAAAGCCCAGCCATCCACCTGGCCTAAAAAGGAATAACCACACCGGATCCATTCCAGTTGATCAATGGGGGTGGATTCGGTTAGGGTCGCCAGATTGGTATGATAATCCGGATAGGGCATGGCACCGGAATCTCCGGCTTTGAAGCGGCTGCGGCTTACCCACGAGTGCTTACCCCAGGTTATGGCACCTGTGATGGCATACCCGGCTTCCCGGCTGCACTGATACCGTGTACTCCAGCCAACGCGCAATCCCTTAATAGTTTCATTCAATACACGAACACTGTCATACCCCACATACCCTGTATTCGTAAATACCAATTCCTTGATAAAGTAGTTATCATGGTATTGTTGGCTGAAGGCATGGACCCTCATAGTCATTGTAATGCCGGCAGTTGTGTTTACAATATTCTCAACAATCCGGTCAGCAATCTGATTGGGGTTGATGGCATCCACATCCCCTTCATAAGGCGCTGTCAGGTTGTTCCCATCCACATAGACTGTAGGTGGGGGAAATTTAGCCGTTTGCCTTAAACGCACGGGAAAAAGGGAAATATCCACATTCCCCTGGGTAATATAAGATGCCCATTTTTCCCATTCGTAGCCTGTAGCATCCGTAAAATCATCGACACCGATCCAGGCTCTCTGAATCACATCGTTATCCTGGTACAGATAATCTGCCGGCCAGATCATACCTTCGTAGTAGACATTATTCCATGCCCGTTTTCCGAAGTATGAATTGAAGTGCGTTTGCAGGGATCCAATTCTGATATATCGTCTGTCCGTTGCTGAAACCTGGCTCAGGGCTTGACCGGCCAGACAGACAATCAGAAAAAGAAGTGCGGAAATTTTTAAGGTATATTTCATAGTTCAGCTCTCTTAAAAGACGATTTTAATTCCAAATTTCACCGCTCTGGGATTGGCAAAGGTATTGAACCTGAGGTTCGGCATATCAATATATGCTTTATCTTCCAAAGCTTTCTTTGCTTCATTGGAATCAATTTTTTGCCATACTTCTATCATATTTCCGGGATTTTCAGGATCTTCCACTTCGACACGCTGGATAAAACGATCGGTCTTTGAAATATCTTCAGGAGAAGTAAAGAGATCGGGGAATTTTTCAACCAGTGATTCGGTATTTCCGATATAGTACCATGTTTTATCTGCATTAATATCATCAGAGATATTTTCCAAATACCTCATGGGTTGAAATTCCGTATTCCAATCCCGGTAAGCACCCAGATCATCCTCTCCGGGAATACCGCCGATTCCAAGGTTGTCATAGACCTGTTCTCCAAAGTGGAGAGATTCACGATAATCGTTATAGTCATACGTATCGGCAATCCCGTTATAACTGAGGAATTTTGTATTCAGAAGATTCGTAATATCCATGTAGAGCTGGAGTTTGAATTTCTCAAAACTCATGGATTTTGTCAGTCTGAGGTTCAGGTTATAGGTATCCACCCATTTCACATTGTTTGTAAGACCCACCACACCGGTTGGATTCCAGGTTGTCTGGCTCCCGGCATTCCAGGTAAAAAGGAAACTGGCATCCCAGCCACCTGCCGGATAAACACCCCCTACAGCCGGTCCGAACTGATCCGGTGTATGGAGATCTATATTGGCCCGGGCATAGGGTTGGGGATGGGGTTTTTCCTGGTAGGGGTTATCCCTTAAATAGGCCCGCATGGCATTGGGATCCTGATAGTAACGCTGGTATCCAAACCATCCATAAGAACGAACCATGTAGGTATAATTCACAAAACCGGTAATCCAGGTTCCCCACCGTTTATCCAGTGTGAGCTCAATACCACGGATATCCTCATAGTTATTATTATCGGTGATGGAATACCGGACGGAACTGTTAATATTCTGATAGGTAATCCAGCCGACCTGATTGGTGACATCCTTATAATAAGCTGCAATGTTCACCAGGAACATATCCAGCAAATTTTGCGAATAACCGATTTCATACGCTACGGTCCTTTCAAAATCCAGGTTGGGATTCCCAATGGATGTCACAAGACCGTTATACTCTCTTTGCAAACGGAAGCGATGTGTTGATTCAGGTTCTGAACGAAAGTGTCCATAGTTGAAATAGAGTTTGGAGTTTTCCGTGATGGGATGTGAAATCCCGAGGCGGGGACTCAGCGCAACAGAGGGTTCCGAATCTTCCCGCGGGGCTTGTTCCTCAATGAGATGGCCTTCCCCCTGTTTATAAAAGTCATCATAGGGATCCAGGAGGTATTTATCGGTATTGGCATCAGAGTAGTCCAGCCTGAGGCCGATATTTGCGATAAATCCTTCAAATTCCATTTTATCCTGGATATACGCCCCGATACGATAGGGAAAAACCTGATAAATTTGATCACGGTTCCAGGTCGTCATACCCGGGTTGGATGTGAAGGATTTGATGTCATAGTCATTGAGAACCAGTTCTACACCGGTCCGGATCTGATTCGACCGATTAATCTGGTTTGTATAATCATACCGGGCAGAGTAGGTAGTCACCACTGAATTATCCCGGCCGAGGTTCATCCAACCGCCGGTACGGATATTATCTCCGATTGAGCCGGTTCCATATCCCCAATATCCATAAGGAGTCTCGTCCATATAATATCCGGGGAAAACTTCTACCGTCTTGGAAGTATCCCGAAGATCACCCTGAAAGGTATTATAGATGTTCTTATTCATCTGCAGGGTCACTTCATAATAGGAATCGGAATTAATAATATGGTTCAGTTTCGCGCCGACAATCGTCCGGTAAATGGAAGCCGGGCTGTAATAATAGGGGACGTAGAGGGATTCTTTGGTTTTCGCCAGACTGGCCAGTGTATAAGAGGAGCGAACCACATCTCCTGTGGGTGTTGTGGTCCAATTGTAGGTAGAAGTAGAATGAATCTCACCATACATTCCTGTTACAGTCAGTTTGGTATCATCTGAAATATCTGAAGTCAGTTTCAGACGGCCGATATTTTCTGAGTAGGCATCTCTTGAAAGGGGGATATAGAACATTTCCTGCAGATCGCGGTAGGACAGGTTGAACCGCAAGTTTCCCAGTTTTTTCCCAATCACCGGAACAGGACCGCTAAAAGAAAAATCCCCTACATAATCCGGCTTTTTGATATCGCCCTGGCGCCTGTGGTTATATCGATATACACGCTGGGCTCCTGTAGGTGAAAGATCGTTGTCCGGATTGTCATCAGACAAGGTTTCCTGTGATATGGCCACCCATCCTTTAAATGAAGGATACTGGCGCCGTGTAAAACGGTCCCAGGGTTCATACCCCGTTTCCGGATCAGGGTCTGTTCCATACCAGCACACTTCATCATCGAGATAAGGCCTGTTATGGTAAGACATGGGATCATAGGGAGAAATGCCGAAATGTTTCGGAGCCGCCGGTTTATATTGAAAAGAGAGGGAGCCGTTATAGGATTCCTTGCTTCCCTCGCTGGTCACAATATTTATCACACCGGAACGGATATTACCGTATTCTGCGTTAAATCCACCGGTTTGGACCTGCACTTCTTTGACGGTGCTCAGGCTAACAGCGGAATAGGGATCATTGGACCGCTCATCGTTCATGACAATTCCATCCACAATAAACGACGTTTGTCGGGAACTGCCTCCACGGATCGTCAATCCCTGTGCTCCTGCCTGAAGACCGATGACGTCTGTTACTTCATCAATGGGCAGGGCATCAATTTTTTCAGAATTAATATTCAGCTGGCTGTTGGAAATATCCCGGACCACGACCGGCATTTCGGCCACAACTACCACTTCAGACATGCCCACTGCCTGGGTCCTTAAAGTTACATCAATGATGGTGGTGAGCCCCATATTGACATTGACGTTCCGGACCGTCACCTTTTCATAACCAATCATGGAAACAGATAATTCATAGGTTCCCGGCGGAACATTCAGAATGGAATAATACCCGTTTTCATCCGTTGCGGCACCCAGCATGGTCCCTTCAACAATCACGTTAACCCCCGGCAGAGGATTACCGGCCTCGTTGGTCACCTGACCCGCAATTTTTCCTGACTGGGCAGCCTGAGAGAAAACAGGCAGTAACAGAAGTCCCACCAGGGCAAGCAAAAGCATCGTTTTATAGAAAATCCTGCTCATAAGGATACTCCTCTAGAGAGATACTCTCAGGGTAAATCTCTGAATATCGTCAAATGTTTTCATGGGGGTATAGCTGTAATCGAAAATGACCCCGAAGGCATTCAGGCCAAATCCAAAACTGGAACCGCTTTCATCCCGGTTTTGTTCGAACCCGTACCGGAGAAAAAATTTCCTCACAAAGCTATACTCAATACCCAGGTTCAGGTATTCGGGATAAGAACGGGGGTGTGCCCAATCTACATAGACATCCACGTTGTGATTTGGCATGTCAGCGGGGATAAAATTCATCAGATTGGCTGTTAATCCAATTGAGAAAGTAAGAGGCAACTGGAAACTCTCATCGATGTATTTTATCTCGTTGGAAAAGTTCCGAACCGTCATACCAAACTTCACATCCCGGAATCCGGTGTTAAAAAGG
Organism: Candidatus Neomarinimicrobiota bacterium; assembly: GCA_041154365.1. Lineage (NCBI taxonomy): Bacteria > Pseudomonadati > Fidelibacterota > Fidelibacteria > Fidelibacterales > Fidelibacteraceae > Fidelibacter > Fidelibacter multiformis. Next base: position 575,081 of record AP035449.1, on the reverse strand, counting down.
GTACCAAAATCCATGGCCACAGCGTTGGTTTTGTATTTTTGGGTAATCAGGCTATCTGTCATTTGCACATTGCTCTTCCCAAACTGCTGGGCTGTGTATTTTAATTGGCCGCCGATGGAAAATTTTGCGGAGAGAGATTTGGCATATCCAATACCCACCTGCATGGCCGAGGGGTTAAATACATGGGTATCCACATATCCTTTATCATTGGACCAAACCATGGTCCCCTGCATTTCACCGTAGTCAACCACATGGGCTGTGACACCGAATACACCGAACTTGTTCTGTGATGGATTCAGGGCCAGGCTGAACGTGTTATGTTTGATATCAGCAATCCAGGAATTTTGGGAAGCCATGGCATCGATTCTTGAAGGCATATTGGCCATGGTTGCCGGATTGTAGAACAAAGACGCGGAACCCATTTCCACAGTGGTCATGGCTCCGGCCAGTGCTGCTGCCCGGGCATCTGAATTTACAGACAGGAACTGATAACCGGTCTGGGCCAGTTTCTTCTCGGCTCCTGTCGCGAAGGATGCGCATAAGATCAGCAGGACTAGCACAAAGGCTGTATATTTTCTCATTGTATCTATTCCTCCGGAGTTATTTATTGATAATCACTGTGTTATAAGAATTTCCCAGTGTTTGTTCCAGTTTCTGAATCTCCACCAGGTATGATTTCCCGGACTGAAGTTCATACACATACCTGGACTTCACCACAGGTTGAGCCACCCGGTTGGCCACGGTAAAAATCCCGGATGACAGTTCCAGAGGAATGGTTTCATCCAGAACTTCAAGGGGTTCTTCCGGGGCTTCCGGATCATAGACATTGGTCCGGATATAATCATTGAAGTAGAAAACAACTTCTCCGGTATTCACGCCTTCCACAACAAAATACGTCGTAGGAGCGCTGGCAGGAGCAACAGTTTTCGTATAACTGGTGACCTCTTCAATCACTTCACTGGTATCAATGGTAAAGGTGGTATCATTTACAAACGTGGTGTCGTAAACAGAAATTGTATCAATTCGAGTCAGAAGTTCATTGGCTGTAAACAGGTAGTCTGTTGTGGGAGGATAGATGGTTGTATCTGTTCCTTCAACATGAATCAGCGTATCCTCAAGTGTCAGAATTGTATGGAGAAATTCAAGACTCAGACTATCCGGGTTACTATGTAATTTCACCGATCCGCTGAGAGCTTTTTTGATTGTTGCTCTGTAGGATGAAGCGGCGGAGGCATCATAAGATTCCATCTCATAGGTTTCATCTTCGAAGTCATTCAGGACATCGCAGCTGCTCATGAAAGCGAGTGTTGCGATACTTATGAGCAGAACCAATTTCATCATGGGATTTTTATTCATTTTTAATCTCCTCATATTCTCTATTATCGAATCACTACAAATTTACGATACACCATATTGCCGTCGGGATCTTCGAAAGTTGCAATATATACACCGCTCACTACAATCTGGCGTGAGGATGTAATCAGATCCCAGCGCCGGTCACCACTACCTGCATGATCCATTTCATAGATCAGATCTCCCCGTTCAGTAAAAATCTTAATTTTACATTCATTGGGAAGGTTTACAAACATGATCTTATTTGGTTCACCAGAATATTGGTAATTGATATTTGAAATATTGTAGGGATTCGGTACCACCCGGATTTCACTCATATCTTCAGCCGGTGGTTTCTGCAAAGTGGCAGCTGTGTTGGTACGGGTCAGGTGGGGACTGCTGTATAAAGGAACACCGGGTTCAATGGTATTCCGGCTTCCGTCATCATAGGAGATGATAAAATAGTAATAGCTTTGACCGCGGACTGCTGTATAATCAAAAAATTCGTTGGCAATATTTCCATCGGTTTTATTCAGATCCGCAATTTCAATATAGGTTGAATCCCAACGGTCTCCCTGGGCTCGATACACTTTATATCCTTCAAACCAGGATTCCGCTTCATCTTCACTTGCATCCCAATTCAAAGCTATTCGGTTTCCTTGAGATGTGACTTCAAAGTAAGATGGAGCAGCCGGAGGATATTCGGTACCAAGATCGAGTCCTTTGTTCCGGTAAAGGTCTATCGCCCGGCGAAAAGCCTGGACAATAGAATCCCGGCCTGTATATACCCAGGTGTTTTTATACAAATCAGCATCGTCTTTTGTGCTGACAGTCCGGGTTGTTCCATCAGGAAACGTCAGAGTCTTTGTTTTCCCTTCTGCAACCACATCGTACCAGTTTCTTCCCACTTCACCCCGAATATCTCCTTCCCGTCCGAAGGGAGAACGTCCCAATCCGCCGGCCGCTTCAGCCCAGACGATTTTCACGCTTTCTCCGGGAGCAAGGGTGTAGGGTCCAAAAGCCATGGTTTGTGAGTAACCCCCTGCAGGATTCTGCCATTCATCGGGATTGGCAAATCCCACCTGTACGGCATGACTTCCGGCAACCGGATGACCTACATCCAGAAGTCCCAAATATTCATTCTGCATCCGTGTGGCACTGAACTGGTCATTGGGTTGGGTTTCCTGGGCATTTGATTCCACATAGGGTGTGCTGGCCGGCTGATTAATATCATCGGTGGGATCCGTGGGAGATTTATCCGCATGTATGGTTACGGCGCCCATGTACTGCCATGCGCCCAGACGGCCGTCCGGTGCATATCCACGGTAATTTGGAGATCCGATATTATCATAGACATCTCTCAACTCACTGTGATATCCATGCCAGCTGACATAAAAACGCATGATATTTTCCGGCGTCACACCGGCATTGGGATCTATGAGTTTATCCACACCGGTTTGAGTATCCAAAATAGTGGATGTATAGCGCTCATCTGATTCATAATCATTGGTAAAATTTGGTTTATCCGGTTTGGTCCCCAGCACATCATTCATGGTGTTGATTCCCCAGCGCATATCCCGGGGCGTATTCCAACCGGGGCGTCCGTACCAGTCACTGGCTGCAGCTGTTTCTACAGTTCCTTCACCGGCCACTGCATTTCTGAATTGCCAGTGAAAATAAACCCCTTCGAGGGTTCGGTTGTCATCGAAGGTATCCCCGTTGATATTCCAGATACCGGTATTGGTAAAAGTATACTCATAGATAAAGAAATTGTCCATGTATTGCTGGGTATAGGCATAGATCTTCCGGGTAAAAGAGATACCGACTGATGTATTGCATTCGTTATAGATCATCCTGTCCGATGGGAGGTTCAGATCCAGTTCATCCACCTGATCATCGTAAAAGAGATCAGAGGCAACGGCACCGTCCACCAAAACCGTCGGTGCATTATAACGGGCAACCATTTTCAGCTCAACAGGCATAATCTCGTTCGTTTCCGATCCGGATACAGGGCGGGGACCGGTATGGACCACTTTGTAGGGATAGACCTGGTTGGCAATGGGATCGTCAAAATCTTTGACACCAATCCAGATCGCCTTGGCAGCCTGCATATCCTGGTGATCAAACCAGGCCGGCCACCGGAATCCAAACTGCTGTTCAGACCCGTATGCTTCTTCAGGCTCAGATCCGTGTGCCTGATAGAAATTATGCAGATTACCGACCTTTATCCACCTGGCTTCAACCTGCGCTTCAGCCGTCGTCGTCAAGCCAAGGAACAGAAAGATCAGTATGAGTCCTGTCCATATTTTTGAAGTTCTATTCATCATGTATTTCCTTTTCTTTTCATTACCTTCGTCTTATTAGAAATCATAAGAAATCCGGATGCCAAGGAAGATATCCCGGGGAGCCAAAAAGAGAAACGATTCATTCACAGGATTGAAAATATAGGCTTTGTCATCCAGAACTTTTTGGACTGTACTCTTATCAACACGAGTCCACTCATTATTCACATACTGTACATACCGTTCCGTATCAGAAAGATTTTCCGGAATATTTTCATCGGGAAAGAGTTCCTGAAGGTCAGCCACATCACCCACATAGTAATAAGTCTTCGGATCAGGTTGTGTGAGTCCTGAAGCCCGCGATGTATATTTCAGCGGCTGATAAGGGACACTCGGGTCACGGTAGTATCCCATTTTATCATCACCGGCGATATGTCTGAGTCCTAACTCTTCATACACACTTTCATTGAAGTGTAGGGACTCCTGATACATATCATACACTCCCGGAACGAGATAGGAATCACCCAGTGCGGCAGTGGACAGTGATTTCTTGTTGAGAATATTATAAATATCGGCAATGATCTGGATTCTGAATTGGTTCAGTGATATTGATTTGGAACCGCGCATATCCAGTCCCCAGCTATCCACCCAGCGCACATTATTGATAATAGAAGGGTTGTTTCCAAACGTATGATAACCGCCCTTCCGCCATGTACCGGTGAAAGCAATCTGCCAGTTGGCAAGGGGTGCCAGTCCGCCCATTTCCGGACCGAAATAATGAGGTGTTTTAAAAGCAACGTTGTATTTAATCCGTGGCAGAGCAACCGGTTTATACTGTTTCTGGAGATTGATATTCCGCTCTGTGTCACGCTGAACCGCCGGATTTTCATTCTGGGATCTTACACCAAAGTTACCGGATGAATAGACAGAATATTCATAGTTCACGAATCCCGTAACCCAGTCACCGATCCGCTTCCGGAGTTCAATTTCAAGTCCCCGGATATCCTGGTACAACAAATTACTATACTGATAATAATCCACAACACCACCTACGCCCTGATAACGGACCGTAGTGGCTTGATCGGATTTATCTTTATAATACGCCGCAATATGGACCAGGTACTTATCAAAGAGTGAGTGATCATAACCCAGCTCATAGGCGATTGTTTTTTCCATGGGAAGCTCAGGATCACCCAGGTATGAGAGAGAACCCCCATAGACCCGGCGGATTCCGAACAGCTCAGAGGGTGAAAAGCGTTGTCTCATGTGACCGTAGTTAAAGTAGAGTTTCGAATCAACCGTAATGGGATGCGAAATACCGATACGGGGCATGAGGGTAAAGAGGCCTTTAGCCCGTTTCATGGGCAGATCATCTTCATCCGTAACTTCCTTGGAAGCGACAGTCTTAATGGTTCTGTCAAAGGGTTCATAATCGAACCAGTCTGTATTGGGATTGAAATATTCGCCTCTCAACCCTACGGTCGCCACCCAGCCTTCGAATTCAAGTTTATCCTGGATATAGGCACCGATTTGCCAGGGGGATTTTTCCCAATCCGTCCATGGACGACCGGCTGGAAGGGCAGGGTTAATGGCACCATAATTCATATCATAGTTGAAATACTCAAACTGGGCACCGGTTTTAATCTGGTTATTCTGATTGACCTGGGAAATAAAATCCCACCGGGCCTTGAATGCCCATGTTTTGGTTGAATCCCGGGCATTACTTTTTGCACCAATCATGTATCCGTCAATACTTTTTGACAGATCGGTATCAAATCCCCAGGGAGCTTCGTCCACAAGGTACTGGTCTTCACCTTCGGTACCCGGCAACACGTTGTACCGTGGTGTAAAATCCCGGGGGTCTGCCGGACCTGTCAGATATTCAGTGGAGCGGTATTCAAGCAATGTTTCGTGATAGGATTTCCCACTGAGCTGATGCGTCAGTTTTGCTGAAAAAACATCGCTCCAAATATCCGTTTGACAATAGTAGTGAGGATAAAAAATCTTTGACCGTTGCTGGGAGCTGCTTCCAAAAGCGCCGGCGACTCCCCAGATGGTTGAAGAAAAATAGGAGGGTAGCCCGGTTTCACTGGCTGAGGAAGCATCCGTCTTTTTATGAAAGCCGGTCAGCTGGAGTTTAATTCTATTTGTGATATCTGAAGTGATTTTGGTTGAAAGAGACCACTCTTCATAGGCATCTCTGGCCAAAGGCACCATGTACATATCCTTTTCCTTCCGGAAAGAGGCATAGAACCTGAGATTGCCCAGATATTTACTGACCAAGGGAACCGGTCCGCCAAGTCCTACATCAATATTGTAATCCGGTTCAGTGATATCCCCCTGGCGGCGGTGTTGCCATTCGAAAATCTGCTGTGCACCGGTGGGCGTTATATCATCACTGGGATCATCATTGGCCAGACGGTCACTGGCAAGTGCATTCCATCCCTGAAAGGCCGGATACATTTTCCGTGTGTGCTCATCCCAGGGGTTGTAGTATTCACCGTCCCCGTTCCGGTCATTGAAAGGTTCGCCCGGATCCCAATATCCATCTTTATTCAGATCTTCGAAAGTCTCCGGTGCCGTTCCCCACCAGGCAACTTCATCATCCAGCCAGGGACGCATATATATTGAATTGGGATCATAAATGGACATCCCAAAATGTTTCGGAGCAGCCGGACTGTATTTAAAGGTCCCGTCAAAGGAATACTTATCAACACGTCCTTCTTTGGTCACCACATTGATCACCCCGGCCTGGAGGTCACTATATTCCGCGTTAAAACCACCGGACTGAATCATGATTTCCTGTACAGAGCTTAAAGGTACTCCGGAAACAGGCTGACCGGTCCGGTCATCTTTCATGGACACACCATCCATCATATATGCCAGCTCATCGGTTCCACCCTGCCGGACTTCGAGCCCGCTCACACCGGCCTGCATGCCAATGACATCTTCCACACTGGTGGCCGGTAAATCTTCTATCTGTTCAGATCCAAGGTTGGTCTGGCTTGAAGCCACATCTACCCGCATGACCTTCCGCTCGGCCACAACCGTGACCGTTTCCCCCTGAAAAGCCTGGGGTTTTAAGGCAAAATTCACCTGAGTCGTCAAATCAATTTCCACCCGGACTCCGGATTGGGTCAACGTGGCATAACCCACATAAGAAGCAGAGACTGAGTAGACGCCCGGTGGCACGTTGAGGATTACATAAAATCCATCCTGATTCGCCGCAGCACCATAAACAGTCCCCTCTACTATTACATTGGCCCCCGGTAAAGGATTACCGTTCTGGTCCGTTACTGTCCCCATGATCTTACCCGACGTCTGTCCATAGGCAAGACCGAACAGCATTGTAAGCGCTAGTAAACCTCTCAACAATTTCATGTATAAGCTCCTTATCTTCTATAGAGTTACGACTAATAAAAATTTATCTCGCAAACACACTTTCGCCGTTATCAACTTGTCTGCTGCTTTCCTTTTAATTTCTGGTTCTCATTAATTTGCTGTGAAAATACAGAACATTTTTGATTTCGCCGATGTTCTGCCGTCTTTATTTATGCTCTTCGAAAGAAATGTTACTGAAAAACCAATATGAAGTCAAGATACAAATCAAAAGAAATGGTAGTTCTTAAACTTCGTTTAAAAACTTCTTGTTCACTCATTTTATACTGACTATCTCTTCTTCAGATAATTTTGTATCTTTGGAAAAATTAGGAGAATGTTATGATATACAAAACACATGTTATCAAGTTGTTGCTAAGTTTATTCCTGATTCCCCTGTTTGTCTTTGGGGCAGAAGAAAATATTTTTAAGGAAGTAGATACCATTATTGAAGCGGCCATCAGCGACAGCGCCTGGCCGGGTGCCGTACTGGTAGTGGGTGATAAAGACGGTGTGCAATATCATAAATCCTATGGTTTTCATACCTATAAAAAACAGGAAAAAACCCGGTCCGATGATATTTTCGACCTGGCATCCATCACAAAAGTTATGGCCACAACGCCGGCTGTCATGGATTTGTATGAAAAAGGAAAGATTTCACTGGAAGATCCTATCGTAAAATATATTCCGGAATTTAAAGGGAGTACTGAAACAGCCACGCTGATGAAAGAACTGGTTTCCATACGGCACCTGCTGACGCATACCAGCGGGCTTCCGGCTTATAAATCATTTGATTACAGCAAAGAAACTCCCGAGAGTATTATGGCTTCCATTCTGAGTACGGATCTGGATACACTTCCCGGGACCCGCTATGTGTATTCCTGTCTTGGATTCATTACCCTGGGTGAAATGGTGAAGCGGGTATCGGGACTCCCTGTGAATGAGTACGTGAAAAAGAATATTTACACGCCACTGGGGATGGACCATACCACCTATCTTCCCCCGTCAGACTGGATGGACCGGATCGTTCCCACAGAATATTCCGAACAGGAAGAAAGGTTTATCCGGGGACGAGTCCACGACGGAATTGCCGCAGGACTGGCAGGAATTTCCGGTAATGCCGGACTTTTCTCAACCGGTAAAGACATGGCCGTTTACGCTCAGATGTTTTTAAACAAAGGGACTTATAAGGATATTGACATATTCAAGCCGGAGACCGTTGAACTCTTCACCAAAAGAGCTTACATGCTGCTGGATAACTCCCGGTGTTTGGGATGGGACAGTCCCCAGGGAGAATCCTCCGCCGGTGTGTATGCCGGTCCCAACAGTTTCGGCCATACGGGTTATACCGGGACATCCATGTGGATCGATCCGGATCATGACATTTTCGTCATTCTCCTTACTAATGCGGTTCATCCTCATCGCCGTTATAAATATCCCAATTATTTTGAATGGCGGCAACTCGTCCACTCGAAGGTTTACGAAGCATTGGATCTGACCAAACAAAACCCGGAATGTGTGTGGAAAGAACGGTGGGAAGATCCCAAAGTCCGGAACCGATATCAGGAGAAGACATTCTGGCAAAAGCTGTTCAACCGCTAGAATCGGCCGGGCAGCATGTATCGGCTGCCGGGTACCGCTGATAGATAGACTGAAATACCTGACAGGTCTCTAACTTTTGCATGATCTGATCAAAAACAATCCGGGAATCCCGGGCTGTATAATATTTATTAAACAATGCCGTTGCCTGATCATATTCACCTGCATAGAAAAGTGTTACAACAACCCGGAGCAGATGAGAAAACAATTCGATATCCGGTGAATTCCACTCGATGGGTGTATGGATGGGCGATGAATTCCGCACGATCTGCTGACTGTCATGAATTTGTCGGAGAAGCACTTCCCTGAATTCAGGATTGGCAGGATAGAGTCCATCCTCTTCATATTTAAAGACAACCGGAATAATGGGTGAAACGGCATGACTTAACACGAGAAAATAATCAAACGTGAGCAAAGACTGGATCCATTCCGGAATTCCGTCCTGATTTAAATCCTCAAGAGTCACACCATATCCCACAGGATAATCCGTAGACCTGAAAAATACATAAACCGAATCAAGGGTATCATTGAGTACGGTATAGGACCAGCAGCAGTGAGCACCTCCGCTGAATTGTTCAACCATCAGCATGGAGTCATTTTTATCCGGAAGGGGGATAAAGGCACTCCGGGTCATTCGCCGGTCAAAGCCCTGGTCAAAAACAGTCAGTGTATCATCCTCTTTCATCAGCACAGCATACCAAAACTGATGATCTTCGGAAGTTTTTTTTAATATATATCCATTCCAGCAAACTGAATCGGGGAGCCATGTAAAAGAATCCGGGGATTGTCCTTTCAGCCATTGAACGGATACAACAAACGCAAAGAGAGAAAATCCGGCCAAAAGGGCATATTTTCTCATAAAAACCTATCAGCCCAAAACAGCCAGGAGGATTCCGGCACCTACCGCTGAGCCAATCACACCTGCCACATTCGGACCCATCGCATGCATCAGCAAATAATTTGTCTTATCGTATTCCATCCCCACATGTTGAACCACGCGGGCCGAATCCGGTACGGCACTTACACCGGCGGCTCCACAGAGGGGGTTGATTTTATTTTCTTTTTTCAGAAAGAGATTCATGAATTTGGCAAACAAAACACCACTGGCTGTCGCCACCATGAATGAGGCTGCTCCCAGAACAAAAATCATAATCGATTGTTTCGTTAAAAAAGTCGTCGCCTGAGTCGAAGCACCGACTGTTAATCCCAGCAGAATGGTCACCGAATCCACGATAGGGCCTCGTGCCGCATTGGCCAGCCGTTCGGTCACTCCACTTTCTTTCAGCAGATTTCCAAAAAAGAGCATCCCCAGAAGTGGTAGTGCACCCGGAGATATAAACGTTGTGGCAATAAAACCCAGAATGGGAAACAGGATTTTTTCAACTTTTTTTACCTGTCGTGCCGGTTTCATCCGGATTTTCCGTTCTTTTTCCGATGTCAGCAATTTCATGATGGGGGGTTGAATCACCGGTACCAGGGCCATATAGGAATAGGCAGCGATGGCAATGGCACCCATGAGATGAGGCGCCAGTTTTGATGAAAGGAAGATCGCCGTGGGACCATCGGCTCCTCCGATAATACCAATAGCTCCTGCTTCCTGAATGGTAAATCCCAGAAAATTCGCCGTTAAAAAGGTCAGAAAAATACCCATCTGTGCTGCCGCACCCAGAATCACAAGCTTCGGGTTAGACAAAAGGGCGGAAAAATCTGTCATGGCTCCAATCCCCAAAAAGATAAGGGGAGGATAAATTCCTTTTAAAACGCCATAGTAGAGATAATTCATGACAGAACCTTCTTCATAAATTCCGATTTGTAATCCACCGCCTTCCAGAAAGGGGATATTTCCGACAATAATGCCGAAACCGATGGGAACCAAGAGGAGAGGTTCATAATTTTTTGCGGCGCCCAGATAGATACAGATACCGCCGGCAATCAACATAATCACGTGGCCTATGGTTATATTGGCGAATCCTGAATAGCGTAAAAATTCAAAGACGATATCCATTAAACCTCCAGGGTAATTAAGACTTCACCTTCCAGCACAGAACTTCCCGGTTTGACATTCACGGTTTTTACCACACCATCTGACGAAGCCATGATATTGTTTTCCATTTTCATAGCTTCCATTTTTGCCACAACCTGGCCGATTTCCACCGAATCCCCCGGATTGACAAGTATTGAGAGGATAGTTCCCGGAATGGGTGCTTTAATATATTGACTGCCGACATGCTCTGTGGGTTTATGGGTCCGCTCCACTTTTTCAGAACTGGAAGGAGCTACATTTTTACGGACCAGGCGCGGTGTTTTTTGTTCCGCCCGTGATTCCAGAATTTCCACTTCATAATCGGTGCCGTTGCACTCTACAACTGCCGAATCATCAGTGATAGACTTTACGGCCAGTTCATAGGGATTTCCATTGATCAGAAATTTCATCTTTTTCATCTTCTACTTCCCTGCTCGTTTGATGGTCACGATAGGCTGCCTGAGTCCGTAAATTTTGCTGGACCAGGGCGAATAGGGTTTTGCCCACCGTTCAAATGTGAGTTTGGCTTTTTCTTCTTCCAGGCTCTGGCGTCTGAAAAGGTATACGGCCATCATGATCGCCGTGGCTGTGTCATCGGGAATTTTTGACCCTTTTCCCTCGGCACTTTCTCCCACTTCCTTCTCCAGTTTCCGGCGCTCTTCCCGTTTGTGCTGATATTCAAAGGCCATCTTTAACACCGTATTTATCAACATGACAAAAAGATAGACGACGGTGAGTGCCACCATTACAATCAGGAAACCGGATATGGTAATTTTCAGAATAAAACCGGATCCTTTACCGGCCATGGCCGAAAAGAGGGGAGTGGTTATCGCCAGACATGCAGCTGTCAATTTGTATTTGAACATGCCATCTCCTATAAAGGAATATTTCCATGTTTTTTCAGGGGATTTGTCAGTTTTTTTGTCAGCAGGCTTTCGAAGGCCCGGATAATGCGAAAACGGGTATTTTTCGGATCGATCACATCATCCACGAAACCCCGGCTTGCGGCGACAAAGGGATTTGAAAATTTTTCCCGGTATTCTTCCACCAGTTCATTCATACGGTGACCATCCGAATCATCTTCCAATTCTTTCCTGTAAAGGATTTGAACGGCCCCTTCGGCACCCATCACAGCGATTTCAGCCGTTGGCCAGGCATAATTCACATCGCCCCGGAGATGTTTCGAACTCATCACATCATACGCACCGCCGTAGGCTTTTCGTGTAATGATCGTCACTTTCGGTACCGTCGCTTCGGCAAAGGCATAAATCAGTTTTGCCCCTTCGCTGATGATTCCCCGGTACTCCTGGGCAGTACCCGGCAGGAAACCGGGAACATCCACCAGGGTTAAGATGGGAATATTGAAGGCATCACAAAAGCGGACAAAGCGGGCGGCTTTTTTACTGGCATTAATATCCAGAACACCCGCCAGATAGCTGGGTTGATTGGCTACAATCCCTACCGACCGGCCGTTAAAGCGGGCATAGCCCGTGATCATATTGGGGGCAAAGTGGCGGGATACTTCCAGAAATTCCTCGTCATCCACAATCCGGTAGATGATATCCTTCATGTCATAGGGCTGGTTTGTGGAATCAGGAATGATAGAAGCCAATTCGTCATCCACCCGGTTAATGGGATCATGGGTTGATACCAGGGGTGCTTCTTCCAGGTTGTTTTGTGGCAGATAACTGATCAGTTTCCGGATAATTCCCAGGGCTTCTTCTTCATTCTCTGCCGAAAACTGGGCCACACCAGACTTGGAGGCATGGACCATGGCCCCACCCAACTGCTCTTCTGTGACATTCTCGTTCGTAACAGTTTTCACAACCTTCGGGCCGGTGATAAACATGTAGGATGTCTCTTCCGCCATGATGATGAAATCCGTCAGCGCCGGGGAGTAGACAGCCCCACCGGCACAGGGGCCCAAAATGGCGGAAATCTGGGGAACCACACCGGAGGCTTCCACATTCCGCTGGAAAATATCTGCGTAGCCCGCAAGGGACATAATCCCTTCCTGAATACGGGCACCACCGGAATCATTCAGACCAATGACAGGAGCCCCCATTTTCATGGCCATATCCATCACTTTACAGATTTTCATGGCAAAGGTCTCACTCAGACTTCCCCCCAGTACCGTAAAATCCTGGGAAAATACATAGACCAGTCTGCCGTCAATGGTCCCATACCCAGTTACCACACCATCACCCAAATATTTCTTCTTATCCAGACCGAAATCCCGGCTTCGGTGGGTTACAAACATATCAAATTCCTCAAAGGAATCTTTATCCAGTAAAAAATCGATTCGTTCACGGGCGGTCAGCTTACCCTTTTCATGCTGTTTGGCAATCCGGGCTTCTCCGCCCCCTTCCAATGCTTTCTGTCGCATTTCCCGGAGTTTTTTCAAATTCTCCTGCATCGACATACCTGTCTTCTCCTTTTGATTGAAGGATGGCTTATGATTCTTCGTGTTCCTGAGTCAGTTCAGTTAAAATCCCATAGGTGGATTTGGGATGAAGAAATCCAATCAAATGCCCACCGGCACCTAAACGGGGTTTGTGGTCTATGAGACGGATTCCCTTTTCTTCAGCCGTTTTAAGGGCGCTTTCACAATTATCCACCCCATAGGCGATGTGATGAAACCCTTCTCCCCTTTTCTCAAGAAACTTAGCAATGGGACTCTCTTCGGACAGGGGTTCCAGGAGTTCAATCCGTGTATCTCCCACCTGAAACATCGCAACCTTAACACCCTGGTCCTGAACCGTTTCAATCCCCAACAACGGGAGACCCAATACATCTTTGTAATAGGGTATCTGTTCATCCAGTGAGCGGACTGCAATCCCAATATGTGAAATTCCTTTAATCATGTTACCCTCAATTTCTTAGTCTGTCACATTCAACGACTTGTCACGCGTCACTCGTCACGCGTCACGCGTCACGTGTCACGTGTTACTGCTCCCAATCAAAAACTTACACAATCAGAGAATCAATTACTCCCCTTTTTTAGGGAAAATCTTTTCGAGAAAACCTTCCATGACTTGCTCTGCCCCGGTTGTGGGCAAAAGGGTTCCGGACGTGATTTTCTCCTTTAAGGTATTGATATTATCACGGATTTCCGGATGATCATAAAACCAGGCACGCATCCGTTCATCAATCATACTGAAAAACCAGTTCACTGCCTGTTCTTTCCGTCTTTGCTGAAAAATACCTGTCTGTGTCGTTTGCTCTTTAAAGTCCCAGATCATCCGGCGGATATCGGGGATTCCGGATCCTGTGAGAGCTGAACAGGTCAGCACGCGACAATTCCATCCTCTGGTGACGGGTTTTAGGTAATGAATGGCCGTTTCAAACTGGTTTCGGGTCATTTCCGCTTTCTGAACATTGTCACCATCCGCCTTATTGATGACCACGGCATCGGCAATTTCAATAACGCCTTTTTTGATTCCCTGAAGCTCATCCCCTGCACCGGAAATTTGCAGGAGGAGGAAAAAATCCACCATGGAGCGGACCGTGATCTCGCTTTGTCCCACCCCCACGGTTTCAACCAGGATCACATCGTATCCGGCAGCTTCACACACGGTGATGCTTTCACGGGTTTTTGATGCCACTCCTCCCAGGGTTCCCCCTGAAGGAGACGGACGGATAAAAGCATGATCATCCCGGGAGAGCTTTTCCATCCGGGTCTTATCCCCCAAAATACTTCCTTTTGTGACGGAAGAACTTGGATCCACAGCCAGCACAGCCACACGGTGACCGTTTTGAATAAGCTGGAGCCCAAAGGTCTCGATAAAAGTACTCTTACCGGCGCCGGGGACACCGGAAATGCCAATACGAAGAGACTTTCCGGCATGGGGAAGTAATCGGTGAAGGACCCGGGCTGCCACTTCCCGGTGCCGGGGAGCCTGGCTTTCAATAAGCGTAATGGTCCGGGCCAGTATTGGCCTGTTACCCTTTAAAACACCCGTCACGTACTCATCCACTGAAAGATTTTTTCGTCTAGGCCCTTTGGTAATCTCTTTTTTCATCCCCTCCGGATGTCCGCTCCGGACCACTTTCACGGCAAAGGCATCATGATCTTCCGGGGGTGCCCAATCCGGCCGGTAACTCCGTTCACCCTCCACTTCCTCCTGATCTTTTTCGGGATCCTGATCTTTATCTGTTTCTCTCATTCGTGCCCAAACCGTTCGTTGATTTCTTCCATAAGCCGGAGCCCCGCTTCCGGGATCCGGGTACCAGGTCCGAATATGGCCGAAGCTCCGTGTTGGTAGAGAAAGTCATAATCCTGGGACGGGATCACACCGCCGACAATGACGATAATATCTTCGCGTCCCAGTTTTTTTAAGGCGTCAACAAGTTGGGGGAGCAGTGTTTTATGTCCCGCTGCCAGTGAACTCATGCCCACCACGTGCACGTCGTTTTCCACGGCCTGCCGAGCTGTTTCTTCCGGCGTTTGAAAAAGAGGGCCCATATCCACATCAAAGCCCATATCGGCATAAGCCGTTGCTACAACCTTGGCCCCCCTGTCATGTCCATCCTGGCCCATTTTCGCAATAAGGATCCGGGGACGCCGGCCTTCCCGTTTTTCAAAATCATCGGTGAGTTCCCGGACTTTTTGAACCAGATCTTCTTCATCTCCGGCATATTCACTGCTATACACACCTGAAATTGTCCTCGTCACAGCCTGATACCTTCCACATACTTTTTCAATTGCTGATGATATTTCTCCCAGAGTTGCCCGGCTTCTTGCCGCTTCAACACACACATCCAACAGGTTTCCTTCGCCGGATTCCGTGCAGGCAGTAATGGCTTTCAGGGCTTTATCCACTGCCTTATCGTCCCGTTTGGACCGAATCTCCCGGAGTCTGCGGATTTGGGAAAGACGAACCGCCGTATTATCCACTTCGAGAATCTCGATGGGATCTTTCTCTTCAGGGGGAAATTTATTGAGTCCCACAATAGTTTCCCGACCTGAATCAATGCGGGCCTGACGCCGGGCAGCCGCTTCTTCAATGCGCATCTTGGGAATGCCGGCCTCAATGGCTTTGGTCATGCCGCCATATCCCTCCACTTCCAGGATATGATCCCAGCCCTTCTGCAGCAGTTCATGGGTCAGGGACTCCACAAAATAGGAACCGCCCCAGGGATCAATGACTTTTGTAATCCAGGTTTCATCCTGTAAATAAAGCTGGGTGTTCCGGGCTATCCGGGCAGAGAAATCCGTCGGCAGGGCAATGGCTTCATCCAGGGCATTGGTATGAAGGGACTGGGTATGTCCCAAAGCTGCTGCCATGGCCTCGATGCAGGTCCGGGCGACATTGTTGTAGGGGTCCTGCTCTGTCAGACTCCAGCCGGATGTCTGGGAATGGGTCCGCAGAGACATGGATTTGGGATTTTTCGGATTGAACTGCCGGATCAGTTTGGCCCAGATCAGCCGGGCGGCCCGGAGCTTGGCAATTTCCATGAAATAATTCATGCCTTCTGCCCAGAAAAAAGAAATCCGGGGAGCAAACGCATCAATATCCAGCCCCGCCTGAATCCCGGTCCGTACATATTCCAACCCATCCGCCAGCGTATAGGCCATTTCAAGATCCGCTGTGGCGCCTGCTTCCTGCATGTGATATCCCGAAACGCTGATGCTGTTAAATTTGGGCATCTTTTCGGATGTGTATTTGAAAATGTCGGCAATAATCTGCATGGATACTTCCGGAGGATAGATATAGGTATTGCGAACCATATACTCTTTGAGGATATCATTCTGGATGGTTCCACTCAATTCTTCCGGAGCAACACCCTGTTCTTCCGCCGCCACAATATAAAAAGCCATGACCGGCAGCACCGCCCCGTTCATGGTCATGGAGACGGACATTTTATCCAGGGGAATTCCGTCAAAAAGGATTTTCATGTCTTCCACCGAATCGATGGCCACGCCAGCCTTTCCCACATCCCCCACAACCCGGGGATGATCCGAATCATAGCCCCGGTGGGTTGCCAGATCAAAGGCTACGGAAAGCCCTTTTTGTCCAGCCGCCAGATTCCGGCGATAAAAGGCATTGCTCTCTTCCGCCGTGGAAAAGCCGGCATACTGCCGGACCGTCCAGGGACGTCCTACATACATGGTGGAATAGGGGCCTCGTAAAAAAGGGGGGATCCCGGAAAGATAATCCAGATGCTCACAGCTCTCTGTATCATTCCTGTCGTAAAGGGGTTTGACGGGAATTTTTTCCATGGTCTCCCATACCGCTTCACGGACCGACATACCCGTCTCTTTTTCAAAAGCGTTTTCCCATTCCTCACGAGTCATCCGGGGTGCATCAATATCAAGGGGAATTTTTGTAAAATCCGGTTTACGCATGATCTTCACCTCCCGCCGTTTTCCACAGATCCTCATACATGTCCACGGCATCGGCTCCCAGATAGAGGAAGCGAAAAACACCTGCTTTTTCCAGCATTTCCATACTTTCACGGGGCCGGCCGGCAACAATCACTTTCATTGGGGAGTTAAGATCTTCCAGCTTTTTAATAAAGACTGGGACGATCTCCGGATAACTTTCATCGGTGGAACAGAGGACAGCCGCAAAGGCACCGCTTTCATGTGCGGTACGGGCTGCCTCTTCCGGTGAGGATTGGGCAGGTGTATCCAGGATTTCAAATCCACCGGGTTCCAGGAATCCCCGGCTGAATTCGGAGCGGATCTTGTGTTGTTTGGGAGGACCCATATTGACCAGAATAATCTTTGGCCTGCCCCTCTCTGTCCTTTCCGCCTGCCAACCCATATCCCGGAAATGTTCAAATATTTCAGCTGCTCTGTAAGGCAACAGGGGTGAAATACTAAGGCCTTTCCCTGCAGAAAGACGCAGACTCCGTGAGACTTCACCCAGTGTGGCTCCGGCGGACACCGCCTGTACAGCCGTTTCTAATGTTTGTTTATTCCGGGATAAATTCTCAAGATGCATCATGACAGCCTGATTCTCTTTTTGTCCCGGAGAAACACGAAAGGCTTTCAGATACTCTGCCCGCGTTTTTTGAATCGCTTTTTGATCCACGGGCACTGCTTCCAGCTTTTTTTGTTTGATATCGGCATACATATTGATTCCCACCAAAACCTGTTTCCGCTTTCGATAGTCTTTTTCCCGGGCTTTTCTTACTGCAGAAATTTCGTTATGGATCCACCCGGATTCCAGGGCTTTCATCAGGCCGCCCTGTTCTTCTGTTTTCTGAAAAGAGGACCAGGCTTCTTCAGCCACCTGTCGGGTGAGTGCCTCAACAAAGTAAGATCCACCGGCGGGATCGATCAGGCGGTCCAGATGACACTCCTCCCGGAGGATAATCTGGATATTCCGTGCTACCCGGCGGGCAAAGGCGGATGGTTCACCCACGGCCATTTCATGAAAAGTATTGGTATGAAGGCTGTCCACGCCTCCCAGGATTGCAGAAAAAGCCTCCGTGGTGGTCCGGAGAATATTGACATAGGGATCATACAGGGTTTGATTGGTTCTGGATGGACGGGCATGCCAGGTGATTTGACGGGCTGATTCTTTCAATCCATAGGCTTCCAGCACCCTACGGACCAGCAACCGGGCTGCCCTGAACCTGGCGATTTCCATAAAAAAGAAAGGTCCGACACCCAGGGTGATCCGCAGATGGCGTACAATGCGTTCCGGGGTTATATCCCGTTCTTCCAGCCGGTTTATCCATTCCACCAGGGTTGAGAGCATCCAGGCCAGTTCCTGCACGACATTGGCACCGGCGTCATGGTACGGCAGAGTGGATATTCCAAGTCCCTTCAAGCCCGGCATGGTGCCGTCAAGCCATGTGATGGTTTCGGCAATTTCATCAAAAACAGTATCTGTGTTGACCGGGAGAAATCCCTTTCCGGCTAAAAATGCAAAGGGATCCTGATTTACACTTCCTTTAAGGGCTGTGGGATCCACACCTTTTTTATCCAGGTATGCCTTAAAAAGGGCCAGAAAAGGGAGGGCTGAAAAACCGCCGTCGAGTGATATTTCCACTGCAGGGAGTTCTACGCCATTCAAAGCCCGCTCAAGGCTTCGCAATCCCGATATGGATAGACCTTCATCTCCCACATCTTCCGTCTTTGCGTAATCGGCATCCTGTCCCAAACGGGTGGCCGTATCCAATTTCAGCGTCACGCCTGTCTGCCCTTTTTGCAAATCGTTCAGCAGGGCTTTGTTAAAATCCTCCGCCAGGGCAAAAGGAAGTTCCTGGTTTACAATCCAGGGTTTACCTGCATAAGCGGCAGCCGTGTTTCCCCGCAAGCCATCATCCCCTCCGGGATACATATCTGAGGGGATATCATCGCGGTCCGCCCGGATGTACAGGGGCTTCAGGGTAATACCTTCATAAGTGGGGGTACATAGTTTCTTTTCGAAGGGAGCCCCCTTGAGGAAAGGCTCAACAATTGAAAGCCACTCTTCATGCGTGGGGACGGGAAAATCGTCCTTCAGGGTACATTGTTTATCAAGTTTAATCAATGGGTCTTTCGGGGTCTCTGTCATGCTTTTCCTCTGATCTCTGTCAGATAATGGTTCCATTTTCAAGAATCGCTCCTTTTTTCACCACTACGATGCCATCCCTGATCCAGTACTGACTTTCTTCCTTGTAGTCGATCCCGTTTTTATTGAGGATTTGCACATCATTTCCAATATGGACATTTTTATCGATGATGGCATTTTTTATCACGCAATTACGGCCGATTCCCAGGGGAATGCCTGTTTCGCGATCTTCTTCAAAGTAATCATTGCCCATGATATAGGAGGATTCGATGGTGGTTCCGTAATCAATCATACTCCGGATGCCAATCACCGATTTCCGGATGGACGTAGCCCGGATCATGGAACCTTCTCCCACGGTGGAGGAGACAATGCAGGAGTCCCCGATATGACTTCCGGGAAGCATACGGGCATGGGTATAGATGGGCATCAGGGGATCACGGAAACAGAAGGGGGGTGTCTGGGACGTCATGGCAATGTTGGCTTCATAAAAGGAACGGATGGTCCCGATATCCTCCCAATACCCATTGAAAAAATAGGCCTGGACATGATATCCGCTTTCAATGGCCCCGGGGATAATATCGCCGCCGAAATCATCTTTCTGAATGTCACTCAGGGCTTTCCGGAGAATTTTTTTGCTGAACACATAGATACCCATAGAGCCCCAGTAAGGTTTGTCCGGATTCCCCGTATCGCTGGTCATATCATCCAGGATTTGATCGTCTTTGGGCTTTTCGGCAAATTTGATGATCTGTCCGTTTGAATCCACCTTCAGCACACCGAATTCCATGGCTTCTTTCCGTGAGACGGCTTTGACCGAAATGGTGATATCGGCCGTACTGGACCGGTGATGGTGAACAAACTTGTCGTAATTCATCCGGTACAGATGATCGCCGGCCAGGATCAGGTATTCGGTAAAATCCCATTTTTCAAAATGGTGAAGGTTATGGCGGACCGCATCTGCCGTTCCCTGATACCAGTGGGCATTTTCAAAGGTCTGGGATGCCGCCAAAACCTCCAGAAATCCCTGTGAAAAGGGATCAAATTTGTAGGTACTGTTAATATGCCGGTGGAGGGATTCACTGTTAAATTGTGTCAGGACGTAAATTCTTCGGATATTGGAATTCAGGCAGTTGCTGATGGGAATATCGATCAGGCGGTATTTGCCTCCGATAGGGACTGCCGGTTTGGAACGCACACTGGTGAGGGGAGCCAGTCGCGTTCCCCGTCCACCTCCAAGTATGAGTGATAAAACACGTCTCATAGACACCTCATGATTTATAAAATATTAAACCAATAATCGGCCAGCCAAATTTCCAGCCATGTCAGCACTCCACCCAATACGGTGCCCACCACTGTTTGCATGGGAGTATGGGCTTTCACACGGATCCGGGACCAGCAGAGTACAGGAACGATCAGCCAGAGAACAACATGCCGTGGACCAAAAATCAAGGTTGTTGCAGACAGGTAACCGGCAATACCTGCACAGTGAATGCTGATTTTCCACCACAGGGTAATAATTCCATAAATGATCGTATTGATAAAAATGGCAAACAACACGGCATTGAAAGCACCCGGAAGTCCGGTCCAGACAGATATGAGAAACGTGACCAGATAAATGAGGGAAAAAATCATAAACGGGACAATCCGCTGGGACCTTTCGGGGATATCCATGTGGGATGTCATCCCTCTTTTTACCATATAGCCGATAATCAGAACCGGCAGGATAAAAGCGGACAAGGATCCGGCGATAATAATTCCCATGGCATCCGCCCGGTCGTATCCCTTATGTGTTACCAGGTAAATGATAAACAAAATGCTGAACCACAGGGGATTGAAGATAAAGGATATCCCTCTGGCCAACCATGTTTCAAAATATTTAGGTGGTTTTGTCATCAGTTATGAAATATACGAAATTCAGTCATTAAGGTCAGGTCTAATCCATGGAGTGATGAAAAAATTCATAGGTCTCCGGATCATTGATGCGATAGTGATTCAGGCGGATCGTCATGGTTCCTGATTCCTCATCTCCCGGCTGGGCAATCCGTTGTCTCCGGGGATTGGGGACCCGCCTTTTCTCTTCTGCAGCCGTCATCAGGACTTCAATGGATTGGGGCAGATAAAGATCATCCTGGACCGGTTTTTGGCGGAAAAGAATATTCACGGTATTGTCTTTGGGATCCCGGACAAAGATTTCCCGGATATACCAGCGGATGGTATCCATTGTCACCGTCCAGTCCAAACGACCGGCCGCAGGATCCTGGACATGCATCCGGAGGATCACTCCGCCGGCAACCGTTTCAACACCCGGCAGGACGGTGACGGAAGAATCCATCAGTACGTGGTGGAGGTTGATAAGAATGGCTTCAGGAGGAATCACATCTTTTAAGCCGCCACTGATATCCACCTCATCGGGGGACAGGTACCGGAGTTTTCCTTTTTGATCTGCCAGGGTGAGTCCCGGCATCCGTGAGCTGACCAGAAGGTCCGCTTCCAATGTGGAAATTTTGTTCATCTGATCATTATAGCGAATCAGATAGGAGCGGGCATCTGCAGCGTGAACAGGGTTACTGATAAACGCAATCAGAATTCCAGTCAACAGATACAGACGTCTCATCGTTCACTCACCTTTTCCGGAGTTTCGGCCATATCCACAGGATGGACTGTCCAGTCCCGCTCAGGAATAAATTCCACCACTTTCCCATCGGGCTTCTGCAAAACGACCCGATGAATGAAGGCATTGGCAATCATGGCTTTACACATATTGCACACAAATTCATGGCCATAGATGTAAATGGTACTGTTCGCCGTGGAATGTCCGTTCCGGGCAGCCAGTACAATGGCATTGGATTCGGCATGGGATCCTACGGCCCTGCACAGTTCCAGGTGGGTTCCGGATTTTATATTGTGTGTATCACGGTAGCAAAAGCCATATTCAAGGCTGTTTTTCTGGAAGCTGGGTGCCCCGTTGTAACCGGTGGAAATAATATCTTTATTTCGGACGATGACGGCTCCCACCTGCCTGCGCAGGCACGATGAGCGCCGGGCTACCACCCGGGCTATTTCCAGAAAATATTCATCCCAGCCGGGTCTTTCAGGTCGCTTGTCCATTCTTTTTCCTTATGGTTTCTACATGAAGTGTCTTTGTCTTCAGCACCAGACTGAAACGGGTCAGATCTTCTGCGGTATAACACCGGGGAAAAATTTCCCGAAGTTCTTTTTCAATAACGCGGTTATCCCGGTAGCGTTCCGAAAAATGAGTCGCAATCAGAAATCCAACCTTGTTTTCAAGGGCTGCCTTTGCTGCTGTGCCGGTCGTTAAATGATCGTAAGCTTCCGCCAGATTCCGTTCACTTTCCATAAAGGTTGTTTCACACAGCAGCAGATCCGCATGATCCATGAGGTGGTTCACATGATTTCCCGGCGCCGTATCCGCCACATAAGCAAAAACCCGGTCCGGAACAGGTTTTGAAACACTCTCCCGGGAGATCACTCCCCTCTCAGTTTGAAGTTCACCTTTTTCCTGCAAAATCCCAACGGATTTTCCTTTAATGCCTGCAACAGCCAGCTTTTCTTTATCAAAACGGTATCCACCCGGCTGAACGATCCGGAATCCAAAGGTTTGAATGCGATGCTTCAATCTGACGGCTTCAATCCGGAGTTTTCCCGTATTAAAAACAATCCCTTCACAGGGTATGGGAAGAAGTTTAAGGGTCAACGTCTGATGAAAATCCGAACAGGTCAGAAGTCTTTTTAAAAAATCCTCTCCTTCCCCGGGATAAATGATAGTCACCGGTTCAGTCACCTTTGCCAGGGAAATCCGCTGAATGATTCCCGGGAGTCCCAGACAGTGATCCCCATGAAAATGGGAAATGCAAATAGTCCGGATAGCCGGGACGGAAAGGCCGCCTTTCACACACTGGCGCTGGATACCTTCACCCGGATCCAGGAGGATATTTTCTCCCTGCCAGTGCAACAGGCAGCCTCCGTGATTCCGCTTAGCCGTCGGCAGTTGTGAAGCCGTTCCCAGGATGTTCAGTTCCATTGTCATGATTTGACTGAAATGTAACGGGATTCTCACAGATTTAAAATATTGAACATTATTTTCTTGCTATTCCGCAGGATTCCGTGAATATTCTGTCCATGGCCGACTCCACCCTTCAGATCATCCACTATCTTGCATCCCGGTATTGCGCCGGTCGCCGGACCGGAACCGGGGGGTGGAAAAGGGCACAGGAATACATCATTCAGCAAATGCAGGACCTGGGAATCCTCCCCTTTTATGGCGAATCATACCTTCAGCCCCTTCCTCATTTACCGGAAAATATTGAGGGCGCCAACATTCTGGGATATATTCCCGGAAAAGGACGGTTAAAAAACCGGTACATCATGATCGAAGCCCATTACGATCATTTGGGGACTGATGATGACGAATTGGGGTATTATCCAGGGGCTGATGACAATGCGGCGGCTGTGGGTATCATTCTCAGGGCGGCGGGACATTTTCATGCCGACCCGCCCCAGGCTGACCGGCGAAGTATCCTTGTGGCCTGTTTTGACGCAGAAGAACCCCCCTTTTTCAACTCTCCCCACATGGGTGTGGAACGCTTTTGTGAAGCCAATCCCGAAGTATTGAATGCCATTGATCTGGCCGTTTTTCTGGATCTGATGGGACACGGACTGGGTACAGGTACCCATGAGAAAATCATGGATTCTTTTTTTCTCATCGGTGGAGAAAAATGCGGTATTGGGCCTGTTCTCAACCAGCTGGAAACATCCGTTGAAGGCATTTATCCCCGGCGTATGGGAATTCATGCCGTACCTCCATCCGGTAATTATATCGCCTTTAAAAACCGTGAACGGCCTTTCATTTTTGCCACATCGGGCCGGAACCATTTTTACCACACCCTCTTTGATTCGGCCGAAAAACTCGATTATCCCAAAATTAACCGGCTTGTCCTTTATTTCTCTTATCTTCTACGGGATTTATCCACGGCCCCCCGGAAGTATTTTACATATATCCCCAAAGGTGCCGCCGATGCTGAATCCCTGAAATCATTAAAAGAGATGTTCCGGGTCATGGATCCGGAAACACCGAATCTTGAGAAAATCCTGAATTATATCGAAAAAGCCGAAAAAATCTGTGAGACGAACGGTAACCTTCCCCTCCCGGAACAGTCAAAACTCCTTCATCTGGTGAAATTGATTGAACAATATGTGTCCTGACTCACGATAGCAGCGGTGAAAATAAAAAAAATTTTGATTATGATACCCGATTTCTCTTACATTAAGTAAAATGAGGGGATAATAACAACATAAGGAGTGAACAATGCGTTTAAAAGCTGTGATCGGAATGGTACTTATTCTGGCTTTGCTGATGCCTGTATCCCATTTGCAGGCCCAGAGCCTTGAAGAAAGCCTTCAAAAAATGCTGGGGGATAATGCCAGGGGTTATGTACAGCCTTTGGTAACAGGATTCGGTGCCGGAATGAACAGCGGTTTATACCGGAAGGCTTCCACCAAAACCGCCAAACTTCCCCTGCCCATCGGCCTGGATGTGGGACTGGTTGTAAACGCGGTGGCTGTCCCGGATGCCGCCATGATGTTTGAATATTCCATGATGGAAAACACCATCACTTTTCCCCTGAGTTCTATGTCCGGTGTTTCAATGCTTCCGGCAGAACTTCAACCGGATGACGTGACGCTGACATTCAGCGACATATACGACAACGGCGGTGTAACAGAAACACCCACCATCGCCAGCGACCAGGAAGATGGAGTATTGCTTTCCACGCGCACACCCAATGAAGTCTACATGGCCCTCAGAACCCAGCTGGTGGAAGAACAGGGCATGTCCGGAGGTGATGTGGATACCTATCTGCAGCCATCCATCATGAATTTCCTCAATGGAAATCTGGATAACATTGCACCTGACTTTCAATTCCCCGGCGGACTCGGACTTGAGTTTGTCCCCACGGCCGGTCTCCAGGCCAATGTCCGTATTCCTTTTGGGATCGAAGTACAGGGACGCTATGTTCCCGAATTTGAAATCAGCGAAGAATTCGGCATGTTCTCCATGTACGGTGCCGGCCTGCGGAAAAACCTGCCGGTTCCCATCCTGGACGTGTCTGTCGGCGCCTTCTATCAGGTCCTGAAAATAGGAGATATTCTTGAAGCCACAAATATCAATTACCATGCTGAACTGGGAAAACGTCTGCCCATTCCCATCATCAAGATTACACCCTATATCGGTGCCGGGTATGATCAGACAACCATCAACCTGACCTATACCATCCCGGCCGGGACCATCCCGGGTATTGATGAAGACCAGGAACTCTCTTTTGACCTGGAAGGGGAAAACACAATCCGCATGAATGCCGGCTTAACCCTTCAGGTCCTTCCGTTGACATTCGTCAATGCCGAGGTCGCCCTGGTGGGTGATTATCAGGTGGCCACTGTCGGTTTAGGCATTATGTTTAAATAATCATTGTTAACAACATAAAAAAAGGGCGGTACAAACCGCCCTTTTTTATTTCAAGATGAATTTATGCTATTTCCGCCGGTAGGTTGTACCTTCTTTCCGGTCAATAAGTTCAATTCCGGACTTGAGCAATTCATCCCGGATAGCGTCTGCCCGGGCCCAGTCCCTGTTATTCCGGGCTTCATTCCTTTCTGCAATCCGGGCTTCAATGGCCTCATCCGACAGTTCGGCGGACTTTTTGTGATTTCCGGAAAAAATAACCCCCAAAACCTGATCCACTTTTTTTAGTGCCAACAAAATGCTTTTCTTATCTTCATGTGTCATTGGGAAATCTATCTTTATCCGGTTGATCCTTCGGATCATTTCAAACACAGACGCCAGGGCCGGAGAAATGTTCAGATCGTCGTCCAGGGCTTCTTCAAATTTTTCCAGCATCCGGGCGACTTCCTTTTCCACTTTATCATGAACCGGACCGTCCTCATGAATTTGATCAAGTTCAAAAAGGAAATCATCCACTCGTTTAAGGGATTTTTCTGATTGATCCAGAAGGGGCAGACTGAAATTCAGCTTTTGGCGGTAATGAGTAGATAGCAGGGTATAGCGGATGGCCCGGGGAGAATAGCCTTTATCTGTCAAACCCCGGATGTACATCATGTTTCCCAGGGATTTGCTCATTTTTTCACCATCCCAAAGCAGGTGTTCGCAGTGGAGCCAGTACCGTGCAAAAGGTTTGCCTGTGGCTCCCTCGCTTTGAGCGATTTCATTCTCATGATGGGGAAAGATATTGTCCACACCGCCGGTATGTATATCAAACGTCTCCCCCAGATATTTCATGGACATGGCAGAGCATTCGATATGCCAGCCGGGGCGACCTTTCCCCAGAGGTGTATCCCAATATACCTCCCCGTCTTCCGGTTTCCAGGCTTTCCACAAGGCAAAATCGTGTACCGATTCCTTTTCGTATTCATCACTCTCCACCCGGCCTCCACTCCGGAGGTTTTCCGGATTCAGGTTTTGTAACCGCCCGTAACGGGGAAAAGCCGTGATCTTGAAAAAAATGTTACCATCCTCTGTACGATAAGCCAGTCCTTTATCCAATAGAGACTGGATCAGTCTTACCATATCCCCGATGTGTTCTGTGGCTGCCGGAAAAACCTCCGCCCTGTCAATATTCAAAATCTCCAGATCCCTGAAGAAGGACTCTTTAAAAGGCCGGGTATATTCCTGAAGGGGGATTTTTTTCTCTGAACAATTCCGGATGATTTTATCGTCCACATCCGTCAGGTTCATCACCTGGGTGACTTTGAATCCTTTATATTTCAGGTAACGCTTCAGCTGATCCTCAAAAATATAGGCCCTGAAATTGCCGATATGGGCATGATTATATACCGTGGGACCACAGGTATACATCTTTACAACACCTTTTTCCAGGGGGATGAATATTTCTTTTTTTCGCTTGAGAGTGTTGTAAAAAACCAGGCTCATGATTGTTCCTTTTTTTCAAAACGTTTCAGGGCATCCCTGATGATCCAATCCGTCAGTGTGGGAAAATCCATTCCCATCACGTTGGCTGATTTAGGTAAAAGGCTGGTGGCTGTCATACCGGGCAGGGAGTTGGCTTCCAGAAAGTACGCTTCATAACCGTTTTTCAATCTGAAATCAATCCGGGCATAACTTTCAAGGCCCAGAATATTCCAAATGCGTAATGCTTTCTCTTTCAGGGATTGGGTGACATCATCTGCCAGGGGTGCCGGTACCAGATAACGGCTTTTTCCCGATGTGTACTTTGTTTCAAAGGTATACACACCGCCTTCCGGGAGAATTTCAATAAGGGGAAACGCTTCACCGCCTACAACAGGCACCGTGAGTTCCTGTCCCGGAATATATTCTTCAACCAGAATCACCGGGTCATAGGTCAGGGCATCCTTTATCAGGGGGCGGATATCACAGGGTTCCATCAAAACATGGAGCCCTACGGACGATCCGGCACTGTTGGGTTTGATCACCAGGGGAAAGGTCAGGGCATCCGGATTGATCTGTGTTTCACCGGTAATCCTGGCAACACGTCCTGTTTGAACACCTGCCTTTTCCGCAAGCACTTTCGAAAGATATTTATCCATGGCCAGGGCAGAAGCCAGGGGGCCGGAACCGGTATAGGGAATTCCGGCAATTTCCAGAACCGCTGCAATCATACCGTTTTCGCCGGTTCCTCCATGAAGGGCATTAAAAACGACATCGGTTTTCATGGCTTTCATTTCACGGATATGTTCTATAAAGACCCTTTCATCCCGATGTGCCATATCATCAAAATGATTATCCGTGACATCAAAGCTTTCCAGCATGCTGCGGAACTGGTCCATTTGATGCCAGGGCGTGGAGGGATCAACATAAAAAACGGTATAACCCAGAGATGTCAGGGCTTGTCCTACAGCTTTTCCACTGGTGATGGAGACATTCCGCTCCGGTGAAGCACCTCCCAGTAAAACGCAGATATTCATCAGGTTCTCCTCACAATCCATGAAACGGCATCTTTCAGGGTATCTACCACAATCAGATCCGGATCCACAGTTTTCAATTCTTCTTCTGTCTTCTCACCCTTGCCCGTCCGGACCAGTATAAAGGGAATGCCGGCATTCCGGGCGGTTTCGTAATCAGAACGGCTGTCCCCCACCATCAACGCTTCATCCAAAGAGATACCATGATCGGCAACTGCCTGCTGAATCATTCCGGTTTGGGGTTTCCGGCAGGAGCATCCTTCTTCAGGGGTATGGGGACAATAATAATAATCCGTGATTCTCCCACCGGCAGACTCGGCAGCTTGAATAACCTTTTCAAACATTTTCTCTGCAGCCTCCCGGGAAAAATAGTGGCGGTTTATGCCGGACTGATTGCTGATGATGATGACCTTGAGGGAAAGTCTTGTCAATTGCTGTATGGTTTCAGGCACAAACGGATAAACCTTCACATCCCGGACGGTACGGATATATTCATCCCTGTCTTCATTCAGTACACCGTCCCTGTCCAGAAAAACCACAGATATTTTCATAAGCGGAATTTAAGGGGAAGGAGTGACAAAATCAGCCGATTATCCTTTTTTATGTTGAAGAAAGATCATAAAACTCATTAGCTTCATTTTATGCGTTATGGTTTTGTCTCTCTTATTTTGTGTTTGATATTTATGGAACCCATTCAGGCTGGTGGGAAGGATTCCCTGATCAACAGCACTTTTTTAGGAGGCCCGGGGCGCAATGTCTACGGGAACAGGGCGCCGGATCGCCTTGAACTGCAATGGTCTTTCTACCTGGGTGAAGGAGAAACCACCTTATCCCGAAAGGCCGGAAACCGGACATGGAAGGGTTGCGGGTGGACCGGCCAGCCCTTACTGGTAAAAACGGAAGACACCTTGTACATCATTCAGGGGGCCTATGACCATCACCTGAAAAAGATCCGGGCTTCTGATGGAGAATTGATCTGGCAATATGCTTTTGATGATGTGATCAAAGGGACAGGGACCCTGTACGCGTCTCCGGACAAGGATCAACTGATCATTCTGCAGGGAAGCCGGCTGGGACTGAATAAATACCTGGATCATCCTATCATTACCAGTTATCAGGCCATCGATTATCATTCGGGCAAAGCTCTGTGGAAAATGAATGTCCCCTTTTTTGCCAGTTACAGCCGGGATGTGGACGGATCGGCCCTGATTGTTGATTCCCTGGCACATTTAGGTTTGGAAAACGGACAATTCATTGTGTTTGATCCCCGGCCGGAAAAGGCAGAAATGCGGGATGGCTTTCTTCAACCACGCATTCTGGAATCACACCGGCTTTATGCAAGGGAAGATACCCGGTCCCATGGCTTAAATCTGGTCACGGAGAGCTCCCCCTGTCTTTTGGGAGACCACATATATATCACATCCGGTTCAGGGCATGTGTATGGATACCATTTAAAAACCCGTCAGATTGACTGGGATTTTATCACCGGCAGTGATATGGACGGATCTCCGGTAGTCACATCGGACAGTTGTTTACTGGTGACCCTTGAGAAGCAGCACATCCCCGGAAAAGGCGGAGTGATGAAGCTGAATCCACAGAAAGCTCCTGATTCATCCTGCGTGGAGTGGTTTCTGCCTGTAGGGAATGCCGCAGTGGCAGAGTGGAAAGGCGGAATTATTGGCAGTGCATCTGTCAATGACCACACCCGGCCGGAAGGATATCCCCATATTGCCGCTGTCAATACTTTGGACAGCCTTTTATACATCATCGATTATAAAAACACACAAACTTATAAGGTATTGGGACCGGATAGCAGCACCTGGTACTTTAAACCCGTTGTTTTGGATTCGGTGCTTATCGGTCCTTCCATATCGACACCCATTATCGTGGGTAACAGAATCATCACAGCCGGCTACTGGGGAATATATCTGTTTGAATACTCTCCCGAAGGCCGTTTAAAAAGGCTTGATGCGCAACCTTTTGGTTGTGAAGCCACACCGGTTGTTCATGAGAATAAAGTCTATATTGGTTCCCGGAACGGGTATTTATATTGCTTTGGAAATTGAAATTAGAGCGAAGCGTCGGTCCAGATATACTCGATAGGATTGACGGGGTTGTTGTGATACCGCACTTCATAGTGAAGGTGCGGGCCTGTTGAGCGGCCGGAACTTCCAATAAATCCAATGACATCTCCCCGGCGGACAATCTGCCCTTTTTGGACATTCATGCGGCTTAAATGCGCATAAATTGTGGCAAATCCATAGCCATGTTCGATTTTAATCGTATATCCATAACCGCCGTTATACCTTGCATAGACAACTTTCCCACCGGCTGTGGCATAGACATGGGTACCGGTTGAAGCGGCAATATCAATTCCATGATGAAACGTCCGTTCGCCATTAAAGGGATCCAGACGATATCCGAAACGGGAAGAAAGATATCCCAGCTTTGTGGGGGAAATAGAAGGAATACTTTCAAACCGGTCTTTCTGAGTCTGTAACGTTTCAAAAAGCGTCTCATAGCTCATGAGTTCGAGCTTGATAGTCTGTGAAAGGGCTTTCAGATTCAGATCCATCTTTTCCAGAGCGCTTTCATCTTCCGGATCCAGATTGTCCAGGTTAAAATCTTCCGTCACACGTCCACCCACGCCCATTTTCCGGATATCCTGATCAATTTCCGGCAGATTGGCATATAAACGCAGGGCTTTATCTTTTTCCACAATTACATCAATCTGGTTTTGTAAGGTGGAAATCCGGGTCCGCATTTCTGACAATACTGATGTCAGATCATCATTATCTGCTGTAATTGCTTTGATTTTTTCTTCATAATAAATGCCAGCCAGATACTGGGCAGAGCCATAAATCGTCATCGACAAGAATAAAAATACCAGGCAGATAATCTGTACCATACGACTGACTGGAATCACCATCTCCCGCATTTCCGACGCATGCTCAAAAAAGATGAGAAACTTTGTATTGTGTGATTTTTTCAGTCGTGGGCTCATATGTCTATATTTTAAGGGTGAATTTACTTTCGATCAAGTATTAACCTAAAAACTTCTGCAAGAGCCTGGCCCGGCTGATATGCCGAAGTTTCCGGATGCCTTTTTCCTTGATTTGCCGGACCCGTTCCCGGGTCAGGTTAACCTTTTCCCCAATCTCTTCAAGGGTCATTTTAGGATAATTTTCCAGTCCATAGTACATTTTTATGATTTTTTGTTCCCTGTCCGTAAGATTCTTCAGCACATCGTGCAACTCATACTTGAGGGACTCATCCATAAGTTCGCTGTCCGGTGCATCGGCATCTTCATCCTCGATAATATCCAGAAAATACGAATCGCTTTCATCACGGACCGGGGCATCCACAGAAAGGGGAGATGTGCTGAGTTGGAGGGTTTTTTCCAGCGTGTCCTGATTGATATCCATATCCTGCGCCAGCTCTTCAAAATTCGGTTCCCGCTCAAACGTCTGCTCCAGGTGTTCCATTTCCCGGGCATATTTGTTCATAATGGAAACCATGGTCAGGGGAATCCGGATCGTTCGGGATTGTTCAGCCAATGCCTGAAGAATGGTCTGTTTGATCCACCAAACGGCATACGAGATGAATTTAAACCCCCGGCTCTCATCATAACGGTGTGCCGCCTTTATAAGCCCCAGATTGCCAATATTGATCAAATCCTCCAGGGGTAAACCCCGGTTCTGATATTTTTTGGCAATGGACACCACAAATCGCAAATTGGCACAAAGCATCTTGTTCAGGGCATCCTTATCTCCCTGTTTGATAAGCTGGCTCAAACGGATCTCTTCTTCCGGCGGCAGGGGTTCGGTCTCGGCAATTTCTTCAAGATAACTGGATAAATTGGGACTCACTCCCCATTTCCGGGAAATATAGGATATGTCTCGTTTCCGATGCTTCATGTTTTCAGAGAATTGTTACTCTCCGACCTTTGGCTCATCTGTCTCGGGAACGTCGGCTGCATTGACATCTTCCGGCATTTCCTCCTCAAAGGGATCATCTTCCGGTGTCATCCCCACCTGTGCCAGTTCATCCCGGACTTCCTGAACCTTTTTTTCTGCAAGAACAATCTGATCCATCAGTACCTGGATGTCATCATCCCCGGAGAAGTCAAATTTTTTATTCTCACTCATATCGTGATAAACCTTTTCACCCAGTTCTTCATAGGCTTTTGCCAAATCCCGTCCAGCCTGGTATAAGTCATATTTCAGGCGGGCTTTCTGAGTGAGATGCTCTGCTTTCTCAGCCGTGGTTTTGACCATACCTTCCACTTTAGGTCCGTTTTTGGTCCACCAGTCGTTTAAGAAATTCTTAATATCATCAAAGACTTTAGACATCTTGTCCTCCTCTGTTTCATTTGCTTCATCGTATTCGTAATAATACTACCATGAATTTATTAACCTTACAATAATTATTTTTATTGAGAATTTGCATTCATGGTTGGTGCGAAGTAATTTCTCCTACTTCTGGAGATTTGATATGCTAAAGCTGGAAAAGGTCACAAAACACTTTGAAAAGGTACATGCCGTTCAGGATGTCTCCTTTCAGGTTAACCGGGGATCCGTCTATGGTCTGTTGGGTCCCAACGGTGCCGGAAAAACCACAACAATCCGGATGATCATGAATATTATTCAACCCGATTCCGGCACAATCCGGATTGGCGACGGGACATCGGGAGGAACCGACAGCCGAATGCTGGGGTACCTTCCTGAAGAACGCGGACTCTACCAAAAACGGAAGATCCGGGAAGTAATCCGGTTTTTCGGTCAGTTGAAGGGACTCTCTCTCAAGGAAGCAGCCGATCACTGTCAGATCTGGCTGGACCGTTTCGGCATGAGCGATCAGGCAGACCGCAAAGTCAGCGAGCTCTCCAAAGGGAATCAACAAAAAATCCAGTTTATCGTTGCCACCGTCAGTTTTCCCGAACTTCTCATCCTCGATGAACCTTTTACCGGTCTGGATCCGGTCAATCAGATCATCCTGAAGGATATCATCCGTGAGTTCCGGGATGAGGGAAAAACCATCGTCCTGAGTACCCACCAGATGGACCAGGTTGAACAGTTGTGTGATCATATCTGCCTGATCAACAAGGGACAGGTTGTCTTGGAAGGCGCTCTTGCATCCATCAAAGAAAAACACGGAGATCAGCAAATTGAGATCCGTTTCAAGACCCGGCCAGAAAAAATTGCCACCGGACTTTTCAAATCGTATGACATCCAGAATAAAATTCTCCGGGGTTATTTACCTGACGATCTGTCTTTTAAAGAAGCAGTCCGCCGCCTGACGGATATGTGGGATATAGAGGGCATTGCCCGTTATACTCCATCCCTTGAAGATATTTTCATCAAGCTGGTTGAGGCCTAATATGTGGCAAAATATACGTACAATACTGCAATGGGAATATATTCACAGGGTTCGTTCCAAAGCCTTTATCCTGTCGATTATCCTCCCCTTCATCATTCTGGCGCTGGCCATTGGTCCCCAAATGCTTGCCATGAAAAGCGGACCTGAACCGGAATATCTGGTTTTGATGTGCCCGGACAATGCCCTGGCGGATACCATTGAAAACACATTCAACCGGAAATACCGGCTGGAAAATAATGAGCCCCGTTATCTTTTTACCCGGCAATCGAATAGGACCAAAACGGAAAAAGACACCCTGATACGTCACATGATCGGGCAGGATATGGCAGATGCCGTATTGACCGTCCACCTGGCAGAATCAGATACCATAGTAACTGAAATCTACTATAAAAATATGGGACCCGACCACATCAGCCGGATACAAAGCGGACTTCAGGACGCGGCAGAATCCTACCGGATGGATAAAGCAGGATTGAACAGGGATGTGCTGGCTTTTATCCAGACACCTGTAAAACTGAAGGAATATCAACTTACAGAACAAGGGGTCCTATCCGGTCAAAATATTTTTATCCGCTACATGACTCCCTTTGTTTTTATGTTTGTGCTGATTATGGGCATTATTACCACCTCACAAAGCATTATTTCGAGTATCATCGAAGAAAGAACCCATAAAATTGTAGAACTCCTCCTGTCCTCCGTAAAGCCTTCGGAAATTATGGCCGGAAAAATCTTAGGCATGGGACTGTTGGGCTTAACACAAATATTTATTTACATGATCATCCTGTATCTGGCAGGAAGCCATTTTTTATCCGACCAATGGACGTCCGGACTTATGAATACGAGTCACCTGATATGGTATTTTGTCTTTTTCATTTTGGGATATCTCATGTTCAGCACGATTTATGTCGCCCTGGGATCTCTTTTTGACAATGAACGGGATGCTCAACAGTTAGGGGGAATTCTATCCCTCATCGCTTTATTGCCCATTTATTTTATCTCTTTTATGCTGGAACATCCTGAAAGCAGTCTGTCGGTAATTTTGTCTTACATCCCGCTGATCACCCCTTTACTGATGATTGCCCGTATCGGGATATCCACCCCCCCATTCTGGAGTATTCTGGGCATGGCTCTGTATCTGGTTGCCTGGATTGTTTTCCTGATTTGGCTCTCATCCCGGATATTCCGCCTGGCGGTTCTCATGTATGGAAAAAGACCGACTTTCCAGGAAATACTCCGGTGGAACCGGTCACTTTCCCGGTAACGTAACAAAGTTCGTGCGATCTAAAACTGGAAATGTTATTTTAAATACCGGATTAACTCGAAAACACTAAATCAGGAGCAGATCAATATGGCTGAAAATGTCATCCATGTTAATGATTCAAATTTTGAAAAAGATGTCTTAAAAAGTGAAGTCCCCGTCGTTGTCGATTTTTGGGCAGAATGGTGTATGCCTTGCCGCATGATTGCCCCGTTCCTGGATGAAATCGCCGCTGAGATGGAAGGTAAAATAATCGTTGCCAAAGTCAATGTGGATCATTCACCGGTGACTTCACAAAAATTCGGGATCCGGTCTATTCCCACACTGATGATCTTTAAAAACGGGACGGTGGCTGACTCCATTCTGGGTGCTGTTCCAAAAAATGTAATCCGGCAAAAGATTCAATCAAATCTGTAGGGTTTCGATGAAATGGATTTTTTATAAGATTTTCCCACTGATTCTTTTTTTCTCGGCGGAATCTCTTTTTTCACTGACAATTACAAAAACCGAGCCGCCAAACTGGTGGAGCGGCATGGAAACCGACACCGTCACCCTGCTGATCTATGGAGATGATTTTACCGGTTTTTCCGCCCAGACAAGCGGAGAATTCGCCAAAATTCTGGAAGCACATCCCTATCCCAATCCGGCTTATTACCGGGTGAAACTGAAAATCCTCAAAAGCGGAACGGAAACCATCACATTTAAAAAGAAAAAAGGACTTTTTAGCCATGAATCTGCCACTATGGAATTCCCCATTGCAGAAAGGACGGGGAAATTACCGGCAGATATCAATGCACGGGATGTGATTTACCTGCTGATGCCGGACCGGTTTTCAGATGGAGATACTGACCGGAATTTCATCCCGGGCCACAAAGACCCGGTACGTCCTGAACACCCATGGGGCCGGCGCGGTGGGGATCTTCAAGGCGTGATCAACCAACTGGATTACCTTGGGGATCTGGGAATCACGGTTCTTTGGATGACACCTGTTTTTGAAAACAATTACATCAACTGCTATCATGGATACACGCCTACAGATCTCTATGCCATTGAGCCACATCTGGGGGATTTCCAGACTTACCGGGAACTGGTAGATAAAAGCCAGTCCCTTGGGATAAAAGTCATCATGGATCATATTATCAATCACATCTCCCCTTCCCATCCCCTGGCCCAAAATCCACCATCTTCCGAATGGATCAATTACTCCGTAGAGGACTTTGAACCTTGCAATTACCGGATTTTTGATGTCATCAATACATGGGGGCCGGATTCCCTCCGGGAAATTGTCCAGTCCGGATGGTTTGCCGGATACCTGGCAGATATGAATTTGCGGCATGATGCTGTGGTGGATTACTGGATTACCCATGCCATCTGGTGGATTGAAACCTTTGGATTGGATGGCATCCGGCAGGATACCTGGCCTTATTCGGATACTGCAGGATCTGCCACATGGGCCCGGGGCGTCCGGAAAGAGTATCCCGGCCTTTTTATTCTCGGAGAAACCATGGTCTTTGAGAAAACACCTCTTTCGTTTTTCTTCAGCAATCGACCAGACTTACAAAACGGACTCAGCTCCATCACGGATTTTGCCCATTCCAGCCAGATTCATCAACTGACTACAGGGAAAACCGGTATTAAAACATTCTATGAAAATCTTTCTCTGGATTTTATGTACCGGAATCCTTCCATGATGACGGTCTTTATGGATAATCACGATATGGGTCGTTTTTTTACGGACACGGGGGAAGACATCCGGGTCTACGTGAATGCATTTACCCTGTTATATGGTCTCAGGGGCATTCCACAGATCTATTATGGGGATGAAATCGGAATGACCGGTGGGCACGATCCTGAGAACCGGAAGAAATTTCCCGGAGGTTTTCCGGATGATGCCACTTCAGCCTTTACACAGGATGAGCGAAATGAGGTGGAAAACCTGCTCTATCACCAATTCAGGCGATGGAACCGTCTCCGGCAGGAACACCCCGGTCTTTTCACGGCGCCCATGAAACATATCCTCATAGGGGATTCTCTCTATGCTGCCTGGCGCTGCGATGATTACAGTATCCTAATTCTGATCTACAATGATGACTTTGAACCTGCCTCCGTCACAATGAATTCCCTGGTTCCTGAAATCAACGGAAAAGATGCAGAACTTATTTCGCCTCTTTACAACGCTGAAAAAATCCCCCTCGATACCCAATATAAAACCGCTATCCCGGCAAAGACGGCCGTTATGTGGCTTTTTACAGGTGGCAGACCGTAAATAACATGTGATTTTGACCATTTCTCTGACTATTTTATCACTAAGGACATCAATCATCCTGAATCGGAGATCAACGATGAAGCGACTTATTCTTTTGAGCTTAATCCTTTTAACCATTTTTAGCTGTGAACCCTACAAAAAGCTGGCTGTTGGAAACGACGGACCGGTTTATACATTTGTGGATGACTCACTCTGGGCAATCATAGAGGAAGCCATCCGGAAACCGGTGGAAAAGGAGATCCGGACACCCCAAATTGAACAGATCTACCATTTTGAAAAGGTTCCCTTGTCGGATTTCAAAGATTACCGGGCGTCCAAAAATCTCATGTTCATCACAACATTGGACAGAACGGACAGGACATCCCAATATGTTCAGCGAATGCTGCCGGATACGGCATTGCGCATGATTGAAAAGGGTGAGCGGTATCTGTTTCCTATAAAAGAAAAACTGGCCAAACGGCAGATTTTTATCATTTTGGCGGCACCGGACGACGAAAGCCTTTTAACATTTATCCGGAATGAGGGAAAGAATATTTATGACGCGCTGAATAAAGCATTCGTTGAACGGCAATTTGACCAGATGTATTATAAAGCCGAAGAAAAAGAGATCACAAAAAAATTGTTTGAAAAATACAAATTCTCTTTCAGGGTCCCCCACAGTTATCAGATCCTGGAGGAAGACCCCAATGAGCGCATCATTCAACTGGGGAGAACCGGTCCCTACCGCTGGGTTACCATTTACTGGCAAAAAGGCGGTCTCTCATCGGTTTTGGATGAACGATGGGCGATCACCATGCGGCACTGGCTGAGTTTGAATTATCTGGATGGTACATATGTAGAAAAACGATATCTGACACACCGGCTGGTTCATTGGGGAAATCGCCCGGTTTTCAATATTCGTGGATTGTGGGGACATCCGGAAAAAACCATGGGCGGACCCTTTTCCAGTTTTTATTTTTATGACGGGGTAACAGACCGGACCTACTTTGTTGATGTCTGTGTTTGGGCTCCGGGACAGATAAAAAATGTCTATCTCCGGCAGATGGAGCTCATGGTCAGCACCTTTTTTACAAGTGAAAAAGTCTTACAGGAATATATGAAATGAAAACAAAATACCTGATGGTTCTTGTTTTAGCAGGTTTTCTGGCAGGATGCAGTGGCAGCGGTCCACTCAAGGACAGCCGGGCAATTGTCAACCAGTACAACCGTTACCTGGAAGAAAAGCCCAAAGCCCTGGACCGGATCATTGCCACGTATGTGGATGATGAACAGGCTCAGGAACTCCGGGCGGAAGCCCTCCGCTATATCATTCGAAGCAGGGACCCTCTTTCCTATCGCCTGATCCAGTCTCAATTGAAAAAACCACAAACCATGGAATACTGGGCACTGGAAATCATCGCCGATGAAACGGCGCAACTGAACGACCCCAAATGGGGCACCCTGATGATGAATGCATATTCAGCCCTGATGGATCTCAGGATCAATCTGGAGAAAAAAATCCTGGGGAGTATTTTTGCAAATACGGATTTACAGAGCCTCCCCCGCTTCCTGGATTTATATCAGAAATCTTATGATCACTTTTTGCAGCTGGATGATGCCTTTGCCAAATCTCTGGGAAAATACGACGATGACGGAATTGTCCCCGTCCTGCTGAAAATCATCAATGATCCGAAACGAAGTCTGAGGACCCGGGAACGGGCTTTACAAATCCTGGCTGATAAAAATGAACCCGCTTTTACAGAAGCATTGATTGCACTCATGGGCGATCCAAAAACAGATCAGATGCTCCGTGAATTTTCATTTAATGTGTTGGATCTCACTCAGGATGAGGAAATATTGCTTGCCCTCCTTAAGTTTTTGGACCGGAGCAAGGAACGGCACAATCATATGCTGAACAGTGCCTTAGCGGTCTTGGAGGATTTTTCCGATCCGGCGATTATCCCTTCCCTCCGTTTGATAGCCACAGACGATAATTTTCCTTACCATCTCCGTAAAAAAGCAGTGGATGGCCTTATCGCATTTGAGTCACCTGAAGAGCTCATGTTTTTAATTCAGGCACTGGAAGAACCACATAATCTCATTTTTTGGACGGATATCGCCACGGCTGTCCGTAAATCAGGGGATCCGGACCTGTACCAGGCGATGGAGAAAACAGCCCTTGCCCTTCATCGTGACTTTCAGGGAGGTGCCAAATGAAAATATCACACCTTTTGTCGCTTCTTTTGATCCTCGTATCAATCGCCGCCGCCCAGGTCCCCCCGGCCTCGGATGTGCTTCACAAGGATTCGGACGGGGACCGCTATTATACAGCAGATGAAGAGATCCTTCAGCTGAAAAATGAGCTTAAGGCACTGAAAGAAGAAGTGCTGATGTATAAAGCTGAAGTGAATATGCCAAAAATCCGGAATGAGATCCGGGAAATGGTCACCGTACCTGAATTGACCCATCAGATCATATTGAAAAACGGGACCATTGTTCAGGGAACAATCCTGGAGGAAAACCTGTCCGAAATAAAGGTCCAAACCCTGATCGGTATCATAACGCTTCAGCGGGAACAGATTAAAAACATTGAACCTATAAAAAAACAGGCTCCCGTGCTGGAATTTGATGGCCCTGTCAAAGAAATGACGTATACCGATAAAAAAGTATTTCTGGGAAAGGTGACAAACAACGGAAATCAACGGGCGGACTTTGTCCGGGTTGTGTTCAGGCTGTATGATGATGGAGCCAATCTGATCAGTACAGACAGCAGTTTTGTTTTAGGGAATGACATGAAATATCTTGGTGGTATTTATTCTTCTTCAGCACTCTTGCCCGGAAGTGGTGGCAATTTTCAGTGTTCCGTACCTACCCTGGATAAAAATGTCAGTTATTATACCAGTGAAATCAAATATTTAAATATTGAATAAATCTCTTTAAAAAAAGATTTTACTCATATCTCAGAGCTTCGATAGGATCCAGCCGGGCTGCTTTAACGGCAGGATAGGTTCCGAAAACCACGCCGATTACCGAACAAATCACCACACCGATAATCGCCCACTGGATGGGGAAAACCCCGCTCACATCCATGGACACAGCCACAAGGTTTCCGGCCAGAATACCCAAAACAATGCCGATCATGGCTCCAAGTTCCGTTAAAACCAGGGCTTCAAGAAGAAACTGATTCTTAATATCCCGCTTTCGGGCTCCCATGCTTTTACGGATGCCGATTTCCCGGGTTCGTTCTGTCACGCTGACCAGCATGATATTCATGATACCGATACCGGCAGCTATAAGGGCAATTGAACTGATAAGAAGAGCGGCCATTTTGATGGCACCGGTCACCTGATTGAAGGTATCAATAAGCGAAGTATTGGATACGACCTCAAAATCATTTTCTTCCGTCAGAGGAACGCCCCGGATCAGACGCAAATTGAATACAATTTCATCCTGAACCTCATCAAACCGTTCCATATCCATCACCGCTATCGCGTATCCCAGGGATGTCCATCGGCTTGCAAACATTTTCAGATGGGTAGTCAATGGCATAATTACCACATTATCTTCGGACTGGCCGAAGATGGTGCCTTTCCGTTCGAGGGTTCCAATCACCTTGAATTTAACCCCCCGGATGGTAACCGTTTGTCCCACCGGGTTATACTGAGGCATGAGAACATCAATCACATCCTGTCCCAGAATAATCACATTCCGCATCTGTTCCAGGTCGTTCCGGCTGATCATCCGGCCGCTTTGCAGAAAATAGCCGGACGAAAATTCCCATTCAGGTGTCACCCCCCGGATTCCCACACTGTTTTTGGTCTGCTTGTCTTCAAATTTGATGGGGTCTCCACTATGCCAGTCTTCGGCAGTAATTGTGGCCGGACCGGAAAAACGGTCCTTCAATTGAAGATAATCTGCATAAGTCAGGTTTTTCCGGTTACGATATTTCCAGCGGGTACCGCCACCCATTTGAACTGCAGGATACTTCTGGATAAAAAAGGTATTGGTTCCCAGGACATTCAGGTTGCTTTCAACCGAATTCTGGAGGACATTGATCGCTGTCATCACACCGATAATGGAAAACATCCCGATCACAACGCCGAGAAGTGTCAGAAAAGAACGAAGCTTATTCTGGCGGATGGAATCCAGGGAAGATGTGAGCACTTCATGCAAATTCATATTTTATTCCTCACCCCCATCAAGGGGTGTATTTCTGAATCTCTCAATCTTAACGTCAACAATCATCATATTTTCTTTTCTTTACTCATATCTGATGGCTTCAATGGGATTCAGGCGAGCTGCCAGGTTGGCAGGGACAATTCCCGATAAAACACCTGTGATCACCGAAACGGAAAGGGAAATGATGATGAGATCGATGGAGAGCCGCGCCACAAAGAACTTCTGCAAAAGACCAACAAGCCCCACGGTGATGAGAATACCGATGGTACCGCCGATCAGAGATATAATCACGGCTTCACTGAGAAACTGAAAAAGGATAATATTCTTTTTGGCACCCAGGGCTTTACGGATACCAATTTCTTTGGTTCGTTCCCGGACACTCACGAACATGATGTTCATAATACCAATACCACCCACAATCAGGGAAAGGGCGGTGATACCAAGTCCTACCGCACTGATCGCCATCCGTATACTGGCAAATTGCTGCCGGAAGGCCTCCTGTTGGTTGATGGAAAAATCATTTTCCTCCTGGGGCTTCAGCCCCCGGAGCCCCCGCATAATAAACATGAGTTCTTCTTTCGCCTGTTCTACCGTCACTCCCTCTTTGGGTTTCACACTGACAGACATTCCCCACCGGCCACCAAAAATATTTTGCAGGGATTTCAGGGGAATGGTCACAATATTATCCATACTCATGAGTCCCAGAAATTTCCCCTGTTGGGCAATCACACCGATAATTCGAAATTTAATTCCCTGGATGATAATCTCTTTGCCCAGGGGATCTTCATTGGGGAAGAGGCTTGTTTTGATATCATATCCAATTACTGCCACCCGGGTACCGTAGCGGCTTTCGGGTTCTGAAAAAAAGCGGCCGGATTCCAGCTTCAGGGCTGAAATATAGGCTTCCTGCCAGGTGGTTCCGTTGATTTCCACCCCTTCTACAGCATTTTTGCCGTATTTCACATCACTCCGGCGTCCTGTTGAAGGTGCGGCAAACGCAATGGTGCTTGCCCGTTCCAGGATTTGCTCGGCATATTCCTCCTCAATGTCAGGGCGGTTCCGGTATTCCCACCATTCATCATTCATCATAAACCAGGGATATTTTTGTACATATAACACATCCTGGCCCATCCCCTGAATACTGTTTTCAAAAACTTCATCGATTCCGGAAATGGCAGTTCCCATGAGGGACACGGATAATATGCCGATGATAATACCCAACATGGTTAAAAATGCCCGGGTTTTATTCTGAAGAATGGCCTTCGTGGCCATGATCACACTTTCAAACAGCTGACCCATTTACCCTTTTCCCTTAGGTGTCAATTCGTCACTGGCAATCAGCCCATCCAGAAAGTGGACAACCCGGTGGGCATGCCGGGCAATATCTGTCTCATGCGTGACCAGGATGATTGTATTGCCTTCATTATGAAGGTGATCCATGAGCTGCATGATTTCACGGGATGTTTTACTGTCCAGATTCCCGGTAGGTTCATCCGCAAGAATGATTGAAGGGTTATTTACCAGGGCTCTGGCAATGGCCACTCTCTGACGCTGCCCACCTGAAAGTTCGTTGGGCTGATGATGCATCCTGTCCTCCAGATTCACCTTCCGAAGGGCTTCTTTTGCCATGTCTATCCTGTCTTTTTTATGGATTCCGGCATAGATCAACGGAAGTTCCACATTGTGCAGGGCCGTTATGCGGGGCAGAAGATTAAAGGTTTGAAAAACAAACCCGATTTTTTGATTCCGTACAAAAGCAAGATCATCATCGGATAATTTACCGTTACTGCTTTGCTCAATGCGATCATCATGGACTGTTTTTCCATCCAGAATGTAGGTCCCCGAAGTTGGGGTATCCAGACATCCGATGACATTCATGAGGGTGGATTTTCCCGATCCGGAGGGGCCCATCACTGACACATATTCATTTTTTTCAACCATCAGGTCAATTCCCCGAAGAGCATGAACAGCCACAGTCCCAACCTGGTACACTTTTGTTACTTGTTTCAGTTCCAATAAGGCCATGTTCTGCTCCTTAGCGTTTCTTACCGGATTCGTTGCCTTCTTCACTCTCGGATTTCTTGACATGCATTCCGGTCTGTAATTCACGGCTTAGGACTTTATGATTTCCAATGACAATTTCATCTCCTTCCTGGATACCGGATTTAATCTCGAACAGATCCTGACTGCTGAGTCCGATGGTGACAGGTACTGCCGTTACGGTATCCTGATCCACCCGGAAAATGACTTCAACCATTTCATCCCCGGTTTTTTCTTTGGGTGCAGGAGAAGAAAGACTGTCTTTTTCAACAGGTTTAAACACCTTATCGGCAGGCCGCACCGTGACACTCTGAATAGGAACGGCAATGGTATTCTCCGCCTTATCCGTGAGAATTTCAACGGTAGCACTCATGCCGGGCCGCATCATATCCGGTACTTCCAGCATTTCAACCAGAACCGTAAAGTAGGTGACTGCTTCCTGCGTTCCCAGTCCGGTGGATTGGGCCAGATTGGCGATATCCGTGACCACCCCTTTAAAAGATGTATCTGGGATCGCATCAATTTCAATTTCTACGGGATCATTCAGCGAGACCCTGACGACATCATTTTCATTAACATCCACTTCCACTTCCATCTTGGAAAGATCCGCCACAACCATGATAATATCGGCCTGGAATTGGGATCCAAGGGCAATTTCTCCCGCTTCTTTCCGAACCTGGATAATGGTTCCATCAATGGGAGAAATGATCGTCGTCTTGGACAGATTATCCTCGGCCTGTTTTAAACTTGATTCCGCCTGAGCCAGATTACTCTGGATACTTTCATATTCCGCCAGAGCCTGATCCAGATCCG
Organism: Candidatus Neomarinimicrobiota bacterium; assembly: GCA_041154365.1. Lineage (NCBI taxonomy): Bacteria > Pseudomonadati > Fidelibacterota > Fidelibacteria > Fidelibacterales > Fidelibacteraceae > Fidelibacter > Fidelibacter multiformis. The sequence goes on along the minus strand of AP035449.1, from coordinate 531,070 downwards.
CCTGGCTCAGATTGCCCGATTCATACAAAGCCTGTGCTCTTTTGAGATCCTTTTTGGCTTTTTCAAAAGCAACTTTTGTGGAAGAATATGTCGCCCGGGCACTAACCACTGCTGCTTCATAACGGACTTTATCCAACTGGGCCAATACCTGTCCCTTGCGGACATTCTGACCATCCTTCACATTCATTTCAATAATTTCACCGGCTACATTGGCACTGATATCCACCTGGGTAACAGGCTTCACACGACCGCTTGCCGAGACTTTTTCTTCGACAGTATGGCGTTTGACAACTTCTGTTTGTACTTCAACCGCCTGTTCTTTGTTCATTTTTAAGTTGAAATACACGATGGCTGCTATCACTACAACAACAATCGGAATAATCCATTTCTTCATTTTATTTCCCTAAAAGTTGATTAATGTGTGCTTCTGTTATTTTTGTATTATACCGGGCTTCCACGAGCTGACTTTCTGAAGCAAGGACCGACAACTGAGCGTCCAGCTGATCCAGAATAGTCCCCGACCCCAGTTCAACCTGCTGAGTGACCAGCTCATAATCCCGCTTTGCCGACGCCAGACTGATTTCATGAATTTCTGTCAGTTCATTGTACGTTTTCAGGGTGTGGTACAACTCATCGAGACGGGCAAACAGATCATCCACGGCATTGTTATACCGGATTTGCATCGCCTTTAAATCAATCTCAGCTTTTTGCTTTTCCGTATTTCTTCGGAATCCTTCAAAGAGGGATATATTCGCCGATAAACCCAGTGTATTGGATTGAACTTTCCCCCCGTCATCATCACTGTATGAATAGGTATAATCCCCTGAAACCGTCGGCAAATAAGACTCTTTTTTGATTTTTACATTCAGCTTTTGAAGTTCAATCTGTTTTTCCAGGGCCAAAAGAGAGAAATTACTTTTTTTAACCAGGTTCCGGGCATCCTGAATATCCGGCAGGCTCGCAGGTTCAGGACTCATGGGCTGAAGCCTCAACTCCTGGGCCGGATCCTGTCCCATCAACAGGTTCAGCTCACGTTTCAGACTCCGGTTTCGTTGTGCCTCAGATAAAAGCTGGCTTTGAAACTGGCCTTTTTGGACTTTCACTTTTAACAGGTCAGATTCAGTTCTTGCTCCCAGTTCCACCATGCTCTGAACCCGTTTGATATTTTCATCGGCAAAACGGATATTTTCTTTATAGACGGCAATCAATTCATCAGAGGCCAGGATGCTGTAATAATATTGAATTACCGAAGCTTCCAACAATGAAATGGCATCCTGAAGATTCAATCCTGCTGCTTCTTCCGAGAATTTTGCCGCTTTTAAACCGGAAAAAAGCCCCGGGTAAAACACATTCTGACTCACCGTCCCTGAAAGTGTATAACCGGAGTTATCAGTTGTGACAATGGAATTATCCGTATGGGAATAGCTGGTCGAAACACGGCCATAGACAGAGGGATAAAGATCAGAATAACTCTGTTTAACCGTTAATCCGGTTTTTTCTGTTTCAAGCCGTTGCTGTAAAAGATCCCCATTTGCCCTCAACGCCTGTTCCTGGCATTTGCTCAGTGTCATGAGCGGTGCAGCCTGAATCCACCCCGCAATCCCCAAAAACATGAATATCCATATTACCTTGCGTACCTTCATGAATCGATCCTATCCTTATTTTCTCCGTTTCGGACACCCTGCAGAGCAAAGGGTTGTCCACTTTTTTATGCCAGGGGTGAAAAACCCTGGATAATAATGGTGAGTACAGCTCCCAGGAACCAGATGATTCCTGTTAAAATAAAAGCCTTTTTACCGGAATATTGATAAATCACCTTGAAGGCAATGATCCAGAGTATCCATTTCCAGATTTTAAAAATATCCGCCTGCATGGCAATCCGGAACCAGATATCAGATAAATCAAAATCACTGAAAAACATGGCCAGGCTTGTATGAACCATCATGGTTTTTTGAGCGAGCATGAGGGGGATTTTAACAGCACTGGCCAGGACATCCACCATGCTAATGTGCAGGGCCGTTGCCAGCATAGTCATATATTTGGCATTTCCACCACCAAAAAAGTTCCCCACAAACAGATAGATAACTGCAATAAAAAAAGCATAAATAAGCGGGGTGATGCCTCCCAGGATCATATTCTGTACCGGGACCTCATCAGTAGATATCCGTTGCAGCATCGCCTCTTTCTGCTGATCGTTAAGATTATCCATGCGGGAGATCATCTGGCGGCTTTCCTTAACCTGAATGGGATGGGTCAGCTGTATCGTGAGCATCGAAACAAGCACCAGCAATAAGACCGGCAACCACAAATCCTTCCAGGTGATCTTTTCCTGAAACGATGCAAAGGTCGTTTCCGGATTGACAAAGACATCCAACACACGCTTAAAAGGATTCACTTTTTCACTTACCATGGCTTTTTTACTCCTTATTCATTCAGGATTTCAATTTATAGACATGACGTTTTGTTTCCAGAAAAGTTAATGAAATTTACATGAAATCCAAATCTTCATAACCTGTACTGTCATAAAAAAAGATACTTTTACCATGAATGTTATATAAATCATATAAATACCGGATCATTTCTTTAAGAGAATTCTTCTGCTTTTTTGGCAGCCAGGATCCTGAAGAAAATTTCATATCGGAGATACAGCACAGGTGAATATATGGATCCGTTTTATGGAGGGTTTCACAGAAAAACAGGGTATCCCTTCCCTGATAGATGTGCCCTCTTTTATCTATGATATAATGATAATTTATATCCGGATAACCAAGTCGTAAAATCTGGTAATCCTGCAATGAACGGGGGTCCATATCACAACTGAAACCGGAATAGTGAATACAGATTCCAGTAAAAGGAATATTATGGCGCCGTTTACTTTCCATTTGCAGGGGATAGACCGGATCGCGGGCATTCCAGGCATTTCTGAATATGATGTGCAGTGGATCCCTGTTTTCTGAACATGTCCAGAAAAGTACAACACAAACACTGAGTTTAAGGATCTGTCTGAAAATGGCGGGTGTAATAATCATGAGCTGTAAGTCCCAATTCATTCAGATAAAATTCCTGGTCCATGATTTTTCCGTAATCAATTCCACGGCCATAGTAAGATCCCAGAGCTGCCACATCAGGAAGATACCCAAAACGTTTCTTGTAAAGATCCTGAATGATACGGCAATACACAACACTGTACACAATATTGGTATCCGGAAAGGATAAGCGGTGAATCAAATGGAATCTGTCTTTTGAAGGAGAAAAAGGTAAGCGCTCCGGATGATGGAGTTCCACCCATTCACAGGTAGAAATTTTCATCTGGGCAAATCCCACAGAGGCATCAAACCCCAACCGGGCCCTGCTAAAATCTGCCTTGTCCAGATGATTGACATTATGAAGCCGCTCGGCAAAAACAACACTGAAATACTCTGAAGGAGATAAAGAAGATTTTTCACAGACCTGACGGATAGTTTCCCAATATTTCGACATATACCGCTCTGTTCTGATTTCTTTAATTTTGGGTCTTAGCACCGCGCTAAGTATAAAGATCAGGCAGATAGCCATCATGATGGCGAACCATTTAAGTGCTTTTTTCATAGAATTTCCTCAAATTTTTCATGTCCAGTCCCAATCGCCAGGGGTTTGCCGGTTCATGCAGAAAAAAATAACGGCATGTATCCCTTCTGTAATAACAGAGAATATTTACAGGGATATCCAACACTTCAGGAAAGGAAATCCGGGTCTCACACATCTTTGATCCCGAAGGAATCAATGTCTCGTTTGCCACAACCTTCAGGGGCCATGCCGGAAAATGTGTTTCTAAATACGTAACCCATGTGACCAGGTTTTCGTCCCGGTTTATCAGTAGGAGCAATCCTTCATTATGATTTATTTCTACCAACGAGTCCACTGGTGTGAACAGGTAACAGGCTCTGAGATTTTCAAGGCTTAGAAATTCTGAAATCGAGCGGTCTGCATGAAGAAGGCTTCGGGATACTTCTTTCTGACGGTACAAAAGCAGCAGTATCCAGAAAAACAGCAAGATCATAATCAGGAAATAGATTTTTTTATTCATAATCTGTTCCTTTTTTTACCTTATGGAAAGAGACCCATAGTCACAGCTTCTGATGTCAAACGTTGAATTCGGTTCAGAAGGCGCCGGTTCGGTTTGCCCTGAATAATAAATTCCGCCAGGGCTTCAGGATTGGGAAGGCCGGCCACCAACAGGATCATGTCATCAGGAGACAGCTCTTTTACATCCTTCCTGAATAATACCTGCACCGCTGAAGAAAGTCCCACAGAGTTGGGCGACCACATGATACAGTTGACATAGAGTTCAAGAATTTCATCCTTCTTTAGAAAGGATTCTACAATCCAGGCACCTGCCATTTCATGGATTTTGTGCCATATCGTCCGGTCACAGGATCCCCAGATGGTTTTCACCAGTTGCTGTGTCAGTGTGCTGCCCCCTGAATAAACAGTCCGGGAAACCCTGGGAGTCAGTAAAATTTTCAAAACCCGGAAAAAATCCACACCATGATGCTCGTAAAAGCGACGGTCCTCAGAGGACAACAACAACAGAACCAGGACATGGGGAAGCTGTTCCCGTCGAATCCATTTTCCGTCACGCGTGGGCGTGCGGGATATTTCTCCTTGCAGATAGGTAGATTGCCGGATTAGCCGGTCCAGTTCAGGTATGGATTTTTTTTTCAAAACCAACCCTCTTTGAACCCAAATCCCACAGTAAACTGTGATCAAAACCAACAAAATGAATAACGCGGATTTCATGCCGTCGGTTTTTCTAATAGACCCTTTCAAAGACTGCCGTATGTTTCCCCAAAGATAGTCCAAGGACTTTACCAATCCGGGTGATTGATGTTACTTTCATGACTTCAAACGGTGGATGATCAGTTATCCACACATAATCTTCCTGTCCCATTAAAGGACCGGTTTTCATACGAACAACCCATTTTTGGCACGGGATTTTCTGATTCTGAAGTTGGAGGGTATCCATACCGGCTGGTTTAAAAAGGTATGGCACCGTTTTTCCGTTATACAGGTAGAGTTGAACAAGGGTATCAGTGGGAGGTGGATGAAACAGTAGACGGGCGAAACGGGCATAGAAGGGAAAAGTTACATTATGAAAAGGAGTATGCAGGGTATAGGATTTATCTTTCATCCGTTTGTGGACAATGTATTCTTTCTTCCGGTAATCCACATGCACCTCTTCTCCCAGGGCGGGAATCCTGAACCAAAGAGGATCACCAGTCTTCAGAACAAAAATAACATCCACACCGCCAAGGGGTGAAGCTGTAAAGGCTTCCCGGTAGCGAAGACATTCCAGTGAATCTACAAGTGTATCGGTGATGCTAATCGTCAGATAATCATTTTTATCCTGTTGTTTCAAAACCCATGTGCATGGCCTGAAGCCGTCCGGATCCGATGCTGTCAGTAGAGATACTTTCACAAGCTGAAAGATCAGGCATGACAAAAAAGATAGTCTGAGTTGTTTTATAAACATTTTTCCCTATCCGCATTATTTGATTAAACCGGGAGAGCCGGAGACGGCTCTCCCGATGTGCCCCCGGGATTTCAGTCACAATACCGGAAAATCAGCGATGTCCCGATATTCATGACCATTCCCTGTGATGTAAAGATACCGAAGCCCAGAGCAACGATTCCTGCCAGGCAGGCAAGATAGGACCCGGGCAGGTATCCTCCCGTGTACTCCATCATCTCGTTCAAGGTAAGTTCATTCATTTCCGACCCCCTTTCTTTCATGTTGCTTGTGATTTGACGGGATCCATTTCAGGAGTTCCCGGATATCTCGGTCACCGCGCAGTGAACGGACATATTTATGCTCACCGTCATAGATAAATGTGACGGGTAAAGGCGGATCCCCGAAACAGGCGTATGCGGTGCTGACATCCAGAATACCTATTGTAAAACGGGAATCCTGCCTGAGCGAAATACAGGATTCATATATACTTGACGTAAAAAAGATTTTATCTGTGGTAAACAAGCCGTACTGGACATCCGGTAACTGCCCTTGCATCCGGTTCAGGCGCGTCAGATATTGCATGCAGTAGGGACAATTCATGGAAAAGAGGATGATGATTTTATATTTCCCTCTTTCAGGTATAAATTGCTTGGGACCTGAACCGGAATAGTATGTGAAAGAAGATAATTCACCCCGAGGCGTTTCAATCTTCACAACCCAGAAAACAATCAATATACTGACAATAAGAATCAGTAGAAGCCACACGATTCCCGGAAGCGTAAAACCTTTTTTATAACATATAGATTTCATAGAAAACTCCCAGTCCCCACATGAGGACAATTCCCAAAATCCGGGCAGTCAGCAACGGGAAAAGAATCTTTCTCATATTGAGCCCTGTCCAGACTGCCAGGGTTAAAACAACCCATAAAAGCCATACCCCTTCAAAACAGTTGAAGGCATTCAGAAGTTTATTCAATGTTGGATAGGAGTCTACAGACACAACCGCACTGAGTGCCAGGGGGACCTTAAGGACTTCCCCGGCCTTATCATCCAAAGTGTCCATGCCGGACAGGGGTATGAATTTTGATACATCCCTGAGGATTAAAAAACCAAAGGCAGGCACGATTGCATGAAAAACTCTTTTGAAAGGGATCCATACCTGAGTCAGTATGAAAAAGAGATGAATCAAAAGCGCCATCAGGGTCATTCGGATCAGGATGAAACAAGGAATACACAACAGCGTCCAGTATGTGATATCCTGAATACGTGCATAAATCAGGTCAATATAGACCGGTGAAAATTGTGCTCCCAGAAGTTGTTCCACGGTTTGACGGGTTGTAAATTGATCCTGATAGAACCAGACCGTCGCCATGGACAAAACAGACCACAGAATAAGGAATCCGGTCCAGGGAACAGACTTTATACGTTGAAAAAAAGGCCGATAGGTAATCGTAAGCATCATATCACCCGGCATATTCTCTTTTAAGGTCTACAACAGTTTGAGCCAGATCCGTTATCTGGGTATCGTGACTAATAAGAATAACAGCATGGTGTTTCGCATACATTTTTATCCATTTCAGAACCCAGTGACGGGTCATACGGTCCAGGGAATTGAAACACTCATCTAAAATCAGGACATCCGGCTCTTCGAGGATCGCCCGAAGAAGTCCCACTATTTGCCTTTCTCCCCCGGAGAGCCGGCGGTGTCCTTCACCGAGAATCGACAAAAGGCCGTATTCAAACTTTTGGATAAACCAGTTGAAATCCCGGTGTATTTCATTCAACCAGCGGAAATTTTCAGGTTTACGTCCCAGGAAAATATTATCCCGCAGTGTCATATTGAAAATCTTCACATCCTGGCTGACCAGACCAAAATGCTGCCGGTAATCCACGACGTTCGTCATCATCACAGGTTTCCCATTCCAATACATATCCCCTTCACAAAATTGATATTGCCGGAGGATGGAATGGATCAGGGTCGTTTTACCGGTTCCGTTATCACCTGAAATCTGTACCAGGGATCCTTTCCGGAGTGAAAAACTGATTTTCTCGAACAGGGGTTGATATTTGGGCCATTGGAAAGTACAGTTCCGGAGATCCAGGGAAAAATTTGGGACAGGATCACATGTTTTCCCTTCCCATGTTTCCACTGGATGAACCAGAAAATCCCGGAGACGCGTGATTGCTTCACGGGTTTCGGCAGCTTTTAAAGCATTTTCCATGACTCTGAAAAGGGAAGGGATAAAATTGGCCGTAAGAATAAAGGCAGCCAGCCAGTTGCCAAAGGATATGTGCCCATTCATCACACTCAGGATACCCCATCCGATAAATAAAAGTTGAAATACTGCAAGACAGCATTCTGAAAGGACAAATAATCGGCTGTTCAACAATCCGACATCCTGCCATCGACTGAGAAAAGCATCATATTTTTCCCTGTTTAAGCGGGTAAAATAGGAGTGGACACCAAAAGCTGATATTTCCGGCATGCCTTCCATGGTTTCAATCAACTCATGACTGAAGGCGGCTCCTTTTTGAAGCATGGTATTCTGAAGTTTTCGCAGCCGGGGATAAAACTCTGCCAGTATCCCCGCCAGTAACAGGATGAACAGGGTGGACAAACCTGCCAAGAGAGGAGAAAACACGACCATCACAAGAAGGCTTCCGGCCAGAATAAAAGCATCTGACAGCCCATGCAGAAGGGTAAATTGGTAAAAAGACTGTATCCGGAAAATATCCAGAAAGCGGGATGTGATTTCACCGGTGCTGAAACGCGATATAATCCCGTAAGGAAGATGGGTAAAATGAGAGATGGACGATTGGAAAATATCCTGAAAAAGTATTTTCCCATGTCGGTAAAAAAGGAGATTCCGGATATATGTCACAGCACTTCGTATGAGGAGAAAACATGACAGAAAGATAAGACTTATGAATAACAGATGTTGATCCTGTCGGGGGATTACCCTTTCGGTCACCGCCCTGATGAGAAATGCCGTAAAAAAACCTGCAAAGATTGAAATCACACCACAAAATAGAATTTGAATCACATGATCTGCATATTTTCTGACATAGGATACAAGCCACGCCCCATCCGATTGATAATCCGGATCCCGATACGTGGAAAGGCACTGGACTGTCATCAAAACCCGGCTTTTCCACAGGGAATCCAGCGCTTTCTGATCCAGCCAGTAAAGACCTTTGGCCGGATCGCCGATCAAAAAGCGCCCCTTTTTATGAGCATAGACGATCACATAATGAGCCAGGTGTTCCGGAAGTTCACAATGGAGAATCACCGGTAATTCCACTTCCGGGTATTTTCCTTTGTCCACACGGAATGCAGAGCATTTCAGGCCTGTTTTTTCTGCTGCCTGTTTCAAATCGTATAAACGGCATCCTTTATAATCGGTATGGCATAATAAACGAAGTTTATCCAGGTAAGCATATCCGCCAAAATACCGAATCAGACTCAGAAGACAGGCCGGTCCGCAGTCCGAGGACTGATGCTGCTTCACAAGAGGATATTTGAAATAGTTAATAATCATTTTTCTATAATTATCTTTCTGTAAAAATTTTATTCTATTTACAATCATAAATCAACCCAACAAAATTTCTACAGATTCTCAACTAAAAGTAAAAACCCGGACAACGCCGGGTTTTTTTAGAAAATATTCAGGAAAAATACTTATTCGTTAAAAATACCAGTTATTCACCAGTTTGAAGCCGAATCCCCGAATATTGTCGGTAAATCCCGCACTTCCCAATGAATAGGTATAGATTCCCATATCCCAGATCCGGGTGTTAAACCCGATCCCGGTCTTCAGGTAACCATTGCCGTTGGTAAAGCCGGTTCCCATATTCAGCATCAGCCATTTCAGAGGAAAAACGTCCAGTTCCAGATAAGTCCGGGGAGATTCTTCATATCCCAGACCTTCATTCAGAAAAGCCGTTAATCCTGTCCTGACCATTAATACAGAAATGGGTTGCCAAGTCAGATCCAGTTTCATGCGTGAAGCCAGATTTTCGGTCATCACGAAGTTGGAATCAAGGGTTGTATGTGTGGCATTGAGGAGGGAATCCACATCCAGATCCTCTTCGGAAAAGGTTCCTACAGGATCTTCCACCCGGGCATCCCAGCGATACTCTTTTTTAATCATATTGGAGCTGTTGACCGTCGCGCCCAGGTCCAGGAAAGAGAGCTGGACATCCACACGGTTTGCCACAAAGGGAATGGGTAGAAAATCCTTCAATTTCGCCCCTACGCCGAAATCAAAGCCAAAGGTGGGTCCCGGTACTTCGATATCGGCATCCGGATTCACAAAACTGTACGTAGCTGTTCCGGCAGTTTGGACGGTGGTTTCATCCACCCCGATAACCACATCGTGGGCTTCAGCCAGGCTGAATCCTCCCAGATAGGCATTCACAGCCAGGCCAACCCGGATATCCACAATATCCCGGACAATGGGAATATACCGGCTGATTGTGTGCCCCATACCCAGTGAATTCCTGATGTAGGCATAAACTTCAGCCGATGTTTCCATATTGGTAATGGGGTTGCCGAAGCTGAAACCCGGTGCCTGATTCCCAAGGAAGGGGATGACCAGGATTTCACCGGGGAGTGTTCCGGAAACCCCGACATGCACACCGCTGTTGAAGAAAACAGGTCCAACCCTGAGCGCAAAAAGTGTTGGTAAAGAGATCTGAGAATACAGAGGCAGGCCATTTTCCTCGAAGAGCCCTGCGAAATATTCCTGGTCTTCAAAGGTCAGCATGTCCCGGGACACAAAATCGTTATAGTTCCCCACCGTTACGGCGCCATTGGATAGCTGAAAATCCATATTCACCATCGGCGCAACCAGAGACAGGGAGACCAGTGACTCGTGATCGATGCCAAGGTTTGCCGGATTTCCCTGGAGGGCTGCAGGCTGGCGGAGTGTCCGTTTGTACACGATATCCGTAAAGGAACCTGTAAAATCCGATCCTTTATCTTTAATCACAGCAGGTGCAGAAGCAAGGGATACGGATTGTTTTTCCGTTTCCCACACATTGACATCCGGTTCAGGGGTTTGTTGCTGCTCAGACGTGTCCTTATCCAGATAATTCTGATCGGACATATCGTAGACTTCTTCTTCAGCCCGGGATTCATCCATCTCGCGATCCAGTTCGTCGAAGGCCTCATCCGCCCGTTCACGCACTTCATCCAGAGATGTTTCTTCACCCGGATTCACGGGTTCCTGTGCAAAAAGACGCCCAGACCCCAGAAAGATAAATCCGGCGATCAACAATATACGTGTTATCTTAATCTTATTCATATTCATCTCAATTCTCCTCCTCATCCTCTGCACCGATGAGTGCTTTGAAGGTCCCATACAACCACACCGTCATGGAATCGGTTGTCAACAGTCGCGATGTAGAACCATCCTCAGGCCCCTTAAGCCGGACATCGGTTTTCATATATCCTCCATCCTTGAGGAATTCGATCACATCTTCACCAAGTTCAAGAACCTGCAGTGAGGTGTCAGCAGCATCTACATCCAGCCGGGCAATTTCGATCACATCCGGATGATCCGGGATTTTCAGATAATTGGAATCAGGGCTTCCCAAAACCGTGACTTCTGCGCCAAATTTAAAGAGATTATCCACTTTTGCATTCAGCACCGCACTTTTAAACTCTTTCGGGATATCCGTCTCTTCCATTTCCTCCACATCCAGTTCGACATACACAGAATCTCCGATCTCAAAGGCGATGGGCGCTGAGAGGAAAAGATCCCCTTTCACCACATCCGTCTGGCGGACTGTTCCTTCCCCGACAACCCGGGCTTGTCCCGATGCCGTGATTTTGTTGGGGAAAATATTGATGAGATCTTTGGCATTGGGGATATCCACCACCGGATTGTCTGTAATATTTTGACTTACAGAGACCTCCACGGTTTCACCTTCTTCATTTTCCGATGTGATGTTCAAATCCAGGTAGACCGGGACATCAATTTGGGAATCAAAGACCACCTGAATGGAAACATCGGCAAAATCCACATTTTTCAGTTCTTCGGGAAGTGAAGTAATGGATTGCTCAATGGGATCGATCTCCACCGTCACCGTGTCAATATAGCCTGATACTTCCGAAAAGGTCATATCCGTCAATTCCACATCCACTCCGATTTCCTGATTCAGGGATAGGGTCATCACCGAATCATCGGGCAGGCTGATGGTGGAACGGTAGGCAATCTGCTGGTCCACATCAGGTGAGGTGTAATCCAAATCCAGGACATATCCGTCCAGGGGAACTGTAAATTCCTGGGGCGCGGCATCATCCGACAGGTGGATCACTTCCCGGAAAGGTTGTCCATCCTTCAGTAATTCCGGAAGGCGGAACACGACATCGGCAATGACACCGATATTATTGGTAAACACCAAATTCAGATTTCCTTTCTGAAGGATGGCTCTATCCAGTTTATTGTCATCATCCAGGGTGATTACACTGTCCGTGACCATGGCCTCCTGGGAAAATTTGCCCGTTACTTCGCTGAATTTCAGTTCGGTTACCTGAATATTCACCCGGATGGAATCGGTAACGTCATAGGAGCCCAGTTCATCTGCGGGTGTTGTAACATGGGACTGGTATGTAATAAACTGCTCCAGTTCTGATCCGCTGATCCGGGTCTGTGGGACGAGGGTATGATTGGCCAGCGGAATCACAATAGTGGTCAATCCCGGTCCCAATTCCCGTTCCTCACGGATGGGGTCACCGGATGTATTGAAAAATTCAGGCATATCCAACACAAGGTTCGGTAAAGCTGTGTTCGTCAGGTTGATTTGGTTATCCACTTCGATCGTAATGGATCCCCTGGATATGTACGCTTCCTGGATTTCCGAATCGGAGCTGACATCAATTTCACCGCTTTCCAGAATATCCTGGGGTTCCACTATCCCCGTTATTCGTTTGAATGTGATTTGCTCGGATGGGGAGACCCCGTAAATATTCATATCCACCTGAAAATCGTCATTTTTACTCAGGGGAACCTTGTTGGGGGATGTATCTTCCGTCCGGATTTCGTACGAATAATAGACCGTTTGGTCCGACACATCCATCACCAAAGCCATATCATTGATATCATACGTCACGTCTGTAATTTGACTGGCAGGCACGTTGATGGTCCTGGCAAAAGGCTGTACACCGCTCTGATCCGGCGTTTCGTCCAGAGAGGAGACCTGAAGGTCGATCACGGCATTCACCGGCAGATCGTTTTGAATCGAGATACCAAGATTCCCTTCTTCAATAACAGCCCGTTGGACTTTATTTTTTTCTTCCGCCGCCAGAGTGATGGAACTTGTAGTATCAATGACCTGTTCCGGTACGATTGCTGTTGCCTGGGAAACCACCAGATTCCGGGCCTGGGATTTAATGATAAAAGATGAGTTGCGGACCGATTCATCCACCACACCGCTTGCGTCGCCACTGCCGGCGATTTTACCCGAGACACGTACAGTCATATTTCCCGGGAGTGTTTCGCCGGACACATCAATAAAGCGGCTGCTGGAATCTCCGGGCATAACCCCTGTATTCCAGGTGGCTACCAGACCGGATCCGATGGGTGTAAGATCTGTCTTCAGCAATTCCACCTGAATCGGATATCCCAGTTCAACCACCAGGTCGTTCACAATTTTGACTTCCAACTCACCATTGACAAAGGTTGCTGAAGAAAAGTCTGTAAACTCAATATCCTTTTCGATAGGATCAAAATCGGTTCCCTGTGGAATCGTATAGCTCTGTCCGTCCGCAGGCAAATCGGGAAAGACTTCCGTCATGGTGATCTCGGGAGTTGACGCAGGATCGGTATCATTCAGTTCGATGTTCCCCAGTTCGGAAAGGGTGCTGTTGTTGATGGGATCCACACCCACGGTATCAAACTCCGATTCAAAATTTTTCTCGGTCCCTTCTACCGTCACATCATCTACACTTTGGGATATAGTCTGGGGGCTGATGGCATCCAGTTTCAACTGATCACCGACCTCCTGTTCTTCAATATCCACCGTGTCTTTAAAAACATATTGAAAGCCGTCTTCTCCCACGACAGCTTCCTTGTGTATCAGGGAATCTTCGGGGATAATATCTTCTGCTTTAACAACCACCTTCGTGATGGGGGCATCCAATTCCACTTCCCATTGAGGAAGGGAAGGATTGGTATTCACCTCCATACAGCCGGCCAGCATCAGGATGGCTGTTATCAATGCTGCACTTTTCTTGATATTCATCGATATCTCCATTTTGAATTCATTTTACAGAAATTACCACATTTTTCATCGGAAGAATGTGATGTGTGTTAAGTCCCGTGAATTGCTTCACAGTTACAAAAATGCCCTTAAATATAACATGATCATGATACTTTTCAATTTTTTTATTGTGAATAAGGACAAAGAGACAGTTCTCACTGCCTCTTTGTGATATCCACAACATAATAAAGCAAATTTAGAAGTATTGAGCCAGATTAAACCGGAGAATGAGTCCGATTGTAATAATACTGACCATGGTTGCCAGTTTAATGGCAATATCCAAAGAGGGACCGCTGGTATCTTTCAGGGGATCTCCCACGGTGTCACCTGTCACGGCGGCATGGTAGCTTTCCATCACTATCCTGAATTTCGCATTCGTCTTGCGCATTTCCATCAAAACTCCCTGATCCTCCTGAGAGAGCTTCAGGAATTCACGGAACATGAATTTATCGTCCCGGTTCAGTTTTTCCCAAAGTTCATGGAGGGTTTCATCCTCAGAGGGTTTGACATTCCGGGAACCATAGCAGTCTATGAGGGGTTTCAGATCTTTCCCTTGTTCCACATACTCATCCTGGACATATTCGATGATGTGTCCCATATAATCGGAGACCTCTTCATCGATGGAAAAGGCCAGGGGATTCAGATTCACCAGTTCGTACAGGAAACGGTTGGTTTCATGTGTCAGGTAAAAAGGCCAAAGTCCCCGCCGCGAGATGGATTTGATCCCATCCTCAATCTGAAAGCGGAGTTCTGATTTGGACCGTTCAATATATTTTTTGGCATTATCCCAGGCACCGCCGGCATTGGCCATAAAAATGGCCAGAATAATACCCACCAAAAGATTACCCAACAGGAGTCCGATCACGGCGATGGGACCCAGAAAGAGTCCGGTAAAAATAGGCGTCAGAATCACGATCATGGCGGGGCTCACCATTTTTTTCTGGGCAGCAAGTGTGGATATACGCACACAACTGCTGTAGTCGGGAGGTGTTTCACCGGTCATCACCCCTTTAATTTCATGGAACTGCCGGCGGACCTCATCAATCATTTCACCGGCAGCCCGGGACACGGCATCGATGGTTTTACTGATAAAAGATGTGCAGAGAATTCCACCGATAAAGAGTCCGATAATAAAGCGGATATCCATGATGGATGCCCCCAGGTAATCCAGGATCTGCAACACATTGGCATCTTTGATATGGATATCCACGGCATCCAGGGAGATGATATCCACATTCATTGTCATAAGTGCAGCCCGGATGGTTTCAATAAATGCGGCAATCAGGGTGATGGCCGTCAGGGCTGCAGCCCCCACACAGAGTCCCTTACCCCGGGCGGCTGTGGAGTTCCCCAGCTCATCCAGGGCATCGGTCCGTTTCCGGGTATGGCTTGGCATTTCGGCCATTTCCGCCAGTCCGCCGGCATTATCGGCAATGGGACCAAATCCGTCTGTCGCCAGATTGATGCCCAAAGTGGAAAGCATCCCCACGGAAGCAAGTCCAATGGCAAATAAGCCGGACGAGAAATCCACAAATCCACCGCCGGTCCAGAAGGCAAGAAACATTCCCACCAGAATAAAAATAAAGGTAGGGGCTGTGGAAATGAATCCAACTGAAAGTCCGGACGTAATCACCGTGGCATGTCCGGTCCGCGCCTGGGCTGCGATGCGCTTCACAGGGGAAAAAGCGGCATTCGTATAATAATCGGTGGAATATCCAATAGCCACACCCACTGCCAGGCCGGAAATAATGGGTAAAAAGAGGGACCAGAAATGACCGGGTATGAGGAAATGGATCACGAGGGCACTGAGAGCCAATGTCAGAATGGACGAAAAATTGATACCTTTATTGATGGCATTCAGCAGACCAATCTGTTCCGTCTGCTCTTTGGTCCGGACAATATAAATTCCCAGAATTGAAGCCAGTGTTCCCAGGGCGGCAATAATCATGGGCAGCGTGACGGCCTGATACAGAAAATCGGTCCCGGCGAAGGCACTCACAGCCAGGGCTGCAGCACCCAGTGTGGATCCGACATAAGATTCGTAAAGATCCGCCCCCATACCGGCTACGTCACCTACATTATCCCCAACATTGTCGGCAATCACAGCAGGATTCCTGGGATCATCCTCCGGGATTCCCGCCTCCACCTTACCCACCAGGTCTGCTCCCATATCGGCCGCCTTAGTAAAAATACCTCCACCAACACGGGCAAAGAGAGCCTGTGCCGAAGCACCAAAACCGAAACTCAACATGGTGGTGGTGATAATCTGGAGTTTTTCCACAGGATTGGGGATGTTCACCGTCATCTCCAGAATCACAAACCAGACGATAATATCCAGGAGCCCCAAACCGACAACCACCAGGCCCAGGACGGACCCACCCCGGAAGGAAATTTTCAGGGCTTCGTTCAGGGATGTACCGGCAGCATGGGTGGTCCGGCTGGATGTTTTGGTGGATGTCATCATACCGATAAACCCACTAAGACCGGAGAAAAACGCACCGGTCAAAAATGCAAAAGGCACAAATCCCGAAAGGGCACCAAACACGAATGCAAATATGAGTAAAAGGACAAAGGCTACCAGAAAGAAAATTCCTGAAGTTTTATACTGCTGCTTCAGGTAGGCAATGGCACCTTCCCGGATATATCCGGCAATCACCTGTATCCGTTCGTGACCCGGGTTTTGACCGGAAATCCAGTGGTACATCAGCCAGGCCACAAACAGGGCCGCTACTGATCCAAGAGGAACAATGATAAGGGCATATAGCATGATCGACTCCTATTTTTTCAAGACGCTGATTTTAAAGATTCCCACGGTCAATCTCAACCTATAAACGTTGAGATGTTTTCCATGATTAAGTGCTTAAAATGCTCAGAGCTCAGGGGTTCAATAGCCGCTTCGCGGCTTTCAAATGCTGCTGCGCAGCGTTCAAGGATCTCACTTCGTTCGATCTTCAATCCCAGCTTCGCAGAATTTAATAGGTGACTGGGTTTCTTTTTTGAACACTGCGAAGCAGTGCTTGAATGCTGAACGTAGTGAAGCAATTGAACGGCACAAAGTGCCGCTTGAATTATTAAACGCCACTTCGTGGTGTTCATGAACCGCTGTGTGGTATTCCAACGCCTGACGGCGTTCAAACCCCATTTCATGGGGTTCAAGCACCTCACTGCGTTCGGTGTTCAATTCCAGATATGCGGATTTAAATAGGTGTCTTCTTTTTTGAACACTGCGAAGCAGTGCTGGAATGCTGAGCGCAGCGAAGCTATTGAACGGCACAAAGTGCCGCTTGAATTATTAAACGCCGCTATGCGGCATTCAAGCACCACTTCGTGGTGTTCAAGCACCTCACAATGTTCGGTGTTCAAACGCTGCTGCGCATCGTTCAAGGATCTCACTTCATTCGATCTTCAATCCCAGCTTTGCAGAATTCAATAGGTGACTGGATTTCTTTTTTGAACACTGCGAAGCAGTGCTGGAATGCTGAGCGCAGCGAAGCTATTGAACGGCACGAAGTGCCGCTTGAATTATTAAACGCCACTTCGTGGTGTTCATGAACCGCTGTGTGGTATTCCAACGCCTGACGGCGTTCAAACCCCATTTCGTGGTGTTCAAGCACCTCACTTCGTTCGGTGTTCAAATGCTGCTGCGCGGTGTTCAAGTCCATTATCTTTCATAAGCGGATATCTTGATACGACTGCCGCAAAGTTTAAATGAGGACTGTATTTAATCCATTAAATAATTCGAAATAACACATATATGATTAACAATATTATCTTGCATTGTGTTGCTTTTCGGTGTATCTTACCCCCGGGGTGGGGGGCATTACCTAAGCGAAATCATATATTCCATTTCTCTAATAATCTCATCATCAGATCAACAATAATCCGCAATCATCTCCTGGAAGTTGGAAGCTGTAGGGACAGGCTGCGGCCTGTCTGAAGTTGGCGTCGCTGCGCTCCGGCATAGAATTCAAGCACCGCTTTGCGGTGTTCAATCGCTGCTGCGCAGTGTTCAAGGATCTCACTTCGTTCGATCTTCAATCCCAGATATGCGGATTTCAATGGGTGACTTCATTTTTTGAATACTGCGAAGCAGTTGAACGGCACGAAGTGCCGCTTGAATTTTTGATCGCCGAAGGCGTTTGAACACTGAGCGTAGCGAAGTACCCAATCCCCTGTGAAATACGCTGCGCTCATTTCACGGAGCAGGCAATCATCTCCTGGAAGTTGGAAGTTGGAATTTGGAAGTTAGCGTCGCTGCCCTCCGGCATAGAATTCAAGCACCGCTTTGCGGTGTTCAAATGCTGCTGCGCAGTGTTCAAGTCCATTATCTTTCATAAGCGGATATCTTGATACGACTGCCGCAAAGTTTAAATGAGGACTGTATTTAATCCATTAAATAATTCGAAATAACACATATATGATTAACAATATTATCTTGCATTGTGTCGCATTTCACTGTATCTTACCCCCGGGGTGGGGGGCGTTACCTAAGCGAAATCATATATTCCATTTCTCCAATAATCTCATCATCAGATCAACAAAAAATCCGCAATCATCTCCTGGAAGTTGGAAGCTGGAATTTGGAAGTTAGCGTCGCTGCCCTCCTGGGGTTTCAATCAAATCAATCAAATCAATCTAGTCAATCGACTTTTTGACTTTCGACTTTCGACTGCCGACTGTCCACTGCCGACTGATGACTGCCGACTGTCCACTCAACCATCAAACCTCTGAATGCCTAAACGTTCTTTTTATTCATGGAGGAAATCCCTTATATTTCATTGATTTTTCAGATTTTTTTGATCATAAGAGCTATGAAAACAAAGAATGTACTGATTACAGGCGGGAACGGCTTACTGGGTTATCATCTGACCCGGGTCTACGGGGATGGTACGTGGAATATCCTCTCAACAGATATCCATGATCACATTCTGAGCCCCGGCGTCTCCTATTCCCCCCTGAATATTTGTGATAAAAATGCCGTATTCACTTTGTGCAATGAATTCAAACCGTCCCTGATTCTGAACGCGGCGGCTTTCACCAATGTGGATGATTGCGAAACGTCCGTCGACACTGCGTTTGCCGTAAACACCTTCGGTCCCCGCTATCTGGCGGAGTGGTGTGCCCTGAACCCGTGCAAGCTGATCCATTTCAGCACCGATTACCTTTTCAACGGAGAAGCAGGTCCCTACAGCGAAACAGCGTGTCCCGATCCCATCAACATCTACGGCTTATCCAAATTGGGCGGTGAATCCCAGATCCGGCGTATCCTCAAAAATCACCTGATTATCCGGACCAACGTCCTTTTCGGCAAGGGTCCCACCGAAAAAGCAAGCTTTGTCCGCTGGGTTGTGGAAAGCCTGAGAAACCATAAACTCATCCATGTGGTGGATGACCAGTACAACAACCCCACCTGGAGTGACGATCTGGCACAGGCCGTGAAAAAACTGGATCAATTGGAACTTACCGGAGTTCTCAATTATGGAGGACCGGATTATATGAACCGCTATGAATTTGCCTGTATGGTGAGTGACATTTTTGATCTGGACAAGGCCCTGATCCATCCCATCGCCACAAACCGCCTGGCATTGGCAGCCCCCCGGCCATTAAAAGGCGGATTGGATATAAGCCGGATACAATCCTTGCCAGATGTTCCCCTGACACCCTTGAAAACAATCCTCAAACGCATAAAGGAAACAGGATATTGAAACGTATCGTTATCATTCCCACCTACAATGAAATTGCCAATGTAGGCAACCTGATCCGGGATATCCGGAGTTTGGAACTGAATCCACTGGATATTCTGATCGTGGATGACAACTCTCCCGATGGAACCGCGGATCTGATCCGGAATATGCAAAAAAACGACAAGGGGCTCCATCTCATTGTCCGCCCCGGTAAACTGGGACTGGGGACTGCCTATATCAAGGGATTTCATTATGCACTGGATCACGGATATGATTTGATTGCCCAGATGGACGCCGATTATTCCCACGATCCGAAAGATCTGGTGAAACTTTTTAAAGCAGCCGAAGAATACGACTGGGTCATTGGCAGCCGTTATGTGACAGGAATCAACGTGGTGAACTGGCCCCTGAACCGCCTGATTCTCAGCTATGGGGCCAACTGGTATACCCGTCTGATTACAGGTCTTCCCATCAAGGACGGGACCGCCGGTTTTAAATGCTGGCAAAGCACAGTGCTAAAAAATATTGACCTGGATACCATCAAATCCCAGGGCTATTCTTTCCAGATCGAAATGAATTTCCGGGCCTGGAAAAAAGGGTACCGTTTTCATGAGGTCCCCATTATCTTTGTTGACCGCACCGTGGGACAATCCAAAATGTCCAAAAAAATCATCCGGGAGGCGGTTCTCATGGTTTGGAAACTGAAATTCAACAGTCTGTTTCACAGGTCATAATCCGTCATAAACGTATGAAGCACACACATTCTTCAGACTCTTCATTCGATATCTCCGTTATCATTGTCAGTTATAATGTCCGTGATTTTCTGCGTCAGTGCCTTCAATCGGTTCACGAGGCTTCCCGGAATCTGTCGACGGAAATTTTTGTCGT
Organism: Candidatus Neomarinimicrobiota bacterium; assembly: GCA_041154365.1. Taxonomy (NCBI): domain Bacteria; kingdom Pseudomonadati; phylum Fidelibacterota; class Fidelibacteria; order Fidelibacterales; family Fidelibacteraceae; genus Fidelibacter; species Fidelibacter multiformis. Next base: position 510,742 of record AP035449.1, on the reverse strand, counting down.
GGACAACCGGTCGGTAGACGGTACGCCGGATATGATCCGGAAAAATTTTCCCGATGTCCATCTGATTGCCAATTCTGAAAACCTGGGCTTTGGCAAAGCGAACAATCAGGCCCTGAAAACTGCCCGGGGGAAATACACCCTTTTTCTCAATCCGGACACCATCATCCGTGAAGACACCCTGACTGTCATGAGACAATTTATGGAGGATCATCCCGAAACAGGATTGGCAGGCTGTAAAATCCTGAACACCGACGGGACCCTTCAACTGGCCTGCCGGCGAAGCTTCCCCCGGCCGTCAGTGGCGATTCCCAAAATGCTGGGACTCAGTGCCCTTTTCCCCGGGAACTCTTTTCTGGCAAAATACAACCTGACCTACCTGGATCCGGACCAAAGTTATCCCGTCGATGCCGTCAGCGGGTCGTTTATGTTCTGCCGGACAGAATTGATTCAGTCCCTGAAAGGCTTTGATGAACGCTTTTTTATGTATGGGGAAGATCTGGATTTGTGCTACCGGGTCAGGGAAGCAGGTTACCAGGTGACCTATGTGCCGGATACCACCATTGTTCATTACAAAGGAGAAAGTTCCAAATCGGCACCATTTGACAGCCTGATTGCCTTTTACCGGGCCATGGATCAGTTTGTCCGTAAACATTTTGGGCCGGGGAAATGGCTTTTTACCGTCCTGGTTCTCCGCCTGGGCATTTTCCTTCACCTGCTTTTTAAATTTTTCGGGAGGATTCTCTATCAGCTGCGGGCGCCCCTTTTCGATCTTTTCCTCATCGCTTTGGCCCATGCACTGGCTCTGGTGATTCGCTTCAGGGATCCTTCATGGTTTTTTACCTACCAGCCCATCATTCCCCTCTACGCTGCCGTCTATCTGGGCGCTATTCTGGCATTGGGTACCCTGAGAAACCGGAAGTTTGATTACACCCGGACCTTTGCCGGTGTGGTACTGGGTGGACTCATCAACGGATCCATCACTTTTTTCATACCACCTATCGCCCATTCCAGACTGGTGTTTCTCATCGCTTTTTTACTCACCCTCCTGTTTTTACCGGGATGGCGGCTGGTCTATCACATTTTTCTCCGGAAACGGACAGATGATACATCCACCCTCCGGAAAACCCTGGTGGTGGGAGCCGGCAGCAAAGGAGAACAAATTGCCAAAACCCTCACAGCTCATCCGGAAACAGGATATCTTTTTGTGGGATTTGCCGACCGGAATTTCAACCATCCCATGACCATCAGCCGGATTGAGGATATCCCCGAAATCGTCCGGATGAAACATATCGATGAAATCATTTTTGCCCCCGGTGAAACCCGAAGCACAGACATGATGCAAATTATGAACCGGCTTCAAACCATGCCGGTGAATATAAAAATCGTCCCCGAAAATCTGGACACCATCTATGGGAAAACCCACCTGGAAAACATCGAAGATATTTCCATGGTGGATATGCAATTTAATATCTATCAGCCGGTCAGTGCCTTTATCAAGCGAACCTTTGATGTTATTGTCAGTTTTATCCTGCTGATTCTTCTGGCACTTCCTGCAGCAGTCAGCGCTATTTTTAAGTCCCCCCTGGCCCGGGGGTATGGTAAATTATTCCTTATATTGAAAGGAGACTGGACATTCGTGGGAGATGATCCGGCCTTTGCAGATCATAAACGATATTACAAACCGGGATTGACAGGCCTTCTTCAGCTTGAAAAATCCGGAAAAATATCCGAAGAGGAGCATGAAAGGTACATGACCTTTTACATGCGAAATTATTCCATCATGATGGATGTGGAACTGTTGGTGCGAACCATAAGCGGAACACGGTAGGGACATGGCAAAAATTATTTTGGATTTTGAACGGGAACTCTCGGAAATTGAAGCCCAAATCCGGGATTTGAAAGAACGTGAAAAACTGTACGGTGAAAACCACAGTGTGCAAATACGGGTATTGGAAAAAGAATTTGAGGAACTGGCACAAAAGACCTATGCCAATCTGAACCGTTGGCAAAGGGTCCAGCTGGCCCGGCATCCGGACAGGCCCTACACCCTGGATTATATCCAACAAATCACCGATACCTGGACCGAGCTTCACGGGGACCGGCGTTTTGCCGACGATCCGGCAATCGTGGGAGGTATTGCCCAGATCGCCGAAACAGGCGTGATGATCATCGGTCATCAAAAAGGGCGGAATGTTAAAGAAAATATGGTCCGGAATTTCGGCATGCCCCAGCCGGAAGGATACCGGAAAGCTCTTCGTTTGATGAAACTGGCAGAAAAATACCATAAGCCGGTCATCACGTTTATAGACACACCCGGTGCCTATCCGGGACTGGGGGCGGAAGAACGGGGACAGGGAGAGGCCATCGCCCGGAATTTGTTTGAAATGTCCAGACTGAGTGTTCCCATTCTCAGCATCGTCATCGGTGAAGGAGCCAGCGGCGGCGCTCTGGGCATTGGTGTGGCAGACCGCCTGGTAATGCTGGAACACACCTGGTATTCGGTCATTACGCCGGAAGGCTGCGCTTCCATACTCTTCCGCGATGCCTCCCGGGCACCACAGGCTGCCGAAGCCATGAAGGTGACAGCCCAGGATCTTTTTGATATGGGAATCGCCGACAGGGTGGTTCCTGAACCCCTGGGGGGAGCTCACCGCAATCCTCTGAAAATGGCGGAAATTCTCAAAGATGTGATCCTGGAAGAACTGCATAAACTCAAAGAATTCACACAGGATGAACTGTTGGAAAAGCGGCTGGATAAATACAGCCGGGTTGGTATTTACGACGAAAGTAAAACACAGGGGGAACCATGACACGTATGTATCTTTTGAAAGGACTCTTGCTCTTTTTATGGCTGGGCGGATTCTGTCTGGCTGAAGGAGAATCACCTGCATCCGATGCAAAATCCGGCTGGAACGTGGGAGGTGTACCGGCGGTTGCCTATAGCACCGATACAGGCTTCCGCTATGGCATCGTTCTGAACCTGTTTAATTATGGCGATGGAAGTATGTACCCGGATTACCGGTATTCCATTTACGGTGAATGGTCCAGGACAACCAAGGGCAGCGGGACCAACCAGCTCTTTTTTGATTCCAAATACCTTTTGCCTTATGGTATCCGCGTGACGGCTGAAATCAATTATTTAACGGAAAAAGCCCTGGATTTCTATGGTTTTAACGGGGTTGAATCCATCTTCGATGAATCTTTTGTGGATGACGACCCGACTAATCCGGACTACATTTCCCGGGTGTACTATCGTCACGAGCGTAAACTTTTCAGGGTAACCTCCGACTTTCAGGGACAATTGATGCACAAGAATCTCCGCTGGCTGGCCGGTTTTGGCTATTTCGGTCATGATATCGGGCCGGTGGATATCGAATCCCTGAATGAAGGACAGGATGACGCTGACAAACTGCCGGATGTGGACGGACTCTATGACAAATACGTCCAGTGGGGCATCATCCCCGCCGATCAGGCAGATGGCGGAGCCACAAGTTACCTGAAGCTTGGAGCCATTTACGACACCCGCGATAATGAAGCTAACCCCATGCGGGGTATGTGGTCCGAGGGCTTTCTGGTGCTGGCACCCTCTTTCCTGGGTAATGAGGAAGGCGATTATACGCAACTCAGCCTGACCCACCGCCACTATGTGACACTGATTCCCCGGGATCTGTCCCTGGCTCTCCGCCTGGGATACCAGGGAAAACTCAGCGGAAATATTCCCTTTTATATGCTTCCTTACTACATCAACTCTTATCAGACCCGGGATGCCTTCGGCGGTGCGAAAACCATCCGTGGCATCTTCCGGAACCGCCTGGTTGGAGATGGCGTGGCCTTCGGCAATGCTGAACTCCGGTGGAAATTCACATATTTCACACTACTGAATCAGAATTTCTACCTGGCTTTGAATACGTTTCTGGATGGCGGAATGGTGACAAACCGCTGGGATTACGATCAAAACGGAGTCCCGGATGACGAAAAAATCACCGTCCAGGATGATGAACTCCACCTGGCTTATGGCGGCGGTTTCCGCATTGCCATGAATGAGAATTTTATCATCGCCGTGGACTACGGTCTGGCAGCTGATAAAAATGACGGGAATGGAGGACTTTATATTGGGTTGGGATATTTGTTTTGAATGATGAATGAAGAATGATGAATGATGAATTGAATGATGAATGATGAATGATGAATGATGAATTGAATGATGAATGATGAATGATGAATTGAGTGTTGAGTATTAAGTTTTGAGAGAGTGGAGGTAAGTGATGAAAGCGATTCCGGAAGTGATTTGGGAGCAGATTCAGATTCAGCGGAGCCGGCCGGCCGTTTATCAGAAATTTGACGTTCCGGCATACGAATCCATCAGCTATGACCAATTGGGTAATATCATCGTCCGGATGACCTCCTTTTTAAAGGAAGAGGGATTTACATCCGGTGATAGAATCGCCCTCATGAGTGGAAATCGTTTCGAATGGCCGGTCATTGATCTGGCCGTTCAAAGTATCGGAGCAGTCCTGGTCCCCCTCTATACAAGCCTGAGCAGTGAACACGCGAAAAGCATGCTCCGGCATTCGGAAGCCAAAGCCCTCTTTGTGGAAAACCGGGATCTTCTGGAGCCTCATGAAGCGATGCTGAAAGAGCTGGGAATTTCCCTCTATTCCATCGACCGGATTCGGGATGATATCCCCCACCTTCGCTGGCTTAGACTCTCAAAAGCTGATATGGACGAACGGATTGCCTATCTGGATCGCATTACCGAACTGGATCCTGACGCTGTGATTGCCATCAATTATACCAGCGGAACCACCGGAGAGCCCAAAGGTGTATTAATGACTCACCGGAATATCATCACCGATGCCTTTTCCGCCATCCGGTCCCTTCCCATTTACGCTTCAGACCGTTTCCTCAGCTTTTTGCCCTTGAGTCATGCCTTTGAACGCATGGCCGGATACTACTGCCCCCTTTTCGTCGGTGCCCAGATTGCCTACGCTGAAAGCATTGCAACCGTCATTGACAACGCCAAAGAAATTCATCCAACCATCATCAATACGGTCCCCCGGCTATTGGAAAAACTTTATGAAAAACTTCAGGCAAAAATAGCCGCCATGCCGGATGTGAAACGGCTCCTTTTTAAAAAAGCCATGACCCAGGGAACCAGACATTTCAGGTATACACAGGGTGAGGTCACATACAACATGGCCGACCGCTTCAAAGACAAACTCTACAATACACTGGTCTACAAAAAAATCCTGGCCGCCGTGAGTCCACGACTCCGCATGTTTATCACCGGCGGTGCTCCCCTGACACCGGAAATCGGCGATTTTCTCCGGTCTATCCGCCTGAGTGTCATTGAAGGATACGGCTTGACCGAAACAGCACCCATTATAGCCCTGAACAAACCGGAAGCAAACCGTTCCGGCTCCGTGGGACAGCCCATTGACTGCAACGAGGTGAACATTTCCGAAGATGGGGAGATTCTGGTCCGGGGAGATAATGTCACACAGGGATATTACAAGGATCCGGAATTAACGGCAGAAGCCATCGACCCGGAGGGCTGGTTCCACACCGGGGATTTGGGAACACTGGATGAGGATCAATTCCTCTATATCACCGGCCGGCTTAAAAACCTCATGGTCACCAGCGGAGGAAAGAACATCAGTCCCCAGCCTTTGGAAAATGCCTTGCTCACCAGCCCCTGGATCGAACAGGTCATGGTCACAGGCAATGGCCGGAATTTTATCAGTGCCCTGATTGTCCCATCCCATGAAACCCTGGCAGAATATTTCCAAAAGCAGGGAAAACCAAGCCTCCCGCCGGAGAAGGCGGTAAAAGATCCGGACATATTCCACATCATCCGGAAAGAGGTTGAAGAGCGGATGAAACCTTTTTCACGGTATGAACAGGTGAAGAAATTCATCCTGCTGCCCGAGCCCTTCAGCATCGAAAAAGACGAACTGACCCCCACCCTGAAGGTCAAACGCCAGGTTGTGGAATCCCGGTATGCAGCCCTGATCAACGAGATGTACACTGGATGATCCACTGATTGTTCTGTGCAATGAATGAAGAAATTTTTAAATTTACCCTGAGTTCCGGAAACATAAGGCATCCGGAAGTTAATCTCCGTAAGAAACGACAGAAGAACGAATATTGAGGTATCTATGGCCGGTCATTCAAAATGGGCAAACATCAAGCACCGGAAGGCAGCCCAGGACGCCAAACGTGCAAAAATCTGGACGAAACTGCTGAAGGAGATCACCATTGCCGCCCGGGAAGGGGGAGGCGACGAGAATGCCAATCCCCGTCTGCGGACCGCCTTGTTGAAAGCACGGGCAAGCAATGTCCCCAATGATACAATTCTGCGGGCTGTAAAAAAGGGCACCGGTGAACTGGAGGGGGTTCATTACGAGGAAATCACCTATGAAGGATACGGACCCGGGGGAGTGGCGCTTTTACTGGAAGCGGTTACAGACAACAAGCAACGGACGGTTTCGGAAATTCGTCATATCCTGAGCAAGCATGGGGGCAATTTGGGGGAAAACGGATCGGTTGCCTGGAATTTTACCCGCAAGGGTGTTATCCTGATACCGGTGGAAGATGTGGATGAAGATGAGCTGATGATGGATGTATTGGAAGCCGGAGCCGAGGATATGAAACGGGATGGTGATTATTTCGAAATCACCACGGATCCCTCTCCTTTTAACGATATCCATGAGATTCTGGAGAAAAAATATCCCATAGAAAGTGCGGAAATCTCCCAGGTCCCCGGCACCACGGTGAAAATTGAGGATGAACACACGGCGGAAAAATTTATGAAACTCTATGATCTTTTGGAAGATCACGACGATATCCAGAACATCTGGGATAATTCAGATATCCCGGAAGAGATCATGAACGCGTTGGAGAATGAGTGATCATACTCGGCATAGATCCGGGGTTGAACACCACCGGATACGGACTCATTGATTATAAACCCCATCATACCCAGTTTATGGCCACCGGTGTGATCAAAAACAGCCGGACCATGAACTTTTCGGATAAATTGCACCATCTGTACCGGGAACTGGGAGATGTGATCCGCCATTACAAGCCGGAACTGGTGATTATCGAAGAAACCTATTCCAACCGGAATCCCCGCACCTCCCTCCTTTTGGGGCACGCCCGGGGTGTTTTGATGGTGGCCGCCCGGAATCTGGACATTCCCGTCGTTGAATATGCCTCCCGCTATATTAAAAGGGCCCTGACAGGAAACGGAGGCGCATCCAAGGAACAGGTCCGGTACATGGTGATGAAACTTTTGAAACTCACAAATCTCCCTCCGGAAATGGACACGTCCGACGCCCTGGCAATCGCCTTGACCCATTGCCATCACATGAAATACGAATCTTTGATGAACCCGGATAAAACACAAAGGAAAACCCGATGATATCAAGTCTCCGGGGAATACTGACAGAAAAGCATCCTGATACTGCCGTCATCCAGGCGGGACCCGTGGGTATCGAGGTGTTTATTACGCTGAACACCTACGAATCCCTCCCGGAAACCGGTGAATCCTGTCAGTTATATACCTACCTGCATGTCCGGGAGGACATTTTGAGTCTCTACGGTTTTGCCGATCCCGAGGAAAAAAATCTCTTTTTAAAACTTATCTCCCTGAACGGCATCGGTCCACGGAACGCCCAAAGCATGCTTTCGGGCATCAAGGCAGATGAATTCCGGCGTTGTATCCTGTCGGGAGATATCAAAAGCCTGACAAAAATTCCCGGAGTCGGTGAAAAAAAGGCCCGGCGGATCATCATTGAACTGAAAGAAAAACTGTCGGAGGAAGAACTGGCGGAAATGACCGGTTCAGCACCGGCTGGTCCCATGGACCGGCGGGTGGAAGAAGCCCTTGCCGGATTGGAAACCCTGGGATTCCGGAAGACAGATGTTCTGAAAGCCGTAGAACGGTTTGCCCTGGAGAATCCTGAAGCGGAAACAGATACAATTATCCGACATATTTTGAGAAATAAAAAATAATTGTCGTTTTTTTTAAACTTTTACCTGCATTTGTTCATTGATATGATTAAAATAACGCAAATTTTCAGGAGGTCCCATGCACAAAAAACTCTTTATTCCCGGACCGGTTGACGTCAGGCCGGAGGTCCTTGAAGCCATGGGGACGCCCATGATCGGTCACCGGACCAAAGACGCCACCGAGCTTCAGAAACGGGTATCGGAAAAAGTTGCAAAAGTCTTTATGACAAAAAATCCCATACTTTTATCCACTACATCGGGCACAGGCCTGATGGAGGGATCCATCCGGTCTCTCACGGCAAAAAAAGCCGTTGTTTTCTCTGTGGGAGCTTTTGGCGACCGCTGGGCAAAACTGGCAGAATGCAACAACGTCCCCGTGGATCTTGTCCGGGCGGAATGGGGACACCCGACCACACCGGAAATCGTGGATGAATATTTGTCCACCGGGAAATACGATGTGTTTACGATTACGCATAACGAGACATCCACCGGGTTGATGAATCCTGTGAAAGCCATCGCCGAGGTCCGGAAAAAGTATCCCGATGTTTTATGGCTTATGGATGCCGTTTCTTCCATGGGGGGGACACCCATTCCCGTCGACGAGCTGGGTGTGGATGTATGTATCACCTCCACCCAAAAAGCCATCGGACTTCCCCCGGGATTTTCCATGTGTTCAGCCAGCGAACGGGCACTGGAATACGGCAAACAGGTGAAATACCGGGGTGGATACCTGGATCTGCTGGACCTGTACAAATATATCCTGAAAAAACCCTACCAGTACCCTTCCACACCATCCCTGAGCCACATGTACGCGTTGGATGTCCAACTGGATTATATCCTGAATGAAGAAGGGCTGGAAAACCGCTTTGCACGTCATTTGAAAATGGCTGAACGGACCCGTGCCTGGGCAAAGGAACATTTTGAACTTTTTCCGGTGGAAGAATATGCATCCAACACCGTGACCTGCATTAAAAACACCCGGGGTATTTCTGTGAAAGACCTGAACGCCAAACTGGGTGAAAAAGGGTACCAGATTTCCAATGGCTACGGGGATCTGAAGGAAAAAACCTTCCGGATTGCCCACATGGCAGACCGTCAGCCGGAAGAACTGGAAACACTGTTAAAACTCATAGACGAAATCATACCGACTCTTTGATATTCATCACCATCCTCTCTTACACACAAAAAGCCCGTTTTAACGGGCTTTTTTGTTACCCCGGACTGAAGCCCGGGGTTGATTGGATGACTTTCAGCAGGTTCACCATTTCGATCAGGTTCAGTGCGGAAGTCCAGCCTTTGTTGCCGGCTTTAGTTCCCGCACGTTCCAGGGCCTGTTCAATGGAATCGGTGGTAATAATTCCAAAGATCACCGGCACATCGGATTCCATGGAGAGCCGGGCCACCCCCTTGGAGGATTCGGCGGTCACCACATCAAAATGGGGTGTTGCACCGCGGATCACAGCCCCAAGGCAGAGAATTCCGTCGTATTTCCCTGACTGGGCAATGGATTTGGCCACACGGGGAATTTCCATAGCACCGGGCACCCAGTGAATGGCAATATCGTCTTCGCTGGCGCCATGCCGTTTCAGGCAGTCCACCGCGCCTTCGGTCAGCTCTTTTGTGATCAGGTCGTTAAAGCGGCTGACCACAATCGCCGTCTTGATTTTTTCGGCAGATAAGTGTCCTTCAATAATTTTTACCATATTACACCTTCTTTGAGTTTAAAAAAATGTGTCCCATTTTATCACGTTTTGTCTTCAAGTACTTTTCGTTATTGGGATTGGGGGCAATTTCGATGGGAATCCGTTCAACGATTTCCAGTCCATACCCCTGCAAGCCGACAATCTTTTTGGGATTATTCGTGAGCAGCCTGATTTTCCGGACACCCAGGTCATGGAGAATCCGGGCACCCATCCCATAATCCCTCAGGTCCGGTAAAAAGCCCAGCTTAATATTGGCTTCTACCGTATCCAGGCCCTGGTCCTGCAATTCATAGGCATTGATTTTATGCCGAAGACCGATTCCCCGTCCTTCCTGCCGAAGGTATAGAATCACGCCCCGTTTGTGCTGGGCGATCATCCGCATGGATTCGTCGAGCTGGTCACCACAGTCGCAGCGGAGGGATCCGAACACGTCACCGGTCAGGCATTCTGAGTGGATACGGACCATGACCGGTTCTCCGTTGGCAATATCCCCCATGGTCAGGGCCACATGCTCCTTGTTTTCCAGATGATCCACATAGATGGATATCCCAAATTTCCCGTATTTTGTAGGGAGTGTGGCCTGACTGATCCGTTCAATGTAGCATTCATCGGTCCGCCGGTAGGCAATCAATTCTTCTACCGTGATCATCCGGATGCCAAATTTCCGTGCGATGTCTTCAAGGGCTTTTCCCCGGGCCATGTCTCCGTCATCATTCATAATTTCGCACATGACACTCACGGGAGTGAGTCCGGCCATTTTCATCAAATCCACCGACGCTTCAGTATGTCCGGCTCGTCGCAGCACCCCTCCCTGGCGGGCAATGATGGGAAAAATGTGCCCGGGCCGGCCAAGATCTTCTGCGTGTGTCCCCGAATCTGCCAGAGCTTTTATGGTGGCAGCACGGTCAAAGGCAGAAATCCCGGTGCTCGTACCCCGGATATAATCCACACTGACGGTAAACCGTGTACTGTGGAGGGCTGTATTTTCCGATACCATGGGATCAAGATCCAGTTCCCGCGCCCGGCCTTCCGTGAGTCCCACACAAATCAGTCCGCGGCCGTGCATGGCCATAAAATTGACGGCATCAGGGGTGATTTTCTCTGCGGCAATGATAAAATCCCCCTCGTTTTCCCGTTTTTCATCATCAACTACAATGACGAATTTCCCTTTTTGAATATCCTCAACCGCCTTTTTCACTTCTTTAAAATCCATGGTATTCCTTATCTCTTTTTATATCCCCAGCTTGTCATTTTTTTTTCCAGGGGTGTCTCATCTTCTGAATTCCCGGAGATTTGCCGTGCCACATATTTGGCCAGGATATCCACCTCGATATTGACATAGTCCCCGGTTTTTTTCAATCCCAGGTGAGTATCTTTCAGGGTCAGGGGAATCACGGCCACAGAAAGATACCTTCCGGTATATTCCGCCACTGTCAGGCTGATACCGTTTATGGCAATCGATCCTTTGACGGCGATATAACGCCGTATATTTTCCGGGATTTCCAGTGTTATGACTGCTGAATTCCCCTTTTTTTCAATGGAGGATATGGGAGCAATCCCGTCCACATGTCCCTGGACAAAGTGTCCGCCAAACCGGCTGTTTGCCGCCATGGCCCGCTCCAGATTCACCTGTAAGCCGGGACGAAAAAACGCCAGGGTGGTTTTGCGGATGGTTTCGTGAACCGCCTGGACCGTAAAACCGTCTTTAAGGACCGATGTCACACTCAGGCAGGCCCCATCCACGGCCACACTATCCCCCGTTTTTAATCCGTCCAAAACCTTGTGGGCCTCAATCTGGAAAGCTTTCCCTTCAGGATTTGCCATGACTTTCCGGATGGATCCCACCTCTTCAATCAATCCTGTAAACATGAATCAAGCCTCCCGCGGACCAGGAGATCGGGTCCGATTCGTTGAATATCTTCCCATTTCAGTCGAACAGCCTGGTCCAGATTTTTCGCAAATCCTCCAAAAACCGGTAATCCTTGTCCCAACACTTTGGGTGCCACAAAAAGCTGAATCTCATCACACAATCCTTCCCGGATCAGTGTGCCTGCGATCTGTCCACCCCCTTCACAATACACGGAAGTAATTCCCTGCTCTCCCAGCACCTCCAGGACTTTTGGGATTGACACCTTTCCTGTGGAATCTGCCGGAATGGTCAGGATTTTCAAACCCCGGTCCGTCAGGAATTTTAGACGTTCCGGTTCCGGGTTTTCACAAGTTAAAATCATGGTCCGTTGTGTATAATCGTCTGTCAGGATTTTAAGGGAATCGGGCATCATCAGGGTTCCGGCCAGAATGATGCGCCAGGGGATATACGCATCGCGTTTGGCAGGCAACAAGCCCGGATTATCTTTAAGGACGGTTCCCAGTCCCACCATGATGCCGTCGTGCAGGGCACGTTGGGACATAACAAACTCCCGTGCGGGAGGCGAGGTGATCCACTGACTTTTTCCGGACAGATCAGCGATATAGCCGTCTGCGGTCTGGGCCATTTTCAAGGTAAGCCAGGGACGTTTTTTCTCCATGAGGGAGATAAACCCCCGGTTCAGATCGCGGGCTTCTTTTTCCAGGAGTCCGGTATAGACTTTAACACCGGCATTTTCCAGCATCCGGATACCATTTTGGTTCACCAGGGGATTGGGGTCGGTCATACTGATATAGACTCTGGACACACCGGCCTTAATCACCTGTGGGGCACAAGGTGGTGTTTTTCCCTGGTGGCTGCAGGGTTCCAGTGTCACATACATCGTGGCGTCTTTTGCCTTGACCCCCGCCTGCCGAAGAGCCATCACCTCGGCATGGGGACCTCCGAATTTTTCATGGTAGCCTTCGCCGATGATGTGATGATTTTTAACCAAAACAGCTCCCACCATAGGATTGGGGCTTGTGAATCCCCGTCCCTTTGAGGCCAGGTGCAAGGCTCTTCGCATCCACTGAAAATGTGTAGTCATAAAAAAAATCCCATACGTTCGGGACTTTTTAATCTTCTCCCATCCGGACTTTTACCGTCGGTTCCTGAATTTCACAGGATCTGTCCCCAGGGGGACTCGCGGACTGTCACCGCCGGTCAGGATTTTCACCCTGTCCCGAAGACGTAGATAAATTTAGGGGTTCGGGGGAGGAGAAGCAAGACGTTTAGCAGTCGGCAGTGGACAGTTGACAGTTGACAGTCGGCAGTCATCAGTCGAAAGTCGAAAGTCGAAAGTCAAAAAGTCGATTGACTAGATTGAATTGATTGATTTGATTGAAACCCCAGGAGCGCAGCGACGCCAACTTCCAAATTCCAGCTTCCAACTTCCAGGAGATGATTGCCTGCCCCGTGAAATGAGCGCAGTGTATTTCACAGGGGATTGGGTACTTCGCTACGCTCAGTGTTCAAACGCCTTCGGCGATCAAAAATTCAAGCGGCACTTCGTGCCGTTCAACTGCTTCGCAGTATTCAAAAAATGAAGTCACCCATTGAAATCCGCATATCTGGGATTGAAGATCGAACGAAGTGAGATCCTTGAACGCTGCGCAGCAGCGATTGAACACCGCAAAGCGGTGCTTGAATTCTATGCCGGAGCGCAGCGACGCTAACTTCCAAATTCCAGCTTCCAACTTCCAGGAGATAATTGCCTGTCCCGTGAAATGAGCGCAGCGTATTTCACAGGGGATTGGACTGGTGGATTGATTATTGATTGAGAAATTCTTCAATATTTTCCGGGGAGATCACGGCATAAGGGGTGGATGGATACGCAGAGGCGAACGTAGAGGATAAACGGCATTTTTTACGGGGATTCCATTTAAATTCAAAGGCCAGGAGACGCCCATCTCTGCGTTCTTCAACATAATCAATCTCCTGCTGTTGTGTTGTGCGCCAAAAATACATCCCGGCTCCAATACTCCGGTTATTCAAAAATTTTCGTCGTTCACTCATGAGAAAATTCTCCCACAATTCCCCGGTATCGGTCCTTGCGTGTAACGGTAAATAATTCCCAAGGACAGCATTTCTTATCCCATTATCATAAAAATATATTTTCCGGTTTCTTTTGATTTCATTCCTCACATTTCTGCTGAAAGCAGGGACCCGAAAGACGATATAGGTTTTTTCCAGAAGATCAATGTATTTTTCAACCGTTTCTTTATCAGAATTCAGGAGTTGTGCCAGTTCATTATAACTGACTTCACGACCCACCTGCAGGGCAAGGGCTCTGATTATTTTATCCAGAAGCACCGGTTTGCGTATGTGTTCAAGTTTCAGCAAATCCTTATATAGATAACTGGAAACCAGGGAATCCAGTCGTTTTTGATCATTTTCCGGATGCATCACAATCTCCGGGTAATATCCCATGATCAACCGATGCTCCAAAAGTCTTTTTTCAGTCAACAATCCATGATGTTGTGTCATTTCATTGAATGAAAAGGGATACAAAAAATATTCAAATTTCCGGCCTGTCATTGGCTCCATAATTTTACTTGTCAATTCAAAAGAAGATGACCCGGTGACAATCAGTTGGATCGCCGGAAAATGATCGTGGATGATTTTAATTGCCAGGCCGGTTTCAGGAATCCGCTGTGCTTCATCCAGGACCAAAACATCCTTTCCCTGAAGATAGGGTATTAGACGGTCAGAATTTAAATGAGTAAAAAGATGACGGACATCGGCTTCATCGCCATTCATCCAAACGATGTTTTCCTGCCGGTTTTGCAGTAACTGTCCGATCAGAGTTGTCTTTCCCGTTTGCCGGGCACCATATAAAATCAGGGTCTTTCCCTGAAAAAGGTCTTTTTCCAGTTCATTTTGAAGATAACGGTAGACAAGTGCCATTTTATCCATAAGCACCCCTTTGGTCACTTATTATTATAATATTTCTCGATTACAATCTCAAGTAATTATTATTTAGTCATCAGTCGGCAGTCGACAGTGTACAGTCGGCAGTCGGCAGTCGGCAGTCGGCAGTGGAAAATTGACTGTGGCGAGGGGATTGGAGAGATTGATTCGATTGGGGGATTGGATGATTGAACCCCTTGTCACGCGTTTCGCGTTACTTTTTTAGTCGACAGTGGACAGTCGGCAGTCGTTAGTTGATTGATTTGATTGAATAGATTGATTTGATTGACACACCAGGAGCGAAGCGACGCTAACTTCCAAATTCCAACTTCCAGGAGATGATTGCCTGCCCCGTGAAATGAGCGCAGCGTATTTCACAGGGGATTGGCACTTCGCTGAGCTCAGTGTTCAAACGCCTTCGGCGATCAAAAATTCAAGCGGCACTTCGTGCCGTTCAAGGATTCCAGGTGTCGACATTTGAACGCTGCGCAGCGGCGTTTGAAAGCCGCGTAGCGGCTATTGAACACCGAACGAAGTGAGGTGCTTGAATTCCATACCGGAGCGCGGCGTATTTCACAGGGGATTGCCTGCCCTGTGAAAAGGGACCCGCCCCGTGAAGAATCGTATCCCGGCAGACGAATGGAATGGCGGTGGTGTTGGGACGACCGTCTGGTGGTTCTTACAGGATTGTATTTCATTTGTCAAAATGATCATCATTTTTCCAATTCATGGGATTGTTGCGGATATATTGACGAATGCGGTTTAATTCATGTTCATCACGAATAATGTGTTCCCAATAATTGCGTTGCCACAATTTCCCGGGATATGGCGGCCAACCATTTTGTTTAACACCATCCGTATATCGTTTTGTGGTCATGGTTTTGAATCGATGCACAACATCCGGTAATGACAACGTAGGGGCAACCCCCTGTGGTTGCCCGGTAATTTGTGGTTGCCCGGTAATTTGTGGTTGCCCGGTAATTTGTGGTTGCCCATTATCAGGGCAGGCACGGGGGCCTGCCCCCACGAGGACAATGATTCCATGTATATGATTCGGCATGATAATAAATTCATCGGTTTCAACACCGGGGTAATTATTTTGCATTTCATCCCAGACAATATTGACCATCCACCCCGCATCATTCAACACCATTTCACCGACCACAATTTCCCCAAACAAACATTCCCGGTTTTGGGTGCAAATGGTGACAAAATACGCCCCCGGTTTGGAATAATCATATCCCGGCAGACGAATGGAATGGCGGTGGTGTTTTTCACGATTGTATTGCATCATTTCTCGCCTTTGATGAATGACCAGACAAACCCAATTCACAAACAATGATAATTTATAAATACAAATACAATTTATCATTAAAAATGTACATTGAATAGATTATGGTTTGACATGATTATTTTGTTTTATTATTTTTTGCAAAATGATGTTCAAAATGATGTTTAAATAAAGGGGGTTTTGTACCATGACACGTTGGATTTTTCAGGGGAATCCGGATAATTTTAACGTGAATGAGTATTTGTCAAGTAAGCAAATCATTTATTGGACCGTGACGTTTCCAAAACATCAAAAAATGGTATCTGTGGGTGATTCTGTCTTTTTATGGCGTGCAAAAGGCTCCACAAAAGATACCCCTGGAATTGTGGCCCTGGGGAAAATTGCGGGACCCTGTATTCCCAAATCACAGATTCCTGATCCGTATGAACAACTTTCAGATCTTTTATGGTATGATAAATCCAAAGAACCTCATGAGATTAAAGCATGTATTGAGTTATCTGAAGTCCGGTTGACAAAAAAGGCCGGTATGTTAACCCTGGATGATATCAAAGCAGATGCTCTGTTATCCAATATGCACATTGTAAAAATTAAAACGGGATCAAATTTTGTTTTAAGCGAAGAAGAATATGAACGCTTGGTGCAGTTATGGGATCAGAAATCAATCATGATATCAATTACAACTAAGGAAACATTTGATCAAGAACTGGAAAAGCGTGTTGAAGAATCGCGAAAACTTTCCAGGGAAGATAGGCAGAGAAGGCGCTCGGAAGCTCCAAAAATTCCTTTAAAAACCACCGTACAACAGATGGTCTTTCACCGAAATCCCGATGTTATCGTTGAAGTCCTGGAGCGTGCGAATGGAATCTGCGAACGATGTCATCAACCCGCACCCTTTTTGCGACGCAGTGACAACACACCCTATCTGGAGGTCCACCATCGTATACCTCTGGCAGAGGGAGGTGAGGATACCGTGGAAAACGCCATGGCCCTGTGCCCGAATTGCCACCGGGAGATGCATTTTGGGCTGGAGATAAGGGAATAGATTATTAATAATTTATTTTTAAAAGGAAAAGCAAAAATTATTCATTTACTTATTATTTTGATTAATCTATTTTCATTATTTTAAAATCAATTTTATATTCAGATTCTGAGCAAATTTCTCTCTTAACTACTGCATTGGAATTTGATTCTTTTAGTTCTTTTAATAAAGAAATGATGTTCTTTTTATTTGCCCGATTACCGATTATTACTTCAGCAATTGCATCCGTCCCAAATAAATAACTTTTTGAAAAATATTTTTCAAAAATCAATCTATATTCCTCTTCATGTTTCCAATTTATAGATTTAGTATATAGGGTCTTTAAAATCTCTTTATCATTATCAAAGTTTGTATTTATTCCAAAATGTACAATTGGAATCTTTTTAGTATAAAACACTTTATGAAGCATTAACAATATATTTGATTTAATTAAATATCTTTGATGCTGAGCAATTGTAGAAGTTTTTATTCCAATACATAAACCTTTATGAGAATCCCCATAATATGCCCACATAGGCAACGATTTTGGGTTGGCCGAAAGAGAACAAATGCCAAATGAACTATATTGTTTATTTAAAAGTTGTTTCATTATTGGACGCTTATTTATTTGAAATTCCTTAAGTCGTCTTTTTCCTTTTTCAACCATTTTTTCTATAAAATTATCACTTGCATCTTTATAGAATTGTTTTGCTTTCTTACGAAGAATATAATCTAAAGAATCTCCATCAAGGTTTTCTAATTCACTCTTAGGTATAAAATAATTATCAAAAGGATCATTAAAGTCTTTTGCACTTGCGAAAAAGACCTCCCCTTTCGATGCAAGTTTTAAACTATAGCCACATGGATCAAAGGAACGATATTTATAAAGTATCGTTGGAACTTTATTCAAATGCTCATCAATTGGATTAATATCGCCATTTTTACTAAATAAGCATTTCACTTAACTGACTCATCTATAATTCGTATCTCTTCCTCCGTCAATCCATACAATTCATAGACCAATTTATCAATTTGTTTTTCCCATTCCAATGTGTCTGTTTGTGGGTTATTTTTTTTGGCCAGAATAATTTTATCAAACAACGTCTCTATCTGCTGAACATAGGACTGATTGGGTACTGTAATTGGTGGAAGTGGAATTTCTTGTACAGTCTCTTTTGTTAAGGATAATCCTTTATTTCCCAAGTTTGGACTGTTTAAGCGAGTATACCATTGTGTTAATTGAGAATTTAAGAAAGCATTTATTACTTTATTGTGAGAAGAAATTATCATAAAACAAGTTTTTTGTAAATAAATTTTAGAAGGAACTAATACAGTATTTAGTGCTTGATCAGTTTCTGCCCACACCACCTTCTCCTTCTCAAATTCGGAGTAGTAAGCTATTTGATCTTGGGTTTCAAACCATTTGTTACCAGTCTTTTTACGGGCATTAAAACCAAATTCGGAGTATTTTTTCCCAGATTGTTCTAATTGACTAATATTAAAATGATCTAAAAAATACTTTTTAATGGCTGGATAATCATCAATGTTTAATCTCAAAGCCGGGAATGTACCTATAACCCACAACCCAGCCCACTCATAGTAATACCGCTTAATATCCCTTCCTCGCAATATGGGTTTGATGATTGCTTCGGTGCGGCGGCGTTCGTCTTCGGTTTGGCAATTCTTAAGTATCTCCTCCCGTTTCCGGCTATCAATGATAAAGGCTTCGTTGAGGCCGGTTAATACTCCACGATAAATATTCACATCCCAATCTTTGAGGGGTTTGCCTATGTGTTCTATTTTTTCTTTGAGTTGTTGCTCAGCGGCGCTGCCTATAAACCAGGCCTGATGATTCAATTGATTGAGTTCTACCTCATTTTTTCCCATATAATCTGAAAGGTTTAATTCGTTTTTATTTATTTTTGATTTAATCGTTAAAGCGCTCAATTTTTTTTTATTTTGTGCTTTTTTGATTAAAAATATATTTGTATCAACTGTTGCTGCTTCAAATGTACCAGGTCCTAAATCAATTAATATTTTGGGATCAAATTTGAGAAAATATTCCCTCATTTTTTTTCCATATCCGGCTCTCATCCATTTATTACTGGTTATGTAACAAAGATGTCCATTGTTACAAAGTAATTGAATACCCTTTTCATAAAACAGGCAATAGATATCACCTGTAGGTTCATATACTTCATAATTCTGTTTTTTATATACTTCCCGAATTGGATCATTTCTCATTTTCTGAAGCTGAATATAAGGCGGATTGCCAATCACGATATCAAACCCATCATCCATTCCAAACATCCATTCCGGATCAAACCATTTGCTGGAACTATTTTGATCATAAGGATCCCAGGCTGCCAACTGCCGTGCAGATTGATTGCTCCAACCGGAATTTTCCAATATCTGCCCCATGCGTTCACGTAATTGCTTATCTTCTTCTCGCAATTTTCGTTTGGTCGCAGGAGTTTTCGCAGAAAATAGGCGGTGCCGGACATCTTTAAGGCGATCTTCTAACTTTTGAACTTCCGGGTTTTCAAGAAAATTCATCTGCTGTTTCGGCTTTTCAATACCAATCAGGGTGTTGGCCGCGACAAATTTGGTTTCAAGGTTCGGCAAGGGACGAATGCCGTAATTGTCTTTTGGATTATGATTGCTTTTCTGGTCAACAATCAATGAAATAAAAAACCGTAGTTTACTAATTTGAGCGGCGATAGGCTGGATATCCACACCATAGATGCAATTCTCAATCAGGTATAATTTTCTTCCATAATCCAGGGTATTTTCTTCAAAAGCCTTCTCAATATCATCAATAGAATGATCCCGGATATCCGGGTCTTCAATAGCCATGGCTTTCTGTAACTGGCGTTCTTTCCATCGCTTATTCTGGGGATCCAGTTTGTGCAAGATATGCACCAGCTTATGCAGTGCCCCCATGGGAAACGCCCCGGATCCACAGGCAGGATCCAATATCTTAACACTATCGATCGCTTTGATTAATTCATTTGTCTCTTGGTCATTAAACGCATGATCTTTTTCATAATATCCGATGAGAATATCCAGGCCAACTTCAGCATCTTCTTCAGGCATGCCAAGCTTGGATTGCAGGTTTTGCTTCAAATATGCTTTGATGGATTCATCCACCATATAATTCACAATTTCACGGGGTGTGTAAAAACTCCCGGTCTGTTTCCGGGCGGTTGTCTTTGTTTCCGGATTGTAACTGGCCAAAAGATTTTCAAAAACACGGCCTAAGAGCTCGGGATCCAAAGCGATATCTTCTTCAATCGGGGTGTTTTCAGCCACGGTAAATTTATATTTCTTAAGGATATTCAACAGACCACATGTTTTAACGTCCTTTTTTCGTTTATCCCCCAGCTCCCGGGATAAATCGGCATGTGTTTCGGGCGTAAAGAAAAGATCATCCGGAACACACAGCCTGTTATCAGGACGATCTGAAAATCCGTCTTCATAAATGATGACATCCCCACCCTGAGGTCCTTTTTTTTCAGGATCCGGTTTATCCAGACATTCAAAAAGCCCGCCATTCATAAAAGGGACTTTCTTTTCGACCAGATCAATAAACAGATCGGGATTTTTAAAATACCGTTTATACCGCATCAGGTTATGAATATTCATATGCTGGCCGTCTTTACGGAATTCTCTTTTTTCAACAGGTTTATTGAGGGTTGCAAAAAAGAGATTTTGTAAAACAGCCCTGTAATAACGGCTACCTTTTGTATCGGGGTTTTCAACATCCGGATTATTGGGATCAAAGTGATTCAACAACTCATCTTTCAAGAACTTTTCGTCAAAAAGTTCTTCCGGGATCAATCCTTTTTCTTTTACAAACCAGACAAATAGCAAACGGGTGAGAAGACGTATGAGATTTTTAGAATTCTGTTCTTTAAGGGCCTCTTGTGTTGGATTTTTTGTGGTATGATAAAGACCGGGAAACGTCACTTTCTGGGTCGCCCAGAAATACCACTCTGATAACTCTTTATAAAAACGTTTATTAAGCTCTTTGGAATCCAGGGTTTTTTGCCAGGCATGGTGAAGTTCAACAAAATTTGTTACCCTATGGACCCTCACAAGTTCTGATAACGAAAGATCGTATAAAATCTCGATGTGAGCCCGGTGTGGCTTTGAAACGGAGATATCTTTGATTAAAGTGACTTTTTCCAATACATCTTTTTGCCGATCCCTTTTGTGCAAGCGCCTGTTTATGACGGAAAGGGTCAATGTATTTCCATGTTTAAAAAGTATTAAAGAGGGAATTGAGAAAACCTTATTTATTTCCCGTGTAATCTGTGCCAGTTTTGTTCTTGAATAGTCTTGATTCTTCAGCTCAATAGCAAAAAAGAGATAGGATTCAATTATTTGATCATTGACCTGGTGGGTATTAAAAAAAGATGACTGATTTGATAATTCTTCTTGTGTTAACTGAAACAAAAAATCAACCCATATCCACTCATCAGTAAAAGCTTTGTCTTCATGAAAGGAGGATTCTTTCCTTATAAAATTTCTTTTGAATTCCTGATATGTTTTGGGTACCAGCGGATTCTGACGTGATGTATCATAACCTAAGATTTTAAATAATTCGAATGCGTTGTGAGAAAGATTTTGAGAATTAAACCGTTGAATGGAATCCTGAATGGCTTTTTTTAATTCATAATCATTCATGGTTTTCACCTAAGTATTAGCCAGGTTACCAGTTCAAAATCATTTATTTTTCTGATCTGTTTATCAATCGGAGCTATCATGGCTGAGCGGTTGGTTGTTATATTTGAGTTGCTCCTGCTTCTGTAAATTTTTACAATTTCATTCACAGCCCGGAATAACAAATCTGAATATTTATCCATCTTTTCGCCATTGGAGGTTTCATCATTAAACAAATCGCACAACTGTTCATACGGTTCTTTCTTGCCCTGGCATAAAAGACGGAAGATTTCAAGAATTTGTTTTGAGTGTGTGTAGTTATAACGAACTGTTCCATCATCCCGGATATAAACCAAGAAATAGGGATTTAAAGGATTGACCTGTTCATTCCCCTCATATTCATCTTTTTGGGCAAGACAATAAATCACACCCGGTTTGATAATTTCTTTTTCTTGGTGTGATATTTGCCGTCCTTGTATCAGGTTTGCATGTTTTCCACCTGGCGCAGGAACAATCGCGTAGAGTCCCAGGGGTGAATCATGCAGTTTTTTCCGGTTGTTTTCAATATAGTTAAGGAGTTCAATCCGGAAATCATCCAGGGTAAAGTCTGTAAGAGAAATCGTTTCGTCCATATCTTCAAGATCTAAAACTTCATCCCTGAGTTTTTTTAATTGTCGATCCCTATATTTTAAATCATCAGTTATAAGTTCTTCAAGTTGTTCATTATTGAGAATATTATCCTCACCCGTTGCCGTCACGTCCACCAGAGCCATGCGGGCTTCTACCCGTTCTTTTAGATTGATATAGTTATCCAGATCTTTGGTCGGCCAAAAATTTACAAGTTGTATGGTTTCATTTTGGCTTCCAAGTCTGTCAATCCGCCCAAATCGTTGAATAATCCGAACAGGATTCCAATGAATATCATAATTTACCAGGTAATCACAATCCTGAAGATTTTGCCCTTCGCTGATACAGTCAGTGGCAATTAAAAGATCAATTTCTTCATGTTGCGAATTATGGATTAATAAATCCCGATTTTTTGATCTGGGTGAGAAATTAACCAGAATACTATCATAATCATTTCGTCCAAGAGTTGTTTTAGTACTGTTTCCTGTAACCAGTGCGATATGAAGGCCTAATTCCTGCCTTGTCCATTCTTTTAAATGATCGTAAAGATAATTTGCAGTATCGGCAAAGGCAGTAAACACAACAACTTTTTTATTATTATCATTAATCGGTTTTTTTACTTTATGCAGGATGATCTTCTTAAGCTCATGTAGTTTAGCATCACGATCCCAGGAGACGGCTTGTGCATTATTGAATAAATCAACCAAGGCATCTTTATCTTTCTTTAAATCTTCAAGCCATGTATCTAATTCAAGATCGTTCAGATTAAATTTTAACTTTTTTCCCACCAGCCACTCATCCCATTCTTCTGAATTTTCCTCCAATTCTTCTTTATTTGGGATGTAGTCGTAAAGCGTTTCTTCCTTATCGAATAAATCATTATTTCTAAATTTTTGAATTTTCTCTTCCAGTGCCTCAATTTTTTGAATTGTTCTTTCCAAAGAAATTTCAAACGATCTGATAGAACTTTCCAGCCGTTTTAAGAAATTGACTTTCATCATTCCGATTAAAAAATTCTCCCGATCAGCCTGTTTAAATGAAAGGATTTCAGTTCGGGCTATCTCCTCATATTTCTTCTGTTTTTCTTTTTTCACATAAGCAGATGGATTAAAAACAGACAATTTATATTCCAAAATTTGCTTATTAATTCTGTCGTAAGATGGAAATCGATTGTTAAGATCAATTTCAGGGTAAATTGATATTGGTTTTTTTCTAATGGGGAAATTGCCGATTTTAAGGTGATCATAGAAATTAACAATATGTTTTCGTGATCGGGCGATCGTCATCTCATCCAACAATTTAAAAAATGATGAATTAAGTTTTTCCAAAAGTTCTTTTAAATTTTTCGAGGGATTTTTGGGATCTGCCCATTGTGTAAAGTGTCTCTGAGCTGTTTCAATTGTTGTAGAAATGCTTCGTATTTTACACATTTCTGCAAGGGCATCATCCTTTCCTTCAGTAATAAAGTTGATCTGATTTCGGAGATCTCTGAGTGTATTATTGACTGGAGTAGCAGATAACATCAGGACTTTCGTTTTTGAACCGGATTTGATCACCTTTTCCATAAGCCATTTTGCCCGATTCATTTTTAATTCACCATCTGAGGTTTCCCTTTCAATAGGATTACCCCGGAAATTATGTGACTCATCAATGACAACAAGGTCAAAAGCACCCCAATTAAAATTTGCCAGATCAATACCATTAGCATGAGAAATTCCCGTCTCCCGGGCCATATCTGTATGATATAAAACAGTATAATTAAACCGGTCCTTTTTAAAAGGGTTCAATGTGTGATTTTGGCTGGCCTGATAAATTGTCCAGTTTCCTGATAATTTTTTCGGGCATACAACCAATACTTTGGCGTTTAGAAGTTCAAAATACTTGATAACAGCTAAAGCTTCATAAGTTTTACCCAAACCAACGCTATCAGCAATAATGCATCCATTATGCTTAAGAATTTTGTTAATTGCCCCTTTAACACCATCTTTTTGAAAATCATAGAGAGTATTCCAGATTTCACTGTCGTAAAACCCGGTAATTTCATCCAGAAGACCACCTTTTTTCTGTTCACTTAAATAATCTTCAAAAATGTGATACAGTGTTTTGAAATAAATAAATTCCGGTTCATTTTCCATATACAGCTGATTCAAATATTTAAGAACTTCTTCTTTAACATCCTGTACGAGAGCTTCATCTGCATTCCAAAGAGTATCAAACCAGTCCTTTAATTCACGGCGATCACGGTCACTATCAACAATAAGATTCAATTCAATATTTTTTGATCCACCAAGTCCAAGACCATTAACCGTAAAGTTTGAACTTCCAACAATAGCTTTTTCTATACCACTTTTTTGTTTTATATGATATAGTTTTCCATGAAGAAAATTTGGTTTTACCATTGACCGGATTTCAACTTTGTCACGAATCCAGTCAGCGCATTCTTGAGCAACACGCTTTTGGTTTAAACGGCTTTCAAGTGGAATCGCCAATTTATTATCTTCTATTTGATAATCCCGTGTATTCACCTTTTCCGGATCCAAAGATTTAATAAATGTGGGTTCCCCAAACAAAAAACGTAGTCTGTGAATACGATCAAGCTGCTTTTTCAATTTCTGATAAGCATAAATTGTAAAATAGGCAGACACAATGGACATATCTGATTCAGAGAGTATTACTTCGCGCAGAAAATCTCCAACTGATCCATGATCGTGATTATCTTTGATTGATGAATAATTCATTCAATGACCTTTTTATTTACTTAAAAAGTGTTTAAAAGTAATATTTTTTTGACGAAAGGGGAATGAGATATTCATGATTTATTGAAATAATAACACATATCCAGTTTTAAATTGCAACGCATTAATTTAAGCCTATTCAATTAGATGTTAATTTATTACACATTAAACTGCTCAAATCGTTCTGCCAACCTATCCCTGTCCGGCCAGTCTCTCCGGTGATATGGTAGTATAATTTTCTGGTTTTCAAGGGATTGAATGCCATATTTCAACATAGGTCCATCCGTCTCTTCCAGTATATCGTGACGTATTTTGATTATATAATCCGGAGAAATCCCAATAATGGATTGATCAAAAGCGGCATGGTGAATTTTACACAATGAAAGTCCGTTTTGTACAATAGGGTCACCTCGTTCTTGTGTATCAGAGATAATATGTGCGGCATCCAGAAGTTCACGATGTCTTAACCGGCATAATGCACATTGATTTTGATAAGCCGCCAGGACCCTTTCCCTGAAGGATTTCTGATGAAGTCTCTGCATGGTTTGTGTTGTCAGATAAGATCTTCTGTAAAATGTCTCGGGGTCTTCTTTAACCATTTCTTGCATGATGGCTTTGGACTCGTCGACGGCAACCGTAAAGGTTAAGGCGGACATATCATCCTGACTGATAAATACAGGCCACGTTGCCAGATATTTCCCCTTGTCAATTCCCAGAAAATAGATAAGTGGGATTTGCCTTTGCATCATTTCCCGCAATCTTACATTATCCGGGTGATAAGGATCCTTCCCTCTGTAACGGTACTGGAGAAAATTCTCCCGGGTAATTCTATCATCGTATGGACTATTGGCAATTGTCGTGATGGAAAGTGGGAACTGACATGCTTTGGGTTTCCAGATCCCCTGTGGTCCCACTAAAGTAATATGCTGATCGTGATAATAAAATCCCGATTCCAGGAGTTTTCTTGGTAGAACTTCATCATATAAACGAACCTGTTGCTCAAGCCAGCTAAATGCTGCAATACGTATTTGTTCGTTCACACGGTATCCTTAGAAATTATTTTAATATTATCATTCCTACTTTTTTAATATAGGTTAAATAATAATTAAAAGAAATCATTTGGTGTTTTAACAGCAGTCTATATTTCTGGTTTCTAAAAATACACCGGAAAAGTGCCCACCGAAGGGGGTTGTGCGTTTTGAAGTGTCAGATGACACATAAAAAAATGGGAGTAAGTTTTGGAATTGACTATCACTATTTTTTCCTCTTTTGGCTTTTCAAAACAAGTCTTACAGGATTGATTATATATTTATCTGTTACAAAAATTTATATCAGGTTTTCAAATATGTTCTGAATATTTTCTTTCAAACGTGGAAGATCATTTTGAATGACCTGCCATACCAGTTTTATGTCAATACCAAAATATTCGTGAATCAGTAAATTTCGCAAACCTACAATTTCTGCCCATTCTACATGATTATGTTGGTTCATAAATTCCCGTGTAAAGTGGTTGGCAGCTTCACCGATTATTTGCAATTGATGTACACATGCAGATTGAAGCATTTTATCAGATGAAAAATCTTCAAAATTCTTTTTCTCAGTAAATTTTTCAATATCTGAAATTGCGTCCAGGATGTGTCTGATTCTTACTTCGTCAGCGATTCTGTTTTTCATAGATCAGTTTTTTTTCACGATCAATCATTGGACGGATATATTTTGATATGGCATTTTCAGAGAGCAGATCTACCTTGTGATTGAGTAATTTCTCCAAATCCAGTTGCATTTTAATGTACTTTAATCCGATCTGCTGTGAATAGTCCAGTTCAACAAGAATATCAATATCACTATCCAATTTTGATTCATTTCTGACATGTGAGCCAAAAAGATAGGCTTTTAAAACAGGCTTATCTTTAAAATATTCAGATATATTTTTTATTTCGTTTTTGCTCAACATGTTCACACCTCTTCACTTCATATAAAATGTAAGCAAGATTTCCCGCTTATTCATAATTTTTTTACTTCTTGTCACAGGGCACTTTCCCTCTACATTTACCTTCTGATCACAATCCCCTTGCTTCTGCTTTTATACTCAATTCTATGAGGATATCTTTTTCAGCCCTTTTATTTCAAAAATATGATTTTCCCCGAGACGGTTCGATCCCCCTGGCGGAGTACGGACAGGTAAACGCCGGAGCTGAGGGGCTGGCCATCCGGCGAGCTGCCATCCCAGTGGTATGAATGTTTCCCGGCGGCCTGATATGTGTCTATCAGACGGGCTACCGCTTTTCCCGATACATCAACGATGGTAAGGGTCACATGTCCCCCCTGGGGGATGGTATAGGAGAGGGTGGTGGACGGGTTGAAGGGATTGGGATAGTTGGGATGTAAAACCGGCGTTCGGGGAATCCTATTTTCAGCATGTGCCACATTGACGGGCGACGGATTGAATATTTCCGCCGCTTCACTCAGGGTGACAAAGGCGAGTCCCCGGCCATAACGGGTCCTGAGGGAATCCAGCAGTTCCGCGGTCCAGGCAATGACCCGGCCGTTTTCATATCCCTGACGGATAAAAGGATCATGAAGTAACAGACAATAATAGCCGTCAGATTGCCGCCTGGATTCAATTTCCGATAATGCTGTCCGGAGTTTGGCGTGATACTCCGATTCCGACAAGGTCCAGGTGTATTCACTGTGGGGTGCCAGGTTGTACAAATGATGGTACATTGAATCCCGGGTGCTGCCCGTGGTTGATATCAATTCGATATCATGATCCAGCAGTACCCGGTAGGTGGTGGTATCGGCCTGATGGCCCGGCGGGACGAAACTCCGGGGGATGACCTGAAGACTATCCCAAAGTATGTCCATTCCCTGCCGGATCATCTCCGCCTGGACTTCATAGGTATGATGCGTGGCCGTGGATGAACAATACATTTCATGGCTGGACTGACCACATGTGGGACATATATGATTGTACCCGTGGAGAACAATTTCATGTCCCCGGGCAACAGACTCCCTTAAATCCCGGGTGAGTTGCCCATCCGTGTTCTGGATTTCAATCAGGCGATGGGGAATCACAGCCCACGAGATTTTCCCGCCACGGCTTTCAACCGCTTCCTGAAAATCGATGATCCGCCGGGGTTCCCACGTCGTCCGGGATTGGATATCATCCACCCGAATGATAAAATAAAATTTTTCAATGGCAAACAGGGATGAATAACTGAAAATGACAAGGAGAAAAAGTAAATATTTCAAGGATGTCCGGCCCTGAAATCCGGGATATGTTTCAGGATATATGATGTGATTTGTCAGCTGCTCATGTTGTGTGATCATATATCCATTTCTCTGAGATAAAATTTTTTTATTCTGATGACCCTCTGCGGCTGATGAGGGAGTGGATTCCATGAACCAGGGTTAACAGGGGTGCTTTATAAACCATCCGGGGACCTGCATAGCGCATTACGGCACGAATCTGCTGCCGCATGTCCGTCCGGTAACAGTGAACGGGACATCGGGCACACACAGGTTTTCGGGGATGGAGAGGACATGCCTCCAGGCGGGCAAGGGCGTATGTTTTGAGTGCGTCGCACTCCGGACACAATCCGTCATGGGTTTGATGGACTCCGCGACAATAAATCCCGATCATCTTTGTCATGGTGACCGGTTCGTATCGCTGAAAAAAATCATATAAACGATGTGACGTCATGTCCTATCCAAATCAAAAGAGCGGCTCTGTGGCCGCTCATGGATGTTTTCAGTTCTGCAGCAGGACACATCCTGTTCAGCAGCAGGACACGCACTGCTGTTACTGCGGTAATGCTGTCATGGCAAAGACCATGACAAAGAGGGCGACGGTTTCGATTACACCCAAAACCATAATGTAGTTACCGAATCCTTTGCCGGTTTCTCCCAGGGCGTCTGATGCCCGGGCTCCGGCTTTTCCCTGCATAAAGGCACTCATACCCATGGCAAGTCCGCTCAGGGCACCGATAACCATGGCATATCCGCTGGTTTCAGCCGTCCAGGATACTCCCTGAATGGCATTCCGCAGAATCATTCCATAAATCGTTTGGGACAATGGGGCTCCTACAAAAGCTACCAGAATAAAAGGAGCCGCTTTATTGGCGGCAAATGCCTTTTTCCAGGCTCCAATGGCAGCCATGCCGGCAACACCGGTCCCAAGTGCCGATCCAATCGCAGCCAGCGTTAACGAAAAATTCATATCACCCAACATTGCAAAATCCATTCTATTCTCCTTTTTTTTTAGTCGTCAGTCATCAGTTGGCAGTCGGCAGTCGGCAGTTGACAGTTTACCCTGTGAAATGCGTGAAGCGTATTTCACAGGGTCGGCAGTCATCAGTCGGCAGTCAGCAGTCGACAGTCGGCAGTTGGCCCTGTGAAATGAGTGAAGCGTATTTCACAGGGTCGGCAGTGTTTCGCGAAGTAGTCATCACTCTAAACTCATAACTCCTACTCAGAGGCAGGCATCAGCCTGTCTTTACCACTCTCAACTCTCAACTCTTAACTCTCTTTAAACGGTTCATATTTCACACCGGACCATTCCATTCCCAGATGGCCTGAGAATTCCAGCATGTTCAGGCGCACACCGTGGACGATGATGGACATGGCCCCCAGTATGATATTCAAACCATGTCCCAGAAAGAGGATAAAGGCGGCGATGAGTCCGGAAAAGACGCTGCTGATTCCATCCCCAATGGCCATCTGATTGAAACTGTAAGCCACAACCACCGATGCATATCCCACGGCAAAAAGTCTCAGGTACGAAACCACATCGGAGAAACCGCTGATCATATCCAGGGGCAGGTTACCCAGGGTACTCAGGGCGCCTTTTATGATGCCTTTTTCCGTGGCGGAAAAGAAAAGTGCCATCAGAAAACCAATGGCCAGAAGCCAACCGCCAAAAGAGGGCATCGGCTTGTTGAGTACCAGTTGCCCCGCCAGAAAATATACACCCCAAATAATCATGGCCCAGCCAAGCTGTCCCACGGCATTCAGCGAATGTCGCAATTTCCAGGCATTGATAAGGTGGGCAATGGTCAGATGAACGGCACCAATGATAAAACACATGGCCATCATAAAGGTCTGGTTATCATTGAAAGCCGCAGGGTTTTTCAGATCGAAACTGGAAACAGACGGAATGATAAACTGCCGTAGAAAAGGAATAGAAGCGATGGTTTCGGATCCGAACCAGGTCCCGCTGATGACTCCCCACAGAAAAGTCGCCCCACCCAGAATATACATAAGTCTGAAGGGTTCCGGCGGAAAGTGTTTCATCCGTGTCCTGGCCCACGCGGTGATCCCGATGAAAAGCAAACCATATCCGGCATCACCAATCAACATGGCAAAAAAGAGGCTGAAAAAGATCAAAAACCACATGCTTATATCGTATTCCCGGTAACCGGGGACCGTTCCCATAAAATCAAAGACCGGTTTGATGACATCTACCCATTTGGGCGTTTTAATCAGGGTCGGCGGAAGATCCTCTTCCGAGGGTGTTTCCAGTACATATCCCCATCCATACTTGTCAGCGCCCTTTTTGATGATGTCTTTTTTCTCTTCGGGGATAAATCCTTCCAGCAGCAGAACCGGTCCTTCTTCGGCCATGGAATCACGGACTTTAGCCAGTTTCAGGTCTTTTTCCGCGGACTGGATATATCCCTGAATTTTTTCCACATCCCCGGTATACTGCCATAATTTTTTAGACAGGGCTTTCAGTTCTTTTTCAATTTCCCCCTGTTCCTCCCGGATGGCTTTATATTCCATGGGAGGGAAAACTTCTTCTTTAAAGGGAAGCCTTTCGTCTTCACGTTGCGCGACAAGTACCAGTCGGACATCATTCTTGTCCCCGCCGATTTCAAAAACCCATGCATCCCCGGGGATATCCTCAAGGGCAGAGCGGGATGTGGCATACAATTTGATAAAAAGACCTGATTTCGCCAGTTTTTTTACATCTTCCAGGGATATTTTTCCCCACCGTTCATACCAGGCTTCCATGTCGGAAAGCTCTGACAGGCGCTGGGTCAGTGTAGACCTAAGCTCATCAATTTCCAGGATGTCATCGATTATATCCCGGGCGCTTTCTTTCCCCGGCTTACCCGGTTTTTCCGTTTCAGGGACAAGGCGAAAGGCTTTTTCAGCCCTGTTCAGTTTTTCCTCAAGACGGCTGATATCTTCACTGATGACGGACCGGGGAATATTTATGTGAACCACTCCCATCTTCCGCAGGGTTTTCAGGGCGCTATCCCTGTCCTGACGGCTTACCAGGAGTGTTACTTTTTGCATGGGTACGATCATAGTCGGTATTCAGGTCTGTTACGCCGGCAGACGTTTCAGACCGCTTCCTCCATCTTTTTCTTTTCCAGTTTGGATTTGGCGATTTTCCCCCGGACCACGGAAGCTGTCTGCTGATCCCCCAGAAAAATCCGGATTTTCCGGAGATTTTCCCGGGTTTGGGGAATGAGGATTTTATCAAACAGGTTGATCCGCTGGACCGTTGTGCGAAGTTCTTCCTGGATGATTTCTTCCTGCTGCTTCAAAATATCAATTTCTGCATTCATGGCGACGAATGTCTTGATGGTTTCAATCCCCTCATCCACCCAGAAAGGATATTCCATGAGGTCGTAATCCACATCCTCAAAGCTTATCCCTTTAAAAAGGGGAATGTCTGAACCGGCAATATTCCCGGTTTCGGTTTCAATTTCCTGAAGAGAAAAGAGTGAACCGATATCCACATCTTCCCCAAAAACTGCCACCCATTTTTCCAGCTGGGTTTTCATGGATTCATACTGCTTTTTCAGTTTTTCGATCTCATCCTGAATCCGCCGGATTTCCGATAATAACTGCTGTTTTTTTAATTCAAGGGTCGGAAGATAACGGGTATACCGTTTCAGGGCATCTTTTTGCTTTTTGAATTCGTTTTTTGTCAGTTTTATCTTTGCCATAAAGCCTTTAGGAGTTATGAGTGATGAGTGATGAGTGGTGAGTTAGAGTGGTGAGTGATGAGTTGAGTTTTGAGTTTTGAGTTTTGAGTTTTGAGTTTTGAGTTTTGAGTTTTGAGTGTTGAGTCTTGAGTGTTGAGTCTTGAGTCTTGAGTCTTAATAACGTCGTCATCCATCACCCCGGCAACAACCTCATCGTACTCACCGGTTCTCATCTACTTTTTCTCTTTTTTCGTTGTTTTCTTTTCTTTTTTCTTCGGTGTTTCCTTTTTCTGCTCTTTACCTACCCCATCATCCTGTTTCTCAGTCTCTCCCTCACTTTTTCTCTTTGTCTCCCCATCACTCTTTTTCTCAGTCTCCCCCTCACTTTTTTTCTCAGTCTTCCCCTCACCTTTGGGCCAGAATTCTTTCACCAGTTCGGTTCGGAATCCGGTCTCATCGTGTGTAAAGCATTCTGCGAGGGTTTTCCAGCCGTTATCCAGGGCTTCTTCCAGGGGGACATTCACTTTCAGGTTCATCATGCGGTCTTCAAAGAGTTTTCCGTATTTCAGAAGTTTTCTATCCCAATCCGTCATCCGAAACCCCATGGAGCGCTTTTCTTCTGTCTCCTGATACTGGGCATAGAGCTGAATCATGCCATCCATGATAGCCCGGTGATCTTTCCGGGTTTTGTCATTCACCTGTTGTTTCAGTCGGCTCAGGGATCCAAACGGTTCAATCCGGCCGTTTCGCAGGTAAAACTGTCCTTCCGTGATATACCCGGTATTATCGGGAACAGGATGGGTCACATCATCGCCGGGCATGGTGGTCACCGCCAAAACGGTAATGGAGCCGGCATCGTCAAAATCCACAGCTTTTTCATACCGTGCTGCAAGCTGGCTGTACAAATCACCGGGATAGCCACGGTTTGAGGGGACCTGCTCCATGGTGATGGCAATTTCTTTCAGGGCATCGGCGTAATTGGTCATATCCGTCAATAACACCAGGACATCCTTTCCATCCAGGGCGAAGCGTTCCGCCACGGCCAGGGAAAGATCCGGTACCATGAGTCCTTCCACCACCGGATCCGATGCGGTATGGACAAAAAAGACGGACCGGTTCAGGGCGCCGCCCTTTTCCAGTTCATCCCGGAAATACATATATTCATCAAATTTGAGTCCGATACCCCCCAGAATGATCATATCCACTTCTGCCTGGAGGGCGATCCGTGCCAGGAGTTCATTATACGGTTCCCCGGAAACGGAAAAAATGGGGAGTTTCTGGGATACGACCAAAGAATTGAAGACATCAATCATGGGAATATTCGTCCGGATCATGCGGTCCGGAATAATCCGTTTCGCCGGATTGACGGAGGGACCGGCAATTTCAATCATATTTTCCGTCAACGCCGGGCCTTTGTCCCGGGGTTGACCGCTTCCGTCAAAAATCCGTCCCAACATATTTTCTGAATAGGCAACCTGCATGGGGTGTCCCAGAAAGCGGACCTCGTCTTCAGTGGAAACCCCTTTGCTGCCGGCAAAGACCTGGAGGGATACAATATCCTGATCGATTTTAATCACCTGTGCCAGTGTTTTACCCCGGGATGTTGTGACTTCCGCCAATTCTTCGTAGGAAACACCTTCCGCGCGGACCGTGATCACATTTCCAATGACACTGAGTATTCTATTGTAAACTTTTTTCATGCTTTACATCTCCTCCTACGCTGCGGTCTTTTCCGCCCGTGCCTTTTTCAGATGTTTGTCAATTTCTTTTTCCTGAGTTTTGAATGCGTCCTTATCCATGGGGGTATAGTTCCAGTCCACAATCAATTGCCGGAGAACATTAAAGAATTTCCGGGCTTCATCTTTATTGTTGAACTCGTAGGAATCCAACAGAATATCATGAATTTTCTGAAAGACATATTCCTGGCGCTCTGCAGAGCAGGCAGCATCCACCGGGTCAAATCCATCCTGCTGAAGGTAGACTGAATCCAGGAGTTCCCCTTTCAGGTAGACAACAAAATCATCCAGAGATGTTCCTTCTTCGCCCACAACCATCATCATCTGGTGGACCTCACTGCCACGGCGGAGGACATCATGGGCTTCTTCCACTTTTTCCCGGGGGATGATTCCCTTGTATTTGCTCCAACTTTCCAGGGGATCAATGGCAGGATAGCGCCGGGCATCGGAACGGGCCCTGGAGAGTCCGTGAAAAGCCCCCACCACTTTCAAGGTAGCCTGGGTTACCGGTTCTTCAAAATTTCCGCCGGCAGGACTCACCGTACCGCCGATGGTCATACTCCCATAGGATCCATCCAGCAGTTCCACAAAGCCGGCCCGTTCATAAAATTCGGCAATCCGTGATTCCAGATAGGCCGGGAAGGCTTCTTCGCCGGGAATTTCTTCCAGCCGGCCCGAAACTTCCCGCATCGCCTGGGCCCAGCGGGATGTGGAATCCGCCAGCAAAAGGACATCCAGTCCCATTTGACGGTAATATTCACCAATCGTGGCGGCTGTATACACCGAAGCTTCCCGGGCCGCAACAGGCATGGAACTGGTGTTACAGATAATAATAGTCCGCTCCATCAGAGTCTTACCGGTCCTTGGATCCTCCAGCTTGGGAAATTCCCGGAGAGTTTCCACCACCTCGCCGGCCCGTTCACCACAGGCAGCAATAATCACAATATCCACATCCGCATAGCGGCTTGTCAACTGCTGCAAAACCGTTTTACCGGCACCAAAAGGACCCGGAATACAATAAGTACCGCCTTTGTTTACGGGAAAAAAGGTATCTACGATCCGCACGCGGGTCGACATGGGTTCTTTGGGGACAATTTTCTGGTTGTAGGCATCAATGGGAATTTTCACAGGCCATTCAAATATCATGGTGACCGGATGTTTTTCTCCCCGGCTGTCCTTCAGGACCGCAATTTCGTCGGTTACTTTATAATCACCTTTATCGGCGATGGATTCAACGGTGTATTCATCATAAAAGTTAAAGGGGACCATGATTTTGTGGTCGAAAATTCCTTCAGGAACAGTTCCAAGGGCCATTCCCCGGTACAGGACATCCCCCTTTTTCACAGCCGGTGTAAAAGTCCAAGTTTCATTCAAGTCGATGGCATCCAGCACCACTCCCCGGGGAAGAAAAAATCCATGGGCAGCCGCCAGATCATTGAGGGGATTCTGAAGGCCGTCATAAACGCGGCTGAGAACACCGGGCCCCAGCTGGACCGATAACATTTCACGGGTAAACTCAACAGGATCTCCGATCCTGATGCCCTTAGTCAGTTCATATACCTGCATGTAGGCCAGATCTCCGTTGATTTTTATCACTTCCGATTTCAACCGTTCTTCACCCAGCACAACATATCCCACCTCATTCTGGACAATACTTCCTTTGAAGCGGACGGTAATCATATTTCCGTTGATGGATGTGATCGTACCCTTGACCATGTCACTCATGTAAGACTCCTTATCACATTCTCCTGCCATCAGCAGGAAGAAAAAAATCAATTATTTGCATCATTCTCATTCGTATCCGTTTTTGTTTCACCGGGCTCATTTTCACCGGACAGTGTTTCGGATACCACCGATTCAAATGTTTCCATTCCCTTTTCCTTATCGAAGGACATCAGGCGTTCCAGAAGCTGAATTTTCAAAGCGGTAATCACCAAAAAATCCACATCGGAATAGTGGCCGAATTCCAGTTCATCCAGATAAGCCCATCGTTCCAGGATGAGTTTCTTTTCAATTTCCAGGGGATTGCCCTCTTTCACCAGATTCTGGGAAAAACCCTGCAGGCGATATTCATGATCTTCCTTCCGGGCTTTTCGATAGCCGGCCAGTTCACGGCGGAGTTTTTTTTCAAAATCGGCATACTGAAGGGAGGTTTTGGACCCGTAAGGGGGTTTTTCATAGTGCCGGATACTGGCAGATGCCACTTTGAGGTAATCCCGGGGACTGAGCCATTTCCGGGCTTCATCGAGAAACCACCGAAGGCTTGGCGGTGAATCCATATCCGGTTTTAACAAAGGCAGCTGGGCAGCCAGATAATAATACTTATCCATTATTTCCCTGATGTCTCTTTTTCAGATTTCTCCTGCAGAAGATCCGCCAGTTTAGGGCTCAGGAAAAAACCGAGGGCTTCCATCAGGGCTTCATCTGTAAAATCATAGGTCAAATCACTCTCTTTCAGTCCGAAACGAAATCCGTGGGACATTCTTTTATCCAGTTTAATTTCCACCCCTTTTTTGGCATCGGCTTTCAATTCATTCATCACGAGGGATGTCAGTTTATCGGCATCCACTTTCCCGGCCAACACACGGACTTCTTTCCCTTTGGCCCAGGTTTCCACCAGTTTCACGATTAAATCCCCAAGGAATTTTTCATCCAGGTTTAGATCAATTTTTTGTTTCAGCAGCCGGTCAAAAAGGCGCCGGATCTCTTTTTTCAGGGAGAGAAGGGTATCCCGGGCCGCCTGTTGGATGGATGCTTCAGCATTTGCTTTTGTCTTTTCAGCATCTTTTTTGGCCTCTTCCCGGATTTTTTCTGCTTCTTTTTCCGCATTTTTCAGGATTTTTTCCGATTCTTTCCGGGCATTTTCCAGGATTTCCGCCGCTTTTTTTTCTGCAGCCCCAACCCCTTCGTCTTTAATCTTTTTTATAAGGTTTTCCAGTTTAACTTCCATTATTGCTCCTTCGCTGCCGAATTGCACCGGTTACATTAAAATCCCGGTTTGTCAGTATCGGGCATTTGGTTTATGTCAGTTCTTTTAGTCACCATAGAAATTTAAGATTTTCAGGTCTCGAATCCTAAGCCGGACTCCCATTTTTTTCATCATCTTCGGGGATTTTTTCTTCATCAGTCATGGCACACAGGCCGCTATACCGGGCCCCGTCTTCGATAATCAAGCGGGTGGCCTTAAGGGTTCCTTCCAGGCGGGAATCAGAGCCCAGGGTTACTTTTCCCGTGGCGTGTACTCCATTCAGGACTGTCCCGCTGATGAAAATGTCTTTCGCACGGATGGAGCCGTTCACCACGCTGCCGGCTGTCACACTTACGGTTTCACCGGCCGTTACATTCCCTTCAACCTTTCCGGCAATCATGATACTGCCTTTAATAAAGACATCCCCTTTGATTTCCGTATCATCGCCGATGATTGTATACGTTGGCTTTTCTTTCATAGTTCCCCGTTTCCCGTTGCGTATTCCGGAATGTATTTTTCCGGATCCATTGCCTCGCCGTTTTTCCAGATTTCAAAATGAAGATGAGGACCTGA
The DNA here is from genome assembly GCA_041154365.1 of Candidatus Neomarinimicrobiota bacterium. NCBI lineage: Bacteria > Pseudomonadati > Fidelibacterota > Fidelibacteria > Fidelibacterales > Fidelibacteraceae > Fidelibacter > Fidelibacter multiformis. Next base: position 473,659 of record AP035449.1, on the reverse strand, counting down.
GCTGTATCCGCTGTTTCCTGACAGGGCGATTCGCTGTCCCCTTTCCACTGACTGCCGGTTAACAACCAGGTTTCTGCTGTTATGACCATATATTGTCAGATAATCCGAACCGTGGTGGATAATGATGGTATTTCCCAATCCCAGGGTCCATCCCGAAAATACAACCCATCCCGAGGCAGCTGCCAAAACAGGTGTCCCCACGCGACAGGCAATATCTATTCCTTTATGGGAATCGGTAAACAGCTCCGGCACTGAGGAATCGAACCGTTGTGTGACGAGTCCCGTCAGGGGCGCTGTTGTAGGAATGTTATCCAGCACGATGACATTTCTCTGCATGGGCGGGGCGGCAGGAAAATCCAATGAATCCGAAGCAGACACGCTGTCCATCGAAGCCATCATATCCACTCCCAGCAGGCGACGGACATACTGGTGCATTTCCTGCATTTTTCGGAAATCTTCCACCAGTTGGATATACCGCGCCCTGTCCCCCGCCAGTTCGGTGACCTCCCGGTGAAGGTTTTCATACCGGGTTGCACGGGGGATAAGAAACACATAGGAAACAATAATAAGTATGATAAGAAAAATACCGAGGGATATAAGAAAGGTCAGAACCCGGGCGTTCAGTTCGAACATTTTCTGCGGCCCGTGATCTGAGGGGATCAGACAGATGGTATATTTTTTTTTGTTTCCCATACCTCTCAATACTGAATGGTATCGAATAATTCCATCAAGCGTTCAAGGTCTTCCGGAGAATAGTAATCGATTTCCAGTTTTCCACCCCGGGCTGAGGGTCTGATCCGGACACGGGTCCCCAGGGTTTGTTGCAGGAGGGATTCAATTTTCCGATGGTAGGGATTTTTAGGACGTGTTTTGGATTCTTTCTGAGGCCGGTGACCCCTTTCGGAAATCTTCCGGACCCATTCTTCCACACTCCTTACACTGAGTCCTTCCTGAACAATTTTCTGATACAGGGTGATTTGTTGTTTGGAGGATTGCAGTCCCAGCAACGCCCGTGCGTGTCCTGTTGTGATTTTCCGGTCCCGAAGTCCGTTTAAAACTTCTTCAGGTAATTTCAACAGGCGGATGCTGTTGGTAATGGTTGTTCTGTTTTTCCCAACTTTCGTGGCCACGGCTTCCTGTGAAATCCCATATTTTTCAATCAGCAGGGAATATCCAAGGGCTTCATCCACCGGATTCAGGTCCTCCCGCTGAATGTTTTCGATGAGGGCCAGTTCCATCATCTCTTCATCGGAAGCCACATCAATCACATAGGCAGGAATGGTATGGAGCCCGACAATCCGAGCCGCCCGAACCCGCCGTTCTCCGGCAATCAGTTCATATCCTTCGCCTTTTTTCCGGACCGTGACCGGTTGGATCACACCCTTTTCACGGATGGAATTCACCAGCTCGTCCATCACCGTTTCATCAAAGAGTTTCCGCGGCTGGAAAGGGTTCATGCTGATGAGGGAGAGCTTGATTTCATTCAGGTTCTCCCGGGCATCCTCCGTTTCAAAATTGGGGATCATGGCGCTGAGTCCGCGCCCTAGGGCTTTATGTTTTCTGTTTGTCATTCCGGATAAATTCCTTTGCAAGGTCCATGTAATTCCTGGCTCCCGTAGAATGAATATCAAAGGTGATGATCGGTTCTCCGTAACTGGGCGCCTCTCCCAGGCGGACATTCCGGTTGATCACGGTTTTATAGACCTTGTCTCCAAAATATTGTTCCACTTCGCTTTTCACCATGTGACTCAGATTAAGACGGGAGTCGTACATGGTTAAAAGAATACCTTCAATGTCCAGCTTCCGGTTCAGACTTTTCTGAATCAGCCGGATAGTATTTAAAAGCTGTGTAAGTCCTTCCAGGGCAAAATATTCACACTGAATGGGAATCAGGACCGAATCGGAGGCGGTAAAACTATTGACCGTCAGGACATTGGTTGAAGGGGGACAATCGATAAAAATATAGTCATAGAGGGAAACCACGGGACGGATCGCCTCTTTCAGGCGGGTTTCCCGTGCCAGCATATTGACCATCTCCACTTCAGCACCCACCAGCCTGGGATTGGCCGGCATGATATCCAGATAAGGCAGGTCTGTATTGACAATGGCACTTTTTGCCGGTTCATTCCCAATAATGACCTCGTAGGTTGTGTATTTTGCATGGGTTACATCGACACCGAGTCCGGAAGTTGCATTGGACTGTGGATCGATATCTATGAGGAGGACTTTATTTTCCATGACGGCAATGGAAGCGGCCAGGTTGATGGCCGTCGTCGTCTTTCCCACACCCCCTTTTTGATTGGCTATTGAAACAACTTTACCCATAATTCATCCTGTTTTTCCAGCGTCAGAATTTAATCTCCGGGATGATTTTAAACAATGATTGTTTTGGGAGTTGAGAGTGGAGAGTGGAGAGTATTGAGTACAAGTTTTGAGTTAAGAGTTTGGTTAAGTGCGTTAGATACGTTTTTTGGGCTATACTTATAACACAACTTAGCAAATAAACCCAAAACATCATTAACCCACAAAAACAAACTCTCAACTCAAAACTCAGACTCACCACTCATCACTCATCACTCTCAACTCCCGTTCCATCTTTTTTCTTGTCAACAAACAATAATCAGAATAAATTCACCTGCTTTTTGAGATATGCCCAGGTGGTGAAACTGGCAGACACGCTAGGTTCAGGGTCTAGTGAGATTACTCTCGTGCGAGTTCGAATCTCGCCCTGGGCACATATCCACAAGATGACGGATTATATTTATAAAAGAGTGTTTTACTTATTTTATACTCATTTTATCCCATAAAAAAACAGGTGCCGGGAATCCCGGCACCTGATCTATCGTATGTCCGGAGTTCTCTCCGGACGGGGGGTGATATCTTTATTACCGCAGCAGGATCATTTTTTCAAAGGCAGAAAATTCACCGGCTGTCAGTTTATAGATATACATACCGGAACTGACGGAACGTCCTCTTGCATTTGTAGCATCCCACTTGAAATCATAGCGGCCGGCTTCCAGTTCGCCGGTATACACGGTTTTCACATGATTTCCAAGGATGTCATAGATAACCAGAGAGACATTCACGGCTTTGGGCAGGTCGAAGGAAAGGGTGGTTACCGGGTTGAAGGGGTTGGGATAGTTTTGTCTGAGGGCGAAGTCTTCGGGGATCTGATTTCCTTCAACAGAGGTAATATGGAAACTGACCTGTTCGGATTTTTCCGATTCATTGGCTGAATAATCCGTGGCACTTACCGCATAAAGATAGGTGTTTCCGGGGATCATGTCTGAATCGGTGTATTCAAGATCAATGGTATGATCCAGCAATTCCATGGCACCGCCATTCACACTGCGGTAGACGGAGTAATATTGAATGGGTTCCATTTCCACCGGAGCCCACCAGATCTGAACGTTTCCATCCAGTTCAGCAACACCAAGACCGGTTGGTACCGCCGGCGGCAGATTATCATGGGCCATGCCCATTGCCGGATGAGAAGGCCAGGCATCCCAGTCATTCACAGCCACCACCACAAAATGTGTGGCAACATCATTATGCAGGACCGGCACCACGGCGTGGTATGTATCCATTTCGGGCAAGGCCATAAAGACATTTCCCGGAAAATTCAGCCAGCCTTTGAAATCAGGGCTAGCCGGATCCTGTTCCGAAAAGAGCACAACAAATCCCTGTATGCCCTGCCATACCAGGCTTTCATTAATTCTCCAGGACAGAATGACTTTACCGCCATGATCTTCGGGGACATCTTCCACGGTAACAATCTGCGGCCCATAGACTTCATAAAGAGAGATCATAGTAATATGATAGTCATTTTCGGGATCCGGAACACTCCACTCGTAATTTCTGTCATAGAAGTCCCAGTGTTCAGCATGAACATAGTATTCACCGGTCATGAGATCGATGGAATAATTTCCATTCTCACCGGAATAGGTATGACCGATATAATCCTGGCTTTCCCAATAGATGAATGCATCCTGAATACCGGTACCTTCCGGATCCGCCACCTGAGCCGAGACATTTTCTGTCAAAGTCGCCGGGCTTAAGGGAACCACAATGGTTGTATCCCGATTCAGAAAGAACACAGGTTTTGTGGCCATAAATCCATTGGCTCCGACCTTCAGATGCAGTTCACCCTGAGGAACCCAGAGATCAAAATATCCGTCTTCACCGGTCCACTGGTGATGGTCACCGTATTCATCATAATGCCATACGATGGCTTCACTGACCGGGTTTACACCATCTGTGACCTGTCCCTGAACCCATACATAACCGGTATCTGAATGGGACGACAGATAGATCTCATAATTTTCTATCGGACCTTCAACCCAGACATTTCCATACCAGGTATCAAATCCTGCTGCATTTACAGTAATGTAGTATGAATCGTAAGGTTTTAGTCCATCAAAATAGAAGTATCCGCCACCATCCGTCACGGTGCTGGAATAGTACTCATAGCTTTCAATATCCACAACGGCACCACCGACAGGATTTCTATACTCATCATAGACATTCCCCTGAAAGTGGACTGATTCCTGTGGAGATTTAAGAGCCATATGATATTCTACCATACCGCCCTCAGGTACAAACAGGGAATCCACATGGGCCGGCATATACCATTCGTAAGGATAGTAGGCTTCAATGATATAGGTCATGCCCCCGATCAGGTCGAACGAGTAATTTCCAAATTCATCGGTATAGGTCCAGTAATCGTACGCATAATCAGGTGTATAGACATTCACTTCCGCATCATAGAGAGGAGCTCCGCTATCGAAATCGGTCACCACACCGAAAAGCGAGGCATCCGGTTCCACAATCAGAAAATCAATGCCGGTAGCACCGGACATGACTTCCGAATAATAGTCAGGAACCGTTACGGGATCTTCGTAATCATTGCGGGATACCCACACACCATATCCATAAGACATGCCACCCCAGTCATCAACATACACACAATCCAGTTCGGAGGTGACAGGAACGGCATAATTGCCGAATTCATCCACTGGTGCAATGGAATATCCCATGGGCCACTTATCTGCAATCACAGACAAATCTGTTAATGCATATTTGGTTGGGACATTAAAAGAGACCGTCCCACTGATCGCATCCTCCGGATACACATTGTACAGCTGGATATTCAGGGTGACGTTTGCATCCATGACATCGGCATAATACTGACCCCAATAGGGAATGAGGTATTGGCCGGCCAGGTCTTCTTCAAAAAATTCAATTTCCCACCAGCCGGACATCACCGGAATTTCATAGTAACCGGTCCCATCGGTCGTGGCCATCACTTCATACATGCCGTTCCAGGCCAGCAGGCGCACATTGGATACCGGAAGTCCCATGGTTGATGTGACCACACCGGAGATGGTATAAGCACCTTCGGTAAGAGTAAAATCGGCGCTCGGAGTCCCGGGAATGAAAACAGTTTGATACATGGGATCGGCATACATCCCTCCCGGAACCTGCCAGATATTCAGGGCAAAAACCGTCCAGGGCCCGGAATACATACTCTCTGCTTCTTTGGGAATGTACAGTGCATAATTTCCATTTTGATCTGTCAGGGTCATGTACACAACCCCCGGTTCACCTTCAGATTTCGCATACAGAGTGTCATCCATGGTCCCTGGAAATGCAACCATCAGGATATTCTGAACCGGGCTCGTTCCATCAGATACATTTCCCCAGACATAAGAGGTAGATCCAAGAGGTTCTTCAACATAGGCCACGGCCAGATCATACAATTCCGTATCCATATCCATGGCGACAACATAGAAAGTGGTATTCTGAAGGGACATAAGTGGGCCATCATCTGCAAAATCCGTAGGGACTTTCACTTCCCAGATACCATCACCGGGAGGTGTCATATCCATTTCATCCCCGTCTTCAATCATGAAGACAAATTCTTCGCCACCCATTTCCAGGTGGGCAAAGGCATTGAGATCCGAGAAAGAAAACACATTGTCCCCATCATCCACAAACAGCATCAGACCTAATGGGCGGTTAGTGGTGACGGTCAGTGTAATACTGTCACCGACAAAATACGTGGTAGTATCCGCGCCATTAATTTGTATTGAGAAATCAATTGTGGATTTCTGCATGGACATTCCGGAAAAGCGATGCAATGCCACATTTTCCTTCCACACATTCCGATCTCTCAACTGTTTTGGACTGTGGGGTTTGTTTGCGGTTTCAAGACGGTTCTGGTCCATCTTCATGAGTGGTGAATCGGGCCGCAAACTTTGTACGGCTTTTTGAGCCCGTACCTGCATTTCCTGCTCCGTCATACCGGCAAAAGTTATTCCAACCAATATGAGGAGACTCATCAAAACAACAGCACATTTTTTCATCATGTACCCCCTACCTTGTTCGTTATGGTTTGTAATTATAATAGAGGTATTTTTACCTTAATGCAAGACTGATTATAAAAATGTGATACACATCATAAACCCCTTTGTAAAGGGATTCCTCTTTAGTCTGCCAGATATTTTTTCGCCATAATCTCTCCTTCAGTGATATTCACCCGGGAGAGAAAATAGGCACCGCCAATAAAGAGAATCAAGATAGATAAAATGCCCATTCTCTGGCTGCCTGAGATATATCCGATAGTTCCCATGAGAAAGGGACCAACCACAGCGGCAAATTTCCCCAGCATATTGAAAAAGCCAAAGAATTCCGCAGACTTTTTCCTGGGGATGATTCGTGTATACAGACTCCGGCTCAGGGCCTGAATCCCGCCCTGAAAGAGTCCGATGCAGATGGCCAGGGCCAGAAAATGCCAGGATTGGTTCATAAAGTAACCGAGGATAGTAATCAGACAGTAAGCGCAGATCGCCACCATGATGGAGGGTTTTACACCGATTTTCCGTGCAAACCAGCTATAGCCAAGGGATCCGAAAAAAGCGACAAACTGGGTAATAAGGAGCGCAGAAATCAGGATACTGCTGTCAAAACCCAAAGAATCCCCATAACTCACAGCCATCCGGATAATGGTATCCACTCCGTCGATATAAAGCCAGTAGGCAAAGAGAAAGAGTCCCACCACCTTCAGATGCCGGATATGACTGAAAGTATCCATCAACTGTCGCCATCCCATCACAAAGGCCTTATGAAGGGGGACGGCATCCACCAGCCGGGGTTCTTTCACAAAGAGAAAGATGGGGATGGAAAAAACAGCCCACCACACAGCCACACTGAGAAAAGAGAGTTTGATAGCAGTCGCCCCGTCGGGGATACCAAATAAACCGGGTTTAAGAAACATCAACACATTGACGGCGAAAAGGATCCCGCCGCCGATATACCCCATGGCAAAGCCCAGGCTGCTGACAAAATCCACCTTTTTCTCCGTGGCAACTCCCGGGAGGAGGGAATCATAGAAAATATTTCCTCCTGAGAATCCCACTGTACCCAGGACATACAGCAGAGCGGCAAATTTCCACATCCCCTGGGCCACAAACCAAAGTCCGCCCGTCATTAAAACACCCAAAAAAGCAAAGAGGAAGAGAAACTTCTTTTTGGCGGTCCCCCGGTCTGCCACAGCACCCAGAAAAGGAGCCAGAAGGGCCACAACGATGGACGCAACAGAGTTCGCCCAGCCCAGATACATAACACTTCGTGTCGGATTGGAAGGATCGGCCCAGTACTGATTGAAGAAAAGCGGAAAAAAACCGGCCATCACCGTGGTGGCAAAAGCGCTGTTGGCCCAGTCGTACAAAGCCCATGAAGCGATCGAGCGTTTTTCGTTCATCTCAGAAATCCCCTGTGTTAAATTTTTTCGAATATACAACAGACAAAATCAAGTCACAAAATTAAAGTCCGCCGGCAAGCCAATTTCACGGAGAATGGATAGAAAGAATATATTGCATGTCGCTTTAAATCCTTTTATACTTTATTTAAATTTTGAAAACGGGGCTCCTATTATCGCGTGTTCCGATACTTGACACTCACCCTAAGCAAAGGTCCGTTGATTCAATCCTGTTATCATGAATGGGAAACATCTATAGACCCATGAAAAAATATGCACCATAACCGGTAGATCAACCAACAGGAGGAAAGAATGGAAAAAAATGAGGTACAGGAACGGGTAAAGAAAGTCGTTGCCAACGTCCTGAAAATGGATCCGGAAGAAGTCTTTGAAGATGCCAATTTCATCTTTGATCTGGGAGCGGATTCCATGCAGAGTCTGGAACTAGTGGCTGCTTTTGAAGAAGAATTCGACATTGAGATGGATGAAGACAAAGCACTATCAGTCCAGACAGTTGCAGACGCTGTGGAATTTATTTCATCATACGTATCATAACCGACGGATTAATCAAACGGGGGAACCCTCATGAAAAAGGATTTCAAGGCAAATCTGGATAAAATATTTTATCCGGATTCTGTTGCAGTTGTAGGTACAAATAAAGTTGTGGGCACGGTACTCCACGACATCCTCAGAAACATATTGGATGCAGATTTCAATGGTGTCGTATATCCTGTCAGTCCGCGTGAGCGTTTTGTTGCCGGAATCAAGGCGTACAAATATGTGACGGATATTCCGGATCCGGTGGATCTGGCCATCATTGTTTTTCCATCTTCCGTGATTCACCTGGCTTTGGAGCAGTGTGGACAAAAGGGTATCAAAGCTGTCATCATTATATCGGCCGGTTTTAAAGAAGTCGGCGGAGAAGGCATTGAAAGGGAAAAGCGGGTCAAGGCCATTGCGGATAAATACGGGATGTCCATCATCGGTCCCAATTGCCTGGGTGTGATCAATACAGATGCCCGTTCCAAAATCAATGCTTCGTTTGCCCGCCGCATGCCGGAAGAAGGCACCATCGGGTTTTTGTCCCAGAGTGGTGCTCTTTGTACCGCCGTTTTGGATTACGCCTATGCAAAACACATTGGATTTTCAAAATTCATCAGTTTCGGAAACAAGGCAGATGTGACGGAAATTGATCTCCTGTATTATTTGAAGGATGACCCCAAAACAAAGGTCATCCTCATGTATCTTGAAGAAGTCAAAGACGGTCCCGGACTGATGAAAGCAGCCCGTGAAGTGATAAAGGCAGGAAAGCCGGTGTTGATTCTGAAATCAGGCCGGACATCCGAGGGGGCCAGTGCCGCCGCTTCACATACCGGGTCCATGGCCGGAAGCGATGAAGTGTGTGATGCCGCCTTCCGACAGGCCGGCATTATCCGCTGCCAGGATATTGAGGAAATGTTCAATATGGCCATCGCCTTTGCCTATCAGCCCATCCCCAAATCCAAACGGGTCGCTATTATCACCAACGCCGGAGGTCCGGGAGTACTTACGACGGATGCTGCCATACACGACGGCCTGGAACTGGCAAAATTCTCTGATGAAACCACGGCCATCCTGAAAAAGAATCTGCCTGCAACAGCAAACATCAAAAATCCCGTAGATGTCATCGGGGACGCCCGGGCAGACCGTTACAGTGTGGCTTTGTCCGCCGCTTTCAAGGATCCGGCGGTGGATGGTGTTTTTGTGATTCTCACACCTCAATCCATGACGGAAATTGATCTTATCGCCCGTGAAATCGCCAAAGTGGCTCACCATTACAACAAACCGGTCTATTCCTCCTTTATGGGAGAGGCTGATGTTGCCCAGGGGATCGATGTACTCCAACGGAACAAAATCCCCCATTATACTCTTCCCGAATCCATGTGCCGGGCTTTTGCCACCGTCTATCGTTTCAGCCAGGAGCGGAAAGAAGTATCCAAACCGGCACCGGTGTTTAAAGATGTGGACGATGCCCGGGTGGAAGAGATCCTTCAGGAGGTGAAAAACGCGGGGAAACATTATCTGACGGAAGATCTTTCCGATGAGCTGCTGAAGGCATACGGCCTTCCGGTTGTTGAATCGGTGCTTGCCTCCACTGAAGATGAAGCCGTTCAAAAGGCTGAAAAAATGGGATTTCCCGTGGTTATGAAAGTCGTCTCTGATGAGATTGTTCACAAATCGGAAGCCGGCGGTGTGATACTGAATATCCGGTCTGGCCAGGAGGTAAAAGAGGCTTTTAAAACAATCCTTAAAAATGCGAAAGCCTATGATACCCATGCCAAAGTGAAGGGGGTCCTCATCGAGCAAATGATTCCTGAAGGGGAAGAAGTGATCCTCGGACTTAACCGGGACAACAGTTTTGGACCGGTGCTTATGTTTGGACTGGGCGGTATCTATGTGGAAGTCTTTAAGGATGTGAGCTTCCGGGTGGCTCCGCTTCAAACCACCGATGTGGAACATATGATTGAAGAAACCCGATCCGCCAGCATACTTCATGGTGTGCGGGGACATGCACCACGGGATCTGGATAAAATTGTGGAGTGCATTCTAAGGCTTTCGCAACTGGCTGTGAATCACCCTCATATTCAGGAACTGGATATCAATCCCCTCATCGTCCGGGATAAAGGCAAAGGGGTTTTTGTAGCCGATGCCAGAATAATGATAAAATATGAATAAACGAAAGGATGGTATGCGATGCGTATCTTGATCTACAATGATTATGATCATCTGAGTCAGTGGGTGGCTCATTATGTTGCCCGGAAAATCAACCAGGCAGAAAAGAAGGGAGACAAACCTTTTGTCCTGGGGCTTCCAACCGGTTCTTCGCCCATTGGGACTTACCAGGAACTGGTAAAGCTTTATCAAGCAGGAAAAGTCTCCTTTAAAAATGTGATCACTTTCAATATGGATGAATATGTCGGTATTCCGGAAGATCATCCCCAGAGCTATCACTTTTTCATGTGGGATAACCTGTTCAAGCATATCGATATCCCCAAAGAAAATGTGAACATCCTGAATGGAAATGCCACAGATCTGGAAAAAGAGTGCTGTGATTATGAGCAAAGAATCAAAGATGCCGGCGGAATTGATCTATTCCTGGGAGGAATCGGTCCGGACGGTCACATCGCCTTCAACGAGCCGGGGTCTTCACTCTCCTCCAAAACACGCATCAAAACCCTAACCTATGATACCATTGTGGCCAATTCACGCTTTTTTGACAATGACGTGAACAAAGTCCCCAAAATGGCCCTGACAGTCGGTGTAGGAACAGTGATGGCAGCTCATGAAGTGTTGATTATTGTAAACGGTTATAAAAAAGCCCGGGCGCTTCAAAAAGTGGTGGAAGAAGGGGTAAATCACATGTGGACCGTATCCATGCTTCAAATGCACCGCCATGGCATCATTTGCTGCGACGAGGAAGCCTCCATGGAATTGAAAGTGGGAACGGTGAAATATTTCAAGGATATTGAATACGACGCCCTTCACAATTTACCGAAAGTATAAATACAGGTGACACGATGCTGTATCGTAAACTCAAATCACCGGAAATCGATTGCCTGACCCGTCAGGGATGCTCTGCCGAATCCTGGGAAACGGTCCTGGTTCATGAACGCTTTACCCCTGAACGAATCCACAATATCCGTTTTCAGGGGAAGGTAAATCTTGGAATTTACACGGAGGATCTGAACCTTCCGGACCGGGGGAGTCATCCTGCAGGTCTTTGGAACAGTACCCTGAAAGATTGCACCATTGGGGATAATGCCCTGATTACCAATGTTCAGAATCTGTACCGGTATGAGATTTCACATCATGCAGTTGTGGATACGGTGCAATCTCTGGCAGTAACCGGTGAGACCCGTTTTGGAAACGGGACAGAAATTGAAGTACTCAATGAAGGTGGAGGCCGGGAGCTGCTTATCTACGACAAGCTCTCTGCACAAATTGCCTATATGCTGGTCCATTTCCGTCATCATGATGCTTTGATGAAAAAACTGCAATCTCTGATCCTGGAGTATTGTAAGGGAAAAACCTGTACAACCGGTTATGTGGGACCTTATGCCCAGGTCCGGAACTGCCAGGTATTACGGAACATGGAAATTGGCGAAGGAGCTGAAGTCCAGGGAACACTCATTCTGGAAGACGGATCCCTGGCGGGATGCCGGGAAGATCCTGTTAAAATTGGTTCAGGTGTTACAGCCAAACACTTCATTGTCCAATCCGGATCCCATATTCAGGATGGAGTCTTACTGGATAAATGTTTTGTCGGGCAGGGTGTTCGTCTTGGCAAGCAATACTCCGCGGAAGGATCCGCTTTTTTTGCCAATTGTGAGGGATTCCACGGGGAAGCCGTAAGTGTTTTTGGCGGACCGTATACGGTGACCCATCACAAATCGACACTTATGATCGCCGGTATGTTTTCCTTTTACAATGCAGGAAGCGGAACAAACCAAAGCAACCACATGTACAAACTGGGCCCTTTACACCAGGGAATCCTGGAACGGGGAGCCAAAACCGGTTCACTTTCCTATATGCTCTGGCCCTGCAGTGTGGGTGCTTTCAGTGTGGTTACTGGAAAACACACTGGAAATTTCGATGCGGCGGATTTTCCTTTCTCATATATCACCGCCGAAGAGGGAAAAAGTCAGCTTACTCCAGCCATGAATCTCTTTACTGTGGGGACCCGGCGGGACAGTGAAAAATGGCCGGCCCGTGACCGCCGTAAAGATCCCCGGACTTTCGACCAGATCCACTTTGATCTCTTCAATCCCCGAAGTATCGGTAAGGTGCTGAACGCCATATCCATCCTCCAGGACCTGAACGAGAAAAGCCGGAAAGAGCAGGAATTCGTCTCTTACAAAGGACTGGTCATTAAGCGGCTGCTACTGAGAACAGGTATCAAATACTACAAGATCGCCGTGGCCATTTACCTGGGAGACATCCTGATAAAGCTTTTAAACCAGGTAAAAGCCGGGAAAACACTCAGGGATCTTTTGACTGAAATATCAGAGGATACGGGTGATAGACCGGAAAAATGGTATGATCTGGCAGGTATGTTGGTTTCGGAAACAAGCCTGAATGCCTGTATTGATGCGATGTGCCACGATACGACTGATTCAGTTGAATCACTGCTGGCCATCCTTCAGGATACGGCTGCCGGCTATGAAAACGACAATCTAAAATGGTGGGCACAGGTTATCAAAGAAACCTACGGCAAGCAGGCGGCAGATCTGAGCCGGGATCAACTGGAACAAATTCTGGAAGACTGGAAAAAGAATGTTCTGAAGCTGAACAATATGATTCTGAAAGATGCTGAAAAAGAATTTGATCCAACAAGCCGCATTGGATACGGATTGGATGGAGATGAATCCATTCAGCAGAAAGACTTTGAATCGGTCCGTGGAACGTATGACGGAAATAAATTCGTAAAAGCTCTCCGTAGTGAAAATGATGGAGTGGAAAAACGTTTTCAGGAGATGATAAAAGTCCTTTAATAAACCTGAAAAAAGGCAACGCATAAAAAAAGGCAGAGAAACTCTGCCTTTTTTATTTTAATGGAAATAATAATCAGAAATATTCATTCCGGTAGTCGTGAATCTCTGCCTCTTCTTTGAGTTTCGAGAGAAAGGCTTCAATCACCACTGTTTCTTTGTCTCTCCGGAGCCGCTGGCGGATAGATTCCTGCTGGGCTCTAAACCCTTTATCATCAAAGGCACTTTTCTTCATGACCTGGATGAGGGTATATCCCCGGGATGTCTTAACGGGACCAACAATTTCATTCAAATCAGCCATGCGGACCAGATCATTGAATACAGGGTTATTTCTGAACTGAGCCGGTGGGTTTTTCAGTGTAATAGCTTCTTCACTGCCAAAATCCGTCAGGGGATTTTCATCTTTTAACTCATAGAGATTTTTCTCTGTTTTGGCCAGTTCCAGGGCAATTTGTCGGCTGAGTTCATCCTTCTTTTCCTGCCGGAGTTGCCGTTCCAGCGTAGGCTTGAGGTCGCTGAAGGATTGATATGATTCGGGTTTTTCCTCAATAATCTGGGCAACAATAATTTTATCCTGGGTTTCAAAAGGCTGTTCCGTAATGGCTCCGGCTTTATTCCGGAAAGCCCACCGGGTCAGGTTTGGGACAAATCCGAGTCCCGGATAATAATAGTTATCTTCCGTCACACCCATCTGTGTTGTATCTGCTTCAAGCTTATAATAGTTTAAAGCTTTTTCAAAACCCTGATCTTCCGCATCAAAGGTAAAAATCCGTGCTTCGGAAGCAAGATTATCCAGGGTATTGGGACCCACATCCACTTTCAGCAGGATATGGGAAACCTTCACCTGGGGTTCACAATTTTCCACTTTCCGATCATCAACCCGGATCAAATGGAAGCCAAAACGAGTTTCAACAGGTCCAATCACCTTGTTTAGAGGAGCATTAAAAGCAGCATCTTCAAAGGGTTTGACCATTTCACCTTTTTGTATGTATCCCAGGCTACCCCCTTCTGAGGCAGAGGGGTCCTGGGAAAAAATTCTGGCCAGATCTTCAAAAGACTCGCCTTCTTCAAGGCGGAGCAAGATCTCGTCAATCTCTTTCCGGACAAGGAGGGTATCTTCCGAAGAGGGAATTTTCGACCAGCTGACATACTGAAGAATTTTTGTCTCCGGGATTTTATAATCTTCTCTGTTCTGATTATATAAGTCCCGTATTTCCTCGTCACTGAGTTGAATGGTATCGTTGGGAATTTTACTTGAAGTAACCGTCAGAAATTCTATATCAAAATGAACCGTCTCATCTGCGTAGGCCTGGCGGACCTCTTCGTCGGTGACAATGACAGTGGAAGCCAGATGTTCATTCAGCTTTTCATAAGGGAGTATCCTCCGGATCTCTTCTTCGATGGGAACCCAGTTAATCCCATAGGGGTTCGAAGGATCTCTGAGAATATTCAGGTATTTCTGATGATCAAAAAGGCTGTCTGTTTGAAAAATTTCTGCCTGCCGGATATATTCCGGAGGATTGTTTTCCAGATAAAAATAAACCTCTTCGTCCGTAGCTTCGAGTCCCAGTTTTTCAATTTCCTGCTGAATCAGAATTTCCTGGACCATATTTTCATAGACCTGATCCTGAAGGCGGACCCGGGTCATGGCATCCAGTTCCTGTCCTGTTTGATCTCGGTAGTAAGACATCTGTTGGTTCAGGGCGGACATGTATTGTTCCAGGGTAATTTCAGTCCCGTTTACTTCCGCAATGACATTTTTTTGGCTGCGGGGGCCATTCACGCCCATACCCCAGCTAAAAAAAATCGTCGCCAGAAATGCGACAATCACGATCCCGAGGATGATAGACATTTTATCCCGCATTTGATTCATGACACCCATATAGTCGGTCTCCTGATAATTTATTTTACAAAGCTGGTTAATTTAAAGAAAGGTATAGCGTTTAGCAATTAATTATGGTAATCCGTTTAAACCTTGAGAGGTTGAGACGACAGTCGGTAGTCATTAGTCGACAGTCGACAGTCGGCAGTGGACAGTCATCAGTCAACAGTTGGCAGTCGTTAGTTGATTGATTCGATTGAATAGATTGATTGGATTGGGGGATTGGTACTTCGCTGCGCTTAGCATTCAATTGCCTTCAGTGATTAAAAATTCAAACGGCATTATGTGCCGTTCAATTGCTTCACTACGTTCAGCATTCAAGCACTGCTTCGCAGTGTTCAAAAAAGAAGTCACCTGTTGAAATCCGCATATCTGGGATTGAAGATCGAACGAAGTGAGATCCTTGAACGCTGCGCAGCAGCGTTTAATAATTCAAGCGGCACTTCGTGCCGTTCAATAGCTTCGCTTCGCTCAGCATTCCAGCACTGCTTCGCAGTGTTCAAAAAAGAAGTCCAGTCACCTATTGAAATCTGCAAAGCCGGGATTGAAGATCGAACGCAGTGAGATCCTTGAACGCTGCGCAGCAGCGTTTAATAATTCAAGCGGCACTTCGTGCCGTTCAATAGCTTCGCTTCGCTCAGCATTCCAGCACTGCTTCGCAGTGTTCAAAAAAGAAGTCCAGTCACCTATTGAAATCTGCAAAGCCGGGATTGAAGATCGAACGCAGTGAGATCCTTGAACGCTGCGCAGCAGCGTTTAATAATTCAAGCGGCACTTCGTGCCGTTCAATAGCTTCGCTTCGCTCAGCATTCCAGCACTGCTTCGCAGTGTTCAAAAAAGAAGTCCAGTCACCTATTGAAATCTGCAAAGCCGGGATTGAAGATCGAACGAAGTGAGATCCTTGAACGCTGCGCAGCAGCGTTTGAAAGCCGCGTAGCGGCTATTGAACACCGAACGCAGTGAAGTGCTTGAATTCCTTGTCACGCGTTACGGGTTACGCGTTACTTTTTCAGTGGACAGTCGGCAGTCATCAGTCGACAGTTGACCATTGACCATCCCTGGCCCCTGAGCCCCTAAACACCTGAACCCATGAACCCTTGAACCCCTGAACTCTTGAACCCTTGAACCCCTGAACTCTTGAACTCTTGAACCCCTGAACCCTTGAACCAACTACCAGGAGCGCAGCGACGCCAACTTCAGACAGGCCACGGCCTGTCCCTACTTCCAGCTTCCAACTTCTTATAAATGATTGGAATCTTTTTCCCTAACTGAAACCCGGTTATAAGAGAGATGGAATATATGATTTCGATTAGGTAGCGCCCCCCACCCCGGGGGTAAAATACGCCAAAAGGCGACACAATGCAAGTTAATATTATTAATCGTATATATTAATTGCTGAATAACTTATTGGACTTCAATCGAAAGTCATTTAACTCAATCACTGCCTACCAGTGGATATATTAAGACAATAACCCTTTCGTCAACTCCCGAAAAGTACATCGTATCAATACCCCTCACTCCATCTCACTTTCCGGCCCCCGTACCCTCTTGCACTCTTGCCCTCACACCTTTGGTCTATCCCTTCCTCTGTTTAATAACATCAAAAGCACATTTGGTTAAAAGTTATATAAATCCAGATAATTTTAATCCTACTATATAAGAATATCTCTATGCTTATGGGTCCCCGGGGATAAAATAACCCCAAACCTGATCAAATGCAAGATTATATTATATTTAATATATTAGTCATTCATGACGTAGGTAAGGTAGATCTGTTCTATCAGAAGTAGTACCTCGATAAGCTCCCCCGTCAGCGGCCTGTTCTATGACAAAACTCGTCCTTCGCTCTTCGTGCTTCTTTCTGTGGGCGATACTGGATTCGAACCAGTGACCTTCCCGACATGTGTGTCGGGACGCTCTAACCATACTTAGATAAATATGATAAAATTCGCTGAGGATTTTTCATTTTCTTAAGTTTGTATTCCATTTGAACTGCTTGAGATCTATTTTCAAATGGTATTGTCTTGATTAAAATCCAAGGACCTCTATTCTTTGTCGATAAAACCATATTATTTTGATGACGCCAGAGCCGCTTATTTATATTATTTGTCTGCCCAATATATAATTTGCCCGTTTTTTCACTTTTTAAAATGTATACAGTATACATCTCATAGTAAATTTTTCGAACCAGTGACCTTCCCGACATGTGTGTCGGGACGCTCTAACCAACTGCGATTCTTTACATCTTCTCGTGGGCGATACTGGATTCGAACCAGTGACCTTCCCGACATGTGTGTCGGGACGCTCTAACCAACTGCGATTTTTAAGATCTTCTTGTGGGCGATACTGGATTCGAACCAGCGACCTTCCCGACATGTGTGTCGGGACGCTCTAACCAACTGCGATTCTTTACATCTTCTCGTGGGCGATACTGGATTCGAACCAGTGACCTCTGGTATGTGAGACCAGCGCTCTAACCAACTGAGCCAATCGCCCTCACCGGGGGAAAATTTACATATCCCCTCAGCCGGTGACAATCACAATTTTTAAAATGATCCAATCACTTTTTCCGCTGCATCCCGGTGAAGGGTGATACCCAGCATTTTCAACCGGATGTAATCCTCCCTGTAAAACATATATCCAAAATGGTCTCCCGCCCGACCGGTACTTCCGGAATCTTTGATCAGGTACCAGTCCCTGCCACCATGCTTTGTGTATCCCACAATGTGCACTCCATGATCATCCGTGGTGCATCCATTGTAAATCCTGTATTCCCGGGATTCCTGGTCAATATTTTTTTCCGGGATGTCCACCGGTGCCGTCACGGCAATATCTCTCTCTTTATGAAATGACGGCTCACTCACATCCCCACCAATGGCAACAGTGTATCCCTGCTTTACTGCCGTTTCAATCACCTCCATCCAATCGTCCAGAGGAATATTATAATATGAGCTGTCCATCCACCAGTTGTCCGGGACATCAAAGCTTGTGTAACTATAAAAGGGATCTTTCATGGTTGAAATCAAATCCACATAATCTTCTCCGTCGAACTGCAAGAATTCCCGGGCAAACCGTTTAGGGGTCCAGGTTTCCCCAGCAAAGACAAATTCAGCAGGGGGTTCACCCATGGTGTGGTTCAGGATGACTTTTATACCCTCCAGAACCCGTTCGGTGTCCCAAATATCATGAGACTCCATGAAATCCAAATAGTCAATGATTTCGTCGTACATCTCTTCATGATCATGGAATTCTCCCGGGGTTCCGGGATAGACAGATTCCGGCACAATGCCGTACCAATCCATAATTCGAAGTCCACTGCCAATCTGGCTTCCCTGACCCACGTAGGAATTCCCCCGTTTTTCCACGAAGCGCCGGACTTTTTCCAGATATTCATAATAGACAGTATGCATTTCGGAGAGTTTTATTCTTTTACCGCTGATCCGATCGATTTCCGATTCCACGAAAGATGTGGCGGCAAAAGCCCAGCAGGTCCCGGTGGCATCCTGATGATTGGGTGAAAAATGGAACCAGGACGTAAAATCCGACGGACTACCGGGAGCTTTCATATCTTCCGTATTCCATCGGAGAACCTTTTTGGTTTCCCGTTTGTGTTCCCGGATTTTTTCTTCCTGATCCAGAATCGTCCGGGTCAGGGAATCCTCCTCTGCATTGGCATCCTCCCGAATATCCTTTACCTGCTGAAGAATTTGATCCCACTTTGCCGGGACGTATTCAAGTTGTGGCTCCTTAGCATATAATATTGAAAATCCAATAAGGCAAAGAATGATAACCCGTTGAACCATGACAAACTCCTTTTGATTGTCAATAAAATGACCGTTGATTCATCACAAATTTTTCAATGAAACCAGCCGTCTTTCCCGGATTGGAGGTGATTCGGCAGGCCATCCCAGGGGTGTCACTGTACTGATGTAGTGATGATCCGGTATTTTGAGGATTGTTTTCACCTCCGGACGGTCCATGTCGGCGATCCAGCAGGTCCCTACTCCATAATCCCAGGCAGCAAGCAGCAGATGATATGCGGCAATATCCCCATCCTGTACTGCACGACGACTAATCCCGGGATCGGCAACATTTGCCAGCGCCATGGGAGCATTTGCAATCGGCGCCGCAGCGGAACGGACATTTGCCAGTTTGCGGATTTTATCTTCAGACCGGACCGCCACAAAATAGACTGGCTGGGAATTTCGGGCTGAGGGTGCATACCGGGTGGAATCGAGTATTCGATGCAGGATTTCATCAGAGACGGGTTCAGATGTAAAAGACCGGACGCTCCGGCGGGATATAAGTAAATCCGATCCACTTCGGTACGGGTTCAGACTGTGATCAAACCATTGAATTTCAACTGCCCGGTTTTCCGGATCCCGGGCAAAAAACTGATAAATTTGGTAGGTCTTATTGAATACTGGTGCGTTGTCTGCCCGTTCCCGGAGAAGGCTGTATATCTGATCCACTTCATCCCGGTTTTCGGTAAAAATCGTAATCATTCCCTGGGCATCTACAGAATCCCGCTGGCAAAATCCAAGGAGAAGATTCCCCTTTTTCAGAATCACACAATCCGCCTGATCCAGCCAGATTGACATACCCAAAGTCCGCGTATAAAAAGCGGTGACCTCCGCCAGTTTCCGGGTTTTAAAAAAGATGATCCCATTCATCATTGCCTCCTTTCATTCACTCCGGTGAATGTTAATCAATGATTGGGTACCTTAACACATGGTCATTTATCATGATTTAAAGAATCGTCAGAATTCAGCATTCCCTTTTTCTGGCATTTTATAAACACCTTCCAGCATGGAGGCCAGTTTTTCAGAGTACAGGGGATGATCTTTTCTGAAAGAATTCCGTTTAACCTCTCCGGACGAGTGGATAAACTGTGATGGACCGGTCATGATAGCCACGTGTACAATCCGCCCCTTTTCATTTTGGAAGAATGCCAGATCGCCGGGTTCGGCTTCTTCAGGCTCAACCGCCTTATGCTTTACAACACCGATCTGTTTTGATGCATCCCGGGGCATTTGAATCCCTTCAATGCCAAAACAACACTGGACCAGTCCACTGCAATCGGTTCCGTATTCGGTTTTTCCACCCCACAGGTAAGCTGTCCCCATCATTTCTGCAGCCAGGGCTACAACCCGGGCCCGAACCGTGTGAACCGTCTCGAGTTTCTGTCCCCGTACACAGCCCCGGACTCCGGAAGGTAAGATGACACAATCCGGAGCATCTTCCGGGATGGGATAGCAGCCTCCCATCACCGTTTCACCGATAAATTCCCCATTATCGTTCATCAAACGGCCAAAGGGAAAATCCATGACCCGCTGCCTGAGTCCTTGATATGTTTCATATTCTTCATCAGGCATTTCAAGGGTTGAAAAATTCTGCATCCACCCTTCATAAGCATCCGGCAGGCGGATTTTGAGCCAGTCCTCTTGACGGTCCAGTAGCTCCACTTTTTCCCAGGCCACTCCCTGTGTTACCATCTGAGATGAAAAAGAAGGGCCTTCATAAACATTTGCAAATGTAGTACGGACGATGCGTATCATAAATAATCCTCAATGATTAATCGTTATCTGATTTCTTGTCCTCGCTGAATGTGATTTCCAAAACAGCCTTGTGAATCCCGAAACTTTCGTTCAAATAGCTGCGGATGGCATCTCCCCGGCTCGGATCATACGTCGTATTCAGTGCCACTTTACCTGTAAACTGCAAACCATCATCCTCCCAACAGAGCCTGGCCTGGGATACAGTGTTTACATCCACCTGCTTTTCCAGTCCCTGAACCACCTTATTGAGTTTAATTCCGGTAGGGACCCCCTGCTGAAGCAATTCGGCCACCGATTTAAATACATCCCAAATGGCTGCAACATAAAGGAGGGTCATGAGAATTGCAATGACGGGATCCCAGCTTTTCCACGGACTTTTCAACAGAAGAAATCCGCCGGCAGTCATGGTTATCACGGAAAGGATACGGAGTGAAAAGCCGCCCCGGTTCAGGATTTTTTTCATCAGCCAGGCACTCAGGATATTGATCAGGAAAAAGGCTGCTGTCAGAATAAAAACGGCATCGGGATTCACGGCAACAGGGGTTCTGAACCGTCCGGGTATATCCAGGGCAACCCGGACACCATATCCCACAAGAATCAGGCTGCTGACAAAGGTCACAAGGAGCTCCCTTCGGATAAACCGGGCTGTCCGGTTTGTCATCGGCAGATCCTGCCGGGCAAAGCGGTATCCCATAAAGGCCGCAGAAGCCGCTGCAAGGTCAGCCAGGATCAATCCGGCTGCCACCCGGACAATCAGGCTTTGCATTCGCCAGCTGGCGAAGAGAAACGATGCTGCAAAAATCACCAGCAATCCCGTCAGCCAGATGAGTTGTTGACGGAGCACCTGCACCTGGGCATGGGGTGAAGATTTCAAATCGTTCATGATAAGACCTCCTTTAACACTTCCAGGGGATATTTCACGTTGCCGAAGGGCATGGAAATCTGGGCACCCTGAAGATGAGGTTTCAAAATTTTCAGGGTTTCCCGGGCTATCGCCAGACCAGTCTCCCGGGCTTCTTCCCTGCTGCGGGTCCTTTTCAGCCGTTCCATAACCCAATCGGGGACATTGGCACCTGGGACTTCATTATTCATGAATTCGGCATTTCTTACACTCACCAGGGGCCATATCCCGGCGATAACGGGGAGATTGATATGCCTGATCCGCTCCATAAAGGTGAGAAAAATTTCCGGATCAAAAACAGGCTGGGTCATGATATATTCGGCTCCGGCATCCCGCTTTTCCTCTAGACGACGAATTTCTTCCTCCGGATTGATGGCCCCTGGATTCGCTCCCACACCAATAAAAAAACCCGTTGCTTTTTTCAGGACATTTCCGCCTAAATCCCGGCCGTGATTCAGGATAGAAGCCACCCGTGTGAGACCAATGGAATCCACGTCGAAAACGGCAGATGCATCGGGGAAGGTCCCCATTTTCGGCGGATCACCGGTAATAATCAGAATATTCCTGATTCCGGCAGCATAAGCCCCCAGAAAATCCCCCACCATCCCCAGTAAGTTCCGGTCCCGGCAGGTAAAATGCTGAATGGCCTCGCCACCTGTTTCCTGCTGAATGATCAGGGAAAGATAGCTGGACGCCATCCGTGACAACGCCCTGGGACCATCAGGTATATTGATGGCATCCACACCGGCTTCAAAGAGAATCCGGGATTGTTCCACGGCCTTTTTGGGATCGGGTCCCTGGGGAGGGACGATTTCCACGGTGGTCACAAATTCACCCCGGCTTATTTTCTCAGCCATACGGGATTTTTTGGATGTAGGAATCAAATCCACATCTTCATCGTGTTGAGGCGGAAGAGATGTGATTTGAATGCTTTTCCGGGGCTGTATAGACCGAAGAGCATTCCGCATGCTCCGGATAAAATCCGGTGTGGTTCCGCAGCATCCTCCCACAATCCGTACACCCACCTGGACAAATCGACGGGTGTATTCGCTGAAGTACTCAGGAGATGAAAAATAGATATTCCGACCGTCCACACGCTGGGGAAGTCCGGCATTGGGCATGGCACTCACGGGAACCGGTGAAATCCGGAAAATTCGTTCAGCCACTTCCAGCATCTTACTGGGACCCAGGCTGCAATTCACCCCCACCACATCAGCACCCGCCCGGACAATTTCTGAAGCAAAAATTTCCGGTGTGCTTCCCAGGGATGTCCGGCCTTCCTTATCCACAGTCATCTGACCTATCAATGGGACCCGGGGAAAGGTTCCTTTGATTTCCCGGATGATTTCACAAATCATTCCCAGATCCGAAAAGGTCTCCAGGATCAGGATATCCGCACCACCCTGAATCAGAGCTTCGGCCTGGTCATGATAGGCTTCCCGGATCTCCCGGGCTGTCAGTTTACCCAAAGGCTCCATCCGGTCTGGCGGAGGCCCCATGGAACCGGCAACAAAAAGTTCGTCGCCGGCAATCTGCCGGGCCAGTTCAGCTCCCTTGCGGTTGATTTCAACCGTCCGTTCTTCGTATCCGTATTTTTTTAATAGAAACCGGTTTGCCCCAAAGGTATTGGTCGTTAATACATCCGCTCCCGCATCGGCATAATCCCGGTGAATTCCCAGAATCAAATCCGGTTTCTGAATGTTTAAAGCATCATAACACTGATTAACATAGACACCCCGTTCATATATCATGGTCCCCATGGCTCCGTCAAACAAAAGCACATGATCCCTAAGACAGGCTAAAAAATCCCGGGGTTTCTGACCCGTTTCATATCCTTTATCCATGGGGTCAATTTACACTTTTCATTCTCCAGAAAACAGACGGGATTTTACCGGCGATGTTTAAACTTTTCATTCTGTCCTGACTTATGTAGACTTGTCCAATGCACATCTATCAGAAAATAACATCAGATGAGATCCTATTCGAGGATAATCACATGCTTGTGGTGAATAAGGCACCGGGACTCCTTTCCCAGGGGGATATCAGCGGGGATCCCAACCTGCTGGATATGGGAAAAATCTACATTAAAGAAAAGTATGACAAACCGGGAAATGTTTTTTTGGGATTGGTTCACCGCCTGGACCGGCCCACATCGGGTGTGATGGTATTTGCACGGACTTCGAAGGCGGCTTCACGGCTTAGCAGGTATTTCCGCAAACACCGGATTAACAAAACCTATCTGGCACTGGTGGAGGGAAAACCACCGGAAGAAGGGACATATTCAGATTATATCCGACGGGATAAAATTGCAGGTTTTGTGACGGGGGATTCCCGGGATCAGTCTGCCGAGCTTCATTTCCGCCGCCGGAAAACCCAGGAGGATGTTTCACTGATGGAAATAGACCTGCTGACCGGCCGGCATCATCAAATCCGGATTCAGTTTTCTCATCGGGGGTATCCCGTTTTGGGGGACCGCCGGTATGGAAGCCGCCATGACTGGCCGGGAGAGGGAATCGCACTTCATGCCTGGAAACTGACCATTCTTCATCCCGTGAGCCGGGAAAAAATGACCTTTACAGCACCTCCGCCTGCCACGTGGAAACCCTTTATCTGACTTCTTTAACCGCCCAGTCAAATGCAGTCTGTAGCATGGATTGGGGAGGTGTTTTAATAAATCCTTCATCAATCATCAATTTGACCAGCTCTCTGGCTTCCTTTATCCCTTTTTCCGCACGGGCATAGGCCTCCTCGTGGGTAATATCCTCCCGGGCAAGTCCCTCTTTCACTGCCTGACAGGCCACATCAGCCGCTTCAAAGGGGAAAACACCTGCTTCATCCATGGTGGGAATAATATTGTCCGGATGAATGCCCCTTTTTTCGGCAAAATCCGCCAGGGACCGGGCAGCCACAATGGCCATTTCATCACTGATTTTCCGGGCACGGGCCATTAATGCGCCCTTGAGAATTCCAGGAAATCCCAAAGAATTATTCACCTGGTTGGGAAAATCTCCCCGCCCGGTCGCCACAATATAGGCTCCGGCCTCTTTGGCCCTGTACGGATAAATTTCCGGCACCGGATTGGCACAGGCAAAAACAATAGGTTTGGTGGCCATGCTCTGAATCCACCGGGGTTTGATGGTATCCGGATCGGATTTGGACAAAGCAATCAAAACATCCGCCCCTTTCATGGCTTCATCCATGGTCTGAATTTTTTGAGGATTGGTGAATTCACAAAGCTCCCACTTCCGGTAATAGCGGGTATCCGCCCTGATATCCTCCCGGTCACGATTGAGGGATCCGGTGGAATCAAAGATAATCATCTTTTCAGGATCCCCTCCGGCTTTCTGAATAATTCGGGCGATGGTGGTGTTGGAGGCTCCGGCACCAAACAACACGATTCGGACATCCCCAATGGGTTTATCCACCAGCTTCAGGGCATTGAACAGCCCCGCCAGTGTAACCGACGCCGTCCCCTGGGCATCATCGTGCCACACCGGAATATCACACACCTCCCGAAGGGTATCCAAAACCTTATAACAATTGGGCTGGGATATATCCTCCAGGTTGACGGCACCGAAACCTGGCTGGAGCATTTTTACAAAATCAATGATTTTATCCGGATCGTGTTCGCCTTTTTCATTCCGGCTGTCTATACACAGGGCATTGGCATCCACACCCCCCAGGTATTTCATTAGAAAAGCCTTTCCTTCCATCACGCCCAGCCCTCCGGGAGGTGTGCAATTACCGTCTCCCAGCACCCGGGTGGAATCACTCACGACTGCCACCAGATTCCCCCGGTTGGATAAATCATAGGATGCCAGATTGTTGTCACGAATCGTGGTAGACACCTTTGAAACACCGGGAGTATACCACACATTGAACCAGTTAAACCCAAAAACAGCAGCCTTGGGAACTGTCTGCATTTTTCCATTATAAAAGGTATGAGCATCAAAGGAGAGCCGTTTAAGAAACAGGGTTTTCGCCTTTGCAATCTGTTCACTGCTCAAGCCTTCAGCTTCCAGCATCTCATTCAAATTATCCAGCGTATAATGAATCTTTTTCATCTTTCCTCTCCGTGCTTTCAGTTAAACCCGCCCTGCCTGAACCAGACGGGAAAAATGTTCAAAACTCCGGTCCCAGGTCTTTTCGGCATCATCCGGAAAAAAACACCCGGGCAGCTCACGCATTTTCAAATGATAGGTGATGCATTCATAACATATTCCCTTGCGGGGACACGGTGAATAGGTGCAATTACACTGCTTCAGATTTTTATCCTGCCTGCACTCCATGCGACTTCCTTTAACTTATGGTTAACAGAAGAATCTATCAATCCGCAGGGGAATCTGCAAACGTTATTAGAACTCTCGAATATTATAATTTTAATATTATCTTGATTTATGTTTTCGAATTTCTCATATTACAGGTGCCCCCGGAAAAGCACAAGAGGAGTTCATCATGAAACATGTGAAGGGTTACCTGTTTTCTGTTGCCCTTATGGTCCTGCTTCAGGCACTGATATGTGTAAAAAGTCTTTGGGCTGACACGCTCATTGCCTGGGATTTTGCCGGATATACCGGTGAAGAGGCTACAGGTCAGGCAGAATCGGTCCATCCTTTTTTAGCTGAAACCGATTCATCTTTTCTGATCCGCCGCGGGCCTGGAATTCAGCATGCACCCAACAATGACCGATTCAATGCCAACAACTGGACCGAAGCGGATTTGCCTTCGGCCATGGACCAGGGAGATTATTTTGAGTGGGAGCTATATCCAATTCCGGGAAGTATCCTGCAGCTCACATCCATCACTTTGCAGATCGAAAGGTCTTCCACCGGTCCCTCACGTTTTACCCTTCGAAGCAGTCTGGATAGATTCAGCGAAGATCTCGGAAGCTGGGAGATCACAACATCCTCCCAAAATATTACAGTGGATCTGAATTCTTTCCCTGCCACAGAATCCCGCCTGATCTTTCGCTTTTACGGATACGGAAACACCTATACGGCCGGATCTGCAGGATTTGAAGGGCCGGGAAAGGATGTGATCGTCGAAGGAACGCTGAACAGTAAAGTTCCCCTTCCTAAAAATCTATCAATACCGGAAGCAACAGATTCTACCATGACTTTGAGCTGGGATACACCGGATGGAGAATTGGGAACAGACTGGAGTGGCTTTTACTTTTTTGTCCGACCGGACAGTTCAAACACACTGAATCCGTCACAGCTGGAAAAGCAGATGATCTGTCCAAATCCTGTCCTATCCCTTGCCAGCATTCATGAAGGCAGTTATTGTGCAGGACACATTCAGGATTCCACAACCTGTTCTCTAATTCTTTCAGGCATAACTGAAGGACGTTTCTACTACGTAACAGCTTATGCTTACCTTGTGAACGGTTCCGATACGTCATGGTCTGTCCAGGCGCCGGAAAAATCCCTTCGATATTATCCGATAGTTATCAATGAAATCCTGGCCGATCCGGCAACAGACATCAGTGGAGATGCCAATGGAGACGGCACACGCAGCGCGTCTGAGGACGAATTCATCGAACTGGTCAACACCTCTGCATCCGATGCCGACCTGAGCAGTTGGATATTGTGTGACGGCGATGACATACGGCATGTTTTCCCTTACGGGACAGTGATACCTGCCGGGGGTATTTTCGTGGTTTTCGGGGGAGGATCACCAAATTTACCTGATTCCGATGCACACATATATCTGGCGACGTCAGGAACTCTTTCACTGAACAACTCTGGAGAATCCGTCTGCATAAGAACCCATGATTCCACCTTGGTTCACCAACATACCTGGGGTTCTGAAGGCAGTCAGGATCAATCACTGGTACGGAATCCGGCTCTAACGGGACCTTTTGTCCTGCACACAACCCTTTCAGGCACCGAGACCTTTTCACCCGGCATCATCACCAACTACGAAAACTCCCTGCCGGTTTCCCTGGGCACCTTTTCAGGTACCGCCTCCGGATATACCGTCCATCTCTCCTGGTCCACCGAATCAGAGACGGAAAACGCCGGTTTTTCTATAACCCGTCAGTATGAAGATGAAGAACCCCTTCTCCTGGCAAATTTCACCAGCAATCCTGAACTGAAGGGATACGGATCTACAACGGAACAGCATGTCTATCATTTTACAGATTACCCTGTACTCGCCGGGATTTACACCTATTGGCTTACAGATCACAGCTACTCCGGAGAAGAAACAACCCACTTTCACAAACGTATCCGCATTCCGTACGGACTCACACCCCAACCTTATCCCAATCCTTTCAACACCATCTTTCATGTCCCCCTGCGTCTGCCGGACCGACAATCCATATCCCTGACGGTGCACAACCTGACAGGCCAGACAATCCTGGAAAAAGAACAGTTGCTGAATGCCGGCAATCATGATATCACCGTCAACATGGACACCTATTCTTCCGGAATTTATTTTTTACAGATTAAATCAAAGGATTATCATTCAGTTCATAAAATGATTTATTTGAAGTAGACCGATTAAAAACCAGGATAAAGGCTGGAATAAAGAAAGACAAATAAGGTCATCAGACTGATTAAGAGTAAAAATCGAATCAGGCCCTGAGCAAGCGTGACTTTGTTTATGTATGTTTTCATACTTACCTCCCTGCCTGTTTCAATGTATGAAGAACTCAGAACTTTCTCTGTGAGTCTTATCACTTTATACAGTATGATGTGGGCCTTATTGTTTAACATACTATATATTGGTGTCCTATTCAAGATGAAAATCAGAAATTTCACATATTTCTTTACTGGAAAATTCGGCCTCACTTATGAAAAAATCTGATAAAAAAGATGTCCGTATATCAATCATCCAGGCAGGATTCTTATTATTTGTCTTTATATCAACAACATTTTATCCTTGACAATTTTAAATCATCAAATTATTTTCTGAGAAAGAAGACAATGAATATATATGTTTTATGAAAGCAAAAAAATACACGTGTACTGTTTAGAGGGTTGACGATGCGTGATGAAACACACGAAATAAGAGAGAATGAATACAACAGCTTTCGCCCATTGATTAAATCACTGGTACGGGCATTGCTTTTTTCTATAGGAATGGTTTTTATCTTTTATCTCTTTTTAACCTTGAAATAGGTTGAGTTCATTCCAAAATTCTTGTCAGAAACGGGATTTATTAAATCAACTCATGTTTAATCAGTGTTTTTGACTGATTAAATTTAACTACTCCTTTTTTAAATCGAAAAATTTCATCAAATTACATCCTCTTGGAATGGAAAAATGAAAGGACCGTCATGAAAAGAAAATATGAAATTTTAATGCTGTTGCTCTTCGCCGTTTTACTTGGATTTTCCTGCAGTCAAACAGACGGGGACAGCTCCGGTGCACTTCCTGAGCGGAAAGACATTGCTGAGGAATACACATGGAACCTGAACGATTTGTACTCCGGGCTGGAAGCCTGGGAAGCGGAATTCCAGTCTGTAGAGAATTCTATCCCCGAATTAAAAACTTACCAGGGTAAACTGGACCATTCAGGAGATATTATCCTTGAATGTTTGAAAAAACGGGATGAACTGGCAAGCCGTATTGACAAGCTCTATGTATATGCCCATCTGGCGATGGATTCGGATACACGGAATCCGGAATTTCAAAGCCGTGCAAACCGGATTGCCTCATTGGAAGTCCGTTTTCATGAAATGGTGTCGTACATCGTCCCTGAACTTCAGACAATTGCCGGAAAAACACTGGAACGTTACATAGAAAACACACCCGGACTTGATATGTACGGACATTATTTTCATGACCTGAACCGGAGTCGTTCCCATATACTGAATCCCGACCAGGAACGGCTTTTAGCCATGACCGGAGATATGGCCCGTACACCGGGACGGGTTCACGAAATGCTGACGGTGACTGACATCCGTTTTCCCAAAGTAAAAAATGAAGAGGGAAAATGGGTTGAACTCTCCCCGGGCCGTTATTATCAGATGTTGTATTCCGAAGATCCGGATGTCCGTCGTGGCGCATTCGAAGGAATGTACGGGACCTATGAGAAATTTCAGAATGTCAATGCCGCGGCTTTCGATGGGATGCTTAAAGCAGATATTTTTTATGCCCGGGCCCGGAATTTTGAAAGCACTCTCCATGCTTCCCTCTTTAGTGATAATATTCCAACAGATGTCTATGATAATCTGATTGAAAGTGTCCACAACAATCTGGAGCCTCTCCGGAAATATATGGAACTCCGGAAGCAGGTTTTAGGTGTAGATAATCTTCACCTGTATGATACAAGTGTCCCCATTGTACCTGAAGCAGGAGAAAAAGTCCCCT
The DNA here is from genome assembly GCA_041154365.1 of Candidatus Neomarinimicrobiota bacterium. Classification (NCBI taxonomy): domain Bacteria; kingdom Pseudomonadati; phylum Fidelibacterota; class Fidelibacteria; order Fidelibacterales; family Fidelibacteraceae; genus Fidelibacter; species Fidelibacter multiformis. The sequence continues at coordinate 443,713 of AP035449.1, read as the reverse complement.
ATGAAGAAGCCCGTCAAAAGGTCCTGGAAGCTCTCCATCCCCTTGGTGAGGATTATCTGAAACTGGCGAAGGAAGGCCTTTATGGTCGTTGGATTGATGTCTATGAGACCCGGGGGAAAACCAACGGGGCATACTCATGGGGAACGTATGATGCGCCTCATCCCTATATCCTGATGAATTACAACGATACCCGGGATAACATGTTCACCCTGGCCCATGAACTGGGACACACCATTCACAGTATGCTGACAAATAAAAACCAGCCCTATATCTATTCAGATTACAGTCTTTTTGTTGCGGAAGTGGCTTCTACCATGAACGAAGCCCTTCTTCTGGACCACTTATTGAAAACCACCGAAGATCCCAATATCCGTCTGGCCCTCATGGACCAGTGGGCGGACAATATTGTTGGAACTCTTTATACACAGGTCCTCTTTGCCGAATTTGAAAAAACCATCCATGAAAAGGCTGAAGCCGGCATTCCCATTACCGCTGAAACCCTTAATGAAACATACATGGCCATCCTGAAATCCTATTACGGGGATTCCCTGGTTCTGGATGACCTGTACAAACTGACCTGGGGTCGTATCGGCCATTTTTACCGGAGTTTTTATGTCTATGTGTATGCCACCAGCATCAGTGCTTCCACCTATCTCAGCGGGAAAATTCTCGATGGCAATTCACAGGCTGTCTCCGATTACCTGGATATGCTGAAGGCAGGCGGCTCTGACTATCCCATCAACCTGCTGAAAAATGCCGGTGTGGATATGTCCAAACCGGATGCTGTAAATTATACACTCCAAAAATTCGGTGAAATTGTAGATGAAATGAGCCGGGCTTTGTAAGAGTTGACTAACCTTTGCTTTGTGTAGTCAATTACCGTTAAATTCTGCAGAAAATTTGTAAGCAACCTATCATAGGAGATGTTGACATGAATCTGAACGGTTTGGATATTGCGGTTATCGTGTCTTTTTTTGCCGTGATTTTCGGCATAGCCATCTATTATTCCCGTAAAGCCGGAGAAAACACAGGGGAATTTTTTCTATCCGGCCGGAATCTTCCCTGGTATCTGGCAGGGACAGCCATGGTAGCCACAACCTTTGCAGCCGATACGCCTTTGGCGGTTACGGAACTGGTTGCCCGAAACGGCATCGCCGGAAACTGGCTCTGGTGGAATATGGCCATCGGCGGGATGCTGACGGTCTTCTTCTACGCCCGTCTTTGGCGGCGATCCGGTATTATGACCGATGTGGAATTTGTCGAAATGCGCTACAGCGGGAAAGCAGCGGCTTTTCTCCGGGGATTCAGAGCCCTGTACCTGGGTCTCTTCATGAATATCATCGTCCTGGGGTGGGTTCACCTGGCCATGGAAAAAATTTTCCTGGTCACGCTGCCGGGAGTAAATGCCTTTTTACTGGTGACAATTGCAGCTATGATTATTGCTGTATATGCCTCAGCCTCCGGACTTTTGGGAACTGCCCGAACCGATAGTTTTCAGTTTGTGTTTGCCATGGTGGGGTGTATTGTTCTGGCAGTGCTGGTTGTCCGCCTGCCTCTTGTCGGAGGTATGACAGGACTGAAAGAAAAACTGGCTCCACAGGTGATGAGCTTTGTCCCCAAAATCGGAACTTCCGGTGTACTTGAAGGAGTTACAGGTGGTGTGCTGGCTTTAAGTGTCGGGGCTTTTATTGCTCATATCGGACTCCAATGGTGGTCCAGCTGGTATCCCGGGGCAGATCCTGGTGGCGGCGGATATGTAGCCCAACGGATGATGAGTGCCAAGGATGAAAAACACAGCCTCTTTGCCACCCTCTGGTTTACCATCGCTCACTACACCATCCGTCCATGGCCCTGGATTATTGTGGCCCTTAGTGCCCTCGTGATTCTTCCCCGGGCTGAGAGCCCGGAAATCCTAATGCAGGAAAATCCGGCTTACTATGTTGCGGCTCAGGAAACTTTTGAAAATCATGGCCAGGTCCAGGATGAAAACCTGGCAGATGACGCTTCTTTTCTTGCCTATTATGAAAAATATGAAAACACAGTGGATCCGGGGCGGATGTATCCCAAACTGATGATGAGATATTTGCCCAGTGGTCTTTTGGGCCTCCTTATCGCTGTTTTCTTGGCAGCCTATATGTCTACAATTGCTTCCCAGCTTAACTGGGGGACATCCTATCTGATCAATGATTTTTACCGCCGTTTTATCAAACCCGACGCCGGAGAAAAGCATTATGTCCTCATCTCACGGATCGGATTGATTCTGATGACGGTCCTGTCTCTGGTTATCACAAAATATTTTTTAACGACTATATCGGGTGCCTGGGAATTTATCATCAATGCCTCGGCCGGTATCGGACTGGTGTTATTGCTCCGGTGGTTCTGGTGGCGTATCAATGCATGGAGCGAGATTTCCGCACTGATTGCCCCCCTGATCATTTACCCCATTGCCCGCTACGGTTTCGGCATGCAATCCCCTATTACCCTTTATCCCACTGTCTTCGGGACAACCCTCGTATGGCTCATTGTCACCTGGTTGACCCGTCCCGTAAAAGAGGAGAAACTTCTGGAGTTCTACCGGAAGGTTCATCCCGGGGGAATCGGATGGAAAACCATTGCGGAAAAACTCCCGGATGTGCAGGGCGATACAGGGTTCGGAAGAATGTTTCTGGATTGGATCTGCGGAGTGATTATGGTTTATTCCGCCCTCTTCGGGCTGGGAAAACTCATCTTTGGAGAATGGTTGATGGCTCTTATCTATTTCATCATTGTCGCTGCCATGGTCGCTATTATCTATGTGGATCTTAAAGCCCGGGGGTTTGAACAAATAGCTGAATAAGTTCTGACAGAAAATATACAGTTCAAAAAAAAAGAGACGTGATATCACGTCTCTTTTTATTTCATGTATTATGTCTGACTTAGTAGACGAGGGATAGAGTAAACATGTTAGCCTGATGAAGGCGGCCATAATCACACCAGGCATAATCTGCCCTGATCTTTAGAGCCGGTGTTACAGGATAGTACAGGCCTCCGCCGAAAGATAAGCCACCTTCGGCATCTTCAAGGAAAAGCTGACGGTAGCCTGCCCTCAGAAAGACGGTTCCGAACATCTCCAGTTCTGTCCCAAGATTGATATATTCCAGATTATCACTGGGGTGCAAAGCATCCACATTCATGCGGAGTGTCAGTTTCTCCGTGGTAAACACATCACCGGACAAACCGATCCGGAAAATTATGGGCAGAGGCCAACGGTCCAGCTCATAGAGGGCTGGAATCTGATCATTATTTCCATACATTTCTTCGTCGGGATCTTCATAAAAGCGAACATCCCTGCCAGACAGGAAAAGTTTCCCACCGAAATTGGTTATGCTCATCCCCAGATGGATATTTTTTAAGGGAAGAATGAAAAGGGCACCCATATCCAGGGCCATCGTGCTGGCACTCATGTGCCAGATCTCCTGGCGGATAAATTTAACCTGTCCACCCATACTGAACCGGTCAGTCAGCTGGTTGGCATAGGTCAGGCCAATAGTCAGGTCCTGGGCTGAAAAATATTCTCCCGTTCCATCCTGCATGGCCTCTGTGCGGACACTCATCTCTCCGTAATCCAGATGGGCGACATTCACACCCACGGCGCCATAACGTCCCAAATTCATGGAACCCGCAGCATACAGGTAGCGGGTGGATGCCAGCCAGTCGCTCTGGGTAAACATTGCCTCCTGGATCTGATGATGAGCCAATCCTGCCGCATTGTAATGCAGGGCTTCCAGTCCACGGACATCGGCAACGGCTGCTTCACCCATACTGAGAGCCCGGGCCGATGTTCCGATTTTCAGAAATTGTGCCACGGAGGTCCCCACTTTATTGACAGCCAACCCAGGGTTCACCATGAACAACAAAACAAGAAATATGCTAACAATTTTACTTTTCATTTGATCACCGCAAATTTTCCGATTTTAGTTCCAAGTCCCGACGCCGATGCATCCACATGCCACAAATACATGCCAAAAGCCAGCTCCATATTATCTTTATTCAGCAAGTTATAATTTTCACTGCCATCCCACATGGAACTGTTATGATGCAAAGTATTTACCAGTTCACCTGTAATAGTATAGATGCGGATCGTACATACAGGCGGCAAATTGATAAATTTGATAATCCGGTCGCCGCGCCCGCTGGCAAAGGCACTTTTCGGTTCCCAAACGGCCTGGGCACGGTATGGATTGGGAACAACCGCAATTTTATCCAGGGGATCTTCCACCGTTGAAGGTTCGTATTCAGCCGCTTGAGTGGTAAACCACAGTGTATCCATATTGGAAAAGGGCTGACTGACCGTTACACGGAATACATCGCCGTTTGCAGGAGGAATTTTATCCTGTCCGGCAGGCGGGGTGAATTTGATCTCCCAGGTTTTATTCTCAATTTTCAGATCCGGTTCACTCAGAATTCCGATTTTATGCTGATCGATATTGAAGGTCTGTCCACCCACAATATAAAAAGGTGCATTGGTGATGCTATCTTTATACGCATAGGTCACATCCTGAATGATAAAGGGAGCTTTCTGGTTGAACCGGGTCGGTGTATCCAGGTATTTTTCATCCCAGTGGAGTTCATAGATCCGCGGGTGGGCAAATCCCTGGGCAGATTGCCCCAGATCCCAGATTTGCACCTTATGCAGATAATTGGTTTCACCTGTCAGCCAACCGGTTTCCTCTTTATTTAAGGAGACAGCCTCATCCTTGGTGAAGATGCGCATCCCGTCGAAAACGGTGGCGGCATCTTCCCGGTTAAAATACTTGTTTTCAAAAACCGGCTGATGGTAATAGGTGACTTCCAGCGCCTGATTCCAATATTCGGGAGCCATGCTGTATACACGCCCCAATGCCCGGTTAATGTGATATTTGTTTTTAGGGACGGGCAGTCCATTTGCCTTGATGGTCACATCGCCGATCTGAGAACGGTTTAACTGGTAATAGACACTATCTTCAATGGTGATGGTTTCGGTGATGGGTGTCATCTCCGTAACAAACATGACCGTATCCTGCACGTTGTTGGTGGGTGCTCCAAACGTGATCCGGTATGTGATTTGATCACGGACCTGTTCCGGGTACAGTATCTCAATCTCAATATCACCTGTCCCGGGTCCAACATGGGTCATCCCTTCTTCTGTCAGGCCGGGATCCACGATCCCCGGTGAAGGAGCTGACGGTGTGGCAGAACCGGTATTGACATCAAAGGTGATCAATCCGGTATACGGATCTTTATCAATGATTTTGGTGCATTCGCTGGGAGGAATATCAATCGTTCCCGTGGTATCCCCAATATCATAGGAACACACTGCATAATAATAGGTCACGCCGTTGGTGACGGTGGTATCCACAAACTGATGCCGGAGTCCTGAATCCGTACCCAGGTTATAATGAATGCCGTTAATTCCCACATAACTCTCTCCATGGATCCCATCCTTCAGGTCAAAGCGGGCAAGGGGTTCCCATAGGGTCGCAATACCATTATTGTCAGTAATCGTATGGACTTCATTAAAACCGGGATCGGTGCTCCGGTAAATGGCGTATCCCTGGAAATCATATCCATAAACAGGATCCCAGGATTTTTCTGCCAGGTCATCCCAGTAGAGGGTTACTTTACCATCTCCGGGAACAACACTTACGTTTGGTCTTTCCGGAGCCTTGGCAAACTGGTAACCGCTGTCATAAATTCTTTGTACCACCTTTGCCGTCTGGAACAGATCATATTCATTTTCGCCCAGGATCAGGGCAATTGAAAAGCGCTGGGTATCTCCGGATTTCAAGGGGAAATAACCTGATCCATAGAGAAAGATATTATCTGTTCTCTGCTGGATATCCGTAAATGCATTTTCCATACCCACCAGGGTATAGGGACGCATACGCCTCCACATGCTGGCATCATTCCGGATCATGTCGGCTCCGTACTGATAGGCATTGAAGCTGGTCAATCCTATCTGATCCGCTTCATCCAGGTCCGTCCCGTCAAAATTCGGTTCGCCGGGATAAATCGGATTATACGGGTCTCCCGCAGTGGGGACACCATCTCCCTCACCTTTGTCAGGACCAGGATATTTGGGATCTTCCGGACCGATACCATCTACACCTACATCGTGAACATCCGGGTCCCAGTCCCCGTCATCATCAATCCCGTTAAACATGGATTCATCAATTAAACCATCCCCGTCGTTATCGATACCATCATAAGAATTTCCGGGAGATTCAAGAAACGTATATCCCAGCCACCCGGTTTTTCCACCCCATTCCCCTGTTTCATCCCCGTCATATCCATAGACCATGTTAATTTCCGTATCAAAATAGGCCATATCATCGGAAAAATCGTTGCTTCCGCCGATATGGGGATCACCGAACATTCCAAAGACGACTTTTTCATAATCATTGGGACTTTTATTGGTGATTTCATACACAAAGAAAATCGCATCGTTGGCAACGGGATTCGACCATTGATAAGCCCGGACCTCCACTTCCAGGCCCATGCCTCCGATACTGTGATTATCAGGATATGGCTTAAAGGGAAATTCCAGGTTGTACCGGTCATCCATCAGATAATACATGGCCTGATCGGCTGTAGAAGCGTTGGCTTTATACGTCCCCGGCCATTGATTATTCCACAATGACGGCCAGGTATCAGGCTTGTGTGAGAGGGGAATACTTTCGGATGCAGGGTTGGCATAGTTATCCAAAGGCTGCCAGCCCCAGGGCTCATTGTCCGGAGATAATTCTTCTGCAGCTCCGGGGGCTCCCCCATCCAGCAACCCGTCATTGATAATATAATACGTGGTGTCGTACAGGGGATTGGTTTCATCTATCACATAGTTCCCATTGCCGTCATCGACATAGGGCAGGAAATAGCCATTGGTATCCACCGGGACCTCCACCCCGACGAGGGGACCAAATTCATAGCCGTAGCCATGATAGGAATAAATCGGCCATTCCAGAGAGGGCTCCCGTCCCGGTGCGCCGATGGAACCGAAATCAAAAACCAGTGTCCGGATTTGATTCCCTGATAGAACGGCAGACCGTGGTGTGGGCCGGTCCATGACCGCACCCTGCTTTTTTAAAGCGTTATAAAACCTGTCCACACGGGATTGGGGCCATGTTTTCGGAGACCCCTCCTGAAAGGGATTTGCCGCAAACCCCGTGAGAGCTATCATCAGTATACTTATGAATATGCGTGTCATCAATTGTTTCATGGATTAATTCCTTTTAAACTGCCAGCTCAGACTTAACAGAATTTGTCTTGGATTTGAATAGTAGGTAGGCGGTGTGATGTATTCCTCCAGGGGATGAACCGCCGGATGATCTTCATGTTCCTGCACCGCGTGCCCGGCATAGGTGGGAATCAGGGAATATCCTGCCCGGCCTGTGTCATCGTGCACATAATTTTCATTCAGACGGTCAAAGAGATTGTAAATCTTCAATGCCAGCCTGAAGCGGCTTTTCATCACATAAAAATCATAATATGCCTGCATATCCGTCGTCATGTGAAAGGGCTTGTTGTCCGAATTTTCCTCGGCATTCCGTTGTCCCTGTACCGCCGGTGTATAGGGTTTGCCGGTTGAAAAGCGGTTCAGGAAAGAGATTCCGGCATTTTGTACGGGACGAATCGTGATATTGGCATTCACCGAATGGCGGACATCCCAGGCCAGAGGCACCACATACTTTTCCGATTCAATCGGTGGGATCTGCAAATTGTCATAATACGCCGCATCGGGTGATGAGGAATTCCCCTCAGCCAGCTGATAGGTATAATCCAGATTCAGGGTCAAAGCATGTCCGCTTCGCTGCGTAAACGAAAAAGTAATCCCGCGGACATTTCCATAATCCTCGGTGACATACTTTGTGTAGCGGAATGTATTGTCGATAAAATTATATTCTGAAGAAAGCCAGTTGATAATATCCCTGTAAAAAAGGGTCACATCGATGGCCGTGGTCATGGAGAGCTGTTGCTGGAAACCCAGTTCATACATGACCGTTTTCTGTGCATTCAGATTGGGATTCCCAAACTGGGTTACTCCCGATGTCCGCTTCAGATCCGGATTCCGGTAAAGGTAGTAAAAGGATGGCATCTGGAAAAAATGGCCATACGAGAAATGAATGAAGCCCTGATCCGTAATGGGAAAACTGAGTCCAAGCCTCGGACTGAACTGCGATTTGGGAGATGCCTCCACCGTATCGGATTGGGCGGGATGGGTGGCATCTGAAAAGGTATAATCATTGGCATCAAAATAATCATAGCGCAACCCGATATTCATGATAAAATCCTGCAACTCAATTTTATCCTGGATATAGGCGCTGAAATCAAAGGGGTAACGTGTATAATCGTCATGAGCCGATGAGCTGACATCAGGAATATAGGGTTCCCACATAGTCCGGCTGCTCATTTCGATAGCCATGTTGTTCCGGTGATAGGTATGAAAATTGGCTTCAGCCCCGGTCCGGATGAGATGATTCCGGGTGACCTGGCTGGTCAGATCAAATTTAACGGTGGATGTCAATTCATCACTCAGGTAATAGCCTGTGTTTTGGCCCCCGTAAATAAAATGATACGAAGGCACATCACTCCGGGCGGTATTGACTACATAATGGGGAACACTCACGGAATCGCCGATGGTATACCAAACCGGATTGGGAATAAAGCTTCCATGTTCCTTAATAAAATCCCAGTCTACAGAGACAACCGTCAATTGACCGTCGTCATTTAAATCTTCCGTGAAAGGAGACCCATCGCTTTTTCGGCCCAGTTCATCAATTCTGCCGTTTCCATTAATATCTTCGTTCCATTCAAAGGGCATATCCAGTTTATGGACATAATCTTCTGCATGCTTGTCAGAATGACTGAATTTGAGGGTATAATAGGTTTTGTTGGATAGGGAGTGTGTAAAATGAAGGGCATGAAATACATATTGGTTTTCATGCTGATACCGGCCGTTGGGATTGTATTTCCAGGCATGGTCATAATTCTGCCAGTCACTTTTTTCCGCTGCCACCTGGTACATCAATTTTGTGTTATCTGTAGGAGTGACAAACAATTTCATCATGGTGTTCACGGAAAAATTATCATTCAGTGCCACACGCTGTGAATCGCCGGTCATCATAATGTCCCACTGGTCTCCCACTAGGGAGTAGCTGTCGTAAGTATTATGCTCGCGTACCCCATACAGCCAGCCTTTGGAATTCTTGATCGTACCTGTTATAAAGAATCCGCTGTTTTTCAGCAAAGGGATAGGGCCGCTCACATCAAAATCGGTCCGTAAAAAGGTCGTGGGGTTGTATTCGTCCACATCGGTAAAGACATGGGTATTTTGGGAAAACATATCACCGGCCTGTAATTTCACATTTCCGGACAGATCCCGGCTGGCGTCCTTGGTTGTGATATTGACAATACCGCTCATAGCCTTGCCGTATTCTGCATTGAAGGTTCCGGAGATCAGGGTCAATTCCGAAATAATATTCGTGGAAATGGATTGTCCGAGATTCGCATTGACAGGAATTCCATCGATCATATACACCACTTCCGAGGAGCGGCCGCCCCGGATATGGAGGGCACCGTCCGAACCCTGGGTTACCCCGGCCTGTGTGGAAAGGATGGCTGAAGAACTTTCAACGGGCATCACTTCAAGGTCTTCTTCTGTTACCGTGGATTTTGAAGAAGTCAGGTCTGAGCGGACCAGGGGTTGTTCCGCCACCACGACAACTTCTTCTCCCTGAAGAACTGTCGGTTCAAGCTGGATATTCACTGTACGGGTCATATCCGAATTGACCTGAATATTTTGAATCCTTGCGGTTTTAAACCCAATGGATGTGGCCATTATTTCATAAGTCCCCGGAGGAACATTTAATATGGTGTAATAGCCTTCATCATCCGAGGCCGCCCCCAGGGATTCATTGACAACCATAATGTTGACACCCATAAGGGGTTCACCGCTCTCACCGTGGGTTACCCGGCCGGCAATTTTTCCGCCTGTAGCGCCCTGCAGGAATCCGGCTACACAAAAAAGTGATATGCAGAATGTACTAATCCGTCTTTTCCATCCAGCTAACATAGTTTTCCCTATTATCAAATATAAAAGGCGACCGCACCGGAAATGCTCCCATACGGTCGCCTATGTTCAGTTACGATTATTTAAGGTATGTGACTTTGCGGGTCTTGGTGAAATTTCCATACTTCAATGAATAGAAATAAACACCACTGGCAACTTCTTTACCCAGGGCATTGGTCCCGTTCCAGGTTACGGAATAGCTACCTTTCTGATAGGTCTTTCCGTCAATCAGGCGGGTCACTTCCTGTCCCAGCTCATTGTAAACAATCAGAGAAATCTCTTTGTTTACAGGGAGTGTAAATTCAATCACCGTTGTGGGATTGAAGGGATTGGGATAAGCTGCAGCCAGTTTATAATCATTCGGTGTGATTACCGGAAGGTCTTTCACTGAAACCACATCTCCAACCTCGACGACCCGGATAATCCAGTTGTGGGGATTGGCGATAGTTGTTGTATCTGTCTCGGTTTCAATGACGATAGAATCCGGTACACCCTGATGTGCCGTAATCAGTTCTTCTTTACCATCTCCGTCAATGTCTGCAGGCCACATCTTGGCAATAAACATTTCCGGGAAACTGGCATCAATCGTGTCCGTTTTGAAAACGGTAAATTCTGAACCGTCCCAGCGAATCAGGTCACCGGTATTGTAAGAAGATCCTACGTAGATCTCTTTTGTTCCGTCACCATTTGCATCGGCAGCGGCAACACCAAAGATGGCACTTACAGGATCAGCACCGGCAGTGGTGTCATTCAAAATCGTAAATTCATCCATGGTGAGGGTAGTGGCCTCTCCATCCAGATCTTCCACTTTCCACAGATGTCCACTGTAGTAATTAGACACGTACACTTCGTCTTTCCCGTCGCCATCCAGATCGGCGGCATCGGGATGCATCAGACACACATGGTCGTCAGGATACGTTACATTGACATTGGTTGTATCACCAAGTGTATACGCATCGGGACCGGTGGCTTCCACAACAAAGTTGTTGAAATAATTCCACACATGGCAGAACATCTCTTTGTTGCCGTCGCCATCCAGATCAGAAACTGTCAGGGTATTGGGAGAGCCGCCGCCCAGACGGTTGTCCAGATCAAAAAGCGGATCATCAGGACCTACAGTTCCCATATCCACATCACGGGCAGAAACAACATATTCACTGACCAGAGTTCCAAAGCCACCCTGGAGATCTCCTGTAGCCGACATAATGGCAAAGAAATCTCCGGAATGCCTGTAAGCCACTGTATCTGTTTCCGTTGTATCGCCATAATCAAAGACCATACTGGGACCGTTAAAGGGAACCAGTAATTCTTCAGTATCGTCTCCGTCGACATCATCCACCAGGAAATATTCCACGCGGGTAGCTCCCATGGCTCCAACGCCGTTGAAGTTGAAGATCTGTCCCAGGCCATTGAGAGTATAATGGACCGGATCTTTGAAACCGTTATCCGTTCCGTCTGCTTCATAGATGTACAGACCGCCATTGGGATCATCCGTATAGTAACCACGGAAGAAAATGACTTCTTTCAGTCCGTCGCCATCCAGATCGGCCACCTGAACCATGCGGGTTCCGGTTGAATAGGTTGTGGAGGTTGTATCGGAGTGCCAGATCACTTCCATGGCACCATCTCCGGTATATTCCAGTCCCACAACTCCGCCGCCCTGGCCGTAGTGAACGGCATAGACTTCCATTTTTCCGTCTCCATCCAGGTCATAGCCGCCGGTTACTCCCCGGCTTCCACTGGTGCCATACCAGGCCGCTGTACTGTCCGTGGGATCATATTCCATATACGCCACGGTTTGAGCCGATTCGGCCCAGAGGGCTGATACCATAAATAACAGTACCAGGACAGTTAGCATTCGTTTCATTCCGAACTCCTTTCTATGTTTGTTCTTTTAATTGGATCTGTCATGCTTATTTAGCTTTTTTCTATTTTAATTTGAAATGTATATCTTTCTATTTCAATAGTCAAAGGATAAAAATTTTTGATAGATTGAATATTCTTGCAGTTTCGGTATTTTTAAGAGGTATCCTGTCTCTTGTCGTTGACATTCCCCCCAGATGGAAATAAATTCAAAGTTATCTGCAATGACCCCAAAACGAACAGGCAGGTTGGATTTCAAAAGCCCGTGAAGGGGGTGGGAAAATCATGGCAGAAATGATCTGAAACCGCGGTATCAATCGGGAGATTTTCATGTACAAACCGGTATCAAGTAAAGTGGACTTCATCCAGCTGGAACACGAAAAGCTGAAATTCTGGGAAGAAAAAGGCATTTTCAATAAACTGCGTGTACAAAACAAAGGGCATAAGAAATGGTCCTTTCTGGACGGACCCATTACAGCCAATAACCCCATGGGAGTCCACCATGCCTGGGGAAGAACCCTGAAGGATGTCTTTAACCGCTATCATTCCATGCTGGGGGAAGAACTCCGGTATCAGAATGGTTTTGACTGCCAGGGACTCTGGGTCGAAGTGGAAGTGGAAAAAGAGCTTGGGTTTAAATCCAAGACAGATATTGAAGCCTACGGCATTGAAAAATTTGTCCAGGCCTGCAAAGACCGGGTAAATAAATACTCAAAAATCCAAACGAAACAATCCATCCGGCTGGGATATTGGATGGACTGGGATCATTCATATTATACCATGTCCGATGAAAACAATTATACCATCTGGCATTTTTTGAAAAAGTGCTACGACCGGGGCATGATTTACAAAGGATATGATGTGATGCCCTGGTGTCCCCAGTGCGGATCTGCCATGAGTGAACATGAAATCGCAACTGAAGGATACAAAGAGCTAACCCACCCCACGATTTTCGCCAAATTCCGTCTGAAACATAAAGAAAACGAATACCTGCTGGTCTGGACCACCACTCCCTGGACACTTGCCGCCAATACTGCCGCGGCGGTCCATCCGGACCTGGATTATGTCAAAGTAAAACAGGGTGATGAAATTTATTACCTGGCACAGAATCTTACAGACATCCTCAAGGGAGAATATTCCCTCGTGGAAACCCTGAAGGGAACAGATTTACTGGGACTGGAATATGGCGGACCTTTCGATGAACTCACAGCCCAGAAGGGTGTCCGTCACATTGTGATCGCCTGGGATGAAGTCAGCGATTCCGACGGAACAGGCATTGTCCATATTGCTCCCGGATGTGGTAAAGAGGACTTTGCCCTGTCCAAGGAAAATGAGATAGCCGTCATTGCTCCCATCGACGAGTTTGGAAATTATCTGGAAGGATTTGACTGGCTTACCGGTAAAAATGTCCAGTCTATCGCCCCTGATATTTTTTCATCCCTCAAGGAAAAAGGCATTCTCTACAAGCGGGATCAGATCACGCACCGTTATCCCACCTGCTGGCGACATGGCACGGAACTGGTCTTCCGCCTGGTAGATGAGTGGTTTATTTCCATGGATGAACTTCGCCATGAAATTGCGAAGGTCGTGGATGATATCCAGTGGATACCCGCCTGGGGCCGGGAACGGGAATTGGACTGGCTGAGAAACATGCATGACTGGATGATCTCCAAAAAGCGGTATTGGGGACTCAGTCTGCCGATCTGGGTCTGTGATGCCTGCGGCCATTTTGAGGTCATCGGCGGTAAAGAAGAGCTTAAAGAACGGGCCGTTAAGGGCTGGGAAGAATTTGAAGGACACAGTCCACACAAACCATATATTGACAAGGTTGAAATTGCTTGTTCCAAATGCGGCGGTGTCTCCAAACGGGTTCCCGATGTAGGAAATCCCTGGCTCGATGCCGGGATTGTACCCTACAGCACCCTGGGATACCTTTCAAACCGGGAATACTGGAAACAATGGTTCCCTGCAGACTTTGTCACCGAAAGCCTTCCGGGGCAGTTCCGGAACTGGTTTTATTCACTCCTGGCCATGAGCACGGTTCTGGAAAAGAAAGCACCCTTTAAAACCTTGTTGGGACATGCCCTGGTAAAGGATGAGCATGGCAACGACATGCATAAAAGCGCCGGCAATGCCATCTGGTTTGAGGATGCAGCAGACAAGATGGGTGTGGACGTGATGCGGTGGATCTTTACGGCTCACAATCCGGAAAATAACCTCAATTTCGGATATGGACCCGCTGATGAAATCCGAAAAAAACTCCTCACGCTTTGGAATATGTATTCATTTTATATCACCTACGCCGATCTGGATGAATATAATCCGGTTACCGGAAAGGTGGACCGGGAATCATTGACCGAACTGGATCGCTGGGCATTGTCCAAAATCCATACCTTTGTCAAAGAAGCCCGGTATGATTACGACAACTACCATGTTGAACGGCTTATGCGGAAATTCGAATTACTTCTGGATAACCTGTCTAACTGGTATGTCCGTCGTAGCCGCCGCCGTTTTTGGAAAAGTGAAAATGACGGCGACAAACTGGCAGCCTATTTTACTCTGTATACAGCCCTGAAAACCATCATTCTTACAATGGCTCCCATCATGCCTTTCGTGACAGAAGAGATCTACCAGAACATGGTTCTTTCCGTAGATAAAAACGCCCCGGAGAGTATCCATCTGAATCCCTTTCCCGAAGCGGATGAATCATGCATTGACGAAGCACTTTCCGAACGGATAGATACCATCATCAAGATTGTGGAACTGGGCCGTTCCGCCCGGAACAAAGCCAATATCCGCACACGGCAACCGCTGTCCAATGTGATCGTCAAACCGGCTCGTAAAAGCGAAAGTGATCACATTTTGGCCTTAAAGGACCAGATTCTTGAAGAACTGAACATCAAGGATGTGACCCTTACGGAAAATCCCCAGGATTATATTCGCTTTGTCATCAAGCCCAACTACAAACTGCTTGGACAGAAACTGGGAAAAGATATGCCCGTCGTTGCCAAAGCTTTGGCTGAATTGAATGCCGACGAAACGGCGGAAAAGGTCCGCAGGGGCGAGAGTATCCGGGTGAAGGGATATACCCTGGAACCTTCGGAAATTCAGGTGAATATGGAAGAGCAGCCAAATCTTGCGGCTGTAGAAGATAAAGGGTATTTTCTGGCCCTGAATACAGAATTGACACCGGCATTGAAAGATGAGGGACTCATCCGGGATCTGGTCCGGCATATTCAGACCCTTCGAAAAGATGCCGATTTTCGTGTAGACGACCGGATCCATCTGGGCATTCAGGGCCCTGACCCGGTAAAAAGAGCTGTCCAGGCCCATCAGGATTATCTCATGACAGAAACCCTTGCAGATGAATTGTCAGAAACCGTAGATTATCCTGAGGCCACAAAAGCACTGAAACTTGAAGGTGCTGAAATAAGCATGATGATCAAACGATTAAGCAAAGAAGGAACCGGTAATGGCTGACAAAAAGAATAAAGGTCTCACGGCCAAAGAACGGCAACATTTCAGGGAAGTCATCCTGAAAAAAAGAGAAGAAACCATGGAGCAGCTGGATGAAAAACGCCAGGCTTTCATGGACAATTCTCCGACAGGTGGTTCGGCACAAATTGATTCCAATTATGCCTATCACATGGCTGATGTGGGAACCGACGCCCAGGAACGAGAAAAAGCCTTCATGCATTATACCCGTGAATTCAAATATCTGAATTATCTGAATGAAGCACTCAACCGGGTGGATAATGACCCGGAATATGGTTTTTGCGTGGAATGCGGCAGCCGCATACCCAATGAACGGCTCGAGGAAGTGCCCCATACCCGTCATTGTGTAAACTGCAAATCAAAAATTAAATAATCTCAGGGCCGGCACGGGTTGACCCGGAAATTGGTATATGATCCACAAGACACTTAAACTTTCTACGCGCCGGGTTCGGTTTGCTTTAATCGTCATCTGTGTGGTGTTACTGGATCAATGGACAAAAGTTCTGACCCGATCACATTTCAGCATCCCTGTACGGAATCCGATTCATCTTCTTGGGGATAATCTGATCATCACCCGGGTTGAAAACCACGGCGTAGCCTTCGGTATTCACTTTCCCGGGATTCATATTATTTCTTATCTGGGTTTTATAGTGATTATCCTCTATCTGTTTTACCAGTACCGGCGGGAGGCTTACAGCCTGCTGAATGACATTGCTTTCAGCCTGATCATTGGAGGTGCCCTGGGCAATTTTTACGACCGGCTTTTCCGGGGCACAGTTACAGACATGATTCAGATGGGGATATCCGGATATTACTGGCCGGTTTATAACATTGCGGATTCAGCCATAACCATCGGAGTGCTGCTTTTTATTCTGGGAACATTTCTCCAGAATCGACAAATCAAACATGCTGACGGATGAACTCTATGAAGAGACAATGGATACGCAGACGTATCAGATCATTGTCTCTCCACATCAAAAGTCCCTGCGTCTCGACCGTTTTATTGCCGAGTCCATTCCCCGTATCTCACGGACACGGGTTCAGTTACTCATCGAAAACGGCCACATCCTCCGGAACGGCCAAGTCATTGATAAAGCCTCTTTGAAAATCTCCCCCGGGGATATCCTGACCATTAGCATACCCCAACGGCGGCCTTTGACGGTTGAGCCGGAGATGATCCCCCTTCAGATCGTCTATGAGGATGATGATCTGATCGTGATCAACAAACCACCGGATATGGTTGTCCACCCGGCAGCAGGAAACCGGACCGGGACACTGGTCAACGCCCTGGCCCATTATTGTACAACGCTTTCAACCGCCGGAGGATATTACCGCCCGGGCATCATTCACCGGCTGGATAAAGATACTTCAGGAACCATAATCGCCGCGAAAAATGATGTCGCCCACAATGAAATGGCCCGGAAATTTGAATACCGGAAAATCGAGAAATATTATCTGGCACTGGTCTGGGGAACCATCACACCTTCTTCCGGCGTCATTCTGGATCCTATCGGACGGGATCCCTCCAACCGCAAAAAGTTCGCCGTTGTACCTGACGGTAAAGATGCTGAAACCCGGTATGAAGTCTTAGCGGATCTGGATTTTCTCAGTCTGGTCCGACTACGGATTATCACCGGCCGGACACATCAGATCCGGGTCCACATGGCTTACAGCGGTCACCCGGTTTTGGGAGACAGCACCTATGGAGGGCGGACAAAAAAATTAAAAAGCCTGAAACCGCGTCAACGGGAAAAAGCCGTTCAGGTTTTGGACTGCATTCACCGACAGGCACTTCACAGTTATGAGATGTTTTTTGATCATCCCCGGACCGGAGAACCGGTGCATGTCCGCTCTACCCTGCCCAGGGATATGTGTGAAGTCCTTCAGATTTTAGGCTATGACGGGGAATCCCTATGTTAAGTTATGATACATGCCTGAACCGTTTTCTTTCCTATCTTCACGAAATACGGGGTTATTCCGCCAACACCCTGGAAGCATACGGCAGGGATTTACTCCAGTTCAGGGATTATTGCCGGGATTATTACAGCGAGCCGGAAATCGATATAAAAAAGATTGACAAACTGACACTCCGGCATTTCCTGGGTAAACTTTCTGAAGAAGGGCAGTCTGCCAAAACCATCGCCCGGAAACTGGCGGCGTTAAAATCCCTTTTCAAATTTGCCATGCGGAATGAATGGATCGATAAAAACCCGGCCTATGCCATCCGTTCGCCGAAACTCCCTTCAAAATTGCCGGTTTTTATCACACAGGAACAGATGAGAGCCCTTTTCCGTTCAATACCTGCAGACACGTTCATACACAGCCGGGATAAAGCCCTGGTGGATCTGATTTACAGCACGGGAATGCGTCTGAATGAGTTGGTTCAGTTGAATATCATGGATTTGAATACACATGGAAATACCGTTTCGGTTGTAGGTAAGGGAGATAAGCAACGGGTCCTGCCCGTCGGCACAGAAACCATGAAGAGCCTTGACGCTTATCTGGCTTTCAGACGGGAAAAATTTGGAAGCTTTGAAACCTCTTCCCCCCTTTTTATCTCTAAACAAAATAAACGGATCAGTCCACGGGATGTCCAATACCGTATTGAAAAAATCATCCGGGCCTTTTCTGAAGGTGCCCGGAAAAATAGTCCCCATGTCCTTCGCCACTCCTTTGCCACACACCTGTTGGAAAACGGAGCCGATCTTCAGGCGGTCCGGTCCCTTTTGGGACACTCAAGTCTTTCTACAACCCAGATTTATACCCATGTGAACACAGGACGACTTAAGGATGTCTACCGGCAGGCACATCCCCGGGCCGGTAGACGGAATAAACCCAATAACATGAACGGAGGCCACGATGAGAGTTGAAATCACGGCAAGACACCTGAATGTTTCAGACAAGATGAAACAGTATGTACAGGATGAATTAAACCGCCTGACCAAAGTTTTTGAACGCATTGTCGATGTCCATGTCATCATCGAGGATGCAGCAGCCGGTCAGGTGAAAACCGAACTCATAGTGAATGTCCCCGGAAAAACATTGACCATCGAAGAAAAAAGCCGTGAACTCACAAAAGCCGTTGACCAGGCTGTGGCAAAAATGGTAAGGCAATTGAAAAAATATAAAGATAAATTTTAGGGATGACACTTGAACTGACCATACAGCGCCTTCTGAATGAAATCGGAGCCAAACTCCGCATTGTTCAGTTAAACGGCCGGGTAGGGCGGAAGAATATCATCCGCTCATCCAAGGTAAATATTCCCGGACTTGAATTGGCGGGATACTGGGATTTCTTTTCCCCAAAATCCCTGCAAATCCTCACAAATAAGGAAGTCAAATTCATATCCACCATCTCGGCCACCGCCATGAAATCCATCTTTCAGAGGATGTTTGCCTATGAAATACCGGCGGTTATCCTGCTGAAAGATCTGGAACTCCCCCCGCTTGTGGTGGACCTTGCCACGGAAATGAAAATCCCCCTTTTACAGACAAAGGTGGAAAACACCGATTTCCTGAAGGAAATCAATTCTTTCCTTTACAAGGAATTTGCACCCCGCATCAATGTCCATGGGACACTCCTGGATATTTACGGTGTGGGCGTTTTACTGACAGGCCGGAGCGGTATCGGGAAAAGTGAAATCGCCCTGGATTTGATTGAACGCGGACACCGGCTGGTTGCGGATGATGTGGTGAATATTGAAAAAGCCAGTGAAACCATCCTCATGGGTTACGGTGAAAAAATCCTGCAAAACACCTTGGAAATCAGGGGATTGGGTGTTGTCAACGTCCGGAAGGCATTCGGCATCCGCGCCGTCCGGCCCCGGAAACGCCTCGAGGTCCAGATTGAACTGGTGGAATGGGATTCTGAAGCCCAGTACGAACGTTTTGGACTGGATGAACAGAAAAATACCATCCTGGATGTGGATATCCCCTTTATAACCCTTCCCATCTATCCCGGAAAAAACATCACCGTGATCGCTGAAGTGATCGCCCTCAATTATATGCTCAAACTCCATGGAGAAGATCCTGCAAAAGAACTTCAGGAAGAATTGATGAACAAACTTAAGCTCCAGGCTTCGACCATGAATGACAAGCGGTTTAAAGGAGATTTTGAATAACCTTGAAACGGCAAAGGAGGCTTTTCTATGAAAGCAATCATACCCGCTGCCGGGATCGGAACCCGTCTGCGCCCCCATACACTTACACGTCCTAAAGTCATGCTCAATGTGGCCGGAAAACCCATCATCGGACATATTGCCGATACACTGACGGAAGCCGGCATTCACCAATTATCGATTATCGTCGGATATAAAAAAGAACGGGTGATGGATTATTTTAAAGGTAAAGAGGGACTCCAATGTGAGTTTCCGGAACAGAAAGAGATGCTGGGACTGGGTCATGCTGTATTATACGGACTGGAAGAGACGGATGAACCCGTATTGATCATACTCGGCGACACCATCATTAATACAGATTACAAGACATTCATCTCCCGGGAGACCCATACACTGGGTGTCGTTCAGGTGGATGATCCCAGACGTTTTGGCATAGTAGAAACCAATGAAGAGGGGCATGTGCTTTCCATGGTGGAAAAACCGGAAAACCCGCCGGGAAATCTGGCGATTGCGGGACTCTACCTGATCCGGAATCAGGGAATGCTGAAAGAAGCCATCGAAAAGCTGGTCCGGGACCAACAAAAAACCCGGGGAGAATACCAGCTTACGGACGCCCTCAAAATCATGATGGATCAGGGAGAAATATTTACCGCCGCCGAAATAGACAGCTGGCTGGATTGCGGAAAACAGGAAACCCTGCTGGAAACAAACCGCCTGATCCTGGAACAGAAAGGCTCCCGGCCTGGAAATGCCAAAAATTGCGCCATTATCCCCCCCGTGTATATTTCAGATGATGCCTCCGTGAAAAATTCCGTAATCGGTCCCTATGTATCCATCGGAGCCGGAGCCGATATATGCGGCTCTGTCATCCGGGATTCCATTATTTATGAAGAAGCCGACATCGAACATGCCCTTCTATCAGGAGCCATCATCGGTCAGAAAACCATCTGCAAGGGCCGGTTAAAACCAGTGAATCTGGGAGATTTTTCAGAATCTTTTGAATAAGGTTTGAAATGATTAAATTATCAGGATTTAAATAAAGGAGACATTATTGCGTATTACATACTTCACCTCTGAATCTGTCACAGAAGGTCATCCTGATAAAATATGCGATCAGATTTCCGATTCCATTCTGGATTCCATCCTGGAAAAAGATAAAGAAGCCAGGGTCGCCTGTGAAACCCTGGTGACAACCGGACTTGTCATGGTCGTTGGTGAAATCACCACCGAATGTTATGTAGACATTCCGGAAGTTGTCCGGAAAACCCTGAAACGCATCGGGTATGATAGTTATGACAGTGGACTCAGCTATGAAAACTGCGCGGTCATTGAATCCATCCATCCACAATCTCCTGATATAAAAAAGGGCGTTGACGAAACAGAAGGTCACGAGCAGGGTGCGGGAGATCAGGGACTCATGTTCGGTTTTGCCTGCAGGGAAACACCGGAATTGATGCCTCTCCCCATTTCGTTGGCACATAAACTGACACTCCGGATGTCCACCCTACGCAAAGAAGGGGAACTGCTCTGGGCACTTCCTGACGGAAAAAGCCAGGTGACTGTGGAATATCACGATGGGGTGCCTGCCCGGGTCAGCTCGGTGGTTATCGCCATTCATCACCGGAAAGATGCCGACACAGATAAAATCCGCAAGGATATCACCAACATGGTCATCAAACCAGTCCTGGGTAATCTGATGGACAATGAAACCACACTGCATATCAATGCCACCGGCCGGTTTGAAATGGGCGGACCCCAGGCGGATGCCGGTGTGACAGGACGGAAAATTATTGTAGATACCTACGGAGGATATGCCCGTCACGGCGGCGGTGCCTTCTCCGGAAAAGATCCCTCCAAAGTGGACCGGTCCGCTACCTATATGGCCCGGTACATTGCAAAGAATCTCGTGGCAGCCGGACTGGCAGACAGTTGTGAAATTCAACTGGCTTATTCCATCGGTGTAGCCGAGCCCGTGTCCGTCTTTGTTGAAACCTTTGGCACCGGAAAACTCCCGGATCATCAACTGGCAGACATTGCCAGGAAGGAATTCCCCCTGAAGCCTCATCAGATCATTGATTATCTGGATCTGAAGCGTCCGGTTTACCGGAAAACTGCAGCCTATGGCCATTTTGGCCGTGAAGATTGTGGCTTCAGCTGGGAAAAAACAGATAAGGCAGAGGAACTCAAAAAATATCTTTCCTGAGCCTTTCCGGTTTTTGGAAAATGAAACACCCTCATCATACATGGCTGTACATAAAAGCCTGTCTGGCATGTGTACTTTTCTGTACACTCTTTTTCTCTTCCTGTGACTTAAATGTCCCCACCAAGCTGGAACCTCCCGCCTGGAAAGCCTCACTTACGCTTCCCCTGATTTATGAACAATATCCGGTGATCGATCTGGAAAATGATTCCACGTTCTTTGCCGAAGGCGATACCATGTTCCTCCGCTTCGGCGGAGAACTGGGTCAGGTGGCCCTGTCCAAAAATAATTTCATCGTCCCGGTGAACACCGGTATTTCTGTACAGGAAGAAGGACAAACCCTCAGGGTTGACCCGGTCAGCAGGGATGTCAGCGATAAACTGACCCTTAAAGACATTGTAGGAGCAGATATCTCAACCATTCCACCGGATGTGTGGAATGATCAGATCAGTGAACCGGTTGCAGATGTGGATGAGATGGTAGATTTTGGAGAAGAAACGCGTGAAGAACTGGGACGATACTTTTCTGCTTATGCCCTGGAAACCGGTGAAGGCAGTTTTTTTGTAACAGATTTTCGAAACGATTTGCCGGGTCCTGTCCTTATCGATACAGTAAAAATCGAAGTCATCCGTGATGACATGTCCCGCTATGACCTGGTGGTGCACGAAGGAGGAACCGTTTCAGCCTACGGCACACTCAGGGATTCCACCGACTTGACAGGTAAAATGGTGGAAGGAACGCGACTGAATGCATCCATGGCGATTTACCGTGTCCCGGTCAGCGATACCCTTTATGCAAATCCCGATATTGAAACAGGACTTTATTACCGGCAAAACACCAAAATGTCCTTTACATCCATCCATGGACGCACAAAAGAAATAGTCCTCATGGATACAACTCTGGGATTTCCACTGCCCCAAAGCAACACACAGATTGAGGAAGGGGCATTGAGCGTGACCGGACCGGATACCAATGAAATCAGCATGTCTGTTTTAAACAACACTTTTGATGCACCTATCCGGTTCGGGCTCATCTTTCCCCAGATTCAATCACCTCCGCCGGGAAACCATCCTGCAGCATTTCCCGATACTCTGCTCACTCCAGGCCTGGACATGACCCTGGATCTGGGTGGATACCATGTTAAAAACAGTGACGACGATGAATTATTAGACAAGCTGGAATACACTTATCAGGTAAAAATCGACAGTGCCGCACCGGATGTGGCAGGATATAATGCCACCTTCCCCTTGAATGAAAGTATAGGAACCCTCCAGGTTGACTTTCAGGTAACGGACATGCGTTTTGATTCGTTGAAGGGGCAATTCAACATGCTGCTGCCAGGAGATGAACAACAGATGGAACTTCCGGAAGGCATCACCGGTATTGGCATTGCCGAACCAGAAATGACACTCCGAGTACGAAACCGTATTCTTCCTGTAAAACTGATGATGGATATTACAGCCATCAAGAAAACGGAATCCCGCACCATGCATGTGGAACCGTCTCTCAATCATCCGGATGCAGCAGCAACAGATTCAGCCGTTTCCATCATCAAGTTTAACCGACAGGGCATGTTTGTCTACTGGGATGACGAATCAAATTTGGTCCTGGAAGACGAGACACACCCCACAATTGCAGACCTGATAGATTTGAATCCCAAAAACTTCCGTATCAGCACCAGTGCCCTTGTGAGGGGTGAAGGAACAATTGGCATCGGAGACAGCCTGTGGGCTGATTATACACTGGAAGCCCCTTTTAAATTTCTGGCAAGCAGTCAGAGCTTTATGCCGAAAGAGCACACAACAATTGCTGCGTGGGATAGTTCTACAGCAGCTTTTATTAAGGAGAATGCGACGGGAGCCATTGTATATGCCAATCTGACCAATCACATCCCGATGCATGGAACATTTACCCTTCTCATGTCAGACAGCACGATTTTCCCTCAGGACACCCTGCCTGCGACTCTGGATTCACTGAATATTGCGGGTATGGGAAACAACCGGATCTATTTTAATAACGGGGATACCATTCGTCTGGATACACTTTTCTCAGTCCCTTTGCCCCGGGCAGGGGTAGATCCGGAAACAGGTATGATCATAACACCGGTGGATTCTATGATTACCGATACCGTTTCAGCAGAACTGGTGATTGAACTGACCCGCCAGGTCAAACATTATGTGATGCCCCGGATTGATCTTCAAACCAGTTCCGATTCCCTTATTTTTATCCGGCCCCAGGATTATATCGGCGTTCATGCCTATATCGGTTTCCGGGTTAACACCGGTGATTTTATCTACGGTTCCGATGATGAGGACGAGGAAGGCGGAGAATGATGCGACGCTTTCTTATCCTGTTTGTAGGGCTAACCGCCTTTTTGCAAGCCCAGTTTGACCGGGATCCCCGGGCTGTGGGACTGGCAGGAGCCTATGGCACAATTTCCCGTGGTTTTTCGGCTGTCGGGTGGAATCCGGCCAACCTTGCCTTTCCCGATTCTTCAGGCAATACACGTATCTCACTGGGGTATGTAGATTTTCGGATTCAAAATACAGTCCTCTCCCTGAAGGATGTAAATTATTATAACGGCCGCGATCTGGAAAGGCCCGATCCCTACACCGGAGAAATCCCCAAGGAAGGGTTTCTTGAACTGTTCCAGGAGGATGGATTCCGGGGAGAAGCCGGGCTTTCACTGGTTGTTCCTTTTCTGAGCCTGTCCCATAAAAACTGGGCTGTTACCACCCGGATGATCTCTGCAGCCGACTTCATCATGCCCTACGATTATGCGGATCTATTTGTAAATGGCAACAGAATCCTCAAAGATTATGATCTGACCATTGATCTCAACTCGATGGTCATGGCCGTTGCCGATTACTCGATGGGATTTCCCTTTGAATTCGGGGCTGTTGGATTCACACTCCGCTATTTCCAGGGATTGACCTATTATGGTTTTGACAGCGACGAATCCACGGCCCATTTCCTTACTGATACAACATCCCTTAAAGCCGGTGCCGAGTATATTACCCGGCTGATGTATGGCGGGACCGGTGCCGGATTGGACCTGGGTTACACCTCCAATCCCTGGAATGGCTGGCAGTTCAGTGTGGCACTGAACAATCTCTTTGCCCAGACCTACTGGAACAAACCCAGCTATGCACGGATGCTGCTGGGTGTTGATGAAGGAGATATTTATCAGAGTAAAAAGTATGTGTACCGTCTGAAAGAACTGACTCCCATGGATTTCTTCGGGGATACAACAGGCGTGATGCCAACATTTGAAGAAATTTATATGGCTGAGGAATCCTCACTCAATCCTCCTGATGGAGCCGTTAAAATCCGTTATCCCGCATGGGTCCGTTTTGGCCTCCGGCGGCAACTGAATCCGGAAGTTGTTTGGGTCAGCGATTTTTCAGCATCCTTTCACAATATCTTTTTTGCCCGGGATTCGTGGCTGTGGAGCAACGGTATCGAAATTGTCCGCTCACCCGCCTTCCCGGTTCGGGCCGGATTGGCCTGGGGTGGAAAAAATAACAAACATATCTCCTTCGGTTTTTCGGTAAAAACCTGGATTTTAAACCTGGATTTTGCCATGGCACTGCATAATGGATTCAGCCTGCAGACAGCAAAAGGAATCGAACTGGCTTTGGGTGGATATCTTGAGTTTTAGCAGCTTTTCCTGCAATCGAAGGCTATATAAGGATTTTATTCCATGAAAAATCAAGAGAAAGAAAAAACACCGGAACCTTTTGGAAAAACCTGTTCCCTGTGTGGTGAAGAAAACAGAGAAAAATTAACAGAGGATCCTTTCAACAAAGGATTTTACATTTGCCAGGAATGCCTTGAACGTACCAGCCGCCACGATACCATGGTCCGCCTGGGACTCGAAATACAGCCTGAACACGAATAAATAGTAACGAAGCCCCATGGAAAGTGTCCAAAAAGATTCATCATGGAGAGACAGATAAAAACAAGGAGGATTCCATGATCTACCTGACAAAACGGGTGACTTTTTCAGCGTCTCATGTACTCCGGAATCCGGATTTTGACGATAAAACCAATCAGGATATATACGGTAAATGCAGCTGGCCTCACGGCCATGGGCATAATTATATCCTCGAAGTCACCGTACAGGGACACATCCCTAAAGAAACGGGCATGATCATCGATTTAAAAAAGCTGAAACTCATCATTCATGAAAGTATTGTAGATAAACTGGACCACAAATTCCTGAACACGGATGTCCCGTTCCTGAAAGGAGTCATCCCCACATCAGAAAATCTGATTGTATTGATCTGGAAAGAACTGGAAAAGGTTTTGGAACCAGGAATGCTGTATGAGCTGAAACTGTGGGAGACAGAAAACAATTGGGTTGTTTATCGTGGAGAATAGCAATCCTATCCTCGAACTATATACCCGCATCACCTTTTCCGCCGCCCACAGCTACCGGGACAAAGACAAATCCCCGGAAGAAAACCGTCGGAAATACGGAAAATACAGCCGTGTCCACGGACATAATTACGAAGTAACCCTGGGATTGCGCGGACCTGTAGATATGCAAAGCGGAATGATAATCAATTTTTTCGAGGTGGAACAAATCCTCAAAGAGAAAATCATATCCATTCTGCATATATCCCATCTGGAAGAAGATATCCCCTGGTTCAGGGAGCATCTTCCCACAACCGAGAACATTTCCTTGTTTGTATATCATCAACTCAAGCGTGCCTTTCCCCCGTCTGTGACGCTGATATCGGTGGAAGTCCGCGAAACCCCTGATTTAGGAGCAAAGATAAGCAATGAGTAATCCCCGCATAAAAAAACTCGAAGCCATCACCCTGGATCTGTTAAAAGAAATCGGCGAAGACCCACAACGGGATGGATTGTTAAAAACACCATACCGTGTAGCGAAGTCCTGGGAATTTCTTTCAAAAGGCTATGAAATGAAGCTTAAGGATATTATCAACGATGCCATCTATGATGAAGAATCCCGGGGTATGGTTGTGGTCCGTGATATAGATTTTTTCTCCCTGTGTGAACATCACATGTTGCCTTTTTTTGGTGTCGCCCATGTAGGATACATTCCCAACGGAAAGGTTTTGGGGCTCAGTAAAATTCCCCGGATTGTCGAAATGTATTCCCGTCGTTTGCAAATTCAGGAACGCATGACCCGCCAGATTGCAGAAGCACTTTGGAACACGGTGCATCCCATTGGTGTGGGGGTGGTTATTGAAGGTCAGCATATGTGCATGCAAATGCGGGGTGTTGAAAAGAAAAATTCCTATACAACAACCTCTACAGTTCTTGGGGAATTTCACGATGATCCGGAAACCCGGGCAGAATTTCTTACGATGATCTCTAAAAAAACCTTCGGTTAGTGATTCTTGTATGAACATTCCACTCCTGCTCACTCTGGTCACCGAGCTGTATCAGCAGGCTTCCAAAGAATCCAGTCAGCCGGCAGATCAAATTGTACACTACTATTTTAAACAAAGGCATTTTTTAGGAAAAAGGGATCGCAGGGCGATATCAGAATTATTCTGGCATGTGATGCGTCACAAGTCGCGTTTGGAGTGGCATTCTGCCGAAGTTGCATCTCCTACCATGAGCACCACCATACCTGTGGAAGAGCTGGTGATTTGGGCTTACCGGGATCTTTACCCCACATCTCCGGCACCGGACTTCCGGAAAGAGGATGCTATTAGTCAGGCGTGGAGACATACAGAAAAAAATAAAATGGAGAAAAACCCTCCGGATCCTGTCACTTACAGCCTCCCGGAATGGATGTGGACTGAGCTGGAGGAAATTTTTGACCATGAGACATTACATGCCACTGCCACATCTCTATTAAAACCGGCGGGGATTCATCTTCGGGTAAATACACTAAAAGCAAAGGTTAAGGATGTCATACAGGCCTGTCCGGAATACACCATCCGTAAGGGTAACCTTTTGCCGGAAGCCCTTCGAATGCAAGGGAACCCGGATATCAGACATCACAGAATATTCAGGCAGGGATGGGTTGAAATTCAGGATGAGGGGAGTCAGCTTATTACCCGTTTAATTCAACCTCAGGCGGGAGATTGCATCCTCGATGCCTGTGCCGGAGCCGGAGGAAAATCTCTCCACCTTGCAGCCCTCACTCAAAATCAGGCCCGGATTATTGCCACCGATAAATATCCTGAACGGCTGATGGAACTCATGCACAGGGCAGCCCGTACAGAGGCCCGTATTCAGGTGATGGACCAGAAAGAAGTTTTCAAAACCCTTCAGGGCAAGGCAGATATAGTTTTTCTGGATGTGCCCTGCAGTGGGAGCGGTACTTTCAGGCGTCGGCCGGACCTGAAATGGAATCTGACCCCGGGGATTATCCAAAACTACGTGGAAATGCAACGAAAAATACTTGAAGAAAACATACCGCTGATGAAACCGGGTGGACGCCTTATATACGCAACCTGCTCCATCCTGCCCGAAGAAAATGAAGGACAAATGGAGTATATTATGAAAACCTGGCCTCATTTAAATCCGGTACCAATTTCAGATATGATTCAGGACCTGGATTTGCCACTGAAACCTTCAAAAACCCCCTGGCTCAGGATTAGTCCACAGGATTTTGATACTGATGGATATTTTGTGGGTATCATGAAATGAGAGAATAGTGGTAAGTTTGATTCCTCCCGCAGTGAACGCAGAGAGGCAGAGTTTATTTTGGGCATTTCCCGCAGAGGGCGCGGAGAGGCAGAGTTTATTTTGGACATTCCCGCGGAGGGCGCGGAGAGGCTTAGTTTATTTTGGGCATTCCCGCAGAGGGCGCGGAGAGACTGGTTTTTTTTGGGGGGTTCCCGCAGAGGGCGCAGAGAGGCAGAGTTTATTTTGGGCATTCCCGCGGAGGGCGCGGAGAGACTGGGGGGGATTGGGGAGATTGATTCGATTGAATGATTGGTTTGATTGCCTGCCCCGTGAAATGAGTGCAGCGTATTTCACAGGGGATTGCCTGCCCTGTGAAATGGGGCGGGGCAGTATTTCGGAACTGGAGACACAACTCATCAACTCACATCATCTCGAATATATTTCACAATATCAGATTACAAACCATATCCACATTGATTGAATTTCAGGCCTCACCAGGATATTTTAATCCTATCTGTTGCCGGATCTGATCCATCACTTTCATAATCGTGAGTGTTTCTGTATGGGGTACAACAGGACTTTCAGTCTTTCCATTTCGGATACAGGTCATAACGTGAGACGCCATATAGCCATATCCCCGGTTCTCAAAAGCAAAATGTTTGACAACCGGCTTCTCTGTTCCCGGATGAATTGTGAGGGAATCCTGATGCCACCAGGGTCCATGGACAGTGACCACTCCTTTTTCACCCATCACCGTAAAATCATAGGGGGTCTGGTTAATAACAGATGTATAGAGGACTGACAATTTTTCATCCGCTGTTTTCATCACGATGCCGGTCCGTTCATCGATACCACTTCTGCCCAGGGTGGCAAGAGCTGCTGTTTCAACGGGATTTCCCATGATCCAAACACTGGTTGACAGAGGATAAATGCCCACATCCAGCAATGCGCCACCACCCAAATGGGGATTAAACACCCGGCTTTGGGGATCAAAATCCATGGCATATCCGAAGGCACCGGAAAAAATACCCAGGTTTCCCAAAATACCCTTTCCAAGTGACTCTTTCAGCCATTGCATCAGAGGTGTAAAGCGGATCCACAAAGCATCCATGAGAAACAATCCCCGGGATCGGGCAACTCTGATCATTGCTTCAGCTTCCCCGGCATGGATAGCAAAGGGTTTTTCACATAATACATGCTTACCGGCCTCCAATGCAAGGATCGTATTGTCTTTGTGAAAAGGATGGGGAGTTGCTACATAAATGATATCTGCAGAAGAATGATTCACCAGGTCCGAATAACTGCCGAAGCGTTCAGGAATATGAAACTGTTTTCCAAAAGCTTCTGCTTTTCTTTGAATGCGGGAACCGACAGCCACAACATGTGCGTCTGGCAATTTCATTAATTCACTCGTAAAAATTTCTGCCATGCGTCCTGTACCGAGAATTCCCCATTTTAGTTCCTTCATCATCTATCCTTTCGGGTATGATTATTCAAATGTAGAAAACAAAAATTAAAGGAATAAATCTTTATTTCGATCCTTGAAAAACTTTTCTGAAAATATCATCAAAAAAATAGAACAATAATCATTATTATTGTATATATTATTAATAATATTAACTTGACTTGTTTCAGATTTTGGATTATTTTACCCCCGGGGTGGGGGGCGAGCACATCACGAGATTTAAATATGTCATATCCCTATATAAAAAAGCCGGTGAAATCACCGGCTTTGGGTATATCACATACATCATCATTTAATCGGAAGACCTCTGAAGGGTAAAATCCACTCCTGAGTAACCAGTTCAAGAAGGCTGATGGATTTGGATGATTGGGGAACATCATTAAATGTGAGAGTCAACAATGTAGGAACCTGGCTGATCATACGGTGTTGCAACACAGTGTGATATGTCGCCTCTTTATTTCCAATAGTTCTGACCGGAGACCCGAATTCACGACCCTGGTCATCATAAAAACGGGTGTTTCGGTGAATCGCCAATTCTCTGTCATCAAGGGAAAGATTGGTAATCCGGATTTTAATCATCACGTTCCCATCGGGAATCCGATTACAGGATAGCACATCAAAGGAAAAATCATAGGCTTTTACTGCTGATACGGACTCCGATGGAGGTGCTGATGGCGTTGCAGGTGGAGGAGTTTCCGGAACCGATGTTTTTGGTGTCATGGTATAGTTAAAAACAGCTGCCCGGTTTTCAATCTGAAGCGTCTCATGGATGGGTTCATATCCTTCCAGGGTAATTTCGAGGGCATGATTACCCGGAGTCAGTTTACCGGTGCTTTGAGCCCATAATTCTCCATCAATCCGTATGTTGGCATTTTGAGGATTCACCCGGATTGAAACATCCACATCATCGCGGGTATCCAATCTTAAAAAGTAAACTATTCCGGGCTTAAAACCCCGATCTGGAGCCTCAATAGTCAGAGGCTCATAATTATGGGACTGGAGCGTCAAAGATTTTTCCCGTGAGGAAAAATAAAAATAGAACTTACCCGGTCCAATTTTTTCTGTCCTGTAGGTTTTTTCTTTCAGGGAGATTTCCACTGCCCGGGTGCTTTCCACCCGTAAAACCGAACAATAATTCATGTCCATATCCAGTTCAGGATCGGTTTGAGCTTTAAAATCAGATTGTAGTTCTCTGAACTCCAGGACCGTAAAAGACCGTCCCCACAACAGGACAGCGCACATCAGGAGTAATACAATACTTTTAACAAATTTCATCGTTCTCTCCTTATTCCAAATAAAAAATTTTCCATCAGAGATGGGTGTATCTTATTACCATTTAGCATCATCATTCAACCATTCATTATTTGTACTTGCTTTATCTTACTCAAAGGATATGAACAAGTGCAAGGTTTTTTTATCCATAGGGGCTTGTTCTGACCTTCAGAAAAGGCTCCGTGACATATATCACACAACTAACCTCAGAAAATCGGAGGATTTATCATGATTTTTTCATGGAAATAATCGAATGAAAAGGATAAGTTGAGATGCATGATATAGAATAAAGAGAAGAGAGAAGAGAGAACATTAACCATGATGAGGTGACTAATGAGTAATGGAATATTTAAAGTTCCGACGGCAGTCAATGAGCCGATTTTATCTTATGCTCCTGGAAGTCCGGAGCGTGTTCGTCTGGAGAAAAAGCTTAAAGAATTAAAAAAAACAACAATAGAAATTCCCCTAATCATCGGGGGTAAAGAAGTCCAAACCGGAAACCTGGAAAGATGTCACATACCTCATGATCATCACCATGATCTGGGCGTGTTTCATCAGGCCGGTGAAAAAGAAATTGATATGGCAGTGAAGGCTGCTGCAGAAGCCTGGAAAAAATGGTCCGAAATGCCCTGGGAAGACCGGGCAGCAATTTTTAAACGCATGGCTGTTCTTTTATCCGGTCCATACAGAGAATTGCTGAATGCCGCCACCATGCTTGGCCAGAGTAAATCCGTCTTTCAAGCAGAAATTGACAGTGCGTGTGAACTCATTGATTTTTTCAATTTCAATGCTGATTACATGTGCCAGATTTATAAAGATCAACCCCCCTACAATACGAAGGAAACCTGGAACCGCTTGGAATACAGGGCCCTTGAAGGATTCATCTTTGCGGTTACACCATTTAATTTCACATCCATCGCCGGTAATCTTCCTACATCTCCCGCTCTTATGGGAAATACGGTCCTTTGGAAACCGGCTTCTTCAGCGGTTTATTCGGCTTATTTCCTGATGAAACTCTTCAAAGAGGCTGGATTGCCCGATGGAGTCATCAATTTTATTCCCGGAAAAGGCTCTGTGGTGGGTCGACTGGTGATGGAAAATGAAAATCTGGCTGGTATCCATTTCACGGGATCTACAGCTGTTTTTCAAAGTATGTGGAAAACGGTGGGAAATAATATCGCCAATTATAAAACATACCCACGCATCGTCGGTGAAACAGGCGGAAAAGATTTTATCTTTGCTCATGCGTCTGCGGATCCTGATGAATTGATTACAGCCATGGTCCGGGGGGCTTTTGAATATCAGGGACAAAAATGTTCCGCCGCATCCAGAGCATATATACCTGAATCCCTTTGGAATACCATAAAAGATAAATACGTGGAAACAGTCAAATCTATTCCCATGGGAGATCCTACAGATCTGAAGAATTTTATGGGAGCAGTGATTGATGAAGCTGCTTTTAAAAACATTACAAAATACATAGACCTGGCCCGAGAATCCCGTGAGGCGGAATTTGTAACCGGTGGCAACTATGATGATTTTAAGGGATGGTTTATCGAACCCACAACGATACTGACGACAAATCCTAAATTTATCACAATGGAAGAGGAAATCTTCGGGCCGGTCATCACCCTTTACATATATAAAGACGATGCCTATGAAGAGACGCTCAAACTCTGTGATGAAACTAGTCCGTATGCTTTGACGGGAGCTGTCTTTGGAAAGGACAGATTTGCTATCCGGCAGGCAGAGAAACTTTTACGTCATGCCGCAGGTAATTTTTACATCAACGATAAGCCAACCGGAGCAGTTGTCGGACAACAGCCTTTCGGAGGGTCAAGGGCATCCGGTACAAATGACAAAGCCGGCTCACCCATGAATCTTATGCGCTGGGTCTCTATGAGGGCTATCAAAGAAAACTTTCTGCCGCCGAAAGACTATCGATATCCGCATATGGATTGATGAGTTCTGACATTCGAATGATGAAAGGGGTGGAGATATAACCACCCCTTTTTAATATTCGAAAAAATTAATCATATCTTAGATGTTTGAGATACTTGTTCGTTTAATAGATTATAAGCAGTATACTATATATAGTTTATGTTATATCCAAAAACCCCCGGGGATAAAATAGTCCGGACTACACAAAAATGCAAGTTTATATTACATTTGATATATTATATTACTTAACATTCACTTTAATAAACCCGTTATCTTTTGTTGACGATATATTGGGAATTCCTTACACAGGACTCCCAACGGATATATCAACTTTTAAATTCTGCCACCAGTCCCTGAATGGAATGTTTGGCATCTCCAAAGAGCATGCGCGTATTTTCCTTGAAGAAAAGAGGATTTTCAATACCGGCAAAACCCGGACGCATGGATCGTTTCAACACAAAGACGGTTCGCGCATAATCAGCATTAATAATCGGCATGCCGTATATGGGACTACTTTGATCTTCCCGGGCGGCTGGATTCACAACGTCATTGGCACCAATGACGATTGCAACATCCACCGTGGGCATGGTAGGATTGATATCATCCATTTCACGCAGTTTATCATAGTCCACATTGGCTTCCGCCAGGAGGACATTCATGTGTCCCGGCATCCGGCCCGCCACTGGATGGATGGCAAAATTCACTTCCGTTCCATTTTTTTCCATCAGTTCCGCCAATTCACGCACGACATGCTGAGCCTGAGCTACCGCCATCCCATAACCGGGAATGATCACAACTGAACGGGCTGCCTCAAGTATCAGATAAGCATCTTCAACGGTAATGGGTTTCACATCGCCCTGTTCGGATGATCCTTCACTGGATACAACCGATCCGAAACCACTGAACAGGATATTTCCGAGACTCCGGTTCATGGCTTTGGACATAATTTGTGTAAGAATAATTCCGCTGGCACCTACGAGAGCTCCGGATACAATCAGAACGTTATTACTGATCACAAAACCGGCGGCAGCGGCGGCAAGACCGGAAAAAGAATTCAAGAGGGATATCACAACCGGCATATCTGCGCCACCAATGGGAATTACCATCAACACACCTAAAATACCTGAGACAAGCACCAGCAAAATAAAAATCCAGTACATGGACAAATCTGTACCCCAGAACATTCCAACAGGCTTAATCACCAGAAAAATACCCGCTGCCAGCAGGATTAAAAGTATCAAAACATTTAGAATATGCTGTCCCTTGAAAATATGTGGTTTCCCATCAATAACCTCGGATAATTTTGCCCATGCTATGAGACTTCCTGTAAAGGTGACACCCCCAATGAGGACAGATAAAATAATGGGAATAGTCGTAGAGGGTATCAGAGAACTTCCTACATGATAGACACTCCACCCTACCAGCAGACTGGCAATCCCGCCGGACCCGTTAAATAGGGCCACCATTTCCGGCATGGCTGTCATTTTAACAACCCGGGCACTGATTGTTCCTATCACGGCACCGGCCAGGAGTCCCACAATAATCCATTCATAACCAATAATATCCTGATGCCACAATGTTGCAACAACGGCCAATAACATACCCAGGGATGAAAGGCCATTCCCCTGACGGGCAGTTTGGGGGGAACTGAGTTTCTTGACACCGATAATAAAAAGAAGGGCCGCCAGGATATACACCAGATTAATCAGTTGATCAATATTCATGATTTATCCTCCCCCTCTTTTTTCTTCTTAAACATGGCCAGCATGCGGTCTGTTACAAGGTATCCGCCTACCACGTTGATGGTAGCAAACGTTACAGCCAGTGTCCCCAAAATGATGGTGACCGTTTCATTGGCTGAACCAGCAGAAATCAGCGCACCCACCAGTGTAATCCCTGAGATAGCATTACTGCCGGACATCAAGGGGGTATGCAGGGTCGCCGGTACTTTGGAAATCAGTTCAAACCCGGCAACAATCGCCAGCATCAAAATGAATATGAGATAAATGAATTCCATTATTTACTCCACATTTTTTTCAGCGTTTCATGGATCACCTCACCATCCCGGGTAAGGCAAATCGATTGGAAAATTTCATCATCTGACAGAGATTTCAAATCCCCGGTTTCAGAATCCATAAGATGTGTCAGAAGGGCTGTGAAATTCCCACTCAGCATCCGGCTGGCATCCACGGGCACGCGCCCCGGGACATTTCGTACACCCACAATCGTGACATCATGTATCATGACATCCTCTCCAGGTTTCGAACCTTCTACATTACCCCCGGACTCAACAGCCAAATCCACAATGACACTCCCCTTTTTCATCTTTTCAATAATTTCCCGGGTGACAATCAAGGGGGCTTTTCGGCCAAACACCTGAGCTGTCGTAATGACAACATCCGACAAAGTACAATGCTTGGCCATCAGTTGTCGCTGCTTTTCCAATTGCTCTTCCGTAAGCTCTTTTGCATATCCGTCTTTTGTCTGACCCGTTTCTCCCAGATCAATTTTAACAAATTTTGCTCCCAGTGAGCGGACTTCATCCTCCACAACCGGGCGCGTATCGAAGGCTTCAACGCGGGCTCCAAGCCGCTTGGCTGTTGCGATGGCCTGCAAACCGGCGACTCCGGCCCCTATCACAAATACTCGGGCCGGCTGGATCGTTCCTGCCGGTGTCATCATCATGGGAAAAATTTTATTCAACCGTTCAGCCGCAAGAATTACGGCTTCATACCCTGCAAGACTTGCCTGGGAACTCAGAGCATCCATTTTCTGGGCATAGGTACTTCGGGGAATAAACTCCAGACTTAAAGCCTTTACACCCTTCTGGGCCAATGCTTCAATTGTTTTTTTTCGATTCACCGGATCCAGATAGCTGATCCATACATTCCCTTTGGGAATTTTTTGAATCAATTCACTATCAGGGGGATTGATCCGTACATAAACAGAAGCCTTTTTTAAAAGGGTATCCCGGTCTGTGACCGTCGCTCCTGCCTTTACATAATCTCCATCCGGCAGAAAAAGGGATTCACCAAAACCTTTTTCAACAAGCACTTCGTGTTTCCCTGAATCAATCAGCTTTTGTACATGTTCAGGCAGAAGAGCGATTCGCGTCTCTCCAGCCGGTTCTTTCATTACTCCAATTACCATCATACGCTCCACCCTGTTTTTATCTGTTTGTACGTGCTTTTTTCTTTCTTTCGTTACATCTGTGATCCCAGAATCGTAACGTTTCCATTGAATCAGGCACGTAATTATAGTAAAAGAAAGCGAGAGAAGCTAATGAGGAAATACATTTTGCTGGGAGGATTTCTCATGCTTTGGGGATGCGGCTCAAGTAAAAATCTGCAGTATGTAGTACCTGAACTGGATTTGGAACGCTACATGGGCACATGGTACGAAATTGCCCGTTTTAACCACCCATTTGAACGGGGACTGATAAGCAACCAGGCAAAATACACACTCCGAAAAGATGGAAAAGTCCAGGTTCTCAACACAGGTATAGAAAGCGATAATCCGGAAAAGGTAAAAAAAGCTGAGGCAGTGGCCTACAGAGCCTCTGAGAAAAAGAACGGTCACTTGAAAGTCCGTTTTTTCCCGTTGATTTCATCTCACTATATTGTAATAGACCTTGATAAAAACTATCAATATGCCGTTGTAACCAGCAACTCAAAAAAATATCTTTGGATATTAAGCCGGTCAAAAACAATGAGCGAAACATTATATCAACGGTTGACAGAGAAACTTCAGGAACGCGGATTTAAAACCCAAAACCTTATTCGGGTAACTCAACTTTAGCCATCGCATATCATTCAGAATTTAATGTTTTATTTATTTCATCTGTTTCATCAATATCCGGTGAAAATTGAATTCCCAGATGCGTAAACGGAGTGCCCAATGTCATGATGCTGATTTTATTTGCACCGGCTTCATACAGGGTCCGGCTCAGTTCACAAGTTGTAGCGCCGGTTGTCAGGATGTCATCTACAATCACACAGTGAGCCGGGGGAATCTGGCCTCTCTTGATACCAAATACACCGGAAATATTTTTCCGTCGCTCTTCCTTGTTCAACCGAGTTTGTGTAGACGTATGGACTTTTCGGTAAGTCAATTCTGAATGGACGGGAACATTCCATATCTGAGAAATCCCAAGGGCAATCTGTTCACTTTGATTATATCCCCGCTGCCGTTTCCGCCGGGGATGCAGAGGTACCGGAATCAATGCATCAGCCTGGCTCACAGGAAGATGTTTGGTAAGTAAACCCGCTTTCATTCCCAGGAAACGGCCAATGTAATCAGACTGTTTATACTTCAGATGATGCACCAAAATCTGGAGTCCTGGCGTGAACCAATATACACACACAACATCTCCCAGCCATGGCATATCATCCCGTGTAAAATCAACCGGCATATCCAGAAAAATCTCCAGTTCCAAAAAACAATCCCTGCAGATAAAAGTTGAAAAAAGCGCAACACGGCGACAAATAAGACATCGGGAGGGAAAAAACATATTTATTAGATGTTTCAATTTTGAAAGATTTTTTTTAGGACATGTCAGCACAAATAGACAGCTTTTACGATATTTTATATTTTTACTCTTTCATTCCTCTCAGAAATAAGTAATCAAATATTAACGTAAAAAACCAAAAAATTCAATTTAATATTATTAATAATATATTATGTTTCCACCATCTTATCTCTAACTGCAAATTACATCACTCATATATAGATTTTCGATAAGGTATCACCCCCCACCCCGGGGGTAAGATACAGCCATTCCCGTGCCGTGTCAAGATTATATTATTATTAATATATTGACACATGATGTTCCCTTCAATAACTCAGCCGGATCATTAAACTGATTAACGAATAAAGTTACCCCTCTCAACATACTGAATAAAGCAGTAAACAAAATATTAATTTTTAAAATCCGAACTGCTTAAATAGAATAATCCATATCCAAAAGTCCGGCTGCACCGATGACGGCTGCGAGTTCACCCAATTCGGATTTCTCAATTTTTAAATGTTCCTGCTGATGCGTAAAGATATGTTGTCGGATTGTTTCTTTTAAGCTGGCCTGAAAAAAGGGCCAATTGATGGATACTGATCCTCCCAGGACCACAATCTCCGGATCTACCAGCGCAATAAAGGGTAAAATGGTATAAGCCACGGTCTGCCCATATTCCTCAAAGGTTTTCAGGCAGCTTTCATCACCTTTGTACGCCCGTTCAGAAATTTCCTTTGGATCAAGATCCTCACCACTCAACCGGGCATGCATGGCCCGAAGACCCCGCCCCGTCACAAAATCCTCATAAATCCCACCCTGATAGGGTAGCATTCCTATTTCAGTCGCCGTACCTGTGGAGCCGTGCAGGACATTCCCGTTCAGTATATAGGCAAAACCAAAACCTGTCCCAAGAGTACCTACCAGCACGTGGTGCATGCCCCTGGCTTTTCCTGCACGCTGTTCTCCCAACCCAAAACAATTTGCATCATTATCCACACAGACCCGCATCCCCGTCGCTTCTGCCAGGGATTCTCCCAACGGGTAATTACATACAGCCTTTAAATTCAATGTTTCCTTAATGTATCCGGTGTAGGGATCTAAAGGCCCTGGAGATCCTACACCGATACCTTTGATTTGGCCGGAACTCAAATCATTCTTCTCCATCAGAATCCGAACTCCCTGATGGATCCGGGCGACAACCTCATCTCCCGTGTTGCAATCAAATGTATTTAACCTGGGCGTTTCTCCTATTATTTCATAGGCTTCATTCACAAGCCCAAGGCGAACTTTTGTTCCTCCCAGATCAACCCCAATGGCAAAATGTTTCGACTTATTCATCGGTAATTATACCTTTCGTACCAGTCTGGATCGTAGCGTTCTCCTCTCTTGGTGCTGTGAACCAACTCATAAAGCCCTGTTCCCATTTCGTCCACAAACACAAATTCCACGCCACCTTCTATATGATTATAACTCCATATTTCATAAGGGTTTCTCTCCATACGGCTTGGGAAGACCTCTCTGTCACTGGGAAAACCGTATTTCAACAAAACCATACCCCTGTCTGTTTGAGCCCCACGTCGAATCTGTGTTGAAAACTGGTCATTGGCATATTGTATCCGTTTTTCAAGCTCAATCCGGAATTCATTCACCGGTGTGGCAGGATCCGGATCCCGGGCTTCCCAAAAGCGGATCAACACACTTTGTTTCCCTTCAAGGTTGCTGTTTTTGTACATGCGAATTTCTTCTTTTGCCATCACCGGCTGTAAAATACTAAAAATGGAATCCACTTCCTCAGCACTCATATTCCGGACAATATCATCCAGCGGATTTTTTTGCGGCATCGCTCCCTGGGGACTCATCACATAGAACTTCTTCGAGGAAATATCTGTCTGCCCGGTATTTAAGTCTTCCACTTGAAGTTCATAGGTGTAAATACCCGGCTCCAGCGTCCCCACATTCAATTTATCCATAACCACACTGAAAGATCCGGGGGTGTCAATTTCCAGTTCCTTGTTCTTCATCACTTCTTGGCCGTTCATATCCAACACGCGGCTGACCTGTGTATACCGGTTTTTGTCACGCCGTTTGTCCGTTTTTGTCAGATTGTATATTTCAGCATAGACGATCATGGATGGATTGTCCGGATTATAAACCCGTTGGGCATGGGGGATGACATCATAACGGCCCAGCTTGGTAAAATGACTCATTTCTTCTGCATTCAAAATATAGGATGCAATTTCAATATCACTCAGAACCAATGAATCTTTGGGAAATTCAGGGACATTCACTGCAATCTTCTGTTCTCCTGTATGTCCAGAGTGAATATCTTTTATCTGCACTTTGATTTCATAATCACCCGGCCGGATCTGAAGCGGAAGAATTTTCGGAATTTTTTGCTTTGGAGTGACCAGGGAGGGATCTTTTACCTCATCGTTTTGAATATCATGCTTTTGATAAACCGGCTCACCGCGGCTGTATAATGTGGTGATAATCTCATACCCCCCCTTATATAAAGAATCCTGATTCTCATCACTTTGGTAGGTAATCAAAGACCGGTGAGTCATATAATAAATTTCAAGCGTCGGCGTTTCGTCATCCCCCAAAAAAACGGCATAATCAATATCAAAAGGCATCTGGACCTGTCCAAAAATTACGCCGGTTATGCTTATTAAGATCAATATTGACTTTTTAAATATTGCACTGAACATAAGACCTCCCAATCAGGCTGAAGCGCCTTTTGTTTCACCGGAAAAATTTACCGATACTATTTTAGAAACCCCTTCTTCCTGCATGGTGACACCGTACATATAATCGGCTGCTTCCATCGTCAGTTTATTATGAGTTACAACAATAAACTGGGTTCGTTCCGTAAAATGTTTTAATGCCTGCGTAAACCGTGCCACATTTTGATCATCCAGGGGGGCATCTACTTCATCCAGTATACAATAGGGAGATGGCTTGACCAGATAAATTGCAAATAGAAGGGCTATGGCTGTCAGTGCCTTTTCACCTGCTGAAAGAGAGCGAAGGCTTTTCATATCTCTCCCCTTGGGCCTGGACAGGATTTCCACTTCAGCTTCCAGAGGATCCGAATCTCCAATCAACCGGATGTCTCCAGATCCACTGGGAAAAAAGAGTCCGTATGTTTTACCAAAATTCTGCCGGATCTGATCAAACACTTCCCTGAATTGCTTCCGGGCCGTTGTATCCAGTTTCTGTATGGTCTCAAGAATACTTTTCTCGGATTCCTGCAGGTCCTCTTTTTGCTCAGTTAAAAATTTTAAACGTGCAGATTCTTCCTCATATTCCGTTTTAACAGCCATATTTACCGGACCAATCATTTCGATCCGGTGCCTGAGCCTTTCGATTTTTTCTTCCATCTCATAATCATCCTCAGGACTGTGCTGATATTCCTGCTTCAAAATATCAATCCTGTACCGCTCAAGTATCCGGTCCCGAATCCGATTTTGTTCGCTTTGAAGCTCAGACAATTTAATCTCAATATCCCGAAGGGTTTGAAATGTGTTTTCCCGGTTTCTATGTTGTTCGGAGATGGACAGCTCGATTTTGGAAATGATTTCCCGTTTGGATTTCAACTGTTCGGCAAGTTTGGATCTTTTTTCCTCTTCTGCCTGAAGGATATCCTGTTGCTTTTCCGAGTCCATTCGGACAATCTGCAATTCTTTCTCACTTTGAACCCGGGTTTCTTCTGTTACTTGAAGATTTCCTTCAAGCTCTTCAATGCGTTGATCCATCTCATGAATTATATCCAGAGCATTATGATACCGTAACCGGGTATTGTCCTTTTCCCGCTCTTCAGAAATCAGGCGGACCCGCAGATCCTGGACTTTCCTGAAAAAATCATCTTTTTCCTTTAAAGCACCTTGATTCTGTTCCTTTATTTCTTCCAGCATCTGCCGGGCTTTTTCAAGTGCTTCACCGGCTTTTTCCCTGTCTTTTTCCAGTTTTCTCACGGTTACATCAGAATCTTCAAGTTGGTAACTGTATCTGGATATGGTCTCGTTCAGCTCTTGAATCCTTTGTTGATTGTGATCCAGGGCGTACCGGATCCTGCTCAGCTCTTTTTCCGCCTCAAGCCGTTCTCTTTCCCTTTTTTTCAAGGTCTCTGTCAAAACATTCCGCTGTGCTTTTAAACTCTCTTCTTTATCTTCGGAATCACGGTAGGATTTTTCAAGTGTACGAATCTGATTCGATAATTCTTTTTCTTCCTTTTCGAGGATTTGGATTTTTTCACGGCGACCAATGATATTCTGATATCCCGATTCGCTTTTACCTCCCTTGATCAATCCCCGGTGTTCCAGATAATCCCCATCGGGTGTTACAAAACGAAAACGGGTTTCCTGCAGTGTTTTTCGGGGAATTTTCCGCAGGGAATGCACCAGAATCACATCACTGAGAAAATAATCTATCAGAAGCTCTGATCCGGGTTCAGCCGTAATATACTCCCTGGCCGGGCCAATGACATTATCATCCCAATGGGTAAATTCCCGGGGCTTCCGAAGCCTCTCACGGACCAGATCCATAGGGATAACCGTCACCCGTCCTTTTTGATTTTTCTTTAAATCGTCAATAATATCCAGGGCTGAATCCTTTGTATCCGCAACCAGGTATTTGACAATATTGCCCAGGGCAATTTCAATAGCCGTGGCATAATCGGGCTTCACATGCAGCAGATCTGCGACAGTTCCTTTAATCCCCGGATGGTTCAATTCTTTCAAAACATAGCGGACACCCGGATTAAAGCCTGTCATGGACTCTACCAATTCCTGATAAAAAACCAGTTCTTTCCGGACCTGCTCGTGACGGGATTTGGCTTCCATAATCTCTTCACGGAGGGCACGGACCGAATCGGCATGATTAGAAATCTCTTTTTCCAAATCCATCAATGATTGGCCGGCAGAATCGGAAGATCTTTCGGCTTCCTGATATTTTTTTTCCAGATCTTTAAAAATTTGAATCCTTTCCTGATTCTCCTCCTCGAGTTCAATCCGCTTTTTGTCATCCTTTTCCAAAAGTTCCCGGATCTGTGCCTGTTGATCCAGAAGACGTGTCCGTTGTTGTTCAATCTGATTCAAAGTCGCCTGTTTTTCCCGCACTTGTACGGCCATATCATCGACCCGGCACGTAATTTCCCGGGTAGTTTCTTCCA
Source organism: Candidatus Neomarinimicrobiota bacterium (assembly GCA_041154365.1). Taxonomy (NCBI): domain Bacteria; kingdom Pseudomonadati; phylum Fidelibacterota; class Fidelibacteria; order Fidelibacterales; family Fidelibacteraceae; genus Fidelibacter; species Fidelibacter multiformis. The sequence goes on along the minus strand of AP035449.1, from coordinate 400,983 downwards.
TCTTTTCGAACGTTTCACGGGCTTTTTCATACTCTTTCCTGAGGGATTCCATCCGGGGATCATTTTTCTCCAGCTCAATTTTCAGATCATCCCGGATTTTTTCATTGGCTGCTTTACGTTGTATTGCCAGTTCACGTTCTTCTTTCAAACGGTCTATGGATATTTTGGCATTATGGATTTTTTCTTCCAGAACCATCGCCCGGGTTTTCAAATCTGCCAAGACCTGGGTCAATTCCTGAAGACGTTGATTATGGCTTTCCAGATTTCCGGAAAGGTCTTCTTCTTCTTTTCTGTAAGTACTGAGCATGGATTCTTCTATACCCAACTGCCGACTGGTTTCATTCTGACGGACCTGATTCCGTTCCAGCTTGCTCTGAAGCGGTGCAATCTGATCCTGTAAAGAAAACCAGTTCTTCTGACCAAACCGGATTTCCAGATCACTTAATTCATCTGCATATTCCTGATACTTTTGATACCGGTTTAATTGTCGTTTAAGCCCGCTGACATTCTTTTTGATTTCATACAGAATATCATCCAGTCGTTCCAAATCCTCCCGGGTGGCATCCAGCTTACGATAGGCACTCTTTCGCTGGCTCTTGTACTTGTTGATCCCAGCAGCTTCTTCAAACAAATGTTTCCGGCTATCCTTATTCTCGCTGAGGATTTCTTCCACCATTTTCAATTCAATCACGGAATAAGCATCAGACCCCATGCCTGTATCAACAAAAAGGTCATGAATATCTTTCAGGCGGACAGGGGTGTTATTCAGCAAATATTCACTGGTACCATCCCGGTAAAGACGGCGGGTAATAATCACCTCATTATAGGCAACACCCAGCACCCCCCGATTGTTATGTATGGTCAGGGAAACTTCGCTGTAATTCAACGGCTTGCGGTGCTTTGACCCATTAAAAATAACATCCGTCATCACATCGGATCGCAGCAAACTTGATTTTTGTTCCCCTAAAACCCAACGGATTGCATCAACGACATTGGTTTTTCCGCATCCATTGGGGCCGACAATTGATGTGATACCTTCTCCAAAATTCAATTGCGTTTTATGAGCAAAGGATTTGAAGCCAAAAATTTCGAGTTTTGATATATACATACGTTTCAAAAGTTATTTCATCTGAATTTTCAAACCAAATGAATTTTGGGCTTAAAAGCGCTAAATAGAAGCAATAATCAGGTTTTATCAGAAAGGACTTGTGAAAATAGATAATATATGATTTCCCCTATGTCTTCGAGCCCCCGGGGTTAAAATAATTCACCATCCCATAAAAGTCAAGATTGTTTTATATTTAATATATTACAATTATCTGTCTTTTTGTGTATCTATCCCGGTGGCCAGGCAAATTTTCTGCCCGCCAGCAGATGCAGATGAATGTGTTCCACTTCCTGTCCGGCCTGAGGCCCATTATTGAAAACAAGTCTGTAGCCGTTATGTATCCCCAGGTGCCGGGCAATATTTTTGGCGGCGATCACAAGCTTCCCCACCATTTCGCTTTGATTGTCACTCAGGTTTTCAACCCGGTTGATGTGAATCTTGGGAATGATAAGAATGTGTTCCGGTGCCTGGGGATTGATATCCCTGAAGGCTAATACATCCTCATTTTCATACACTTTTGTAGAGGGGATCTCTCCCCTGATAATTTTACAAAACAGACAATCTGTCATTGAATCACCTCCTGGTTCCAATATGTAAAATAAGCGATGGCGTTGATAGCCGCTGTTTCTGTCCGGAGCCGGACTGCTCCTAAATGAGCTTTATGAACTCCCTCCTGTTCAGCAAGGAGAATTTCTTCATCGGAGAATCCTCCCTCCGGACCCACAAACAGGGTTATTTCATCTTTCACGCCAGGGACATCACGCAAATAGGGGATATCGTCTTCCTGATGAAGGATAATGCCTTCTCCCCGCCTTTGTTTCACTGCCTGGGAATAATCCGTCTCATCCTCCAATTCAGGTAAAGTATACCGGCCACACTGCTTTAAAGCAGCAATCATAATTTTTTTATCTCTCTCAGGCCGGGTTGTTTCCCGAACCGTATACCGGCTTTTCAAAGGAATGACGCGCCGGACACCCAGTTCAACGGCTTTTTCCAGCAACCACTCCCACCTGGAACGCCGGATAAGTCCAACGGCCAGATGGACCTGAACAGCAGGTGAATCCAAAGGTTCCAGCAATTGGACAACCTGGCAGCGGGTTCCAATTTTGGAAATATCCGTGATTTCCGCCTTTGCCCCGGAACCCTTACCATTCACTATATAAATCTGCCGACCAACCGTTAATCGTAAAACCCGGAACAGATGATGATGCTCTTCGTCCAGAATATCCACCGTGCTCATCTCCGGGGACCATTCCGGCACAAAAACGTAATGTTCATTGGCCATGGGATGGCTCCTGGTACGCTTCTATGGCATTCTTTAAGACAGATAAAAACTCTTCTGGATGATCCGGAGATACAAGATAACGCTCTCCCCGGCGACAGTTGATCTTTACAAGGCCTCTGTAGCGGTTTAAAACATTCCGGCTGGACCATCCCATCAAAACTTTAAGAGACCCCCCCCGGATGTGTCGAATTTCCAGAATCTCATCCAAAGGCACCTGTTTCTTATACCACGGTGCTCTGATCTCAAGCATCCCGGGGCTTATCACATATTTCACACGAAAAGAATCTACCAGGTGCCAGAAAAGAGCAAGATAGATTACCCCAAACAGAAAAATCCGCCAGGGTGTCCAGATAAAACATCCGGTTTTGCATTGAATTTGAGGAACCAGAATAAAAGCAGCCAAAAAGAGCAATTCAATCATTAAATAGCCGGTTCCAGGGTGCGGTTTGCTGAGATAGATTATCTGATCAGGGGATGATTTTTCCATATTGTATCACAATTGTTGTACCGTTCCAATATTTTTGCCCATCCACCGTTTTTTCAAACACATTCCACTGGGTGCCAATGGCTACGGAAAACCCGTATTTCCGGTCAACTGCAAAATCCACTCCACCAAAAAAGCCTGTGTTAAATCCATGCACCCGGTCAATATGTTTGATCTTATCCATAAACCTTTCACCTTCAGGTGTATCCAATCCCAGGGCATACCCGATTTTGGCACTCAGAAAAGGAGAAAAACTATTGGCGATTTTTCCTTTGAAAATATGATATTTCCCATTCAGTCCCAGATTGACAATATTCAGGCTGACCTCATTTTCCACATGGGCATACCCGTAAATATCATACCACGTATATTCATCACCGCCGGATACCATGGTAAACAGGGCATTAATGGCCGGGTGGAACCGTCCGATAGGTGAAAACTGCCGGTACGCCCCGAAACCCGTCCCAAAGTCTGTTACATGGACATCCAATGCGGTAAAACGATGAATCTCCGCCATGGATTTTGGCTGTCCGGCGGAAAGAACAGCAACTGATAAGATGAAGAGCAATATGAACTTTTTCATGGTTTTCTCAGAGGTTTATCAATTCTTGATGCCTGAAACAGGAAATCAGGTGATCATTCACCAACCCGGCGGCCTGCATAAAGGCATAGCATATCGTGGAACCCACAAAACTAAACCCATGTTGCTTCAAATCTTTGCTCATGGCATCTGATTCCGATGATGTCACCGGTATTTGGGATTCCTCCCGCCAGTGATTGTGTATGGTTTTCCCATCTGTAAACATCCATATATAATCGTTGAAAGAACCCTTTTGTTCCCGGATGGACAGGAAACTCCGGGCATTCCGGATAGCCCCGTCGATTTTTCGCCGGTTGCGGATAATTTCCGGATTTTGGAGTAAAGCCTGCACTTTTTCTTCATCATACCTGGCAATTTTTTCAGGATCAAATCCATCAAAAGCCTGACGAAAAGCGCCCCGCTTCCGGAGTACAATAGACCAGCTAAGGCCGGCCTGGAAACCATCCAGGATCAGAAATTCGAACAATCCCTGATCGTCATGGAGGGGTACCCCCCACTCCGTATCATGATAGGTCATCATCAGGGGATCCTTCCCGGGCCAGGGACATCTTGTTACATTATTCATGGGCACCGATTTGTTTGGGTTCTTCCGGAACATCCGGCTCAGGTAAGGATTCATCGCTGTTCAGAATGCTGTCCAGCGTAATGGCTGCAAAACCGGATGTCATGGCACCATACGCACGGACAAATACATCCTTCAGTTTCAACATCACCGGATCATTTTCCGGCGATCTTCGCAAGCCACCACCGGGAAATATCCGGGCTTCTGCAGGGAATTCATGGACATGGACACACCGGACCACATCGGACAGGTAGATGTGACGGGGATCTTTGCCCAAAAAGTAAGATCCGTTTTGGGAAGTATCTGGAAAAATGAAATGCTTTTGAACCAAAATTTGAGCAACCTCATCCAAAACTTCAATTCGTATGCCGGCTTTTTGTCCGATATCATCCAGGGTAGGAACCGGATTCCCCTGGCGAAAAGCCTTCCCGATAAATACAAGAATCATCGCCGCCAGATAGTGCTTTGAATAAAATCGCTCTCTGCCCTGATTTTCATAGATCCGTCTTAAGATCTGCATATTCTGAAAAGTGTGAGACAGCTCGGCTCCCCACAAAACCAGGACCCATGTAAGATACACCCACATCAGAAAAAGGGGAATTGTGGCCAGGGATTTGTAAAAGTTGGTCACGTGGCCGATCTGGGCAACATACAAGTAGAACGTCTTTTTTGATAACTCCCAAAGCATGGCGGTAATCAACCCGCCCCAGGCAGCATATTTAAATTTAACCGAGATGGAAGGGACAATGATATACGCCAGGGTAAATGCGGCAAAGCTAATTCCCAGGGGGACCAGATTATTATACATCAACCTGAAAAACCAGGAGGATTGGATCAGCTGATCTATCATGCCTCCAGGAGGATTGATATAATTCATGAGCCAGATAGACATCAGGATCAAAAAGGGGCTGGTTGTCAGCACAACCCAGAAAGCCACGACTTTTTGAAGATAACTCCGCCGTTCCTGAACCTTCCATATATGATTAAAAACCCGTTCAGCCATCACAAAGACAGCCATGGCAGCCAGCAATAAACTGACAATGGCAATCAGGCTGATAATCCCGCTTTTGATACCCCGGAATGCCGTTGGGGATATATACGTGTTCAGCCATCCGCTCAGTTCCTGTTGGAATTCCGGTGCCACAAAGGGAAAAACACGGTCCTGGACATAATTGATGATTTCCTGCCCAACGCCTAAAACACCGGCAATGCTGAAAAATAAAACCGACAGGGGGATAAGGGAGATCACTGTAATAAAGGCCAGACTGGCGGCTTGTTCAAAACAGAGATCATTCTTGAATTTTTTAAAGGTAATGGTAGTAACCCAATCCACCTTGTAAAGGATATTTCTAACAGGTCCGGATTCATTTTCATCGAACCGGAAAAAGGTAATCACACGCTTAATAAACCGTTGTAATAATCCTGAATGTTGTTTTTTATCTGATATCATAATATGTCCCCGGTCACGCTAATCTTATCGAATTCAAAAGTGGAAGTCCAGATTTAGATTAAAAAGGTGGTTATCCTCATAGGCTAGGGTTGTATACAGCTTATCTGGTAAAACCATAAACTGAATACCGGGCTGTAGCTGCCATTTATCCCCATAGGGATTCCTGAAAAAGGGCTGGGGATAATAGTCTACCTGCACAAAGACTCCCAGATGTTCTTCCAGATGCATATAGAGGGGGTGGACAATCCATCCAAGGGATACCCGCCGTTTATCTGCCTGCAAACAGGCTGTGGAATACAAGTTGGGTATGGAGAGATTCATCATGCCTCCAACCGTAAATTCATGGTGAAACGAGACATCTTTCAATCCATCAAACCCCTGAATCCGTGGCAGTGTAGATAAGTATTGGGAAAAAGAAATTGCCGCAGATACGCGATAGATTTTCCCAATGCCATCGAGTATTTTAAACTTTATGGTGGCATCCTGTCGATCCAGGCGATTCCGGTGCATTCCCATGGTCAGGGAAAGGTTGAGAAGCCGGAACATACTAACGCTGTAGGAGGCGCTGACAAAACCCGGCCGGTTTAATGCCCCTTTCACGGACAAGGTATGACGCCCGGGATCAATTTCTGCATTTTTCATATCTGCCAGACAGGTGTGGGGCTGAAAAGTGTTATATTCCCCGTAGACCCGGGCTATATGTTCCATGTGCTCTTTCTGCCTTTTCTTCCGGGCTTCCCTTTTTTCATCTTTCTGCTTCTTTTCTGTCAGCTTGACAGCCGTCTGGGCAGAATCCAATTTGACCATAGATTCCTGGTGGCGGATGGATTCCTCCCGCTTTTTCTCCTCATAGCGGTTCAATGCCGCCTGCCGTGCCGCTTCCCGGGCGATCTCTTCCTCAATTAGTTTATTGTAATCGTCCTTGTTTACCCGGATCAGACTGTAATATATCCCGGATTCCGGATCTGTCCACCGTTCTGATACATAAATGCCCCTGAGAATCATTTTGGACATGACGGTGTTTTTCATCTGAAAGGCTTCCGACACTTTCCGGCCTTTTTCATTGATTTCATGCTGCACCCGGGCATCCACCTGGACTTCCAGCATTTTTGAAAATTCAACCCGGGCCTTATCATCTGCATCTTCCCGGGATTCTTTACTCATCCCGATGCCAAAATAACATGCTTCCGGATCTTCAATTTTCATTTCACGAACCCAATAGGGTTGCTGATCTTCCTCTGATTCCATGACAGGTTTTACCATCATTGAATCCAGATCTGAGCCGGTGAAATCAATCGCTTGAGCTGATAGAAGTCCCGGGTGAATAAAAAGAAAAAACAATATACAAAACCACAATAAAGACTGTTTCATGATCATTCCCCTCAACGTCCTGTTTCGTCTTATTTTAATTCATCCACAACCGATGCTCCGCCAAACATAACAAAATAGCGGATTTCCAAAACCGGCGCATCGGTGTCAGGAGTAATTTCTTTCCGTTCATCATCAAATCCCCCGAAAAGAGGTGTTCCCCGGGTGATGACCTTCCATCCTTTGGGAACAGCAATATCAATACCCCCGAAAAGAGCCGTGATATTGATGACAACATCCTTTTGTTCCGTTTTTACATCTTTCAGATCCACTTCCATCCCGCCAAAAAGGACCATACAATTTCCCCCTTTGAAATCAGTGGACATAAAGCTGTGTTTGGATCCACTGAAAATGGCAAAAAGATCCAGAACATTTGTTTCCTGCTTTGAACCTTTGACAGTCACATCTTTTCCGGCAGGATTTTTTTTCAGAAGGTTCAATCCAATCACCAGCAATATGGCCGGCCAGAAAAGATCAAAAAAGTTGAAATGCAACCGGTCAAAAGCAATCAATTGAAAAACAACACCCAGAATCAAAATCACCGTCCCCATGGACTTATTCCCATGGGATGACACAAGGTGAGATAAGCCAAAGAAGATCAGCAGCAAAGGCCACCACTGGCTCAGAGATGAAAAAAGATGCCAGTCCAGAATGTTGTTGAAAAAAATCAGGCCGGCTAATACAATCAAAACCACAGCAATCACGGTTCTTTGGGAAAAAACAGATTTACTCATCGCTTATTCCTCCTTACAACGTTCAAAATTCAATGCCTATCCTGGCCCATGAATTTAAACCAAAATTATCCTCTTTATGAAAAACAAATCCATAGGTGACCGGTCCAAGTATGGTGTCATAGAGCAGAGAAAGTTCAATGCCGTAATCCAGGGTTTTATCGAAAGTTTCCACATCCGTCCATACACGATATGTGCTATGACGGACAAAAAGCTGAGGTTTAAACCACACATTATCAATCCAGGTATGGTAAACTGCCCCCAGTGATCCTCCGATAAAATCTGTCGTCAGTAAATCTTCACCCATAAAATACCGGAGATGCTCCGTATGTTCCGGCCGTATATTTTCAAGAATCGGTGGATACCCGAAAACATGGCCGTACCGGGCGTTTGCCAACAAGCCCATCCGGCGGCTCAGGGGAATTCCAAACCTGAGCTCTGATTCCCCCTTTAAAAAGTAGGCGGCATATTCATGTAATTGCAGCACCGGATGGAATTCCTCAACCAAAGACCTTCCCCCTGTGATACTCATATCAAAAGAGTATCCCGATTCCATGGGTATCAGTCGCGTACGCATGTCTTCAACATAGCGAAACATGGCATAAATATACGGTTTATCCGTATTCAATCGCCGTATATAATCCTGAATGGAAGCCTGGGAGGGTAAATATTCTCCATAAACTCCGCCGAATTCAAGTTGAATCAGTCTGTCCCACCCCAGAGATGCAGATGCTGTCAAACTCGCATTAACCACATTCTTCCGGATAAAACGGGAATCAAACAGGTTCGTGTCATATTGATAACGATGGGCTGAAATTTGGAAAGCACGGGTAAACCGGAGATTAATAAAGGGAAATTTAAGGGACTGGATGCCTGTCAGCCTGGATCTTCCGCCAATATGGTAATTCCCGGCAAAGAGATAATTCTTCAGAAAAAGAGAGGTATTAAAAAGCTGCCTGTTCAACTCGGCTACATACACATTCATACCGGCATTGCTGTCAAAATAGAACCCGCCCTGAACACTGTGGTCGGTATTTTCAGTCACCGACAGGATAAATTGAATAGAATCCGTCCCACTTATTTCATAGGCTCCAACATCGATAGAATTAAAATATCCGCTGCCATACAGACGGTCCATATCATTTTTCAGCATCTTTATAGAATATGGACTCCCTGGTTGATAGGCCATCAGGTTCTGAATCTGTTGACAGGTAAACCGTACATTTCCCCGGATTTCCACACGGTATCCTCTTCTATCGTCCAGCCAGGTCCGGATTCGTGACTGTTTCTGGTGAAAGGTGGCTGTATCCCAACGGGTATCCAGCATGTCCCGGATTTCACGGGCCGCTTTTACACCGGCTTCATATCCCCTTTGAAAGATCTCCTCCCCTTTCAGAAAATCAAAGAGCATGACATCCGGATTGTTGATCTGAATAAAATAATCGTAGCCGCTCACTGCATCGGAATCGCTCCGGGCGGCAAAGACATTATTCAGATACGTAAAAACATCTCCAACATCTACAATTTCACTTTTTTTGGGGGGGATATCACTTGTATTCACGGCAATAATGAAATCAGCCCCCATGTCCCTGGCTTCCTGAATGGGTAAATTATTATAAAATCCCCCATCCATGTAAAAAGTAGAATCCAGAAAGACCGGTTCAAATACAATGGGATATGCCATTGAAGCTCGAATAATTTCTGCCAGGTTTCCATGAGAAAACGAAGTGGCTTTCTGATAAATCATATCGGAAGCAACCACCCTGAGTGGAATGGCCAGAGAATCAAAATGCCCACCGGAATAAACCTGTCCCGGTAGCAATTGAATTTGGAGGTACTGCTTGATTGCCCGGTTGGAGAGGAGTCCCATAGGCAACAAACCGCTACCTGATTCATCAAGAAAAATATTCACCTGTTCCGGCAGGGCATCGATCCGGTTTTCGATAGGGATATCCCGGCGATCCTGAATTCCGGCAAAAAGGTCCCAGCCAATGCCGGAACGGGCAAAATCATAGAGCTGATCAATCTGCCATCCCGAGGCATAAAGCCCGCCGACCAAAGCTCCTGCACTAACACCGCTGATACAATGGATGGGAATTTGATATTCTTCCAGTGCTTTAATCACACCGGCATGGGCAATGCCTTTTGCTCCGCCACCGCTTAAAACCAGACCAATCCGGGGAAAATCAGATTTTGTATTTCCAAATAGAATACCGGCAAAAAACAGAATTCCCAGAAAGCCGGGTATCATCTGTTTCAAGGAGATTTTTTTGAATGAATTCGGCATGTCTATCACATGTAAGGTATCATCACAACAGAAAAATAGAATCGTGCTATTTTTCGATCAGCAGGCGGACCGGACCTTTGTGAATTCCTCCACCGTTTCCATAATCCGTCACCTTCATCAGAAGGGTATTTTTTACATTCCACACGATTCGGGATTTACCGGGAGAAATCAGATAGCGTCGTGGGAGATTCCAGCCGGCAGTAGACCCGACTTTGTCACAATTGATATAGGTTTCATCTTCATCATCTACGGCTCCCATATCCAGCCAGATACGGGTGTCATGAAGGCTGTCAGGCAATGAAAAATACCGCCGGTACCAGAATGTGCCATCCAAATCCGGAAATCCTGCATCTTCCCAGTTTGCAGGGACCTGAACGGGAAACCATAAGGAATCATCACGGCGTAGCTTGAAACACTGATTCACCTGTTGAACCGGACTGAATTCCCAGCCTTCACTCAGGTCCACTTCCCGGCATGGAATCCAGTTGAATTTTTCAAAATGTTCATCATTCCCAAAGAGAATGATCAAATTCATACTATCCTGTGGAGCGCCTGAATCCGAAAGAGTAATCACAAATGTGTCTTGATAATCAGGGGGAAAAATATGGGTTTGCGCCAGGGTATCTTCCATCCAGAGGATTTCCAACGGGGCTTTGGATCTGTTAAAGATTTGAAAGACAGGATCATCCACAACCAGGGTATCTTTCAGACTTATTTTATAAGGAGCCAGGATTTGATAATGGACTGGAAAAGAAAGGGGCACCGTGATATCCTCAACGGAAAAAAGCCATTCCAAAAGGAAATACCCATAATGATCTGTTACAGGCATGGGAATAAATGGCATGACGCGTACTGTATGGATTCCTCCTTCACTCACCCGGGGCGTTCTGATGCGCCAGTTGCGGGTTGCATAACGGTCCTGAACCCTGACACGTTGGACTGGTTTTTTCATGGTCAGCCGAAAAGGAATATCAAAGGCATTGGGACTGATCAATTCCAGGGGATAGGGATCCATGGCCAGGGTGATGCCATGCTTTTTCAGTGATGCGGCTCCGAAGAGTGCATTAATCTTTTCTTTTTCACGGATAAAATTATCCCACCAGAAGGAAACATCCTTCAGATAATCCAGACATTCCCGGCGGGTCAGGGTATCCTGAAAGGGAATCTGGGCAGAGACGGCATTTTGGCAGAGCTTGATGGCCCGGCGTTCTGTGGCCTGGATATCCTCACTGATCATCAGATGCCGTGCTCCTTCCACTAAAACCATCACATATTCTGCAGAACACCACGTGAGGGGTGAGGCTTCACTGATTTTCTCATCATCCTCAGGATAGTGAACCCGTTCGGGGATGAGTCCATATACATTACTGTTCCGGTCAAACCAGGTTTTCAGCAGCAGATAGCGCTCTTTACGATGTTGGGCGGCATAATATTGGGCAAGGGCACCCGTGGTAAAGCCGAAGAGGTCATCTCCATAACCCTCCCCATCGAAATACTGAATGCCGTCACCGGTTTTCCTGCAATGATTCCACCAGTATTCCGCACTGAGTTGGAGGCGGAGGTGGTCCTCATAGCCCCAGATCCAGCCGAAAAGGGCGGATGTATTCCACGAAAAAGCATGATCCCTCATATCCTTGTAAACCTTATCCGTGGGATCAAAGAGCCTGGCAAGTCCCTCATCCATCCGTTCTGCCACGGCAGCCCAACGGCGGGCCAGTTGTTTCTGATTCCGCCATTTTGCCATGAAGGCAGCCTGTTTAAATGCAGCTGCCAGGGACATATTTGTAGAGGGGAGTTTCCCCGGCCATTCCACAATACCGCCTTCATGAACCAGGCCGTCAGGTCCTAACCGAAGTTCTACAAAAGTCAGAAGATCCCGGACCAGTTTAAAGTCTCCAATCCAGATCCGGTGTTGCAAAAAAGCTTCATAAACAAGAGTTGTATAATAGCCGTTACTGTCCCACTCCGGTACATCGTAGCGGGCACCGCTTCCACCTTCGGTGGCTCGGCCGAAGGCATCATAACGGGCAAACCATTCACCTGTCGACTTAAAGGGAACATTGGCCCAATAATCCAGAATTTGTTTTACTTCGTGAAGGTGTCCCGTTTCCAGAAACATGCGGGCCGTCATCAGGGCATCCCGGGGATAGAGCTGAGGCAGGTCGTTTGTCACAAACTGGCCGGTAATATCCGCCGGGACCGCTCCATTCAGATTCAGGGCTTTTACAGAGAGCAGATTCGTCCGGAAACGAAGGGAATCCTCCGGAGACTGGAAAGAAGGTTCCACCCCTTCTGCCAGCCAGGCGTCCCAACCTTCCCGGGCAAAACGGCGCAAATCCTTGACGGCCAGGGTGTCCCAGGTCTGTTGCCCCTGAAGCTGGTTTTCTGATATCACAATCAGGAGGGAAAACCGGTGATCTTCCGAAGGGGCTAAGGTTACAGGCCGGCTGAATCGTCCGTCATCCACATCCGTATCCCGGGCATCGGTAAAACCGGCAGTCAGTATCAGTTCATCCACCAGGTACTGGACCTGTTTTTCGCCGTAATCAGCAGCACTCGGGCGGGCAAATTCAAAAACCGGTTCAATCCTGAAAGAGATTTTCCGCCGGGCAGTATTCACAATACTCCCTTCCCAGACAATCACTTTCATGTCAGGATCCGGCAGGGCGTACAGACGTGTTACAGCATTCAGAGGACCTGCTTCCCATTGGGTTGCTTCAGCAAAGTAAGGGTCACTGGTGGAAGCTATCCATTCAGCATCCCGGAGTCCTTTTAATTCCAGTCGAATTGATTTTACAAAATTCCGGGTGTAATCATTCACGTACAGCGTTTGAATACCCGGTACTTCTTCACTGTTTCGCGGATATCCTGAAGCGGAAAAACAAAATGTCCCGTTTCCAAGAATTCTAGAACCGGGATACGGCCCCAGTGATGTGAGATTCTCAGTTTCCGGAGCTTCGTACTCACAGCCCGCAAAAAGCATCACGGTCAAAAGGAATCCAAACCGGAATATCTTGTGATTTATAAAGTATTTCATCTTGTAAATATACATGTCTTCCCTGTAAAAGAGCAGCAGAAACCCTCTTCAGGCAGAAGGGATCTGCATGATATTTCTTTACATTCCTTTTCGTGATTGTTTTTTCAGCATATTTTTCAGGGTCTCAATTTCACGGAATTCATAAAAGCGTAAGAGATACAGAATCAGGGGGAATAAAGACAATAGGATAAGTTTTGCCAGGATGTCTGACACAAGAGAGAGGTCCGGCAGACAGTGTATGGAAAGATAAATCAGGGCAGCCGACAGGAACAGTTTACCCATGTTCAGCCATTCATAACGGGTTTCAAAATATTTTTCACTGAGCCAGGCGCTGATGCCTGAAGACACAAGAAATGACAACAAAGTCGCCATGGCTGCCCCTTGCATTCCCCACCAGGGAATCATCAAAAAATTCAGTCCGATATTCAGCACGGCTGAGGTAATCGTAATGGTAGCGATGACCGCCGTTCGGGATGCCATTTGGAGAGTCTGTTTAAAAATAAAACCCATACCCCGAATGACCAGAGCCAATAGAATCGTGGGGATAATGACGGAAGCTGCCAGATATTCATCATAGGTGACAGTCATCAAATTGACCAGATCGTAGGAAAACACTGAGACGGCCAGAATGATCCAAAGAAAGACAAAGAGGAAATAATTGAGAAATTTCCGAATGATGCGCCGGATATTGTCAGCCCGGACATGCTTCCAGATCATTTGCTGGTAGGCATTATTGAATGAACGAATGAAAATAATATCCACGGCATTGGCAATCCGGTAACCGATATCATAGGCACCCACCATTTCGAGAGTGGTAAGAAAACCCAGAACATAACGATCGCCGATATTTAAAACCCGGCTTGCCAGGCCCGAAAAAGAGAGGGGAAAACCAAAGCGGATCATCTCCTTCAGGGTTCCGGGCATAAACCGGAAAGATATTTGTGTCATCACAAAGGGCAGCATCAGACAAAATGCCAGCAGCTCACCCGCCAGTTGTCCCCAAAAAATTCCCTGAATGCCCTTTTCAAAGCGGACAATCATCAGAACAGTGACCAAAAGCTGGAGGGCAAATTTCAAAACAGCCACAACGACGTAATAGAGGGATTTCTCCCGAACTCTCAGCGTAAAAAGGGGAATCATATTTAATACAGAGAGGGTTATGATAACGGCACTGAGTTTAAAATATATGCTCATACCCGGATTACTGAAAATCCCCCCTGCCAGAAAACCGGAAAATAAATAGAGAGGGAGCATCATCAGAAAAACAATCAGGGCCGTAAACGTATATGCTGTAAAGAAGACTGCTTTTTTATTCTCCTCATCCACTTCCAGATTCATCCACCGGAAAAGGGCATTGGGGAGTCCAAAGTGTAAAAATCCCTGACAAAATTGAATAGATACATCAAAAAGAGAATAAAACCCATAATCGGAGATCCGGATCATGGACGTATAGAGAGGAAGTAATATGAGTCCGATCAGTTTGGACGATACATTCCCGATCATATAGATGCCGGAATGTTTCGCCATGTATTTCAGGTTGTTTAACATCTCATATCATCATTTACAGGAACATAAAATACAATTTTTTTCCAGAGGTTAATAGTCTTAAGGTTTATGAACAATTGTTACTTTCGCACATAAATGGTAGATTTCTGCATGACGAATATGCTGAATCGCGACAGCCAGACCGAAAGGACGCATGTCCTGATTTTGGGGGCACCCCGGTCCGGGACATCCATTCTTGCCAGTCTGGTAGGGGCTCATCCTGACATTGCCTTGTGCAGTGAAGATTTTAGAAACACCTGGACAACGGCTATCGGAAAACCGGTTGTGGGAAATAAGCTCTGTGTCCCCAATCAGATTCAGCTAAAAACCAAAAAGAATCTCCTGACAGAACTTTTGAAACGTCTGGGGGTACGGAAGCGATTCCCATTATCGTATTATGCAATCAAAGATTATCTGAAAATTCCCAATCTTAAAATCCTGTTTATTGTCTGGGACCGGAAGAAAAACGCTGAAAGCATGACCCGCCGGGGTTCTATAAAACGGTACTTTTTTCTCTTTAAATGGAAACGCCGGCTGAAAGAAAATGAAATCAAACAGACCCTGGACGAGGCATATCATACGAAAGAAATCCTGGAAGAGCGGGAAAACACCATGGTCATCCGGTACAAAGATTTGATTCAGGATCCGGAAAAAACACTGTCTTCTGCTTTCAAATTTTTAGGTGTTTCTGACAAAGGATTACACACCATCATTCAAAAGGGAACCCGTTGGAACTGGATGTACTCAGAGAGTTCTAAACGTTTAGATACTTCGAAGATTTAAAATCAGCCGGTTATAGAGATACCGAACCGGATTTTCTCCTTTTACAGGCCTGAACTTACTTCCTTTCATCGAAAATTGATCATAGTCAAAGAGTTCAAGTAAAGCCCTGTATCGTGTATTGATAATTGATATTTCCAAGGGAGATATCTGTTTTTTCCAGTCTGTGAGACGAGTGGAGGATACCCCGGCAAATTTTTCGCCTGAGGTGCTGTTTCCTTCCCAGGGCATTCCCAGCAGAGTGGGATATAAAAGACAGTCCTGAAACGGGATATTCAGTATTTCACAGAGCATTGTGAGTGTTTCCCGGGGAGAGGAAACAAGGTCGCAATACCGGATCACATGATAATCCGACAGCATTCTCATGTTTTTAAGCAAATAGTAGTAGCTGTTGTCCATGGTTTGAATCACCCGGTCAATTTTGGGAAAACGGGTTGTTTTATCTTTAAACCGGCGCAGACTGACAATATTGGCATAGGGATTTCGCAGGATATGAATAAAAACGGCATCCGGGTAGAGATACTTCAGCTCCGCGGCAAACTCAGCATGTTCTACTGATTTTTCACAGAGCCACGTATCTTCCGGAATATTTCTCCCCTGATGACAGGATGCATACAAGGCATTCCAATAAAGGGTAAAATCCTGTGCTCTATGATCCGTTTTACCGGAAATATCAGCCATTTTTTCAGCAAAACATGTTTCATCAAACAGATTGAGGGTCACCGAATCGGTAAGCGGATCATCAGCAGTATTGCTCCGGTGGATCCAGTCCCTGCAATGCCGGATAATATCTTCCCGATTCCGGTTTTCAGCAAATTGCCGCCGGTAGTTGTAATGGATTTCATATCCAAAATGCTGAAAAGGATGGGTTTCTACCGGTAACACGGTCAGGGCAGGGTGACCATCCAGCAGACTGCGGACCAGACTCGTTCCGGATTTATGCAGACCCAGGATAAACAGGGGACCTTTCATATATCCTCCGGCAGAAGACCTTTTTCAATAAAAACTGATTTTAAGGCATTTTCACGGACTTCCAGACTATATTTTTCTTTGAGTTTCCGGATACATTCCTCACGCTTATTGTAGTTTTTGGAATAGAGCGACTGAATTTTCCGCCGGCCCTCTTCCGGATCATCAAAATCCTCAATGATATAATCCGTATTGTTGTTTACCATTTCAGGCAGGGCTCCGGCAGAAGAAACCAGGGGCAGGGCTCCAGTGGCACATGCCTCCGCCACTCCCATGCCAAAGGATTCAAAACGGGAGAACTGGCAATAAACCGATGTTTTTTCATAGTATTCGGTAAGGGCTTTGTGTGGCTGGGGGGTCAGAATTGTCAGGTTATCCGGTAAATTTGAAAGCCCATTCTTAAAGGACGGCTCCATACCAATTATAAGAAAGGGATTGTCAGGATTCATCCGGGCCATCTGGAGAAAACGATCAAATCCTTTTATGAAATACCGTCGACGGGTATTGCAATACCCCACTGTCAGGATCAGGTTTTTTTCCGGTACTAGTTTTTCCAATTGAACATCCGGAAATACGATGGCATTATAGATGACACGGCCTGAATAATCCCCTCTCTTTTTCGATTCGGCAGCGGCATAATCCGAGACCGGCAACACTAAGGCAGCTTTTTGATATAAAAAACGGACGATTCGGGTGCGAACTGGATTTGTAAAAACACCATACGCATATTCCGGCAGCCATGTGGTATCATATCCACCCAGGACCAGAAATACAGGCTTACGGAAAAGACGCCCCAGTATCATGGGAATCAAGGCGTGATAATCGGCAAACCATATAAACAAGGCCTGGCTGCGATATGTGGGAAGGGGCAATTGAAAAAGTTGCTTTATCATACTTGCCACGGTTCGAAAACCGGCAGCCGATTTAAAACGGCAAACATGGACCGAAAAAAAATGTCGCAAAATACCCACATCCTGAATAATTAAAAAACTTTCATATTCATACCGTGGAGCAATGAAGCAAAGTGAAGGACTTTCTTTACCCTTTTCGGCCTGCTTGTGCGAACGATGAACACCCATAAGGGGAATTTACATGTCAGTAGAGAAAAAGTGCAGTATTATTAGCCGGCATTATTGAGGAAATCTCTTTAGTAACGCCGGGTATCCAGTTGATCATAGAGGGTATGCCACTGCGCCATAAATTCCGGTGTTTCGGGCATACGGGGTTCAGGGAGGGGATTTTTCTCGTAATATTTGATTTTTGCCGGGCTTAAGGAGAGAACCATCACTTTTGAGCCCAAAAGAATCGCTTCCTGAACATTATGGGTAATAAAAATGATGGTTGTTTGAAATTTCCGCCACAGGCTTTTCAATTCTTTTTGGAGGATGGAGCGGGTCTGGGCATCCAGTGCGCCAAAGGGTTCATCCATCACCAGGACCTTAGGATTCAGTGCCAAAGAGCGGGCAATCGCCACCCGTTGCCTCATGCCGCCGGAGAGCTGATTGGGATAGGCATGTTTGAAAGCCGAAAGGTGAACCAGGTCCAGAAACTCTTCAGCCCGCTGTGTCAGCGTTTTGATGTCCCCCGATACTTTATTTAATTTCAAGGGATAGATGACATTTTCAATAACGGTTTTCCAGGGGAACAGCTGGTTGAAATCCTGAAACACCATAAGGCGGTCCGGACCGATACCGCTGATAGGTTCTCCATCCAGGAGGATTTTTCCCGAAGTGGGTTCTTCAATACTGCAGATACAGCGGATGAGGGTTGTTTTACCGCATCCCGAGGGACCCAGAATGGTGAGAAAATCACCGGAATCCACGGAAAAGGAGAGTTTATCCAGCACCGTAAAAGATTTTCCTTCAAGGGAGTATTGTTTTACAAGATCCTGTACAAGCAGATTACTCATCAGACACTCATCCCCCATTTCTTCACAGTTTTATTTTCCAATGTTTTCAAAAGGAACTCATCAACAAGCATACCGATAATAATCACTGAAATCAATCCGGCAAAGACCGCTTCGATATCCATAAAATAGCGGGTTTTATAGATAAACCAACCGAGTCCGCCGACTACCCCGGAGGCACCGAATACCATTTCGGCAGATACCAGGGCACGCCAGCTCCGGGCCCAGGCGATTTTCAGTCCGGATAAGATGTAGGGAAACGCATTGGGAATCATCACAGCCCATATCAGGCGAAACTCACTCATGCCGATGTTCCGTCCCAGTTCCAGTTGGATTTTCGGTATCGCCCGGAATCCAGCCAGGGAATTCACAATTAGGGGCCAAAGAATGGAATGAATGATGATGATAATAATAGCCTTAGCGCCAAGTCCCACCAGCAGCATGACAACGGGCAACAGAGCGATACCCGGTAACGGATGCATAATGGATACAATCACATCCATGATCCGGGCAAAGGTTTTACTGATCATGCAGAAGGCTGTGAGGAAAAACGCCAGAATGATGCCCAGGCCGATACCGCTGAAAATCAGATAGAGGGAAAATTTAATGTGCTGAAGCAATTCGCCGGTCGTCAGATTTTTCCACAGGGATTCCAGAACCCGGGAGAGGGGCGGAAAGAGTTTGTCCCGCCCTGTCCACACCGGAAGATATTCCCAGAGAAAAAATAGTATCAAAATAAACAAGACTTTCGTGATGACGGTAACGCGCCGTTCCCGTATTTCCGATTTCAGCATGTGTACAAACTCCGTTCTTAATCTGCCCTGGCCGGATCCAACGTTTCCCAAAGCAGGTCTTTTACATTCTCCGTATTTCGGTCCACATATCCCGCTTCATTCATAAAATCCAGAAATGTCAGCAAACCATGGGGATTTGTACTGAAACGGACTCCTTCCCAGGTGGTGTATTTCATGTATGTTTCCCGGTCCAAATTTAATACCGGTGCCACATATTCTGCAGTCTTTTCAGGATTCTCATTCAACATATTGATGGCTTCTTCCAGCGCCTTGTAAACAGCGTTGAACAGCTCGGGATTTCGTTTTTTCAATTGACCGGTGGCAGCTGTCACCAAAAAGGTGAAATCACTGCCAAAAGCATCCCGGGCATCAACCACCTGATGGATATTTTCCTGTTCCAGCTCCTTGAAAATATAGGGTGGTGATGTAAAATGTCCGTCAATTTCCACCTGGTTGATCAAGGCATTGACACCGTCGGGATGGGCCATGGCGATGATATTCTGATCCAGAGCCTTGGGATTTCCCAGTTCCTTTGCCGCAGCCATGGAAAGAAGAATATGCTGAATGGATCCTGGCGACGGCAACGCAATTTTCATCCCCGGTTTGATATCTTTTAAAGTTTTAACATTTTCATGATATGTTTGAAGTCCTAAAGGCATCTCACACAAAGCGGAAATGATTTTGTAGTCATAGCCTTTGGCCCAGGCAATCAGATAGGGCGGAACACCCATACTACCCACATCAATGTTGCCACCGGCCATCCCTTCCCGAATGGCCCCACCGGACCCCAGACGCACCCACTCAACCTGTGCATCGGGATAATATTTTTCAATCAGATTCAGTTCCTGCATTAAAATGATGGGCGCATACCCCAATCCAAACTGCTGGGCAACGACAACCCGGTTCTTATCCACATTCCTGCCACAGGAAAGCAAAGATAAACCCAGCAAGAGCATCAGTAACAATAATGCTGTTTTTTTCATCCTGTCACCCCCTTATTTAAAGGCATATTCAATAAAACATTCCATTTTGTTCCGGGCATATTTTGTGTCATTCGGATTTCCTTTCCACTGCCGGCGCCAGGTAGGACGGATCTTTACCGATCCGGCATCCGAATTGTGTACTGTGATTTTATACTCCAACCAGCTATAAAGGTGATTCGTCGTATTGTCCCAGTTGTCAGTCACCTGGCTGTAATCCAGAAATCCCCGAAAGATGCCAGGGCCGGTTTCTCCCTTCATGCCGATTCGGCAAATCCATCCGTCATAAAATTCTTCAACGGTTATAGCGGCTTCACCCCACACAGAATATCCGGAGACCTTGCCAGATACAACCGCTCCGGCCGTCAGAGGATTGTAATTGCTTTTTTTGGTACTCCACAGAACATGGGGGACAATCTCCAAAGAACCCACATTCAGGGCATAATCGGCTCCAAAGGTCATCCCGTCCCGATTGGTGATGGTTGAATCGCCATCCAGGTAGACCTCCAGGTTGGTCCGGTTTTCATCCACGGAAAAATAAGCCCTGGCCTGTCCTTCCCCCAGTTTTTTATTCACCCTGAAACCGGTGTAGGCATTGTTGTTGAAAATCAGAAACGGAATATCCACAACCCGTGTAGGATAGTAATGAATATCCCAGATGGTGTTTCCGCTTTGGGGAAGCCGACCCAGTTCAAATCCCAAATCTCCCTTTTTCCCAACATAAAGCTGGGTGAAATCGACTGAAGGCGATTGGGCGGATCCATCCGACGATACAGAAGGAAGTCCCGAACCATCTCCCATTTTGGACCAGAACGCCTGGGAATTGTGGGATAACTGAAGATTTACAAAATAGCCGTTCTTTAAATCAGCATCAACATTCAACCGTGTTCTGAACTGCAAATAGGCATCTCCGGTCCGGCTTGTGATTTTCCTATCGGCATCTTTATACGTGATCAAATCAAAACGGGGCCGCATCCAGGTATCACCGCTCAGACTGATTTCAGCGCGGGCATAACCTGTCAGCATGATCCCGGCAAGTAAACACAGCAGCATTTTTTTCATGAATAGTCTCCTCCTACTTTAATTTGAATGAGTATAGAGAGAATTAAAGGGGGATAAAATTCCAATTATTTAATGGGAAGGGGACAGATTATTTAATTTTTCGATAAGTGTGTGGATGATATCCCCATAGCGGGAGGATTCACCGGCTAAAAGCAGAATATTCCGGTGGATCTGATAGGTGTCTGAAATCACAATATGAGGATACCTGTCCTGTATGTCTTTCAGATAGGTTTCATTGATAAAAAGTCCAAGAGGTTCATGATTTATAAGGGCCAGGCGATCTGCGGTGGTTCCCATTTCGGCGACAATGTTCACTTGTTCAAACTGTTCCAGATAGTTCAGGACAACAGCATGAATACCTGAATCCTTCTGATCGATCACCAGGGGAATTTTACGGATATCATGACTCAGGGATTGGTGGTAAACCAGAACGATCCGCTCATCTTTCAGGGGGATGACATCTATATGCCTGGGGAGCTCCATATTCACCCCCCCGACAATTGCCACATCCGCCTGATGATCGATGATATTCCGAATGGCTTCATCAGACCGGCAGGTATGAATACGGGGGAAAAGGCCTTTTTCATGAAGCAGTTTATAAATTGGTTCAAGGTAGAGATACGTGGCCACCGTGCTCAGATTAACGGTAAAATCATTCATACCTTCCAGCCGGGTTACCAGCTCGTCATGATCCCTGAGTATCCGTTCACAATATTCGTAAAATACTTTTCCCTGAGGTGTAAAGTGATATTCCCCATCGTAAGCATACAGGGTGATATTCAGTTCCTGCTGGAGTTTATTCAGACGATAACTGATGGTCGGCTGGGATAAATATAAAAAACGGGATACTGCAGAAATATTACACTGTATATAAAGCTGCTTAAAAATTTTCAGATCCAGCAGATCCATCATGCGCTCCCGGGTTGGGCAGACTCATTCCATGTCATCTGAATCATAAAACACCTGATCATAATACCGGACGCTTTGACGTGTTGATCGAAGATTCTTTTGCATCCTGACAAGATCTTTATGAGAGATGAGTCCAAGTTCGTGTTTGACAGCTGTCCAGGGAATATTAAAATTCTCCTGGTGGACAAAGGTAGAAACCCGTGGATTGATTTCCATGAGTTTACCGCCTTTGAATTGAATATTGATAAAATAGTCATATTGAAGTCGTCGGGCAATATCCCGGGCATAATCCATATATTCCGGGGCATCCTGATTCCTGAAAAACATAGCCAGGCCGGCTTTCATGGCCTCACGAGTTTTTGTAAATCCCAACAAAACCTCCCCGTTGCGGCAATAACAATCCACGGTTATCTCGGTCCCCTCCAGAAATTCTGATACCAGCAAGTCCGGAAACCTTGGGGTTTGCCCCAGGATTTCTTCACACGCTTCAAGGGTAAAGGTGGTATCTTCAATCCGTTTTTGCAACAGCATATT
Source organism: Candidatus Neomarinimicrobiota bacterium (assembly GCA_041154365.1). Lineage (NCBI taxonomy): Bacteria > Pseudomonadati > Fidelibacterota > Fidelibacteria > Fidelibacterales > Fidelibacteraceae > Fidelibacter > Fidelibacter multiformis. The sequence goes on along the minus strand of AP035449.1, from coordinate 378,591 downwards.
CAAGCGGTCCGTTCCGGCTTCCAGGATACGGAACCCCCGGGATCCTTTGCTCACGGCCGGTTTAAAACAGACACGTTTTTGTGGATAGCCCAGATCCAGGACCGCTTTTCTGAAAGCTTTCACCGTGTTCACGGTTCGTGTTTCCGGCAGGGGGACCGGACTCCTTTCAAAAAAGGCATTCATGGCAGATTTACTGTCACAGGGAACCGCCGATTCGGTTTTAGGGACCATGATGGGAAAACCTTCCTGACGGAAATCGTCCCGGAGGGGACTCAGGGGCATCACATCCGAGGAGCTTTGGGGCAGGATCAGATCCACTTTTTCTTTCCGGGCGATGTGAAGGATTGTATCGGGATAGGCAGGATCCTTCCCGGCAGGGACAGGGTAAAAAACATCGCTGAAAAAGCGTCCGGCGGCCAGGGGATTCATATCTGTCCCGATAATTTGAACCGGCCGTTCTCCATGTTCCTTTAGGGCCCGGATCATGGTCACACCTCCGGGACAACCGACTGTTGTGAGCAAAATACGGATAGGTTTCATGGCTTTCCTGTCAGATGATGTACCGGATGACTTCAAAACATTCGGCATAGTCGCACCCGATTTGCACACCCCGAGTGGTGGCAAGACTCATAATGAATTCTTTTGAGGCATACTTGCGCATTTTTTGGGAATTGTATGCATCCAAAGCATATATTTTTTTATCAATGTGCCGTTTTTCCAGCCGGATGAAAGAGCGTGTCTCAAAGTTGATATGATTCCACGGGATTTCATAGGCCAGGATGGTCGTTTGTTTGAATGCCCGCTGCCCTTCCATGGCCACTGTGTTGTGATCCTGGTGCAAGTCATGAGGGGATGGCATAAAGACAAGATCCGGGTCTAAATCCTGTTTTAAGCGAACCATTTCTTCCAGTAAATCCTGGCGGACATAGTTGAGTTTCCGTACGGTAAACCCGTAGATGAGAAGATTTTCGGGTTTGATACCCAGTCGTTTCGTGGCTTCTTTCACTTCAATTTCCAGAATATTTTCCGGCATACCCGGGGGCACCGATTCCTTGGCAGTGGAAAAAGCGGCATAATATACATCCGCTCCGTCTTCCAGAAATTTTGCGATACTCCCCCCACATCCAAATTCACCGTCATCTGTATGGGGAGCCAGGATCAATATGCGTTTTGCTGTCTTCATGATTTCCCTCAATTCATGTAGGATTCCAAATCAAAATGACGCTCTGCAAAAGCATCACTCTCGATAAACATCTTTTGCCACACCGCCAGGCCCATGATCACCCACAGAAAATTATAATGCCAACGGAGGCGGGGATGGGGCGGCGCATCCAGTATTTTGCGAATGTATTCGTAATTAAACAAGCCCTGCTTTTCCACAATGTCACGGGTTAAGACCTTTTCACAGACATCCTTCAGGTCTTTTTTGAACTGGAGATAGGGATTGACGGTAAACCCCCATTTCTTCTTTTGGGTGATTTTTTCCGGCAAATAGGGTTCCATGGCTTTCCGAAACAGGTCTTTGGTCCGGTTTCCCTTCATTTTCAATCCAGCCGGAACAGAAAAACCAAACTGCACCAAATCAAGATCCAGAAAGGGGACCCTCTCTTCCACGGAATGGCTCATACTCATCCGGTCTTCCACCAGCAGGTAGTCATTGACCATCTTGGTATGAAATTCCGTAAAAAGCACCTGATCCAGGGCAGACATGTGATTTACCTTTTGGAAAAAAGGATCAAAGGCTTTGTGGACCTTTAAAGACTCTGCCCTCATCTGTTGAGCCATGCCCCTGTGATAAATCTGGTCATACATAGGATTATCATAGTCCCACACATTCCTCAGAATCAGATAATATTTTTCTATTTGTCCCAATGCCAGAAGCATCTGAAGCCCCCGCCGGTACTCATCCAGCCGTAAAACCCCGGTATTTTGTTCCATCCTGAAGAGAATCCGGGATTTGATATCCCCGATTTTTTTCATCCATCCGGGGATCCGGTTGTGAAGGCGGTTCAGGGGATAGATAAAGCGGTGGATATCATAACCTGCCAGAAGTTCATCTCCCCCGAGTCCGCCAAGAACCACTGATACATGGGGCTTGACAAAGGCGGACATATTAAAGCCCTGAAGGAGGTTGATTTTCGGTTCTTCGGCATGCCACAAAACTTCCGGAAACATTTTCAGGGGTTCCATGCTCAGGCTCAGGGTATGATGGTCTGTGTTGAAGTGGCGGGCAACCCGTTCTGCATCAGGGAATTCATCGGTGGGTTCATTAAAACCAAGGGTGAATGTCTTAATATCCGGAACACCCAATTCAGACATCTTCTGGACAATAACCGATGAGTCCATGCCGCCGCTCAGATACACCCCCAGGGGTACATCGGAAATCAGCTGGCGTTTTACAGCCTGACGCAGATATTCGTGCAAATGGGCTACTGCTTCGTTTTCAGTCATATCGTCCCGGATTTCCGGTGTCAATTCCCAGTATTTATGTATATTGATTTGTTTGTTACGATATACGAGATAATGTGCCGGTGGAAGACGGTAAATACCTTGAAAAAGGGTCTGGTCATTTTGTGTGTAGCGGAGATTCAGATGGGTGTGAAGAGACTGGAGGTTTAATTCCCGGGGAGTGGAGGGATGGAGGAGCAGAGGTTTCTGCTCTGACGCAAAAGCAAAAAGACCGTTCTGATGGGTATAGTGAAGGGGTTTGATGCCAAAATGATCCCGTACCAGGATCAGTGAATCCTGTCTTTGATCCAGAATGGCAAAGGCAAAAATGCCATTCAGACGATGGAAAAAGTCAGTCCCCCAACTTTCATAGCCATGGACCAGGATTTCCGTATCCGATTCTGTGCAAAAATGATGTCCCAGGGCTTTCAGCTCTTCCCGGATCTCTTTGTAATTGTAGATTTCCCCGTTATAGATGACAGCAATGGAGTGATCTTCATTAAAAATCGGCTGGTCTCCCGTTTTCAGGTCAATGATGGCCAGACGCCGGTGTCCCAGGGTCACATTGCCATGCCTGTATGTTGATTCAGCATCAGGTCCCCGATGACGGATCAGGTCCAGCATCTGCTGAAAGCGTTTGGGAGAAGTCCCTCCTGCTTCAACGGTACCTAATATCCCACACATCAGATGCGACCCAGTTTTTTTAATGTTTTCACTTTATCTCCATACATTCGGATCATATAATCCATACGGTCATAGCGTAAGAACTGTTCCCTGTAGGTTTTCAATTCCCGGCGGCCGGAGAGATTTTCCAGGAGTTGAAGCTGACTCAGAATCAGCCGGTAATATCCCACCGAACAGGGATCTGTCCTGGGATAATGATCCAGGTCGCACAGGTTAAAACGGATCCAGTATCCCATATCATAATCGGGCAATCGTTTGATCAGGGTTTGAATTCCGGCATCAAAAGCATCTTTTGCCCTGATTTTATCAGCGTGAAAGAGATCTTCCGGCAGCGCCCGGTATGCATCGAAAAGACCCAGGAGGGAAAAATTGTGTCCGTCCAGCACCCGTGTGGGTTTTGCCGCCACGTACTCTTCGTAAAAGGGAAGTCCTTCGTATAAATCCGCCACCACTCCGCCATCCCGGATATCCACGAAGAAAAGGTCGAGAATTCCCGGAATCAGCGCCAGGTATTTTTCATGGGATGTCAGTTGCCATGCCCGTAAAAGGACTGAGAGCGCCCTGCTTTGGGTAAAGGCGGATTTCCAGGGTTTGGTTACCCGGTATTCCGGTTTGGGAATATCCGTAAGCCAGAAAACACCGGTTTCATCCCGCTCGGCCTGTTCAATAAACCAATCGGCAATACGAAGGAAATGCTCAGAAACGGCAGGGTCTCCACTGTGAATAAAACGGTTAAAACGGGCCAGGGCATATTGACCAATGGAAATGGGGTAATAATGGGAGCGGGGCGATTCCACGTCGATATACGCTCTGTTTACAGGAATCCCCTTTTCATCAAATCCGCTGATCAACCGGTTCAGTCTTTTGGGGTCATCCTCAAAAAGAAAATAAAATTCACCAAGTTTATGGGAAAAAAGGTCTGTTGACATGGTAAATGGCGGGGATTTTTTTACAATATCCCGCCGAAACTTATTCAGCATAAATCCAATTTTTTGCAAACGTTTAGCCACGCTGAGTCACCTTATACATGATCTCAGACAAATTGCGGACATTTTCCGGGGTTTTATATTGGTTCAGGGATTCCACAACGGGAAGAGAAATGACGGGTTCTTTCTCAAAAATTTGTATCCACCGGGTTAAAAAGTCTGCAATACCTGGCACATCCTGTTCTGAAAAGACCTCACCGCTTCCGGTCCCGGCCACCATGGATTCAATGACGCCTCTTTTACCTCCGATCACGAGAATCGGTTTTCGCATGGCAAGGTAATCGTACATTTTCGCCCCGATGCTCTTGTCGGAATAACCGCTCTGTGCCTGGATTTTCAGGAGCAAAGCCGCCGAACGGGCTTCTTCCATCATCTTGTCATGGGGCATATACGGTTCAAAGGTTGCCGGAACCGGTGAGGTGTGCTCAATCTGTACCTTATGGGCGTCATAAACCTTTCCGATAAACCGTAATTTCATCATTTTCAATAACTTATCCGGCAGCAGAAGGAGAGCTTCCAGCAAAGGACCAGGATCCTGAAATTTACTCAGGGTGCCTGCATACAAAATCGTAAAAGAAGAAGAGGCTTCCGCCGGCCCATTCAAGCATGTAAATCCATTATGGATCACATGATAGTGGTTTTCAGCTTTTTGTTTAAACATATCCACCAGGCCGGGACTCACCGTAATCACGGCCGTTGCTTTTTTCAGAACCTGCCTTTCATAGCGGCGATTCAGCCATTCGGAAAGGACTGTCCGGCTCAGATCTTTTTCCCAAAATGCTTCCGTCCATGGATCCCGTAAATCCACAATCCAGGGGAGTCTGAAGAGCCGTGCCAGTTTTCCCGTAGCAATTTGGAGGCTGTGAGGGGGTGATGAACTGAGAATCACATCCGGTTTTTCCCGGAGGATTATCCGGCGTCCTGCTCGTTTTAAAAAAGGATTCCACCCTCTCCGGGCATCGGGAATAAAAAAGTTGGCCCGTATCCATCGGGAAAATTTCTGACTCAGCGATTCATTATCATTCCGGCTGAGCACATAGGTCGGAATCTTATCCTCTTTTCCCTTTCCTGTCATCCGTTTGTACAGACCAAAAGGTTCTACGGTTTTCGTGTAGAAAACCTTTAAGTTTTGTGGAATTTCCCGGACAAGTCCCGGATCTAAGGCAGGATAATCACCATGTTTCACCGTGAGTACAAGAGGTTCCCATCCGTATTCAGGTAAAAGGTGCACCCATTTCACCAGGCGCTGCACACCCGGTCCACCAGCTGGCGGCCAGTAATATGTAATCATCAGGACTTTAGGCATGAGTTTCCGGCTCACCATGTGGTTTTCGTTCAAGCCACCATCCACCTCCGATCAAAATCCACACGATCATCACACCAATCCAACTCACAACAAGTCCCTGCCGATATGCCGGTGGATTAAAGCGCAGTTGAAGGGTTCCCTCCCCGGCCGGGAGTTCAACCCCCCGGAGCATATAGTTTACACGGTATATGGGCAGGGGTTTCCCCTGATATTCAGCAATCCATCCCTTATTGTAAAACATTTCGGAAATCACCATAAACTGTTTTTCCGCTATGTTAACAGAAAAGGTAAGTGAATTGGGGGTTTGAGATTCCAATCGGACCGTGCCATCTCCACTGTAATCTCCCTCTGTATCCAGGGCATAGGCAACGGCGGCCGGATTAAAATCCCCGCCATTCATGTTCCGGACAGCCTCTTCCCAGGAATCGATCCTTTCCAGTCTTTGAATCAGCCAGGCTTTCGGCAGAGCCCGGGAGTTTTCATAAAGGATTTCCTTCCGGCTTTGATCGACAGCCAGGGGTTTGAGAAAAGCGTGTTCCAACTGCCCGGAAGCAATGATATACCGGCCGTTGAGCATGTTTACCACATTCCAGTTCAGCCGGGCCGGGCCGGACCCCTCAAACAGAAGGTGATCCACGGCATCCTGAATCGTCTGAAGTTTTATGGCACTGTACCCGTTAATCAATGGATACCAATAGGCATAATGATTATTCTGAAATCCCTGCCCCACAACCAGTGCCCGGTATCCGTCCGGAGCTTTTTCCAGCGTCCGGGTAATATCCGTATCGGAAAACTGGCGCCGTTCCATGACCTTTTCATTTCCCAGGGGAATTTGATCATAGGCTTTCCCGGTGATAATCCCCAGTTCCACCGAAACAAGTCCCAAAAGTATCAGGGCCAGGGGAAATTTTGCCAGTTTTTTAAAGCGGTATGCCATGACAGCCGAACCGGCAATCACGGTAATCCATAAAGCCCGGAGTAATTCACCGGTAAGCATCTCTTTCCGGACCGCTTTGAGAATTCCCAGTGTTTCACCGGGATACCTGGTCGCTTCGCCCGGAGCCATGTACGAAAACTGTCCCCGAAATAAAAGCAGAAGAAGGATAAACGCCACCCCACCCCCGAAGACAAGGGGTTCAAGATAATCTTTTTCATGATCTCTGGGAGTAAAAAGGGCTTTCAAACCATAGCCGGCAAGAACCAACAGCGTTATAAAGGTCATATTGATGATCATCACCGGGACCCGGAATTTGGAAAAGTAGGGGAAATAGTAGAAAAAGAGTTTATAAAGGGGCATCAGGTGATGACCGAATCCCAGAAGCACGGTAAAAACGGCAAAAATCGTCAGGGATTTCACCTGCCCCAGCTTATAATATCGGATAATGCCGATAAGTGCTAACAGAAAGAGCAGAAAACCCATGGAATCGTAACTTTGGGTAAAGGGCATATCCCCCCAATAGCCCGGGAGGTTTTGTCCTTTCAGACGGGGATAGGCATTCCCGTCATATTTTTCCGAGGACATACCGCCGAAGAAACGGGGAAAGAAGAAGTTCAGGATTTCTTTAGGGGCAAGAGACCAGCGTGTGGCATAATCCAGGCTGACACCTTTGGCACGGGTGGCCGAGGCCTGTTCCTGGCCAATTTGAAGGGGATTGCCTCCACGGGTTGAATGGGGCGTATATTCATGCAGACTGATAAAAGGCTGGGCTGAAACCAAGACGGTTAAAATGACTGCCACAACGATTTTAAGGGATAGGTCTCCGAACAAGCGATACTCTTTTCGAAAAAGCAGCCTTAAAACAGGGATCAGGTAAAGAAAAAGAAGGATGAGAATACCGTAAAAAACAACCTGAATATGCTGGGTTCGTACCATCCAGGAAAAGATAAGGGCAAACACGCCTACGGTATACCACTTTCGTTTATCCACTAAAAGTTGAAAACTCAGAATCAGCCAGGGCATCACCATAAAAGCCCGGAGTTTGCTATAGTGTCCCACATGAATCAGGGACTGCCAGTGTGGCAGCAGAATAAACCCAAGGGCCACAATCACGGCGGCATACCAGGGGATTTTCCGGGATATGAGCAAGGCAAACATCCCAAGGCCCCCCAAAAGGAAATACCAGAAATAAAGGTAGGTAAACTTCCCTAAAAATTTGACAAGCGTATCCGGATGGAGCAATGGAGGTGTAATGCGATGGTAGGTGGGCATGCCACAGAAAAAACTGGGATTCCACAAAGCTCTTTCACCGCTTTCCTTTTCCCACTCCAGATAATTCCGGGTACTGGCAACAGAGGCCACTGAATCCACACCCAGGGGGCGGACATTATTAAATATGTACTCTGCATACAAAATGATCAGGGGAATCAGCAGAATAATCACTGCCGCCAGAAGGGATTTTTTCCCGCTCAACACTTCCCATGCAGCCGGTTGCACGTTTTTATCAGACATGGTACCCCCGATAGTTGATTATTTATAGTAATTTCGGACAAAGCCGGTAAACGCATCCTGTTTTAAAATCACCCGTTTATAATAAGCCTGGATAAAACCCAGTCCATAGGCAAAAATCTGAGTCGGCACAATAACCGGGATGTAAAGAAAAACCCGGACATCCTTATACTTGATGATCCCGTGAAGCCCCATCATCAAAAGGGCAAGGATACCCAGTGCCGGAAAGGGCCAGAAAAAACCAGGTGCCAGCAGAAAAAGGACAAGGACCAAAACCGTCAACACGGTTCCTGCTGCCGGAAAAAAGTGGACCGGTTCAAGCATCCCGGGGTCGATTTTATACAGATTAATCCGGGCGACACCCCAGTTAAAAACCTGTTTGAAAAATTTTTTTATGGATGTGCGCCGTTTATGATAGACAATGGCATCATCCACTTTTATCACCGGTTCACCTGTGGCCAGGATACGGTGACTGAACTCGATATCCTGTCCGTGTCGTAGATCATTCATACCACCGATTTTATCCACGATATCGGCCCGGACCCCCATATTGAAGCTCCGGGGATAATATTTGGATAATTTTTTCTGTGAATGTCCACGGATTCCGCCGGTTGTAATGAAGGATGTCATGCTGTAATCGATGGCTTTTTGCAGGGGTGAAAAATCGGCTCGTACCCTGTCCGGACCTCCAAATCCGGCCACATCCTGTTTGGACACAGCATCGGCATAGGCCTGAAGCCATCGTGGGTGGGCAATGCAATCACTATCCACAAAAATGAAGTATTTCCCCCTTGCATGTTTCATACCCAGATTTCGTGCAGCACCGGGTCCCTGGTGATCCTGCCGGATAAAACGAAGATTCAGGGATGTTTCATGACTGAAACGTTCAACAAATTCCTCAGTTTTATCTGTAGAGCCGTCATCCACTATAAGAACCTCGAAATTCGCCGGTGAAAACACCTGGTCGCGGAGGGATACCAGCAATTCCCGGATTTCAGACAGGCGGTTATAGGTGGGGATAATGACCGTAAAAAGGTAGGAATCATCCTGTGTCATCATCACCTCCTGATTTTCCTTTATTCTTTCTAAACTGATACACCAGCATTTCGCCGATGAGTCCCATGGAAACAAGCTGAATCCCCAAAATCAGGAGTAAAATTCCAAAAAGCAACATGGCCACATGGGTTTGGAAGGGTTCATGATAGGCATATTTTAAAATAAGGACCCACACTTCAACACCCACACCCACTATTACGGAAAGGAGTCCTAACATCCCGAAAAAGTGCATAGGCCTCAACGTAAAGCGGGCAAGAAAAAGGACGGTAATCAAATCAAAAAATCCTTTAAACATCCGTCCTGCACCATATTTACTTTTTCCGGACGTCCGGGGATGATGTGTAACGGGAATCTCTGTCACCCGGAAGCCTTCCATTTTGGCCAGGACAGGAATATAACGGTGAAGTTCGCCATAAAGGCTGATGGATTGGACCACTTCTTTCCGGTATGCCTTGAGCCCACAGTTAAAATCATGGATACGGATACCGGTCAGGAGGCTTGTGGTTTTATTGAAGAGTTTACTGGGCAGTGTTTTACTCAGGGGATCATGGCGGACCTTTTTCCATCCGGAGACCATATCCCAGCCCTCTTTCAGTTTGGCAAGAAGCCGGGGGATCTCTTCAGGATCATCCTGCAAATCCCCGTCCATGGTAATCACGTAGCGGCCTTTTACCTGACGAAAACCAGCCTGTAATGCAGCGGCTTTCCCTTTATTCCGCCTGAAATGAATCACGGATACCTGCTCAATATCTTTTACCAGGGTATCCAGTATCTCGGGGGTTTGATCCGTCGAGCCGTCGTTGATGAAGTAAATTTCACCCTGAAGATTTTCCGACCGGAGTACAGTAAGAATTTTATCCGTCAGGGTTTTAAGGGTCCCCTCTTCATTCAGGACCGGTATGACAAGGGAAACATCAATCATGATTCATGGCCTCCAATTGGTCACGAGCCGGTTTATAATCGGGATTTTTTTCCAGGGATTTTTGTAGAAGTTGACTTGCTTCTCTTCCCTGATTCAAAGAGAGTAAAATCATGGCTTTATGGTAGAGCATCTCGTAATCATCCGGGAGGACAGACAGGGCACGGTTAATATAATTGAGTGCTTCGGGATACCGGCCCAGCCGGTACAAAATCCAGGCTGCCGTATCCAGGTAAGCCCCGTTTTCAGGTTCAAGGGAGAGTGCTTTTTGGATCATACTCCAGGCTTTTGACAGATCCTTTTTATGATCTGCAAGAAGATAGCTGTAATTATTGAGAATGAGGGGATTTTCTCCATTTTTGGCCAAGAGGATTTCGTACAGCTCTTCGGCCCGGGAACTTTGCCCGGTCCTGTCATAGAGTGCAGCAAGCATCTGAAGCACATTTTCGTTGTCCGGCTGGAGGGTTCGAAGATTTTCCAGGACCTGAATTGCTTTCACCGGTTCATCCGATTCATCCAGGAGCAGAGCTTCCATATACATCAGATCCTGATCGTCCGGATGCAGGTCCCGGCCTTCCAGAATCACATCCAGTGCCGTCCGGATATCATCCTGGTCAGCTAGCCAGAGAGCATAATTTCGATAGGCAATGGGGAGAGCCGTCCCTTCATTCAGGGCTATATTGTAATATTTCCTCACACTGTCCGGCTCTTCTTTCTCAATATAGACAATCGCCATAAGATGAGGGAAAGCCCATTGTCCAGGCCATACTGCATGTCCCTGATAGAGGACATCCAGGGCCTTATCCCATTCTCCGTTCCGAATCAGCTGATCGGCATATAACAGTTCAACCTGCGGTGAAGGATTTACCTGTTCCCGCCATCTGAGAAGGGTTTTCCGGGCTTCTTCCGTACGTTCCAGTTCCATATAGGTTTTATAAAGACTCTGATAAAAACGGCTATAGTCGGGAACCAGTGAAATAAGTTTTTCCAGATAGGGGATGGATGATTCATACCGGCCCAGTTGGTGTAACACATCCACGATCCGCCCCAGCACATCCGTATTATCCGGATCTTTTTTAAATAAACGCTGGAGTATGTCAAGTCCCTTTGCTGTATCCTTCCGTTCAAAATAGAAATCCGAAAGATTGTACCAGGCATCTTCATACCCGGGATAATTTTCTATCAGGTTGAGCCATATTTTTTCTGCTTCGGCTGCCTTACCATCCATGACAAGGGTAAGGGCAATCATATCATAGAGCCCAGGCTGATCCGGGTTTAACTCCACAGATTCCAAAAAGGCATTCCGGGCTTTGGCCATCCGGTTTAATGCCATATAGGTTTCCCCGATCCGGGCATAAATGACAGGACTCAAAGAGTCAATGGATGCCGCTTCTTCATATTCCATCAGAGCCCGGGCAAAATCTCCTGCCTGCCGGTATAGCTCACCGTATGCAAATTTCTGAACGGCCGTCGTAGGATAGGTACGTTGTTTTTCTTCACTCGTCGAAATCAGGGCTTTCCGGCTTGAACAAGCGGACAAAAACAGAAAAACGGCGAACAGAAATGTGTATGATAGAAGCTTTTTCATGAGATTACAATTTACCAAGGCGGGGGTGTTTATGCAAAATGTTTACACATATAAAAAACCCCTGTGAGCAGGGGTTTTTTTAGGTTTTCTTTCATCAATCAGTTGAAGATTTCGTTTTTATTGCAAGCACATACAGAAACCATTTTCTGGTTGAACTTGACGCCTTCTTTATCACTGTTGACGGATTTGAACACTTTCAGGTGTGAGATCGCTTCACCGCAGACGGGACATTTTTTCCCCTCTTTTTGCCGGTTGGCGATTTTTGCACCGAATCCACTGGGACGAGCCATTAAGAGCCTCCATTAGGTTTGTGATAGATTTCCACACGGTTTTTCCCGGCCCGTTTTGCCTTATACATGGCATCATCCGCAGCCTGAATCAGAGAAATCCCGTCATGACTATCCTCCGGAAAAGACGCCATGCCGATGCTCACGGTGACAGATGCCCGGACACTATCCTGTTCAAAAGGATATTCGGCAATTTTCTGCCGTATCCGCTGGGCGGTCCCCATAACAGCCTCTTTTTCCGCATTGGCCAGGATAACCGTAAATTCTTCGCCTCCATACCGGGCAACAATATCCACCATACGGATATTGTTCTTGATGATATCGGCCACAATTCTCAGCATATAATCCCCGTACAAATGACCATGGGTATCGTTGATTTTCTTGAAATCATCCAAATCCATCATCATCAAGGTCAGGGAATGATCATAGCGCCGGGCCCGGTATACTTCTTCAAAGAGCTTTTCTTTAAATGCCCGGTGGTTCAGAACGCCTGTCAAACCGTCCACCGTGGCAAAGCGTTTCAACGCATCCAGGGTTGTCAGCCTGTGATACGCAGACGCGAAATTTAAACTGATCAGGTGAAATGTATCAAGGTCTTTTTCAGAATATTCATCGGGATTATAACTTTCCAGGGTGACAATCCCCGATTTAAAGTGATCCAAATGAACGGACCATCCCAAAAGACTGTGATACGGGGTATGGCTTAAATCTCCGGCAGAAAGCCTGAAGGTAAAAGGGGCGTTATCCCGGTATTGATTCAAAACAACAGGATTCTTTCGGTTTAACATATACGCCCATAATCCTTCTCTGACAGACAGGGTATCCCCGGTACCGGGCATATCTCCCGGACCATCTGTGTAGATAACTGTCAGAACATTGGGTTCATGGGGAATTCTGCGACATACCGTCAGTTTATCGTAGTGAAATTCAGCAGTTAATACATCCCGGAGGGCTTTAAAAATCTCGTCTTCCGTCGACACTGTGTTCAAACGGGTCAGATAGCCGGTGATTGGATCAGATTCGTCCCCAGTTTCCGGCTGCTTTTCCGTAATGGAGTATAATAAATATAAACTGAGCCCCAATAATATCCAGAGAAACACATGGACAAAATCCATCCACCGCGAAGTACCGGGCAAAGGTAAAACCCATACAAAGAGCCCCAAGACCCATATAAGCGCTGAAACACCAAATCCGGCTTTTTTCATAACCCTCTTAAATCCTCATGAAACACAGGAAGTTACGTAAAAAAAAACCGCGTTTCAACGCCGGTCATTGACCAGCTGGATCCGGTTTCGGAAATCTTCAGGTCCCAGACCGTCATGATTATCCGGATCCTTTGTGTCACTGCTGTCTTTCAGGGCCATGGAGGACGCAGTAGAGCCTGTTGCAGGCTTGGTACGTTGCTGCATGGGAGATGTCGTATTTGCCGATCCCATAGACGACAGGACGGGAGCAGAATTCATGACAGGGGGTAGACTTTCCAGACGAGGGTTATATCCCCTCCAGATGACAAGGGTTCCTGCCATCACCAAAATCAAGGCAGCTGCAGCAGAAAAGGTCCGGCTGTGGGTTGAAAAGAGAGCCCAGAGGTTCCGGGGATGCTGAAGATTTTCCTGATGTTGGCGAATTTTTTCCATGAGTACCGCTTCAAAAGAATCGGAAGCCGATACTTTGGGTAGAGCATGCAGGGCATCTACAAGTCCGGACATCTCTTCAACTTTCCTGCGGCACACCGGGCAATCCCGAAGATGGGCTTCTGCCTCACGGCGCAGGGGAAGTTTCAGTTGATTGTCCAGATAGTCTGTTAAAAGGTTGGAAAAACTGTAGCAATCCATTCTATAAGCGTACCCTCCTTACTTACTTTTCAATTCTTTCAATATTTCCTGCAATTTCTGCCTGCCTCTGTTAATCCGGCTTTTGACCGTTCCTGCAGGAACACCAACTATCTTACTGATTTCTTCGTAAGATAGTTCCTGGATATCTCTTAAAATGATAGCCGTTTTAAATTGTTCCGGTAAACGTGAAATGGCAATCTGGATTTCTTTCTCCTGATACGCTGAACGGGATTCCCGCTCCGGATTATACGTGTCCGAAGGGATTTCAAATTCCTTGTCATCAATACCCATATCATGAATGGAATAAATCTTTCGCCGTTTTCGCTTTCGCAGTTCTGTTTTGGCCAGGTTCCCGGCAATGGTATAAATCCAGGTACTGAAACGGGCGATTTCCTTATACATGTGACTGCTTGTATACAGTTTTAAAAAAGTGTCCTGGACAATGTCTTCAGCCATTTCGCGGGAAGTCACAAAACGAAAAACAAAATTGACAAGTCTGTCCTTGTACCTCCGGACTAATTCCAAATAAGCCCGTTCGTCCCCTTTTTGAAAAAGGGCAATCAGTTCTTCGTCTGTGTATTTTGCCGTTTCCCGCATCTTATTCAAGTATTTTGTCCAGTGTTAAAATTAATCGTGTTAAAGGGTCTCCGCTAATAGTTTTTAATTCTGTATCAGCTTGAAGGACTGCCTGAATGCCTCGGGCCAGTTCTGCATTTGTGAACCGTTTTGAAGCATTGAGCATTTTTTCATATTTATCCCGGCGCCATGTCCGGGTAATTTTTTCGCCATGTTCCACCCGGGGATCCCTTAAGACTCTCAGATTCCATAAATAGTGGAAAAGCGTGGTATAGATAAAAACTTCACTGACACCATGATCCATGAGATTTTCGGCAATAGCTGTCGCCTTTTTCCTGTTTTTTTCTCCGATGCTCTCTGTGAGATCTTCCGGTGACCAGGTCCGCTGGTATCCTGCCGATTTCATCACGGCCTGAGTGGTGATCCGTTCTTCCGCCGGAAGCATGAGATCCAGTTTATCCAGTTCATTGGCCAGATCATTTAAATCATTCCCTGTCATACGGATCAGTGTCATGATTGCTTCACGATCAGCCAACCTTTTCTTTTCTTTCAGATACTCTACAGCCCATTGGGGAATTTCATTGTCAAAAGGGGGATTTACATAAACCGTCGTGGACATTTTGGACACTTTGGACAAAAAATCATGACGCCGTTCAATGACCGGAGCTGTTAGAATAACCGTATTGCTTTCTGCAGGATTTTCAAGGTATTTCAGAAACATTTTCCGAACGGTTGGAATCATCTGTTTTATTTCCTCGATGAGGATAAAATTTCCCGTCTGGAAGAGAGATGTCCCATAGAGAAGCTGTTGAAGATCATTGACCCGAAGTTCTTTCGCTGTCACATGCTGCCGTTCAATACCCCGGTTGGACAGGGCACTCCGAACCTCCTGAATGAAAGTGGATGCAAGATAAAAATCGCTGCCAAAGAGAAGGTATACGGGACGAATCTGACCCTTCCGGACTTTTTCCATTTCTTTGAAATAATCCTGCAACCAGGTCATCAGCTCAATGCCACCGTAATAAAACCTAATAGAACACAGTAATATGAAAAAGAGGACAGTCTCCCCCGCATTAAAATTTTAATCAGCCATTTCAGTGCCACAATCCCTGTGAGAAAAGCAACAAGCATGCCCAATGAAATATTGAAAAGGCTTATCTGGCTCCCCCCTTTTATTTCGGGAATTTCCAGGATGGTGGCTCCGACGATCAGAGGCAGAGCCATAATAAAAGAAAACTTTGCGATTTTTTCCCGGTCCACACCTGCCAAAAGTCCGGCCGAGATGGTACTTCCACTCCGGGATATCCCGGGGATCATAGCCAGTGCCTGAAAAATCCCCATAAAAAGCACATTCCAACCTTTCAGGGGCTTTCGGACCCGGGGTGCCCACTGTGTGATGAAAAGAAGAAGACCCGTAAAAATCAGGGCGATACCCACACTTCGTGTACTTTCAAACAACCCTTCAATAAAATCCCGGAGGAAAAGAGCTACCAAGATAGCGGGAATCATGGAAAGCAAAACCAATACAGCCATCCGGAACCACTCATCTTCCCTGTAATTCAGGGGTATCTGCCGGATTCTCCAGATTTTTGTAAAAAAGGAGATGAGAATGTGGGTAATCTCCTTTCGGAATACAAGAAGGACACTCATGAAGGTCCCAAAGTGGAGGGCGATTTCAAGGGTGATACCCGGGACTTTTAATCCAAACAGTGCTTCCGTCAGAACCATGTGTCCTGAACTGCTGACAGGCAGGAATTCCGTGAGTCCCTGAACAATTGCAATGATCATGACTTCCAGTGTTGACATCTATTTCCTCAGTATTGACAGGAGTCTGTTATGTGTTTGATTCAACCGGTAAGACACATATCTTTCTGTATGACACAGAGTGCACCGGTTTGTTAGCAGAATATTTTCACCGGGGATTCCGGATTGAAGAAGCTGATCCCGGACAATGCCCTGAAGATCCAGAGTCATTTGATTGTCATCTAAGCCGATATGATCTGGAAAGTATTGTGCCACATCATCTTTCACTGTATAGCACTCCCTGCAAATAGACGGACCAGTAGCAACGATCAGTTCACTGCATGGAACGCCTTTCTCTTTCATGAACTCTGCTGCATGGCTTACAATGTGCTGCCGGAGTCCACGCCACCCGGCATGAATGAGTCCCCGGAAGCGTCCCTGGGTATCTGCCATAAAAACAGGGACACAATCGGCGGTCCGCAAAAGGAGGATCAGGGAATCATGATCGGTTATCACGCCGTCACAACCTGCTACAGGCCCCGGATTTCGGGTGAAATGTACGGTCCCCGAATGAATTTGTACAGGCCAAACCGCATTTTCCATCTTCAGATTCAGTTTTTGAAACACAGCACTTGTCAGTTTTTGGACAGGAATCCCATCATCAAAAAAAGTCCCGGTGCTGGTGAGGGCAATAGCTCCCGTCAGTCGTGAGAATGAAGGATATGTATCAAAATAACGATCCCCCACTATTACTCCTGCAGGGTATAAATGGTGTTATTTCTGAACTCAAGGAGCCTTACCGCTGCATTGACGCCCGGTTTCCGTTTAGAAAAGCGCACATTACGGATAACACCCCGGAACTCGCCCATGTTGTTGACAGCAAGCCTTAGTGCTTCCCGGGTTGTATTGCCGTTTTCGATTAGATTCAACATCAGTACCATGGTCTCATATCCGTAAATCGTTAAGCGGTCCGGTGTTTTACCCGTCTGGTTTTCATACTCTTCCCGGAAAAAACTCACCCGGGGATCCTGCTCCAACATGAGATGATCGGCAGAAATGATCATGCCGTTTACATAACGGCGATACCGGGATAATAGACCTTCATCCAGCCAGTTCCCGTCTCCCAGCAGGTGAGTATCGAAGTTATAATAAGCCAACTGGGGAGCGACAGATTCGATCTGATCATGATAAATCGGCAGATAAAAGGCATCGATGGCATTCAGGGTAATTTTCAGCGAATCGCCGGGAGTTTTCAGTTCCAGTTCCGGATCCAAAAGGATATTTGTTGTATCGAGGGTATCGGCTGCCTGTAAAGTAAAGGCTTCTTTACGGATATTCATAAACTGGGATTTCAAATCATTGGGATCGCTGAACCACTCCCTTCGGATCACCATCCCGCCACTTCGGGCAACGGTTCTTGAAAAACTGTCAGAAATTCTCCGTCCGTAATCATCAGCCGGTGCAAGAATGGCAAACGTTTCATATTTTAAAGAATCCACAGCATAACTGGCCAGGGCATAAGCACGTTCATCCTGGTCCGGATTCAGTTGAAAGACATAGGAACTCAGGGCAGAAAGTCCATCCCGGGTTGCTGTCGGTGTAAAGAGAGGAATTTTTTCAAAATCGCAGATAGGGGCCATGGCGATGGCATCCTGACTGGATAGGGGTCCCAAAATCGCGATGACATCCTTCATGTCCGCCGCGGAATGGGTGTATTCAATACTTTTCAGGATATCACTTTCGTTGTCCAGAACCACAAGTGAAATATTGTGCAGCAAATCATGCCTGAAGCGGTTCAGGGCATAGAGCATTCCATCCAACAGCGCCTTGCCGGCAGATCTTTCGGGGCCGCTCAGCGGTAGGATGACAGCCAGATCAATCTGAGCCCGCTTTTCTTCCTTCATGCCATCCAGAATCTGATTGTAATAATTGACCTCAAAAAGTGTCATGAGGGATGTCTTTACGGATTGGAGAATTTGCTGAGCTGTTGCCACATCTCCCTTCAGCTTCATTTTCTCAGCCATTAAAAGGTCAACACCCCGCATTTCCGCACGGCTACCTGCCAGGGCTTTCAGGGTCTTAATCTCTTCAGGGCTCAGGAACTGCCGGGTTCCTTCCCGGGCCAGCTCAAGGGCTTTCCGTTGCAGAGATTCCCTCTCGGCCTGATACACCACTTTCAACGCAAAAGACACCGCTGGAAGATAACGGCCTGTTTTCATCAGCGAGGCACTTTTGGTATATAAAACATCACCCCTGTAACGGCTTTCTTCAAATGTATCCGTAAAGAGTCCCGCCTGGGAAATGACATCCTCATGACGGTCCAGAAAATAAAGACTCCGGATCACCATAAACAGGGAAGTGGATGCGTACGGATTAACATCCACCGGCAGTTGATGAAACACTTTGTGAAACATCAGGTAGGCATCATAATAATTATCCCTTTCGAATTCCTTTAATCCCTCTTCCATGAGAGAACGGGCCGAGGCAAAGACTGATACAGGTAATAAACAGGCCATAACACAGAGAATCAGGATTTTACGAAGCCAAACTTTCACACCGGATCCTCCCGACGAAAACTGAAATGAAAATTGGATAATTCCTGAAAAGACTCTTTGGCGGTCAGATCAAACTGTAGAGGTGTTATGGAAATTTTTTGTTCCAGAATCGCTGTTTCGTCTGTTTCTGCCACTTCCGTACCGGCGACCTTTTCTCCGGAGAGCCAATAATAGGGTTCCTGTTTGGGATTGATCCGCTCGATAAAAATTTCCTTCCACTGGGCCTGTCCCTGACGAGTAACTTCAACACCCTGAATATGGTTGGGAGACGGGACATTGGGGACATTAATATTGAGAAGTATTCCTTTGGGAAGGCCTTTTTTCAGGATTTTTTCTGCTACGTGCCGGATAAAAATCTGAGCCGGTTCAAAGTTCGGATCGGTATAGGTTGTCAGACTAACTGCGACTGATGGAATCCCCATAAAAGTCCCTTCGGCTGCCGCAGCCACCGTGCCGGAATATAAGACATTAAATCCTGTATTGCTTCCCAGGTTAATGCCGCTGACCACCAGATCCGGCAATTCTTTCATCAGCTGATGAAGAGCCAGCTTGGAACAATCCGCCGGCATCCCCGTGACGGCCATCCCGAAGAATTTTCCATGTTTATAATATTTCCGGGGATAGATCACATCGTGAAGAGTTATAGCATGACCTGTGGCACTCCGTTCTTTATCCGGCGCCACAACAGTCAGATGTCCCAGATCCTCGAGAGCATCAACCAGGGCCTGCAATCCCGGGGCGGCAATGCCGTCATCATTGACTAATAAAATAGATGGTTTATCAGGCATAATAGAATTTTAAAACCTCATCAATCGTTTTTTTCAAATGTCTTCGGTCCACAACAGCATCCACAAATCCTTTTTTTAACAGAAATTCCGCCGTTTGGAATCCTTCCGGCAGTTCTTCACCGATGGTCTGGCGAATAACCCGGGGACCAGCAAAACCGATAAGAGCCCCCGGCTCGGCAAAAATAATGTCTCCCAGCATGGCAAAACTGGCTGTAACTCCGCCGGTCGTGGGGTGAGTCAGAATACTGATAAAGGGAATTCCTTTTTCATGGATTCGGGCAAGGCGGGAAGCGGTCTTTGCCATCTGCATCAGGGACAGGGCACCTTCCTGCATTCTGGCCCCTCCGGAAGCACTCACAATCACCAACGGATATCCTTTTTCCAGGGAGCGGTCTGCCAAGCGGGCAATCTTTTCCCCTACCACCGATCCCATACTTCCACCAATAAAACGAAAATCCATAACTGCCAGATGAATGGGAATCCCGTTTAACCGGGTTTCTACGGTTCTGATGGCTTCATATAATCCGGTTTTCTGATGGGCTGCGACAAGCTGTTCCCTGTACGGCACGGGATCGGAAAATTCCAGGGGGTTTTCCGAACGCATGAATCCGTCATATTCCGTGTATTTCTCTCCATCACACAAGATGCTCAAATACTGTCCGGAGTGAATCCGGAAATGATGATTGCATTTGAAGCACACATGCTGATGACGGGCTAATTCCTTATAGTAGATGATTTCACTGCATCTGGGACACTTAACCCAAACACCATCGGGAATTTCTTTTTTATCTTCCGTTAATATCGGTTTTTCTGTTCGTTCATACCATTTTCCCATGTCCTCACCTCACTGTACGGCTCATGATCAGGGCATGAGCTCTTTCAGACGCATAATAATTTTTACGCATTCCCCTGACTTCAAACCCGAATTTCCGATAAAGAGCCAGGGCTGCCATATTGTTATGGCGGACTTCCAGGGTAACCTGCTTGATTCTCAATTCATAAGCAAGGTTTATCACGTATTCCATCAGGCGGGATCCCAGTCCCCGATATCGGTATTCCGGATCCACTGTAATATTTGTTATGTGAATTTCCGGCGCTAAAAGCCAGAGTCCCACATAAGCAATCACTTCATGATGTATCTCAAGAACCATCATCTTTGAAATTGAACTCACCAGGAGCTCATACTCAAAATGTTCCCTCAACCAGGGATCGACATAACTCCGTTCTTCAATGTCCAGCACCTGGTCAAGATCATCCGGCTTCATGGGGCGAAGGCAGATATCCTCTGATTCCTCAATCGGATTTCCACTGTACGGGTTCATAACGTGAACCATAATATATCCTGAGTTGATCGTATTGGGTCGTCAGGCTGACCGAAGGATTTTCAAAAACGGCAGTACCGATCCAGGCCGGCATAATGGGTTGTACATCCTGTGACCATGCATCAAATCCTTCCAAAGCCTGATTGGTAACAATATGCCGGCACCGGGGATAAAAGTCGGCCATTTCCCTCATTTTCATATAGTGGATATTATCCTCATGATCCCCAAGGGTATAGATAAAATCCCGGTGTGAGTGAATGACCCACACCGTTTCATCTTCTACCCTGCCGGATGTACGGGTCGCAGCACGAAAAGCAAAGAGGGTGTTCACAGCAGCTACAGGAACTTGATGAGCATACGCCAGTCCCTTGACAAAACTCATTCCGATCCGGAGACCGGTAAAAGAACCCGGGCCTGCAGAGACAGCAATTCCGTCCAGCTGCGATACCTTCAGAGTATGCCTGAGAAGGAGTTTCTGGCAGATCACTGCCAATTTTTCCGCGTGGACCCTGGGATGGATCAGCACTTCTTTATCTTTCTCTCCTTCCGGAGTACAGAGCGAAACACCACAGACGGGTGATGATGTCTCAACAGCCAAAATTAACATGCCGTTCCTCTGGTAATTCAAGGGTGATTTCACGGACATCATCCCGGGATTCGGACCGGTTCAGCCGGATACGAATCGTATCCTCCGGCAGGTATGTTTCAATCTTTTGAGGCCACTCCACAACCACAATTCCTCCCATATCCAAATACTCTTCAAAACCCAGGTAGAGAATCTCCCGGGCATCCTTAATGCGGTAACAGTCAAAATGATACAAGGTGAGGGTTCCGGGGTATTCATTGATGAGGGTAAAGGTAGGACTCGTCGCCGGCTGGTTTGCCTGAAACCCCTCTGCAA
The DNA here is from genome assembly GCA_041154365.1 of Candidatus Neomarinimicrobiota bacterium. Taxonomy (NCBI): domain Bacteria; kingdom Pseudomonadati; phylum Fidelibacterota; class Fidelibacteria; order Fidelibacterales; family Fidelibacteraceae; genus Fidelibacter; species Fidelibacter multiformis. Next base: position 357,151 of record AP035449.1, on the reverse strand, counting down.
GTCCCCGGGTCAGGGTTGTTTTACCTGCAGCCAAATCCCCGTACAGAGCCAGCACATCTCCCGGTTTCAGAACCTGGGCAATGTGTCTTCCCAGGGCTGTTGTTTCACCGGCGCTGAATGTCCGGTATGTCTTTCTATACTCAGCCATCATCATGTCCTGGGGTGTAATACCGCAACCGGCAGTATCATTTCGTGCATGGAAATCCCACCATGCTGAAAAGTATCCGGATAAATCTTTTCAAATTTCCGCATATTATTTGGGTAAAGGAAAAAATAGTCGCTCCTGGCAAAGATGTAATTGGTGAAAATTTGGGTGGCTGGTAAATGAAATCGTTCCGGATCCCGGAGATAAAAAGCATGTTTATCGGACACTTTTAAATTCCGTCCCACTTTGTAGCGGACACTGGTAGTTGTTTCTTTATCCGCTTTGACCAGACTCCCCCGGGAGACTTTCCGGCTCCCGTGATCCGAAGTGACAATAACCGTATAATTTTGCTCCGCGGCTTTTTCAAGTATGGTGAACAGGTAGGAATTTTCAAACCAGTTCCGCACAATCCGCCGGTAACTGGTTTCATTGGGAACAATCTCCTGAAGGATATCCGATTCAGAGCGCCGATGCGCCAGAATATCCACAAAATTTACCACAAAGGTTAGAAAACGGGTCCCTGAATAGTCAGAAAAGCGCGCTGCAATCTGATCTCCCTGCTGGGATTGAATGATTTTTTGGAATTTATGGGATATGCTGCCGGAAAGACCTTGTTTTAACAAATAATCTTCCAGCAACTCCCGTTCATAGCGGTTCATACTCTCTTCCGAATCAGGATCACTGTATAAATCCGGAAATTTTTTATGGATATTTTCCGGATGATCCCCGGCAAAAAGGGCATTCCGGCTATAAGGTGTGGCGGTAGGCAAAATACTCACCTGATGGTGGAGTTCGGAATCAAAACGCTGGTAAATGATGGGAGATAACATCAGCCACTGGTCCAGCCGCATGCAGTCAATCACCAAAAGCAAGACCTTCCGGTTTTCTTTCAGATAGGGAAGCACGTAGGAATCCATCATCTGATGGGACAAGGGTAAATCAGCATCCCCGTTGATCCAGGATTCATAATTGTCGATAACCTGTTTTTCGAAGCGGTAATTTGCTTCAGATATCTGGTCGTTTAAAATATTCTTCAGGTCTTCCCGGGGATTTTCATCGAATTCGATTTCCCACCGGCACAGATCTGTGTGAATACGGGCCCAGTGGCGGAGGGAACTCTTGTTTTCATTGATACGTTCGTTCATCTCCGCAAACGTACTCATATATTGCTGAGCCTGGGTCTCCCGGGTAATATCCAGCCCGTCCAGATTTTTTTTCAGCACCAAAAGGATCTGGGAAGGATTGATGGGTTTGGTCAGGTAATCGGAGATTTTTCTCCCGATGGCATCTTCCATGAGGGATTCTTCTTCATTCTTGGTAATCATGATCACCGGAAGGGCCGGACGAAGGGTCTTGATTTTCTCCAAAACGGCCAACCCATCCAGGCCATCCATCATTTCATCCAGTAAAACAGCGTGGAAATACTCCTTGCGGATCAAGTCCAGGGCATCCACACCGTTTGTGGCCGTTAAGACCTCATAGCCTTTATTTTCAAGGAAAAGAATGTGCGGCTTTAAAAGATGTATCTCATCATCAACCCACAATATCTTCTGTTTTTTCAGATTCTTCATAGTTTTTAATTTACTTCAACTTTTATACTGACCCAATGACTTTAAAGACAATCCCCGGCAAAGTTCCCGTCTTTGGAACAAATTTCCGGATCTTTTCATACAAGGAGAAAAAAAGAAAGGCAGGAAAGCATGAAACGGTTACATACAGCATTACTTTTTCTTATCATTTTTGTCACCCCCATAGCAGCATCGGTCCTTGATGATTTAAGTTTTGAATTTGTCAAAGTTGCCGACAAAGTGAGTCCGGCCGTTGTTACAATACGTGCCGAGAAGGTGGTACGACGTCCCGATATTTTCAGTGGATGGGAATATGATTTTTTCGGTTTCCGTTTACCCCAGGGCAGGGACATGGAATTCAAGACGGATGTTTTGGGATCCGGGGTGTTGATAGAGGATGGATATATTTTAACAAACAATCACGTCGTGGAGAATGTTGAGGAAATAACCGTTCATTTGACAAACCGGCATGAATACAAGGCAGAAATTATCGGCCGGGATCCCAAATCGGATATTGCCGTCCTTCGGATAGATGGAAATAACCTTCCGGAAGCCAAACTGGGTGATTCGGACAAATTGCAGGTGGGACAATGGGTCTTAGCTATTGGGAATCCTTTCAGCGACCAGTTGTATAGTACGGTCACACATGGCATTATATCGGCGCTGGGGCGATCAAGGGTAGGACTTGTGGATTATGAAGATTTCATCCAGACAGATGCAGCCATTAATCCCGGTAACTCAGGAGGGGCCCTGGTGAATCTGGAGGGGGAAGTAATCGGCATTAATTCAGCTATCGCCTCCCGTTCCGGTGGTTCCCAGGGGGTAGGCTTTGCCATCCCCATCAATCTGGCGAAACGGGTCATGAAGGATCTGATAGAAAACGGCCGGGTTATCCGGGGATATCTGGGTGTTCAGATTCAGGAAGTCGATTATGAAATTGCCAGGTCTTTGGGACTCAAAGAAGTCGCCGGAGCTTTGATTGCTGATGTGGTGGAAGATACCCCTGCGGACAAAGCTGGATTAAAAACCGGCGATCTGGTTCTGAAAGTGGATGGGAAAAAAATACATACTTCTTCAGAATTGCGGAATACCATTTCGGCCCGTCGGCCCGGTGATAAAGTGACCCTGATGCTTGTGAGGGACGGAAAAGAAAAAAATATAGATGTAACCCTTGAAGAACTGCCGGAAAACCTGAACCAGTCGATGGAAAGCAGAACGGTTCAGGACGGTCCCGGTTTTTCTGTTCAGGATCTTGATAAAAACCTGGCTGCCAGATATGGCATCAAAAAAGATGAAGGCGTTATTATCACGGAAGTCCAACCGGGATCCGAAGCGGCAAAAAAAGGACTCCGTCCCGGAGATATCATCATTCGTGTGGGGGATGAAGAAATTTCCTCCGTTCGTGAATTCGACAAAGCTTTCGAAAAATATGACAAAGGCGATACGGTGTTATTGCTTGTCCAGCGAAAAAACCTGAAACTTTTTGTCGCGCTCACCATACAATAAATACTTCTCAAATCCCCTCAATGCTCCTCACAAGGCCGTCCGGTTTCGGGCGGCCTTCCTCTTTTTAGCCTACAATCCCCTCGCGACTGCCCACTGTCAACTGAAAAAGTAACGCGTGACGAGTGACAAGGGATTCAAGCACCTCACTGCGTTCGGTGTTCAATAGCCACTACACGGTTTTCAAGCACCACTTTGTGGTGTTCAAGCACCTCACTGCGTTCGGTGTTCAAACGCTGCTTCGCAGCGTTCAAATCCATTATATTTCATAAGCTGATATTCTTAATACGACTGCCACAAAGTTTAAATGAGAACTGTATTTAATCCATTATATTATTCGAAATAACACATATATGATTAACAATATTATTTTGCATTGTGTCGCATTTCGGTGTATTTTACCCCCGGGGTGGGGGGCGCTACCTAATCGAAATCATATATCCCATCTCTCTTATAATTCTGTTTCACTTAGAAAAAAATCCCCAATCATTTATATGAAGTTAGAAGTTGGAATTTGGCGTCGCTTCGCTCCTGGGGTTTCAGTCGAAAGTCGTTAGTCGACAGTCGACTAATAAGGATAAACTCTTTCAAAAAAAGCGTATTTGTTATAATTTGAGTTATGAATTTTCGAACACGTGCCGCATATCCGCTGGATGCAACCATGAAAGAGGCTCTGGGCCATATTGCAGGGGGTATTCCAGCCTTGATAAAACTCCTGTTTCGTCTGATGAAAGACAGGCGCACCCCGATGCACATTAAAATTTGGTTAGGTGGAACCATACTGTATCTCGTATCTCCTGTCAATTTTTCCTTAAAGCGTTTTAAACGGTTCCCATTCAAAATCATAAATTATCTGGATGATCTGGCACTGGTACTTATTGTCATACAGAAAATCCTGGATACATGTCCTCATGAACTGCTGGATGCATATTGGGACTATAAAATCCCCATTATAGAATGGAAAGATATGATTTATAAGGTCCGTGTGGATTTACAGGATTTCAGACATTAGCAACGGAGGTTTTAATTGAACCGTGTTTTTACCCGATCAAGTGGTGTTCTCATGCATATCACCTCACTGCCCGGTTCATGGGACACCGGTGATTTTGGAAAAGAGGCTTTTCAATTCATCGATAAACTGCATCAGGCACGGCAAACCCTTTGGCAAATATTACCTCTTTCCATACCGGATGCCAACGGATCTCCTTATGCCAGTATTTCTGCGTTTGCAGGAAATCCCTTATTTATCAATCCTGAACGTCTGATGGAAGAAGGCCTATTACCAGAGGACCGTTATCATGAGATCATGTCCTCAGACCAACCAGCAGTAGATAAAAAGAAATCTTTGCTTCGGGAAGCCCGGATCCATGCCAGGAATTTTGACAGCACGCTCTCTGCCTTTGGAGAATTTATTGAAAAAAACCGTTACTGGCTTATCGATTATGCCCGGTTTAATGTCTTGAAGGATGTGTACCAAAGCAAAGATTGGACATCATTTCCCGATGAATACAAATGGCGTCATGCCGAAGCTCTGGAAAATCTGGATCAGGAACACCGGGAATCCATACAACAGCTCATGTTTGAACAGTTTTTATTCAACCGGCAGTGGCATCAGTTAAAAGAGTATGCTCATGCCCGTCATATCCGGATTATCGGGGATATCCCCATCTTCATCTCACACAATTCGGCGGATGTATGGAGCCATCCCGATTTGTTCAAACTGGATGATAACGGCCGGCCTTATGTCGTCTCCGGAGTGCCTCCGGACCTATTCAGCAGCACCGGCCAGCTCTGGGGGAATCCCCATTACCGATGGGACCGGCTGAAAGAGACGGGATATGCCTGGTGGATTCATCGTTTGGAACACCTGCTGGAATACGTGGATTATATCCGCCTGGATCATTTCAGGGGATTTGAAAGTGTATGGGAAATCAAAGCCGACGAAACCACGGCCCAAAAGGGGAACTGGGTCCCCAGTGCAGGACATGAGTTTTTCCACTATCTTCGGGAACATTTGGGGATATTGCCCATCATCGCCGAGGATTTGGGGGTGATTACCGAAGCGGTGCGAAAACTCCGGGATGATTTTGAATTTCCCGGCATGAAAATTCTTCAGTTTGCCTTTGACAGCGACGATAATCCTTTTTTACCGGAAAATTTTGATACGGACCTTTGCATTGTCTATTCCGGCACCCATGATAACAATACAACTCTGGGATGGTTTCGCCAAGATGCATCACCCGAAGAAAAAGAGCGTTGCCTTCAACGTCTGCAATGCGATCCTGACGATATCCCCTGGAATATGATCCGTTATGGCATGGAGTCCAGAGCTGTATGGATGGTGACGCCCATTCAGGATATCCTTGAACTGGATGAAAAGGCCCGGATGAACTTTCCCGGAACTACAAAGGGAAACTGGACTTGGCGGATGGATATGGCTCTTTTTGATAAAAGCCGGATTGACAGATTAAAAAAGCTGACTGAAAAAACAAATCGGATATAAATTACCGGATTTTTCTCCGGTAGTACCAATAATCTACGCCCTGGTTCTGCCAGTTGCTGAAACGTTTAATTTTTTCACATGCAGGAAAAAGGTATAACAGATCCTCTTCCCTTTCATGACCTGTGATATAATGAAAACCGTTCCCGGAAAGCCAGTTAGAAAAAAGGCGGATCAAAACCCTGGAATAATTTTGTCGGGCATATTTGGGATGAATAAAAAATGAATGAATGTACACGGTATCGCCCATTCCCCAGTGCGCATCACATTTCACCCAACTTTCTTTGTTAAGTGATTCCAGGGTGATACCGACAATATAGGCGACAGGTATGCCTTCATGACGGGCCAGAACAGGGAACGTTTTAGGATAGTGGAAATATTTCCTGACGGATGTGGCATTGAACCGGGCGTGTTTGTCCGGATCACTTTCCTGGAGAGCTGAAAGGTTAATAATGGCCCGGGCATCCCGGTCATCAAGCTGGCGGACCAGCTCCAGCTGAAATCCATCTGGAGTTTTGGCCAGGATATCCACACGGGATGTTTCTTCCTGCTGAAAAAGCGATTCGGTGTGTCCACTCATGTCCCAAATATAATACCCCCAATTCTGAATGAAAAATTTCTTTCCTCCATACGGCAAATTATTCCGGTTAAACCCTCCCTGGTTGATAGAGTTGTAGATTTATAGCCGATCTTCTCATACATTACCATGTTATGGAGATAAGAAAACGACAGGAGAAAAAATCATGAGTCAGAATGATGTACTCCGTTCTTTTACGGATCAATTAAAAATCAATCCAAGAATGATTAAAAGTTTTGTGATTCTTGTGATTGTCCTTCTGCTGCTTTTCACATCCTGGTTTACCGTGGATGCGGAAGAAGTGGGAGTTATCCTTCGTCTTGGGAAATTCAGCCGAACGGTCAATCCCGGGCTGCATTTTAAAATCCCCTTTGGTGTGGAACAGGTTTTTAAAGTACCTGTTCAGCGCCAGTTAAAAGAGGAATTCGGTTTTCGGACTCTTTCTCCGGGTGTACGGTCAACCTATGACACCCGGAATTATGAAGATGAAAGCGTCATGCTTACCGGTGATTTGAATGTGGCGGTCGTGGAATGGACGGTTCAGTACCGGATCGATGATCCCTTTAAATATCTGTTCAGGATCCGGAATGCCCGGAATGCATTGAGAGATATGGCGGAAGCTACCATGCGGGAAGTCATAGGAAACCGGACGGTTGCCGAAATTTTAACCATCGGCCGGGCGGAAGTTGCCAGTACCGTTAAAGTGGAGCTTCAAAAAATGGCGAACAATTACGAAACCGGTTATCGGATTGACCAGGTGGTTCTGCAGAATGTAACGCCGCCGGAACCGGTAAGACCTTCGTTTAATGAGGTGAATGAAGCCCAACAGGACCGTGAAAAGCTTATTAACCAGGCTAAAGCGGAATATAACAGGGTTATCCCAAGGGCAAAGGGACAGGCTCAGCAAACCATCCAGGAAGCTGAAGGGTATGCTTTGAACCGTGTAAATACAGCAAAGGGACAGGTGGCCATGTTCAACGCGGTTTTTGAGGAATACCGGAAAGCACCTGACGTAACCCGTCAGCGGATCTATCTGGAAACGATGAACGAAATCCTGCCAAAACTGGGTAAGAAATTTGTCATCGATGAGAGTGTCTCCGGCATTTTACCCCTGCTGAACCTTGATAAATAAGCGGAAATACAGGAGATAAAACCATGAAAAAAATACTTCTTCTCATATTATTGATCATCATCGGCGTGGGTTTGTATTCATCCATTTTCATTGTGAATGAAACCGAGCAGGTGATAAAAACCCGTTTTGGGAAGCCCATTGGGGCAGCTGTCACCAACCCGGGTGTCCACTTTAAAATTCCCATTCTTGATGTCCTGCACTATTTTGACAAACGGTATCTGGAGTGGGATGGCCGTCCAAACCAGATACCCACGAAAGACAAACGGTTTATCTGGGTGGATACCTATGCCCGCTGGCATATCACTGACCCCCTGAAATTTTACCAGCGTTTGTATAATGAACAGGGAGCCCATTCCCGTCTGGATGATATTATTGACGGAGAAACACGAAATGCCGTAGCTTCCCACGACCTGATTGAAATCGTCCGGAAAAGTAACCGGGAATCTATGATAGATTCGACGGCTTTGGACGAAATTATTAAACTGGAAGAAATTGATGTAGGCCGGGAAAAAATTGGGGATATGATTTTAGAAAATTCCCAAAAACGCTGTGCTGATCTGGGAATTGAAATCCTGGACTTTGAATTTAAGCGCATCAACTATGTTCAGGAAGTTCAGGAAAAGGTCTTTGAACGGATGATATCCGAGCGGAAGCGGATAGCAGACCGTTACCGGAGTGAAGGCCAGGGTGAAGCATCCCGCATAGAAGGTGAAAGAGAACGTGAACTTCTCAGGATCCGTTCCGAAGCCTATCGTACTGCCCAGGAAATCAAGGGAAAAGCCGATGCAAAAGCAACAGCTATCTACAATCAGGCCTATAACCAGTCCAGTGAAAGCCGGGATTTTTACCAGTTTATGAAAACCATGGAAACCTACCTGAATACCATTGACAGCACGACAACCGTCATGCTATCAACAGACGGCGATTTCTATAAATATCTGAAAAGCACCGGAGATATGTAACCCTCTGTTTTTTTATCAATCATATGTTCATAATGAACATTGACAAAAAAATGAAAGGGTGATTATGAATGAAGAAATCAAACAGGAAGCCGTCGCAGGTTTACCGCAATTAAATAAACCTGCACCACAGTTTACGGCTGTTACAACACACGGAACATTGAGTCTGTCGGATTTCAAAGGAAAGTGGGTTGTCCTCTTTTCCCATCCGGCGGATTTTACCCCCGTCTGTACCACAGAGTTTCTTGCCTTTGCCAAAAAACACGATGAGTTTGTCAAACTGAACACTCAGGTGATCGGACTCAGTATCGACAGTATCTTTTCCCATATTGCATGGGTACGGAATATCGAACAGAACTTCGGTGTAAAAATTCCATTTCCCATCATCGAAGATCTGAAAATGGATGTGGCCAAAAAATACGGTATGATTCAGCCGGATGCTTCAGACACACAGGCTGTCCGTGCCGTTTTCTTCATTGATCCGGAACAGAAACTACGGGCGATGGTCTACTACCCACTTTCCAACGGACGCAGTATTGATGAATTCATCCGAATTCTTCAGGCATTACAAGCATCTGATAAATACGGTATTGCCACACCGGAAAACTGGAAACCCGGAGAGAAGGTGATTGTTCCACCACCAAAGACTCAAAAAGATGCTGAAAAACGGGTGACTGAAAACTACGAGATCACCGACTGGTACTTCAGTAAAAAAGAGATCTGATAAGAACAAAATCATATCCAAAAAGGGAGCAAATGCTCCCTTTTTTTATTGCCTGAAAAGTTTTTCTCTCTGTAGTTTTCATACGGAATCAGGAGGGAACCATGAATCCGTTCATCTTATTCGGGCGGGAACATCTGAGTGCCATTGGATTGATTATCCTGGCTTCAATTTTTATCCCGGTTTATGTTAAAAAACATGTTCCAGAAGAGAAGGAATATTATATCCGGCTTGTGTTGGGAATCCTGATTTGGGGACAGGAAATCTCCCTGAATGTGTATCGGGTTATTTACCAGGAGTGGGATTTTTCCAACAGCCTGCCGTTTCACCTGTGCGGTTTTGCCATTTTGATGTTACCTGTCATGCTGTATAAAAAATCATATGCCCTGTACGAAATTTTATACTTCTGGGGACTGGCAGGAGCAACCCAGGCTTTACTCACTCCAAATATTGATGTGGGAATACCCCATTACCGGTTCTTTCAGTTCTTTGTATCACATGGTTTGATAGTCTTTACCGTCATGTATGCCACTGTGGTCTGGAATTACCTGCCCACACTCCGCTCCCTGGCTAAAGCATCGGTACTTACCCTGTTTCTTCTTATTCCCATTGGGCTCATCAATATACTGACTCATGGTAACTACTTCTTCATAGCCCATAAGCCGGAAACGGCCTCTGTCCTGGATTATTTCGGCCCCTGGCCCCTTTATCTTCTCCCCATGATCGGCATGGGCGTGATCATGTTTCTCGTGGTCTACACCCCCGTCGGCTTCCTGAAACGGAAAAGAAAAAAGGTCTTGACGCTTGATAAATTATAATTGTTATATTTATTGACAATGTATTGGAAAAGCCGTAACTTTTAGAATGAAAAAAAGGAGAATTATTATGTCTACAATTGTTGATGTTTATGCCCGGGAAATATTGGATTCGCGGGGAAATCCCACAGTTGAAGTAGAGGTATTACTGGAAAGTGGCGCCTTCGGCCGTGCAGCGGTTCCGTCCGGCGCATCCACCGGTGAACACGAAGCCATTGAACTCCGGGACGGCGGTTCACGTTATATGGGAAAAGGTGTTTTAAAAGCGGTTCAGAATGTAAATGATATTATCGCTCCCCGCTTGGTTGGAGAGGACGCCATGGATCAGGCATATATTGATAATATCATGCTGGAGCTGGATGGGACTCCCAACAAGGAAAATCTCGGTGCCAATGCCATACTTGGTGTTTCCATGGCTGTTGCCCGGGCTGCGGCAGATTATTTGGGTGTGCCGCTATATATGTATTTGGGAGGTGCCAATGCCCGTCGTTTACCGGCTCCCATGATGAATATTCTGAACGGTGGATCCCACGCTGATAACAATGTGGATTTGCAGGAGTTTATGATTTATCCTGCCGGAGCTTCCAGTTTTTCCGATGCGCTCCGGATGGGAGTGGAAGTTTTTCATAACCTGAAAAAAGTCTTGAAAGAAAAAGGGTTGAACACGTCTGTTGGGGATGAAGGCGGTTTTGCCCCCAACCTGAAATCCAACGAAGAGGCATTGCAGGTGATTGTGGAGGCCTGTAAACGGACGGATTACACATTGGGTGAAGACCTTTTCATCGCTTTGGATGCGGCAGCCAGTGAATTTTATCACAAAGAAGACGGATTATATCACCTGGCTTCCGAAAACAAAAAACTGACGGCAGACCAGATGATCGACCTGTATGAGAGCTGGCTGAAAAAGTATCCGATTATATCCCTTGAAGACGGTCTGGATGAAAATGACTGGGATGGCTGGAAACTGATGACTGAACGGCTGGGTAAAAAGATTCAGCTTGTAGGTGATGATATTTTTGTTACCAATCCCGAACGGCTGCAACGGGGAATCTATGAGATGAGTGCCAATGCCATTCTGATCAAACTGAATCAGATCGGGTCCGTCACGGAAACCCTGGAAACGATTGAACTGGCCAAACTTTATGGTTTCAACAGTGTGATCAGTCACCGCTCCGGTGAAACCGAAGATACATTTATTGCTGACCTGGCTGTAGCCACGGGTGTTGGACAGATTAAAACAGGATCCGCTTCCCGGTCCGACCGGATTGCCAAGTATAATCAGTTGCTGCGTATCGAAGATGAGCTTGAAGACCAGGCAATTTTTCCGGGAATCAAAGCCATTCGACCTTAAATGGCCCGCAGAACGCAACAAAAACTGACGCCACAACTTGTCATCAAGTTACTGGTGCTTCTCATAATCATAGCCGTAGTCTCCCTGATCCTGGGAGATTACGGCTTCTATACCTATTACAAAACTCTTCAACAAGAAAAAGCCGCCCGTCAGGAACAGGAATACTTAAGAGCCCTGGAACAGGAAAAGGCCAGTGAGCGGGACCGCCTGGAAAATGATTTACAGTATCTTGAAAAAATCGCCCGGGAAAAATACCGCATGTCTGAAAAAGGGGAAATTGTTTACCGGGTGATTGAAAAAAAACCGGTTAAACCCCAGGACAAGCCATAATCCCATTCTCTCATCCAATGTCGACAGGTATATTTGGATATGAAAATCCTCCCAACATGGTGCCGAATCATCGCATGCCTTTTTGCCCTGGCCCGGCTGAGTATGGCTGCCGATACCACTTCTGTTCGTCTCTATCAATTGAATCACTATTATACTTTGAATGCCTTTTCCCGTTTAAATATGAATACCCCTCATTTTCTCATCCGGGCGAATTACCAAAACAGCAGCAATGTGTATAAAAAGCCTGGAGATCCCACACGAATCAAGCAGGAAAATGCACTGGAAACCCGTTTTCTCTATAAACAAAATCCCCTCTTTTTCATAGGTCCCTCCTTTCGGGGATATCGTTTATCCGATGAACAACATAGCTCCGAAAACGACTATACCAACAGCCGTATCGGAATGTCCGGTTTGTTACGGAAAACACTTTCACTGTCCGGAAATGCCGGACTGTTTCAGGAAAAACGCCGGGGGATTCAGGATGTGGGATGGTATTCCGCCCTGGAACTCCTCAGCGAAAACCGAAAACAGATGTTCACTCCGGCTTTGCGTTTTCAATATGATAAAACACCCCACCGTGCAAATTATACCACTGATAATACTCTGCAGTTCAAAACAGCTTTTATAGAGGATATTTTTAACAACCTGAACCTTCATTTTAAAGAAACCCGAAGAGAATATTTTGTCAATCCGTCCGATTTATCCCGGACTGAAATACGGACCACCAGCACACGGCAGGTTCAGGATAAGTTCTCATATATTTTCCCATGGAAGATCCGGTTTTTATATAACGTCCGCTTTTCCTCCACAACAGACAAACTGAATTTCTACCTGTCCGACAGTTCAGCAACCCGAAAGCGGGACAGCTACCAGTTCCACAATCAATTCGTACTTACGAAAAAACAGGGCGATCTGAATGTAAGGGGTGAATTCACCATGGATCAAAACCAGGACCAATCCTCGGCCGACCGGGATGAGATCAGGGTCCCTGCTGATTATAAATACGCCCGGAAAACCATCAACACGCAGGCATCTTATACACTGAACACAAGCGACAGCCTTTTGTTGCGGTATCAGGTGTCATTGCTGCATTTTGATACACCCGACAGCAATAACACGGATGACCGGGATGAACTCAGTTACGTGGTGAACCCCCAACTGAGCCTTCGTTTATCCCCCTTTATCCGCTGGAACCTGTCCGGTCAAATGTATCTTCATCATCTGATCTACCTTCATGCAGGCCGTTCTGGGCAAAACCACTGGAACCGGGTTTATTCCCTCCGATCTCATCTAAACCTGGCTATTCCGGCACGGCTGACCTGGTCATCCACCCAAAGCCTGAGTTCCAATTATTTTGTCTATGATTTTGAAGATTCCGCTTTTGTCAATGTCAACAGCCGAATCTTTCGTTCCTTGTATATTGATCAGAATGTGGATTATTTTTTTACATCAAACTGGGGAATATCCCTGCGACTCAGCGGACGGTTTGAAGACGATGGCGCACTGGACTGGAACAGTTTCATCCAGGATAAAAGCTCAGAGCGGATACAGGTCAATCAGGAATATCTGATCTCATATAGAAAAGGAGCTTTTAAAATTTCCGGCGGACCTGTTTTTTCAAAGCGGTGGTTTTACCAAAAAGGATTGGATGATCAATGGTCGCTCATCCATTATGTCTACCGGCGGGGGATTACCGGAGGCTTTCAATTCCACAGAAATGTAAGATTTAAATATACTTTGGAAGCCATCCGGCAAAGCGGACAGAAAAAGGTTTATAATCAAAACGGATTTCTCCAGATACACTTTACACTATGAGGTTTTTATGAATGTGACTCTCTATGAATTCATCGGTTATACCGCCACTTTGATCGTTGCTGTTTCTTTGATGATGCGCAGGATCCGGCAGCTCCGGATTTATAATTTGATTGGATCTGCATTGTTTTCCATATACGGGGCACTCATTGGTGCCTGGCCGGTGGCGGTTCTGAATGGATTTATTGTCTTAATCAACATCCGGGAACTCATTTCACTCAGCAGGCGGGATATCGTCTTTAAAGCACATACAATCGATGTGAAGAATTCCTGGTATCTGGAATATTATTTGAATTTTTTCCGGGAGGATATCCAACAAATTTTCCCTGATTTTGCCATCCTGGAAAATGAAGATTATGAATCTGTCATCATCATGCGGGATGTTTTACCAGCCAGTATTGTGATTCTTCGAAAAACAGATGGGCCGGAAGCCGAAATCATACTGGACTATGCTCATCCGGAATTCAGGGATATGCAAAATGCCCGGTATTTTTTCAGAAAAGGCTGCGATTCCTTGAATCTTGAGGGGAAAAAGTATTTTGTGACTCCAGGAATGGAAAAACAGCATATCCGCTTTTTAAAGAAAATGCACTTTAAACCTCATCCTCATAGAATGAATTGGTATATAAAAAAAATTGGAGTGAAAGATGTCTGATGCACAATACTTTGGCCGAAAAGCCCGGGAATGGATCATAACGGCAGGCTCCCTGATCCTGAAAGGCATGGAAGAAAAATATGCCGTGGAAATGAAAAGCAAAACAGATCCGGTTACTGAAATTGATTTCCGATGCGAACAATTCCTGAAAGAGAAAATCACGAACGAATTCCCGGATCATAAAATTCTGGCCGAAGAAAGCGATCCCCTTGATAATTCATCGGACATCAGATGGATTATCGATCCCATCGACGGAACCACGAATTTTTTACATGGATTCCCCTACTTTTGCATATCCATTGCCATAGAAAAAGAGGATAAAATCCTGGCTGCTGCCGTCTATGATCCATACCGGAAAGAACTCTTTTACAGTGACCTGGAAACAGAAGGCACCTTATTAAATGACAAGCCCGTCACCGTAACCCAAACCGAACGCGTTCAGGATAGTTTGTTGGTTACCGGATTTCCTTACGAGCATAACGACATATTTTACAAAAATTTTCTGCTGCACCGCCGGGTTTACGAAAGGAGTCATGGAGTTCGCAGGACGGGTGCTGCCGCATTGGATTTGGCCTATGTTGCTGCCGGCCGGTCAGATGGGTACTGGGAATTCACATTAAAACCCTGGGACTGTGCTGCCGGTGCCTATCTGGTGATCAAAGCCGGTGGTAAGGTAACAACTGTAGGCGGTCAGGGGTATTCCCCCTATATCCCGAGTCTTTTAGCCACCAATGGATTGATACATCGTGAAATGCTGGAAATCCTGAATGAAGAAGACTAAACGGTGTTAAAAGGACTTTTCTATTTTTGGTAACTGTTGTCTCCGAAAGAAATCACCTGGATGTGAACTTTTGCCGTTCCCATGTTTTCAAATCCCAGGGCTTTTGCCGCCCCGTAGGATAAATCCAGAATCCGTCCTTCCACATAAGGTCCACGGTCGTTCACTTTTACAACAACAGAGCGGTTGTTTTCCAGATTCGTCACCCGGATCAAGGTTCCCAAAGGCAGAGTTTTATGAGCAGCTGTCAGGGCATGCATATCGAAGATTTCCCCATTCGCAGTCTTTTTCCCATGAAAATCTTCACCATACCAGGAACTAAGGCCAATCCAACTTCGCTGATAACTCAATTCGGGATTTTTTTCCACAGGAATCTGTCTGGTGGGCTGAGTCCTTACAGGTTTTCGGGTTTTCTCCGGAACCGCCTGATTGCCATATCGTGGTGCGGAACTGCATCCTGACATAAGACCTAACATCAGAAAAAAGATAAGTGTCCTATTCCTGTATTGATTCATGTGCCTCTTCCCTTTGTAAGCTATCCATTGCCATCTCATCCATCATCGTTTCCAACCCTTGAGTGGAATCCACTACCGTGGTTTCAAGCGTATCGTCAACCGATGCTTCCATCAGTTTTTCAATGATTCGATTCAATTCATTCATGCGTTTTTCGGCGGCATCGGCATATTTGGTGGAAGCAAAACGGTTTTTTACCAACTGATAATAGAACATGGCACTGTCCAGATCAGAGAATGTCTGATCATATTCCAGACCAATCCGGTACATAACCTGGGCCCGGCTTACAGAATCCAGTGATGCCGTATCCAGAAGGGCTTTGAATGCTTTCATTCCCTCCTGTTCCCGAGCCTGATTAAAGTATGTCTCTTCGATATGAAAAATCAAGGATTGGTTTTTTTCCTGTTTCAGGGAATCAGGGTGTTCCCGGCCCAGATACTGAAGACTGAATGGAGAATAGGGATATTCCCGGATTAAACGATTTTTCAACATCTCTGCCCGGAGGGTATCCCCTGTTTCTTTCAACAAGTAACTCCAGGTATTCAGGATCTGGGGAATAAAGGGATTGTCTTTGAAACGGGTTGTCAGGCTCTGGTAAATTCCTAGAGCTGAATCAGGACTTTGAAAATTAAATGCCAGAAACTCCGCCTGTCGAAATTTGTTTTTTACATAATCATTGATCACTTTATCTGTCAGGGACGTATCCTGTTCAACTTCAGGATTCATCAGACCTGGATATTCTTCCTCCAGATTTTGGATTTCATTGTTAAGAGAGACAAATTGTCCGATTTCATTGATCTTACTCTGGGCAAGGGTTGCTTCAAGACAGTTTCGGTCATGCTGCCTCACGGCTACAAAAGCATTCCGGGCACTTTCGTAATCATTTAGCCCATGTAAATAGATCTCACCAAGATTGTAGGATGCTTTTGCTGCCTGGGGTGTATTGGGATAATTTTCAGTCACTGTTTTATGACGTTGAATCGCCTGATCCATTTTATTTTGCTGGGTGTATACCTGTGCCAATTCCAATTCCAGATCGGGGAAGACCGATTGATTTTCTTCGTTTGCCAACATCTCTTTGATCAATTCTTCACTTTCCTCATACATCTCCCGGATCCTGTAAATCTTGGCATACTGAAGCTGAACCCGGGTCAGCATCAAAGGATCTATTGAGATTTCTTCAATTTCCTGTAACACAGACAAGGCTTTCTCCAACATGGACCGATCAATATAAATTTGAGACAATTCAAAGAGTAAATTACTTTTAGATTGGATATCATGAGACATATCCACAGCCTGGTTGAAATATTCGAAGGCCTTTTCATCTTCACCCTCTTCCAAAGCCAGGTACCCGGCAAGAGACATGGCCTCACCGAAAAAAACCTTGTTTTTTGAATTGGAAATAAACTCCTCAAGCATCCGAAAGGCAATATCCTTTTCACCCAGTTCATAGTAACATCTTGCAATCCACAAATGGGATTCAGCATAATAGGGACTTGAAGGGAATTCTATCGTCAAGCGTGAAAACATGGTCCGGGCAATGGTATATTTTTGAAGATGAAAGTTGGATACACCTGCAATGTACATGGCATCATCCACATAATCGGAATCCGGAAAGCGTTCGATGACTTTCTGGGCTTTGAGTGATGCATTTTCAAATGTGGAATAGGTTGCACGGGATATCTTGCCGTCTTTGTTCAGGTCCTCCTCCATTTGGCGCGTCGCTTCAGAAAAATACGTTTTGGCATTGTAAAATGTATTGAAATAGGCACATCCACTAAGAATCACCCATAAAAAAACAAGATTAAGGCGAAAGAGACGCATAGGTAGTCCTTTATTTGTTGACAGAAAATTTCCCATTTATCATCATAAACTTCACGTGTGCGGGTTTTATCAGGGGATTCCCGTTGAGGAAGAGGATATGTGGAGAATATGAATCTCCGGAAGGACTGCTGGTGATATGATCCAGTATTCGGATTCCTGCAGCAGCTTCCAGCTGATGAAGTGTCTTGAACACATGATCAGGGTCTTTATATGTTACCTGCAAAGAATCATACTCCTGGAGTAATTCCACTTCCTGAAGCACTCTGATCATGGGTGTAACACTTGTATCTGTATCATATTCATGGTAATCTATTTCCAGAAGATATCGTTGCCCCGTTGAATCTTCTGTCATGGTAAAAAGGGGAAATACATTGTTTTTCCACTGATACAGTCTTTCTCTTTCACGGGCTGAGCAGGAATGCTCCATGGCATTCACCCTTGGTCTGTAAAGTGATTCTGGCACGCTCTCCTGAAAAATCATAAGTCCTTTAAGAGAGAAAGTTCCCGGGTAGACCAATTCCAACACATCTCCTGAACGAATATCCGGACCGTCGGGATAAAGAACAAAGGATATAATTCCTTTCTTCAGCATCGACTGGTATATTTCCCGAAGTTGCCACTGGGGTAATCCTGTTTGCACGTAGGGATAACAACTATAAGAACTGTCAAGAACCCTGGGAATCCAGAAATTTTCCAGAGCCGGAACCATCCAGAAGCGGCTCATATCCAGGTAGCCGGATTTTTTCTCAAAGGATAAAACGGGAAATGTTTTACCTGATGTAACAGCCCACATCTCGCCCGGGGCACTCCATTGACCTTCCCCTCTGTAAACATGGCCACATCGAATGTATAGGGTATCTTCGTTTTCAGTCCGGGCTGATACGCCCAGCATCATAAGCAGCAGAATTGCAGATATACATTTACTGAACATATAAACCTTCAATAACCAGGTGATCACAAGGTCCTTCTACTCCTTTAAAAACAGCAAAGGATGCAGAATATCCCGGAACCAGGAGGCCAAAACGATGATCAATTCCCAGGAACTCAGCGGGAAGGACTGTCGTCAGCTGGAGAAAAACTTCCCGGGAAAGTCGGTTCGCTTTCAGGATCGAACCGGACATTCCGTAAAACCAGGACTCAGAAAACCGGAGACCTGTATTCCCCAATGTTTCAAACCAATCTGATTCAGCCGGTTTTCCCTTTTCATAAATTTTAAGGTCTTCATAATTGAGGATCAGGCGTGTATTTTCAAAAATCATATCGGGATGCAGGCTTTTTTCCCGAACCACCCAGACAGCTTTCCAGTCAGCACTCTGAATAAGGGTTTGAAATTCCGGAATCCACATACCGGGAATTTCATCCCACCAGATTTTACCGGGATCCCGGAATTGAAAAGGTAAGCTTAAACGGCAGGAATCCTCCGGCGTTTTGGACAGATAATCGAAAATTTGCTGATACAAAGCATGAATACTGCCATCTTCTTTAGGGATTGAAACACGGAGCCCCAGAGTATCCGGTTCTTGAAGGTTTCGGACAGTCCTCAGTAAAATATAGGGGGGTTCTTCCGCAAGATAGAGTCCTGCCCCCCGGTGAATCATCACCGAATCAATCGTAGCGGTATCCTGGCTGGAGTAAAAATTTAAATCAATCATGGCCGGTATGATATGGAGGGTCGTATCAACATCTTCCAGTTGCACCCGCCGGACGGAGATAATCCGGTTTCCCGAATAAGCCAATTCACCGGGAAACACATCACCGTTCCCCCGGTGGATCCAGCCGCTTATTTGATCCCGGGGAAGGGCTAAAAGGTATGCAGAAAAACACACGATCAGGCAACCGGCCCGAAAAATAAATTTCATGTATCAATTTATAAAGCTCCATGAGATGAAACAACGATTCAGAAAGGTAGAAAGACACAATTCAGGGGAAAGAAGCAGATAAAAAAAAAGCTCTCCGACTGGCGGACAGCTTTTTCATGATTTATTTCGAGAAAAGGATCAGCGTACTTCTTTGATCCGGGTTGCCTTGCGTCCTTTCAGCTTGCGGATATAATACAATTTCGCTTTACGGACCCGTCCAATAGAAACCCGCTCAATTTTTGCGATGTTTGGTGAATGGACCGGAAAAATCCGCTCTACACCTACACCATTGGAAATCTTCCGTACGGTGAACGTTGCATTGATACCTGTCCCTTTACGGGCAATACAAATTCCTTTAAACTGCTGAATTCTTTCTTTTTCCCCTTCCCGGACTTTTACATCCACCACCAGTGTATCGCCGGCTTTAAACAGCGGAATATCATCGCGCATCTGATGAGAAGCGCTGGTATATAGTTTATCCATCACATACTCCCTTTACTTTCAATCTTTTTTTTGTTCACTGAGCCATTTATGATACAAGTCCGGACGTCTTTCTCTTGTTTTTTTTATGCGTTCTTCCTGCCGCCATGTTTCAATTCTTGCATGGTGACCACTCAGGAGCACGTCCGGGACCTTCAAATCTTCAAAAACTTCAGGTCTGGTATACCAGGGACAATCCAGGAGAGGATGGGAAAAGGAGTCACTCAAAGCCGAATCCAGGGTACCAATCACTCCGGGAATCAGGCGGATGACAGCATCAATAATCACCAGTGATGCGATTTCACCTCCTGTAAGGACATAATCACCAATGCTGATTTCGTCGGTGACCCACACATCCCTAACCCGTTGATCGATCCCCTTATAGTGGCCACAAATCATGAGCAGGTAGGGTTCCTGAGCAAGGTCTTCAGCCAAATCCTGTGAGAAAGGTACACCATCAGGGGTGGGAAAAATAATCCGCGGTTTTTCCGGTTTTACGTTATCCAGGCAGTGGCGGATTCCAGAAAACAGAGGCTGGGGTGTCATCACCATCCCGTCTCCGCCGCCAAAGGGGTAATCATCGGTTTTCCCGTGTTTATTTTCCGAAAAGGACCGGATATCATGGGGTTCAATGGATACAATCCCTTTTTCGGCAGCAATGCGGGCAATACTGCTTTCAATCACCGGGACCAACATGTCAGGAAAAGTTGTGAGAACATCAATCTTCATCCAGGAGTCCTTCCGGTAAATCCATGATGAATTCCTGTTTATCCTCATGGATATCCACCAGGAAATCATCGGTGAGTGGAATCATTTTCTCATCTTCACCATGTTGTATAATCAGCATATCCTGGGCCGGCCAGGATTCAACTCTTAATATCTTTCCCAGAAAATGTCCCTGTCTGTTTCGTATGCCATACCCGGTATACTGTGCATACTCTCCTTGCGGATCTTCCGGCTCAGGCACTATTTCAGCCGGTACAAAAAGGGAGGCTTGCCTTAATTGATCCGCTGCATCCCGGTTAGCCACCTGTTTCAACCCAAGAATAATCTTTTTCGGTTGGATGGAAAGGCTGTGGATTTCACTGACCTCTTCTGCTGTGGAACCATGTCCCCAGTACACATATTTCAAAGAGCGCAAAAATTCTGTATCGACATTCTCGAGTCGTATTAGAAGCCTGCCTTCAAGTCCAAACGGTTTAAGGACAGTACCGATTTTTTTGAAGGACATTTTTCACATCATCTGGCAGTCGAAGATTAACGATCGATGATATCGAGCGTTGCCCTGCGATGTCCGGCTTTGGCGGAAACGGCAGTCAGGAGAGTTCTCAGAGCCTGGGCTGTCCGTCCGTTTTTCCCGATTACCTTACCTAGATCCGCAGAGTTGACAGACAGCTCGAAAATGATGTTATTCTCGCTGTCGATTTGACTGACCTTCACATCCTCAGGGTGATCAACAAGATGCTTTGCGATGAATTCAACGAACTCTTTCATTGTCTACCTCGCTCTTAAGGATTCATTCACGATTCAGTTTTTTCTGTTTCTGTTTCAGCGTCTTCTGCTTTATCTGTATCAGCTTGTTGTCCTGATTTATCATCCTCTGCTTCCTCAGAAGCGGCGTCTTTTTCAACCTTTTCTTCAGCCTTTTCCTCTTCAGCAGGTGCTTCCGTCGTCTCTTCCTGAGCAGCGGCTTTTTCCTCTTCAGCAGGAGTTTCAGTTACCTCTTCTTCTACCTTTTCTTCGGCAGCTTCTTCAACAACTGTTTCTTCTGCCGGTGTCTCAACATTTTCAGTTACCGTTTCTTCCGCTGTTTCTTTTTCAACAGGTGTGTCTGCTTCGGTTTCTTCTTTCACAGGTGCGGCTTTGGATGTTTTTTTATCTTTGGATTCTTTTACCGTTTCTTCCGCTTTGGCCTTTTGGGCCATCTCCCATTTCTGGATTTCCACTTTCTTTACGTCTTCGGATTTGCAGTTCCGTAAGTGCCATTTCAGCATAATACCCAGTTTGGATAAAAGGTTTTTGACTGTATCTGAAGGTTGGGCTCCCTGCTCCAGCCAATGCATGATCCGGTCTTCTTTGATATTCACACGGTTTTCATGCTTCAACGGATCGTAAGTCCCTACCTGTTCGATAAAACGGCCATCACGACGGCTTCTGGAATCTGCAACAACGATCCGAAAATACGGACGGTTCCGTCTACCCATACGTGTGAGACGAATTCGAGTTGCCAAATTTTTCCTCCTTAAAACTGTCCCCGGGGCATGTTAAAGCCCTTTCCGGGTAATTTCATTTTATTCATTTTCTTCATCATCTTCTTCATCTGTTCGAACTGATTTAACAATCGGTTCACATCTGAAACCTGCGTACCACTCCCCCGGGCGATGCGTTTCCGGCGACTGGCATTGATCACCTGTGGCATTTCCCGTTCTTGGAACGTCATAGAATTTAAGATAGCTTCCGTTCTAATGAAATGATTTTCATCAACTTGGACGTTTTTTAAACGGCTAAAGCCCGGGATCATCTCCATTAAAGACCCCAGGGGGCCCATTTTTTTCACCATTCTGAGCTGTTTTTGAAAGTCTGTAAGGGTAAACTGATTCTTTCGAAGTTTTTGCTCCAGTTTTTCCGCTTCTTTTTCATCCACGGCCTCCTGGGCTTTTTCCACCAGCGAGACAATATCCCCTTTTCCCAGGATCCGGTCGGCAAAACGGTCTGGATAAAAAGGTTCCAGATCCCCCGGTTTTTCACCGGAAGATATAAATTTCACAGGTTTGCCAGTCACAGATTTAATTGAAAGTGCGGCACCGCCCCGGGTATCTCCGTCCATTTTAGTCAAAACCAGTCCGGTCACGGAAAGCTGTTGATTAAACTCATGGGCAGAGTTCACCGCATCCTGTCCGATCATCCCGTCGGCCACGAAAAGAATTTCACGGGGATGCAGGAAGTTTTGGAGAGATTGCAGTTCGCCCATCATCTTTTCATCAATATGCAGTCGGCCAGCCGTATCCACAATCACCACATTGGTATTGTCCTGACGTGCTATATCCATTGCATTCCGACAAATTGTCAAAGGATCCACACCCTTTTCAGCATGTACGGGAATGCCTGTCTCAATGCCTAATTTTACAAGCTGATCAATGGCTGCGGGCCTGTACACGTCAGCAGCTACAAGTAAAGGCCGTTTTCCCAAGGATTTCAGGTGTAACCCCAGTTTGGCTGCCAGGGTGGTCTTCCCTGATCCCTGCAGACCCACAAGCATCAGCACGGCAGGGGGAAGTCCTCCTAAATTCAGGGGAATATGTTCTTCACCTAAAATACGTGTCAGTTCTTCATGGATGATTTTGATGATCTGCTGACCGGGAGTGATGCTCTTCAATACCCGGACCCCCAGGGCTTTTTCCGTCACGGTCCGGATAAAATCACGGGCAACGGTAAAATTGACATCCGCTTCCAAGAGGGTTCGGCGGACTTCCCGCATGGCATCCTGAATATTGGATTCCGTGATCGTTCCCTGACCCCGGAGCTTCTTTAGAACACCATCCAGATTTTCACGCAGTTGTTCGAGCATCTTTCTTCCTTTTCAGCCGGGAAATATACAAAATCAAAAGACTTGCGGAAAGTATGATTTCCACACGCTGACTAACGATCCCACTCATCCTTTCACCTGAACCATGGCCCGGCACTGTTAAAAAACAGAATCAGCTGATTTCATCCAAAAGTTTTTCAACTTCTTTGGCTTTTGTTGTCCGTCCGGCCCGTTTATAGCGCGTGATAGATTCTTCAAAATAGTCAGCAGCTTTATCCAGGTTTCCCAGTGTTTTCTGTTCCATACCGGCTTCTCTCAGATAGAGGGCCGATTCTTCCCACCGGCCGTCATTTTTCAAGGCTTCTGCCATTTTCTCAAAATCAATGTCCGATTCTCCACTGCCGGCACTGGGTTCTTTCCCTTCAAGAGCCCCTTCCAGAGACGGGATAAGTTTTTCATAAATGGCAGATTTTGCCTGGACATCATAAGCTCCGGCATCAATAAAGGATTTCCGGATGTCTATGGTCAGTTCACCGGTAAGAGCAATCACCGGGACTTTTTCATTAATTTTTTTCATAAGCCGGAGGGTTTTGATACCGTTAATACCAGGCAGGTTTTCATCCAGAAGCACGACATCCACCTCTTCGGATTTTTCACGAAAAATGTCAATGGCAATTTCCCCTGTTTCCGCCTCCAGGAAACGAAAACGGTCATTCCCCAGATAATCAATCAGGGTATCCCTGAGGAGCTTTTTGTCATCAACCAGTAATATTGTCTTTTGCATTTCTATCTCCTATGATTCAATATTCTTAAAGGATAATGTAAAAGTTGTTCCCACATTTTCCTGACTTTTCACCGAAATGGTCCCTCCTGAATTCTCAACAGCTTTCCGGCAAATCAGCAGACCTAAACCAGTACCGGTCGTAGATTTCCAGCGGGTGTAGTCAGGCCGCCAGATTTTATCAATCACATCTTCAGGGATGCCGCAACCTGTATCTTCCACCTCAGCGATAACCTGACCTCCCTTCCGGCGGGTCCTGAGGGTGAGGGTTCCTTTGCCTTCCATCGCCTTGTAGGCATTTTCAATCAGATTGAGAAAGACCCGTAATAAATCCTCTTCCGAAGCGGAAATATACAACGGTTCATCGGCAAAATCCTCCTGAACCGTCACTTCCGGATTCTCATGGACCTTGGATTCGGCAAAAACCCGGATAGCCGATTGAATAATTTGAGTCAGATCCACTTTTTTCTCATGGGTTTTATCAATAGAAATGGCATTCCCCAGATGCTTCAGTTTTTCTCCCAGTTCCTTGAAAAATTTCATCAGGTCAATGATGCCTGAGATACGTTCATCACTCTCATTGACCAGTTCGTTCATTTTACCTACTTCCTCAATGAGCTGTTCTGCCTTTACATCACCTGTCTCAGGATTCACAAGGCCATTCACCCGGGTACTGCTGATTTCCTGGAGCTGGTTAATTTTCCGCCGGAGGGTTTGAAGCCGGAGCATAAGGGATCCATAATACGACCCGGACATATCGTGTCCTACGCTTTTGACAATCAACTGGGATTCTTCAATGGCTTTTTGCCGCTCTTTCCGGAGTTCTTCATTTAACAGCCGTTCACTCTGCCAGTCAAAACCCCGCTTGATCCGTTTGACAAATTCATCGGGGAACTCGACAACTGCCGGTTTCTGAATAAAATCCCTGGCACCGTATTGCAGGGAATCCACGGCGTTTTCTATGGTGATTTCACCTGTCAGAACAATGATATAGTTCCGATTGATCAAAGACCGTTTGTTCAGTTCATTAAGGACTTCAATGCCGCTCATGCCTGGCATTTTCAGGTCAAGGAGGACAACCCGGTATTCAGAACTTTCCAGTCTCCGGATCGCTTCTGCACCGTCCAGGACATATTCAACCTTCCAGTTTTCATCTTCCAACAGGTCAACGATACTTTCACAAAAGGCCAGACTGTCATCTACAATCAGAAGGTCACTATCAAACATTTTCACCTCCGGCAGGAATACAGATGGTAATTGAGACCCCGTTTTTTTCAGGCTTCAAATTTATTATTCCCTGATAATTATTGTGAACAATTTCTTTGGCTACGGTGAACATAAACTGCTGGGGGGTAACCACTTCGCTGCCGTCCGGCAACATGGAAATGGCCGATCCAAACGCCTGCATCGATACGTTATCTTCCGAAATAATATGGGTCTTTATCATGTGGGATTCATTATCATAGGTCACTTCGATATGAATAAAACCGTTATAGTGCTGCAATTGAGAAATGGCAATCAGAAGAAGATTGATCACCACTTCCATCATCTCGTTCGGTTCTACAATGACTTTTGGTATGGCCCTCTCAGCCTGGCGGTCCCTGTAGACCGTGATTTTTTTTCGGATGATCTCATCGCTGAGGAAAAGCAGGCTTTCGTCAATAATATCACTCCAGGTTTTCCGGACCTTTAAAAATCCGGCTTTGGTTGAAAATTCCTGTAAGACCTTGATGCCACTGGCGACTTCTGTAAGCTTTTCTTCGATCACTCCCAGGCGTTTTAAAAAATCTTCCGGCTTCAGTGCTTTCTTCCTTTCAATCATCCGCTTCAGGTTAAGTACATTGAGCTGGGCTGTTGTCAGGGGATTGATTACCTCGTTGGGCAGGCGGATTGCCATGGTTCCAAGAGCTGTCAACCGCTGGGTTTTAAACATTTGAATGGCAGAGGTTTTCATGCTTTCCAGATATTGGAGATTTTCGATGGCAACTGCCAGCATATCGGCAAGGACGGCAATATACTTTTCATCATCTTCCGAAAAAATAGTTTCATCACCAGGATATTTGGCAATTTTATTATAAAGTTTAATGCATCCGATGACATCACTCTTCATGGCGATGGGACTCCCCAGAAAAGCCAGGCGGTCACCATGTTTCAGATTCCGCTTCATTTGAGACCTGTATTTTCCTTTATACCTGGGAAAGGTGAGGACGTTATTCAGGCGGATGATGCGGTTTTCCTCCACCAGAGTCCCTGTGAGCCCTTCACCGATCTTATGCTCCGCCTTATTGATCAAATCTTTTGGGATACCATGACCTGCTCTTAATACGAGGACATTCCCGGTTTTTTCCTTCAGAAGGTAAATTTCACTGGTTTCAGCCGAAAAAGTCCGTGTTGCGGCTTCAGCCACAAAATTCAAAAGATCCGTCTGGTTATAGTGGGTATGCAGGCGGGTGCCGAATTCCATCAAGAGTTTAAAATAATCGGCTTTTTTCCGTTCCTGCAGATAATGATAACTGTTTTCCAGGGCAATACTGATATATCCTGCAATGTGAATTAATAGGTCCTGATGGGTTTCATCAAAGTTATATTCATTGCTGGATGCCCGGATCACCCCGTAAAAACGTCCGCTTTTGGATACAATGGGAACAGCCAGATATGATTTGGCAATACGGCGGTCACCATCCGAAAATTTATTGATCCAGTTGATCTCTTTCCCATGTTCTTTTTTCAAATCATCCACAGATTTCCGGTCAAAATCCTGAATCAACAAAGGTTTCTGAAATTTAAAAACCCATCCTGTAAGTCCTTCTCCCCGGCTATACCTGACGGTTCCGGCATCGTGAACCTGTTGACTTGTGGTTTCAGCCAGTTCAATACAATCTGTCCCTTCATTATACAGAAAAATCGTACACCCTTTGGCATTCAACATTCGGGAAATCTGCTCCACACTTTTACGGAGAATCTCTTCCGGTTCAAGTTCCGTAAAAATATTCATCAGTCCTTTCAACTGGGAAATAGACAATTCCATAGATGTCCTAACCTTTTGTAAATCAGGGATTATTTTGAGTCATTTTCAACCAGGCAGAGGCTTCCTGATTGCCAGGATTTATTTTAAGAGCCTGTAGCCAGTATTTCCGGGCTTCATCTGGGCTGGATTGTTCCCATTTCAGGATGCCCAGGGCAATCAGTGCTTCCGAGAGATTGGGGTTGGTTTCCAGGGCATTAAGGTAATAGGTTTCTGCCAATAAGGGTTTATTTTGGGACAGATAGTATTTACCAAGCCAGTAATTTCCCCAGCTTATCCAGTGATAAGAATCGGGATTGATATCCAGGGCATTACGGAAAGCCCGGGTTGATTCCCGGAACAGGTCCTTATTTTTTAGAATTTCAGCCTGAACATAGTACGCCGCCGGCAACCAGAAAGAGATATTGTAAGCTCTGTTATTCCGGCGATACACCTGGGACCAGTAAACCGTCGCCCGTGCTACATCGAATGTATGCCAATAGGCTTTCCCCAGGAGATACCTGGCCTCTGTATGATCCGGATCCAGACGAATGACTTCTTCAAGGTGTCGGATGGCGTATGTATACTGCTTCTGGTCCATGTAAATTTGTCCAAGACTTAAATAGAGTTTAGGTGAACGACTGTTTCGTGTAATGGCTTTCTGATAATATGTTTTTGCCGTTTCATTATGCCCCCTCTGCCAGGCAATTCTCCCCAGACCCTCATAAGCATCAGGATAGGAAGGATTCAATTGAATGACTTCTTCATACAGGGATTGGGCACTGTCGATCCGGCCCGTTTCCATCAACAAACCAGCCAGATTCAGTCTGGCCGGCACATTCCGGGGATCCAAAAGAAGTATTTCAGCATAAGCCCCAAAGGCCTGTTCATATAAACCAAGCTGCTGATAGATATCTCCGGCCTTAGACCAGTAACGGGCATTTCGGGGGCCCAATCTCAGGGCTTCCAGGATCGCATCTCTGGCGGAAGGATAATTTTTCTGTGCTTCCATATACAAAGAGAGGTAATAATGCAGTTCGGGGTCATCCGGATAATGCAAAAGGGCTTTATCCAGGCGGGTTTTCACTGTCTGCCAGTCTTTCTCCTTCACTGCCTTTTCAACCCGCTGCCGTTCACTCATACGGTCCACCGGGACCGGCATTTCATCCAGACGGGATTCGAGGGATTCAATTCTCCGGCGATAGGCTTCGATTTCCCGTAAAATGTCCTCCGGTGTCTTAGGCGCAGCGGATTCTGCCTGTTTCAAATCTTTTTCCATATCCTGAATAAAGGACCGGATCTTTTTCCACTGTTCAGCCATTTTTTTATACTCTGCCTGAGTCTTGGCAGATGATTCAGTATCGGCTAAAACCCTGATTTTTTTTGCATCCTGCTTTAACATATTCAGAATACGGGTGATGGCTACTTTTTCTTTACTGTCAGAAGGATAGCCTTCCACCTTTTTGGAAAAGGAAACTGCTTCCTGATACAGAGTTTTCAGGGCTGTGGTCATCTGATCTGTCGTCACCGCATACAGTTGTGTTATAAAAAACAGGGATATGATCATCCCCAAATGTCCGGCACGTCGAAAAAAAGAATTTTTAATCATTGGTTTTTGTCCTGTGTGTGTGAACAAATGCTGGCAGTCATGATAAAACATATTAAATAAATTATCTCATCATTTCAAGGAAATAGAAAGGGATGAAAAGCAAGACGCCTTAAAAGAAAAAGAAGTTTTATGACTCTTTTGTATGAAAGGGCTAATTGAACAAAAGGGAGTTTCAGGATTGGCGGTTTCTCTACATTAGTAGGAATTTTTACATCAATACCTAACTTGGTATGGAAACATAATAGTCATAGTTTACCTCATCCTCTTTTTCTATGTGCTCCCACTATAATCATTACCACAATTCTCGTAAGTTACTTCATGGTAAATATTATAACAGCCGGTCTGTCGTATATAACTCCTGTTTATTTAATCCCTGCTCAGAGTAATTTCAGGTTTTTCATATTGTCGATAAGATTTTTTACATGATTGGCAGAGACCCGGAATGCTTTTTTTTCTTCGGAGCTTAGAAGAATTTCCACAATTTTTATAACTCCGGATTGGGCCAGAACAGCCGGCACGCCCATATACAGATCATGGAAGCCATATTCTCCCTGAAGAGAGGCACAGACTGGTAAAAGCCTGTGTTCGTCCCGAAGAATGCTTTCAGCCATGGCAACCGCCGCAGAGGCAGGTGAATAAAAGGCAGATCCGGACTTCAGGAGTCCAACAATTTCGCCTCCAGCCATACGTGTCCTATCTACCATGGTTTGCATGACATGCTGAGCTTTTTTTTGATCCCCATATTTTTGAATCAGCAGATCCATAACCGGAATTCCATGGACATTTGCCGAGTGAATCAGAGGGATCATAGAATCACCGTGGCCCCCTAAAACCATAGCATTTACATCTTTGACACTTATATTCAGTTCTTGTGCAATAAATGTACAAAAACGTGAACTATCCAAAACACCCGCTTGTCCCATCACCCGTTTGACGGGAAACTCTGATACTTTTTGAAAAAGTGTCACCATGGCATCCAGGGGATTGGAAATCAGAATAACAATGGCATCAGGAGCATATTGGCGGACATTTTCAGCAACAGACCGGATAATTTGACTGTTAACCTTTAAAAGATCGTCACGGCTCATTCCGGGTTTTCGAGGGACACCTGCCGTTACAATCACCAGATCTGCTTCCTGAATATCCTCATAGGTGTTGGTCCCCAGGATGGAGACATCAAACCCGTCAATCCGGGATGCTTCCTGCACATCCAGTGCTTTCCCCTGCGGTAAATCTTCGACTATATCATAAAGGACAACATTCCCCAGTTGGCGTAAAGCTATCAGATGGCTAATGACGGTCCCAATTTGCCCGGCACCGATAACTGCAATTTTAGGTCGAGACATCCTATACCTCCCTTTCACGTTATCTGTCAATGTAAAAAATTTTAGAGAAGAGAAGAATGGGAGATTGGCTTCTTGATCCAATCTTTTGACGGGTAAAGGGACGAATAGCTGGACGATTTAGGTGGAAAAGTAAAAAAGCCTGCTTCCGCAGGCTTCAGAAAAAAGAATCTATGAAAAAAGTCAGTTCGGCAGGATATTGATTTTCTTACGCCCTGCAGAATTTGTAAAATTCACAAATCCATCTGCAGTGGCAAAAATCGTATCATCCCCGCCGCGTCCTGCATTTTCACCGGGCCAGAATTTTGTCCCGCGCTGACGGACAATGATCGTTCCGGCTGTGACGAATTCACCACCGTAACGCTTCACGCCCAGGTACTTGGGGTTACTGTCCCGACCGTTCTTGGTACTTCCTAATCCTTTTTTATGTGCCATAATAAATTCTCCCTTAAGCCACGGCGATGTCGTCTATTTTCACCAGAGTAAAATCCTGGCGATGCCCGTTTTTGGATTTAAACCGTTTGCGTCGCTTCTTTTTGAAAACAATAATCTTTTTATCCCGGCCGTGATTCACAACCGTTGCCTTGACAGAAGCTTTATCAACATACGGTGCGCCGACTTTTACTTCCCCATCTGATTCCAAAAACATAACGGAATCAAAAGCCAATTCTGCTCCGGCATCCACTGCCTGAAGGGGAATTTTTACTTCTTCGCCGGGCTCTACCTTGTATTGTTTGCCAGATATTTCTACAATCGCGTACATCCTTTAGATCCTCCAGATTTCATAAGCTTATAAAATTACACACAGAAAAACCAGATGTCAAAGAAATTTTAATCTATCCCCGCAAAGTCTTTCAAAGCCACTTTTTTTTCCTGAAAAAAACCACCATTATACTCCCTACTCCAATCATAAGAAGCCAGACGAGGGGGTAACTCCATTTCCAGCTCAGTTCAGGCATATACACAAAATTCATACCATAGATTCCGGCAATAAAGGTGAGAGGAATGAATATAGTTGAAATAATTGTAAGAACCTTCATCACTTCATTCATTTTATTACTCACGCTGGACAGGTAGGTGTCCAGCATGCCGGATATAATATCCCGGTAGCTTTCAATCGTGTCAATTATCTGAATCGTATGGTCATAAACATCCCTGAGGTATACTCCGGTTGATTGTTGAATCAGAGAGGATTCACTCCGTTCCAACCCGCTCAATAGTTCCCGGAGAGGCCAAACAGATTTCCTGAGATAGATCATTTCCCGTTTTAAGCGATGAAGTGTTTGTAAAATATCATCTGTGGGATTTTGAACCAGTCTTTCTTCAAGCGCTTCAATCCGATCCCCCATTTTTTCCAACACCAGAAAATAATTATCTACAATCGCATCAATCAAAGCATAAGCCAGATAATCGGGGCCCAGGGTGCGGATACGACCTTTATGTTGACGAAGGCGATCCCTGACCGGTTCAAAAACATCCCCCGGTTTTTCCTGAAAAGTGAAGAGAAAGTTTTTACCCAGAATCAGACTCACCTGCTCCGACTCTACAGATTCTGTTGATTCCTGATATCGAAGCATTTTAAGGACAATAAAGAGGATGTTTCCCGAATCCTCCATTTTGGGCCGCTGGTTCACACTGAGAATATCCTCTAGTATCAAAGGATGAATGGTATAGTATTTTCCCAATTTTTCAATGAGGGTCACATCGTGCAGACCGTTGACATTCACCCAGGTAACTGTTGGTAAATCTTTAAAGGGAAAGGCTTTTTCAATATCTTTCAACTCTTTTTCATGGATAGAGTCGCTGTCGTAGTCTATCAGATGGATCTCCACCTGATCCATCTTCTGTTCCCCGGTAAATATAAGTGTCCCCGGTGGTAATGCCGTTTTTCTAACTTTTCGCTTATGGTTGATTTTCATCCGCAGTCACCCTTATTAAAGTCTGTTTAAATTATTCCATTTCAGATGTGGTATGATTCGTCGCTGGTTGGGTATTTTCCTGTATATCTTCATAGAAACGTCCCATACATACATGGACAAAGGGGGCCAGCCACAGGAAGCCGATTCCTGCCGTGAGGACGCAAAGCAATGCCAGACCCAAAAAACGAAGCCACAAGTAAAATAATTTCATTTTATATCCGTTCATCATCATACGGCTTTTCCGGATAGCCTCCATGGGTTTGAGTTCCGGATGATCAACCAGAATAAAATATGTTAATGAATAAGAAAGGGCAAATATCACACCTGGAACCACCAGCAAAATGAAACCGACACCAATAATCACCATCAGGACTATATTTACAAGAAAAGCTGTCCCGAAATGGTTAAACCCCTGAAACAGCTGTCCTGCTGAGGCATCCTGGCGACGTGCAAGTGACAATGAGAAGATAGCCGCACCCAGACTGAATGGACCGGCCAGTAAAATCCATAGGAGTGAGCCTGATTCATGGGTTCCGTTAAGTGCACCGATAATAATCATATAGATGAAAAAAACACCCACAGCAAGTCCCCAACGTCCGGACAGAAGATCCCGCGTTTCACGGATCAACACAACGTTTTCCTTTACCATGTCAGATTTTTCCTATGTTTAAATTTCATTATTTCTATCAATCTACTCTCTACGGTCTCATAAATCAAGATGGAATTTTTTGAGGATATGTCAGAATTTCAAAAACCACAACCAGTGGCAGATGATCAGAGGCTGGAGATTGCAGTATCGTACTTTTTACTGGTTTCAGATGAAAATAACTATCCGAATGATCACGATAGAAAATATAATCAATACGCCTTTCAGGCGCCTGGGTTGGAAATGTAAATCCGGAGTCATGACCCGTTTCATGCCAGGTATCCTGAAAAGATTGATTTATTTTTTGGATGGAAGAGCTTTCCGGTATATCATTAAAATCCCCGGCGATCACCAGAGGATATTTAAGTGTGTCTGATTTTTCGACAAGAGTTGTTGCACTCTGCTTTCGTTCCGTATCATCCGGCCGGTGATCCAAATGGGTATTCCAAAACGCAATGGTCATTCCCTGACAATGAATCATTGTTTGTAGTAGTCCCCGTTGTTCACCTTCAAGATATGGTGGAAAATGCTCGTTTGTCCATGATTCAATGGGATAAGCCGACAGGATACCGTTGCCATACCCACCACCCTGAAATGAGAGATTTTGTCCGAAAACCCATTCCATATCCAGTTTTTCAGCAAGGTATTGCATTGTATGAAGGCCCTGGACTCTTTCAGTTTTCACATCCACTTCCTGGAGAGCCACAAGATCCGCTCCCGATTTCCGGATAAGATCAACAATCCGGTCCAGATCCAAAGCCCCATCCACCCCTTCTCCATGGTGTATATTGTAGGTCATAATTGTGAGATATTTTGGAGGAATCGATTCCCGTTTTCCAAACCAGGCACAGGAAACCAAAAGCAAAGACAGGGTGAAAAAGATGATTGTTCGTTTCATAAGTGTAAGAATTTACATTTTAAAGTCGATAGTCGATAGTCATTAGTCGGCAGTCGGCAGTCGGCAGTTGACAGTTGACAGTTGACAGTCGGCAGTCGTCAGTCGATAGTCGATAGTCGAAAGTCGAAAAGTCGATTGACTAGATTGGTTTGATTGATTTGATTGACACACCAGGAGCGAAGCGACGCTAACTTCAGACAGGCCGCAGCCTGTCCCTACATCTTCCAGCTTCCAATTTCTTATTAATGATTGATTAGATTCTTTTGCTGATCAGAATATGAGATTATAAGAGAAATCCGATATATGATTTCGCTTAGGTAACGCCCCCCACCCCGGGGGTAAAATACAGCAAAATCCTGCACGAAGCAAGATAATATTATTATTTATATAATTGGATAATTATGAATAGTGAATGATAAATTGAATGATGAATGATGATCCCACTCCGAAAAGTCGACAGCCATGCTCGGGTACAGGCGTTATGACAGGCGTCAAATAGTCTATAAGTCTTTGATAATCAGTAATATAACTTGATATTGTTGATAAAATATTGTAAAATATGAGCAATATTTTAAGAGGCAAAGATGTTCAAAGAGACAGAGTCCAGTCGGCCGGTAGAGTTGTTTGGTGATGTAGAGAACCTGTTAGAATGGAACAAGAAGAAGCTGAAGAAATACCGTGATGAGACGCGATGGCACAATCAATTCCGGTGCATGGTCTATGATGTCATTGACGAGACGCCTTACCGGATATTGTTTGATGCGCGGATGGGCGCACCGAATGCCCCAGTAAAACAGTTGGTATCCATGATGATTATCAAAGAGCTGTTTCGCTGGAGCGACAGTCAGTTATTTGAGCAGTTTGAGTTTAATGTTTTGGTCCGTCGCGCCATCGGAATCGACACGCTCACGGAAGATATCCCGGTTCCCTCCACCTATTACTTATTCCGAAAGCGGATCTATGAGCATGGTAAAGAGACGGGCGAGGAATTGCTGGAAGAGACTTTTTCCCAGATAACGGAAGCACAAGTTCGTGAATTCAAGGTGGATGGACGGCGTATCCGGATGGACAGCAAATTACTGGGGAGCAATATAGGCTGGTACAGTCGTTATGAGTTGGTCCACAAGAGTTTTGAGATGTTTTATCGGGGGCTAACCAAGAGTGATAAGCGTTTTCTACAGACGCGGTATCGGACAGAGATCAGTCGTTTGTTGGGAGAAGAGGCAGAGAAGGTTGTCTATCGTCATAACCGTGATGAAGTCAATGAACGCCTAGTGCGTTTAGGTGAATTACTTTATATGGTCATCCGTCATTATAAGGGAAAAAAGGAGGAATCATTCCGGGTATTGAAGCGGGTCTTTGAGAACCAATATGAGGTGAATGAAGAGGAGAAGATTATCTTACGCCCGAAGGAGAAAATCCCCCCGGATAGTGTTCAATCGCCCCATGATCCGGACTGCACCTATCGGGGCAAGTCAGGAAAGAAGGTGAAGGGGTATCATGCGAATGTGACAGAGACCTGTGGAGAGGACTTGCATTTAATCACGGATATCCGGATAGAGGCCGCCAGTTGCGGGGAGGCCCGTTTTTATAAAGAGGCGGTGGAAGGCAGTGAAAGAGTCACGGGTCAAAGGGTAGAACATGTGCATGCTGACGGGGCTTATTACAGCGAAAGTAACAGCCGGTACTCGGAAGAAAGAGACCTTGATTTTGTGGTGACCGGAATCAAAGGAAGTGAGCCCCGATATCTGATCCATGAAACACACGAAGGGTATGTTGCCGTGGACCGCGAGAGCGGGAGCGTGTATGAACTTCATAAAGCAGAGACGTATCAAGACTCGGAAGAAGCACGATATTATATCCGAACAGACTCCGGCCGGAAATACTTTAGCAGTCTGGCCATATACACTGCTTTGCAACGTCAAAAACTGATATCCCGTCCTGAAAGAGAACTGCAGATCCGTAATAACGTGGAAGCCACGATTGGTCATTTTGCTTATGGACTTCTGAATAATAAAACACCCTACCGTCGAAAGCAGAAACAGCAGATGTGGGCTTATTGCCGGGCGATGGCGGTAAACATCAAACGAATCGCGGGATACGTACGTCCAAAAAAGCCGTTTGAAGAGCAAAAAGCAGCATTATGTGCACAAAAGGTTCAAAACACAGTCCCATCCACCCCTTGCTTTTTCATTTTTTCCTCAATCGGTCGCCATCTGGCTAATTTTTATGGCTTTTTCCAATCCAATCCCTCGATTTATCCGAAAACCCCCGTATTTATACAATTATAACCGTATTTTTTAATGGGGTTTTCGGAGGAGGCTCAATGATGATTTTGTGAAATAGGACTCCCAATCAAAATTGGAAATTTCACCGGATGAATTGGGTAACGTAGGTCTATGCACCTTCCTGTCTCTCGCGATCCAATCTTTGTTTCTTGCTATTCAATCAAATGAATCATGTATAAGAAGTCAGAACCTGGAAGTTCGCGTTGATTCACATCTGATGTCCCTATCAAATCAATCACCCAATTTTTCAGGTGGACACCCGGGATTACCCTTCACACTCCTCCATACCATAGTTCCCTTGTACCCTCTAACCAGTGTTATTTCGCGCCTTTTCCCACACCGCGGAATGCGCACCCGAGTCCCAGATACTGACGTATTTTTGTGTCACTGATAAAATCAGAACAATCGACAATCAGAGGTTTGGTACCTGTCATCGACAGGATCTCTTTCGGTTGAAGGTCTTTATATACTTTGTGCCCAACGGCAAAAATAACGACCTCCGCATCTTTCAGGGCTACTTTCAGGTCGGTATATAAAGGGACATTTTCCATTTCAGGCCAGAAATCCACATAGGGATCATGAGCTTTGACTACCGCCCAGGCTTCATTAAGGAATTTCACCAGTGTCGCTGAAGGAGAATGACGTGTATCCCCCAATTCCTCAAGATAAGAGACTCCCAGAACTGTAATTTTAACATCTTTCAAATCAGGGATGACTTCCTGTATGAGTTCTATGGTGTGAAGAGGCATTGTGTCGTTAATATTGACTGCCTCGATGGCCATATCCAGCATATCGTCAATACCGAAAAGGCTTTGCATGGACCAGTTTGCAAGTACGGGATCTTTGGTCAGGCAATAACCGCCCACGCCCAGACTGGGACGGAGAAGATTGTCATGCGTGCCTTTGCGTTTCCGGATTGCATTCCGGACTTTAAAAATATCCACACCAATTTTTTCTGCAAACCGGGCCCATTCCAGGGTAAGGGCAATATTGGTCGCCCGGTAAGAATTTTCCATGACTTTCGCCATTTCAGATGCATTGGTATCTTCCAGTTCCGTCAGGGGAAAGTTTTTCACATCAATTACACGTGATAAAAATTCCTTTGCCCGCCGTTTACTTTCGGCGTTCACTCCGGAATACACACGCCAGAAATCCCGAATGGAACTTACATATCTGGCCCCGGGCATTACCCGTTCGTAGGAATGGGCAATGAGTGGGGGATTTTTTTCAATATCCATACCCCGGCGGGTGAATTCTTCCTCCATAATCGGTTTCACAACCCGTTCACAGGTCCCGGGAGGCACCGTGGTTTCCACAAGGACCAGGCAATGTGGCTGAATATGTTTTCCAAGATTACGGATACCGTCTCTGAAAGCCGCCAGGTCGCAAAAACCCTTTTCCGCTTCACCAAAAGCAGGCTTTGTGGCATCCAGCTGGATATCTACCACCACGACATCTGCCACTTCAAAGGCTTCATTTCTGAAAGTCGCTCTGAATGTCTTTTTCTGGGATACTGTGGATTTAAATATCCGATCCACTTCGGCATCAGATGATTTTACAGGCGGTATGCCCCGGTTGATTTTGTGAACTTTCCAATAGGAACGAACAGAAGCCCGCTGTTGGCCATGGACAAAATACCAGGGTTCACCTTTCTCATTTTCAGAATCAGCAACGACAGCCGCCATAACACATCCGACAAATCCCATTCCCTGAACAGCCACAATTTCACGGCCGAGTTTTCGCTGCTCTTCCGTAATCCGTAAAACCTCTTCCCGTTCCTTTAATCCTTCTTCCTCTGTTGGAAGCAGAAATTTTTCACCGTCCGGTGAGACAGAAAACTTTTGCATGGAAAACTCCTTTTAAGTTTCCCGGACTGACGTCCGGTGTTAATTATCTTTATAACGGTGCGGTTTCGAGTCGCTGATTTTCCATTTTGCCACCTCTTCTAAAATCGCCTCTTCACCTTCAATTTTCTTGTTTTTCATGAGAAAACGTCCGTTGCAAATGACCGAATCGATACAGGAGGAATCGGCGCTGTAAACCATATCAGACACAAGGTGATAACCCGGTACAAGGCGCGGATTTTTCAAATCCACAAGAATGGCATCAGCCAGATATCCGACCTCAATCACACCGGCATGGAGGCCAAACGCTTCCGCTCCTGCGCGGGTTGCCATGTGAAACACTTTTTCTGCCGGCAACACGGTGACATCCTCCCAGGCATGCTTTGCCAAAAGGGATGCGGTTTTCATTTCTCCCATCATATCCAGGCAATTATTGGAGGATGCCCCATCGGTCCCTAAAATCACCTGTAAACCTGCTTTTTCAGCTGCCGGGATATCAAATGATCCATTGCTCAGTTTCATGTTTGATACAGGCATGTGAACCAGGGTCACACTTTTACGTTCCAAAATCTTCCGTTCTCTGTCTGTCAGATGAATACCATGGGCGGCAATGGTTTTCGGGGTGAGGAGTCCTATCTTGTCCAGATATTCCACCGGCCGGCATCCATGGGTTTTTAGACAATCCTCTACTTCTTTCTGTGTCTCACTGAGATGAATATGAAAATACAGATCATACTTTTCCAGGATGGAATGAATTGTATCCAGTGTTTCGGGTAAGACACTGTAAATAGAATGTGCGTTCAGGGATGGAATGAAGAGATCAGAATACGATTTCATTTCCTGTAGAAAGTCTTCCCGGTCTTTCTGTTGAGAAAGCCGACTACCGGATTCATAGGCATCCAGGGCAATTGGCCCTGTACATATTCGCATTCCCATATCGGTAGCTGCTTTGATTACAACTGGGGGATTCCAGTACATGTCATTGAAAAAAACGGTGCCGGAACGTATCATTTCCAGACAGGCCAAGCGGGCTCCGGCTTCAATGTGTTTTGGAGTAAATGCAGCTTCGGCAGGCCAAATATAGTCATCGAGCCATTCAAAGAGAGGCAAATCATCGGCATACCCCCTCAGTAATGTCATGGCCGCATGGGTGTGTCCGTTATAAAAAGCCGGAAGAATGGCTTTCCGGCCATGGCATTCCATGATTTCACCAGCAGGTTTATTAATTTTTTCATGAATCTGTTGAATGAAGCCATTTTCAATATAGACATCAACGATTTTGTCTTTATGGACAACTTCCTTGATAAGTAATGATGTCATGATACATCCTAACTATGAATTATTTATGAATCTGAAGGTAACTCTGAATTTTTGGGCCACAACAGGTACAGAGCAGCGATGAAGAGTCCGGCATTTTCCAGAATTTTCCCCCACCCCACTTTCTGGCTGCCGGGTCCAAAGCATCCACAATTGATATCAAGTCCACGAGCCATGGCAATAGCAACCATCAGAATAAAGAATGCCATCAACCCGGCTGAAATCCAGGCAGATGCCCGTTGAAGAAAGGGAATCCATAGACCGAAACCGATAAAAAGTTCAAGCATGATGAGCCAGATTGCCAGAATATGGAGGGGCTCAGGCGGGAAAAGCCGGTAATTCATAATATCCCTGACGAAGAGATGTGGATTGACCAGTTTAGAAAAACCGCTGACCAGAAATACGACACTGAGAAGAATCAGACAGCCAATTTTCAATACCGTATGTACTTTCATTCAGAAAGTTGTCCCTTCATCTTTTTCTATAGGATTATCTTTTTCTAACCAGAGTTCCCATCCTCCAAAAAAGTAATAAACTTCCGGGAAGATGAAGGCCAGTTTTTCCGCCAGATGTATACTCGACATGCACTCATCTCCGTCACAATAGGTAATGACCCTGTGAATATCCTGCCTTTGTTCCAGGCGGGACAGAGAGGCATCTCCTTCCTCATCGGGAATATTCACTGCTCCGGGAATATGTCCTTCCAGATAAAGCTCCCGGCTTCGGGTATCCACTAATAAGGTACTATCCATGACTATCAGTCTTTGAAAGGTATTATAATCCACTGCATGTGCCATGCCGGGATTTATCAGCGTATACGTTTTATCATCCCCTACAAGTTCCTTTGTCTCCGGAAACAGGGGAAAATCTGTCATGATAAAATGAAATCCTGTCAGCAGGGTAACGGCAGCAAATATGGTCAGAATATCCCGAATATCTTTCCGGGTAAGTTCTGGTAAACGCATTAATCATCCAGTGTATGAATTATCAGACCACTCCGGAGTTTCGGTTCAAACCAGGTGGATTTCGGTGGCATCAGTTTTCCTGCATCGGCAATGGCCATGAGTTCTTCCACAGATGTGGGATAAAGTGCAAACGCTACTGCCATATCTCCTGAATCCACACGTTTTTCCAGTTCAGTCAGTCCCCGAATCCCCCCCACAAAATCCACCCGGTCATCGGTGCGGGGATCTCCGATATTCAGAATAGGAGACAGCAGATTTCGATGGAGAACCGATACATCCAGACGATCCACAGGATCCGTCTCATCAAATATACCGGGGCGAGCTTTCAACGTATACCATTCACCTTTCAGATACATGCCCACACGATGCTTTTCTGCTGGTTTTGCTGCCTGGGCGCAACACACTTTTTTTACATCAAATTTTTGGGATACTTTCTTTACAAATTCTTTTTTCGGTAATCCGTTTAAATCCGTCACGACCCGGTTATAATCAAGAATTTTTAAATGGTTATGGGGGAAAAAGACTGCCAGAAACCAATTATATTCTTCTTCTCCAGTGTGTTTGGGATTGGCTTCCCGGCGTTTTTTACCCACCATGGCAGCTGATTTGGACCGATGGTGCCCATCTGCAACGTAGGCACAGGGAAGGGATTCAAAGGCATTTCCCAGAGTCTGAAGCATTTTCTGATCCTCGATAATCCACAGGGAATGGGTCACTTCATCCGGTGTTGTAAAGTGATACACCGGTTTTGCCTGTCTTACCTTATCCAGGATTTTATCGA
The DNA here is from genome assembly GCA_041154365.1 of Candidatus Neomarinimicrobiota bacterium. NCBI lineage: Bacteria > Pseudomonadati > Fidelibacterota > Fidelibacteria > Fidelibacterales > Fidelibacteraceae > Fidelibacter > Fidelibacter multiformis. The sequence goes on along the minus strand of AP035449.1, from coordinate 316,708 downwards.
TGGACTCACTGGCCTGATATGTAAGAAAAACCGGTCCCGTATTAGCATTGGTCGTTTCAACGTGCCGGATCCGGTCCTTTTCTTTCACCTCCCGGGTGAGTTCATGGATCTTAATATTTCCTTCGAGGTAATCATCCACATGGACAGCAGCGACCAGTCCATATTGAGTGTGGTCACCCATTTGCTGACCATACAGGTATAACAACGGTTTTTCATCACGGATGAGCCATTTATTTTGTATAAAGTTCCGTAAGTTTTCAGCTGCTTTTTCATAAACCCGGGAATCATAGGGGGAAAGATCCCCGGGCAGGTCAATTTCCGATTTTACCACATGGAGAAAAGAGTAAGGATTACCTTCCGCTTCTTTCCGTGCCTCTTCCGAATTTAACACATCATAGGGTTTTGAAGCAATCTTTGCCTCCAGTCCCGGCTGTGGACGGAGTCCGCGAAACGGTTTGATACGAACCATAACCCTGACCTCCGGAATTGATTAACTTTTTTTCAATGCCTCCACAATCTTGGTGGCGATTTCAATACCAACCCGGTCCTGGGCCTCCACTGTGCTTGCTCCGATATGGGGAGTGGCACTGACTTTTGGATGAGAGACCAGTTCCAGATTTTGAGTCGGTTCTTCTTCATAGACATCCAGACCGGCGCCGGCAATTTCTCCGGCATTCAGGGCATTCAGCAGGGCTTTTTCATCCACTACCCCGCCCCGGGAACAGTTTATGAGATAAGCTGTTTTTTTCATTTTTTTCAGTGCCGGGGCATCGATCAGCGGTTTATCCATTTTGGGGACGTGCAGTGATACAAAATCTGATTTTTCCAGCAGTTCATCGAGAGATACTTTGGTTACCGGTAATTTTGTTTCTACATCAACGACATCATACACCAAAACTTTCATTCCCAGGGCAATCGCTTTTTCCGCCAGTAACCGTCCAATTTTACCACATCCTACAATTCCCAGGATCCGGCCATTTACTTCTATGCCCTTATATTTTTTCTTTTCCCATTTCCCTTCCCGCATGGTGATATTTGCCAGATGAATAAAACGGGACAAGGCAAAAATATGAGCCAAGGCCAGTTCTGCCACAGAAGCAGAGTTGGCGCCGGGTGTATTCAAGACGGGAATTCCCTGGGATTTGGCATAGGCATGATCAATATTGTCGATACCGGCTCCACCCCGGGCTATCACTTTCAGGTTTTTTCCGGCGTCAATAACATCTTTCGGTACCTTTGTGGCAGACCGGACCAAAATGGCATCAAATGCCGGAATCTTTTGGATCAATGCTTCCGGTTCAAAATGCTCAATCACACATTCATGTCCCGCATGTTCCAATATTTTCCGACCGTCTTCGCTGATTCCATCGGTGATCAGAATTTTCATACACGTCACTCCTTTATCGTTATTAATGATCCAGCTCCTTCAGGAAAGTATTATAAGGTAACGAAAAAAAGAGGAAAATACTGTCAAAAAAACTTCGTTTCGACGGTTCAAATCCGTATTTTCCGCGTATCTATAAAGAGAAACACGAAAGGAGAACTGCTTGAAAACCCAGGACGTGATTCTGTTGACCATTACAGGCGAAGACAAACCGGGAGTGACATCCAGCATCACCCACATTTTAAGTCAGCATCATGTGACGATCCTGGATATCGGACAGGCTGTTATCCACAATCACCTTTCCCTGGGGATGCTCATCGCTCTACCGTCGGAAACAGAATCCTCCCCGGTTTTAAAAGAACTTTTGTTTAAAGCTTATGAACTGGGAATCGATATCCGTTTTGATCCCATCAATGCCGATGATTACAGTCACTGGGTCCGGTCCCAGGGGAAAGACCGGTTCATCATCTCATTACTTGCCCGGAAAATCACCGGTGAACACATATCAAGAGTCACAGAAATCATTTATGAGCAGGGATTGAATATTGATATCATCAATCGTCTGACCGGCCGCATTCCTCTTTCAGGAGATCAGCCTACCCGTGCTTGTGTGGAACTTTCTGTCCGGGGAACTCCCCGGGATACAGAAGCCATGAAAACTGCTTTCTACAATATCTCCCGGAAAATAGAAGCAGATATTTCCTTTCAGAAAGATGACATCTATCGCCGGAGCCGGCGACTGGTTTGTTTTGATATGGATTCCACGCTGATCCAGGCGGAAGTTATCGTAGAACTGGCAAAAGCCCATGGTGTAGGCGAAGAGGTTCACAAGATTACCGAAGCTGCCATGCAGGGTGAACTGGATTTCAACGAGAGTTTCAAGGGTCGGATTGCTCTCCTCAAGGGTCTGGATGTTTCAGTCATGAAAAAGATTGCCGAAAACCTGCCCATCACAGAAGGGGCCGAACGACTTTTGGGCACACTGAACCGCTGCGGATATAAAACTGCCATCCTATCCGGCGGATTTACCTTTTTCGGAGAATACCTTCAAAAAAAATTCGATATCGATTATGTTTTTGCCAATGAACTGGAAATCCGTGACGGCAAGCTGACAGGCAGACATCTCGGGGATATTATCAACGGATCCCGGAAAGCGGAATTGCTCAAGTTGATTGCCCAGATGGAAGGCATACACCGGGAACAGGTGATCGCCGTGGGAGACGGAGCCAATGATCTTCCCATGATCAATGCAGCAGGATTGGGCATCGCATTTCATGCCAAACCGGTCGTTCGGGAAAATGCGGGTCACGCCATTTCCACCATCGGATTGGACGGCATTCTCTATCTCCTGGGTTTCCGGGACCGGATACTAAAGGATTAAATTAAAATTCCGAGGTAAAGTGAAATTTTATGTCTGGAAATTCTTCCATGGCCCGGTTTAGAGCCCAGGGACTTTCAGCCATGAAAACGTCCCGCTTATATTTATCCAGAGCCATATAGCGGGCTTTGCGTAAGCGAAACTCTTTGAGAATTTTTTCATCAGGACAGGTCATCCAACAGGCTTTGTACAGGTTCAAGGGTTCATAACGGCAGGATGCACCATATTCGTGTTCCAGACGGTATTGAATGACATCAAACTGAAGAGCTCCCACGGTTCCGATAATCCGCCGGTTGCTCTGTTGACTCACAAAAAGTTGGGCAACTCCCTCATCCATCAGCTGTTCAAGTCCTTTCGCCAGCTGCTTATGTTTCATGGAATCCGTGTTTTCCAGGTAACGAAACTGTTCCGGTGAGAAATTGGGGATTCCTTTAAATCGCATGGATTCACCTTCCGTCAGGGTATCCCCGATTTTAAAATTTCCATTATCATTTACGCCTACCACATCGCCGGGAAAAGCCTCGTCAATGACTTCCTTTTTATTAGCCATGAAGGATGTGGGACCGGAAAAGCGGAATTCACGATCCAGACGCGTGTGATAATAGGGTTTTCCTCGTTCAAATTTACCCGAACAGATCCGGATAAAAGCTATACGGGTACGGTGATTGGGATCAATATTGGCGTGTATTTTAAAAATAAAACCGGTGAAAGCCTCTTCTCCTGGTTCCACAACCCGAATATCAGTCTCCCGGGCTATGGGTGAAGGAGCTATTTGGATAAAACAATCCAGGAGCTCTTTGACTCCAAAATTATTGATGGCCGAACCGTAGAAGACCGGAGAGAGTTCTCCTTTGCGATAATCCTCCACATTAAAATCCGGATAAACTCCTCTGACAAGTGCCAGTTCCTCCCGGAGTGTCTCTGCAGAGGAATCCAGGAGCCGGTTAAGTTGGGGATCATCCAAATCCCGGATAACCACCGTATCATCTTCCGATTGTTGACCATGGGGGTTGAATAGAGCCAGTTTCTGCTCAAAAATATTGAATACGCCTTTAAAAGAAGGACCCATACCCACCGGCCAGCTCAGGGGTGTGACCTTAAGATCCAGTTTCGCCTCTATCTCATCCAGCAATTCAACAGCATCAAGTCCCATGCGATCCAATTTATTAATAAAGACAATTACGGGGATATTCCGCATACGACACACCCCCACCAGTTTTTCCGTCTGCTCTTCCACCCCTTTGGCCACATCTATCACAATAATGGCACTATCCACGGCAGAGAGAGTCCGGTAGGTATCTTCGGCAAAATCTTTGTGTCCGGGCGTATCCAGAATATTGATTTTAATCCCGTTATATTCAAATCCCATCACCGATGTAGCCACAGAAATCCCGCGCTGTCGTTCAATTTCCATAAAATCAGACATAGTATTGCGGTTGATTTTATTGGATTTTACAGCACCTGCTTCCCGGATAGCCCCGCCGAAAAGGAGGAGTTTTTCCGTGAGGGTTGTTTTACCTGCATCCGGATGGGAGATAATTGCGAAGGTTCGCCGCCGTCTGATTTCTTTCAGTCTCTGCTTCTCTGTCATACCGGGCGGAATTTAGTCAGAGGATGATGGATAAACAATGGGAGAGTTGTAGGGGCTGAGCGTGTTCTGCCCCTGAGTGAGGGTGGAAAGTTAAGAGTTGTAGGGGCTGAGCGTGCTCTGCCCCTGAGTGAGGGTGGAAAGTTAAAAGTCGAAGGGGTGGCTGAGCGGACTCTGCCCCTGAATGGGAATGGAGCGTTTTGAGATATTTCTCCCGCAGAGCGCGCAGAGAACGCAGAGGAATTGATAGTTTGGATGATTGATTTGATTGAATGATTGGGAGTTTGATTAGATGATAAAATTTTGCTGATCTGATCGTGAGATAATAAGAGAGATGGAATATATGATTATGGTTAGATGACGCCCCCCACCCCGAGGGTAAAATACAGCAAAATCCTGCACGAAGCAAGATAATATTATTATTCATATAATTGGATAATTATGAATAATGAATGATGATCCCGTAAAATAGGGCTCCCAATCAAGACAGGGAATTTCACAGGATGAATTGGGTAACATGGATCAATGAACGTTCCTGACCCTTGCGACCCAAAGTTTATTTCTTGCTATTCAATCAAATGAATCATGTATAAGAAGTCAGAAGCTGGAAGTTCTTTGATTCACTCCTGATGTACCTGTCAACTCAATCATTCAATCGAACCAATCACCCAATTCGTGATTACCCCTCGTACCCTGGTCACGCGTCACTTTTAATCCAGCTCAATTCTTATAATTTTTGCACCATCGCATTCATCTCTTTCCGCTGCTTCGGTTTTGGTGAATCTGCAGGATATCCCACAGTGATGAGAAGGGCGATTTTTTTGGATTTGGGAATTTCCAAAAGCTTCCGGACTTTTTTTTCATTGAACCAGCCCAGCATGCAGGTTCCTAGTCCCCGTTCAGCTGCCTGAAGACAAAAATGTTCTGCCGCTATACCGATATCAATCAGCTGGTAGGGCGTTCCCTGAAGGGAAGCGCCAATCTGTGACAGGATATGTCCTTTTTTCATGATAACCGCCACGATGAGTGGTGCCTGAAGGGCAAATTTATTAAAAGAGATAAGCCTGGAATAGGTGCTTTCGGCAATGTGTTTCCGAAGTTCGGGAGTTTTGATCACTATAAATTCCCAGGGTTGGGAGTTGGATGCAGACGGAGCCAGCCTGGCAGCTTCCAAACAGCTCATTACATCTTCTTCCGGGACGGGATCAGGTTTATAGCGCCGTACACTGTAACGTGTTTTGACCAGTTCTAAAAATTCCATACCATCTCCCATCTTAAGCGAATATTCTAACGACCTGTGCTGCCGAAACCTCCGAGTCCACGGTCCGAATCACTCAAATCATCCACTTCCACCAGTTCAGGATGTTTCGGTGTTTGAAAAATCAACTGGGCGATACGGTCTCCCCGGTGAATCAGGAAATCCTCCTGAGAAAAATTGGCCAGGATCACACCAATTTCATTCCGGTATCCGGCATCCACTGTTCCAGGGGCATTCAGGCAAAAAATTCCATGTTTTAAAGCGAGTCCGCTCCGGGAACGAACCTGTAGCTCCATCTCGCCGGGCAGTTCCACGGCAATACCTGTTTTGACAAGTGTCCATTTTCCTGCAGGAATTACCGTTTCCTCAACGGCAGTCACATCGTATCCTGCATCATAACTGTGCTGACGTGAAGGAAGGCTTGCGTGGGGAGAAAGTCTTTTAATCTTAACTGTCATCACTTATCACACTTTGTATATCCACACTGAACGCAAAATTCACACCCATTTTCAAATTTCAGGGCCTTGGCATTACATTCCGGACAGATTTTAAAGCTGGCATCGGAAATCATGGTCTCGCGAGAGGATGTCTCTTCTTTTTGCATCTGTGTTTCAATGGGAATGCTGATCTGGGTATCTTCAACGTTTTTATCCGACTTGATCATTCCTTCATCCTTGAAAAAGCGTTCAATCACATCTGCGACTTCCGAGTAAAAGGAATGGATATATTTCCCATTCTTAAAATATCCTCCATTCGGGTCATAAATGCTGCGCAGCTCCTCCAGGATGAAATAGGGGTCACTGGCTCGGCGGAAGATGGCAGAAATCAAACGGGTGAGCACTGCATACTCAGCGGAATGGGTAAGATCCTTGGAATTGATAAAAATTTCCATCGGTCGTTTTTTTCCATTTTCCCATACATAACTCAGGGTAATGTAGACGCTGAATTTTACGAAAGGGCTTTTCACCTTATAGACTTTAGCATCCACTACATCGGGGCGCATCAGGTTATTGGAGGGTTGTGGTTTTGGGGGTTGGACTGCCGGTTTGTCTCCTGCTGGTTTTTCCTTCGGTTTGACTTCCCGGATTTTAAATTCACTGTTTAACGTGAGCATTACACAACCTCAATATCTTGATTGTTTTTGATTCCAAGGGTTCTGAAATAGTGGAACGGTGTTGTCAGTGTGCCATCCGGCATTCTCATCACCTCATCGCCAAAAAAGACCCGTTTTTCCCGTCCGGCTTCCACTTCAAACTTTTTATCCTTAAAAGCCTGAAACTCAGACGGCTTGCTATCTGCTGTGAGGATGGGAAAGCGGCTTCCGTCCCGGTAAACCGTCACACCTTTCAGTCCTTTCTCCCATGCTTTCAGATATATATTTGAAATCACCTCCGGCTCAATATCTTCCGACAGGTTGATCGTGGAAGAAATAGAGTGATCCACATATTTCTGGCAAACACTCTGAATTTCAATCCGCCGTTCGGGAGAAATATGATGAGCCGTGCGGAAAAATGCTTCCGGCAGATATTTTCTTAATTCTTCTTCTGTTTCAATTTTTGCCACTTTGTCCGTGAGTTCAAACATATCGATATAGGCCTGGACCGAGGCGTGAAAGACTTTAAAGAACTGGTTGTCAAAGGATTCAGCCCGGCGGGTATAAAAAAGGGCAAAAACCGGTTCTACACCACCGCTGACCCCGATGTAATTTTTCCGTCCTACAGACACACCCCGGATGATATTGCTGATGGTGCCGGTTGGAGCAATAGAGGTGATGGCAATGTTCCGGAGGCCATGATGAAGAATATGATCTTTGACCTCATCTGACAGGGCTTCCTGGAAAAAGGGGCCATTTGCATAATCTTCATATTCAAAAATATCGGAGGGGGCTTTTTCCTTGGCCAGTCTGGAGGATGCCAGATAAGCCTGGTTGTTGATGAACTGCATCACTTTGTCCATCAAAGCCACTCCTTCCGGACTGTCGTAAGGAATTTTCAGCTGATAGAGCATATCCGCGATTCCCATAATACCCACTCCGAGCCGACGGGTTTCGCCGGCAGCATCCCGCTGTTTTTCCAGGGGATTCAAAACCTGATTCCAACTGACCACATTGTCCAGAAAGCGAACCAGATTATATACCGCTTTCTCCAGATTTTCCCAATCTACCGACGCTGAATCCATGAATCCATTTTTTACAAAACGGGCCAGGTTTACAGAACCCAGATTACAGGCACCACCGTCTTCCAGGGGAACCTCAGCGCAAGGGTTAGTGCAAATGATGGGGCGTCCTACATAGTTGGACGGTGAATACCGGCTCATTTTCGTCCAGAACATGAGTCCCGGCTCGGCGGTCCGGTAGTTGGATTCAATAAACGTGTCCCACACATCCCTGGCCTTGACCAGTTCACGGACTTCATTGGTCTCATCGGAACCAAAATAGAGTAGAAAATCACCGGTGAAATGAATGGCTAGTTCTTCGTTATCATCCCCTGTATCCACCAGATAATCTCCATAGACATCCCGTTTCATGGCATCCTTCAGATCCACCTGGGAAATGGCTTTGCCAAACTGATCCTCCATCCACTGGCTGAACAGGGCATAGGAATCAAAGACTTTCAATTCTTCATAGTCCCGGATATCTTTGTTGGGGATGCCCAGAGAATAAAAATATCCATCTTTCTGATAAGCCCTCATCAGGCGTTGCTTATTTTTTTTCCGGTAAATGATGATCCGGTCCCGGCCATACAGCTTCTCTTCCTTGACAGCCTTCATGAATTCATCGGTCACCTTTACCGAGATATTTGCAAAACGTATCTGCGTATTTTCCACCACCTGTTTTTTGATGAGATCCAATTGGGATTCATCAAATTTCCCGGACCAGCGGCATTGCTCAACAATTTGTTGCGAGACCCAGTTGGGCGATTTTTTGACACTGAGAAAGTGGAAAATATCAGGGTGTTTAATATCGATAGTCAGCATGAGGGCTCCACGGCGGCCCGATTGACCGATGAGTCCTGTCGTCATGGAATAGAGTTCCATAAAAGATACGGCTCCGGTGGATGTATCGGCAGCATTGTGTACAACAGATCCCCGTGGACGCAGAGGCGTAATATCCACACCAATCCCGCCCCCATAGGAATAGGTCCGGGCACACTCAGCCGCTGCCTTGTAAATGGCTTCAATATCGTCATCCTCAATCTGGGTAACAAAACAGTTTGCCAGCGTCTTCAAGCGGTACAGATCACCGGCACCTGCCAAAACCCGCCCTCCCGGCATCCAGTATCCCTCATATAAATCTTTGTAAAAAGCCTCAGCCCATTTTTTCTGCTTAATCTTTGTAGTTTCCTGGGACGCGACAAATGAGGCAATTCGGCAAAAGACATCCTCAGGACGCTTTTCAATGATTTCACCATTAATATCTTTTAAAAAATATTTCTTTTTATAAATACTATTTGCCAGATCATTCCCGCACAGGTAATCGGGGTGCAAAGGTAGTTCCTGATTTTCAATGGCCGTTTTCAGATGTTCATAAATAGTTCGGTAGGTTTCAATCTTCTTTTCTCCTACCATCCGAGACAGCTTACCCTGGTGCAAAAACATTTTTTCAAACATGAGAAGACTCCGGACCCTGGTTGCGTTGACTTGTTATTTTTAACTTTCTAACACAAGATATTGTGTTTGATCTTAGGTATGATACAATATAGGGAAATTAAAGTCAAAGTGAATTTTTGATTTTTCCTTCAGTTTTTTCTTGTCTCTTTCTAAGTGACTGATATGTGCGGATCTATAGAGAAAAAATTTTTTTGACTGAAACGGGACTTGTTAAATCACATGGACGCGTGTAATTTTTGCGGTTACGGAGAAAGCATGTTTAAACACTTTCGTTACACAAATTGGGTCCGCCTGTTAAGAGGAAAAAACATCCTGCCTGAACCTACAGCACCTTTAAACTGGAACACACTCAAGGCGGATGTGAACAAATTTTATATTTCTCTTCCTGATGATACCCGGCATATTCATGTGGTCAACCACATGCTGAGTCGGATTTTATCAGAAAATCCTTCCCTGCATATTTCCGTCCTGGTCCCTCCCGCTTTTGAAGATTTTATCCGGGGAATGCGGTGTTACACAAGTATTCAGATTCTCCCGGCAGTCAAACCGACAACCTTTCCTATTACGGAAGAGATGGTGGCAGGAACAGTGGTAGAGACATGTGATATCGGCATTGATCTGAACATCTCCCCGTATATCCTGTCTCATTACCTGATTGCCACCCGGTCAGAAAAAGCGTCCCTGGGTTTTTACAATCCTTTCAGCGCTCCCCTGTTGAGCATGACCTTGAAACTGGGAGAAACCAGTTCATACGACAATGGATTTGAATCTCTGTTTATGATGGCCGGGCTGCCTGTTCCGGAACAAAAAGCGCTGTAACCTTTTATTATTTAGAGCACATTGTTAATAAAGAGAAGAAGGAAAGACATTTTCATTGCAATAGAGCATTTGGAAATGTAGATTATCGCCCAAATTAGGAGAGGCTTGTATGACCAAATACTTTAATGAACTCATTTGTCCCGAATGCGAAGAACCCCTCACGGCCGAAGACCTCCAGAAAAATCTGGTGTGTCCCCATTGCAAAACAAAACTGAGGGATCCCAAGTATATTGAATTCCTTGAATACCTGGTGGCCCAGGGGATTGTTGAGGACATTGATTTTTTCGATACGGATTTGTATGGCAGTGATTTTATGAAATATGAAACCAACGAACTGGACGAAGAAGACATTGCAGATGTGGAAGCACCTCAGAAACCGGGTGGCTTTTTATCCAACAATATGATGAGTGTTGAGGAAGAGTACATCAAGGACATTGATGAAGATCAGGATGCTCCGGAAGACTATACGATTTTTGATCCTTCTGAAATTGACGATATGTCCGAAGATGATGCCGGTTCAGAAGACGATGATGATTAAGGGGGATTTATGAACGACGAAAAGAATCAAAAATCGAAGAAGATGGAGATCAACCTGAGTGAACAAAAAGCTTCAGGTGATTACTCAAACCTGGCCATTGTTACCCATTCCGCGTCGGAGTTTATTCTGGACTTCTGCCAGGTCCTTCCCGGTATGCCTAAAGCAAACGTGGCATCCAGGATCATTTTGAATCCGCAACATGCCAAAGCCCTTTTAAAGACTCTTGAAGTCAACATTCACCGGTATGAACAATCTTTTGGGGAAATCAAAGAAATCCGTCATCCCCAGAATCAGACCATCAATCTGAAGCCTAAAAAAGATATCATCAACTAAGACTTAACATCCAATGATTCATCAGAAAGCGCCGTTTCGGCGCTTTTTTGTTTTCCCAGAATTTTACGATACAACCAGGCCTGCCAAAGGGTACACAACGCCCGGCCGATGATAAATCCAAGGACAGCACCGGCCAAAACATCCAGGGGATAGTGGCGGCCTACATAAACCCGGGAATAAGCAACCAAAACAGCTATGAACAAAGGGATCCAGCGCCGTTTGCGGTAAAAAAAGGTCAAAACAGCTGCCAGGGCAAAAAAATTGGCAGCATGATTTGAGGGAAAGGTCCACCGTCCGCCATAACCATCCAGACGGCGAATGTGTTCCAGAGCGCGTATTTTTTCAGGTGTAAGGGAAAGGGAATCCTCAAAATGGCGGACTTGTGCCGTCAACACGGCTAAAGAATCTTCCAGGGATGGCGGAACCCTCTCCATGGAGAGGATTTTAGTACGGAGCATTTCCTGTTTCTCTTTTATCGGTTCGTATTCCCTTAGAAGCCGGCTGGGACGGATACGACCGGCATGGGGTTTGATCAGCCGGGCTGCCGTAAAATCAGTGATTCCAAAGGCAAGTACCATCATCAAAAAAGTTACCCGGCCTTTTCGTTTACCCCAGACCAGAAAATACACAGACATGCCAAGCCATACAGGGATCCAGGTTTCCGCCTGGGTGATAAACGTAAACAAAACATCCAGCCAGGGATGCACCCATACCTGATTGATGAGACGAAAAAAGATCAGATCCAATGACAACAGCATTTATTTACTCTTCAAAAGTAAAATCATCATCGTTGGGGACAGCCGGTTCAGGCATACCGTTGTATATCAACTTATCCTGCCCGTTATCCTCCTCTTCTTCCAATTCCTCCAGCTCTTCTTCCTCTTCCAACGGTTCCGGAATGTTCAGGGATTCCTCGAGCTCTTTTTTCAAGGCCTGATACTCTTCATCTTTATCAATAATCCGGAAAGAGTCTGTGAGCTTAGATTGTTTCAGCTGATTCATGACCTTGGGGGCCGGAAATACAAGCACACACTCTCCGCCTTTTCCGATCGCATATCGCCGGGCAAACAACAAAGCTCCCAATCCCGTACTGTCCTGCATCTTTACCGTGGATAAATTGATAATGATGGTTTTAATCTCCCCTTTTCCGAGAGCCATCATCAATTCCCTTTTAAACCTCAGGGTTCCCAAATCATCGAGAAGGACATTCTTCGGTTTAAAAATCAGGGTGTCACCATAAAATCTGCTGAAAAAATCCATAGAATCACCTGTCCTTGTTTTATCACAGGGAATTTATGACTAATTCCGGGATGAATTCAAGGAATTGGTATGCATTCACCGATGATATCTTTCATGAATTTGGTTAACTTCTTGTGTTAACCATAAACCGGAGTCATTCTATGACAGATATTCTGGTCATCGGAAGTACAGTTCTTATTCTTGTTTTCCTCATCATTCTCCTCATCCGCCTAAGGCCAAAACGGTTTGAATCGGTCATCCGGGAGGAATTCACACCTCTTCGGGATTCCCTCATCATCCAGCAGGGGAAAATCGAAGACCTGCCGGAAAAAACCGAATCCCGCCTGAAAGAGCACCAATCCCGCCTTTTTACGGAACTGAAAGATATTCTCCACCATGCCCAGCTTGAATCCACCCGTCAAATCAGCAACTTCCAGGAACATTTGTCCACCGTCCTGGGAAAAAACAGCAAACAGCTGACAGAAGAATTCGGCCTGTTTAAAGATAACCTGAACCAGATTTTAACCCGAAATTTTGAAAAACTGACGGAGACAACAGAAAGCAAGCTGACCCAGATAGACCAAAAAGTACTGGAAAACCTGAATGAGGGTTTTAAAAAGACCAACGAAACCTTTAACAACGTGATTGAGCGGTTGGCAAAGATCGATGAGGCCCAACGAAAAATCGACAGCCTTTCCACCAACGTCATTTCCCTTCAGGATATCCTCACAGATAAAAAAAGCCGGGGGATTTTCGGAGAGGTCCAGCTTCACCAGATTTTAAGTGCCGTCTTCGGGGACCGGAACGAGCAGATTTACCGTCTGCAGTATACCTTATCCAATGGAATGGTGGCGGATGCCGTTCTCTTTATTCCCGAACCTACCGGGATGATTTGCATTGATTCCAAATTTCCCCTGGAAAATTTCAAACGCATGACGGACCGGTCTTTGGATGAATTGCAGCGTAAGCGGAGTGCTGACCTGTTTAAGAAAGACATCCGAAAACACATCGATGATATCGCCTCCAAATATATTATACCCGGCGAAACATCCTCGCAGGCTATCATGTTTTTACCTGCAGAAGCAATTTTTGCCGAACTTCACGCCTATCATTATGATCTGGTGGATTACTCCTGGAAACACAGAGTCAGTATGGTCTCTCCTTCTACCTTTCTGGCCCTTTTAAACACCACCCAGACCATCCTCAATGATATGAAACGAAAAGAATACGCGGATATCATCCAGAAAGAGATCATGAAACTGGCCGAGGATTTTAAGCGGTACCGATTACGATGGGATAACCTGACAAAACATATCGATACCGTTCAAAAAGATGTGAAAGAGATACATACATCCACAGAAAAAATCACCAAATCTTTTGACCGAATTTCTAATGTGGAAATTGAACGGGAAGATGAAGCGGTAAGTCAACTTAAACCGGGAACAGATGATTTGTCTGAAAACGACTGAATCCGGTGAAATCCATACACTTCTTTAAAAGTGGTCGTGAGTTCTGAAATAACGGTTTTTTGATCCGGCATAGGATTTCCTTGCTTTTTCATTTCCATTTCAAGGGATGTTACCCCCCGGTCCTGAATACCACAGGCAATAATTCCCCCGAAATAGGCCGGATCGGTTCGAAGATTCAGGGCAAATCCGTGCATGGACACGCCGTCAATCACCCGGAGACCAATGGCACAGATTTTATTGGAACCGATCCACACACCGGGATATAGGGGATCCCGTTTTGCTGTCAGTCCGAAACGGGCAAGAGTTATGATCATTACCTCTTCAATGGAATGAACAAAGCGACGGGTTGAAAAGCCTAAATTTTTATAGTGAAAAATGGGATATCCCACCAACTGACCTGGCCCGTGATAGGTCACATCGCCTCCCCGGTCAATGTGATATACAGAAATCCCCTTTTCCCGAAGCGTTTCATCATCAAACAGGATATTGCTCCGGTCCCCATGACGACCGATGGTATATACATGGGGATGTTCCAAAAGAATTAAAGTATCACCGATTTTGTCTTCACGGCGAAGGGCATGGATTCGTTTTTGTGCGTCCCAGGCTTTTCCGTATTCTACAAGGCCCGGAGTCCAAAGGGTAAGCGTTTTCATATCAAATCAGAAAAAGAACCGTAATCCGGATCGAAAAGTCGTTTATACAGTCGCGGCAAAGACTGGTCCGTTTGTTCTGCCAGGTAATCACAGATGATCCGGGCGGATTGGGTATAATCATTTTCGGGGATTTTATTGAGCCGGCTTCGGACCTCTTCGGGGAGTATGCGGCGGTTCAGATGAAATGATTCAGGATTCCCCTGGAGAAAAGTAGAAAAAATCCGTTTCAGAATATACTGTCCCTTAAATTCAATTTGCTCCAGCTGTGGGGACTTAAACATCAGATCCACGGCAACCTGCTTGTATACCTCAATTTCCCGGATAATTTCTTCGGGGATTTTAAGAGTGTATTTATATCGGTTACTGATATCTTTCATGGGATGATCCGAAGGGGTCAGGGTCACATTTTCAATATAATCACCCGTTCGGGCAGCTATGTATTTTTCAAAGCGCACTTTGTATTCCAGTGGATCCAACAGGCGCTGTATCACCTGCTCTTCTTGCCCCTGAATATGGTGATTTACGGCCCATTCGTAGACATTTTTCCGGGAAATAAAGCCTGCCTGATAACCGTCCAGCAGATCATGGAGAGCATAGGCCACATCATCGGCCCAGTTCATAATACTGCATTCCAGGCTCCGCTCACGATACAAGGTTCCGTCAGGACTGAGGAATTCCACATAAGACTTCTGGTCATCGTAGAGAAATTTGCCCTTTTGGTCACTTTCAGACCACAGAATCTTATATTTCATAATCCCGTCGATAAAAGCCCGGGAGGGTTTCATCCCTTCGTCCCCTTCATCACTGTCATGAATTTTTTCCGTGACAATTTTTAATGTCTGGGCATTCCCCTCGAAACCGCCGGCATGACGCATGAGTTCGTTCAAGGCCGCTTCACCGGCATGACCAAAGGGGGGATTACCAATATCATGAGTCAGGCAGATTCCCTCGATCAGATCCGAATCAATAGCATTTTCTCTGAGGACATTGCGATTCAGGACATTTGCTATGGAGCGGCCGATCTGGGCGACTTCCAGGCTGTGGGTCAGGCGGGTGCGGTAGAAATCATAGGTTCCGCTAAGAAAAACCTGGGTTTTACTCTGGAGTTTCCGGAAGGCCGGGCTGTATAAAATCCGGTCACGATCCACCTGGAATACCGACCGGTAATCTTTTTTGCCCCGCGGCTCCAGGGTTTCACGGTCAAAATCATTATAAAAATCAGTTTGCATCACATCTGACATATTCAGGTTTCCTGTTGATTGGGGTGAACCATCGTCCGTATGGAATGCCCCATTCTCAGGGTGTTGAAGGCTTCGTTGATCTGTGACAAGGGATAATGGCCGGATACCATTTCCTGCCAGCGGATCTTACGGTCTTTTAAAAGTTTAATCACATCGGGGATTTCCCGCATAGGTGCCCCAACTGAACCGATGAGGGACATCTCATCCATGATAATCCGTCCCGCCAGAAAGGGAATGGTGTTGTCTGAATAGCCGCTCAGCACCAGCCGTCCGCCCTTATGCAGGACATTCATAGCCTGAACCATGGTCCTGGGGGTTCCGATGGTTTCAATCACTACGTCGGCTTTCCCCCGAATCATGTCGCATACCCCTTCTTCACACACTTTACACTTGTTGGAATTCAGCACCCCATCCGCACCATAATCCCGGGCAATATTCAGCTTCCAATCAAAAATATCCACCATGAACACCTGGGCCTGTTTCAGCTTTGCCATCTGAAGCAGGGAAAGACCAAAACCACCACATCCGAAAATAACCACCGTTTCACCCTGCCGGATATTCACACGGTCATACACTAAATGAAAGGCACCGACAAAAACATTGCTGATAAGACTTCCCAATTCGAAGGGAAATTCATCCGGCAGGTGAATCAGCTGATTCTGGTCCACAGCAATGTATTCGGCATATCCTCCATCGATATGATTTCCCAAGATTTTCAGGTTGTCACACTGGGTTTCATTCCAGGATTTGCAGGCCAGACATTTACCACAACTGATAGTCGCCGGAACAATCACGCGGTCCCCAACACCGAAACTGGTCACATTTTTTCCCGTTTCCTCAACTACACCGGCAATTTCATGTCCCAAAATCAGGGGCGGGGTCTTGGATGTGGCCAAACCCCTGTCAATAAACTGCAGATCCGTATGACATACCGAACAGGTTTCAATGCGGATACGGGCATCGGTGCTTTTGAGGGGCTTAAGGGGGATATCTTCTATGGTAAGGGGTTCATACGCATGACGAAAGACAGCCGCTTTCATGCTGGCTTTTGATTCTGTTTTCTTTTCTGTCATAGCCTGAATGTATAATTTTTATTTGTCATAAGAGAAGAATTTTTCTCAATCGGAATTACCAGCGGGGATTCCATAGACTTTCCCGGTTAAAAATTCTAATTTGCATTTTAAAACCGGAGGAAACCATGCTACATAAAAAAAAGATCCTGACCCTGTTAATCCTGCTGGCCCTTCCCCTTATATCGGTTCAGGGCGGAAAAATCCCGGAAAATACGGCAATCATATCCACCTTTTCCCATGCCCGGATCGATTCCATGCTTCGGGAGAATGCTTCAGGCGACGCCACGATAACAGACCGAATCGCCTATTATTCCCGTCTTTTTCTGGGAATGCCTTACAGCTGGACCGCGACAGGAGATGGTGAATGGGCGTTGCTGGAAAACCAGCCTTTGTATAACCTGGATTCCACCAACTGCATGGTGTATTGCGAACATGTGCTGGCGTTATCCATCTCTGACAGTTGGGACAATTTTTTCAACAATCTTCAACAAATCCGTTATCAAAACGGCATCATGGGTATGCGGACACGAAATCATTACACCATGGCAGACTGGTTGCCGGAAAACCGCTGGCTTTTAAGCAATGTAAGTAAAAAAGTCGGGGGACAATACACCCGAACTCTGACCCGAACCATTTCGCACAGAGCCTTTTTCCGGGATAAGGGCATTCGTGACCTGCGCTATATTAAACCGGACAGGACCCTCAAGGTGGATTATATCCCCCTGAAGGATCTGGAGGCCGTGGAAAACCGTTTTCAAAACGGGGATATCCTGGCGCTGCTGTTTGCCAATAAAGAGGATATCTTTTCGGCCCACATGCTGATCATGATAAAAAATGAGAGTGGAATGTTCATCCGCGAAGCCTCCAACAGCCGGTGGACTACCTTTGAAACCCCCTGGGAAACATGGCTGAAAAAAACTGCAGGAAGTTCCCGCTATGCCGGACTGGCAGTGATGCGGATTCATCCGGAACTGAATACACCCGGCCGGATTATCCTTCCCTGGGATATCCAATCCATGAAATAAAATGAGGAGGTAACTGTGAAAGGCCCCATCTTTATATTGATCTGTATGCTTTGTCTGGCAGGATGTGCGTCTATCCGGCCGCCGGAGCCAGGCATTCCCGAATATACACCTCATGTATATACCACTGGAACCGATACACTGCCGTACTGCTTACTGGAACCGGTTAAAATCCGGCGGGGTGAGTTGTATCCTCTGGTTGTTTTTCTCCACGGCTCCGGAGAAAGGGGAAATGACAATCTTCGGCAGTTGACTCACGGAACCTACCTGTTTCAAAAACCCGAAAATGTCAAAAATTACCCCTGTTTTGTCCTGGCTCCCCAGTGTCCTGAAGGCAACCGCTGGGTCGAAGCAGCCTGGGATTCTTCCACCCACCACATGCCGGATAATCCTTCAAAACCCTTAAGCATGGTCCACGATCTGGTTGTGAAACTAACAGAAAGCCTTCCTGTTGATCCGGACCGGATATATGTGACCGGTCTGTCCATGGGGGGTTACGGCACCTGGGATATGCTGGCACGCTGGCCGGATCTGTTTGCTGCCGGAGTCCCCATTTGCGGAGGTGGTGACACATCCAAAGCACCCCGGATTGCCCATATCCCGGTATGGATTTTCCACAGTTCGGATGATGGGGTAGTCCCGGTGGAATTATCCCGCTCGATGGCCCTGGCTCTTGAAAAAGCCGGTGCAACATTCAGGTATACGGAATACAACGATGCGGGACATGGTTCCTGGAAACCGGCGTATGAAGAACCGGAGCTGCTCCCCTGGTTGTTTTCACATAAAAAATCCCAAAGTAAATAAGGTTTACATACCGAAATAGATCATCATCTGTAAAACCGGGGCCATAACCTTTAGTAATTCCCCATCAAACCCGTTGGAAACGGTAACCCTGTCGTTGACTTTCCATTGATCTGTACTGACGGCCATAAAAAGAAGTCCTCCGTTGATTCTCACACCGGATCTCCTGGAAAACTGGTACAGGAAAGAGAGTTGAGGCATGAGGGTAGGAATTTTCCGGGCAGTAAGTTTAGTGGAGGTGAGGGGGCCCACAAAGAGTGTGGTCCAGTCCCGGGTGGGGCTTGATTCGAAATACTCGGCAGAAAGAGCCGATACACCTGCAGACAGGTTCAGGGCAAGCTGGGCATGATAGGAGAAGGGGATAATTCCTTCAAGAAAGAGAAAACCACTGACCTGTGAAAACACGGCATAGCAGACCATCCCTCCTGATGCTTCTGAATTTTCCGCTGTTCCTGCCAAAAGGGATGCACCAATCCGCCACCGGTCATTGATATCTCCCCATCCCTGAAGGCCATGAAAATAACGGTTTCCGGAGAAATCGTAGCTCATATTCATGCCCGGAAGGCCAAACTCTTTTGCATCATAAATGATAAGTGTAGGGGCATAACCAATACCACCTCCCCTGAATTCTTCATAAAACTCGGCAGACCCGGAAAGGGGCAGAAACATGGAAAAAATAAGCACCGAAAATAAAAGTATTTTTTTCATCATTACAATCCTAACATAAGTCCCAGATGAATACCCGGTGAATAGACAGACATTTCCACACCGTCACCCAGGGGGATGTGTCCGTTGATGGTCCATCCGGACTGGGGATAGCGGCTGACCAGCAGGGATGTGGACATTTCAAAACCCAGACGATCCATGATACGGTATTTCAAAGAGATATACGGTTTAAGGCAGGCCCGGAACCCTGAATCCATCGTGGTACACGTCAGGGGGCTGATGCGGGCATTTGTCAGTTCATTCCAGGCGGGAACCTGTTTCACAGCGGAGTAATGAATCCGGAAACGATTCAGTCCGAGGCTTCCCCCCACCAACACTTCAAAACGCCGCCCTGCAGGTACACCCCATTCTATAAATGCGGCCACACCGGCCAGATCGGCACCGGCAAAAAGTGAGGTATCCTGTGCCGTACCCGAAAAATTTTTTTCACCGGCAAATACTTCCACACCCAGGAGGGTATTTCCCACAAAGCGCAGATACCCTTCCACCCCATGAAGAAACCAGATACCTGTCAAATCCTCACCAGACCAGCTTGAGTTTCCGCCGCGATACATATCCGGCAAATTCTGAAAACCATCTCCACGGAGATTTAAAACAGAAGGGATATAGGAAATACCTCCTTCAAAAACATTCTCCTCCCCGGCAGGCAGAAACCGGAAAAAGACAAGCACAATGATTAGGATTCGCAGGAAATCACGGAAAGTTTTCACGGATCATTCCAATCAAATATTCATGGACGTATCAAATTTAGCGGGTTAGGTGGCCATATATCAATATAAATTGTTGTGACAGCCTGCGATTTCCCTTGATTTTCAAGGGGTGTGAACCTATATTGATAAGGTTGAATATATTTCGGTTAAACATCAATCTTCATTAAGCTATACCTGAGTGGAAGCCTATGAAACAAACCCTGATGGTTCTTTTGCTAACACTTGCTCTTGTGAGCGGTGTTGTTGCTTCTCCGGTATGGGAAATCCCCATCCACGGTAGTCAGGTGGACAAATGGGAAATCATCGAAAGCCTGAGTGATGACCATTCACTTGTCACCGCCGTATTACTCTCTCCGGCTTCCCGGTTCAGGGGAAAATCTACCCTGATAGTCTATCGTCTGGACGAGCAAACCGGGGTAACAGAAATCTGGCGTACGGCATATCCCGATGACCGGCAGGGAATGTTCAGTGATTTTGCCGTGACCGATTTGAACGAAAATGGTCGTCCTGAAATATGTCTTCTGCTGAATAACGATGTGGTTCCCCGTGGAATGGATGAGGCAGATTGGCTTCGGGTGTTTGAATGGACGGGGAATGCTTTCCCCAACACACCCACAAGCCGTGTATCCCTCAGGGTGGATCGGTTTACACGGGCCCAACCGGTAAAAATCGCACCTGGTTATTACACAACGGCCGATGAGACCGAACTGGCCATTTTATTTCGTGGATCACTCCGTAAGATTTTTATTTTAAGAGGAAACGGAGGTATAGAAAATAAGGACTGGTCCCTGGGTTCTGAAATCAGCTCGGGTACTTTCCTGTCTGAAGCCGGAAAACTCAATTTTTCTGTGGTTTACTGGGATAGGGAACCTCTGGCGGATATCATATTCACCATGCAAAATATTTCTGATAAGTCCTGTGATTTCACCCTGGTGACCCTTCAGGATGGAAAAAGCATTGAAAAGGCCCGTTTAAGTACGGCAGGCAAATCTTTTCCCACCCAATCTCTTCGGTTTGAAACACTGAAACCTTTTCCGGGCAGCCGTGAAGATGTGTTACTTATCAACGAACAGAACCGGGGAGCCCTGATTAGAAACGATACAGAAAAAGGGCTTGTCTTTTTACCTTTGGAAATGAAGGGACCCCTGACCCGGGTGGATACAGATGGCCGCTCCCTTCTTACCTTTTATCGCGATTCGGTCCATGTGTTTAAAAAAGATCGTGAATCAGGGCAATATACATTCCGGAGATCGCAACATATCCCCTTTGAACCGACAGAGGGCTATGCATATGCTCCTGCTCAGAACCGGATTTTGGCCGCCGGGACAGATGCTGGGAATCGTGTGTTGACATTGAGTCCCCTGGGTACCGCATCACCCGATGAAGAAATTTTTGTGGCAACGGACAGGGAAAACATGCTGGAAGAGCTGAAATCCCTTTTGGATACAAGCAAAACCACAACACAGGATATGGGACTTCAGAAAACAGAACAGGGGGATTCCCTGGTAATCATTCCCTCTGAAACAGAGGATACAGATATCATGACCCGGGTCCGAAATCGTCGTATGGCTTTTGATGCCGTCCTGGAACCCGGTGAGATCTTTTCAAGAACCGTCGCGCTGGATCAACTGGATCCCGGCTCTTTGAATCTGGAATGGATTGCTCCTGAAGGGGCTGTATACAACCTCAGAACCGGTCTCATCACCTGGAAAATCATGCCGGAACAACTGGATTCCCATGCCATCTATCTGTCCATCAGTGATAAAAAAGATACCAGCCGCACCATCTGGTCCGTCTATGTGAACGATCCGGTAAAAATTGTAAACAAGGAACGGCTTTTAACAACCCCGGTGAACAAAACCTTTTCTTTTCAGGTGGAACTCCGCGACAATAATTCAAATTCTGAATTTCAATTTGAATTGGAAGGTCTTGAAAAGGGATTTATCACAGAAGAGGGCAAGGTACACTGGACTCCCGGGATGGATAACCTGGATGAAAACATCGCAACTGTCCGCGTAACAGATGGTTTTTCCATTGATTCGGCACGTTTTATGATTTATGTCAATGATCCGGTAGAAATTGTTTCATCCCCCACCTCTGTGGTGTTACCGGTTCAGAAACCCTGGGTTTACCCGGTAGCCGTTCAGGATCGCAATCAAGCCAACCTGTATGAATTTACTTTTGATAGACCTGTCACCATAAAACCGGAGCAAATTTTATCCGGAGACGCACTTTCAGTGGCACGTGAGGGGGAACCGGATCGTTATGTGAATGTCCGCCCGGTGATTGAAAACATCACTTACTATGGAAAAAACCTGCTGGTAACCCTGACAGGAAATGAGGAAAAGGAAAAGATTACCCTGGGAGAGATTCTGGCAGGATGCCTGGAGCGTCCGGTACAAAATCTGCCCCGCTACACTGTCCGTCAGGTGAAAAGTGTCCGGTTTGCCCTGGATAGCAACACTCCGGAGGGAATGGAAATATCCCCGGAAGGGCTTATCAAATGGGTACCGGATATAAGCCAGCTGGACAGTCATCAGGTTGTTGTGACTGCCAGTGATGATTTGTCATCGGATGTGCAGCAATTAAAACTGTATGTCAACAGTCCGCCGAAGATTGTATCCGGGCCTGTTGATAAAATTCTCATGCCCGGGGATATGTTTGGATACACATGCAAGGTGGAAGATCAAAATTCCGATGCCCGCATCCGATTTTCCATCGGCAGGCAATCGCCCCCGGCACATGTAGACAGCCTGGGACGTGTTGTGTGGAGTGTAGGTGAAGACGATTACGATTACCACCAGTTAACTGTCATCGCCCATGACGGATTCGCCGCTGATTCTATCCGGATGATGTTGTACGTAAATGACCCGGTCCGGATTATCCCTCCTCCGTCACCCATCGCTTTTACGGACAGCCTTTGGACATATCCTTTGCAATACGAAGACAAAAATGCCACTCATTTGTATCGCATCCAGGTAGAACATGAAGATGAATTTTCCCAGATAGATCGTCAGATAAAAACCTTTCTCCGCAGACAATCGGTACCAGTGATGCTGTCGAGTCAGAAAGACTCAGAAACAGTGGACGTCCGTCCGGCTGTCCGGCACTTATACCATGGAGGACCTGATCTTTTTGTGGAAGTGAATCCCGAATATGCGGGAAAAATATCCCTTCGGGAAATTTTTGCAGGTATTTTGGGTAAACCCGTGGAATATCTGCCCCTTCACAAAATCTGGCGGGATAAAACGGTGGAATTTGCCCTGATTGAGGGACCGGAAGGACTCAGTGTCAGTGCTGGAGGAGAAATCCGGTGGACACCAAAATCTTTTCAATTCGGAACCTATCCCGTGACAGTCCGCGCGACCGATGCCATTGTTTCAGATACCCTTACGTTTCAGGTCTACGTGAACAGCCCGCCACACATCGTATCCGTTCCTGAAAACATTGTCCATCATGGAGATGTATGGCAGTATCCCGTGGAAATTGAGGATTTAAATGCCGAACAGGAGATGGAACTCCGCCTGGTTTCCGCGCCCAAAGGGGTAAAGCTTTATCCTTCCACCAAAACCATTATGTGGTCACCCGATATCAGCCAAAAAGGGTTCTGGCCCGTTGAGATCGAAGTCAGTGACGGGTATCAGACAGATCGTCAATCCTTTAAGGTGTTTGTCAACATTCCACCTGAAATTACATCCAAACCCATCCTGGTGGCTTTGACAGGTTATGATTATTCCTATCAAATCACTGCTGAGGATCTGAACGGAGACAAGGTCCGTTATAAAGCCGTCAAGATGCCCCGGTGGGCTGAATTGAACGAACAAACAGGACTGATCACCTGGAAGCCCCGTAACAGCGAGCGGGGTATGAATACATTCCGGATTGAATGTATCGATGCCCATCAAAAAGTCACTATCCATGAATTTGATGTACAGGTTTTTGAGGATCCATCCTCCAAAAAATTCAGTATTGCCATCTTTCCCCTGATGATCACCTTTGCAGGAATCATTGTTGTGGCGGTACTCTTATAATCCATAAAACCATCCTCCTTTTATCCCTCAGCTCATGAAAAGCCATGAAGCTGAGGGTTTGTTTTATTAAATTTTAAGGTTTTAAACATGACTGGAATGCATGAAAGGAGAGACCTTTGAATATTCTTGTGTGCATCAAGCAGGTTCCCGGAACATCAGAGGTGGAGGTTGATGAAAAGACCGGTGTTTTAAAGCGGGACGGCATTGATTCCAAAATGAATCCATACGATTTATATGCTATTGAAACAGCCCTGAAAATCCGGGAAACACAGGGAGGGAAAATAAAAGTTTTAAGTATGGGTCCACCTCAGGCAGCCCAGGTCATTCGGGAAGCCTATATGATGGGAGTGGACGAAGGGGCTTTATTGACAGACCGGAAATTTGCCGGAGCGGATGTGCTTGCTACGGCCTATACCCTTTCCCAGGGAATCCGGAAAATGGGGGATTTCGATTTGCTTCTCTGTGGTAAAATGACAACGGACGGCGATACGGCCCAGGTCGGTCCGGAAATTGCCGAATTCTTACAAATCCCCCATGTATCCAATGTCCGGAAAATTCTTTCCATGGATGAAAAGGCGATTACTGTTGAAATGGACATGCCCGAAACGGTTGAAATCCAGGAAGTTTTGTTCCCGTGTCTCATCACGGTGGAAAAAGACATTTATACACCCAGGCTCCCATCCTTTAAGCTGAAATTGAAAACATACAACCAGGAAATCCCCCACATCACCTTCAAGGATCTGGAAGATCAGGATATCTATCATTACGGACTCAATGGATCTCCCACACAGGTCCTGAAAGTCTTTCCTCCACCTAAAAAAGACGTGAGTGAAGTTTGGACCGGAAACGGTGATGAATTGGGAAAAAGGTTGGCGGAAAAACTCAAAGAACTGAAATTTGTCCGGGAGTAATCATGGCAAAAATCATCATACATCAGGAAAAGATCCAAAATCCCAAAGCGCTGGTAGAGGTCTGTCCATTCAATGCCATTGAATACATTAACGAGTATCTGAGTATCAATGCCGCCTGCAAGATGTGCAGGATTTGTGTTAAAAAATATCCGGATGTCTTTGAATACGTAGAAGAAGAGCGCCCTCAGGTGGACAAATCAGCCTGGCAGGGTATCGCCGTTTACACAGATCATGTAGAGGGAGAGATTCATCCCGTCACGTTTGAACTTTTAGGGAAAGCCAGGGAAATGGCAGCAAAAATCGGTCACCCCGTGTACTGCCTGATGATGGGAGACCACATTTCAGACAAGGCGGAGGAACTCCGGCATTACGGTGCCGATAAAATATTTGTTTATGATAAACCGGAGCTCAAGGACTTCCGGATTGAGCCTTATACCGCTGTTTTTGAGGATTTCATCAACAAAGTCCGCCCATCCATCGTTTTGGTGGGTGGTACCACAGTGGGACGGTCTTTGGCGCCCCGGACAGCTGCAAGATTCCGGACGGGACTCACGGCAGACTGTACCATTCTGGATGTCCAGGACAACACCGATCTGGATCAGATACGGCCTGCCTTTGGCGGTAACATCATGGCTCATATTCATACACCGAATCACCGGCCTCAGTTTGCTACAGTCCGATATAAAATATTCAATGCACCGGAACGGACGGAGAAACCATCGGGAGAGCTTGTTTTAGAAGATATTTCATCTCAACGCCTGGAGAGCCGTATCCAGGTATTGGAAGTACGGAAAAAAGAGAAAGTCCAGTCTATTGAAGATGCCGAAGTCATTGTCGTTGCCGGTAAAGGGGTCAAAAAGGAGGCGGATTTATCCATGATTCGTGAACTGGCAGACCGGTTAGGCGGCATGATGGCCACAACCCGGCCCCTGATTGAAGCCGGCTGGACAGATCCCCGAACCCAAATCGGCCTTAGCGGACGAACGGTAAAACCCAAGCTTATCATCACATGCGGTGTTTCCGGATCAGTCCAGTTTGTAGCCGGCATGAACAACTCGGAAAATATCATCGCCATCAATACAGATCCGAAAGCGTCCATCTTTGATGTTGCCCATTATGCCATTATCGGGGATATCTATGAAGTTATTCCCGCTTTATTGAAGAACCTGCCGGCCCGGGAAGGCCAGGCTCACAAAGGAGATCCATCATGAGTTTCACATATAAACCGGTAGATGCCAGAGATATTGAATATTTAAAATCGGTCTGTGACCCGGAACGGGTGATGACAGGTGAATCAATTCATGAGGATTACAGTCACGACGAGCTGGCTGGGATACACCGTTATCCGGATGTGGTGGTGGAAGTGGAAAGCCGGGAAGAAGTTGCAGAGATCATGAAATACGCCTGGAAGAATTCTATTCCCGTCACACCTCGTGGACAGGGAACCGGACTGGTCGGAGCGGCGGTGCCGGTTCAAGGAGGTATCCTCCTGAGCCTGGTGAGAATGAATAAAATCCTTGAACTGGATGAAGACAATCTGACCCTGACTGTTGAACCGGGGGTTTTGCTGATGGAAATCTCAAAATACGTGGAATCCCATGATCTTTTTTATCCTCCCGATCCCGGAGAAAAAAGTGCCACCATTGGAGGAAATATCAACACCAACGCCGGCGGGATGCGGGCTGTGAAATACGGAGTCACCCGGGATTTTGTCCGGGGACTTGAAGTAGTGCTTCCCAATGGTGAAGTCGTAAAAATGGGCGGCAAAATTGTAAAAGACAGCTCCGGTTATAGTTTGAAGGATTTAATCATCGGTTCCGAGGGAACCCTTGGGATTGTGACCGCGGCTACCCTGCGGCTTTTGCCCCTGCCCCGGATTGCCATCAGCCTGCTGATTCCCTTTCCAACCATGGAAACAGCCATCGAAACCGTGCCCAAAATCATCAAATCCAAAAATATTCCCACAGCCATTGAATACATGGAACGGCGGGTGATTCTGAATGCCGAAGATTATTTGGGAAAGAAATTCCCGGATGCCACATCGGATGCCTATCTTCTGCTCACTTTTGATGGAAACACACGGGAAGAAGTAGAAAAACAGTATGAAAAGGTTGCCCATATCTGCCTGGATGCCGGTGCCCTGGATGTTTTTATTTCAGATACCGAGGAAAGGCAGGATTCGATCTGGAGCGCCCGGGGTGCATTTCTGGAGGCCATCAAGGCATCCACAACAGAAATGGATGAATGCGATGTGGTGGTTCCACGGAAAAATATTGCAAGCTTTATCCGTTATACCCGCCAGATAGAAAAAGAGCTGGATATCCGCATTGCCAGCTTTGGCCATGCCGGAGACGGAAATCTCCATGTCTATCTGCTGAAAGATGAGATGGATGATGAAACGTATCGGAAAAAGCTGACAGCTGCCTTTGACCGGTTATATCAAAAAGGTGAAGAACTGGGGGGACACGTTTCAGGTGAACATGGTATTGGTTACGCCAAACGGGAATACCTGAAGAAAACCGCCGGGGATACCTATATGCAACTTCTACGCAACATAAAAACAGCCTTTGACCCAAAAAACATCCTCAATCCGGAAAAAATCTGCTGTTAACAACAGAGAGACGCCGTTTCCAGCGTCTCTCCAAACTTTAAACATCTGAACGTCTCAACGTTTAAACGTTTAGACGTCCTGCTTTTTCCCGAAATCAGCACTGATGGGCAGATAGCGGATCAGCAAAAAGCCTGGGATAGTTGCCAATACAACCCAGATAAAGAAATTCTGGTAGCCCACAATTTCCTGGATCCATCCACTGATCATTCCCGGAATCATCATGCCCAAGGCCATAAAACCTGTACACAGAGCGTAATGAGCGGTTTTAAACTTGCCTTCGGCCACGGAGATCATGTACAGCATATAGGCGGTAAAACCAAATCCGTAGCCAAATTGTTCAAGACCGACACAAAAAGCCACAACAAAGGTACTGGTTGGGAGGGCTGAGGACATGTAGATATAGACGGCATTTGGAATATTCATGGCGATCGCCATCCACCAGATCCAGTATTTCAGTCCATGTTTGGCTGCGGCAAAACCACCCAGAATTCCGCCCACGGTAAGCATAAGAAGACCAACCGTTCCATAGATAAATCCATATTCCTGCGTAGTCAGCCCCAATCCACCGGCTTCCTGGGCATCCAGAATAAAGGGTGCCGCCAGTTTTACCAACTGGGATTCACCCAGGCGGTATAAGAGGAGAAAGGCAATGGAAATGCCGATTTTTTCTTTTGTGAAGAAATCTTTAAAAGTCCCGAAGAAATTTTTCATGAATTCAAGGAGGGAGCTTTGCTTCCGTTCTTCCTCCACATCTTTCGGCAGGACAAAGAGATGATACACAGCAAAGAACATGAAAAGGGCAAAAAGGACGATAAAAGTGACGGACCAGCTTAGCACAATATTGCCGCTGTTTGCCTCAAAGGTGGCAAATTCCCTTTGATCGAGTTTGGGATCCAGCTGGATCAACGCCATGGCCGGCTGATCCCAGTTTTCCCGGGTAAACACAAAGCGGGTACCTTCCACCAGATTGATGTTTTTACTCCCTGTATTCCGGCCGAAAGTTATCACGACTTCTTCATCATCTTTTTCAGGTGCTTTATTCAGGCGGAAAAAGAGGACCCCTACATTGCCTGCTTTTTCAAGAACCGGTTTGGGTTTTTCACCGAAACGGTTTTTCAGGGTTTGTTTCAGCGGATCCGACACATGAACAGACCACCAGGTAGGTGATTCCTCTTTGACTAGTTCCTCTTCTTTCGGCTGACCGTGAGCCAGATTCCAGGCCTTTACGGCGGCTTTGATGGAATCGGCCTTGGTCGTGAGGATGGGTTCAGCATCAATCACAACCTCATCTGGCCAGCTGACAATCGACAATTCATCTGTGTCATCGATGGAGGGCATATCCTCCACAGTGGCCATGGTATATACATCCGGGGAGACATCGGAATATGCTTTCAGTTCAACGGAATCCAGTCCGCTGTTACTTTCAATCAGTCCAGCCAGAATAATCAGCAAACCTTGTCCCGTCAACATGGCAAAACGGTAAAAAGTACTCCGGATCCCGACAAACCAGGCTTGTTGATGCTGGTCCAGGCCGATCATGTACAACCCGTCCGCTGCAATATCATGGGTGGCGGAACTGAAGGCCATAAGCCAGAAAATTCCTATAGTGATTTTAAAGAAATTCGGCAGGGGTATGGTGAGGGCGATACTGCCCAAAGCGGCACCGATAAGAAATTGCATGGCAAGGACCCAGAACCGCTTTGTTTTCAACACATCCACAATAGGGCTCCAGAAGGGTTTAATCACCCAGGGCAAGTAGAGCCAGCTGGTATAAAGAGCAATTTCAGCATTTGAAACCCCCATTTTCTTGTACATCACCACCGTGATATACATAACAATCGCGTAAGGGAGTCCTTCAGCATAGTAAAGCGATGGTATCCACCACCAGGGAGACCGGCCTTTTGTGCTTTTTTCCGTCATGTCAAATCCCATTTTTTTTAGTGAATTCTTAGCAGACGCAATTTACATGAAATGAAAAGTGAGAACAAGCCAAGAGCTTCAAAATCACAAGACTGAAATCCGGGGACCCACTCTTGCAACCTTTCCATTTCAATCATCACCCAAGCAAATAACTGTTTAATAGCGAAGAGGAATTCTCCATTCTCAATTCTCAATTCTCAATTTAACTTAACCCTCTCCCCAATCTCCTTCACTTTGTTCTTCAATGCTTTTTCATTGTCGGAAAAGAGAGTTATAACGGGATCTCCGGGAGAAATGTTATCGCCAATATTGACATGAACCAGCATCCCGGCTTTGGGATCGATGGTGTCAGTATTTTTTCGTCTGCCGGCACCCAAATCAATGGCATCCAGCCCTAACCCATAGGTATCAATGGATTGAACCGTTCCGGCCTCATCGGCAGTGACTTCTGCCACATAGTCCGGCTCGGGATAAGATTCGGGATCTTCGAGGACGGAAATATCCCCGTCCTGTGCTTTGACAATTTCCAAAAACTTATCAAAGGCTTTCCCATTATCCAGGAGAGATGCCAGCTCGGCATGGATTACTTTCCGGTCGGCTTTGGGCTCAGCAAGAAGGATCATCTCTTCTGTCAGGCGAATGGAGAGATCCCGAACATCCTGGGGGCCACCGCCATGGAGGACATCCAGGGATTCCCGGACTTCCAGCCAATTTCCTACTGCTTGTCCCAGAGGTTGATTCATGTCTGTGATAACAGGTGTGACTTTCAATCCACCTGCCTCTCCAAAGTGTTTCAATTTTGATGCCAGAGTTTCTGCGTCTTTTTTCGTTTGCATAAAGGCACCATTCCCTGATTTTACATCCAAAACAAGTCCCTGAATCCCTTCGGCGATTTTTTTACTCAGGATTGAAATGCAAATAAGTGGAATAGAACGAACGGTCGCCGTTACATCCCGGAGAGCGTACAATTCCCTGTCCGCCGGACAAATATCGTTTGTTTGTCCGATGAGGGCACATCCGATTCTATCTGTCTGCTCCTGAAATTCTTTCAATGTCAAATTGGTCCGTAAGCCGGGAATACTTTCCAGTTTATCCAACGTACCACCTGAGTGTCCCAGTGCTCTTCCGGAAATCATAGGGACCCTTACCCTGCCGGAGGCTGCCGCCAGGGGCGCAAGAATCAGTGAAATTTTATCTCCAACACCGCCGGTACTGTGTTTATCAGCATAAAAGACATCTTTGTGTTTGAAATGTATTCTTTTCCCGCTTTGAATCACGATATCAATCAGGTTTGATACTTCCTCATCTTCCAATCCGCGAAAATAGATGGCCATCAACATTGCGGACATCTGGTATGCAGGGATGTCTTCAGATAAATAACCGGATATAAAAAACTCCCACTCTTTGCGGGTGAGTGTTTTGCCGGCCTGTTTTTTTTCAATCAAAGTATAGGGTAACATCAGTCTGTCTCCTGATTCGTTAAAAGATATGATTTTGCCAGTTCGCGGTAATGATGTGCCGAATTCAGAATTTTTTCATATTCCTTATCCGTCACATCCCGGATCACTTTTGCCGGCACACCGGCAACAAGGGTCCTCGCAGGGACGGTAAAATGTTCCCGGACAACAGCCCCTGCTGCCACAATGGATCCTTCTTCCACAACAGATCCGTTTAACAACATGGCACCCATGCCGATCAGAACTCTGTCCCGGATGTCTGTCCCATGGATAATGGCACCGTGGCCAATGGTCACATCATCACCTACCAGTGCGGGGTATTCACCTGTCCCGGTGTGGACCAGAACACCATCCTGAAGGTTTGAATTTTTTCCGATGCGAATATAATGAATATCTCCCCGGAGGACCGAGCGAAACCATACAGAGGAATATTCACCGATTTTTATATCACCGATCAAGGTGGTTTCCGGTAACAGGATTGTTTTGGGATGAATGACAGGCTTTACGCCGTGATGAATAATTATCATGATTCACTGCTCTCGTTTTCAATGGATTTTCTGAATATTTTCAGGGTGACTTGTTCCCGGATGGCGTACCACACCAGGAAAATTCCCAAGAGTCCGAAGACAATATTGGAGGACCACATAGCCACCCAGGGAGAGATAATAGCCCGGTCAGCCAGACGTTCTCCACCCATAAGAGATGCCCAATACACCAGGAAAAAGACCACACTCACGCCAACCGCGACTCCCATACTTCCCCGGCGGGCGATGATTCCCAGTGGAGCTCCCACCAAGACAAAAATGATACAGGCGACCGGCATGGATACTTTTTTGTGCACCTCTACCAAATATTTATTTTCTTGCATTTTATAAGCCTGGAGGATTCTCATATCCGTATCCAGGCGTTTCAGCCGGGCTTTCAGGGTTCTGATCTGCTGCTGATAAGTCCTGGCTTTTTGGGGATTACTTGCGATAGAATCTTTCTCGATAGCGGTTATCCGGTTTTTAAGGTGAAGCTCAAAACTTTTAATATCAAAGACTGTAGTGTCTGCGTCCCAGCGGGCCATCTCTGATTTAATTCTGTTTCGGATGTCCTCCTGCCGTTCCCGATAATCCCGGACCATAGTCATCATCTCTGCGATATCCATCTCCCGGTCTCCCCGGTGATCCGATTCTTTTCTTTGAAGAGACATTTCATCCACAGGAATGGTAATGCGGTGTTTTTCGAAATGGAGAATCCGGTATTCTTCATCTTTATCAGCGGGGTACTCATGAATTTCACCATCCTGCAAATCCAGAATCACCCGGGTTCCCTGAGTAGACAAATTTCCGGTGTGAGCCCAGACGGTAATATGCTGTCCTTCAGGAGAAGTATGGTAAATAAGCAGGTCTTTTAGAGTATTGCCTTCCTTTTTCCGGATAAAAAGTGTGTAATCGGGAATATCATACAGGAAGTATCCCGCATTGATATTCAGGTCGGGATGTTTCTGATAAATCGCTCGTTTTAAAAGCCGTGCCCGGTGATTTGCATCCGGCAGGATATAATTATTGAAATACAAAAGTCCCAACATCACAATAAAAGCGAATAGAAGAGACGGCCGGATAATGGACGCGAAGCTGATACCCGAAGCCCGCATGGCTGTAATTTCGTTATCTTCTCCCAGACGGCCGTAAGCCATTAGTGTAGAAATGAGAACGGCCATAGGGACCGCCATGGCCAGGATCCAGGCGAGGTTCAACAAAATATATTCTATGGCCACAAAACCCAGGTTCTTTCCCAGCAACTTATCCAGACTTGTCATGAGCAAATTCGAGATGAATAGGAAAGCCAAGACCAGAATCGCAGCAAAAAAAGGTCCCTGATGTTCTCTAAAAATATAGACATAGAGTTTCGGAATTCTCATAAAAGCCGGACTCCGG
Organism: Candidatus Neomarinimicrobiota bacterium; assembly: GCA_041154365.1. Lineage (NCBI taxonomy): Bacteria > Pseudomonadati > Fidelibacterota > Fidelibacteria > Fidelibacterales > Fidelibacteraceae > Fidelibacter > Fidelibacter multiformis. The sequence continues at coordinate 284,015 of AP035449.1, read as the reverse complement.
TATCGTCAGACATTAAAAATCCCCTCCTAAAGAAAAGAGATAGCGGGGTTTTGAAAAACCGTTGCCGTCATATTCCCAGGCCATATCGATACGCAGCAGGAAATAGCCAAGGTAAATACGAATGCCCGTTCCTGTTGATGCAATGAGGTCCTGAAATGTATTGTTAAAAGGCCACAGGTCCGGATCCTGAATAAGGGTTAAATCGTCATACCTGGCAGTACCTGCATCCATAAAAAGTACACCCCGTATTTGCCACAGATTCATGGGAAGGGGGAAGCGAAATTTTGCATATTCCAGAAATGGGAAACGAAGTTCAGTATTGACTACCGTGAATTTATCCCCATACCTGGCAAAATAAGGTGTCCCCCGGACTGGGGTGATGAACCGGGAAAAGTAATAAAGAGTCATATCGTCACTGAAATTCTCCGACGAAGTACCGAAAAGGGGGGCGTTGGTATTGTAGCGGTAGTTGAGCCAATTTTCCACACCTCCGATAAGAAATGTCTGGGGGTTCCTTCCCCATGAGTATCCACTGGTCACACGGAAACCGATGTGATAATCAAAATTGAATTTCCAGTATTTCCTGAAATCCAGTGAGAGTGTGTTAAAAGCCGGTGTTCCCGTACTGATATTGGGCGAAAAATCAAACTGTGCCCGCCAGCGGGTCCCATCCATGGGGGCTGTATAAGACCACAGGACGTTATCTTTCACATAGGCAAGTGTGGAAACAGCGCTTCGGAAGGAGTGATCAAAATCCTCGTGGGACTCATACATATCCATCACTTCACGGCTGATGGTTGACAGTGTTTGTGTATATTCAAGACGTCTGTAACGATCGAAGGGATATGATACCCCCGCTATCAATCCATAATTGCGGTACCGAGTGAAACGGATGGCATATCCATAGTCTGTCAGATAATAAGTATAATAGTGGTTAGAATCATTGTAGTATGTCGCGGCAAAATTAAGCCGGTTTTTAAGATATGCATAACTCATGGAATAGTCGCTGTTTTTCAAATCGATATATAATTCGGTCCCGATACCGATCTGGTGGTCACCCATCATATCACTGAAAAGGAATACAGTTTGTCCCTGAATTCCATAAAACGTGGAATACCCCACCTGGCTATCCACAAGATCCAGGGAGAAGCGAGTTTTGTATTCATGAGTTTTATATTCACCTGTTTCGGTCAAGATACGTGTTGAATCCAGGGCAACAGAATCCCCTTCAGTAAAGGCATCCTGCCTGTGACGGGGGATAAAGACAAATTTGCTGTATTCTCCTTGTCTTTCCGGTTTTTCGATGTCGCTTACCGTTGCCGGCATGGCTTTTTCACCGGATGCTGATTGATCCATGTCGGATTGATACGCCAGAGGCTCAGTGGTTTCAATCGTATAATGATGTTTTCTAAATTCTGTTATGTTCAGGTCTCGTAAGGGCAAGGAAAGAGGTTCATTTATCCGGTAGATATCCCAACCACCATTTTGAAAAGCCGTTAAAACGATGGTGCCGCCGTCTCGTGAGATATCCAGGTGGAATATCCCCCCTAAAATATTCGTCACAGCATACGGTTCACCATCTTCAGGTTTAATCCACACATTAAAAATCCCATTTTCATCGGATGTATAAATCACCGTTTTCCCATCGGGTGCGGAAATGGCATAATCTTCATCCCAGTCAGTTTGGGTCACTGCTTTCTTAATTCCTTCGGGATAGGTGATACGCCAAACATCGTTCTGATAGGGATGGCGAAAAGAACGGAGTGGTAAACTGCGGCGCTTTTCAGCAATATAAAGAATGGATTTTCCATCCGGCGCCCACTTGGGATTTTCGGTACTGGTGTGATCCCGGGTGAGATTTGTAAGGGTTTTGGTATCCAGATGATAGGTGTAAATATCACTTTGCCGGCCATTGTTTCCAGCAAAGACTATGATATTTTCACGGGGGTGCCAATCGGTAGAATAAATCCCGTTCAGTTCTTCAATGGGATAAAAGGTTTGTTTTTTGGATTCCACATCCACCACAACCAGGGCATCAGAAGGACCGCTTTTTGCGGCAAAGACAATTTTTTTTGAATCAGGTGACCAGCTAATCCCCGGGGAAAGCCATTTAAGTTCCTCAAGACCTGCCTTTCGCTGGCCGGAGACAATTTTTTCAACATCTTTCCCGTCCTCAGCCCGCATGGTAAAAATATCCGCGTAACCGTTCCGGTCACTGAGAAAGGCAATTTTGGATCCATCCGGACTCAGGGACGGAGCGATATTCTGGTAATTTCCAAGCTCATTATGATCTGTCAGGCGGACACTGATATTCAGAATATCCTCGGCAAAATCGATATCCGGCCAATAATTTTTTTGTATATACTTATGCCATTCAGCCGTAAAATCCTCTTCGGACATATTAAAAATCCGCTTGATGCTTCGTGGGACACTGTGGGTAGCTTTGAGGGAGCCGTAGAAATCTGTTAGTTTTTCCATTCCATATGTATCATGAATAAAGCGAATAATAGACTGGCCGCCCTTATAGGCATAATATCCATTCAGGGCCCACATGGGGGGTAACTGACCGCTAAAGGCAAAATCGCGCATGAACATATCCGCCTGCGTATCCCATCGAAGGGATTCATATTCAGCCGTCCCTTCGGCCAGCCACAGAGGGATATCCAGGGTTACGGCGCCGGAAATAATTGATTGAATCGATCCTCCGAAATACATGTCATTCATCACGGCATGGACCATTTCATGATGGATTACATGCCGGAAATCCCGATAGCTTCCTTCAAAGGGCAATACAATGCGGTTTTTAAAGAGCTCTGTAAAGCCACCGACCCCCTCGGTAATATCACCTGAATAGGTATTGGTTTGCTGAAACGCTTTATGGCTGTTATAAAGAATCATGGAGTACCGTTTTTGCAGAGGCCAGTTCAGCAGATTGCGAATACTGGTATAGGCCTGTTCAGCCTCCCGGGCAGCAAATTCGGCAATTTTGTAATTGTCATTATGATAATAAATGTCGAAGTGATTACTTTGAATATATTTCCAATCGAAGGTATCATACTGGACCTTGTTTTTTCCGAACTGGGCCTGGAGGGGCAGGGACCAGATAATCATAAAGGCAAGAATCATCAGACGTTTAACAGACATTCGCTTCTCCAAACTATTAGTTGAGAATATTGAAATTCAGTGTCTTAGTCAAGACATCTCCGTAAGGAGGATACATTTCCATAATACCTGTTAACGAGGGATGGGGTACGAGGTTTCAGATTCAATTTACCTGATCACGAGAAAGCATGAATCGATAGGGGGCTCAGGGGTGATTCCCTGAAACAAAAAACCCCGTCTGTTGAGAGACGGGGTTTAATTTGCATCATGTTGAAAGAGCTTATTTGACAGCTTCTTTCAGGGCTTTTCCGGCTTTGAATTTCGGTGCTTTGGAAGCAGCAATTTGAATCTTTTCACCGGTTGCGGGATTGACACCGGTCCGTGCACTGCGTTCAGCTACATAAAAAGTTCCAAAACCTACCAGTGTCAGTTTGTCACCGGCTTTCAATGCATCTTCAACGGCTCCGAGAAAACTGTTCAGGGCTTTTCCTGCCTGGTCTTTGGTGATACCGGCATCAGCAGCAATTTTGCTCACGAGATCAGCTTTACTTAAACTCATTTGGGCTCTCCTTTGTTTAGTTTGTTTGTTTTGATGTTTCCCACGTAACTCGAATTTAATATTGGGATAATTTTAATACATGTCAAGAGAAAATCCTTTATTTATGCACTTTCAAGAAAGTTTTTTTCCTTTTTTACTCAAAAAATGGGCTTGGAAGCCTTTTATGGGTAAACTATATTTAACCTTATCTGTTTAAACGGGAGGATCTATGAAAAAAATGACCCGTCGGGATTTTATTAAAGCCGGTACGGCAGGCATCATACTTGCCGGAATGCCCTTAACACTCAGTAATTGTCTGAAACGTCCCGGCAGTGCTGCACCAAAGAATCTGGGGGATTATTTCTCCTTTTTTGGCGTGGATGAGGAGATCATCCGAAAAACACTGGAGACAGCCCTGTCTGAGGGGGGCGATTATGCAGATCTCTTTTTTGAGTACTCTACAGGAAATTCGGTTGTAATGGAAAACAACACCGTAAACCGGGCTTACATCGAATCCTCTCTGGGGATGGGTGTCCGGGTATTAAAAGGTGACAAGACCGGTTATTCCTTTACAGAAGAGATCTCACCGGAAAAAATGCAGAGTGTGGCACAGACCGCAGCTAAAATTGCCGCAAGTCCGGGACAAAAGGAAGTCAAACCCTTGAAGGAAAGGGAACTGCCCGATTATTATCCGATCATCACCCGGTGGGAGGATGTATCCATTAAAAAACGAATTCAGATGCTTGAATTTGTGAATCATGAAATGCTGAAGCGGGATACACGGATTCAGGCGACACAATTAAATTTTACCGATAATGAACGCCTGATTCTCATTGCCACATCTGAGGGTGTTATAGCGGGAGATTATCAACCCATGACCCGTTTTAATGCCTTTTGTGTGGCAGAAGCAAAAGGCCGCCGTGAAAACAACGGATTTAACTTGTCAGCCCGGCAGGATATCAACTGGTACACCCGTGATAAACTGATGTATCTGGCCCGTGAAGCCGTCAAACGGACAGTCGCCCTTTTCGATGCTGTTCCGGCACCTGCCGGAGAAATGCCCGTTGTTCTGGCTGCCGGCAGTGCGGGAATCCTCCTTCATGAAGCCATTGGTCATGGGATGGAAGCAGATTTCAACCGGAAGGGAATCTCTATTTTTTCAGACCGGATGAATAAAAAAGTTGCTGAACCTTTTGTGTCCATTGTGGATGACGGAACCAACCTCAACATCCGGGGATCCATCAATGTAGACGACGAAGGCATTCCCGGTCAAAAAACATTCCTTGTGGAAAACGGGATTCTCCGCTCTTACATGCATGACCGGATCAGTGCTCAATATTACGGACTCAAACCCACCGGGAATGGCCGTCGTGAATCTTTTAAGTATCCGCCACAGCCCCGGATGCGCAACACCTATATGCTCAACGGACCCCATACCTTTGAAGAGATCATTCATAGCACACCCCGTGGAATCTATGCCGATCAGTTCCTGAATGGCGAAGTTCATATCGGCGCCGGAGATTTTACCTTTTATGTAAAATCCGGGTACATGATTGAAAACGGAAAACTGACCCAGCCTGTGAAAGATATCAACATTATCGGAAACGGTCCGGATGTCCTGAGTAAAATCACCATGGTAGCCAATGATCTGAAACTGGCTGAAGGCGGCTGGACCTGTGGAAAGGGTGGCCAGTCGGTCCCGGTATCCCAGGGTATTCCAACCTGTAAGGTGTCTTCCATAACCGTAGGTGGTAAAAATATTTGAGGTCTATCATGCAATCACAAAAAAATTATGTAAATATGTTAAAATGGGTGGAGCAAAAAGCGCTGAAGCTCGGAGCTGATGACATCCGCTCAGTCCTTAGTGTAAATTCAGGATTCAGTATGAGTCAACGGGATGATTCCATTGAAAAAATGGAAGAATCCATCCAGTCTTCCCTCCGCGTTGAAATTTTCAAAGACAACCGGTATTCTTACCATTCCACCAACGATTTAAACCAGGACCGTTTGGAATCTTTTCTGGACAAAGCTGTTTCCATGACCTCATATCTTGAAAAGGATGAAGCGCGAAGACTTCCGGATCCGGCGTTGTACCCGGTATCGATGCCGGAAGTGGATCTGGATTTGGTCGATCCGGCGCTATCTTCCATGACGATTGAAAGAAAAAAGAAGCTTCTGGATCGCCTGGTTCAAGGTGCCTATGCAAAAAACCGGCAATTGATATCTGTAACCGGTGAATTCTGGAACGGCCATAGTCATGTCTATGGAAGGGTTTCCAACGGTTTTTCAGGAACAGTGGAAAGAACCTATGTGGGTATGAGTGTAGAAGTTAGCATCGACGAACCGGGAGGACGGAAGCCGGAAGACTGGAAATCCATTAATGCCCGGCATTTTGAAGATTTATGGGATCCGGAAACCGTCGCTGCAGAGGCTGTAAAACGGGTTGAACAAAAACTGGGTGCCGAAAAAATCGCTTCCGGTATTAAAACCATGGTTGTGGAAAATACTGCCGTTGCCCGACTTCTGTATCCCGTCATCGGAGCCCTTACCGGAAGGTCTCTGTATCAAAAACGCTCTTTCCTTGACGGCATGATGGATCGTAAGGTCGGTTCAGACCTGTTTACTTTACGGAACGATCCCTTCATTCCCCGGGGACTTGGGAGCCGTTATTTTGATGAAGAAGGGATTCTGGCACAAAAGAGAACCCTTTTTGACAAAGGGACCCTTAAGAACTATTTCATTGATTCCTACTATGGGAACAAACTGGGAATGGATCCTACTTCGGGAAGCTTTTCAAACCTGATTCTCAATCCCGGATCATTATCACCTGAAGAACTGATCAAAAACGTATCGGAAGGGATTTACGTCACTCAGTTTATCGGGGGAAATTCAAACTCAAACACCGGTGATTTCAGCTATGGGGTTATGGGACATGAAATCCGGGATGGGAAACTGGTCCGCCCGGTCACTGAAATGAATATTTCAGGGAATTACCTGGACTTGATGACATCACTTCATGCTGCTGGTAATGACCCCTACTCTTTTTCCAGTTTCCGGATGCCCACTCTGGTATTTAAAAATGTGGATTTTGCCGGAAAATAAAGATAAAAAGATTAAACTTTATCCACGATAACAGTGGATTAATCAATCAACACAACTCAAGTGAATCTTATTGGATGTCATTGAATTTTTAATATATCAAAAATAATATAACCTTGCTTTCTTCTTGATGGCGGTGTATTTTATCCCCGGGGGTCTTTTGGAATAGGGATTTTCATATATTAAGCAAAAGCTTTAATAAAACACATCGGCCTGGAAGCACCTCGGGAATATTCAAAAACCATTCGGTTACGGCATTTCTGTCACTGTTTGTTCTGGAGTATCAGGACATATTTTGCAGATTCTTTTACTCTATCCACCGAAAAGAAATCCTGTCTGTAATCACCTTTCAGGTACATTTCCGTCTGATCGAGATAGAAGGGGCTGGCAGGATTTCCTGACGTGCCGGTTGGGAGAATGACATAACTTTTATCCCAATCGGCAAGATTGTAAATATGTCTGTGTGAAGCGCCATGGTTCACATGATAGGGATTTGCCAGACTGTAGGCATAGGGACACACGGTATGAAAACTGCCTGGGGCCGGATAAGGTCCCCGGTTCAAATGAAAAACCCTGTCCAGCATTTTTACTGAACCCAGGGGATGGCTGAGGGTCAGGGTGTGCAGTTTTCCCCACTCCCATGATTCAGGATCCTTTCCCAGTTTCCTTCCCAGATCGGCGACTAGATCCTGAAAGGTCACCCAGATCATATCCTCTAGTGATTCTTCGGTTCCTTTTGTGTCAATATCATCCACCCAGATTCCGCCATGATTTTCCCAGATTTTGTCTACAGCATAGCGTGAAAGGTAGGAACTCCGTGTATATTCCGTAAACAACGAATCACCCATTTCGTCATGGAAAAGGTTCCGGACAAATGTCACGTAGAAATGATCAAAAACAGCCGGTGCTGCTTCATGGGCTTCCATAGACCCGGACCAGGTACGTAAAAGGTTGAGGGCACCGGCTTCTGCCGGACTCAATTCTTCCCGGTGGTCATGGATAACCTGCAATAAGCCGGGGAGAAAATCCTGCACCATGGCAGACTGGTAATCCGTGTGCATACGCATAAAATCCCTGGGGGTGAGTTTCTCTTTGTTGTTCAGCATTTCCCGGATCCTTTCTATCCGGTAATGCAGGGCGTACCAGTAGCTGATATGATAGGGATATGCTTTATCCGTCGTTTTATTATTTGCAGATGAAACCGTTCCCTTTAAGGGATTCAAACTGTAAGGCCTTTCTTCAAAGGGGACGATCCCCTCCCATTCATACTCGCCGGTCCAACCCGGCACGATCATGAGTCCATCCCCCTTTTTCCGGACCGGAATGCCGGCACAGGTCTGAAGGCCAATATTTCCATCCACATCGGCATAGGCAATATTCTGACTGACGGCAATAAAACCCTTTGCCGCTTCCCGAAAATCATGCCAGTTATTTGCCCTGTTTAAAGCGTACACCCCTTCCAGTTCCCGGCTTATGTCATAACCCAGCCATCTCATGGTGATCACATCTTCGCCTGTCCCTTTGAAATCGCTGATCACAGGCCCATGGTGTGTAAAAAGAACTGTTTTTTCAACCGGTTCCTGCCCTTTGACGGGTATGGTTTCCTTTTGGATTTCAAAGGCTTTCCATTCCCCCTGGTATTCATAAAAACCCGGATTTTCATCCGAAACCTTTTCCAGATAAAAATCCATATCATCCACCATTACATTGGTCATTCCCCAGGCGACGCGCTCATTGTGACCGGCAACAACAAAGGGCTGCCCTGGTAGAACCACACCACTGACATGAAGTCTACCTGGGACAACCTGGTGCATGGGATACCAGATTCCAGGCGAAGAGAGTCCTAAATGCATATCATTGGCAAAGAGTGGGGCACCACTTTCGCTTTTTTCCGGTCCGGCAACCCAATTATTGCTTCCATGAAACACAACGGCGCCCAATTGGTCAAGCTTTTGAGTTGCCTTCTGAAACACCGCACCAATATCCGGCAAATCAGCGCCGGATAGCTCCTCATGGACAACCGCGTGCTGGCCGGTGATATCCGGGATTAACTCACGAAAATAATCATCTCCCAGTTTTTGTCTGATTTTGTGCAGAATTATTTCTGCTGAATAGGGCATGGTCAGGTCCCAGGCCATATACCCGATAAGATTGGCGGAATGGACCGGTTTCCAAGGTTCCGGTTCATATCCCAGGATCACAAATTCAGGCGGTAGCTTATCCTGATGTGCTTCAATATAGGTATTCACTCCGGCAGAGAAGGCTTCCAGAGCCGTGAGTATATCAGGGTTTTCCGTGCTATCAAGAATTTTCAGGCTCTTCTCAGTCATCCTGAGGGTCCGCATCAACAGATCCGTCTCCACCAAATCCTTCCCAAAAATTTCCGACAACCGTCCCTGTGTAACTCTCCGGAGTAAATCCATCTGCCATAAACGATCCGAAGCCATCACATAGCCGACCGCCAGATATATATCCCTTTCACTTTGGGCTACCAGCGTGGGAACCCCCCATTCATCCCTGTATACCGTAACAGGATTTTCAAGTCCGGTCAGGACTATTTCACCCTCTAAAGGGGGTAAAGCCTGCCTTTTCAGCCGGTTCAGATAAAAAACTCCACTTACAGCAACAATAAGCACCAAGACGAATACAATCCATACCACCTTATGTTTCAGCCCCATGATTCCCTCCATCTGCTGATTGAAAATGAATAAATAAGATTAGACTTTTTTATCCCTGAAGTCAAGATGTGATCAATCGTTCTGTTACAAAACCCCGGAAAGCATAACCATAATTTATTTGGTTCCGTTTTTGCACCTCTCTAAATTGTGTCAGGTAATTAGCACAATCTAACATGTCAGTATCTCTCACATACCAGGTAAGCTATCGGAAAGATAACGATTAAATGGCTGTCTGTATTAAAATGTTAACGGATAATAAACGGTCAGAACGATGATACAGTTCAATTTTCAGCAACACTGGAAAGAATATAAAATTTCCCTTTTTGCTCTTGTGATTCTTGTCATAGTGGTTGGCCTGGGTGTCTTTGGTACCTTGTGGCAAGGACGTGTTACGGAGAACTATATCCGTCAAAAGCTCACATATCAGGCACAGGGGCTGGCAAATTCTCTGGATAAGCAGCTTATTCAGGAACTGAACTTTACACAGTCCGACAGTGCCTCCCTTGCATATCACCAAGTGAAAAACCAGCTAAAACATTACGGGGAATTGATCGATCACCAAGGTATTTATACCCTTGCCTTAAAGGGCAACGCATTGAAAATGGGACCCAACACATTTTCTCAACCTTTTTCTTTCAGAGAATTATCTGATTTTCTTAGTGAAAAAAAATTAAATCCTGAGAATCGAATCCGGCTTCATCACGGTGAAACGGTTGTAATTGGCCCCTTGGGAAACTCAGAGAATCAGGTCATGACGGCCTTGTCTCCCGTATATGATCCAGATACGGAATCTCTCATCATGCTTGTAGGTATTGATATATTATACGACACCTACAGCGATCTGCTATGGCTTACCCAACGCCGTGTGTTGATGATGTCCATTCTGATCGGTGTTATCCTGTTAAGCGGTGCTGCCATCAACCTCGTCTGGCGCAAACGGCAGGAATCCATCCTTCGGCATCTGGAAATTATCATCACGGTCGTTCTGGGGATGCTGATGACACTGACGCTCACATTCATGATCTATAATTACGAGCACCTGGAACGAAATGAAATTTACAGGCAATTTTGTGCTTCCATTTCAGAGGATGTCACCCGCTCTTTTGAAACAATCCGGAACAATCTGAACAGCCTTGTGCGATTTCAGGAAAGCAGCAATTATGTAGATGACACGGAATTCTTTCAGTTTGTCGAACCCCTCACTCAGATTTCTCATGCCTGGTTTTACAGTTGGGTGGATTATATTGATCAGGCAGCACTCGAATCCTATGAATATCAGATGGGTAAGGAAAAAGAAAGACCTTTTAAAGTCTGGGAGATGACGGATGAGGGATATTCCATTCCGGTTGCTCCCCGGAATTTTTATTATCCTGTCCGGCAGATAGCACCTTTCTCACCTCACGAATCTTTGATTGGGTTTGATATTGCTTCGGATCCCCATCTCAGGGAAACACTGGGGGAACTGCTCATTACGAATCGGATGACCGCCACAGGCATACTCCCGGATTACAGGGAAAATTCTCCATCACAGGTTCTCTACATCATGAAACCGGCCTTCCGCCATGCTCATAAAGAATATGATCATCACTTCTCCTGTGACCTCATGGGCATTGCCCTCACAGCCCTTCACCTTCCCACTATTTTACATCGAAGCATTACGACCTCTTCATTGGGGGTGGACTCTCTGATCTGCATCCACCTGGTGGATTTGGAGGATAAAGAAGGTCAACGAATTATTACATCGTACCGGCAGGACAAACAGACTCCATGTCCCACATTTGTGGAAAAGGGGACCCTTCGGGGATTCAAACATTCCAACAGTTATCCCCTGTTCATGTTCGGTCGTTCCCTGGCGCTGGTCACTCATCCCACCCGGGCTTTTTACAGTGTTTTTCCATTGAGAACAACCCGCTTAACAAGTATTGCCGGCCTGATTCTCACCCTGTTATTGGCACTTTTTATCGCCTATTTGCGGAACCGGGAAAATCGTCTGGCAAGTCTGGTAGATCAACGGACCCTGGAACTTCAGGAACGGGAAGAAAAGTACCGTTTACTGACAGATAATTCAGTGGATATGATCTGGTTGATGGACATGAATTATAATTTCCAGTATGTGAGCCCGGCGGTTATGCAGATGTTGGGTTATGCACCAGAGGACATAATTGGCCGGAATATCCGGAAATTTTGCGCCAAAGGCCAATTTGAAGCACTTAATGCTGTATTTCAAAAAGCGCTGAAATCCCTGCCGCACAATGAGGGACAAACATTCGAAACGGAATTAATTCGCAGGAATAAAGCACATTTGCCTGTGGAAATCGGCACAACCCTGCTTTTGGATGATCAGGGAAATCCCATCGGGATTCAGGGCAGTGCCCGGGATATTACAGAACGGAAGAAGGCTGATGAACAGCTTCGCAACAGTGACCGTATTTTCAAGCACGCACTGGATATGTTGTGCATTGCAGGATTTGACGGTTATTTCAAAGTCCTGAATCCTTCCTGGACACGGGTACTGGGCTGGAGCCGGGAAGAGCTGCTTTCCAAACCCTGGATTGAATTTGTACATCCTGAAGACAGAGGTTTAACGGAAAATGTCCGGTCCATATTGATCGATGGACAGGAAATTTACCAGTTTGAAAACCGGTATCTTTGCAAGGACGGAAGTATCAAATGGCTGGCCTGGAACTCCTTTCCCTATCCGGAAGAGAAAATCCTCTATGGTGTGGCACGGGATATCACAGACAAAAAGAAAATGGAGGGACAGTTAAAGGAACGACTCAAGGAACTGGCTTGTATTTCGTCTGTCCGCAAGGAAACCCTGGAGAACCTACCGGAAAAAGAGTTTTGCAAGCGTGTAATCCGCCATGTGAAGGAAGCCATGCAGTTTCCGGGTTCAGCTTTTCCTGTCATTGAATTGGAGGGACGTATTTACCGCAACGGATTGACAAGCTCAGATTTAAATAAAAACCTGCACGCCCTTATCAAAGCCCGTGGTGAAGTGTTGGGACGGCTCCTTGTTTTTTATACGGAAGACAAACCCTTCATCATTCCTGAGGAGCAGGATCTGATCAATAGTGTGGCTGATGCCATCGGCCTTTGGTATGAGTGGAAACGGGCACAGACCCGTGAAGCACATGCCAAGCAGGTTCTGTTGGGGATACGGAATGTCAATCAATTGATTGTGAAAGAAACGGATCGTGATTCGCTGGTAGAAAAAGCCTGCAAAAATCTGACGGAAACCCTTGGGTATCAGGACGCCTGGATTACCATGATAGACGACAAAAAAAATATTCACATTACAAAAACCTCCGGCAAGAATACCTGCGGATTCAAAAAACATTTTAATCAACTTACAGAGGAAAAACTGCCGGCTTGTATCACAGATGTTGTCAAATCTCAATCTTTTCATATCTACCACGGCCTGGAAAGTGCCTGTAGTCAATGTGAGTTTTCTGATAAAAACCCTGATTATGCCGTTTATTCAGCTCCTTTGAACTATCAGAAAAATCTATACGGTGTATTAACGGTGGGGGTTCCCCCGGAATTTGCTGATTTGAAAGAAGAACAAAACCTCTTTATTGAAGTGGCAGAGGATATTGGATTTGCCCTGTATAAAATCGAACTGGAAGAAAAACGAAAGGCTTCTGAGGAACAAATCCTGAAAAACCTGCAGGAAAAGGAAATCCTGCTACAGGAAATTCATCACCGGGTAAAAAACAACCTGAATGTGATTTCAAGTCTTCTGAAACTTCAGGCACGAAAAGTCAATACAAAAGAAGATGCCATCGAAGCCTTTAAAAACAGCAGTAACCGGGTTCTGGCCATGGCATTGGTCCACAAAAAGCTGTATGACACGAAAAATTTTGAAGCCGTCGATTTGGAATCTTATCTGATCAGCCTGGCTCGTCAATTAGTTTCCACCTATGCACACGGATCCCAGATCAGGATAAAAAGCGATGTAGAGGATATTGCCCTGGACATCAACACAGCCGTCCCCTGTGGACTCATCCTCAATGAACTTATATCCAATGCGTTAAAGTATGCTTTTCAAGGGAGGGAAACCGGCGAAATTCATCTAAAAGTATTTACACCAGATTCTGAAACTGTCCAGATACAAGTTAAAGATGATGGTGTTGGACTGCCCAAAGGATTTGATCCCACCAAGAGTAACACCCTGGGTTTTCACCTGGTTGAGTTATTGACAGAACAAATCAAAGGATCTCTTCAGGTTGAATCCAAACAATCCCGGGGCACTGTGTTCACCATCACATTTCCTCAGAAAGCGTAGAAATCATAAAGCTTTTTCACATATATTGATGATATCTGTTCAGTCACTAAGCGGAGTCTGTTATGGCAAGAAAACTTTTTCTGCTTTCTTTTCACCGATCCTGCTTTATGAACCGAATCCTGATGTTGTTGCTATTTATACTTTTCTGCCTTTTTCCGGATACATTATCCGGACGGGAAGTCCGTGTGGGTATCTATCAAAATCCACCCAAGGTTTTTCTGGATGAATCAAAGAATCCTCAGGGAATTTTTATAGATATCATGAATGATATTGCCAGGCGTGAACATTGGGATGTGAAATATATCTTTAATACATGGGATTCGAATTTAGTCCTTCTGAAACAGGGGAAACTGGATATTGTTCTGGATGTTTCTTACCTGGAGGAAAGGGAGAATTTTCTTACATTTAACAGTGTTCCGGTTATAGAATCCTGGTTGCAGGTTTTTACAACCCGGACAACATCTCTCAATGCCATCCATGATTTAAACAATAAAAAGATCGCTGTTTTAAGGGGATCCATTCAGGAAAACTATTTAAAAGAGGAACTCCGGCCCTGGTTTCATCTTGATTTTACCGTTTATTCCTATCCGGATTATCCCTCGTCCATCAAAGCCCTGAAAGCCAGTGAAGTGGACCTTATAGTAGCCACCCGTTTTTTTTATTTCACCCTGAGTCCCAATGACGACATCATTCCGTCCCCTATTGTTTTCAGACCATCCAATGTCTACTTTGCCTTTCCTAAAACACCGGATAATCCCCTTATTCCCCTCATAGACAGGCACATTTCCCGCATGAAAAACTCAACCCGTTCCGTGTATTACACATCCCTTCACACATGGCTGAACTCACCTGAATCGTTTCGGATTCCTCAATATATCGTCTTACTTCTTCTCGTCATTGGTGTGGGACTGTTCTTCTTTATCGGATTCACCATTCTTTTGAAACGACAGGTACGTCAAAAAACCTCTACCTTACAGACAAAAAATCTGGCCCTGGAAGAAGCATATAAACAGGAAAAAATCCATGAAGCAGAAATTGAAAAGAGTCTGGCAGAAAAGGAACTCCTGCTGAAAGAAGTCCATCACCGGGTAAAAAACAACCTGAATGTGATATCCAGTCTGTTGAGGATACAGGCCAAACGCATACATAATCCTGACGAAGCTCAGATCGCTTTTCAAAACTCCAGCGAACGGGTGATGATCATGTCTCTGGTTCATAATCTTCTATATACGACCGGAGATTTACAGGAGATTAACTGTAAAACATTTGTTGAAACACTTACGGCATATCTCATAAAAACCTATTCTGCCGACCATATAAAAATTGTTCAAAATGTAGAGTCATTGTTTTTAAATATTGATCAGGCCATACCTTGTGGACTTATCCTGAGTGAATTGCTGACAAATGCATTGAAACATGCTTTCTCGGGCAGAAAGGAAAAGAACAGTGAAATCAACATTTCCTGTTATCGGGTAAATACACATCATGTCCGACTTTGCATTTCTGACAACGGCATTGGGATTGAAGACGTGGATACTTTTCGACAAAAGGGGACTTTGGGATATCATTTAATACACCTTCTCACCGAGCAACTTCACGGCTCGATGAGCATCACTGGTGATAAAGGAGTACATGTAAAGATAGAATTCCCTTTGGAAAATTTTTAGACAGTTAAAAACACTTTTCACAATTTCAGATATTTTTAGATGGAATCTTTTTCCCAGGGAAGAGTGATATTCATGCTCCGCATCTTTTCTTCAAATTCGTAGCGTTCCTGTCTTTTTTTCAGGATTCCCTGTGCATCCCGCACCAGCCAGCCAAAAGATTCCGCCTTTTCAAGGGCAGCTTCCGGAAGTCCCTGAAGCAGACACGCCAGGATTTCCCGTTCAAGTCGAGAAAATTGTATGGATTGCATCACATAATCGTTGAAAGCTTCCCAGGTTACCGGGGCCCAGCGGCTCACAATTTCATGGCCGATGGTCAGGGCATAGTCCCGGATTTCTTTCTGGGCGTTGTTTTCCATCCGGAGTTTAAGAAAATGGAGGAGATTGTGAAGATCGATTTTCCAGTAGGCTTCTGTATAGGTACAAAGAGGCAGGTCTTTTCGGGCCTGTTCACGGGCTACACCTGCATCCAGGCGTTTTGAATAGATGTGGCGTGCAAGTTGGTGTAATTCCGATTCCTCTTGGCTGAATTCCCGTCCCGTTTCAGGATCAATGAGTCCGGCACTCCCCTGATGATTCACGTCTGACTGCCCTCGCCAGGCATCCGGAGCTGTTTTCTGGGCAGCATTGATGGCGATGGAATAACGGGTGGAATATTCATTGACACTGGCGGTCCGGTGACGTATCCATTGGCGCCAGCAATCCATGGGCACACGGACGTGGAGCTTAATGGAGCACATTTCAAAGGGACTGGTATGCTGGTGTCGAAGGAGATAGCGAATGAGTTCACGATCCCGGCTGACTTTTTTCGTGCCTTTTCCGTATGAGACCCTGGCAGCCTGAACAATGCTGCTGTCAGTTCCCATATAATCCACAACCCGTACAAACCCATCATCCAGCACTTTAAAAGGTTTACCCAAAATATCGTCCAGGGCTTTACTGTGAAAGCGCGACAATTGTTCTATTGTTTCTTCCATCAATCTCCTCATCCTTTCGTATCCGGGATAAGTTAAGAAAATTCCAATGCGATGGCTTTGGAAATTCTTTATAATTCCAGGGACAGATTTTATATTCCCGGGAAGGAGGATCTCATGAAACCTTATTATGTGGGGGCTCATGTCAGTGCGGCAGGGGGTGTATCAAATGCACCCAAAAACGCGGCGGATATCGGTGCTACAGGCTTTGCCCTTTTTACAAAGAATCAGCGTCAATGGCACGCCAAACCTCTTGAAAAAGAGGAAATCAACGCTTTTAAAAAAGCCTGTGCTTCTTTGAATTACCCTCCTGAAAGCATTCTGCCCCATGACAGTTATCTGATAAATCTGGGCCATCCGGAAACTGAGGGACTCAAAAAAAGCCGAGATGCTTTTCTGGTTGAGATGAAACGGTGTGAACAGCTGGGGCTGGATCGTTTGAATTTTCATCCGGGGAGCCATCTCAGGAAAATATCGGAAAAAGAGTGTCTGGCCAGGGTTGCTGAATCTGTCAATCAGACTCTGGATCAAACAGAAGGGGTGACAGCCGTCCTTGAAAATACAGCGGGACAGGGAAGCAATATCGGCTATTCCTTTGAGCAGCTGGCTGAAATCATGGATCAGGTAAAAGATCCGGACCGTATTGGAGTCTGTATCGATACCTGTCACGCCTTTGCCGCAGGATACGACCTAAGATCGGAAGAGTCCTGCCGGAAGGTTTTTGAATCCTTTGACAAACTCATCGGATTCTCCAAGCTAAAGGGCATGCATTTCAATGATGCCAAGGCCGGATTGGGCGAAAAGAAGGACCGGCACGAGTCATTGGGAAAGGGAAATTTGGGCTTGGCAGTTTTTAAATATGTCATGTCGGATAACCGGTTCAGGGGCATCCCCCTGATTCTGGAAACCGTTAACCCGGAAATCTGGGCGGATGAAATCAAAATGCTGATGTCTTTTTCAAAAACAGATAAATCCTCCTAAATTATTCCCCCAAAATCAAGAGGTTCACGTGCACTCACACACACATCATCACGCATCTTCACAAGGCAAAATCCTGATTGTATTCCTGTTGAATGCAGTCATCACGCTGGCAGAATTCATCGGTGGTTTCTTATCCAACAGTCTTGCACTTCTTTCTGATGCCGTTCATAATCTTCAGGATACCCTGGCCATCGGCATCAGTTATGGCGCCCAGGCTTTATCCAGGAAACCGGCGAATACCCGTTTTACCTTTGGATATCACCGGGCAGAAATTTTATCTGCTTTTATCAACATGTCCATTCTCATCGTCATTGCCTTTTTCCTGGTCCGGGAAGCCTGGGAGCGTTTTCAAAATCCGGAAATCCCCGTCTTAAGCATTATGCTCCCTGTCGCCATAATCGGACTTTTCGGAAATGCCCTGAGTATCTTTTTTTTAAATAAGGATAAGGACCATAGTCTGAATATCCGCAGTGCTTTTTTACACCTTTTTTACGATACCCTCAGTTCAGTTGCCGTAATCCTTGCAGCCATCGGTGCCTGGCTTTGGAAATGGTCCTGGATTGATCCGGCCGTCACATTGGTGATCGCCATCCTCATGATATTCAGTAGCATTAAAGTCCTTAAATCCACGATACGAATCTTACTGAACGGCACACCGGAAGATCTACATCTGGACGAGATTGTACAAAAACTTGAAACGCTTGATGAAATCACGAATATTCACCATGTCCACATCTGGAATATTTCTGAATCCACCCGGGCCTTCAGTTGTGAAGCCATCATAGACGACCGGCTTTTATCAAAAACAGCCCAAATCCGTGAAAAAATGTTATCCTTATTAAAAGAGTATCACATTGACCATCTTACCGTGCAATTTGAAACGGAGTGTGATGATGAAAGAGTGATTCATACATAAGAGGATGAATGAAATGGATTTTCTGATGGCTCAAGATCGCAAACAAATCAATATTAAGGAACTTTCATGGCATATATAAAAATAATCGAGCCGAATGAAGCTGAGGGAGCATTAAAAAATATTTACTTAGAATTAGAGAAATCGAGGGGTAAGCTTGCAAACATCCATAAAATTCAGAGTTTGAATCCTGAAAGTATCACCCGGCATATGGATCTTTACATGACCGTTATGTTCGGTAAATCTCCACTAACCCGTGCACAGCGTGAAATGATGGCTGTTGTGGTTTCCAAGGCAAACCGGTGCGAATATTGTCAGAAACATCATCTTGAAGCCCTGAAACATTTTTGGAAGGATGATGAGAAACTTCGGGCTTTTCAAAAGGATTATAAAAGCGCCGGATTATCATCTGTGGATTTTTTATTCTGTCAATATGCTGAACTGTTAACACGAAATCCGGATACAAAAAGTTCAGAGGAACACATTTGCAAAATGAAGGATTCCGGCTTGGATGATCGTTCCATACTGGATGCTGCTTTGGTCATTGCATATTTTAATTTTGTGAATCGCCTGGTGCTGGGTTTAGGTGTCGAGGCAGAGCAGGAAGGAACCGGCGGGTACATTTATGATCATCAAAGCTAGCGGATATTTTCTTCCAGGCTGCGAACAATATGTTCCAGACCGATCTGATCTTCTTCATGAAAACGTTTTATTAATGGACTATCGATATCCAGAACCCCTTTGCAGGTATGATTCATAAAAAAGGGAATCACGATTTCCGAGCGGGAATCCGGATCACAGGCAATATGACCATCAAAGGCATGGACATTATCAACACAATATGTTTTTTGATTTTGAAAGGCGGTCCCACACACACCCTGCCCGGGTTTCATTCGCACACAGGCCGGCTTTCCCTGAAAGGGTCCGAGGACCAATTCACCATTTTTATAAAAATAGAAGCCCACCCAATTAATATCGGGCAAGGAATACCATAGCAATGCACATAAATTGGCCGCTTGCGCAATCAGGTCTGACTCTCCCTCTAACAAGGCTGATGCCTGTTTTTTGAGTGATTTATAGAATTGTGTTTTATCTGTTGTTTGCTGAGGCATATTATTCATGATCAATCCTGAATTTTAAATTCTGTATTTTGAATTGAATGAAGAATGATGAATGAGGGGATACGTGTGAGGGGCAAATCATCCAGGCGTCCTTCCGTCTTACCCGGTCATCAAGTAGATCCGTTCATCGGGATGTATGGAGAAGTAATTCTCCATCTCTAAAGCAGCGGAGAGAGAGGGATTCGAACCCCCGGTCCGCCAAAAGCGGACGCTGCATTTCGAGTGCAGTGCATTCAACCAGGCTCTGCCATCTCTCCGGCAGTGCCGAATTTAAAAGATATCCCAGGCATTTAAAAGACGGAAAAGGCGGATGCGAAATTCTTCCTTGCACTCAACCTACTTTTTCTTAAATTTTGCGATGTTTCTTGACGGGTGATAAATATATTGCGGATCAGGAAGAAAACGTGTATTATTAAACCATCTGGGAAGGTGAGTAGATGCTTTTACGACTCATATTAGCTCCGCAAGTTCCGAACTATAGTATTCCCATTAATGTGAATACACAGGTCCGTCATTTGATTCGTTTAGCGACACGGACATTTCACCGCCATTGTGATGAAAAAATCATCCGGGAACGCCGTTGGCAATCTTTTGACACATACACTTTTTCACAGCTTCATATTCCCAACCGGAAAATCAATGAAAATCGGATTATGGGAGGAGAAGAACCTACCACTCTCTACATTTCATCCCCGGATATCCAGTTCATCAAATGTCTGGATAAGGTCTTTAAAGAGTGGGAAGTGATACAAATTCAAACAACCCGCTTTACCCTGGTCCGGACCGAATTTGAAGAAACACCGGAACTGGAAGAGGTCCCCCACTTTACCTGTCTTTCCCCTGCAGCTATTACACGTCCACAAAAATCTAAAGCTTTCATGTTTATCCTCCCCATGGATTACGACATGAATCACTATCTTACCCAAGCTATGCACCGGCGGTATGAAGCTTATTATGGGGAAACACTGGAAAAACCCTTTCTCAAGGTGGAATTTGATCCGGATTACGTCCTCCGGAAAAAAAGCAAGATTACCAAATTAATCAATATCCATAAATACGAAGATCTTGGTTTTCTCAAAGTGAAAAGCTTCTTTTCACCCCTTGTCCTCAGAGGGACTCCCGAACTGGTCCGATTTGCCTATGAAGCCGGCCTGGGTGAATTTACCGACTATGGTTTCGGGATGCTTCAACACGTGGTGCCGGATAAATATGTCAAAGGCAGGCGTATTACAACTTAGACGAGTTGAGAGTTAAGAGTTAAGAGTAGAGAGGGAGAGTGTTGAGTTGAGAATTGAGAATTGAGAATTGAGAATTGAGAGTTGAGAGTTGAGAATTGAGAATTGAGAATTGAGAGGGGTGAGTTGAGGGTGACCAAATATTATAAGCTGTTTTCATCAAAACCGTATTAATATATATTTATATACCAACCATTCTTTTACGTCATTCAGTTTTTTACTATTTACGAGTGAAGAACACTTTATAAATATATGATTTACAATATTATGTTGCATTTTTAGACTCGACCTTATATTTTATCCCCGGGGGAGGTTCAAAGATTAAATAATTCATATATTGAACCAAAAAATTATCTTTATATTATTTTGTGATAAAAAAAAGAGCCTTTATTCAAAGGCTCTTTTTTCATATATCAAACGCTGAGGATGGTTTTACTTGTTTTCCTCAATGGCAGCCTGTGCAGCCGCCAACCGGGCAACAGGCACCCGGAAGGGCGAACAGCTGACATAGTTCATGCCAACTCTGTGACAAAACTTCACGGATGAGGGTTCTCCCCCGTGTTCACCGCAAATGCCAACTTTCAACTCAGGACGGGTACTCCGCCCCTTTTGGGTACCGATTTCAACAAGCTGTCCAACACCGGTCTGATCCAACACCTGAAAGGGATCGTGTTCCAGAAGATTTTTCTCCAGATAGATGGGGAGAAATTTACCCACATCATCCCTTGAGTACCCGAAGGTCATCTGGGTCAGATCATTGGTCCCGAAAGAAAAGAACTCAGCCGTTTTGGCGATTTCATCAGCCGTCAATGCTGCACGGGGAATTTCAATCATGGTGCCAACCATGTAATCCACGGTATCATTTCTTTCTTCAAATACCTTTTCTGCTGTTGACCGGATGATTTCTTCCTGCATTTTCAGTTCCTCTTTGGTACCAATCAAAGGAACCATGATTTCCGGAAGCGCTTTGATACCGCGTTTCTTACAATTCAATGCAGCTTCAATGATCGCACGAGCCTGCATTTCCGTAATTTCCGGATAGGTATTACCCAGACGGCAGCCCCGGTGCCCAAGCATGGGATTCACTTCGTGCAGGGATTCTACTTTATTGAAGACTTCTTCGGGAGAAACCCCCAGTTCTTTCGCCATATCCGCCTGGGATTTCTCATCCTGGGGGACAAATTCATGGAGAGGTGGATCCAGAAGGCGTACCGTCACAGGCAATCCGTCCATCGCTTCAAAAATACCCTCAAAATCCCCACGTTGCATGGGAAGGAGTTTATCCAGGGCTTTCCGACGGCCCTTTTCATCATCTGCCAAAATCATTTCCCGAACCGCTTTGATCCGGTCCCCCTCAAAAAACATGTGTTCGGTACGGCACAATCCAATTCCGGAAGCACCAAAATCCCGGGCAACTTTTGCATCTTTGGGAGTATCGGCATTGGTCCGGACGTTCATGCGGGTATACTTGTCACAAAGATTCATGAGTTTTCCGAAATTACCGCTCATCTTCGGCTCGATGGTTTCCACCTTGCCTTCATAGACTTCCCCGGTTGTTCCGTTCAGGGAAATCCAGTCGCCCTCTTTGTACTCTTTTCCTTCGGCAACCATTTTCCGTTCTTTATAATTCACCCGAATGCCACCGGCACCGGAGACACAACATTTACCCATACCCCGGGCAACCACTGCCGCGTGGGATGTCATACCACCACGGGCTGTGAGAATCCCTTCCGCTGCATCCATACCGGACAAATCTTCCGGCGATGTTTCAATACGGACAAGAACAACTTTTTCACCTTTGGCTTTCCAGGTTTCAGCATCATCGGCAAAAAACACAATCCGGCCTGTTGCAGCTCCCGGCGAAGCAGGCAATCCTTTGGAAATGATCGTGGCTTCTTCCAAAGCTGATTTATCAAATTCAGGGTGAAGCAATTCGTCCAGCCGGTTGGCATTGACCCGGGTGATGGCTGTTTTCTCGTCGATTTTTCCCTCTTCCAAAAGCTCCATGGCAATGCGGACCTCTGCTGCACTGGTACGCTTTCCATTCCGTGTCTGCAACAACCACAACCGGCCTTCCTGAATGGTAAACTCCAGATCCTGCATATCCTTGTAGTGCTCTTCCAGCTTTTTCTGAATATCAAAAAGTTGTTTATAGACTTCAGGCATGACTTCTTCAAGGGACGGATATTTTTCTTTCCGTTCCTCTTCAGAAATATTCTGCAGTTTAGCCCAACGGCGGGATCCTTCCAGTGTAATCTCCTGGGGTGTCCGGATTCCGGCTACGACATCTTCACCCTGGGCATTTACCAGGTATTCTCCGTTAAAAATATTTTCACCGGTTGCTGAATCACGGGTAAAAGCAACACCTGTTGCAGAATTTTCACCCATGTTACCATAAACCATGGATTGCACATTAACAGCTGTCCCCCAATGATGGGGAATACCATTCATTTTCCGGTAATAAATCGCCCGTGAGTTATTCCAGCTTCCAAAAACAGCCCCGATGGCTCCCCAAAGCTGTTCCCAGGGATCCGTGGGAAATTCGTTTCCGGTGACTTCTTTCACAGCTTTTTTAAAACGGGCTACCAGTTTCTGCAAATCATCTGTCGTCAGTTCCGTATCCAGTTCAACCCCTTTTTCTTTCTTGATCTTATCGATAATGACTTCAAAGGGATCTTCATCTTCCTTGGATTCCGGTTTCATTCCCATCACAACATCACCATACATCTGAATAAAACGGCGATAAGAATCCCAGGCAAACCGCTCATTCCCGGATTTCTTTGCCAGACCGGCAACCGTATCTTCATTCAGACCTAAATTCAACACGGTATCCATCATCCCAGGCATGGATACACGGGCTCCTGAGCGGACAGATACCAATAAGGGATTTTCACGATCTCCAAATTTGGCTCCCATAATCTCTTCAATATGTGAAATCCCTTTTTCCACTTCAGGCTTTAGCTCTTCAATGGCTTTCTCGGTTCCTAATTCATTCCAGCGGTTGCAGTAATCTGCAGTAATCGTAAAACCGGCAGGCACCGGCAAACCAATACGGTTCATCTCCGCAAGATTTGCTCCTTTACCACCCAGCAAATTCTTGTCTGTGGCCCGGCCTTCGGCTTTACCTGCTCCAAAAAGGTATACATTTTTCTTCATATTTTCTCCATTTGTTTTCAGCTTAGAAATATAAGTATCTTCATTTCTAAATGCAACGAAGCACAACCCATATCCCCGGAATAATCCCGATGGCTACCCAATACAATATTATCTCTCTTTAAATTTTCCCTATTTTGATTATCATTCCGCTCAAATTTTAATAGATTTTCCGGGTATAGATTAAGCAGAAACCAATCGGGAGTTCGGTATGGGACAAAATCTTATTGAAAAGATCGTTCAACAACACGCAGTGAACACTACAGGGGTGCTGCACAGTGGTGATTATGTCAGTATCCGGCCGCGTCATGTATTAACCCATGATAATACCGGAGCAGTTATCCCGAAATTCCGGGAAATCGGTGCCTTTTCCATCGCCAATCCCCGGCAGCCGGTGTTTGCCCTTGATCACAATGTCCAGGATACATCTGAAAAAAATCTGTCAAAATACCAGGCGATCGAAGAATTTGCCAGAGATATGGGAGTGGATTTTTATCCCGCAGGATATGGTATTGGTCACCAGATTATGTGTGAACAAGGATATGCTTTCCCGGGGACACTGGTTGTGGCATCAGACAGTCATTCCAACATGTACGGTGGACTGGGGTGCCTGGGTACACCCGTTGTCAGGACCGATGCAGCAGCTCTGTGGGCAACGGGCAAGACCTGGTGGCAAATCCCGCCTGTTACCAAAGTGGTTTTGACGGGTGCCTTAAAGCCTGGTGTCAGTGGCAAGGATGTTATCTTAACCTTATGCGGGATTTTCAATCATGACGAAGTATTAAATCATGCTCTGGAATTCTCAGGAGAAGGTGTCTTATCACTTCCCATTGCAGACCGTCTGGCTATTGCCAACATGACAACGGAATGGGGAGCATTGGCGGGATTATTCCCCATTGACAGCAAAACCCTGGAATGGATGAAAAACCGGGAGGAAGAACTTCGAAAACAGGGGCTCCCGGGAGTACCTTCCGACACAGACGGGAATGGACGGCATCCCCGTATCAATTCAGAGACTCTGGAGGCATTATACAAGTTCCGGCTTCGTCCAGATCCCGATGCCGTGTATGCACAGGAAATCACCCTGGATTTGAAAACCGTCACACCCGTCGTCAGTGGTCCACACAATGTGAAAACATATCAATCTGCTACCCGGGCTGAAACACAAAAAATTAAAATCAACAAAGCTTATCTGCTTTCCTGTGTCAACAGCCGGTATGAAGATCTGGCTGAAGCAGCAAAAATTGTGAGAGGAAAAAAAGTGGCACCGGGGGTTACCTTTTACATTGCAGCAGCATCGGCAGAGGTCCAGAAAAAAAGCGAGGCAGCGGGTGACTGGCAAGCTTTGCTGGAAGCCGGAGCCGTTGCATTACCACCAGGATGCGGTCCCTGTATCGGCCTTGGCCAGGGCCTACTTGAAGCCGGGGAAGTGGGAATTTCTGCCACCAACAGAAATTTCAAGGGACGCATGGGATCCAAAGAGGCAAAAGCATATCTGGCATCACCGGCTGTTGTGGCCAAATCCGCCCTGACGGGATATATTAGTCCCCTGAATGACGAAAAAGACCTCAACCCCATTGCCAAGCGGATTCCCCTTGCAAAACAAACCGAACAGGCACCTTCCGAACTCATAGAAGGTTTTCCTCAAACCACCCGTGGCAAACTCCTTTTTTGTCCGGCCGACAACATGAATACAGATGGAATTTATCCTGGAAAATACACATACAACGACACCATGACACCGGAGCAACAGGCAGCCGTAGCCATGGAAAACTATGATCCGGCCTTCCAATCCCTGGTCCGCCCTGGAGATATTCTGGCCGGTGGATTTAATTTCGGTACCGGCAGCAGTCGTGAACAGGCAGCTACTGCACTGAAATATCTGGGTATTCAAATGGTGATTGCCGGATCCTTTAGCCAGACATACAAGCGGAATGCCATTAACAATGGGTTTATCGTCGTGGAATCTCCCGAATTTATTCATTATCTTTTGCGGCAATTCGGCAAAGGAGAACTGACATACCAGACAGATCTGGAAGTCCTTGTGGATTGGAAAACCCGGAATCTTCACGTCCGGGAGGAACAATTTCCCATGGACGGTCTGGGGGTCCCTGCTCAGGAATTGATCCTTCAGGGGGGATTAAATATGTGGGTCCGGGAACAACTCAAGAAAAGGGAAATGTGATATGACACAGATTGTGGTGGTGGGGTCCATTGCGCTGGACAGCGTAGAAACACCCCTTGGAAGACGGGATAATGCTTTGGGGGGATCGTCCACCTATTTCAGTCTATCCTCATCCCACTACACGAAAACATGTCTTGTCGGCGTGGCTGGGACAGATTTTCCAAAGTCCGCTCTGGATTTGCTACAAAAATACGGGATTGACCTTGAAGGACTGGAAATAAAGGATGGAAAGACTTTTCGCTGGGGCGGCCGTTACAAGAGCAATATGAATAAGCGGGATACTTTGTATACCGAACTGAATGTCTTTGAAAATTTTCAACCATCTCTTCCCCCTGCATACCGGAAAAGTCCCATCCTTTTTCTTGGAAACATCCATCCCGAACTACAGCTACAAGTATTGCACCAGATGGAAAATCATCCCCTGACGGCTTTAGATACCATGAACCTTTGGATCGACATCAGCCGGGATTCGCTTCTGGACGTTATTTCAAAAGTAGATATCCTCTTCATCAATGAAGATGAGATCCGACAGTTGAACGGAACCTCCAGTATCCTCACAGCAGCAAAAAAGACACTGCAATCCGGTCCCCAATTCCTTATTGTAAAACGGGGAGAAAACGGTGCCATGCTCTTTCACAAAGATAAATTATTCATCATGCCTGCCTACCCTATTGAGAATGTTGTAGACCCCACCGGTGCAGGAGATTCCTTTGCAGGAGGCTTTATGGGATACCTGTCCACCCGGAATCTCAAAGAATTATCCCTGAAAGACTATAAAAATGCCATGGTCCACGGGACAGTAATGGCTTCATTTCTTGTGGAGACCTTTTCCACAGACCGGCTTGTTTCAGTCACCCGGGAGTCTATCCAGCACCGGGTTCAAAATTTACTGGAAATGATCTGTGTGGATTAAAGAAGATAACATTCGGTGTAAGAAAAATTTGGCGGACAAATTATTTGATTCCGGCTGTGCATTAAATAAATTATAAGGATATCAAAAAGGAGACATAATGAAAATTTCAAAAGTTAACATCTAACTCTTTCTGGCAGTTATAGCCCTGATCATCGGGTGCTCATCCCAGGAATTCACATCTGCAAAACTCTATGTCCAGCAGAAAAACCTTCCCAAGGCTGAAGAATTCTTTCTGCTCGCCATGGATCGGGAACCAACCAATCCGGAAGTCCCTTACCTTTTGGCCCGGGATGTGTACGGTCCCCAGGAAAAATATGGATTGGCCCTGGAATACCTGAATAAATCGCTGGAACGGGGTCCCCAGTTTAAGGAAGATATTGAACAGCTGAAAGAATTTTACTGGCAGAAATCCTATAATGAGGGACTGAAATACTACACGGCATTGCAAAACAAGTCAGCAACAGATTCCGTAAATGCCGTTCAGGAGGCTATCCGTTTCCTGGAAGATGCCAAAAGCCTGAAACCGGATGATGAACGGGCATACTACCAACTGGCACGTATTGCAAAAATCTATGAAAACGATCCGGAAAAAAGCATGACCTATATTAATGAAGGTATTGAAAACTCTGAAAAAGCCCCGATTCTAAAAGAATACAAGGCCATTCAGCTGATTCAGCAGGGAAAAAAGGATGAAGCCCTGGGCCTGTTGAAGGATGTGATCCAGATGGAAACCGAAAGAAAGCAGGATGCTGCAAAGCTCTATGCCCGGATACTCCTGGAAGAAGAACGGTATGATGAAGCTGAAGCCACATTTAAGCAAATTGTGGAAGAAAATCCGGACAATTCAGATAACTATTTCAACCTGGGTTACCTCTACGTAAGAATGGCCTCTGAAGCCAAAGAACGGGGAGAAACGGAAATGGCCACCACATATTATGAAAAGGCTAAAAACCAGTTTGAAACAGTTCTGGCCATGAATCCCGACGATATGCTTGTCCTTGAAGCCGTGGGAGATTTATACACTGAATTAAAAGACTATGCCACTGCCGAATATTACTATCAGCAAATGGTGGACAAAAACCCCATGAACGTGAACTATTTAAAGAAACTGGGACGTGTTATATATCTCCAGGGCCGGCAGGAAGAAGGCCAGGCGATCTGGGATCAGGCAAAAGCCATTGAATCTTTAGAATAGATAAACAAATCAAAGACGCTTCAAAGGGGTTGATATCAACCCCTTTTTTTTTATGAGAATAGCCCTACAGGATAGATTCTTATACCTGTTATTCCTTTTTTAAGGGGAACAAATATCCTTAACTTAGAGTAAGAAAATTAACGATTCATCCATTCCCGTGTCTAATATACGGGAAGAAGAGGAAAGCTTATGAAACGCATACTTTTCAACCTTTCGATGCTGGCAATGATACTCATCTCCACATCGGGATGTTATACACTCACGCGCCCACCATTGTCTGCCATTGAGGCGGATTCCTCGGCGGCCATTACATATTACCATGAGGAATACAACGATAACAGGGTGGAAAACTATCATTTCTACGATCCCTATGGATATCATTCCTATTCACCCTATCGCTGGCATTTGCGGTATGACTGGTTTACAGGAAATTATTATTATGATCCTTACTATTATGATTACAGGTATTATAACCGGGACTGGTATTATTACAACAACCGGTATTACTGGTACCGGGATGGGTACTGGTATTACACACCCACACCGGGAAGTGGATCTTCAGGTAATGATGACAGTGGCAAAACCCCTGGAAGACGGACACTGACTGTTCCAAGGGCTATTGGTCCATCCTCGCCCTCTCCTGGATCTGTTCCGGCACCTTCAGCAAATACCCGTATGTCTTCCGGTAATGCAAGTCCTGTCTCTTCACCTCCACCTGCCACTTCCAGTGAAACCAAATCATACTCCACCCCCAAATCATCATCCGGCGGCAGCTCGTCCTCGTCCTCGGATTCATCAAAAGAAACCAAAACAAAAAGTTCAGACAATCGCCGTAGCAGTAAACCAAAACGGTAAACATGATGAGAAAAATACTATTTATTGTTTTCTTAAGTATTCAGATTCTGTGTGCACAGTATAGCGAAGAAGATGCATTACGTCCTTTTAACGGATTTTCAGGGCATCTGCCTCAAAGTACAGCCATTGGAGGGGCCGGCGTGGCTGCCGGTCAGGTTATGCCCGAACTCTCACTTAATCCGGCTAATATCGCCATGACAAAGTTCCGGATTCTCCGGGGAACCTATGGATCCGGGGAATTTACCAGCGGAAGCGAAACATTACCACAAAGCCGGATATCCCATGTTTCCTATACCCATGCCATCCCCGTTTTTCGCGGACATCTGAGCTGGTCAACGGGAATTACCCAGGATCTTGAATATGCCATGAAATATGAAATCCCCTCCTATTCCCAACGCATTGAAGGCAGTAGTTATACTTTACATCTGGCAGGAGCTACGGAATTTGCCAAAGATTTATACATCGGTGCTGATTTTCAAATTCCGATGGGGGATTTCAAGCTGACTGCCAAGTATTTTGACCAAAATACACAACTTCTGGTTGAACCTTCTTTTGTCGGGGTCTCTGGAAAAATTGGCCTGATCCATACCTTAACCCCGTATCTGAACATCGGTCTGGCTGCCCAACTGCCGAAAACTTTATGGGTAACTGAAGATAATACGGAGATTTTTGGAGACAGCCTTGTTGTAGAATATGAGCCCTTTGATTATACCCTGACACGCCCTATGGAATTCCAGGCAGGAGCTGCTCTTCTTCTCAAATGGTTTGACATCTTCTATCAGGCGGATTTGATTCAGTGGAGTGGGTTGAAATGGGATTCTGAAGATGATGAACTGTTTGATCAAAAAATCAATGAAGGGATTGAAGAAAAGTTCAATCGAACCTTAACCCACAGAGCTGGCGTATCCATTCATCCACCCTTTTTACCCATGAATCTCTATGGAGGATATCAGTTCAGACCCAATCCGCGTAAAGGGGAAGATCCGGTTCACGTAAGAAGTGCCGGGTTCTCATGGCTTTTCCGGCAAAGTGTCAATATCAGCACATCCTGGCAATCTTGGACATGGACGTATGAAGGGCAGGATGAATCCTGGGATCAATTATTGATTGGTATGGAATTTATCTTCTAAAAAAATTTTTTATCCGTTCCCCAAAAGGCCGTTTTTAGAACGGCCTTTTTGATTTATGTCAAGTTATAAATACGTTGTCATCATTTAAAAAGCTTCCTATCTTTTATACCGAATATCTTAATCATTCATAACCGTTCACTCATCATCAGGATGTCTTATGAAACGAATGAATATCCTTGCTTCATTTTTTTCCATGTTATGCCTTGGCGGAATCTACGCATGGAGCGTTTTCGTTCCTTCCCTCAAAACAGATTACGGTCTTAGCGGTGCCCAGACCCAATTAATTTTCGGACTTATCATTGCTGTTTTCGCTTTATCCATGATCTGGGCTGGTTCCCTTGAACAGAAAATCGGTGCTAAAAAATTGGCAATGATATCGGCTATACTCTTTTTTCTGGGATACGGTCTTTCCGCTTTATCTGCTGGAAATTTTTTCCTGATTCTTTTGGGGATCGGTATATTCAGCGGGATTGCCACTGGTTTTGGATATTTGATGGCACTGACAATTCCCGTTAAATGGTTCCCAGAAAAAAAAGGACTCATTGCCGGTATTGCGGCAGCCGGTTTTGGCGGTGGAGCTGTCGTCGTCACTCTGATGGCAGAATCCCTTTTTTCAAAAGGTTATCATGCCCTGAATATATTTATGATAATTGGAATGACATTTGGACTCATCCTGCTGTTCATGGCTCTTTTTTATACGGTGCCGGAACAATCAGGGACCGAAGTTCCCCTGAAGCCTGGTTTTCTGAAAGAAAAAAAATATCTCATGTTACTCATCACCATGTTTTGTGGTACCTTTTCAGGTTTAATGGTAATCGGTAATCTAAAACCCATGGGGCTCGTCCATTCTATATCTGAGCAGATTCTGGCAGCCACAATTATTCTTTTTTCCATCGCCAATTTTACCGGACGCATAGTATGGGGCTGGCTGAGTGATTTCTTTTCTAACAGATTACTTGTTCTCATTGCCTTGGGATCATTGGGTGTCAGCACCTTTCTGTTAGGATTTCTTCCCCTGAACAGCCTGCTTTTTATCTTACTCGCTCTGATTACCGGCTTCTCTTTTGGGTCCAACTTTGTCCTCTTTGCCAAAGAAACAGCCCAGCTCTTTGGTGTATCCAATGTGGGGAAGGTCTATCCCTGGGTCTTCCTTGGATATGGCATCGCCGGAATCACCGGCCCTTTGGCAGGAGGATGGCTATCGGATATCTTCGGCAATTATCAATATGCATCTCTTGCCGCTTCGCTCATCAGTCTTGGCGGTGGTGTGACTTATTATATGACAATTCGTAATGATACTGCATAATAATGGTTCTTAAACTACATATCCGGACATGTTCGGATATGTAAATATTGAATAGGAGGGTATTGAATGACACCATCAAACATCCCACGGTTTTTCTGGATATCGTTGAGTTTTTGTATGATTGTAGCTACTCTGGGGCTGTTGGGAATTGCCTGGCAATCCACATCCGTTTCCATCGAAATCGCCAATGCAAAAATCAATCTGTCGAGAGCGATATCCGAAGTTCGGCAAATTAAAGATGAACTTGAAATAGAACAAGAAAGACTGATTGAAGAAAAAGAAGCGCTGAATGATCTGTTAAGCAATCTGGAAAAGGCACCAGCAACTTCATCTGAAACGGAAGAACTTCTGAAATCCTATTTATCCAATAAAAAAACACCCTGGCCGGCAGTATTAGAGAAACAGCGTTTCAATCAGTTAGACCATCAACTGATAAGGCTGGAAAGAACATTGAATGTCAAACAGACAGGTACTACCAGGTAATTTGAAGCAGGGCGGTTAGGACTTTATCTCCGTGATCATCCAGTGGATGACTGTAATCAACCCGGAAAATATTCAGAGCACTGTTATCCAGATGGAAAGTACATCCTGCCGTCATTAGATTGGTTTTTCCGAAACCGGCTTCATCAAGGTGTTCAAAGCGAAAAGCCGGATCAAAGGAACTAAACCAGAGATTATTAGTCTCAACTGAAGTTTTAACAAAGATATAGAAGGCATTGGAGCTCTTTCCATCCCGGTTTTGTAAGACATATTCACTACCGGTTTCAAATTTCTCTGCGGACCAGAGATAAGCACCATTGAAATATTGTCCCCGAAAATTCCGGGATTTATCTGTAAACCATGATACAGATATCTTGTGTTTATCATATAGGGGGATTTCTCCCCGCATGCCGCCACTTAAATGGTCATCCGTGTTCACTGCATTATACCCTTCTCCGTTAAATAGACCGGCAGAAATTGTAAAGCCCCGGGTTCCCGGAGACCACATTCCCTGGATTCCGATATCACGGATAGGGGGTGTAATCTGACGTGTCAGAGGCCGGTAAATGAATGGCATAGATGCAGGACTTTTTAAATTGGAATCACTGAAAGGAACCTTCATCTGTCCCACTCGGAAAGCGAGTTTATCCACAACCTGTATATCCATGTATGCATCCAAAAGTCCAACGGGTATGTCGGCAGACACATGAGTTAAATAGCCTGTTGAATCCCTTTGAACCTCCAGAGACCCGAGTGAAGAGAATTTTGCATACAGTTTATATCCTAAGCGATGTGAAACTTTGCCTTTCATACCCCAGCGGGCATGAAAAACAGAAAAAGACTGCGATTCCAGAGCAGGTTCACTGACAAAGGCACAGCGGATAAAGCCAAAATGGGAAGCCTTGGTATCGACTTCTTCTGCATGCAAAATCAGGAACGGAACCAGGAAAATTAAAAGAGCAGTCAACGCACAGAACCTCATGTTTTTTCCTTAATGAATAAGTGTTTTATAAAGAGTTAAGATTCCAAGTAACATGGTCAGAATTCCAATTGCCATTTTAAAGACTTTTGGCTTAATCGATTTTACGAAAAAAGCTGAAGGATACACAGATAAAACTGCACCGATCGTCAGGTAAGGAGCCAGGGACCAATCCAGGTTGGTATCGGTGAAGATGTATAAAAGCACACCCACCAGACATGTGAGTCCTTCTGCAACAGAGGTGATGGCTACCGCATTTTTTCCATCTACACCGGATAAAAGCTGTCCACTTGTGACAACGGGTCCGTAACCGCCCCCGCTGATCCCTTTATTGAATGAAGCGATGATGCCCAGTATACCCACCTTTTTCCAGGAAAAGGCATACATTTTATTTATTGTTAACAAAACAATTAGTCCAATCGCAAAGACCAGTCCGCCAATATACAGTTTCAACCATAACTTTGGAATATTCACGGCTATTAATACAGCGCTTACAGTACCAACTACACTACAACTTGCAATGAGCAGGGCAACCTTCAGGTTCATTGGGAGCCCTTTTTTCATACTTTTTGTAAATCCCATTTCTTTAAATGCCCGATAGATCCGTTTTAAGCTCATCGTTTTCGGCTTAAAATCGGCATTCCCTACAGCATGATGCGTAAAACCGGCCAGTAAACCACTCACCAGTTCAGACAAAAGAATAGCGGGGACAACCTGCAATGGTTCAAACCCTAATAGTAAAAGCACTGGTGTAAGAGTGGTCCCGTATCCCATTCCAAGGGAAGAATCCACGAGTTCTGCAAAAAACGCGAGTCCTAACAACGCAAGCCCCACTTCCAAAGCTAATTCAAACATGTGATACACCTTTCTTGATCTTTTCTATCTTTTTTGTCGTATTTGATTTAAAAAAATTTTCTACAACAAATCCGAAATATGAGTCCCTTCCATAATTGTGGAGATATAATCTCTGATTTCACGAAAAACATCAATCAATTTCTGGTTTTGCTCAATGGGTGTTTGTTCATAGAAATAAACACTGACCGATTCCACCGGAGCCAGGGCACCATCCATCAGCCGTATAATTTCTGCCAGGGAAATTTCTGATGGACTCTTTCCTATTCGATATCCCCCTACTGCTCCTCTTTTACTGCGAACATAACCTGCTCTTTTCAAAATGAGGAGAATCTGTTCCAGAAATTTACGGGGAATATGTTTTCTCCTGGCAATGTCTTCTATATGCTGAAGTCCTTCCGACTCCCGTTCTGCCAGGTCTATCATAGCCAGAATGGCATATTCGCTTTTGACGGATAATTTCATGATTCTCTACTATTCTTATCGTTATTGTACTGATTAAGAAACATAATGACAAGTTTTTCCTTCAACATTGTAATTTGTTGCAAAGGCCACAAAGCGTCCGTGGTGACTCAACGAGAACCGTCCTTTCAAGGTTTCGTGACTGATTTTAAGTACTGGTGCACCTGATTTTTCCTTGCACCAAGTGATTCTTTCAGGCCACAACATGTTGTCCGGCCCAAAAAGCTTTCGAACTGTAAAGTCCCTTACAGCCTTGGATTGGTCCATATTCACTTCCATACATGTCACATCACTCTTTATCTGATCAAGAGTCAGATATGGAGAATATACCAATGTGTGAATATAGGGTATGTTTCCTTCCTTACCGCCATATCCCTTCTCTGCTTTCACATGTAGTAAAAGTTCACCATGACTAATAACCTGTCCCTTTTCAGGCATCACCTCGAAGGAATTCCACCACCCGGACATGTCCGGATTATGTTGTTTATGTGCTTTATAAGCTGATTCTTTTATACTCCATATCATCCAAAGTCTTTCGATATATTCAGGACTTCCCAGAGGCCATCGATTTAGATAATATAGCTCTGAAGGTGTACAGGTGCGATCCGGAAACCGGGGATGGAAATTCCAGGCATCCGTGTGACTTAAATCCACAATATCATTCCCTAAAACGAGAGGGATGTTATGATTTATATTTTTCAAAATAGAGATCTTCCATTTCTTTGATCTTTTCAATAATAGTCCTTGATATATCCCGTTCAGCACGTCTGCCAGTCTGTATACTTTGAGGTGTGATCACTTTAAAATCAAAATAAAGAGTATCTCCTTTTGGAGGCAGGTCTGACATTTCTTTTTGGTTTTCAGCACGCATATACACACAGAGAACCCGGTAGTCTGGCAGGCCATTTAAAATCGTTCCGACTCCATAGCGGACATTTTGAACATTCACCCGGCCATCTGGACTTCGGCCGCCTTCAGGGAAAACGGTGCACAGCTCGCCACGGGCAAGGAGATACCGAAGCGTATCCAGGACTTCTTTATGGTGTTCCGGAGTACCTGTCCGGACGATAGGTATACATTTCCCAAGATATGTCACAAGCCGGTCCAATGGTTTCGTCCAGAAATTTTCTTTGGCAGGGATATTCCAGGAAAAAAGCCTGAAATGACGCCAATAGAATGGAAGGGATGCAAAGGCATGATGAATGTAAATAGAATCCACCTTCGTTAAATGATTGGCACAAATGAGGGTAGGAATCTTGCTTTCTCCCGCTATTCGTTTAAATAACATCCGAATTTTTTTAAGATCCTTTATCCGGTTTTTCTGTACATACTTCAGGATAAAAATGATCACAGGGGCCAGGAGTGGAAAAAAGATCCAATCAACCCATTTCTGTATTGTACAACGGCAGCGTATTCCAAAGGGAATAGAAATATTCAGTAAGTTCTTTTGTTTCATATCAGATGGGACCCGGCCGTGACCAGCCGGGTCTTTTTGATGTTCATGAGTCCTGTTCATGACAGTTTGACCGGATTTAAATTTTCCCGGTGATCAAAGAAACAGTATCACCAATTGTCTGAACCTCATCGGCCTCATCATCCGAGACTTCAATATCAAATTCATCCTCAATGGCCAGAATAATGTCTACCAGCCGGGAAGAATTTACTTTCAGATCATTTAAAATATCTGTCTCTTCCGTTGCAGTTTTCAAGTCTTCTGCTTCACGCACATAGGGTTTGAGAATCTCAAGGACTTTCTCAAAGATGACTTTTTCTTCCATGGTTTCCTCCTTAACAGGCTTTCATTGTTGTTTTATTTGAATATTTATCCTTCATATTTCTGAAAAACGACACACGAATTAACGTCACCAAAACCAAAACTGGCTTTGATTAAAATATTAAAATCTTTTTCTATGGTGTCATGCACAACCCGCTTTTCATACGGCAGAATTTTTTCATGCAAATCCTCACAATTGATTGATCCATGAATGAATCCTTTGTGCACTTCGAGGAGGGAGGCAACACATTCAATTCCTCCTGCGGCTCCAAGACAATGTCCCACCAAAGATTTTGTTGAATGAATATATGGTAAATCAACGGGGGTCCGTTCCAAAGCCGCAGCCCAGTTTGCAAGCTCCAAAGGATCAGCCATTGTAGCTGTCAGGTGACCGTTTATGACATCGACATCACCGGGTCCGATACCTGCATGATGTAGAGCTGCACGAATACATCGCTGAACACCTTCTCCGTTTGGGGCGGACATGCTTCCGCCATTTCGCTGGCCTCCGGAATTGACAGCCCCTCCCAAAATCTCCCCATAAATCCGGGCACCCCGCTGTTGGGCACTATCCAGACTCTCAAGGAGGAGGATACCGGCTCCTGCACCTGGAATAAATCCTCCGGCAGTGGCACTCATGGGGCGGGATGCCTGTTCAGGCACCTCATTCTTCCCTGTGTTCAGGACCCTCATGGCATCGAAACCAGCCCATATATAGGGGGAAGATCCCTCGGCTCCGCCACACAACATTTTATCCGCTTTACCTTCGCGAATCCGTTCATATCCCATAATAACGGCTTCCGTGCCTGTCGAACAGGCACTGGAATTGGTCGTCACCTGATTTCCCAGAGCCAGGAGTCCACTCAACCGTGCTGACACCGAACTGGACATAGTTTGTTCCACAACGGCAGAACCCAGCCTTCTAGCCCTCCCCTCGTTCACTTTCGGAATAATGATACCCAAGGTGTCTGCACCTCCGATACCGGTTCCAACAATAGCTCCCGAATCCCAGTTGACCCGGTCATCATCTGGTAGAGGTATTTGCATACCGGCATCTGTCCAGGCATCTATAGCTGCAATACCTGCATAACGCATAGACTCATTAAGCACATGGAGAATATCTGCCGGAAAGTATTCTTCTGATATTTGATCAAGATTATCGGGAATCCCTCCGACGCGGCATCCAAACTTGAGTTTTTCCAGATGAGGAAGAAAACGGATTCCGCTTTTTCCCTCCCTTAGGGCTTTTTCAAAATCCTGTATGCCATGGGCATTGGGGGCAATGATACCCAACCCGGTGACAACAACACGTCTGTGATTCATACATTTGCTCCTATTCCGGCAAGGTGTCCCCGGGCTATCAATGTCCCGTCTTCCAGGGTCACCCATGCTTTACTTTTAATTTTACCCCGCCTGAAATATATCTTTTTCCCATGAATTAAAATTTTGCTTCCTGGCGGTACCACATTAAAGAATTCTATATCACATTCCGTAAAAAGAGTCACCTTGTTCAGATCTCCTCCGGTTACCATAGTTTCATATATCCCTAAAGCCACCACTGAAACCTGGGCCATCGCTTCAATCAGGATCACTCCGGGCATGGTGGGTCTTCCGGGAAAGTGTCCGGGAAAAAAGAATTCATCACCGGTTACCCTGTATTCACCGCTGATTTCTTCTGTTGACAGAGTATGAATTGCATCGACAAAGCGGAAGGGGTGTTTTTGAGGCATGGTTTCCAGGACTTTTTCCCTGATATGCACAGGAGCTTGTTTACTGTCCATCATTCCTCCTGAACCGTTTAAGAATCTTGTCAAGGGTTGATTCTTCGTGGGGTGGTAATCCTCCAATGGCGTGATCGGACCGGATTGGATAATCTGAATAGGCAATATCCTTAAAAATTCCGGCCTTGGCATTTTTCATGACATAGACCTGTTCGTCATCCACAAACACTTTTCCATTTCCCACAGCAATCATGGCTCCGGTTTCTCTGATTTCACTGAAACGACGGATTTCAATTTCGTAGCGGACGATCCGGTTATGGGGACGGATTTGTCCATTAAATTCCACGCTGTCACATCCCAGTGCACGGCCGGAACCGGTTGCACCATTCAACGAACAATAAAAGCCGATCAGTTGCCAGATGGCATCCAATCCAAGTATGCCCGGTTGAACAGGGTCACCCAGAAAATGACATTGAAAAAACCAATCATCAATCCGGATATCCTTTTCAGCCGTGATATGGCCACGCCGTCCACGTTTATCCACCCAGGTCACACGATCCATCATCAGGAGGGGTGGTGCAGGAAGACGCCCCATTTCTCCCGGCGCATCCTGAATCAAATGTCCATGTGCGAATGCAAGCAGATCCTCCTTTTCAAAGGATGTGCGTGTCAGAAAATCCTGATATTTCATCTTGTGTCTCCTTTGTCATCCGGCAACATGCTCACCCCCATCTACCCGGATGATATCACCGTTAATCCAGGCTGCTTCTTCTGTACATAAAAGGGCGATAACATTTGCCACATCTTCAGGGCGGGTAAGCCGTTTAAAGGGATTTCTCAGCATGGCTGAAGAAGCGATATGGGCATGTCCAGGAATATGGCGCAACGCCGGAGTATCTGTCACACCTGCCTGGATAATATTACTCCGGATCCCATAAGGGGCCATTTCAACGGCCAGGGATCTGGAAACGGATTCAAGAACTGCCTTTGCTGCGCTTACTGGTGCATATCCCTGCCAGGCAATACTGTTCCCCTCGCTGGTGAGTCCAAAAACCCGTGCATCCGACGCAAAGATGTTCCGTGAAAATATATCCTGAACCCATCCCAACAGGCTGGTTCCCATTGCATAAATCGTATTGGAAAAATCTTCTTCCGAAGCCAGCCGTTCCTGGTTGTATAAAGGAGGATCAGCCAGTGGATGGAGTCTGGAAACACCCACCGAAAACAGATCCTGAATAGCCGCTTCCAATTTATCAGCAGAGATCCCCAGTTTTTCTGCCAGCAGAGCCCTGGCAGATCTTTGTCCACCTTTATCCGGACACGGTGCAAGCAATTTTAAATTTCCAAAGGCAATGGAATGGAGCAGCATCCGGACCTTTTCTCCCTCCCCCATGTTTTCTTGTAACATATTTAATACATCCTGTCGAATCCCGGGATCCAGGGCATTTGTATTCACAGATAGGAATTTCACCCCAAAAGCACGAATGGCATCAAAGTCCTCTTCGATACGTTTCATGGAACCCCGGCGATCCCGGTGAATAGCACAAATATTCATTCCCTGGGAAGCCAGTTTTTTAGCTGTTGCCAGACCAAACCCACTGGATGCTCCCAGGATTACACCCCAGTACTGTTTATTTTCAAATTGCATGGTACCTCCATATTTTCCATACATACCATCGGCTTGCTGAAGAGAATCCATCACATCATGCATTGGCAGTTGATGCTGCCACCTGTGCACTTTTTTTCAGGACAATCTTCATTACCGGACCGTATTCAGCAAAGTACGGCCTCATTGTCGCTTATGTTACGTTCGGATTGGGTTCCCTCCCGTGTCCGAAGCGTGAAATAATATAAGGACAAGTGTTGATAGTGGAAAGGAAAACGTTTAAACGTTTAAAGGTTGAGACGGCAGTCAACAGTCGGCAGTGGACAGTCTGTAGTGGATTGATTCGATTGGGGGATTGGTACTTCACTACGCTCAGTGTTCAAACGCCTGCGGCGTTCAAAAATTCAAGCGGCACTTCGTGCCGTTTAATTGTTTCGCTGCGCTCAGCATTTCAGCACTGTTATGTAGTGTTCAAAAAAGAGGTCACCCATTGAAATCTGCAAAGCTAGGATTGAAGATCGAACGAAGTGAGATCATTGAACACTGCACAGCAGCATTTGAACACCGCAAAGCGGTGCTTGAACCTCTTGTCACACGTTACTCTTTCAGTCGACAGTCGGCAGTTGACCATTGACCATCCCTGAACCCCTGAGCCCATGAACCCATGAACCCCTGAACCAACTATCAGGAGCGCAGCGACGCTAACTTCAGACAGGCCACGGCCTGTCCCTGCTTCCAGCTTCCAACTTCTTATAAATGATTGGAATCTTTTTCCCTAACTGAAGCCGCATTATAAGAGATATGAAATATATGATATCGTTTAGGTAACCCCCCCCACCCCGGGGGTAAAATACACCGAAATGCGACTTGAAGCAAGATAATATTATTATTCATATATTTGTATTGATATATAATGCACCTTATTCTCTGATCTATCAAGTATATCATCTGATCAACTTAAAACAAACCGCTTATATTAATAATCTAAAATACATATCTTTGAAATGAGACATGATAAATGAAGAAAGGACGGTTACCCCGTCCTTTTCTTTATCTAAACTCCATCTCTGTGTAGTGACAGTGGCGTTGCCGTATCAACACTCAACACTCAAAACTCACCACTCAATACTCTTCATTCTACTCTCTACTCTCCACTCTCCACTCAAAACTCTTTGGAATAATTGTATTTTTCTTTGAGTTCTTCCAGTTTGACTTCAATGGCGGCATTCCGGAGTGATGAGAGTTCATTGGCCCGAAGGGAGTCACGAACCTCTTCAAAAGGCCGGGTTTCGGATTTCCTGTCCAGAATCTTGATAATATGATAACCGAACTGTGTTTCAACAATATCGGTGATGGATCCAACCGGTTCAGAAAAAGCAGCTTCATCAAATGCCGGGACCATCTGTCCACGGGAAAAATTCTCATAAAGGCCACCTTGTTCTTTTGAA
Organism: Candidatus Neomarinimicrobiota bacterium; assembly: GCA_041154365.1. Taxonomy (NCBI): domain Bacteria; kingdom Pseudomonadati; phylum Fidelibacterota; class Fidelibacteria; order Fidelibacterales; family Fidelibacteraceae; genus Fidelibacter; species Fidelibacter multiformis. The sequence goes on along the minus strand of AP035449.1, from coordinate 243,363 downwards.
CCCGGATCTTCAGAATACTCTTCGGCTAACTCAGAAAAATCCTCTCCGGAACGGGCTCGTTTGAGTATCCCTTCCATCTTTTTCCGGGTTTCTGCCTTCTCTTCAGGATTCTGTCCCTGGGTTGAAAGCAAAATATGTCGGACCGATGCCGAGACCGGTTCCTTATAGGCTTCCCGCAGGACTTCCTCCGGGACATCAATTTCAGGATCAATCACCTGTTCCAGATAAGCCTGGAAAATCAGTCCATCCCGAATATCCTGCTGAACCATATCCATAGTAAATCCCTGGGATTCAATGTAATCTTTGAATGCTTCTTCCGAACCGCCAAAGCGGGGATTGGACCAAATCTGTTCCAGTTCAGCCTGGATATCTTCCTCAGGGACTTCAATCCCCTGATCGGCTGCATCCGCCATGAACATGTTTTTGTCCGCAAGAGAGACCGCAACCTGATTGATATAATTGACAATGTGCTCGGATGGAACTTCTGTAATGTCCAACTGCCCATTGACAGCCCTGTAGAGCTCCGGCATCACATCATAATTGGTAATATTCCCACAATCCAGGGCAATTAATGTCACTTTTTCATCAGGATTCAAAACCGGGACACTATCTGCCAGCGATTTGAAAAATGTATATTCCGGAGCACTCTTTGAATACAAAACATCTCCGGAATCTTTACTGCAACCAGCAATCAGTCCAAGGATGACCATCGATACAATCAAAACTTTTTTCATTGTGATTCCTTTTTGTTTACATCAGCGGTGAAAAATACAATATAACCGTTCAAATAACAATTTGAGAATTGAATTCTAATTTTGGTTTTTTATCATTCCGGGTGAGTTCAGGTAAAGTACGATAGCTTTCATAACAACCAGTGACCCACCCCACTGCCCAAAAAGTCTGCTTCCAAACTGTCAAATGACACACAATCTCTTTCTAATACCGGCTCAACATCTTCTTGTTCCAGGTTATTTGTTTTTTTGCATATTGCCGCGTCCGGATATTGATCCACTCTTCGGCTTCTTCCAGGCTACATTCACCCCGGATATGGGCGATCATCTCTTTATAACCTACAGTGTTCAGGGCATTGAGAGACGGACTATAGCCTTTATCCAGCAAAGAGCGAACTTCTTTTTCAAAGCCCATTTCGATCATCTGCCGGGTCCTGATTTCAATACGCTTCCAGAGCGTTTTACGGGGAATGTCTGTAACAATAAACCGGTATTCCCATGGGAAAGATTTGTCCTGAGATTCAAAATATTCAGTAGGTGTCTTTCCTGTCTGCTCAATGATCTCCCAGGCTCTCGATATACGGCGGATATTATTGGGGTCAATTTTTTTTCCATACTTGGGATCACACTCCTGCAAACGTTGCCAGAGGATATCCCACCCTTCGGTTTCACCTCTCTGGCGGATTAATGAGCGGATTTTTGGGTCTGCTTTTTCTCCTTCAGGAATGAAACCCAACATGGCCTGGATATACAGGCCACTGCCACCACAGACAATAACCGGGCGATTTTCTTTCATAAAAGTGTCCATCAATTTCCGGGCATCCCGTCCAAATTCACCGGCACTGTAGTTCTGCGTGGGATCCAGAAAATCCATGAGATAATGAGGTATGCCTTTTTGTTCTTCCGGTGTCGGCTTGGCAGTGCCGATATCCATGTATTTATATACCTGCCGGCTGTCGGCAGAAATGATCACACCCTTCTTTTCCAGTGCCATACGGACGGCCATTTCGGATTTTCCCGAAGCAGTTGGTCCTGTAATAATAATAAGTTCCGGCTGAATCATATTTTTTTTTGTTTGACCCGTAAATAGTAACTGAAAACAAAAGCAGTAATGAATAATCCTGCCAAAACGATACTTTCGCTCAATAAGACTCCCGGATACCCTTCATAACGGATTTGGGTATAACCATTGGCAGCAAAGAAAGGTAGTATCACAAAGGGGATGGCAGAAGGCATCGCCCGGAAAACAATCCGGTATACCCAGGCAGACAACAGAAAGATCAGCAGTCCGGTAACAAACCAGCTTGTTATTGTATCCATGAAAAAAAGGGCTGAAAAGCCGAATCCGGCAGCGAGAAACACCAGATACCCGTAAACACGCCTACGGACTCCCCCTCCTGTCAGTCTATCTACTCCCCGAAAAAGTATCATAAACACAAGACATAGGATTGAAAAAATCCATAAACGGGTGACAAGAAGATGTCCAGCGGGAACGCGGGCATTAAGAGCTGAATAATCAGCCCAGGCCGGTTGATAAAAGGTTAGTCTGCTATGAACCAGAGCCAATATCCCCAAGCTCCATAATCCGGCGGAAAAACCGATCCACATTGAGGGCTTATCCCGCATGTGATCCGATTCAAAATCACGGATTAATAGAAAAAGCAGGGGCAGGCAAAAGGCCAACACCAGATTTCGGATCACACCAAAGGCGACCCAACGAAATATCTGTCCCTGTAAGGGTTCAGCCGGATTCAGACCAAAGCGTGTATCAGGCCATGTGTTCCACAGATGAAAGAGACCTGCCAATAAGACAACTCCTCCCAAAAGGATCCATATTTTTTGAGACACATGGTCATGATAATCACTTTGATACGCAGATATTGCTGTCACAATAAAGAGAATAAATAAGAAAACCACAGACAGGATTTGTATCAGATTCCGAAGAGTCTCCCGGTTCCGCTCGTCCCTTTCCCATTGTTCCGGAATGTGGATGTATCCCGGATTGTATTGGCTTATCTCGTTTCCGGAAACTGTTACATTCACCCTTCCTTCTCCTGTATTCAGGGGATATCTCAGGGTATCAGCCCAAGTAAAGGTCCAGTCTGTTCGATTCGGCATTTTTTGGGGAGTAACGGATATATTTTTCAGCAAACGGGGATCGAGTCCCAGACGGGCCCGTAGGAAAGCATGGGCAGATTTTTCTGCTTCCTTTTCAGAGAGGGACGGGGCGGGGCGGGCTTCCGGCAGGCGGTGGATGAAACGGCGGATTTCGCCGTCCCCCACAACATAAATTCTGAACTCTTCAGCCCTTTCCGGCACATCCCCGGAGAAGCGTGCATATCGGACAACCCAGGCGGGGCCGGAAAGGAAGGATCCCATAAGTTGCCGGTACCCCGTTTCACCACCGATCTGCCGGGCGAAGCGGCCTTCCCGTTCCTGTGGTTTCACCACCCGTTCACTCACCATCCACACACTATCTGCAAGCTCAAAACCCCGTTCGGCCAGGGCCGCTTCGGAGGCCCTCCGGGCCTCAGCCCGCCCCGCCCCCAACCCGGGATCCTCATTTTCAAAGGATGTGTGATGGTACCAAATCACAAGAAAAATGAGTCCGGAAAGAAATAAAAATCCTCTCGCCATGGGAGTTATCCGACCTGTTTTCAGAGGTAGTTCCGGTGATTTTTCTTTTTCAGGGATTTTCACAACATGGTTACCATTCAGAAATGAGGTTTTAATTTCCTGTTTCCCGAGTCTTAAACGGTGAAAATAAATGATCCCCAAGGGAAAAAGAGTCAGCAGGATCACCAGAATCCTATGTATCCCACTCCCCGGAGCCGATGTGTTAAAAAGGGGCAAGGATATCCACACGACATCATACACAAAATGCAGAATCACACCGGGAAGGAGTCCGTAATGAAGATAAAGGAAGCCAAAAGCAAGGGATGGGATAAAAAGCTCCACGACCCGTGCAAAGGCGGGTTGATTGGCATAGGAGGCGTGGGCTGCCCCAAAGATCAAGGCCTGTATCACCAGGGCGGCACCGATCCACCATTTTTTTCCGCCGAATCTTTGTCCCAGGAGTGCTGCACCGGCAAGAGGGATCGCCCTGAAGAGAGCTTCTTCCCAGAATCCGGCCTGGAGAGAAATGGCCAAAGGATTCAACCAGGGCAGGATATGCGCCAGGATATTGGGATCATAAAGGGGACTGGCCGGAGACCACCAATTCCAATGACGGGATACCATCAAATAAAAAAGTGTGGAAAAACCAAAAAATATCCCTGTAGACAAAATCCCAATCCAGGTTTGTTTATGTACATCTCCTGTCGCAGCAACCGGTCCACTCCATGCTTTCCACAAACGTATCTGCCCGGGAAAAGCCATGCGTGTGAGTCCTTCAGCCACAGCAAAAGTAAGGGCCATGACACAAGCCAGTACCATTCCTGAAAGAATGAAGCCAAAAACCTGTTGAAATACAAAACCGCTTTTTGAGAGAGCCGTATCATAGTTCATCCAAATCAGAGGCCATTGATTAAAAAGAGCAGCAATCTGCAGGATGGCAATTCCCCCTCCCCAATAAAGAGCCGGTTTCCATTTTACGGCATGTCGTTTTAAAAGGAAGTATAATCCTGCCAATCCCCCTACCCCCAGAAAGAGAAACATCGCCACCAATCCCACATGTGCAATCGTCCGGTTTGCGGCCCTCATATTTTCATATCGCAGGAGAAAGGCTTCGGGCACGTCTACATACTGTTTTATCTGGGTAACTTGATTTCCGGTAACCGTAAAACGGATTCGATACCGGCCTTCCTTCCCCAGGGTAACATCCGGACGTTCATAGACGAACACATGATCCAACCGCCCACCGGGTTTAATTTCCGACGAGACTTCCACTTCCTCATAAGCCTGAAGGGGAATATTTAAACGACTGGATATATCAGCAACCCGTGCCCGTGCTTCCGGTTCAGATAGTCTCGGGCCGGGCTCATCCTCCGGGACTTTTTGGTAGAATCCATACACCTTTCCATTGGGAGTCAGACGAACCAGACATTCTGCTTCCTGGCGTTCCTGAAAAAATCGGACAAGCCAGGTGTAGGGTTCATACAGGGTATCCGCAAGCATCTCTCCGAAAGCCTCTTTTCCGCCAGCCTCCAATTCAGTATAATACTGGACTTCCCGATCCAGATCAAAGCGGACTGCAGTCCGCATATCATGTACAGAAAACCCTTGAGATTCAGCTGTTTGCCTTGCAATGCCAACGGCTTCTTCCCTGTCTGTTTCTACCTGAACATTCACAACAGGGAATGCCTCCGTAAATTTTAACCACGCATAGGCACTACCTAAGAAAAAGAGGGTCATAAAGAGAGGCCATACGATGAGAGATTTATTCCGTCTCATGTGATTTCCCTTAATTTCTTTCAAACCGGCGGTCCAGTTCATTCAGTGTAACCCGGATAATCACCGGTTTTCCGGAAGGAGACAGATACGGATTTTCCGTTTGAAACAGCTCGTCTGTGAGTCTTTGCATTTCAGCGGGAGTCAGTTCTTCACCTCTTCGGACTGCCGCTCTTTCGGCATAGGCGAGAGCAATTTTTTCGCTGACTGGATTGTGTAAGCGGCGGGAATTTTTATAATCGTCCAGAATCTGCAAAACGACTTTCCCTTCTTCGAGCCATTGCAAATCCGCCGGGACAGCTTCAATGAGGATTGAATACCTGCCGAATTCCCGCATGGAAAATCCCAGTTTTTCCAGAGACGGTACCATTTCCAACAGGATGGAAAAATCGTCCGGGGACAATTCAAGGGTTACGGGAAACAGAAGTTGTTGGCTGGCGGAAGATGAAGCTTGTTTCAGAGCTTTGATCGCTCTGTCATACAGAATACGGGTATGGGCTGCCCGTTGATCAATAACAACCACTCCACTGGAAATTTGTGTAAAGATATACTTCCCGTGAGCCTGCCAGAAATTCCGTTCAGTCAACAGGGGATGTGTATCATCCGGAGCAGCCTCTGTGATGCTTTTTTCAAAACGTCGTATCCGTTCATCCAGTGAAAAATCTTTAGCTGAAAATGAAGACTTATTCATCCCCTTGATCAATGTATCCCTTTCATCCTTCCCGGAAAACGAAAGCTGTTCCCCTTCGAGCCGGGGAGGTGCAGCGGCAGGTACAGACCTTTTCCCAGAGAAAAAATCCTGTTCATTCAATTCGCCGGATTGGCTGATTCCGGATGAATCTCCTGTCCACTCTTTCATTGCCACTTCACAGCTCCGGCGTATAAATTGATAGATCTGCCACTCACTTCTGAATTTCACCTCGGTTTTTGCCGGATGAACATTCACATCCACTTCTGTAGGCGGCAGTGAGAGATAAAGGACGAAAAAGGGAAATTCTCCTTTATCCAGGTGACCACCGTATGCAGCGTAAACAGCACTGTTCATCATCCGGTCGGTCACCAGCCTTCCGTTTACATAGAGATACTGCTCACCGCTTTTCCGACGGACCAGTTCCCGGGTACCCATAAACCCTTTCAGAGTCAGGGGTGGTTCTTCCTCGTGAACCGTTATACAATTTTCCGTCAATCGTTTAGAAAATATCCGGTTCAGCCGGGATGATAGATCTTCCGGCGGCAAAATGTAGACATCCTTTTCATTGGCACTCAGGTGAAAACGAATATTGGGTCGGGCTAAAGCAAAGCGCCGGACAATTTCCACAATATGTCGGTATTCTGCATTCGCTGATTTAAGAAATTTTTTTCTTGCCGGTGTGTTGAAAAAAAGGTTCCGAACAGCTATGGATGTCCCCCGTTTCATGGCGGCACCTTCCAGCCGATCCACTTTTCCACCATTGATTAAAAGCCTGAATCCTTCCCCCATGTCGTTATTGCAGGTTCTGGCATCGATACGGGATACGGATGCAATACTGGCAAGCGCTTCGCCCCTGAATCCCAGTGTTTTGATAGCAGTAAGATCTTCCATATCAAAGAGTTTACTTGTTGCATGTTGTTCAAATGCCAGCAACAAATCATCCCGGTCCATTCCACTGCCATTATCCACAACCCGGATTAACTCACGTCCTCCGTCTTCAATTTGAATTACTATGTCCGTTGCATTCGCATCCAGACTGTTTTCAATCAACTCTTTGACAACGGAAGCAGGCCTTTGTACCACTTCGCCGGCCGCTATACGATTACTTAACAATTCGGACATGATTTGTATGACAGGCACAGGACTCTCCATACTTTTTGTGCAAAGGGGAAATTACGGTTAAAGGGATGAGAATTCAATTGCGAAAGAATGGTAACAGGTACTCAATCATATTCACAACGTACTATATATTATTAATAATATTATCTTGTTTTTGACTATATCGGGTGTTATTTTGTCCCCGGGGGGGTGTAAAATAGAATTTATCTTATATATTGGAGACACTATTTTTATGAAAAACTCCGGAGATGGATTAACATGCTCATGCAATTCAGCTTCTTGTTTTATAACCTTGTCCAGGAGATTCTGTTCTTGATTCATAAGTCCAGAATCAATAACGTCACCACATGAGCACTGAACATCCCAAGATCCTCCTCCATACCTGTTGCGCCCCTTGCGCCACGGCTTCTACACTCCGGTTGATAAAAGACGACTATGATGTGACCTTTTTTTTCAGCAATTCCAATATATTCCCCCGGGAAGAGTATGAAAAACGATTAAAATACGCCCGGAAACTGGCGGAAATGTTGAATGTTCCCCTTATAGAAGATGATTATAATCATGCATCCTGGCGGCAATGGATTCGCGGATTTGAAAGAGAACCGGAACGGGGCAAACGATGTGAAAAATGTTTTTATTACAGTCTTGAGCGGACTTCAATAAAAGCAAAAAAACTTCACATTCCTTACTTTACCACCACTTTAACCATCAGTCCATATAAAATTTCTCCTGTCATTTTCCAAATCGGCCGGCAATTCCCTGGTTTTGTAGAATATAATTTCAAGAAACAGGATGGGTATAAAAAAAGTATTGAACTCAGTCGGAAATGGGATTTATACCGACAAAATTATTGTGGGTGTGAATACTCTATGGGAGTGGAGAGTTGAGAGTAGAGAGTATTGAGTTAGAGTTGTGAGTTGTGAGTTGTGAGTTGTGAGTTTGGAATATTAGGTTAAAAGAAAAGGGGCGGAATGATCCGCCCCTTTTCATATTGTTTGATAAATGCATGAACTCATCATTGAATTCATCATTTATCATTCATCATTCATCATTATTTAAGCAGTGTCATATTCCGAACTTTAACCACATTTCCTGCTTTCATCCGATAGATATAAGAACCGGATGCAACTTTTCGGCCATTCATGTCGGTTCCATCCCAGACAAAGGAATGATTACCTGCATTCAGATGTGAATTTACAAGAACTTTCACTTCTTTTCCGGTAATATCATAGATGGCAAGATTCACGTGTTCTGCCGTTGGAATATGGATTGAGAGTGTCGTAGACGGGTTGAAGGGATTGGGGAAGTTCTGTTCAAGTTTATAGGCAAAAGGCAGTAAGGGATTGCTTTTATCAATGCTGTTTGCAATTTGCGGATCCATGACAATAATGGGATAAGAAATATGATCGAAAAAAGGTTCTACCCCTTCATCATAAGGCACACTGGATGTATAAACAACTTCCAGATACTCATCGTCGTCCATATTGGCCACATCTATCACATCCCAAATACCTGTCAAGCCATCATCATAGGCTGTATCGACAAATGAGAGTTCCCAATTATCCGGTGATGTAATATCTCCTCCCTTATGAGAGAGAAAGAAAATCATCGCATTGGGTGGACCGGAATATCTGGAGCCAAAAACAAAGTCCAGATTTCCATCTGCATCAATGTCACCATGTGAACCACCCGTCAACCGGCCACCATTCAGATAAGATTCTGTGCTTATATCAAAAAGTCCGGTTCTTTTCAGGGTATCCGCTTCCTCCTGGAGGAGCCAGAGATGACGGGTATCATCTCCGTAATAGTATTCACCAGTAATGGCTTCTTTTGTCCCGTCTCCGTCAATATCAGCTGTTTGTGCAGCTCTGAAAGAAATACCACCGGGCAGAGGTGACAATTCAGAATATTCCCAGTCACTGCCGTTCCAGGTTGTCTTGCTGATGACTACCTCATCAAAAGTATAGAAAGAGGGTTCTATCACAACGACATCCCATTTGTTATCTCCACCATAGGTAAAATCCTGAGCTGTCGCTTCAACTTCCCATGTTTCTGAACCATCGCCGGCATCGGGAACATCACTGACCGTAATGACGCCAAAATGATACCCACTGTTGTTACCGGTACGGTCCGCAAAGATAATCCGTTTCACACCGTCCCCTTTGATATCCGCAACATCCATATCAAAAAGTCGGAGGTTTAAATTATCCTGATCCGTGATTGTCCAGGCTGCATTCGGGGCATAACCGCCTGCTCCGTCATCAACACCGAACAGATCCGAGTCGCCACCTTGATGTTCGTAAATCAGAACTCTGTAGGGATTTGCTTCCGTTGCAAAATTGTTGACGACTGACCAAATGAGTTCCATTTTGCCGTCGCCATCCAAATCGTCCAAAAGAAGCGGTGGCCAGGTGTTCTGGGCGTCTACAGGAGCCACGGCACTCCATACCACTTCCCAGCCTCCTGATCCGTCTTCTTCCAGCTTATAGATCCTAGGAATTAGCTCACTGGGGTCGTCGTTCCAGTTATCATTCACGAGGTAAATTTCTTTTTTACCATCGCCATCCACATCCTCTCCGGCAACCATATTCCCTGTACCACCATTATTCAATGCCGAATCAGGCATCGAAATTTCCTGTACACGGGAAAAATCAATTGCGAAAAGGGAGGTTGTTACGAAAAGAGCTAAAATAACTACGCTAACAATTCGTTTCATTTGTTTCTCCTTTTCTCGTTTTCTTTTTCATTTCAATATAACCTTTTTTAAAAGGATATACCCAGGGAAAACCTGTGACTGTTGGTTAACAGTCCCAAATCAGAATATGCGTAATCAATGCAGAGGGTCGTCCAATCCATGACCGCCATCCGGAGGCCGGCACCCAGAGTGAGTCCGCCTTCATCGGAAGCAAATTTATAACCACTCCGAAGCGTTACCATTTCCCGGAAAGCATATTCTACGCCAAGGTTGTATTGTTCAACATTATTATTGGGGTGAATCATATCTCCGGCAGCCGTGAGTCTGTGATCCATCTTATTCATCAGATCGATACTGGTTCCAAAACGGAACATGACCGGCAGAGAATAGGTCTCAAATTCTTTGGGAACCTGGGGATCCGGAAGGTAGGATTGCTGATCGGAATAATCGATGTAATCACCGCTAAAGCGAATTTCCGGTCCGAAATGCATGATGGACATACCCAGTTTTAATCCATGAAAACCAGTCCGGTAAATGGATCCCAAATCCAGAGACCATGCACTGTATCCATGGTCCAGGTACTCTTCGCGAACCAGCTTTCCGGTTAATCCTACAGAGACGCGATCCGTAAGATATCGGGCATAAGAGAGTCCCAGCGTATAGTTGGACAGGGAGAAAAAGTCTCCTGTCCCGTTGGGAGCGTCCAGGGAGGTGATTTCCATATCATCGGTCATCAGATAAACAGAACTGATGGCGAATGTCCCCAAGTTACCGAAAGTCATGGAGAGTGCCGCTCCACCGAAAGCCATATCTGCCGGCCATTGGGTTTGGGATACGAAGAGTTGATTGTTTCCTCCGTCCACCAGTCCGGCAGGATTCCAGAAAACGGCTTCGGCACCGGAAGCCCCGGTTGTATAGGCTTCGCCCATGGCAGCTCCCTTTGCCCCCATGCCGATTTCCATAAATTGTCCCACAACAGTCCCTACAGGTGCAAATGTTTCACCTGGAGTCACTGTTACCATGAGCACAATTAGCAGGATAAGTATCAACGATTTATTTTGCATAATTCTATCCTCTTTTTCGCATTACCGGACAACGACAAATTTACCGACTTTAGTCCCCAGAGAAGGTGAATCCACTACATACATATAGATTCCCGGGGCCGCTTCCTGATCATTGCGGGTCAACAGATCCCATTCGGCGACAGAATCCCGGGCATCCGGATATCCTTCACCAATGCGGACCGTTTCTCCGGCATGGATTTCATCAACAAAATCCCCGTCTATTGTAAAGATTTTAATCGTCGCATCGGCAGGTAGGTTGATGAACTGCAGTCGATGTTCCCAGGGATTTGCACTGCTGGGAATCCGGTTATTCCATATCGCACTGCCCACATAGGGGTTGGGCACAACTTTGACATCATCCAGGTTTTCTGTCGCAACCGGGGTTGCCGGTGATATCGGATAGTAGGCATTTGGATCCCGCATGGATGTGGCCTGAACACCAATGGGCGGATCGATGATTTCAACACTAACCGATTGGACTGTGTAGTAATAATCAAACCCAAATTCTACATTACTGTCAAAAATTTTGTATACTGATGCTTTTTTACCCAGTGGCGGCGGCCAGGTTTCATCGACCATAAAGGTGTCGATGGGAACCCAGAGGAGATCGCCCGTTGCCGTCTTTTCACTGGCTTTGTAAGCAATATATCCGGCAAAATTGGGATGAGATTCAGGAGAATCATCCCATAAAAGATGAACACCCTGGAATTCACCGGCTTCATTTACTACTTCTTCCACTTCCACATTCGGTGCCGGAGGAATCAATTCATCAATGGGAATATCGTAATCATGATCGACCATATATTTCGCCATTTTCATGATATTCACAAATTCCACAAGGCTGTGTACCCCTCCGCTGTCCGGATCGCTGCCTACAGCCAGGGCTGTTGTCACTTTCAAGGTGTCTCCTGCTTTAAAGACATCCATGGGACCAAAGGTCAGGATACCCCGGTAATCGAGGGGATAGGGAAGATTGTTCCGGGGATCAATCAGCAAATCCTCAAAGGTAGGATCTGAAATCATCCTGTCCCATGTTTCCTGATCCGTACCCGGATCGTTATAGATGTGGCAGGTATGAAACGAATGAGGTTTCAGCTTTGGTTCAGTTTTTAAAATTCTCAAGCCCAGAACACCGGGTGTCTGAAGAGTCCCGTCTTCTGCCGGATTGCCAAAATCATCGGGGTGGCCATCAAAAGCATCAAATTCAGGGTTATCTCCATCAAACATCATAATCATGGAACTGTCGATCTCTTCAATGGTCAGGCCGTGATCCCGTCCCTGCATCTGAGGGAAAGCTTCGATCCATTCCCAGTCCACACCGTTACTCACAACATGGTCATCCTGGTTGGAAAAGCGGTATTCTGCCCCCCAGTGGGGAAGTTTGCTCACATCACCATCAAAACGGATGGTAAAGTAAAATTCATCCAGATCCCGGTCTGTATCAGGATATCCGTCTCCATCCGTATCAATCCCCACATTAATGATGTCATACTCATAAATAATAAAATCCGATGCGAAATCGGCACTCCAGGCATAGGTCCTTTCGATCACTTTCACGCCCAGGGGAAAGTGATTACTTGCCAAAGGAGCATTGACATCATAGTATTCTGCGTAGGATTCCTGTTCAGCTTTTTGAGCCTCATCGCCTGTATACATAGTAACAGGAGTTAGGGGGGAAAATTCCTGGTCATCCCCCTGTGTGGAATGGAATTCTCCGTCGACAAAGGCAGACAACCAGATTGTGCCCCTATACAGGTAGGAATTTCCCGTACCACCTGGATAATCACAGGATGGAGTTCTGTCTGTATAGGCATCATCGCCCATATAGCTGAAATTCGTAATCCGGTTCCACAAAACACCGATCTTATGCCAGTCCCAATCCGATTCCACAATGGGGCTGTCGGCTGTGTAAGCATCTTTCCGCATAAGAAAGTGATTTTTTTCAGCATCTGCGCCATTAAGAACCGGACTCATGAGCAATATCAGCACAAGGCCCGTTAATAATATTTTATGTTGTTTCATGATCATTCATGACCTCCCGTTCACTGAGGGGTTATCAAAACTGGACGGACATTCCAAAACGGAATTGTCGTTCATTACTATAGACCTGGGGACTCCGGGTCATTTCGCCCGAGAGTTCATTATACCGGGTGATGGACGGATCGTCATACAATTCATAATACCGGGCGCTACCAATCCAGTCCACATTTTGCCGGTTCATCAGGTTAAAAATATCCATAAAGACCTGCAAATCAGCAAAACCCACGTCGAATGTCCGGTTGATGCGCAAATCAAAGTTTGCCGTCCAGGGCATTCTGGCATCATTGGGAACGCTGGAATTATACGATGTATAAGGCAGGCCGCTGCCGTATTTGAAGAGCAGATTTGCCCGCCAGTTTCTGAGCAGGGTGTTGAATTTTTCAGAAGAGGCCAGCGTCAGTGTCGCGTTGACGGTATGTGTCTGATCATACCCAAGGATATTCATCCGTTTGGCACTATCGTATTCTCCGGCACCTTCCGTATAGGATGTGCTTCGTCCCTTTGCGACAGAAAAGGTGTAGTTGGCCGTGAAACCCCAACCATCATTCAGCCTCTTTTGAAGGGCAAATTCAAGTCCCTTGATGTTCGCATAATCGGCATTCTGGAAAATCCGTACTTCCGTCCCCTGCAATTTCCGAAGGATAAACTTGTAATTATCCACCAGATTTGTCACATCCTTCACATAACCGGTCACAGAGGCTTTTAAATCAGGTGTAAACAGGTGTTCAAGACCGATATCATAAGCAACGGTTTTCTCAGGTTTCAAATTGGGATTACCCACCCAGTTGCCTGCTTTTGTCAGGCCGGTATAGGTGTGATTCCGGTAGAGAAAATAGGCATCTGGCCGTTGGAAATAATGGCCATATGTAAAATGGAGGACCGTTCGGTCTGTAATGGGATGGGATATTCCCAGCCTGGGGCTCAATTGATGGTGTGGGTCGGGAGAAATGGGATCGTTGAGGACAGGAGTGCCAAGTGAATCCAGGGTTGAGAAAGGTTCTTCAAAATTCGACGGATAGTAAATCGGGTCTCCCCATCCGTTGGGATTGAAATAATCATAGCGCAGACCGATAAGGGCGATCAATCCTTCAAATTCCATCTTATCCTGGGCATAGATTCCCAGATCGATGGTGCTTTCATTCCACATATCTTTCCGCGGGAATGAGGGCCCCAAAGTCCAGCTTATATTTTCAAGATCAGACTCATGAAGGTTGAGTTCAAAACCTGTTTTAATCAGATGGTTACGGGTCACCTGACTCACGATATCCCCTTTGAGGGTTCGGGAAACCGATTCCTGGTGCCTGTATCCCGGATCATCACCGCGGATCCACCAGTAATTATCTTCCCTTTCCCGGTAGATGGGATGGGGGCCTTCTTTGCTTACATCCCATTCCAGATCTTCTTCCGTATCACCATCTCCATCCCGGTCATCCACATCGGGAGTGGCATAGTGGTATTGAGAAAAGAAATTCTGGAAACGGAGTTCATAATATGTTTTAGAACTCAGGGTATGGGTCCATACAAGATACATGTTATTGCTCATTTTGGCATAGTTCCACAGGTAATCCTGCATGCCACCCACGTAATATTCCTGAATTTTATCATAAACCGTTCCATTCACGGAATCAAGGCTGACAGGTGTGATGACTCCCTGTTCATCCCCAAATTCATCAGGGTTCTCCACATAATTATAGATCACCAGCATGCTGTCATCTGCTTCTGTATATTGATATTGCTGAACAGGATAATCACCTTCCGGTCCGTATTTGGAGGCAGGAAGATAGAATTGATCCCACTCCGAGGATGAATAGAGGCCGCCAAATGCCAGTTTGGTGTTTTTGGTAGGTTTAAACGTGAGTTTTCCCTGGAAATTATTGCTATAGGAATTTTGGTTAATCATATAGCTCTGGCTTCGGTCGGTCACATCTGCTGAGACAAAGAAGGTGGCCGGTCCGTTAAAAATCTTTTCCGTAAAGGGAATCGGGCCGCTCAGACTGAACTGATACAGTTGTTCCAGTTTATGCTGGTATTGGGTACCATAGAGGAGTGAATCCACATGGACGGTGTCCACGCCGCCGCCGGCCAGAGAATCATAGCGGGTATGAACATCATAGGTTCCAAGCCAGGTATCCCGTTCACCCATCAGAGCTTCGTTGACAGCTGACCCAAGACTTGTGGTTGTTACTTTAAACAGACCTTTGAGCTTAGAGCTTCCTTCTTTCATGGCCAGATTGAGAACACCGGACTGGACATTCCCATATTCAGCGCTGAAACCACCGAGGGTCACTTCCAGTTCCTGGATGCTCTGCTCAGGAATATTTGCCGTAAATCCGCCGAGATCTCCGGAGTACTGACCGGCAGGATCCCGGACAGGGATACCATCCACCAGGACCAGCACTTCACCGCTTCGGCCGCCCCTGAAATTGTTTCCCACTACACCGGCCTGATTCCGGGCAATATCCCGAAAATTTTCAATGGGTTGCATGGTAATATCTTCACTGGATACCGAGTGGCGGGAAGTGAATTCATCTTTTTTCAGCAGAGGACGCTCTGCAACAACAACCACCTCGCCGGTTCTCAGCGCTTCGGTGGTCATTTGAAAATCAATGGTTGATGTAAGTCCCATGCTCACCTGGACTCCCTGAACGGTTACCGGTGCATATCCGATCATGGACGAACGGATTGTGTATTCTCCCGGTGGAACGTTCAAAATCACATAAAATCCGCTTTCGTCTGTTGCCGCGCCCATGGTGGTGCCTTCCAGAAAAACATTCACCCCGGCCAAAGGCTGTCCTGTATCGGCATCCGTGACGGTTCCGACAATTTTTCCGGCCGTACTTGCCCACGACATAGATCCGGTTATACAGATTAAAACGACGATTGCCACAATAAACTTTCGCATTGACATCCTCCGTTTAGGATTCAATTTTATACCATCAACGTGTGGTTCTCCACGCTGGCACAAAATAATTGTTTATGTTTCTAATATTCAGAAATCATCAAGTGACAATATAGCTGATGAGATTCTAAAATTCTACTAATAAATAATTTATTTTCATTAAAATTGATGACAAAATGTCGTTACCCTATCCATCTTTACGATGATCGATATCCCATAACAGAGGCCTTTTATAAGCCTTCAACACCATTAACTATCCAATGTATTTATACAAACCTACTCTCATAATGTCTTAAAATATATTAATCCAATAGGAGAATAAAATACACCGTGAATCAGACAAATCATTTTAAACCCGGGGGAGTTTATTTAGATTTTCACAACAGATCAGATAATATCAACGATTGGAGACCTGCCATGGCAGAATTGCGTAAAGACCGTATTGAGGCTATCGATGTTTTTCGGGGTCTGACGATTTTTCTCATGTTCATTGTCATCGCCATCGGAGCCGGTGGATACCGGAACCTCCCACAAACTGCTTCCTGGTTTGGCAGTCTTCCCATTTCCACCTGGAATCATGCAGATATAGCCTGGGAACGATTTGTAGAGAAAAAAACCGAAGAAGGTTTTACTGAAGAAGAGATTAACACCATGCCGGAAGCGGCGTTGAAAAATGTTGGATTAACCCTGACAGATTTGGTAGCTCCATTCTTTATTTTCATTGTTGGACTGTGTCTGCCCCTCAGCCGGGCAAAGCATGGCCGGGAATGGTGGAATCACGTTTTAAGCCGTACCGTTAAATTGATTTTTTTCGGCATTCTATACATCAGCCTGATTCTTGGGCTCTCCTGGTGGTGGGGGATCCTTCAGGCTATCGGGGTATCGTATTTTATGGCTGCTGCAAGCCTTAAGCTGAACCGCAAAGGACGATGGATCGCCGTTTTTGGGGTTCTTGCCTTCCATATGCTCATGAGCCATTTTACAGACTGGTGGCTGAATTTCGGAAATACCAGCGAGCCTTTTTTCCGTATAAGTACCCTTTCCGGCAATATGGCAAAACCACTGCGGGTTCACTGCCTTCCGTGGGTTTCGATTTCTTATGGTGCCTTAACCATTATAGGTGTAATGCTGGGTGAAGCTGTGGCAAGTAAAGATCGAAAACGTATTTTGACAGATTCTTTCCGGCTTGGAGCCATCTTTATGGCTATTGGATATGCAATCCACAAAACGGGTCTTATGACAGGAGTGACTTCCCTAAGCTTTAACAAGCCTGATGTCACCGCATCCTATGCCTTGTTTACAGCCGGGCTGGCCTGTGTCGTTTTCGGTCTCCTATACTGGATTGTGGATGTAAAAAAATATAAAGGATGGATTTTCCCATTCAAACAACTGGGTATCAATGCCCTTTTAGCCTATTTCATGCAGATTTTTATGAGAATTTTCTTTCGGGCACTGCACCTGGAAGCTTTTTTCGCCGGAGAACCCAACGATCAACTGCAGCAATGGGCAGGACTCTGGACCTGGAGTGGCTGGCAACACTTTTGGCTGGATAAAACAGGTTATAACGGCCTTTTCTGGGCATTGCTTTGGAGTGTTTGCCTGTGGTTCTGTGTGTATGCATTTAACAAACGAAAAATATACTGGAAATTATAGCACACATGTTATGACTTCATGTTTCACTATCAGGAAAAAACCCCCGATTTTAGTTGAGAATGATTCTCAATTTCTGTATAATTTAAGACTAATTTCAGGGAGAGCATGAGAGCTTCGGAAACAATGGAAGGAACGTTGGATCAGGCCCGCTGTGGGACACTGCTGGAGATCCTGGGTGTGTATGCTGAAGGGGAAATCCGCCGGCGATTGCTGGATATGGGGCTGGTCAAAGGAGCCCGCATCCATGTGATCCGGAAGGCACCCCTGGGAGATCCGGTGGAAGTTGAAATAAACGGTTTTTTTCTAACCTTGCGTCTTGAAGAAGCTAAAACCGTCAGAGTCCGTCTGCTGGGAACCGGTCCTTTTCACCATCATGGAGGTCCACACCATGGTCGCGGCCGCGGCATGGGACGCGGCAGACACCGGTGGTTTCATCGTTTCAATCCTTTTTCGGATACTGATCATTCATGACACCATCCAAAGAAATTCGTGTCGCCCTGGCAGGAAATCCCAACAGTGGAAAAACATCCCTATTTAATGCCCTTGTCGGCTCAAACCAAAAAGTGGGAAATTTTACCGGAGTTACCGTCGAAAAATATGAGGGTTTCCGGAAATACCGGGATTATAAAATCCGGTTTACCGACCTGCCAGGCACCTACAGCCTTTCTGCTTATTCTCCGGAAGAACGGGTGGCGCGAAATTTCATCCTGACCGAAAAACCTGATCTTGTTGTTCATGTGGTTGACGGGACAAACCTGGAAAGAAACCTATATCTGACAACTCAAATCATGGATCTGGATATTCCCTTTGTCATTGCCCTTAATATGTATGACGAAGTGAAAGATAAAAATATAGATATTAACCTGGATCATTTAGAACGTCTGTTAGGCGCCCATATCGTCCCTACGTCAGCCGTAGAAAAAACCGGCATCCAGGATCTGCTGGACCATATTGTAGATACCCGGGAAGGGACGATCACATTCCGACCTCATAAACTCCAGTACTCACAAACCCTTCACAAACTCATTCACGATATTGAAGAAATTCTTTCCCGGGCAAAAGATCTGAATACAAGCCAGCCGAATCATTGGCTGGCCATTAAATTGCTGGAAAGTGACAAAGAAGTCTATAAGATTCTGCGTGACAATCCCATTTGGATAACGCTGAACCAGTATTTATCAAAACACCTTGAGCCTTTTAAACATCTTACCGGTAATGATCCGGAAATTTTGCTGACCGAGGAACGGTACGCCTTTATCCGGGGTGCCCTGACTGAAACCGTTCATTTCCCGGGCAAACGGAGACGTGATTTAACAGATATTCTCGATACTATCCTGATTAACCGTTTTACCGGTTTACCAATTTTTGCTTTGATTATGTATCTGATTTTTACAGCAACTTTCCGCCTGGGAGAATATCCCATGATCTGGATTGAGGATTTTTTCTCCTGGATCAGTATAGGACTTAAGAATACACTTCCCGATACCCTTTTCAGATCTATTCTTGTGGATGGAATGATTGCCGGTGTCGGCGGTGTCCTGGTTTTTTTACCCAATATTCTTATTCTGTTTCTGGGGATATCTTTGCTGGAAGGAACCGGTTACATGGCCAGGGCTGCTTTTGTCGTGGATAAAATCATGCATCGTGTCGGACTCCATGGCAAATCGTTTATTCCCATGCTCACCGGCTTTGGGTGCTCGGTTCCGGCCTTTATGGCCACGCGAACCCTGAAAAACGACGCAGACCGGATTACCACGCTGCTGATTATCCCGTTTATGAGTTGCGGGGCTAAACTTCCCGTCTATACTCTTCTGATCGGAGCCTTTTTTCCGGCCCGTCATGCTGGAAAAGTCCTTTTTGGAATCTATATTTTTGGGATTCTCATTGCCCTGGGATCTGCCGGATTATTTAAAAAAACTCTTTTCAAAGGGGAATCTGAACCTTTTGTCATGGAACTGCCCCCCTATCGCTGGCCGTCCCTCCAGTCCCTGCTGCTACAGATGTGGCATAAAGCCAGGATGTATGTCCGTAAAGCCGCAACGGTGATCCTTGCCGCATCCATTCTTATCTGGATCGCCGGCAATTTTCCCAAAGATGAAAATGTTGCCCAAAAAATGGATGCCCTGAAAACACAGATCCAGGAACAGGATCTCTCCCCTTACGAAACATCCCGGGCACTTGAAAAAATTAAAGCGGAAGAAGAAGCCCTTCAGTTTGAACAGTCTTACGCCGCCCGGCTGGGCAAAGCTCTGGAACCGGCCATCAAACCCCTGGGATTCGACTGGCGCATCGGTGTGGCTCTGGTCAGTGGCATTGCCGCCAAGGAAGTGGTGGTATCTACCATGGGAACCATTTATTCAATCGGAAGCCAGGTAACGGAAGAGTCGACCTCACTCCGTGAACGCCTGCGGAATGATCCGGCCTATAATGCGGCAGTTGGACTCGCACTCATGGTCTTCGTCCTCCTATATGTCCCTTGCATTGCCGCAACGGTCATTTTTCACCGGGAAGCCGGTGCTTTCAAATGGACTCTTCTTTACTTTTTCTATACTATCGGTGTTGCATGGATTATGGCTTTCATTGTATATCAACTCATGAGTCTATTTTTTTGAGTTTTGAGTTAAGAGTGGAGAGTAGTGAGTTGGAGTTGGGAGTTTTGAGTTGAGTTTGGGAGTTTTGAGTTGAGTTTGGGAGTTTTGAGTTGCGTTTGGAAATAAGAGAGATGTTAAAAAGAATTATTTATTTTTCATTGAAACAGATCGCCCTACAAATGGATGTATCCGGTACAACAGTATCAAATTGTGATATGATTAAACCATAATTAACAGAATAACATCGTGTGTCATCAAATCAAATCTTACAGTTCAAAAGCCCGGATATATTAAAATTATTTTACTCAATACACAAACCTCGAGTTTCAATCCCCCAACCTGTAAGATTCGCTTTTTTCGGCAACAAATACTATCAACTCAAAACTCCAACTCACTACTCTCCACTCACAACTCTCCACTCTCCAAATATTTTACCTCCATATCCCAGTTCCACTGGTTAAAATAGAGATTCCCACCACGCCATTCCATTTCACCCCGCTGGAAATCAACTGTCTCGCTGCGAAGCCATGTTTTGGCAGGATAGAGAGGAGCAGAGTAATCATCATTGACAATCAAGCGGTAAGGATCCATCCCTCCCAGAAAAAAGAATTCCATGTCCGGATCTTCAAAGTTCCGTCTGCCGAAAGATTGATCTGCCGGGACCCATCCCACACCTTCAAAATAGAGTTCGCCCCAGTCGTGAAGATTGACATCACCGGGATGAAGCATCCAACCGCTTTGCCACCGGGCCGGAATTCCGTTGTAACGGCATAAGGTTAACAAAAGCAGTGTAACCTGTCCGCAATCTCCGCTGTTATTCTGTATCACATAGGACGGAATATTGGGAATGGTGGAATATTCTCGCGCACTGGCCCAGGGATAATGGTCACTGATATATTTAAAAATTTTCCGGGCTATGCGTAATGGATGTGTTTCATCTCCAACAATTAATCTGGAAAGGGCCTGAATTTCCGGAGTAAAACGGATGTGCGTTTCCCGTTCTGCCGTGAATTCCTGATAGAGCGGACTGGTTTTATCATAAGGCTTAATCATGTCTTCCTTTAACAGGTACACCTCCGGCCGGGCTGTTATTTCAAAAACGACATTGAATTCCGTGGCTTTCCCTTTTTCCGCCTTTCCTTCCATATAAATACTGCGTTGAAGATGGGAATTATCCGCGATCACATACTCCTCACGACTTGTACTGATAAGCTTGATCTCTGATTGCCGACTGTGTCCTTCCCGGGGCCAGGGCATCCAGCAGCGGACTATTTCACCGTCAGGAATCACATCCGGTTTGAGTTTCATGGTATAGTTCAAACGCATCCGGACCGGGGATAAGAGACTTTTTCCTGATTCCCGGGCTTCCTTCACCATTTTTGGAATAATTCGGTTCAGGGTTTTATCCAGGGTGTCCATATCCGGATTATCTTGGGCCTTTTTTACAGCCCGGGCTTCGGGGTCAATCCGGAAGAGATTGGGTGCAGCATTGGCAAAATACTTCTTTTTTCCATCGATGGTCATACATTCCAAGGCACCGCTCGCTTCCCAGGTTTCCAATTGCTCCCGACTTACGTTGGGATAATATTTTTTTATGGCCGGGAGGATATCCTCAAGATCCTTGTTAAAATCCAAACGGATACGTTGCATCAGATCTATCTGAGCTTTTAAATCCCACACCTGACTTTCTGTCAACTCTCCGGATCCAATCAGTTTGTAGATTCTTTTCTCTGCTTTGGCAAAATTCCCGGCGTCAATATAACCGTTAATTTTTTTATCAAATGTCTGTCCATTCAGCATGATTGTCCATCCTATGAGACATATTAAGAGTTTTTTCATGGTTTCACCTTTATGAATTCACATACCAATCATGTTTTGCTACGGGAATGATATATCCCTTTCCGATAACATTTAAAAAATCCCGGGCACTGTAAAACGTTTCGTACCGTTTTTGGTTAAAGGGAGATACATCGGGATTCAGGCTTTCAATTTTCAAAGGTCCGTCTTCATGGATCATCAGACCGTCTCCCAGCCAAAGTCCTACATGCCAGACCCGCCAGGGAGAATTGTCGGTTGCCTGCCGTCCGAAGAAAACCAGGGAAGCCGGGGGAACATGTGACAACTCTTCTACATCTTCGGTTAAAAGCGTTCCCTCCAATACCTGTTGGGAAGCATCACGGGGCAGAATAATCCCATTCAAAAAGAATACCATTTTCGTAAAACCACTGCAATCCATCATCTTTGTGGATGTCCCTCCCCACAAATAGGGGGTGCCAATGTACCGGTAAGATGTTTCAATAATATTTTCAGCCGTGGGATTTCGTGAAGCCAGCCATTGATTAAAATCCATGGATTCTTTTTCAGAAACATATCCTTTTCGACCGTCAGGAAACACAACACTGAAATACCCGTTTTTCTGACCCGTTGTCACCAGAATACTGCCTGCTACCAGATCCGACACACGGCGGCTTTGATTATCAGGAGATGAATACACATAACCGTAATCCTCCAGAAAGAGAATCCGGGAGGATTCTTTCCAGGACTCAAAAACCTTATCATTCATGGGTTGGACCGAACTGTTATCAATCCAGCCCAGGTATCCGTCCGGTGTTTGAACATAGTAATACGATCCCCGTTCATTTTTCTTATACAACCGGACCGGCGTCCCCAGAATGGCCTGTGTTGCCATTTCCGCCGAATTTGCCGGAGTCACACGAATATTGGCAACGGAAACGGTGATGACCCCCCGGCACCGGTTATCCAGCTCTTCCCGATCGGGCAATACGCGGACTTCATTGACAAAAGAAATCCCTTTTTCCTTTAATTTTGTTTCCAAAGTGCTCATTGCCCGGGGCAGATTCGTTTCACCCTGAAGCACTATACGGCCGCTTTCTCGTTCCGCCGTCACATGAAATACCGCCACCCGCTTGTCCGGGGCAAACTCCTTACGGACAGATCCGATCATCTCAACACTGCTATCGAGTCCCCCACAGGATGAGATGAAGAAACTCACAGATAACACCATCAGCAAAAATAAGACACGTTTCATACACGATTCCCTGTTTAAATAATTATTTGTCAAGACAAGGGAAAATCTGCTTTTTCCATGATTTAAGCAAGGAAAAGATTGAACGTTTAGAGGTTGAGACGTTGTTTAGACATTGTTGAGAGGTAAACAACTCTCAAGTACCGATGTTTCAATATCTGAACGTTATCTTTTGTATTACAATTTGCTCTTGTTATATTTCATGAGACATTAACTGATACTGACATTCATTTCATAATCCGTGAGGAATATTATGAAAAATTTTCATTGGAGCAGGTTACAGGTATTTCCTGTGTTTTTTCTGATGCTTTTTCTGTCTGTTTTGCCGTGTCACCTTTGGGCTGACATTACAATTGATTCACGAACCGGTGACGTAAAAGAGGTCCTGAAGTTTGAAAATCCGGAAAAATCCCCTCTGCTCAAAAGTTTCAAGGGTCTTTCCATTGAAAAAGTCCGCGAAGCCTATCAGGAAAGCGGGCCCAGAACCCAGGCCTGGTTAAAGGAGGAAAAGGTTTCCTATTCCTCCTTTGTGGAATTCCTGCTCCGGATCGTAATGCTTTTCAAAATGACGGCAGACAGTCCGGAAAAAGCCATGGCGATTCTTCTCCCCCTATTTGCGTTCTTTTTTATCATCAGTGTAATTCCTTTCACTTATACGGCGTTATTTGTCCCTCCGGATATGGAAAATCCCGAAAAACCGGAAAATGACACCATCACCCGTCGCTGGTTCGGACGTAGAAAAAAATCCGGGAATAAGGCAGATCGTCAAATCCCAGAAGAGGATCTTCCGGATTCTGAAGAAGACGATGAAGAAACGGAGCAAGACCCTGAGGATGATATGGAAGAAGGGGAAGCGGAGGAGGATGAATCATGAACACGGAAATGATTTACGAGCAGGATGTCAGCCAGGATAAAGAACTTGAAAAATCTCTCCGGAAAAGTATCAATGGGTGGGCAAAAACCATCCCAAACCATCCTTATAAAAACCTGGGAGACCAGATTTCGGTAGAAAGTATCCTATACAAACCGGCCTATCCTATGCGTCTGCTGACTCAGTATGAAAGCCGTCGAAAAGATAAGGGTCATGAGCCGTATACAAATCAAACAATTCCGGAGCGGAAGATACATACACTCAATGATTTCAACTCGTGGGATATCTCTCTGCCGGATATCCAGAAATTTACAGATAAAACAACCAAATATTATGTTCAGGGATCCCAGTATGTAGCTGATTGTTTTCACTGTCACGCCCGGGGTGTTGTCACCTGTCCCCAGTGTAACGGCTTACGCCAGGTAACGTGCCCTTCCTGCCAGGGGGCCGGTAAAGTACGCTGCTCATCCTGCGGAGGATCGGGAAGGCACACCTGCAGCAATTGTGGCGGCAGCGGTCAGGTTTCCCGGCAGGTTTCCCGGCAACGGACCGTGACCCGTTATGATTCAGACGGAAACTCACACATGGGGACCGAAACCTATTACGAAACAGTCCGCCAGGCCTGTTCATCGTGCGGCGGCAGAGGATACCGCACCTGTGGCACATGCGGCGGAACCGGGAAAGTCACCTGCCGGCAATGCGGGGGAACAGGGAAAATCACCTGTCCCCGATGCTCCGGGCGGGGAATCGTGACCTGTTACACCTGTCAGGGACACAAACAACTGATGCATTATTTCTTTGTGGAACGCACGCTGGATTACACCGATCAGAACACCTGTATTGTCCATGAAAATATTTATAAACAATTCCCGGAATACCTGGACCATTATCAGGAGTATGAATCCTACAATGTCGTCTCACAAACAGAAGATCTGTTTCAACCGGGAGTCCTCCCGGAAGGTCACCATCTGAATTCATTTATTGATGCGATGATCTCCGAATCCCGCGAAAAGAGTTCTGACAGCCATGTCATCAAATTCCAGCGTCTGGATGTTGATTGTATCGACACCTGGGAACTGACCTATACATTCCGGGGTAAAGAATACGTGATGGCCTTTACCGGCAGTGAGTATACCGTAATTCCCGGATTGAGCCCAATTTATGAGGTGGCTTTCAAAGACTGGAAATCCGGTGTTCGGGCCGGCCGTTTGCTCTGGACAACCCGGGCCTATCGCCAGCTGAAAAAAGCTTCAAGTATTGACGTTTATGAAATCCGGGAGAAGGTTAATACGGCTTTTGGTGCCGTCAGTGAAAAAATTAAAGATCACTATACAGTGGGGGTTCGCATTGTCGGCCTGCTTGCCCTCTTTTTCGGGAGTTTTATCGCCTACGGATGGTTTAAGCATATCAATCCGGTTTTCAGTTATGCTTCTTTTATTAACCAACCGGAGAATTTCCTCCATGCCTACCATGCCTGGGCTCAGGTTTTTCTCTTTATCTTTCTGGGCACAGAGGCGATGGGAATTGCCGCATCCATCAGCAAGAAGTTTAAAACAGCAATTCCACACGCTTTGCTAAGAATCATTTTGGGTGGTCTGATGACTTTGATCGTCATGGCCATTGCCCTGGGTCTTCTGGGATTATTAAATCTAACGGGTATCACCATTCTTGCAGATATTGCCCTGCTTATTGTTCACTGGATGCTTAAAATCGCCTTGATTTTCCTCGGCATTTTTGTGGGGATTGTTGTCTGGGGAGCCAAAATTATCTGGATGCTCCTCAGTAAAATCTGGAACTGGATTTTTTAAACATCCGGCTCAGACGTTTTTCCCAAATATTCTTACAACAGCAAAAACAGCCCCGGCCCCCATAATAAGGGTTATCCACGCAGGGACACCCAGGCCGGCGGGTATATATCCAAAAAAGATAGCAATCAAAGCAACAGGGACGGCGTATCCCAGCTGGGTCCGGGTGTGATCAATATGATCACAGGCGGATCCCATGGAAGATAGAATAGTTGTATCGGATATGGGGGAACAGTGATCACCAAAAATCGCACCGGTGAGCACGGCGCCGATATTCATTGCCAGAAATCCCCGGGACGGATCCAGGGCATACGCCAGGGGGATGGCCAATGGCATGAGAATTCCCATGGTCCCGTAGGATGTGCCGGTGGCAAAGGATATGGAAGCACCCAGAATAAAAATGATGGAGGAGAGGAGAAAGGCGGGGACGGCATCAGAGAGGACCGATACCAGATAGACGGCAGTTCCCAATTCATTCACAATACCGCTGAGGGACCAGGCCAGGATCAGAATCACGATGGTGATCACCAGCGCTTTTGCACCACTGACCCAGGCGTTGATTGCGTCAATCCAGCCAAAAATCTTCCGTTTCACACCCATGGCAATGGCGACAATTCCTGCCAGCAGAGCTGCCTGAAACAGAACAATACTGGCATTAGACGCGCTGAAGGCTTCCCGGAAAGCAAAGAAAGAGAGTGGCGCGCTGAGCAACTGTTCCGCCAGAGTCGAGTCCGTACCCGTGACAATCGCCCGGTAACCATCATAATAGAGCCCCAGAAAAGCCCCCAGAATCAAAATGAGAATGGGCACAACAGCATTGGAAGCCTGAAGCTTGATTCCTTTTTTAGGCTGGACGGATCGGGCATCGGTATCCACCATAGGCTGGGCATTTTCACCGTGGACATTACCTGTTTCCCGGGCACGTTTTTCTGCTTTGTACATGGGACCAAATTCCCTGAGAAGCCATATCCCTACAAGAATAAATATCAGGATAAAAATGTTATAGAACCGATAGGGGATGGTTCGAATAAACATTCCATAGGCATTGGCGTCCAGGCCGATACTTGTAAATCCATCATTGATGAGTCCCAGCTCGTATCCAATCCAGGTGGATATGAGGGCAATACCGGCGATGGGAGCTGCAGTAGCGTCAATGACAAAGGCCAGTTTTTCCCGTGAAATCTTCATCCGGTCTGTCACCGGTCGCATGATGGGCCCTACCGTTAAAGCATTGGCATAGTCATCAAAAAAGATAAAGAGTCCCATACACCAGGTATAAAACTGGGCGGAACGGGGTGATTTTGCTTTTTTGGAAAGAGCTTCTGCTATTGCTTTGGCTCCGCCGATCCGGGAAATAACACCAATGAGTCCACCAATGGCCAGTGTTTGCAGAATAATCCCGGCATTCCAGGATGAAGCCAGACTGGCCTGCATTTCGTAGGTGACCCGGATAAATCCCTTCCAAATGGCATGAAATGCATTATCCGTGTTTAAAAGTAGCATGTATGCCCCGGAATAAATTCCAATAAAGAGCGATAAAATCACATTCCGGGTTACAAAGGCCAGAATAATCGCCGTCAACGGTGGAATCAGGGTCCAGATTCCCCATTCCCGGGCATTGATGTCAGAAGCTGTGGGTTCGGCAGCCTGAAGGATACCTGCTATAAAAATAAATATTAAAACAAATAAAATTCTGCCTTTGAATCCCTGTTTCATGGTCATCTCCTTATGGAATTTTTTAGTTTTTGGAGTCAAAACTTGTGAATAGTTTACAATTCCGCTATCTTTTTTACAAATTGAAACCGGTAAAGAACTCCAATTCACGGAGGGATATGCAATGAGTGATATCAAAGTGCTGGTCCCCCTGGCCGAAGGATTTGAAGAAATTGAAGCCGTCACCATCATAGACATGCTCCGCAGGGCAGGTGCTGTTGTGGTCAGTGCTGGACTTCATGAAAGACATGTGACGGGAGGGCATGAAATTCGTCTGGAAACAGATGTATTGCTGGATGATGTTCAGAATAAATCATGGGATTTAATTGTCCTTCCCGGAGGCGGTAAAGGGGTTGAAAACCTTTTGGCAGATTCGAGAATCCTTTCCTTGATACACAGACATGTTCAGGCAGGAAAAGAAATCGGAGCAATATGCGCTGCCCCACGGGTCCTGGAAAAAGCCGGTGTAACAAAAGGACGTACACTCACCATCCATCCCATGCAGAGAGAATACCTCAAAGACTCCAAAGTGGAAGACAAGGCTGTGGTGATGAGTGACCGGATGATAACCGGACGGAGTGCCGGCGCGGCCATGGCTTTTTCTTTGGCACTTATCAGCAGGCTCATGGGAAAGGATGTTGCGGAAAAGGTGGAAAAAGGTGTCATATCCGGAGTCCGTTTTGACACATAAACTTATCCTCTTTGATATAGATGGCACCCTGCTTCATGCAGGGAAAACCCCTTCAACCGTTTTTACCGAATCTATCGGATCTGTTGTCGGAAAAACCGTTAAATTCCCAAAACAGATCTTCTTTGGCCGAACGGATACTTTTATCATCCGGGAGATGCTCCGGCAACATCTGGAAACACCGGCCGATGGTGAATATTATCGCATCAAAGAGCACTTTATCCACCGTATGAAAGAACGCTTCCCCCAATCTGACGACGGTTTTTTAATTCCTGGAATTAAACAATATCTGGGCAAATTAAGGGGTGAATCAGATATCCATTTGGGACTGGTCACCGGAAATTTCAAAGAAACAGCATTTGTCAAACTTTCCCATTTTGGGTTGGATGATTATTTTGAAACAGGGGGATTTGGAGACGATGCGGAAGACCGGCCTGAACTTTTAAGACAGGCCGTCGAAAAGGCAAACCAACACTATGGAAGATTATTTTCTTCTGAAGATATTGTTGTCGTGGGAGACACCCTTCATGATATACACAGCGCCCATCACTGGGGGTACCGCTCTGTCGCCGTCAGTCATATCCGGGACAAAGATACATTGCTGGAAGGCAAGCCGGATGTCCTTATTGAAAATTATAACGGGTTAAAGGATTCACGCGTATTATTTGAATAAATTTGTAAAAGAACACTCATTAATAAAAAACGGGAAGACAACTTCCCGTTTTTTTGTGAGGTTGGATATATCGTTGGTCGGGGTTTATTTACAAACCATACTCTTTGCCATATTTATTCACTACAAATTCAATATCCTTGTCCCCCCGTCCGGAAAGATTCACCAGCAAAGTTGCTGTTTTAGGGAGAGTCGATGCCAGTTTTACGGCAAAAGCCACGGCATGGGCACTTTCCAGAGCAGGTATGAGACCTTCAATCCGGGAAAGTTCAAAGAAAGCATCAATCGTCTCTTTATCATTCACGGTAACGTATTCAACCCTTTTAATATCTTTGAGAAAACTATGCTGTGGACCGACAGATGGATAATCCAGTCCGCTGGCCACAGAATAGACTCTCAGTGGGTTGCCTTCTTCATCCTGAAGCATGTAGGATTTGAAACCATGCATCACACCGGGTTTACCCAGTGTGAGTGTCGCAGCATGTTCTCCTTCATTCAGGCTCAGGCCGGAAGGTTCCACGCCATACATCCCCACTTCTTTATCTTCCAGAAAAGCATTAAAGAGTCCCATGGCATTAGATCCGCCGCCGACGCAGGCAATCAGGTGATCCGGAAGTTTTCCGTTCATTTCCAGAAACTGACTGCGCGCTTCCCGTCCCACGACACTTTGAAAATCACGGACCATCATGGGAAAGGGATGGGGTCCTACCACTGAACCAATGGCATAAAAAATATTGTCCGGATCGCCGAGATAAGCTTCAAAGGCAGCATCCACAGCATCCTTCAAAGTTCGGGTCCCCCGGGTGACCGGTACAACACGTGTTCCCAGGATTCTCATTCGTGTCACGTTGGGGTGTTCTTTTTCCATGTCAATATCGCCCATGTACACATCACAGGGCATATCAAGCAATGCTGCGGCAGTCGCCAGGGCAACCCCATGCTGGCCGGCACCTGTTTCAGCAATGACTTTTTTCTTGCCCATTCTCTTTGCCAGAAGCACCTCGCCAAGACAATGATTGATTTTATGGGCTCCCGTATGGTTCAGATCCTCCCGTTTGAAATAGATCTGGGCACCACCGTACTTTTTGGAAAGTGTTTTTGCATGAAAAATGGGGCTGGGCCTGCCGACATAATGCTTGTACAGATAAGCCAGCTCCTGATGAAAGGATTCGTCTTCACGGATCTTTTCATAGGCATCCGTGATTTCCTGTAAGATGGATTCAAGCTGTGGGGGAACATAGGATCCACCGTATTCCCCAAAGTAGCCTCGTGTATCCGGTAATTGTGAAAATGATCTGCTCATGATATGTTTTCCTCTTCGTTGCGCATCATATTGTCAAGGATGCTGCGTGTAACTGAATTTTTTTTCTTTAGGATCTTTGATCCCCGGGTGATTTTGCACAGACTGATATGGTGCCTGGCGGCGATAGTCCGTTGTGTATCACCTCTGTACAGTTCCTTGACAAGTTGCCATCGAAGGGTAAAATCATCGATCTCCTTCGGTGTCAGAATCTCCCGAATGAATTTCCGCATGAGGACGGGATCGGTGATTCCGGCAAGGATATTGGCAAATTCTACGGGTGAGTGCATGTGCATCTCCATGTTTCTATTAGTAGAAACATACGAAAATTTATTCTACCTGCAAACATTTTTTTACTTTTTTTTCTACGTCTTTATTTGTTTACATTAAATGATACACATCCGGGGGAGCAATTCATGGTACGACAGCTAAATTACACGTTTCATATTTTCACAAAAGGCAAGGTGACCAGCAGATGAAAATCTTAAGTGTCAATACAAAAGGCGGTTTTTACGGGGGCATTGAAAATACTATCTATCGTATGGCTCATGTGTTTCAGAAGCAGGGGTGGGAAAATATCGGCGTATTTGAAAGTGAAAGTAACCATACAGAGGGATATTATACACCCTTCAGGGAAGTCTGGCTGATGGATGATATCAGCCTTTATGATCTACGGGCAAAAATTAAAGATGTGGATGTCGTGATCATTCATAAAATTACCCAGACCCGTCTCTTCGATTTCTTATTGGACCGGTATCCTGTGATTTTAATGATTCATGATCATGATTATTACTGTCCCCGCAAATTCAAATATTTTCCCTTTATCCATACCAACTGCACCCGGCCTTTTCATCCTGTCTTTTGTACTTTATGTTCAGGCATGCTGAACCGCCATCCCGGTAAAATTCCGGTCCGCCCTATCAGTATTTTGAAAAACCTGAAAATGCTCCGACGTATCCGGGATGTCTACAGGGTCATCATCCTCAGTGAATTTATGAGGAAAAATTTAATACTCAATCAGATTCCCCCGGATCACATCGTCAAGATTTATCCTTTTCTGGAACAGAAGGACTATCCTCCTAAAAAAGAACGTCGCACGCCTGAACTTCTCTTTATGGGACGCATTATTCCGGCGAAAGGAGTGGATTTACTGGTTGAAGCCATGCGCCAGGTACAAAGTCCCTGTCATTTAACCATAGTCGGAACCGGTTCCGATTTGCCACACATTAAAAACCTGATAGATAAATACAACCTGCGATCCAGGATAACCCTTGCCGGATGGGTGAAAGATCCGGAAAAATACTATCAGAAAGCGGATATGGTCCTTATCCCCTCCCGGTGGCAGGAGCCTTTTGGTCTGGCAGGTGTTGAGGCATTCTCATACGGTCTTCCTGTCATCGCTTTTGATGTGGGAGGTATCCATGAATGGCTGATTGATCACTGCAACGGATATCGGGTTCCTCCCAACGATGTCTCCAGCTTTGCCTCCACAATCGATGAATTACTCCGGAATCCCGGGCTACGCCGGCAGATGGGTCATGCAGGATGGGAGTCTATCGGGAACATCTATTCCGAGGATGCTTTCCTGAAGCGGTTTAAAATGCTGATTGAAGGACTTCATGAGTAACGTTTTTTGTAAGATAACCCATATTTAATAAACAGAAAAAACCGGGGATAAACCATGGATATCAATGCGTGGATGAATACAGACATGACAGACATTGCCCATAAATTAGAATCAAGCTTCCGGGAATATCATATAGATCCGGAAGAAGGCCTGAATGTCACGGGACGGAACGGTGTTTATGAACTCCTTGAGGATATTCTCGCCCTCTTGTTTCCCGGGGCATTCAGCCGGGAGATGATCCACGAGGAAGATTTGAATTTTTACATTCATGACATGTTGCGACATATTGCCCGTAAAATGGTGGGGCAGATACGAACGGTCATCAAATACCACTGCCCGGAACATCCCAAAGATTGTTGTGATTGCGATTGCAATAAACGGGCGGAGGAATTATCGATTGAAATTATTGGATCCCTGCCGGATATCCGTACCCAGCTCCTTGAGGATGCCGACGCCGCCGTTCAGGGAGATCCGGCTTGTCACAGCATGGAAGAGGCCATCCTGAGTTATCCAGGACTTGAAGCCATCGCCGTGTACCGGATTGCACACCGATATTATGAGCTGGAGATTCCCCTGATTCCCCGGATCATGACGGAACGGGCCCACACACGGACGGGGATAGATATTCATCCTGGCGCAATCATCGGGCGACGTTTTTTTATTGATCATGGCACCGGTGTTGTTATCGGTGAAACCTGCCGGATTGGACAGAATGTGAAGATTTATCAGGGTGTAACCCTGGGAGCCCTTTCGCCCTTTGATAAAAGCGGCCGGCCCCGGAAGGGAGAAAAGCGTCATCCGGATATTGAAGATAATGTCATTATTTATGCCAATTCCACAGTTCTGGGGGGCAAAACGGTTGTCGGAAAAGGAGCCATCATCGGCGGCAATACATGGATCACCAGCTCTGTACCACCTCATGCCATCGTGAGTTCAATGTCCTGCCAACCCGGTGATATCCAGGTGAAACACAAAAAATCTTCCACCTGAACCTATTCCAACAGTATGTTCAATTCTTTCATTGAAAGATCACTTATAAAGACTTCCAGGCAAAAGATTGTATCACAACATATTTTGTTAATTACTTACTTAAAGATGATATATTGTGCTAAATAAGTAGAATTTCAGGTATTTCTTGTAAAAATTTTCTTATCTGTTTACATTTTGTCAACTCATGGCACCACCCATTTTACTAAATTGTCCCTTTTGTGGCGCGAAAATTCAACATTTCATCGGACATGTATCCGGTCATTATGCCTACTATTGTACCCATTCAAAAAAATTAATCGTACTCTATGAAACTCTTCATGAAAAGATTATTCAGACAGGACTTGAAAGGGAACTCAGGGAGCGTATCAAAGAGTATATTCAATCTTCTGATGAATTTGAAATTTATCTGACGAACGAGAAAATGCACAAAATTGAAGCGGGGAATTTACCGGATTAACATACAGAGAGAATATAAGCAGGATCCTTTTTATTTGTTTTCATTGACTTCTGAAAGTTTTAATTTAACGGGCTTTTTGGGAAGGGTGACCGAGTTGGCTTAAGGTGCACGATTGGAAATCGTGTGTACGGCAAAACCGTACCCCGGGTTCGAATCCCGGCTCTTCCGCAGAAAAAAAAACCGGCATGTGCCGGTTTTTACGTTTAGACGTTTAGATATTCAAACGTTTAAAAGTTCACCCATCAGGCAAAAGCTGAATTAAGAAAATCAATAGTTATGAACGATTCTATATAGAAAAAAGGGAATGTTTGTCTGCCCCCGGGGATAAAATAACCCGTCACCAGATGAAAAGCAAGATTATATTATTAATAATATATTAAACAACCAGAATCCCGTGTCTACTCTTTCTGGCGTTTACAATTATGCCTCTGCAATTACGTTCTCTCCTTTACGATCTAATAGAAGGGTAGAAATAACCGCTACAATCAATGCTACAAAAAAGGTCAAAAATCGGGATGTGATTCGGCTTTCCATTCCTGAACTTATCCAGATGATAGTAAAAAGCATACCGCTGATAATCGTAATGACAACTGCCTTCCCATGAAAGCGTTTCCAAAACAGGGTCAATAAAATGATAACTGAGAATGTCCCGCCAATGCCAGCCCAGACATATCCGACAAGTGTATATATTAGATTTGATGGAGTATAATAGGCTATAAGAAGCGCAACAACAGCGAGTATTGCTGTAATGCCTCTTGAATACCCCAATGAATTCTTTGCATGTTGCTTCAGAATATTTTCAGAAAGTTCCGTCGCAGACAAAATAAGCAGGGAATCCGCCGTTGAAATCATCGCAGCAATGGCGCCTGTGATCAGGATAGCCGCAAAAACCGGCGGAAAAACAGTTAGCATGACGTTAGGCATGACTGTTTCAGGATCAGAGAGTCCCTGAGGACCAAAAATTGCAATACCAATCCATCCGATGGATAAGGCGCCCAAATAGGCAAAGAGTGTCCAGATGACACCCACATTCCTGGCTTTTCTCGCCTGATTTTTATCCTTGATGGCCATAAATCGCATGCTTAGTTGAGGCTGGCCACCCAAATATCCAAAAAACCACGAAAAACCGCCCATGATGGCGATGCCGGTCGCAAAACCCGAAACACCACTTGTGATCGAGCTGTACGAATTTCCGGCAAGGTGGAGCGCCTCTGACAGGCTATCGGCAAAAAGATCTGGATGATTTTTCAGATAGAATAATCCTACAAGAGGGCCTAAAATGAGGGTTACAATCATGACAATGGCCTGGATGACATCTGTATAAACAACTGAACGAAATCCACCATAGACAGTATATGGAATAATAATACATGCTGTTAAAAGCATCCCCAAAGCCGGTTCTATACCAAACATGGCATTCAATGTTTTTCCGCCGCCCAGGAATTGGGCTCCAACATAAAAGAAAAAGAAGAAAACAATCACCAGGCTACTTACCATACGAATCGGTTTTTCCATTGCTCCATGCCTTCGGGCAATAAACTCCGTAAAACTATTGACATCATATTTTTCCGCCTCTTCCCGCAAACGGAATGCAATCAGCCACCAGGCCACAATGATGCCTGTCACACATCCAACAGCCGTCCAGATGCTGGTAAGTCCTGTCGCATAGGCAAATCCCGGAAGTCCCAACAAAGCCCACGACGATTCTCCCGTTGCCCTTTCACTTAAAGCAGCAACCCATCCCGGCAGATTACGGCCCGCAATCGCATAATCCTTCTGTGATTTAACCTGCCGGCCCTGCCAGATTCCCCAACCGATTAAAAGAGATAAATAAATAACCATCACAAGGATGATTTGCGATTGATCAACCATAGACCCTCCACTTATACAATGATTATATTAATTGTTCAAGATTTTAAATTCAAGATTTTAAAGGTTGAGCTGTTGAGATGTTTAAATGTTCAGATGTTGGAAGGTTTAAAGGTTTTTACATAATGTCTGATTTCATCTCGTACCCGCCGGTATACATCCAGGATGGCTTCCTCATCAGTCCATTCTTGTGTGATGCCCGGTGGATCGTCAAAACTTTGATGGAAACGGTCGACATTACCAGGAAAGTATGGACAGTTTTCCCTGGCGGAATCACAGACCGTGATGACGATGTCAAAATCGATATCTTCAAGTTCATCGGTTAATTTGGAATGATGAAATGAAATATCCACACCCGCTTCTGCCATGACTTTAACCGCCCGGGGGTTGAGTCCGTGGGATTCAATTCCCGCAGACCAGACATCAAATTCGTCTCCACGTAATTCTTTGAACCATCCTTCTGCCATCTGGCTGCGGCAGGAATTGCCGGTACATAAAACAAGGATTTTTTTCTTATTCATGATTTTTTTTCTCAGTGTGATTCCAGGATTTCTTTGATTTGATCAACCGACAGAACCCGCCCGGACGATTTCAACTTTTCATCAATCACCAGTGCCGGTGTTATCATTACACCATACTTCTGATATTCTTTCCAGTCACTTATTTTTTCGATATCATAATCTATATTCAACGTTTTCGCCGCTGCTTCGGCATGTTGCGCCAGTTTATGGCATTTGGGGCATCCGCCACCCAGAATTTTAATGTGTTTCATAAGACCTCCGATTAGGTTAAGGTTGAGCCATCAATAACCGACTTATCAATATTTAATCCAGCCATATATCTGTCATTACAAAAGGAACCTAAACTCCATTTTTCAAAGCATGCCAAAAATCATACCACTGATTGTGGCCATCACAATGACCAAAAAGATAAACACCCCCGTTTTTATGGTCCCCAATACGCTGCGGATTACCAACATGTTGGGCAGGCTCAGGGCCGGACCCGCAAGCAATAGCGCAAGGGCTGGTCCCTTCCCCATGCCGGCACCCATGAGTCCCTGAAGGATGGGAACTTCCGTCAGTGTGGCGAAATACATAAAGGCTCCGGCGAAAGAGGCGAAGAAATTGGCCCACAGAGAATTACCGCCAACGGCACCTTCCACCCAGGCTGAAGGAATCAATCCTTCATGACCGGGTCGGCCGAGCAATGCACCGGCAATTAAAACACCAAACAAAAGCAGAGGCAGAATTTGTTTGGCAAATTCCCAGGAGGCACTAAACCAGTCCGAGGTTTCACCCTTATCCGTACTTGTGAATGCCGAAAGGCCAATCATACCGGCAGCAAAAGCCAGAACCGGCTGATCCGGATACAAAAATCCCAAGAATACAACCGGAACGGCTGTAACGGCGACTTTCCACCAGGCAAGATTGAACCAAAGGACCAGCATCACGGCAAGTCCGGCAGAAAAGAGAGCTGTTACAATCCATTTGGCCTGATAAATTGCAGCCCAGATTCCTGTATTTGCAGCCGGAGTACCCCAGTTGGCAAAGACAAGGATTCCCACAAGTGAAACAAAAAAGAGAATATTCTGAAACCCCTTTCGTGAATCACCGTTTTCGGGGATGGCCATTTCTGCATCAACCCGGTCATTCTCTTCCTTTCTGAAAATCACATGCATCAGAAGGCCGATCACAATGCTAAAAATAATGGCTCCCACCGCCCGGGCAATCCCCATTTCAAGTCCCAAAACACGGGCTGTAAGAATGATCGCCAACACATTAATGGCCGGACCAGAGTACAGAAATGTCGTTGCAGGTCCCAATCCGGCCCCCATTCTGTAAATTCCGGAGAAAAGAGGCAGGACGGTGCAGGAACAAACAGCCAATACGGTTCCGGATACGGACGCCACACCATAGGCTACAACTTTTTTAGCCTGTGCTCCCAGGTATTTCATGACTGCACCCTGGCTGATAAACATAGAAATGCCACCTGCTATAAAAAAGGCCGGAATCAGACAGAGCAACACGTGTTCACGGGCGTACCATTTGACCAGTTCAAACGCCTCAAGTACGGCATTGTCAAAGCGGGGATGTCCCACAGGCAGGTAGTATAAGACAAGAAAAACAGATACAATCCACAAAAGCGGCTTCCACTCCCGTTTCCAGATCATATTACGCTTCCTTTTCAGAATGAATCCGGTCCACCAAAGACGATTGTTCTTCCAGTTTGGATTCAATAATATTCAGTGCACATTCCGTAAATTGTAAAATACAGGCTGTTTTCAGATGGTAAAAGACCTGTTTCCCCCGTTTCTCGTCACTCACGATCCCTGCCTCCTTCAAAATGGACAAATGTTTAGAAATGGTAGAAAAATCCGCATCAATTTTCCGGACAAATTCACACACACATTTTTCCCCATGTAACAACTGCTCAGCCATGTATAAACGGGTGGGATGAGCCAAAGCTTTTAAAATGTGTGCCTTTGCTTCATATAATTTTTTTTCATCTTCGAGCATCTTTCCTCCAATACTTGGTAAGTTTACCAAATGACTAATTATAAATCAAGAAATATGCTTTCTTCACAAAATAAAAAAAATCATCATTCAGAATTCAGAATTAGTCTGATCGTTGTCCCTTCTCCCTCTTTGGATTGGTGGACAAAGATCCGTCCGTGATGATATTCCTCAAAAATCCGTTTGGTCAGGGAAAGTCCCAGTCCCCACCCCCGTTTTTTCGTACTGTATCCCGGCTTAAAAATGGTCTTCCAGCGGGACTCTGGAATACCTTTCCCTGTATCACTCACATCGATGATAATTTTTTGTCCGTTCTGATCTTTCACATGCACTTCCACCTGTCCGGCATTGTCACCAATGGCATCCACGGCATTCTTTATCAGATTCTCCATCCCCCATTCAATCAAATCCATGTTTCCCCGGATTTGCCGGTTTGTTTCAACATGAAACGTAATTTTTAACTGTCTGTTCTTTTGGGGAATACGCCTTTCCATATACTGCCTGACATGATTCATCACATCCTGTAAATCAATGGTCTTTTGCTGTACCCTGGATCCAATTTGTGAAAACCGGTTTGAGACCTTTTCAAGTCTATGAATATCCACATCCATTTCATCAAAAATCTCGTGATGCCTGTTAAATGTCTCGCGGGCTAAAGCTAACCAGCCCATCAAAGAACTGATTGGTGTCCCCAACTGGTGTGCCGTTTCCTTGGCCATACCGACCCAGATGAATTTTTTTTCACTGCTCCGGATATATTGGAAGACCATGAAACCAATAAATATCAGCAGAATAGCACCACCCAGTTCAATATAGGGCATCCACTTTAAACGACGAATGGTAGGACTATCCCCATAATGGATATATCCTACAATCAGGGTATCGTAGGTAAGGGGCACCGGCTCTGTAAATCGATCCATCACATGGACTCTTTCGATGAGGGCTTTATGAACCGTCGGAGACATACGTGTCGTATCTGGAATACCAGGAACATTTTTCCAGGCACTGATCTCATGATTTTGACGGCCTGTAACAACAATTGGAAAAGAGATGCGTGTTAAAATTTCATCAAATAAAAAACTGAAATCGGTAAAATCTTCCTCGCTGGCAATCCGGGCATACAATTCCGTGTAAAACAGGAGAACATCCTTTGCCTCCCGCCGTAATTCATGCACGTTTTTCTGGGAATAAAAAAGAACTCCCAGGATGAAAAGAAAAGAAACAAAAGCCAGTAACATTTTTATGCGGAGGGAATGAATCATGATATGAAACCCTGCTTTTTATTTTAATACGATAAGTTACACATATTCGTGCCCCGATAAAAATTTAACGCATATAAATTCCCGTGATTTGTTTCCCCCTTGATACCGGATTAAAGTTCTCCTAATTTTTATCTAAATACGAATCATAAAAAGAAGGAGCACGTGCCATGGATCATTACGAGTATACCATGGATAAGGCCGTCGATTTAAGGGCCGAGCAAAAGAAAACATTGGAAACTCCGGTGATGAAGGCAAACCTGATTTTAAAATCCATGTACCTGATGATGGATATTTTGTACGGCTTTAAACGGACACTCCCCAAGTTCATGATTATTGAAGTCCTGGCCCGGTATCCCTATTGGGCATGGGAAAACGGCGGGTATAAAATTGTCACGAAATCCCATACACGCTCACGCTGGGCGAAACGTGTTGAATCAAATATGGCTCTGTTCCTGATTGATCTTGGCCGGGAATCCCAGGACAATGAGCAGTGGCATCTGATGTTGATTCAGGATATCATGAAACAGAAGGGACTCCATCTCGGATGGTTTAAAAAGGTCTTTCTTCCCCGTATCATGGCAGGAACCTACTACTATCTGACACGCATCATGTGGTGGATGAACCCTGCTTGGAGTTTCCGGATGAATGCTGCTTTTGAATCCCATGCAGAGCATGAATACATGAAGCTTGTTTTGGAACATCCTGAATGGGAAGATGAACCGGTTGAGAGTGAATATTTTGAATTCTATCCAAAGCAGAAATCCATGGCAGACCTTTTCCGCCGGATAGGTCTGGACGAACGGGACCACATGTATCATTCCCTGGAAGGTGTGGATAGATGGAAGGAAACGAGGGTCTGAGAGTACGAGGAGGTGATGGAGAGAGGGAGAGAATCCTCCCGCTGAGTGCGCGAAGGCACAGAGAAAAAGAAAGCACAAGGGTACGAGGAGGTGATGGAGAGAGGGAGAGAATCCTCCCGCTGAGTGCGCGAAGGCACAGAGAAAAAGAAAGCACAAGGGTACGAGGAGGTGACGGAGAGAGGGAGAGAATCCTCCCGCTGAGTGCGCGAAGGCACAGAGAAAAAGATAGCACAAAGGAACGAAGACACGTGGGGGAAAGAGATTGGTTGATTGAATGATTGAAATGAACAAAAAAATAAAATATTCAAATTGTGCAGAAGGATTTTGCGACCGTATTTTCATATTTGCATGTATTTAATTATTATATTGTGTTTTATCAGCGAGGTTGCATGGGGACAGGTAAAACATGCCAGGGATTATGGGATAGAAAGCAGTTTTTCAAGCCCGGAAAATATAATGCCATAACAGAGGTGCCGGGCGTAAAAATCGGGCATACTACACTTTATTCAGGAGATGATATCCGCACTTATTTAAACACCATCCAATCTGCTACCAAAAACTCTTTCAGGAGAAAGACCCGCAACTATCTTTATCAATGATAGATGCAGCAATAAATAATAAATGAACTTTTATTT
This sequence comes from Candidatus Neomarinimicrobiota bacterium, assembly GCA_041154365.1. Classification (NCBI taxonomy): domain Bacteria; kingdom Pseudomonadati; phylum Fidelibacterota; class Fidelibacteria; order Fidelibacterales; family Fidelibacteraceae; genus Fidelibacter; species Fidelibacter multiformis. The sequence goes on along the minus strand of AP035449.1, from coordinate 203,185 downwards.
AGTCCAATATTTACAAAACCATCATGGACTCAACCGGTATTTTGGGAACCAGTCCACGTTCAGAAGCCATGGAGAGGAACCGCCGAATCGCCTCCCGCCCTCTTTCACCATAGTCAATGGTTAAATCGTTGACATACATGGAAACGAATTCACCGGCCCGCTGTGTATCCATTTCTCCGGCATATTTCATGGCATAGGAAAGGGCTTCTTTCTTATGTTCAATGGCGTACCGGATCGCCTCACGAAGAATTGCATTTAATTCCTGCATCGTTTTTTGTCCAAGATCCCGCCGGACCACATTCCCTCCCAAAGGAAGAGGCAGGCCGTCTGTCAGCTTATACCACCATTCTCCAAGATTGATCACCGAATATAAACCCCGGTCTTTCCAGGTCAGTTGGCCTTCATGGATCAGGAGTCCGGCATCCACCTTCCCCTTCTCAACACCCTCCATGATCCTGTCAAAAGGCATAACCACCGTTTTAATGTGGGGATTCCAAAGCTTCAGAGCCAGGTAAGCCGAAGTTTTCAAGCCAGGAACAGCCACGGTTAATTGTGTCAAAGCATCAGGTTCTACAGGTTCTCGCGTAACGACCATGGGACCGTAATTATCCCCCATGCTGGCACCACAGGTCATCAGGGCATACTTATCGGCAATGTAGGGAAAGGCATGGATGGATACGGCGGATATTTCAAAACGACCGGTTTCCGCATCATCATTCAGAGACTGAATATCATGAAGATAATGATCAAACACATAGCCCCGTGTATCGATCTTTTCTGCGGCGAAGGCATAGAACATAAAGGCATCATCAGAATCCGGGCTGTGGGCAATTATGATTTTTTTCCGCATGGTTTCTCTCCGCTTTACATTTTTTATCACCTGAAAAGTCTTTTAAATTCGCACATGTTCATGAGAAAAACAAATGATGGGAATTCTTTTTTGGCCCTGACGGGGAATCTCTTCTTTTTTCAGGTCTCCCATGCTTTGTTTCAGGTTTCCCTCATTTGGGCTGTGTTGGACATCAGCGGATCAAAACAGACGACAGGGCTTCTGGCCTCGGCCGTTTATCTGCCTTACCTCTTTTTCAGTCTTCCGGCCGGCATCTTTGCAGACGGAAGGAGCAAAGTCAGCATTATCCGCTGGGTCTGCCTCCTGGAGGCCGGGATTGTTCTGCTCATCCCCTTGTTACACAGTCTGGACAACCTGTCCATTCGCATGATGGGAATCATTGCATTTATCCTGACCAGTGTGGCAGCCTTTTACAATCCCTCCCGCGATTCATTGATTCCTCTTTACCTGCCTGAATCCAAACTCCTCCGGGGGAACACCATCGTTCAGGTGACCATTCAGATCGCCTTTATTCTGGGACCGGTCCTTGCCGGATACCTGATTGACCTGATGGGAGCCGTACAGGTGTTTATGTTAATCGGAGTCCTCTTTCTGTTCGCCTTTATCACAGGATTCCTGATGAAACACCCAGCCCTGGAAAAAGATATCCAGATCCAATCCCTGGATATGCGGACACTGACGGATATTCTGGACACTCTTAAAAACGACCCTGTTTTAATCTGGTTGTTGATTATCACCGTGGTGGATAATCTCTTCATTATGGGTCCGGCCGTTGTGGGTATGGCTATCCTGGTCCGGGAAGTTTTTAACGGCAGCGCATCCGACTGGGCATTATGTGAAACGTTTTTGTCTATCGGGATGATTATCACCTCTCTTTTTCTCATGAAATGGGGACGGAAAATCCCCCTGGGAATCATGCTTATAACCGGTATCATCATGGATGGACTCACATACATCCCGGTCAAGTGGGCAAGCACCATTCCCCTTCTCTGGGCCATTATTTTCTTTCATGCCCTTTTCATCCCCCTCATTATTGTCGGCAGAACCACCCTCATTCAAAAAAGAGTCCCCCATTCCCTTCAGGGACGTTTTTTTAGTCTGATTTCCATTTCCGTCGTCGGGTTGACAGCTGTATCCACCGCCTTGACGGGACTTGCTACCGAATATATTCCTGTCCAGGATCTTTTTGCATATATCGGGATACTGGCAGCCGCCACAGGAGGTGCTGCTCTTTTTTATAAACCCCTGAGAACATTACAAAACACATAACAGAAATACTGCACACAATGGAAGAAACACTTAAAATCATACTCCTTGCCATCACAGGACTGGCCGCTGGTTTCATCAATGTCAACGCAGGGGGAGGATCAACCATCACCCTGCCGGCCCTGATTTTTCTCGGACTGGACAGCACCCTTGCCAATGGGACAAACAGGGTGGGTATTCTGTTTCAAAATGTATTTGCCGTACAATCTTTCCGGAATCAGGCTGTGCACCATACCCGTGAAAGTCTCAAACTCTCTGCTGCCACCCTGCCCGGTGCCATTCTGGGATCTTTCCTCTCCATCCAAATATCAGATGTATGGTTTGAACGGCTGCTGGCCATCATTATGGTAGGAATTGTCATCACCATGATAATCCCCCAGAAAAAAATTGCATATGAACGGACAGCTCCACATCCCCAACACCGTTTTGCCGGAATGGCAGGACTCTTTTTTATCGGTTTTTATGGCGGGTTCATCCAGGTTGGTGTGGGCTTTCTACTCATGGCTGTTTTGTATCATGTTCTTAAACTGAATCTTGTATATGTAAATATGCACAAGGTGTTTATTGTAGCCATTTACACGATTCCCTCTATCATTATTTTTTCACTCTCCGGTAATATTCACTGGATGTATGGATTGATCCTGGGTATTGGAAATGCCATTGGCGCCTGGTGGGGTGCGAAAATTCAGGTCAAAGGCGGTGAAACGATCATTAAAGCTATCCTTGCCGTTGCCATTCTGATGATGGCAATAAAATTAATTTTGTAGAGTGGAGAGTGGAGAGTGATGAGTGGTAGCGGCAGGACACGTCCTGCCGCTGAGTACAAGTTATGAGTGGAGAGTTTGATTGAGTGCGTTAGATACGTTTTTCGTTATTGACTATCTTTTAGGGTGGAATGATGAAGGCTGCTTTTTGATGTGAGAATGATGGATCTTAAGATTTTTATAATTTCATGACAGGGATATTCCAGGTTTGATATGATTTCATGATTGTAATCCGTCCGTTTTAATATTTGAATCCAATAGAAGGCTTCATTCGCTTCTTTCAAAGCAAGAGTCATTTTATGAATAAAGTCTTTCCGGGATGAAGCATTCAGAGCTTCTGATACATTGGCTCCAATAGATGTTCCGGCTCTTTTAAGCTGACGGGATATATCGTATTCATGCTTTTCCTGATTCAAAAATTGAGATGCCCTGACAACATTCACCGAGAAATCCAGGGTTTTTTCTGCAATGATACTTTTAGCCATGAAAAAAGTAATACAATTCATGCACACAAACAAAATAATATTAAACATCATATATTAACAGATAACGATAAAATGCCTTTTTTACGGTATAAACGTTTTCCCAATCATCAAGTATCGCCAATACATAAAAAACTACTCAGGTCCACAAAACCAAACTCAAAACTCTCAACTCAGACTCAGCGGCAGGACACGTCCTGCCGCTACCACTCACCACTCATCACTCTCCACTCTTAAATAAGTATTCCCGCCAACGTCGCGGTTGTCCAGCTCGCCAGTGCGCCGCCAAACATGGCTTTCAAAGCCACTCTGGAAAGATCGGCGCGGCGGCCGGGTGCCAGGGCACTGATTCCCCCCAGCTGAATGGCAATGGATGAGAAATTGGCAAATCCGCATAACGCATAGGTGGAAATAATCTGAGCCCTTTCTCCTAATACATTTGCATGAATATAGGTCCCCAGGTTGCCGTACGCCACAAATTCATTCAAGGATAGCTTAATTCCCAGCAGGTTTCCCACAAGGTGGGCTTCATTCCAGGGGACACCCATGACAAAGGCAAGGGGCCTTAAAAGGTTTCCAAAGAGTGTTTTGAGGGAACCGGGAAAAATGCCGGCATATTCTTTTGTGATGGGTGATGAAACAGTTTTGGCGGTATACTCGTAGATGGCACCTCCCAGGAGTTTTCCATCGATCAGCATATCCAGCCAGTTTAAAAAGACATCAATCACAGCAATTAACGCAATAAATCCCAGGAGCATGGCTCCCACATTCACTGCCAGTTTCAACCCGTCGGTAATTCCCGAAGCAGCGGCATCAATCACATTGGCATTCCGGGGCATTTCCGGCATCTCTACCGTTCCGGCGGTTTTGGATTCCTGGGTTTCGGGAAAGATAATTTTTCCCATTACCAGAGCCGCCGGTGCGGACATGACACTGGCAGCGATCAGGTGACCCGCATTGACTCCCATGGCAATATAACCGGCCAGAACACCGCCGGCAATGGTGGCAAAACCACCCACCATAATGGTTAAAAGTTCACTATTCGTCATATCCTTAATAAAAGGCTTGATCAAAAGGGGTGCTTCTGTTTGCCCAACAAAAATATTTGCCGAACAGCTAAGGGTTTCAGCCCCTGATGTACCCATGGTCCATTGCATAAAACGGGCCATGGCCACAATCACCTTCTGCATGACCCCCAGATGGTAGAGAATACTCATAAATCCTGCAAAAAAGACAATTGTGGGGAGCACCTTAAAGGCAAACTGATATCCAAATCCGGGCCAGGTATCCACTGCCGGGAAAAAATATTGCGATTCAATCAAATTCCCGAAAAGAAAAGCAGCCCCATAGTTGGACATATTCAGGAATTCGGCCACTTTGTCACTGAAGGACTGGAATATCAGTTCTCCGTCATACCCCCGGCTTATGGGAAGGGTAAAAAGAGCTACGGTGAAAAGTCGGGAAAGGGTTTGGGAAAAGGACTGATTTTTCAGTTTTTTAAAGAGGATGATTCCAAGCAGTAACAGGATTAAAACCAGGGCACCATGGGCAATTTTATACACAAAAAACCAGGCAATGCCGGGAATAAGCGTCCAACCCAGCCCTTTCAGGACCGCCAGACTCCTTTTTTCCGGTATCACCAAATCATCCTTAAACTGATACAGAACAATAAGAAGGGCCAGGACTCCCATTCCCATAAAGCTGAACAGGCCTTTTTGAAGAATAATCACGGCAAAAAGCAATTGCAGGCCCATCCCCCAAATGACGGTGCGAATTTGGATTTTTTTTCGTTCATAAGACATCAGCCAGGCGATAAAGAGCAGGATAAACATTCCAAGGAGACTAATCAGTTTCATAAGAGATCCTCTTTAAAAAAAATTATTCATCTTTCGGAGGTTCAAAACAGTGGCGGCACCGGGCTTCATAAATTTCATCGGCACCCACTTCCACCAGTTTATCCGAACGGGTTAACCGTTGTGTATAATTTGCAGGAGCCCCGCAGCGCATACAGATGGCCAGGGGTTTGGTAATATATTCCGCCAAAGCCAGAAGTTCGGGCATGGGAGGAAAGGGACGGCCCCGGTAGTCCTTATCCAGGCCGGCAATAATCACCCGTTTCCCGCTGTCTGCCAGCTTTTGGGCAATCTCCACAATATCCGTACTTAAAAACTGCACCTCATCAATCCCGATCACCTGGGCAAAAATGGCATGCTGCAGGATATCCTCCGGCTTATCAATGACAATGCTGGGCAATTGCAACTGGCTGTGACTGACAATATTTTCATCATCATAGCGGTTGTCTATCCGGGGTTTGAATACCACAACCTTCTGTTTGGCAATTTGTGCCCGGCGCAATCGCCGGATGAGTTCTTCTGTTTTTCCGCTGAACATACTGCCGCAGATCACTTCGATCCAACCGCCTTTGTGAGGATACCAGTCACCGACCATGAGCTTCCCTTAATAACCATTTAATTTTCGTTTTCAACACATCTATCGCCACATAATTTTCCGCTCCCTGAGGAATGATAATATCCGCGTACTTTTTGCTCTGTTCCACGAACGTTTCGTGCATGGGGCGGACCGTTTTATAATATTGGGTAATCACATTTTCCACGCTTCGCCCCCGCTCATGAATATCTCTCTGCAAGCGGCGGATAAAGCGCACATCCGCATCGGTATCCACATAGATCTTAATATCCAGAAGAGACCTCAATTCAGGATTATCCAGAATCAGGATGCCTTCCAGGATAATCACCGGTTGGGGATAAATCCGGCGGGTTTCTTTCATCCTGGAATGGGTTTTATAATCATACTGGGGAGCTTCAACCGGTTCACCTTTTCTGAGGGTTTTCAGCTGATCGATAAGGAGGGAAAATTCTACAGAATCGGGATGGTCAAAATTCCAGTCCGATGCCTTAATCCGGGAATCTTCCGGAATATTCCGGTAGTACCAGTCCTGTTCAATAACAATGGCACCCTTATCTTTAAAATCCCGGGCCAGTGCACTGGCGACGGACGTTTTACCGGATCCGCTGCCTCCTGCCAGACCGATGACAACACACGATGTATTACCCATGTTTCAAATTTTTCTCATCAAAGGCAGCCGGCAAAAGTTCTGACGTTTTCATCTGCCGGGTCACCGTTCCTGATTCATCCACCATAATCACGTCAATATCACCACAGATATCCCAAAGGACCTGTCTGCAGGCACCACAGGGACTCACACCACCGGGACTTGCCACCACCAGGCGACGGAAGGTATCCTCCCCTTCGGCAACCGCCCGGGCTACGGCATTCCGTTCGGCACATACAGAGAGTCCGTACGAACTGCTTTCAATATTGACACCGGTGTAAATTTTCCCATCCTTTCCTTCCAGGGCTGCACCTACATGAAAACGGGAATAGGGCGCATGGGCTTTTTCTCGTACTTCACAGGCTGTCCGGATTAATACGTCTTCATGCTTCTCTTTCATGTAACCGATCCTGCCTTTTATTCAATAATGTGAAATTTAACGATTTTTTTTCGCTCATGCCCTGCATTATCCCGAAGAATCCATTCCAGGATATGCTCACCTGCCGGCAGCTGCCGGGGCATATCTACTGAAACAATTCGGGTGGGACCATTGTAATAGTATATCATCCATGTTCCGTTTAACGTGACCACAAGATTTCCCGCATCTATACCGCTCAGATTATCCGAGACTTCAACCCAGGCTTTATTCAGATCCTTCAAATAATATTGTCCCCCATTACCCGGAAAGACTTTTTCAAATACCGGCGGTTCCAGGTCTCTCATCAAAGCATAAGTCCCGCAAGACCGCGTGCGGGCCCGGTAATAGTCTTTTTCAGGTTCCGGATCCTGGCTGACAAGTGACCATTTTCCATCCCCTTTTGCCCGGTATAAACCGGTCTGAGAATGCCAGGGATAGGTGGGATCAGTCCGGAGTGCGATTTCCAGGGCTCCGTTTAAAGGCTGATCCATGGGATGAAGAGAATAGATCTTTGAAATGATCTCTCCCCCTTCAGGATCCTTTTCTTTTTCCTCCGTGCTGATCCAGGATATGATATCCCGAAAAAAAGTCTTTTCAGGGATGACAACCCCAAACTGTTCATCATCGGAACGGAATGAGATTCTTTCTGTTGTTTTCACCACATGAGGAGAAATATTCCATACCGTTTCCCATTCATTGAGATGATAATCATATATGTTTAATTTGTGGTATGATTCAAATTCATCCGGGGGAATCAACGCTGTCCTTGCATAACTAGCCGTTACCGCCTCCCAGCCCAGCGGTGTACAGGCCCTTCCCTCAAGAGACAAAAGTAAAGATGGGGGGAGAACCATGTTGGATTTAATTTCAAAGAGGATGCCTGCAGAAAAATGGCGGGGAACAACCTGGATTGCTCCTTTCGGATAGCTTTCAGGATTGTAAAAATGTTTTAATAGGGGTGGCGGAACCGGTCCATGTTTTGGGATGACCCTTAGCAGAAGGGCACAGTTTTCTTCCTCTGCTTTAATTTTCAGGTTTCCGTTTACCAGGGTCCCAAGGGTTCTGTTGACGTGTGCTTCTTTATGTCCGTAAGGATTATACCGTTCAATAACGAGTTCGGCATTGGGATATTTTTCAAGGTAGCATGAGTCCACGGAAACAGTATAAATATCTTCCTGTTTATCCACCTGACAGGGATTATCAGGAGTTTCAACACCTTTCAGGGTAATTTTTACACCGCTACGGTTTCCATTGGCATCCCGGACCTGGATCACACAGGTGTGAACCCCTTCTTCCACCGTCAGGTATCCCCCGTTTTCACTGCGGTAAAAGGAGAGATCCTCAGTACTTTCAAAAGTAAATAAGCGATAAAAATTCCCATTCCCCTCGTATAACAGGCGGTAGTTTCTATCCTCATGCATCCAGTGGGTCTGATCCCAGTTCAATCGATCAAAACGACTTTCAAAAAGATCCTTCCCATCCAGGTAAAGACTGATGGAATAGACCCCGTTTTTGTTATGGGGATAATTTCCCCGATCCCAGGTTTTTAAACTGATGCCGAAGGTCCCGTGAAGATATACCGTATCATTCAGGGTGTACGTGTTCCCTTTATCCAGGATCAGAGGAAAAATCCTGCCATCCGGTGAACCATTGACCCGGGCACCCGAACTCAGGGGGATAAAGGCAATTTCCACCGGTTTCGGAGCTACATCATCTTCAATGGGAAAACCATTCAGAAGGGGATTGATGGGATAATTGGAGGAATCCCGGATTTCAAAATGGACATGGGGAACGACTGTACCTGAATTGCCAGAATAAGCTACAATATCTCCTTTCCGGACAGGGTATTCACCTGGATTTAAAACCAGTTCGAGAAACACCTTTTTCGAGGAGAGCTGTTCGCTTTGTACCCGGGAAGCAATCCGGCCGTGAAAAGAATCCAGATGAGCCAGTACGGCAACACGATTGTCTTTCAGACGGATGTACAGGGCTTTGCCATATCCGGTGGGACTCACAAGCACCCGCTCGATATATCCATCCTCGGGGGCAAAACAAGCATAGCCGTTTCGGGCCCAGGTTTTAATGTCAATCCCTGAATGAAAATGTCCGCTCCGGGTTTCACCGAAGGTTCCGCTAAGGAGCCGTGTTGCTTCGGTAGGCCAAAGATAATCCCCGGCAATTCCCAACACAGGAAAAATAAGGAAAATACCTTTCAGTAAAGAGGTAAAGCGCATAAATAATTATTTCTTCTTAAGTTTTAAAAATTTCCGTTTCCCGATTTTAAGCACCGCCTCACCTTTCAAAAGGGGAACCGCCTGGATATCCGTGATTTTTTCACCGTCCAGGGATACGCCTCCCTGTTTCATCAGACGTTTGGCTTCGCCGGATGAAGAAACCTGACCGGCAGCAACCAGGATATCCAAGATTCTCTCATCTGGCGACACGGTGTATTCTTCCATCTCATCCGGCACGCCGCCCTTTACAAAAACCTGGTTGAAATGATTTCTGGCTCTGACGGCATCTTCTTTGGAATGGTAGCGCCGGACCAGATGCCAGGCCAGATCATGTTTGGCATCCCGGGGGTTTTTCCCTGTAGCCAGATCCTTTTTGATTTTCTCAATTTCCCGGGGAGATAAATCGGTTGTCAGGATATAATAACGGAGAATCAGTTCGTCGGGGATGGAAAGTGTTTTACCGTACATTTCTTCGGGAGGATCGGTCAGGGCAATGTAATTTCCCAGGGATTTGGACATTTTTTCCACACCATCCGTTCCTTCCAGAATCGGCATGGTAAGAATCACCTGGGGATTCTGACCGTATTCCCGTTGAATATCCCGGGCCACCAAAAAATTAAATTTCTGATCCGTACCGCCAATTTCCACATCAGCCCGAATAGCATAACTGTCATAGGCCTGAGCCAGGGGATACATGAATTCATGGACCGAGATTGGCATTCCCTCCTGATACCGTTTGGCAAAATCGTCCCGTTCAAGCATGCGGGCGACGGTATATTTTGACGATAAAACAATGACATCTTCAAAAGAGAGCTTGTTCAGCCAGTCTGAATTATAATGTATTTCAAGCCGTTGGGTATCGAGAATAATCCCCGCCTGGTCAAAATAGGACTGGGCATTTTCTTTGGTTTCCTGCAGGGTCAGGGCCGGCCGTGTTTTGCTTTTTCCCGAAGGGTCCCCAATCATGGCGGTAAAATCACCAATAATCAACACGGCCTGGTGCCCCAGATCCTGAAAATTTCTCAGCTTGTTGAGCACTACACCGTGGCCGATATGCAGGTCCGGCCGGCTGGGATCAGCACCCAGTTTAATCCGCATAGGTGTGTGGGTTTTGATGGACTGTTCAATTTTCCGGACCATCTCCTCTTCCGGGAGAATTTCTTCTGTCCCCTTTCGGATCAGGTCCATCTGTTCATTCAGTGAAGGAAATGTGGTCATAATCTACCTTTTCTGTTTCATCATCCGCTCCATGGTCCGTTGGGATTCTTTCTCCGCCAGATCCCTCCGTTTGTCATAGAGTTTTTTCCCTTTTACCAGAGCAATTTCCGCTTTCAGGTGATTTTTATTCCAATAGACTTTCAGGGGAACAATCGTGAGTCCACCCTCATCCTTTTTCTTTCGCAGCTTTCTTAGTTCATCCCGGTGAAGCAGAAGTTTCCGGGGCCTTAGGGGATCATGTTCTTCATATCCCAGGTGAGAATAGGGGGCAATATGACACTGAAGGAGGTAGAGCTCTCCCTCCTGAAAGTAACAATAGGCTTCTTTCAAACTGATTTTTCCTTCCCGGATGGATTTTACTTCCGATCCCTTGAGGGCCAGACCGGCTTCCAGGGTTTCCAGAATATGATAATCATGAAAAGCCCGCTTATTTGTCACGACTGTCTTAATCATCGGTGGAATTTAAAGGGAAAAGTGGAGTTTACCAATCACTTAGCGATAGGTAAGGACCCGGGGTATTTGTTCCGAATTCCCATTGAGGATCATGCCCACGAGTCCATAACAGGTGACGAGAAAACTTCCCCCATAGCTGAGAAAGGGGAGGGGTTTCCCTGTCACCGGCAGAAGTCCGACGGTCATGCCAATATTGATGAAAAAGTGGAACAGCAAAACCACGGTTGCCCCCACAATAAGCATGGCTCCGAACTTGTCCCGGGTCTGATAAGCCATCCGGAACCAGCGGGTAAAAAGGGTAAAGAAGAGAATAAAGAGAATCACAACCATTATGAAGCCCAGCTCTTCGGCGATGACAGAAAAAATGAAATCTGTATGTTGTTCAGGCAGAAAGCGCAAATGGGTCTGGGTTCCGGCCATGAAGCCTTTACCCCGGAGTCCACCCGAGCCGATGGCAATTTGCGACTGCAGTACCTGATAACCGGCGCCCAGAGGATCCAGTTCGGCATTGAACATGGTGAGAATCCGGATTTGTTGGTAGGGTTTTAAATGATTCCAAATCAGGGGTGTAATCAGACCGGCAACAATATTACCGATAAAAATCCCAACAGATGCAAAAATATTCGTCTGGTTAAAAAAGATAATCAACCCCAGGAGGATACCCCAGATGGTAAATGCCGTCAGATTGAAAGCTGCCACAACAGTAATCATGGGAGCAATCAGCAGAAAAATGTAATAAACCCGGTAACCCGATGCGTAAAGCATACCAATAAAAACGGCAAGATATACAAGAGATGTCCCCAGGTCTGGTTGGATAAACACCAGGATAAAGGGAAGAAGCGTTAAAATCAAGGGTTTAAAGACATACCGGAAAGTATCGGTGGAATTTTTCGTGGTGGAAAAATACCGGGCTAAAATGAGGATGAGAAAAAACTTCATGAATTCAGAGGGTTGAACTCTGACAATTTTCAAATCGATCCACCGGTTTGTTTCAGCAATGGTGCCAGATGTGAAAAAAGGAATCAGTAACAGCAAAACACCGGCAATATAAAAAAACCAGGCATTGCTCAGTAAAAATTGTTTGGGTGTTATGTAAATCAGCACAAAAAAACCGAGCCCCAAAAAGAGTGCAATCAGCTGGATTACAAACTGGAGGGACCATCGAGCTGTTTCACCTGCACTGGACGCACTGTATATTGAAAAGAGTCCAATAATGGTCAGCGCCAGGACAATCACCAATGTCAGATAATCCAATTCTGATAATTTTTCTCTCAGATGCCGGATATAATTCATTAAAAAGCGCTCACTTTCCAAAAATAATCAAAAATTTTCCGGGCCATGGGAGCCGCAGAACCACTGCCGGATTTCCCGTTTTCAACGAAGACGACAATGGCGTACGGAAATTGTGTATCTTTCACAAAACCGATAAACCATCCATGCGCTTCTCCATGGGGATTCTGGGCGGTTCCGGTCTTTCCGTATACCTCAAGATGGGGAATATTTGCCACTTTGGCTGTCCCGTTTTCACCAGCCACAACCCGTCGCATGCCTTCGTGGATCACATCCCAAACCTGAGTATGGACACCCTGCACAGTATCCTCCGGAAAAGAGAGCATCCGGAGTTTTTCTTCTTTTTTATCATAGATTGCCCGGCCCACATGAGGTGTGATAATTTTCCCCCGGGTAGCCAAAATGCATGTATATCGGGCCATGTCAATGGGTGTTACCAACACATCTCCCTGGCCGATCACCATATTCAGCAATAATCCCACCGTCCAGCCGTTACGACCGTATTTTTCATCCAGGTACCGGTTGTCCGGGAGAATACCGGCTTTCTCTTCCGGGATATCAATTCCAGTTAACATGCCGATATGAAAAGTACTTCCATAGCGGTGCCAGCGTTCCAGTCCTACATCCTGAATCAAATTATAAAAATAGACATTACAGGAATTTTCAATGGCGCCGTATAGATCCAGGGTTCCGTGTCCAGCCTCCTTCCAGCATTTGTAAACCCTTCTTCCCAGGCGATAGGATCCGGAACAATGATATTCCCGGGAGGGAGGAATGACATGGTCTTCCAGGGCGGCCACAGCACCGATAAGCTTAAAAATAGAGCCCGGTGGATACAGCCCCTGAACGGTACGGTTAATCAAGGGTTTACACGGATCATTCAGCAAAGCCAGCCAGTCATCCGTCTCAACGGTACCGGAAAAGATCGCCGGATTAAATCCCGGCTGGGAAGTCATGGCCAGGATTTCACCGTTGGTATAATCCAGAACAGTTACGGAAAAGGGGAGGGTATCAGCCAGGGATTCCACATAATTCTGTAAATCCATGTTGATGGTCAGATAGAGGTCATTCCCTGGAACAACCGGAATACTTTTGGAAAAATCCTCACCGAAATCCATGCCATAGGCGTTAATGCGGACATACCGGGTACCATTGGTCCCTTTCAGCTCTTTTTCGTATGATTTTTCAACACCTTTGACACCGATATAATCACCGGGACGGTATCCCTGGCTGCTCAGCAGTTCAACGCTGTTTTTATCGATTTCAGTCGTGTATCCCAAAAGGTGACCTGCCTGAACACCCTGAGCATATTGCCGGGTTGGCCGGGATGTCAGGGTCACACCGGAGAGTTCCAACTGATATTCCTGGATCAGGGAAACAGTCTTGAAATCCAGACTGGAAGCGATTTTTGACGGGCGGTAATACCCGTTCATGTTCTTTTCCATCCGTTCTTTAAGCGTTTCTGCAGGAATATCCAGTATATCCGACAGCACATCCCAGGTATGTTCACTCTGTTTAATTTCGAAGGGATAGACTTCCAGATCATAGTTGGACTGATTGTATACCATCGGCCGGTTGTAGCGGTCATAGATAATGCCCCGGGGTGCCGGAACATTGTATTTACGATACATATTTTCAACAGCTTCGGAAGAAAGATCTGAATATCTGCGAATTTGAAGATCGTAAATTCTGAATAAAAGGATACCAAAAAGGAGGATGGTTATCCCAATGAGGATATAGTACTGGACCGGTGTAAGTGTATTCTCATGTGATTGGGCCATTACTCAGTTTCCGGATAGAGCGGAATAAAATAATTCGCCAGCAAAAAGAGTCCCCCTGTATAGAGAAACTCCGGCAGACTGTAGTTTATCAACACATAATTAAAATCCACAGGCATTTCAATGAAGAGGGCCCAGTTAAAGACGACATGGCTCAGAAAAATCAGGAGGACAGATGAAATGGTTGAAAAAACCCGGACCCGGAGGAAAGACTGATGGATCAATTGAGCCAGAATAAAGCCTGAAAAGGTTTTGATTAGCGGTGAGAGTCCCAAAACCGATGGGTGGAAAAGGACATCCTGTAGGATTCCCAGGAGAAAAGCCGCCCATACGGTTTGGGTGGGAGAAAGGCGGAAAGCCAGATAGATGAGCAGGATGAAGAAAAGATCCGGGCGGATGCCCTGTATATCCAATACTTCATTGAAAAAGAACTGAACGAGAATCGTACCCAGCACGGTAAGTATGAATTTTATATAGGGGTGAGAATTCATTCCAGAATAATAAAAACCTCACGAATTTGGTTAAAGTTGACCAGAAAATCTCCATAGACAATATGGGTAAAGCCATCGGGTGCCGGGGATAATTCACGAATAACCCCGACAGGTAAATCGCCTGGATAAATATCAGACATTCCTGATGTGACCACAAGATTGCCCGGTTGGACGGACATGGTATTGGGAATATCAGCAATAAGGAAGCGGTTGCCTCCATACCACTGGAGGATTCCTTTAGCACCGGAGGGTTCAATGCGAACACTCAGGCGTGAATTGGGATCGATAAGGAGCTGGGCCAGGGATGTGGATTCTCCCGTGTAAAATATTTTACCGATGACACCATCCACATTCATGATGGGGTCATTCACCTGAACACTGTCTTTTTTTCCCCGATTTAATAAGAGACTATTAACACTTTTATGGATTCCCTCTGATAAAACCAGAGCTGAGAGCAGGTTGTATTCGGACCGCTCTTTAAAATCCAGCATGCGTCTCAATCGCTGATTCTCATCGGCCAGAGAAGCAAAACGGGAGGCTTCCTGGCTTAGATGAATCAAACGCCGGCTGAGAATCTCATTGGTTTTGCGGGTTTCCATCAGGTCTCTGAACCAGACCACGGGCTCTTTCACCGGTGCAAGCACATCTCCGGCCCATATTTCCAGATGACGGATTGCCGGATGGGATGTTTTGGTAAAGATAATAAATGACACGAATAAAAGGACTGTAGTAGAAATCTGGAATCGTCTGTTTAAAAAGAAATCTATGATTCTTTTCAGCATTACATCAGTATTTCTCTATATTTACCGACATCCTCCAGCACTTTACCTGTTCCCATGGCAACAGAGAGGAGGGGTTCTTCCGCAACATGGACTGGTAACTCTGTTTCCAGCCGGATACGCTCATCCAGACCCTTTAAAAGCGCACCACCCCCTGTCAGGATAATTCCCCGGTCCAGAATATCGGATGAGAGTTCAGGAGGTGTATTTTCCAGGGTTCGTTTGATACCACTGATCATCACATCCACCGTTTCCCGCAGGCACTCACGGATCTGTTCTGATGTCACATCGATGGTCCGTGGAATACCCACCACAAAATTCCGTCCCTTGACGGACATGGTTTTATCTTCCACTTTTGTTGCAGACCCAATATTCAGTTTAATTTGTTCAGCCGTTCGTTCACCAATCAGCAGATTGTGTTCTTTTCTAAAGTATTGAATAATGGCTTCATTCATCTCGTCTCCGGCAACCCGCAGACTCTCTTTGGTAACCACACCGTTCAGGGCAATGATGGCAATTTCCGTGGTTCCTCCCCCGATATCCACAATCATGTTACCCACTGGTTTGGAAATATCAATGCCGATACCCACAGCAGCTGCAACCGGTTCTTCTATCAGATAAATTTCCCGGGCATTTGCCCGTTCACCGCTCTCTTTCACCGCCCGTTTTTCCACCTCAGTGATTCCCGAGGGGACACAGATCACGATGCGGGGACGCGCAAACCGGGAGATGTTAATCTTTTTGATGAAACCCTGAAGCATGGCATCGGTCATTTCAAAGTTGGCAATCACTCCATCTTTCATGGGGCGCACAACTTCAATATTTGGATGGGTACGTCCCATCATTTCCTTTGCATCATCACCGACGGCAATTACTTTATTGTTGATCGTTGACTTGGCAACAATAGACGGTTCATTGACAACAATGCCTTCCCCACGGACATAGATCAATGTGTTGGCCGTTCCCAGATCAATGGCAATATCGCTGGATAACCATTTGAAAAACGAGAATTTCATGAATATTTCCCACCTCGAGATTTTTATAAGTGACGGGTATTTCTCCAAAAAAGGAGAATACGCCAATTTGGCATAAATTTATACTCTTAAAGAAAAAGATACACGGGAATAATGAGAAAAACAAAAATAATTACTGAAACATCGCTTTGATACTGCCCCATGTGTGCTGGAGAGAGGACACCACCATGACGACCTGAACAGACTGGTCGGAATAAGCGATGCTTTTATCCCGGAAAACAATTTTCAGCCGGTAGTTATACACCATATTGGCTGACTTCCCCAGGATTTTTTCATCAATATAAATATAAGCCCAACCATTTCCGTGGGGCTCGATTTTTGCCAGATCATAATAGGAATCGTTGCTGTTCATGCTACGTTGGATCACAAAATGATCCACATTCTCTTCATGTTTTGTTTGCCATTCCACAACGATTTTGCCGTTTTGAATATAGGCATCAAAAGTCCCGAGACCATTCCATGCAAAAGCACTACTCCAGGCCATCAGCAGGATGGCTGCCACACTCAGGATGTATTTCCGATGAAGTTTTTTCATATCAACGATACAATATAAGTGAGTCCCAATAAGAAAACAAGTATTATTCACAAGACGTGTGTCCACCGTCATAGTTCCCCTTTTATCCACACCTTACAGTGGTTCTGATGGTCATTCAACCCTGTCATTTAATCATGTCCTGAGAAGCGGAATCATTGTAATTTTGCCATGATGGCCGAAGAGACACTTTTTTCACAAAATCAGCGTGTACTACCCCCTTTAGCCGTCCGGATGCGTCCTGCCCGTTTTACCGATCTGGTGGGACAAGCTCATCTCACCGGCGAGGGGAAAATCCTGAACAGGCTTTTCAGGAACCGGGAGATTATTCCCCTGATTTTATGGGGTCCCCCTGGGACGGGAAAAACCACCCTGGCCCGTTTGATGGCAGGTCTCGCCGGGGCGGAGTTTCATGAAATCAGTGCCGTCACCGCCGGCGTAAAAGATGTCCGGGACCTGATCAGAAGCGGCGAGACCAACATGAGCATGGGAAAAAAAACGGTCCTTTTCATCGATGAAATTCACCGCTTCAATAAAGCCCAGCAGGATGCCCTGCTCCATGCTGTTGAAAACGGGAGCCTGGTACTGATCGGTGCCACAACGGAAAATCCCTCCTTTGAAGTTATCTCGCCCCTCCTTTCCCGAATGAAAGTCCTCAAACTGCAACCTCTCTCATCTGAAGAGCTGGAAACTCTTTTAAGCAGAGCTCTGACTTCAGATATTATCCTTTCGAAGTATTCCCTGGAACTGAGTCGTGAAAACAAAGACTTCCTGCTTCGCAATGCAGGGGGCGATGCCCGAAAGATGCTGAATACTTTGGAACTCTGTTTCAAAATGACCCTTTCACGGCAAAGCGGAGCCAAAAAACTCACCATATCCCGTGAGGATATTGAAAATGCCCTTCAGGAAAAAAACCTGCTGTACGATAAAACAGGCGATTATCATTACGATACTATTTCAGCCTTTATTAAAAGCGTCCGGGGCAGCGACCCCGATGCGGCGGTCTACTGGCTGGCTGTGATGCTGGAAGGCGGTGAAGATCCCCTTTTTATTGCCCGGCGCCTGATTATCCTGGCATCGGAAGATATCGGCAATTCGGAACCCCTGGGACTCACGACGGCTGTCAGCGGTTTTCAGGCGGTCCATGCCATTGGAATGCCGGAAGCTGCCATCATCCTGGCCCAGGTGACAACCTTTCTCGCCTCTGCTCCCAAAAGCAATGCTGCCTATCTGAGTATTAAAAAATCACAGGATTTTGTCCGGGAAACCGGTTTTCAAAATGTCCCCCTCCATTTGCGCAATGCCCCCACATCCCTCATGAAAGAAATGGATTATGCCAAAAATTACCAGTATCCCCACGATACCGGGGGATTTGCCAGGCAAAATTATCTTCCGGATCAGCATGCCGGGTTACCTGTCTATAATCCTACAGAAAACGGATATGAGAAATATATCCGGCAACGACTGAAACATTTGTGGCCTGATCGTTTTGATTCCGATAAGTAAAAATTTTTTAAATACGAGCCTCACCAGACTCTTTATTATCCTGATCATGGGATTGAACCACCCCTTGTCCGGAGCAGTAGAACCTTTGATACTGAAACATGCTGAGGAACTCCACCATGTAAAGCAGGACGGGGAGACATACCTCCATCTGGAACAGGATGTGCGGTTTCAAAAAGGTGCCATCCATATAACCTGTGATGACGCCCTGCACTATCCAGATAAAGGCCTGTTGATTCTCAGGGGAAACGTGACTGTTTGGGATACTATTTCCCGGGTAATAAGCCAAAGAATCGAATATCAAACAGATACAGACCGGCTTTTTTCCCCCGAGCGCAGCTATATCCGCTATAAAGAACGTATCCTGGAAGGAGATACGGTACATGCCGACCTTCAGACAAACCGTTATACCGGCAAAGGCAATATCCTGATCAGGGATACACTCATGCAATCCGGAAGCGATTCGGTATTTTACGACTACCCTTCGCGAATCATCCACTATTATCAAAATGCTGTTGTGACCGATTCAACCGGAAATATGCTGCTGACAGGAGATTATATCCGGTATGATGTGGACAAGAATGATATGTTCAGCAATGCCAACCCCGTCTTTATCCGGAACGACGATAAGGGAGACGGACGGTTGCTGGTATATGCCGATCGTCTGTCCGGAAACACGGAAAATCGCATTTTTGAAGGATTGGGAAATATACGGGTCCTCAGAGATTCCCTGAAAATTTACAGCGATTCCCTGAACTTTTCCGACAAGGAGGGGATGGCTCTCTTTAAGGGAGATCCCCGGGTTTTTTACGAAGAAAACAGGCTTAGCGGAGACCACTTAAAACTTTCCTTCAAGGGGGATACCCTGCACTCTCTGAATGTTTCAGGACACGCCGTAATGGAAACAGACCGGAAGGGAATTTATAAAACAGAGGTTTCAGATAGCTCGGTGGTTTTCACAAGCACACTTACGGGACGTGATCTGTGGATCTGGTTTAATCCGTTCAATAAAGTGGATTCTCTGGAAATGAAGGGAATGGCCGAATCTGATTATCATGTATTCAGAGATTCACTGTTTCAGGGGCTCAATCACGCCAGTGGTGATACGGTACACATGCTGTTTCGAAACGATTCGCTGATGTTGATTCGGGTAATCCGGGATGTATCGGGGATTTTTTATCCCCATCCCACGGAAGCGGGCATGGATACAAACCTGGTGTACCAAGCCGACAGGATCCATTACCACATGATGGCTGATATGACCGATCTTATTCATCATGCCGAGCTGGATTATGGAAACATGCATCTTAAATCGGATACCATCCGGGTAGACTGGAATGCAGAGATGCTCTATGCTTTGCCACAGGAAACCGATACCGGCCTTGTGAGTATCCCGGAATTTATTCAGGGCACGGCAGACCCGATGTATGGGGAGGCATTGTACTACAATTTTCGTACCCGGCGCGGAAGGGCTGTCTACGGTTCAACAACCCTGGAAGATGGTTTCTATACCGGGCGACAAATCCAGAAACGGGAGGACAAACCCTTTTATGTGGACTATGCCCGTTACACAACCTGCGATCTGAAAGAAGATCCCCATTACTGGATTGAATCCCGGCGCATGAAACTGATTCCCGACAAAGTGGTCATTGCCAAACCCCTGGTCCTCCGGATTATGAATATCCCTGTCTTTTACCTTCCCTTCGGTGTATACCCTGATAAAAAGGGACGACGGCACAGCGGATGGTTTATGCCTACCTTCGGGACATCCAACATTTCGGGATGGTATTTGAAAGGCGCCGGTTATTACTGGGCTCCCAACGATTATATGGACACAAAAATTCAGCTCGATTTTTTCGATTTGCAGGGAATCAAAATCAACAACACAACCCGCTATGCCCTGAGATACAAACTGAATGGACAAATCCGGACCAGTTATAACAACAATTTTCTGGCAGAACGCCCACAGGTGCGATACGACATTGCCCTGACCCACCAGCAGACCCTTGGCCAATCCTCCAGACTCAATATTTCAGGTTCCTATACCAATGACCGGTCCTATTATCAGCAAACCGGCATTGAACTGGATGAGCGGCTGAACCAGAAACTCATCTCAAATGCTACGTATTCCACACGAATCGGAGATATGGGACTCTCCATGAACGCCTCCCGGACAGAAGACCTCATCACAGGGAATGTCCAGGCTTCCGCACCTCAAATATCCCTCTCCAAAAGCACCAGCCAGATTTTCAAGAAGTCCAAAGCAACAGATCCCCAACGCTGGTATCACACCCTTACTTATAACTACTCAACCAATTTTCAAAACCGATATACCCATACAC
This sequence comes from Candidatus Neomarinimicrobiota bacterium, assembly GCA_041154365.1. Classification (NCBI taxonomy): domain Bacteria; kingdom Pseudomonadati; phylum Fidelibacterota; class Fidelibacteria; order Fidelibacterales; family Fidelibacteraceae; genus Fidelibacter; species Fidelibacter multiformis. The sequence goes on along the minus strand of AP035449.1, from coordinate 182,678 downwards.
TGCAAAATGATTCCACCTTTCTGGATGACCAGCGAAGCAGAATGATTCATCAGGGAAATATATCATTGAATCATAAATTTTTTAATTGGCTGACAACTTCTCCCGGACTCAACATTCAGGAAGGATGGGTTTTTGAATATAAAGCACCCCGGCTATCAGAGGACGGAAGGGCTCTTCTGGATAGTACGGGCCACATAATCCTGGAAGATCAAAAGGCTTTTAAACGCCGGGCAGTCTATTCAGCAAATCTTCGTCTTTCCTCCAAATTCTACGGAATTTTCTATATTCATGCCGGCCATTTTCAGGCTCTCAGACATGTCATCAGTCCGTCGGTGAGCTTTGCCTATACCCCGGATATTTCCAACAACCCGAATTATGTCTTCCAGGGGACCGATACCAAAGGTGATCCGGTGACTTATGATTATTTTTCGTCAACTCTTTTAGGGAAAACACCCTCCAGGGACTCACGAACCATGAACTGGTCTGTGGGAAATCAGTTCTCAGCAAAATTTTCCGATAAAACAAATCCGGAAAAATTCAACAAATATGATTTTTTAACGTTGAATCTGAACGGAAATTATAATTTCAATGCAGATTCCCTCAAATGGAGCCCTGTCAATGTCTCCTACAGAGCATCCCGTTTACCCGGCAATCTTCAGTTCAGCGGAAATATCCGCATGGATCCCTATCGGTACGATACCATCAATAACCGGCGAATCAATGATTTTGAAACCATTCCCAGACTCACTCATTTCAGCTTTGACACGGGCTTTCAGTTCAGGGAAAAGGGAAATCAGGATACAACGGGTACCCGGCATGACGAGAGTATTTCAGACTGGCAGGCCCGGGTGAGCATCCGCTATAACTACTCTGCTACAAATCCGGATAAGACCAGTAAAAATCTTACATTGAATACCAGTTTTTCAGCCAATCTCAGCCCAAACTGGTCTCTGGATTATACCCTGAACATTAATGTGATCAACCAAAAAATTACGTATCAATATATATCATTAAAGAGGGACCTCCACTGTTGGGAAATGAGTCTGAACTGGACTCCCACATCGTCAGTAAAGAGTTTTTACCTTCGGGTTAACGTAAAATCATCTGTTTTAAGTGATGCCTTGAAACTGGAAAAAAGGGAAGGACGACAGGCCAATGTCTGGAGATAAAACCATTGTTATCCGTCCATATCAACATGATCGGGATTTTTCCGATATCCGCCGGATATGGGAAGAAGCAGGTTGGATGGAATGTGAAAATGAAGAAGCCATGGCACTTCTGCTGGGGAAAGCACGAACCACCGTAGGCGAGGTGAACGGACACGCAGAATCCATGGTATCCACCCTTTCCGGGGAATTGTTGCATGGGAATTCGACTTTGGATCTTTCGGTTGTAGGTGCCGTACTCACGGGATTTGTTTCCCGGAAACTCAAACTGGCCCGGAAAATTACGGCACTTCGTCTGGCGGAAGAAGCAGGCCGGGGAGCTCATATAAGTACACTGGGGATGTTTGAACAGGGATTTTACAATACCCTGGGTTTTGGAAGTGCCGGATATCTGCACATTGTAACATTCCAGCCGGCATCCCTGAGAAAACTGCCGCCTTATGGAACACCTGTCCGCCTGACGGTTGAAGATGTTGCGGACATTCACGAAAACCGGCGCCGTCACCTGCCATCCCACGGACGGGTTCTTCTGCCGAAATTCCACACACATGCAGAACTCCTGTGGAAAAAAACCGGTTTTGGCCTGGGTTTCAGAGATACACAAGGCAGACTGACACACCATCTTTGGTTAACCGGAAAAGGAAAAGAACAGGGCCCTTTTAAAGTTGAATGGATGGCTTACGAAACCAAAGAACAGCTGATTGAACTCTTGTCCCTCCTTCGAAGCATGGGAGATCAGATTCATTCGGTAACCCTTCTTGAACCGCCTCATGTGCAAATTCAGGATTTCCTGGAAAGACCTTTTTATCATCGTTCCATTACCCGGAATTCTCCCCACCAGGCCACCATGAAAGCCATCTCGGTTTTCCAGATCCGAATTCTGAACCTGGAAGAAACACTGAAACGTACCCACCTGACATGTCCCGGTTTCGATTTCAATCTGGAGCTAACTGACCCGGTGGAATCCTTTTTACCGGAGGATTCTGACTGGCGGGGATGCAGTGGGCAATATCAGGTACACCTGGGGAAAAACTGCAGGGCGGATAAGGGAAAAACAGATCCCTCTCTGCCAACTCTGGTTTGTTCAGTCAATGCTTTTTCACGGATGTGGCTTGGCGTTCGCCCTGCCTCAGTCCTTCAGGTAAGTGAATCCCTGGAAGGAGATCCTTCACTCATATCCCGCCTGGATCATGCCTTTAACCTGCCAACACCTCATTTCAACTGGGAGTTTTAATGAATTCCAAACCGATCCTCACAGTCCCCTTCAAACACATCAGTAATCCGGGCGATCTGTTGGATCCCCTGAACTGGGAAAATATATTACCGGTGACACTCCGGGAGATCCGCCCCGAAAGCAGTGATCACATCCCTCATGTAAAAATCCGCCTGTTCAGGGATCACCAGGCGTTATATGGAAAATTTTCTGTCGACGACCGCTATGTCCGCTGTGTACAGGATGGTTACCAGGCAAAAGTCAGCAAGGACAGCTGTGTGGAATTTTTCCTGAAACCTGCTGTGTCAAAAGGATATTTTAATTTTGAATTTAGTTGCGGCGGGAATCTGCTCTGTTACTATATCCGGAATCCACAAAAAAAAGACGGAAAACGTATCGATTACGACATCCTCTCACGGGAAGAGCTGGACATGGTACATCGGCAAAGTACTCTTCCTTCCCTTGTTCCCGAGGAAATCACAACACCCCTTTTTTGGGAACTTGCTTTTATGATTCCATTTGATCTGATTCAACGGTACACACCTTTGCCACAGGATACATTCACACAAATCTGGAAGGCCAATTTTTATAAATGCGGGGATGAAACATCCCATCCCCATTGGATTAGTTGGACACATTTACCGGAGAAAAACTTTCACAGGCCTGATGCCTTCGGTCTTTTACAATTCGAAAAACCTTAAAAATCCACACCCCGGTTTGAACGGGAGCTGTTTTTCCCATGGACGGTACAGCGTGTTTTAGGCGCATAGCGCACATTGAAAATTTCGGTGGTTGTGGGGCAATATTCAGTTGGAAGTTTTTTTGTTTCAGAGCAGATTTCAATGGAACGAACGCCGGGAGGCATGTTAAAATCCTTCACGGGCAGTTCCAGTTCATCGTATGTTTTTTTCATAAAAGTGGCCCATATCGGCAGGGCAGCCACAGCCCCGGCCTGACCTTCGCCTAAAGAGACCCGGGGATCATCCACGCCCACCCAGGTCCCGGCACATAGATTCTTTGTAAATCCCACAAAAAGAGCATCGGTAAAATTTTGTGTTGTTCCGGTCTTTCCTCCGGCGGGTACACCGGTAAACTGGTATTTCCACCGGATACTGCCACCTGTACCGGCATCTACAACAGTACGCAGCAGGTCAGTCATGATGTAAGCTGTCTCGCGGCTCAGGACCTCCCGGGTATCCCGGGGACTGTGGTACACTTCGTGTCCGTTTCGATCCAGGACGCGGGTGATGGCAAAAGGTTTATTCCATACACCCTGGTTGGGAAATACGGCATAAGCAGCCACCAGTTCAGATAAGCGCGTAGGAGATGTTCCCAAAGAAATGGATTCAACCGCATCAATACGGGTCGTGAGTCCCATTTTCCGGGCATAATCCCTGACGACGGCAGGTGTCACCTTTTGAGCCCATCGGATTGATACAAGATTCGTAGACCATTGGATACCCTCTCGCATCGTCACGAGTCCACCGGTTTTTCCGTTATAGTTGGTGGGCGTCCACCGGGTCCCGTCAGCTTCAATAATGACTACCGGCTGATTTAACACCTGATCTGACGGTGAAAAGCCGTTATCCACAGCAGCTGTATAGACAAAGGGTTTAAAAACAGATCCAGGCTGCCGTTCGGCCTGTACGGCGCGGTTGAACTTACTTTCTTCAAAATCCCGGCCGCCGATCATGGCTAAAATAGCACCGTTTTCCGGATCGATGGCAAAGAAACTGCCCTGAACCACACGCTGGCGTTTGGCGAGCATTTGAAACAGAGAATCGTTGGAGAGATGGTTTACACTATCGGCGGAAATCCCCAACAAACCAATCATCTCCTCACGGTCGGCTAAAAGCCGGCGGTCCAGCTTCTTCTGCTGATAACGCAAATGGTTCTGAAGAGCTTCCTCGGCAATCAACTGCATCCGGCTGTCCAGAGTTGTATATATTTCCAGTCCGTCCCGGTAAATGTTGATATTGTAGCGATCACCCAGATCTGAAATTTCCTGCCGAACATACTCTGTAAAATACGGGGCAATTCCCAGGGATTCCCGCCGGGGTGCCACTGATGTGTTTTGATTCAGTGCATTGGCATAATCCCATTTGCTGATTTTACCGGTGATAACCATATTCCGGAGGACCAGATTTCTCCGCCGAATGGCCACATCGGGATAATGGATAGGCGTAAAGCGGGCAGGGGCAGGAAGTAATCCAATCAACATGGCCCCTTCATCCAGATTTAAATTCTGAACATCCTTGTTGAAGTAAAGCTTGGCCGCCGCCTGTATGCCATACGTCCCATGACCAAAGTGGACCGAATTCAGGTACATTTCCAGAATTTCATCTTTTGTATAGGTCTGTTCAATATTGATGGCAATGATCAATTCTTTCAGTTTGCGGATATAGGTCCGCTCAAGATTCAGGTGAAGTGTCCGTGCAAGCTGTTGCGTGATGGTAGACGCACCGCCGTATCCCACAAGAAAGGCTTTGACGGTCCGTTTTACGTTCATCCCCCAGTGATCATAGAAGTCCCTGTCTTCCGTCGCCAACAGGGCATTTACAACGTGGGTGGGAATTTCTTCAATAGGAATAAGTACCCGGCGCTGTGTGTAAAATTCCTTCAGAATTGTTCCGTCCGAAGCATATACCCGGGAAATTAGTTCCGGTTCAAAACGTTCAAGCTCTTCCAGGCCGGGTAAATCCCGACTCAGGTAAAAATATCCCCCCAGAAGGAGAAACAAGCCGAACAACATGATCAGCAGCGAATAGATGAAGTATCGATATATTAATTTCTTCATGGATGTTTTCTTCATGGACAAATATACCTGAATTTCAATTTAATCCCAACGGTTTGAATAAACTTTTGTTCCGTTTATGTCCTTCACTTCAGATAAAGATCCTGATCCTCCGGTGCCATTCCGTGGCAGGCTAAAAGCTGAGAAAGATGTTTTTTTCGTGGAGGAAGACATCCTTCTGGCAGCTCAAACACCTTCAAAACATCTTCAATAACAGATTCTTTCAGGGGAAAGAGAAGCATACGAATTTCATCTTCCGTCACAAGGGTCTCAAGGATTTTCCGGTAACGTTTCCGGCCTATACCCTTTAGAAACCACTTCGGAAGCATTTCTACCAGGGTTTCCAGTCGTTGTTGTCCTACCAGCTTTCGGACTTTCTTCGCCCGGATAATAAGCCCGGGAAAGTTTTTTAAAGTCAAATCACCCATATCTTTGGAACGTTCTCTTTTGAAGGCAGGAGCCGTCATCCAAAGGCCCGGAATCATTTCCCGCACCAGACCATTTTGTTCGCCATGATTCAGAATGCAACGAATCATGGATCGATGTCTGAAATGAAATGCGTCAACATAAAACCTGTGTGTGCTGAACCGGGAGTAAAGCTGTCGTGCCAAATCCATTTCATCCCTTAAATCATTTTTAACCACAAGGTAATCGGTTTTCAAATCGTCCGGAGACCACGACAGGCACACATCACATCCGCCACAGTTTTTCAGGGAAGATGCTTCATCAAAATAATCCAGGATGGCTTTTCTCCTGCAACGATTTTCCAATACATACCCCTTCATTTTCTCAAATTTTTCCATCTGAAGTGATGCATATACTTTCAGCTTTTTCAAATCCTGTCTAAGGCGATGTATGTCTGTTTCATCAGGGTATAGCGTTTCAGATAAAACCCGCTTTACGTATTCCGGAAGGTTTTCCGGGATTCGCTTTTCCTTAAAGGCATCTTCAAGCATAAGGGGATCCCAGGTGTGACCTGACAGAAAAAATTCCTGGATCTCCTGATCCTCAGCCGTATACAAAAGAATGCAGAAAGAATCCTGGCGATCCCGTCCTGCCCGGCCGGCTTCCTGATAGTAATTCTCCAGATTTCCGGGAATTTGATAGTGGATGACAAAACGGACATCCCCCTTGTCTATACCCATACCAAAGGCATTTGTGGCAACCATGAGGGGTTTACGTCCGGAAATCCAATCAGCCTGTGATTTTTTCCGAAGATAAGGAGAAAGACCGGCATGATACATGCAGGGATCAGCACCCCACATCCTGAGCATAGTGTGTATTTGTTCCACATCTTTCCGGGTTGAGCAGTATATGGCACCAGCTCCCCTCATTCCCCTCAAAATCCGTTTTAAAGCATTGCGTTTGAGCAGGGAATTTTTAAATGAATACGCCATGTATTTCAAATTGGGCCGGTCAAAAGTCGCTTTCAACACCAGAGCTTTCTCCCATCCCAAAGATCTTTTCATATCTTCAATCGTTTCCCGTGTGGCGGTCCCGGTGAAAGCCGCCCTATACGGAATCATGTAACGTTGTACAAAGGGACCTATTTCCATGTAGGAGGGTCTGAAATCATGTCCCCACTGGGAAATACAGTGGGCTTCATCAATGGCAATGAAGTAGGGCGGACAATATTGCAGGGCTTGATTCAGGGATTTGGACGGCAATCGCTCCGGTGCAATAAAGAGGATTTGATACTCTCCCCGGGCAAGGCACCGTAAGCGGGATCTTTTTTCCTCCTCATCCAGAACCGAAGAAATATAAGTTCCGGCGATTCCCAGTTCCATCACACGTTTCACCTGATCTTCCATCAATGCAACCAAAGGTGTGATTACCAGGGTGAGTCGCCCAATCAGCAAGGCCGGCAATTGAAAACAGAGGGATTTCCCCCCGCCTGTTGCCAGCACCGCAATCACATTTTTACCCTCCAGAATCCCTTCAATAATGTCACGCTGGAGAGGCCTGAAACCAGGAAGATGGAAGCGTTCTTTCAGTGTTTTCTCCAAAATGTCCATATATGTAAAATAAAAACCCTGCCCAACAAATTAAACTTTATTCATTCTTTTCTATATTGTATGTTTTGAATATTCACATTGCAGGCCTGAAAGCAGTTAGATAAATTTATTTATGGGAACGCCTCTTATCTTATGTGTGACCTTTTTCCTGGTTTTTCTTTTTCTCAGAATTTTCTGTGTCCGTACTGAAGCAACCCGTGAAATTTTCCGGGAGCTTTTAATCATCTCCATTCCCTTTATGGCAGGTGTTTATGTGGGTGTTTCGGGACTGGATCTGATGACTGATGCATTAACGGTTCAAACTTTGCCTTTGTTGGAATTCAGTCTGGGTTTTCAAGGGCTGTACTGGGGATTGTTTTTTGGATTCAGGGATATCCGATATTTCGATGTGAATGTCAAACGTTTTGCAGCTCTTCACTCTTTTTTCATGTTCACCGGAATGTTGGCGGCATCTTATATGCTTCTTTACCTGGTTCATTTTCCGGCATGGGAAATTCTTATCGGCGGTATCTATCTATCCCTTGCCCTGACCCAGATTTCTTCCGCATCCCTGCTGTTTCTAAAGAAATTCAGAAAACACTCCTCCTCTTTTGCTTTTCTTTTCAAAACGGTTTCCGGTTTAAGCGGCCTTTTTACCATTATCCTTTTTGGGATTCTTTCCCCCATGGGAATCAGCACCTCGATGCCTCACTTCATACTGAACCTTGTGGCTCAGGTGCTAATCGCCCTGGTGACCGGACGCCTGGTATATATGGGGATCAAGCGGGTCAGCCAGGGTGAAGGAATGCTCATCTGGCTTTTAAGTCTTTTACTGATCAATTCGGGAATGTCTTACTTTTTTGGTTTTAATCCCCTGTTGATGAATCTGGTATCGGGGATGGTTATTTCATCGGGCGGATTCTGGAAACAGCAGATTCAGGACAGCCTCAAGCCGCTTGTCCGGCCGGTGATTCTATTCCTTCTCTTTTACACAGGACTCTCTCTTAAACTGCACCCCTGGCTTACACCGGCCATTGTTCCCGGTTTGATACTACTACGCTTTATCCTGAACCGCTGGTCTTTCCGTCGCTTTTTTACGAAGCAGGTCCTGCAGGTGGAAGAGATCCGGCCCATTCTCACATCTCTTATTCCGCTGGGTGTCTTAACTCCGGCCATTGCCGTCCATCTCCATCTGATCTCTTCATCTGCCTGCTCGGGCATTATTTCAGGCGGACTTGGTCTTGCCTATATTGCCGGATATGCTCTCATGATCCTCCTGATTCAGTGGGAGGTACACCGATGAGTTTTCTGATTATTCTCATACTTACCGGACTGACGGTCGGCTCCCAATATCTGTCCCAGTATCTGAACCTGCCGACCGATCTCAACCCTTCCATACTCCTGGGATTGATCCTCGTTTCAGGATGGGTTATCGGACGTTCAGTTAAAAATAAAACACTGCCGATGTTGACGGGATTCGTCCTTTATGGTATGCTTGTGGGACCTGAAGGGGTGAACCTTATCACAGTTTCGGATCTTGAATCCCTTGAATTTATTCGTTTCACAGTTTATATGATCATGGCTTTTCTTGCCGGAGGACGTCTTGAATTAAAGGTTTATCCGGATTTCTCCAAAAAAGTCCCACTCCTTATGGCAGTACAGCTGGGAGCACTTTTATGGGGTACCGTCCTCCTTTTCCTTATTCTCCCGGTTGTATTTCACCAGTTTGCCTTTTTAAAAGGTTCCCACGCTCCCTTTTACATCCTGTTCACAACCCTTGTCCTGGCGTCAGGATCTCCGGCGGTAGTTCTTTCGGTAAACAGAGAAAATGTAGCTCCTGTACGCATCAAAGCCCTGGTGTTGAATACCGTTACCTTGACCGGTATGATCCTGATCCTCCCGTTTCTGGGACATGGAATCTTATTGCAAGCCATGACCACCAAAGGTCCTGGATGGCTTCAGGCTTTTCAAACGTTTGCCATTCACCTGTTCAGTGTGATTTTTGTCTCCGCCGCTATGGGATTGCTTCTTCGTTTCTTTTTAAAACATTTCAGGGGAGAACTTATCTTCTTTCTTGTCATTTTCATCATTGTCCTTTACGGCAATGGGGACATATACATGCCGGAGCTGATTCTATCTTTTATGATAGCCGGTGCCATTGTTCGCCACCATTCAAGCCCAGGTAAAGGATTTATCAAAGATATCAGCCGGCATTCCCTGCCCTTTTTTGTTGCTTTCTTTACCCTGACAGCGGCGGGAATCCGCTGGTCATTCATTGTACCGCTTATGCCCATCCTGGCTGTACTTTTCATGATGCGATATGCTTTCCTGCGTTTTTCAACTGAACTGATCCTCCGCCGATGGAATGAAGAATCTTCCTCCGTCCGGCCCCTGTCCAGAGGGTTTGTATCCCAAAGCGGTCTGACCCTTTGCTTCATTTCAATTGTATCATCCTTCCCGGGCATTTCTCACCTTCAGGAACTCTGTACTGTCTTTACACTGCTGGTTTTTCTAAATTTGCTGGTTGGACCGCCCTTGTTGCAACGGTCTTTGTATCGGATCAAACTATTCCGGGAAACATGAAAATCGATATCGACCACCTTTTGAAGGATCAGAAAGAACTTATTGACTGTTTACATCTCATCGGCGAAGAAGGCCGGCGGGCAGACCTTGAAACATATATTGTGGGAGGGATTGTCCGGGATGCCTTTATGGGTCGTCCTGTAACCGATCTTGACATTGTGGTGACCGGGAATGGTCTGGATTTTGCTGACCGGGTTGCCCGGGCTCTCCATGCAAGGCCTGTGGTGAAATTCCACCCATTTGGTACAGCCATGATTCCCTATAAACATATTCAGATCGAAATTGCCACTGCCAGAAAAGAGACCTATCGTTCAGACTCCCGAAAACCGGATGTTGTATTCACAGACCTAACGGAAGATCTCCGGCGCCGGGATTTTACCATCAACGCCATGGCTGTAGATATCCGCCCAGATCACTATGGTGAATTTAAAGATCCCTTTAATGGAATTCGGGACCTGAAAGTGGAGGTGATCCGGACTCCTCTTGATCCTGAAGAGACCTTTTTCGACGACCCGTTGCGAATGTTGCGGGCAATCCGTTTTGCCACCCGATTTCAATACCGAATTTCAGATGACACCTTCAATGCCATCAAAAAAACGGCAGAACGCATTCAGATGATCAGCATGGAGCGCATCCGGGATGAGTTGTTAAAAATACTGATGGCGTTGCAGCCATCCATGGGATTTATTCTCATGGAAAATGCGGGCCTGTTGCCGTTGATCCTGCCGGAAATAAGCGGAATGAAGGGTGTGGAAGAAAAAAACGGGTATGGGCATAAGGATGTTTTTTACCATACCCTCAAAGTGGTAGATAACGTATGCAAAATGACCGATAGTATGACGGTCCGCCTTGCGGCACTTTTTCATGATGTAGGCAAACCGCCGACAAAGCGATTTCTTCCCAATCAGGGATGGACCTTTCATGGCCATGAGGATGTGGGAGCCCGAATGTTTGAAACCATCGGGCGGCATTTGAAACTGCCGATCCGACAAATCAAGGAGATCCGGAAGCTGATTCGTCTTCATCTGCGTCCCATTGCCATCGCCGGTGATGAAGTGACCGACAGTGCTGTCCGTCGTTTGCGGGTTGAAGCCGGGGATTCCATCCACGATTTACTGACATTGTGCCGGGCAGACATCACCTCGAAAAACCCGGAAAAGATCCGGGAATATCAGAATAATTTTGATGAGGTGGAAAAAAGGATACAGGTGGTGGAAGAGAAGGACAGGCTGAGAGCATTTCAATCACCGGTGCGGGGGCAGGAGCTCATGGAATTTTATCTTATTCCACCAGGACCCCTGGTAGGAAAAATAAAATCCCTGATTGAAAATGCCATTCTGGACGGAGAAATTCCAAACGAGTATGAAGCCGCAAAAGCCTGGCTTGTCGATCACAAAGATACGGTGTTGGAAAAAGCCCAAAAGGCTCTTTCCGGGAAAAGTAACCCTTAAGTTCCGGAAGATTTTTTTTCCAACTTATCATACCAAACCACTTTAAGCAGACCCGTTGTAATCAAGGCGACGACAAGCCATATCAGCATGGGACCCCAATATTTCATAACCAGGTAAACAGGCACGGCCGCAAGGCTTAATTGCCACACAATGCCGATACAGATACTCATCATATCCCGCCTAAAAGAAGAAGGCTTCAGCCCGGGTGTTTCCAATTGGACTTTTTCTTTCACAGGTTTCCAGAAACCCCAGGGTCTCACTGTCCGGTAAAAATCGCACAAAATTTCATCCGGTTCTTTTGGTGTCAGCAGACTTCCGGCAATCGTACCGGCCAGTGAGAGTCCGAAAACAATGGGAAAAGTCACCAGTGGATGAAGTCCGGGAATCAGGAGAGGCAGGCACAGGGCGGCGGCCATACCACTTACCATCCCCCAGAAAAAGCCGAAGCCATTCATACGCCACCAGTACCATTTCAACATATTCGGGGCAGCATACCCACCCCATAGTCCGGAGACAATCCACATCATGGCTTCATTGATGGATTCAGCCATGAGTCCGAACAAAATACCCAGCAGTACCAGAAAGAGTGACGCGCCGTAGGACATGAGTACCAGTTTTTTATCAGAAGCTTTAGGATTGATATAACGTTTGTAGATATCATTAACCAGATAGGCAGCACCGCTGTTTACCGTGCTGTCAAAGGTGGACATAAACCCTGCCAGAAGACCGGCCAGAATAATGCCCATGAGTCCTGCCGGAAGAAAACGACGGATCACAAAGGGTAAAATTTGTTCATAATCCACATCGGCACCCATCGCCAGCATTTCGGGAATAAAAAATTTGACAGCCATCAGGGAAATCCCAGCAATCATAATCCAGCGCGGGATCAGTGAAACCGTCACCATCCCGCTCATGAGGGCACTTTCCCTGGGATTTCGGGTTGCCAGAACACGCTGCATGTCGTATCCTGGAGATGGACCCGCGCTGCTTACCAGAAATCCTTTAAACAGGAGTCCCATCAGTATGATGCTGAAAAATTCCCACCCATCCGTCATGATTCGCTGTTGGGCTGAAGGCAGGGATTCGCTCCAGTCTATTCCCAACCGGGCACCAAAGCGGAGGGTATCCCATCCCTGGGGGACAAGCCGGGCAATTTCTCCGGCATCAATCCGGTGCATGGCGATAACTCCCAGAGCAATACCTGCCGCTCCCAGAAGAACAAACTGAATCACATCGGTAAAGACCACACTGTACATCCCCCCGGCAACCACATATATAGCTGTAACACTCATAAAGAGGATGGCATAGGTATCCGGACTGAAATCCCAGGGGAGAAAGGTTGCGGCAAATTTACCGATTCCCTGAAAGGCGTACGTTAAAAAACCAATGACGGAAATGAAGGCAAAAAGCGTCACAGCCAGCCGGGCAAATTCACCTCCCCGGCGACTGAAACGGGTACCCATCCATTCTGCTCCCGTCAGGACATTGCTCCGCCGGATCCAGACCGCCAGGTATACCATCATGAAAATCTGGTTGAAAATAGGCCACTGCCACTGCAAAAGGATGCCTTTCATCCCGTACACAACCATCACATACACAACCCACATGGTTCCTGTGATGTCAAACATGGAGGACGCATTGGAGACACTGAGCCAATACCAGGGGACCCGGTTTCCGCTTAGAAAATAGTTTTTTAGGTCCTTTCCGGCTTTTTTTGAAATAAAAATTCCCAGTAAAACAACACCGATCAGATAGATTACAATGATCCAGGCATCCAGTAAAGTCATGTCAAATCTCCTTAGGTCGGTTTCAATCATCAGGGCATTTCGAAAATCTGTTTAATGCCGGGTTTTAAAATCCGGATGATTCCGGCGTTTTTCGATCCAGGACCGCATAATTTTATATAAGATTTTCCGGGGCACAAGCCGGGATCCTGATTTCAAAATCCGGTTGTTCCAGCCGGGAATGCATACCAGTCTTCCCTTTTCAAGGCAGCGGACCGCTTTTTGAACCACCTCCTGAGCTGTCAGAGCTTTTTCCAATCCGGATTTTTTATAAACCTTATCTGCATTCAGTCCCATACGGGTATGAAAATCGGTGATGGTCATTCCCGGACAGAGAGCCATAAATTTCACACCTTCCTGCCGGTAGCGGATCCCAAGGGATTCGGAAAAATTGATCATAAAAGTCTTCGTGGCTGAATACATGGTATGGTTGGGATAGGGGAAAAAACCGGCCAGAGACGCCACATTGATAATGGTTCCCTTTTTCGCGGCAAGCATGGGCGCCAGGGCGGCATGAGTCAGACGAACCGTGACATCGCAATGGACCGACAACATGCGCCGGTGGATTGAAAGGTCACTTTCATGAAAACCACCGTATGAAGCAAATCCTGCATTATTGACCAAGACCCGGGCATCTGTATCATTCCGAAGAGCTGCTTCAATACCTGAAACAACCGTCTCATCAGACAACTCACCCAGAAAAAGGCGGGATTGACATCCGTATTTTTCCTTCAGCATGTCGGCAAGCTTTTTTAATTGGGGTTCCCGGCGTCCGGTCAGCGCCAGATTGTATCCCCTGGAAGCAAAATATTCCGCAAACGCAGCGCCGATTCCACTTGTGGCACCGGTAATCCAGGCAACCTCTTTCGCCATCAAAACCCCCTTTGTGATTTCTGCCGGAAAATACATAGATTATTGAAAAAATAAAGGGTGAATATGAGCATCATTCAGAAGAAACTCGCCCCCTTTCCAAGGGTTGAAATCAGTCTGCTGCCCACACCATGCCACCGGCTGGACCGGCTATCGGAGGAAACCGGATGTGAACTATGGATCAAGCGGGATGACCTGACCGGTTTTGGATTCGGTGGAAATAAAACACGGAAATTTGATTTCCTGATTGCCGATGCCATGCAAAAAGGGTGTGACAGCCTTATTGGAATTGGGGCCAACCAGTCCAACTTTTGCCGCATACTCTCTGCCGTAGGTAGCCGCTACGGTTTGGATGTGTTTCTCGTTTTGAGTGGTGAAAAACCGGATCACCCCACAGGAAATCTTCTGATAGACCATTTGCTGAATGCCACAATATATCATGTTCCCCGTTCTCAGCGTGAACGCCGGGCACAGGAGCTGTACGACGAACTGACAGCCCGTGGAAGAAGGGTCTATTTTATGCCGCCGGGGGGCTCCACACCCGTCGGTACCCTGGGATATGCCGCCGGTTTTGACGAAATCCTCCGGGATATAAAACAATCAAATGTCCCTATCCGCCATATCATTCATGCCTCTTCGTCGGCCGGAACCCAGGCCGGACTGGTATTGGGTCAGGCCATAAGCGACTGGGACGGCCGGATTACCGGCATCAGTGTGGACGTTCCCGAAAAAGAGCTGGCAAAAAATGTTTTCACCCTTGCATCGCAGGCCGGAGCTCTGATGGATGTATCCGTGGATCCGAAGCAGGTCCATACAGACGGTGCCTATATCGGTGAAGGATATGGCATACCCACCCCGGCATGCCGGGAAGCCATTCAACACTTTGCTTCCCGTGAAGGAATCTTTTTGGATACCGTCTATACAGGAAAAGGGGCTTCAGGATTACTTGACTATTGCAATAAAGGCATCATCTCCCCGGGTGAAGCGGTCCTGTTTATCCATACCGGTGGAAATATTCAGCTATTTGAATAGTACTCATAAAAAAAAAGCATCCGATATCGGATGCTTTTTGATATTGTGTATGGTGTATAGAGATTACATCAGTCCGTTCATATTGTTCTCTTTGTAAAGACTTTCAATCTCTTTTTTGTACCCTTCTTCCACTACTTTCCGTTTGATTTTCAGGCTGGGTGTCAGCTCACCGCTTGAAATGGTAAATGCATCGGGAATGAGGAGGAACTTCTTAATCTGCTCATAACGGGCCAGGGCAGTTTGGCGTGTGGCAATATCTTCACCGATCAAATCTTTGAGCTCCTTTTTTTTCAGGATCTCTTCATAGGGTTCGGTAAAACCCTTTTCCTGTGCCCATTTTTCAATTACATCTTGGGCTGGGACAATCACAGCTACCAGATAATTCCGGCGGTCTCCGATCACCACAATCTGATCAATATAGGGAGACTGACCCAGAAGATTTTCAATATTGGCAGGTGCAATATTTTTACCACCGGAGGTGACAATCAGGTTCTTTTTTCGGTCGGTGATCTTCAGAAAACCGTCTTCATCCACCATGCCGATATCTCCGGTATGGAACCAGCCATCTTCATCAATAGCTTCCGCTGTGGCTTCCGGATTGTTCCAGTAGCCCTTCATGATATTGCTGCCTTTGAAAAGAATTTCTCCGTCATCGGCTATACGCATTTCACAGCATGAAATGGTGGGACCGACTTTACCAAAGCGGATATCATCGGGAAGGTTCACGTTGGTGACGGGAGATGTTTCGGTCAGGCCAAAACCTTCCAGGATGATAATTCCGGCGGCGGCAAAAAATTCGCCGATTTCTTTGGGCAGTGGAGCCCCGCCGGAAACACAGAAACGAAGTTCTCCGCCGAAGGCATCCTGGATTTTCTTAAAAACCAGTTTTTTGGCAATCCCATATTGAATTCCCAGCATACCGGAGGGGTTTTTCCCCTTCACCAGGTATTTTGAGGCTGCTTCACGTCCCACACGACTGGCCCAGCTGAAAATTTTCTGTTTTGTTGCAGGCGCGTCATGGATCTGATTGGTGATTTTCGCAAAGATCTTTTCATACAGGCGCGGAACACTGACCAGGTAGTGGGGGCGGGCGATTTTAAGATATTCCGGGACTTTCAGAATATCTTCGGCAATATAAATTTCCGATCCAAGCCAGAAAGTAAGATGAGAAGCGGCTCGCTCAAAACTGTGGCTCAGGGGCAAAAAGGAGAGCCATCGGCAACCCCGTTCAAATTTCACAATATCAAAGGTGGATGTCACATCCGATACCAGATTGTAATGGGTTAGCATCACACCTTTGGGATTGCCTGTGGTTCCGGATGTATAAATCAGGGTCCACAGGTCATCCTTCATGATTTTTTTCCCTTCTTCTACCAGGGTGGTGCCAGAATCCTTTTTCTGTTCCCGGCCCATATCCAGCAGCTCACGAAAGGAAATAATCCATTTTTCATCAAAGGGTTCATCGTCCATTACCACCATGGATTTCAAAGAAGGCAGGGACTTTTTAATTGAGATAATTTTTTCCGCTTGTTCCCGGGTGGAAACAATCACGGCACTGGTTTCTGAATCCTGGAGAATAAACTGGATCTGGGGTGCCAGAAGTGTGGGATAAACAGCCACACTGACATACCCAAAATGGGCACAGGCATAATCGGTAAGTGTCCATTCAGAACGGTTTTCCGATTGAATGGCCACACGGTCTCCCTTGGTAAGTCCCAGACGTCTGAGGCCAAAGGCAATCAGCTCAATGCGGTCAGCCGCTTCGCGATAGGTCATAGAGACCCATTTCCCTCCCTTATTTTCATAGAATACATTTCTGTCCGGATTCCGGCTCAGGGATTCATTAAAAAAATCAGGGATAACCGTCAGCTTATTACGTTCGTTTGTCATCGTTCCCTCCTGTTCGGATATATGTGTGAAGGATATAGATCCCGGCCTGATTCTCAGGTTCCCGCAAGAGGCTCAGGCTGAATACAGGGCATCGATTTCCTTCTTGTATTTTTCTTCCACAACTTTTCGTTTAATTTTCATACTGGGTGTCAGCTCTCCTCCTTCAATGGTAAAGGGGTTGGGAGGGATAAAGAATTTTTTCACCTTTTCGTACCGGGCAAATTCTTCCTGCAGGTGCTGAATTTCATGATCAATCAGTGTGTAAACTTCCTGTTTGTTTTGGAGTTCATCCCAGGATGTAAAGTTAATCCCACTGGCTTTAGCCCAAAGCTCCACGGCTTCCTGGGCCGGCACTACGGCAGCTGTCAGAAAATTACGCCGGTCCCCGATCACCACAATCTGATCGATATACCGGGATTTGCTCAGCACATTTTCAATCTGGAAAGGTGCAATGTTCTTGCCGCCTGATGTGACAATGATATTCTTTTTACGGTCGGTAATCTGGAGAAAGCCTTCTTCGTCAACCGTCCCAATATCACCAGAATGAAACCATCCATCCTCATCGATGACCTCTTGGGTGGCTTCTTCATTTTTCCAGTATCCCTGCATGATATTGGGGCCCCGGAAGAGTATTTCTCCATCATCGGCGATTTTCATTTCTACATCCGGCATTGTAGGCCCCACTTTCCCGAATTTAATATTATCCCGGGGAGTCACATTGGTCACCGGTGTGGTTTCAGTCAGACCGAATCCTTCCAGGATCACAATGCCTGCAGACGCAAAAAATTCTCCCACCACACGGGGCAGGGGTGCTCCGCCGGAAATCCCGAAGATAAAATGACCACCAAAGGCATCCATCACCTTGGACAAAACCAGTTTATTGGCCAAACGGTATTTAAAACCGATCAAACCGGACGGCTCTTTTCCTTTCTGGATAAAATCCCGTGCCGCAACACTACCCACGTTCTTGGCCCAGAAAAAAATCTTCTGTTTTAATGGAGATGCCTGACCAATACCATCCAGAACCTTGGCATAAATCTTTTCATATAAACGGGGGACACTGACCAGGTAGTGGGGTTTGGCCTCTTTGAGGTTATCCGGGACTTTCAGGATTCCTTCGGCAAAATAGGTGGTTGATCCAACCCAGAAAGACATGTGAATGCCAACCCGTTCAAGGCTGTGACTCAGGGGAAGGAAGGAGAGCCAGCGACATCCACTTTTGAAATGCAACGTTTCCTGGGCAGCCTGAATATTTGTGGAAATATTGAATTGTGACAGCATCACTCCCTTGGGCATGCCCGTGGTACCGCTGGTGTATATGATTGTCCACAAATCATCCTTTTTCCGCTCAGCGCCCCGGCTTTCAAGGGTAAAATCCACTTTGGCCTTATGGGCTTTGCCTTTTTCCGCCAATTCCCCGAAAGACAAAATCATGGGATCATCGGTTTCAAAAGGATCAAAGACAATGATATATTGTAAGTCCGGTAAATTTTTCCGAACGGCCAGCACTTTTTTCACATCCTCTTCAGAAGAGGCAAAAACGGCTTTGGATCCTGAATCTTTCAGGATGTATTCCACCTGTTTTTCCACCAGGGTCGGATAGATGGTGGCACTTACAATGCCAAAATGAGCACAGGCAAAATCTGTCATGACCCATTCCGGGCGGTTTTCAGACTGAATGGCAATCCGGTCACCCGGTTTCAGTCCCAACGCATCCATTCCCATGGCAATATTTTCAGTAACATCCCGTAGCTCGGCATACGTAATTCCCTGCCACTCACCCTCTTTTTTGGTGTAAAAGGCAACCATACCGGCGTTGCGTTTCTGGGCATCTGCAAACAATGCCGGAATTGTTTCAATATATTCCAATTGATAGGTCATGAACTGTTCCCTCCTGTTCATTGTTTTAAGATAATGAGTTTCCCCTTGAAATACAACACATGGAATCGCACCATTTATACCAGGCGTTTTCCGCCTGTCCCCCCACTTGCTGCGGATTTTTTTCTTGCACTATATTCTATATCCTCTTAAAATTGCGGGCTATTTGAGATACGTCCCGTTCGTCTAGTGGTCAGGACTCAGGACTTTCATTCCTGCAACAGGGGTTCGACTCCCCTACGGGATACTCAATCAACAAAGCCTTCCCATGGGAAGGCTTTTCTTTTTAATTTAAATTTTTAGCTATATATAATTGACTTAATTGCCAGACCCCTCTATATTTAATGAGCCGGGATGATATTTATCACAACAACCCGCAGGGAGAATACCTAACTTACCCTAAACACCATAAAAATATAGAGGAGCCTGTCATGAAACGTGGTCTTTTATGTTTTCTTATTTTTTTAATGGCCACTTCCGGACTGTCAGGAGCGGTTCCCATCGAAATTTCCGAAGAATTTTTCAATGAAGATATCGTTGTGTTCTACCTCTCTGATTTCAATCTGGAAAGCCCTCAGGGAAATCCGTTGATTTTCGAATACTACATTGGTAACAGGAATTATCCCTGTGTATTTCCCGAACCGGTCCAGATCAGCCTGGAATTTCATTTTAAAGCCCGCATCAGGGCTTTGGGCTGGACCGATTTTCAGCCCATCGCCACTATTGTTTTAAATCCCTTTACCATTGCAGGTCCATGCCGCATATCCAACCAGATTATTTCTTCAAATATCTCCAATTTTTTCATTCCCTATGATTGCCCCGCCCAGGTGAACACCGGGAGTCCCTATGTGGATCTGAACGATGGACAGGCGGATGTGGACAATACGGCCATGTCCCGTTTATCCAACTCCATCTTATCCACGGGACAACTTCCTGCAGGGACCTACTCTTTTCTTGTCCGCATTGTCAATGAAGGCAGCGGCCAGATGTCGGAAGTCTCCAAAAATATACGGATTGTATCCCCTACCTCTCTGGAACTCATCGGCCCCGGGAATCTGGTTCACGGACTTCGGGACTTTGAAAGTCAGTTCAACCGCTTTCCCATGTTCCAGTGGGAAAGCGAAGCCTGTGCATCCTGCAACTATGCCATCCGCATCTGTGAGTATGTTCCTGGCATCCATGCAAGTCCTTACGATGCCATGATGGATGAGGCTGTTCTGCCCTTCCCTGATGATGGGGATTTTTATGACGTGGGAAATAATATCACCGTCTTAAATTATGATCCTGCTTTGGCCGGCCGGGATCTGGAATTTGGGAAATATTACGTGTGGCAGGTTGAAAAAACCTTTGAAACTTCGGGGGGGCTTCAAAGCATGAAAAGCGAAATCTTCGGATTCTTTCTTGAAGATCCATCCTCGAAGGAAACGGCCCGCCGAATGATCAATCCGGTGGAAGAGTTGTTAAAGGAACTGGTGGGTGAAGACCAGTTTGAAACCTTGAAAGCCGGTCAGTTAAGCGGTTACCAGGTGTCTGGCATGATGACTGTGAATGGACGGCCCATCACAGTTGAAGAGCTCCGGACCATCGTCAACGGCATCCGCAACGGATCCTACACGATACAAAATGTGTTTGTGGAATAACGAGGTCGCCATGAAATATATACAAGCCTTTCTTATCATCCTCCTGATCTTAACGGTCATCCCCGTCAATGCCGATAATCAGAAACTTGCCATGGTGGCAAAAACACGGGGAGAGGTAACATTCCGCCATGAAGATGAAACGGCGTTTAAAAACACGGCAAAAGCCGGTACGATCCTGGAAAACGGAGATATCATCAAAACAGGAAAAGAGTCTTTTGTCGCCCTGATCTTTCTCGATGATAAAAGCCAGGTGAAACTCCTCGAAAACTGCGATTTGGAGATCCGGGGAGAAAAGATCCGGAATCAGCTCAATAAGGATCTATCCATGAATTTCGGGGAACTGAAGGCAGAAATTTCTGATCAGCGCCGCGGGGAATTTAAAATATCCACACCAACCTCTGTCGCTTCAGTGAAAGGGACCGATTTCTGGATCTTATCCGATCCCCGATTGGGTGATAAAATTATCGGTCTGAGCGGACTCGTGGAATTGATGAACCAAATCACAGGCTATACGGTATCGGTCGGCCCGAATCAAACGGGATTATCTCTCACAAACGGCAACGTAAACGTTCAGGTAACCAACCCGAATGACATCCCCGAGGATATCGTCATAGATGAAAAAGAACTTCAACAACTGAAAATCCAGTTTCAAAATCCCCGGGGAGAATCAAAAAACATCATCATAGAATATCGGTAATGAAGAATCGCCTCTTCCGGACTCTGTTCCTCCTTTGGATCCCCTGCATCCTTTCAGCTCAAACCGGTACACTCGTCCATATTCCGGTCAGAGAATACACAGCCGGTGAAACGCTGACTTTTCAATGTTTATTTTCCGGGAATATCTCCCATGTTGATGGAGTGGTTGTGTTTATCCGTCCCGCCGGGAACCGGGCATATCACCAATATCCCATGAAATACAACGGGATCGAATGGACAGTCACTATACCCGGAACTGCTTTATCCGGCGGAGACATGGAATATTTCATCCTGGCTGAATTATCCCACGGGGGGGTGATCAGTACACCGGATGATAATCCCTTTGATTATCCCCTGACGATCCGGGATATGGAAACCGGCAAGGCATCTGTTCCAGAACATACGACATCCCCGGAAGAAGGCGGTATCCCGGCAGAATATATTATTCTTGCCCCAGAGCCGGGCGGAACCATTGAAAGCGGTGATTTTGTGGTGGCCGTATCCCTTTTTAATATGCCGGATATTGATTTATCCAGCATTCGTCTGGAACTAAACGACACAGATTATTCCTCCTACCTGGAAAAATCACCCGATATTATCACACTCACCCTGCCACCCGGCACCCTTGAGCCCGGGATGTACACGGCAACTCTCTATGCCCAAAATCATTATGGTACCCGTTTTAGTCCCGAAACCTGGACATTTACTCTCATCAGTGCACAAGAGTCCATGCAACGCATAGACCGTTCCCTGAGTGGTCAGGTAGGGACCGAATTCCGCTGGGAAGATGTAGATGGGGAGCCCAACAATCTTCTTCGGTTTACCGGCAGAATCACCGGAAGCATCCAGGGTATTACACTGGGGCTTTCGGGATTGTGGGTCTCCAATGAATCCCGACGCTATCAGCCCAGAAATTCTTTCAATGCCTATGCCCGGACATCCTATACGGATCTTGAATTAGGTACTTTTTATCCGGAACTCTCCCGGCTTACTCTTTATGGAAATCGGGTTAACGGTGCCATGATCCGCCTGAAGCTGAATTTCCTGAACCTGACATACCTCAGGGGAGAACTGCTTCGGGAGGTTCTTAACCGAGCGGAGCTTGACAGCAGCTCGCACACCTGGACCATATCCTCCTTTACCTATGCCCGGGATATCCAGGTCATTCAGCCTGAAATCCGTTTTGGATCCTTTCTGAATTGGAAAATGACCCTCATGCATGCCCGGGATGATACTGCCAGCCTTGATCCGGCCCTGAATATTGAAGATTATAACCCGGAGACCGATTCGTATATCTTCCAGGGAAATTCACCGGTGGACAATCTGGTTTTTGATAACAGTATCACACTGAGCCTGGATAATCAGCGCCTGGTATGGTCCCACAATGTAGCTCTGAGCATGACAAACCGGAACATCCGGGGAGGAGTGCATGACTCCATCACCATCGGTGACGAAATCATCAGTATTTCAGACAAACTCCCGGATTTTATGAGTCCTGACCGGCTGTCCCGTTTCTTCATCATCAACGAAAACACAAATCTTCCCATACCAGCCGAAGTCAGCGAAGACCTGACAGAATTCAGGCTCCAGCCCAATAAAATCATGGACTATCCTTCCCTGGCATACTGGACAACCTTGCGCCTGAATTACTACAACAACCTGGTTACATGGACATTTAAGCATATCGCGCCTGAGTTTTCATCCCTTGCTTACCCGGGTTTACAGACCGATATACACTTGTCTGAAATCGGGGACCGGATTCGTCTGTTCCGGAACAGACTGATCGTAACCCTCCGGTACAGCAGCCAGTATGATAATCTGTTGGGGCAACAGAAAGAGTATGTGACCAATACCAATTCCATATCTGCGGCAATGTCTGTCATGCCGGGACAGGAACTTCCCACGGTATCCATGTCTTTCAGATACTATCTCAGAGAAAACGACCTGAATACTGCCGCGGATACACTCAGCGAATTGCTTACATCTGCAGCAACCGACCAGCGGATACGAAATGAAAACCTGTATCAGATGTTTACCCTGACCCAACCCCTGAAAACCGGTGGAATCCCCACAGATCTGACAATCAACTATATCCGCACACTTCGGAAGGATAAAATTCCTAACAGACCACCAGGCTATATCAGTCCCGACTATTCCCTGAACCTCTGGTCTGCCTCCGCCCTGACCCGATGGTCATCCACTCTGATCCAGACTCTATCCTGGAGTTTGATGGATAATAAAATCAGTCGTACATCCGATTTTACATACCAGACCTTCGTCGGAAAAATTGAAAAATCATTGTGGGAAAATAAACTCTTCGGTGCTTTTGAAATAAAGTGGACTCACGCTTCGGGAGACGTGGCCTTTGACCAGTACCAGGTTTCACCTGAACTACGTATAAAAATCTTCGAAAATGATTTGTTTCTAAACCTGCACATTAATAAACTGAACCAATCCGGGACAACAGGAACCAGCACCCGGTTTTATACGAAATACACTTACCAATTTTGATGAAGATCAAACAAAAGACCTGGCAAAACATCTTAGCCGGTGTGATCATCGGAACAATCGTCATGTTACTGACCATTTTAATCCGGGAAGCCGGCATGATAGAAACCGTCGAACTGAAATCCATCGATTACCGGTTCAAGCGGCGCGGCCCCATAGAAGATATCCGGGAGAGGAGTCCGATTGTCGTGGTTGCCCTGGATCAGGAATCCTGGGAATCCATCCCCTATCGCTTTCCCTATCCCCGAAAAATGTGGGGGAAGGTCGTCCGGAACCTCAAGGATGCCGGTGCAAAGCTCATCGTCTTTGACTTTCAGTTTGACACCCATGATATCAATGATCTTCATAGCGACACCCTTTTTGCTGAAGCCATAGAATATGCCGGCAATGTGATCCTTCCCAGTAAGCTGAACCAGGAAATTGTCCGGGGACATGTCATCCAGCATATTACTGAGCCGGTGGATCTTTTTTACGATGCCTGCCTGACAACGGGACTCATCGGCGAATTGAAAGATATTGATCAGTATACCCGGAATTATTCAATTTTTTATCCCCTTAAAGATAAGTACTATCTTTTTTTGGGCATGAAAGCCATTAAAGAGTATCTGGGTATTCACGATTCTGTAAAAATGGCCTTTTCCGGGGATATGAATTTTATTGAGTACGGCCCCTTGCGCATCCGGCATAACAACGGAAACAGTTTTATGATCAATTATTACGGGCCGGCCAAAACCTTTAGTTCTTACTCCCTGTCATCTGTTCTGGATGATGCGGAAACAGATCTCAGGGGAGACTATGACACAGATTATATGGAATTGTGGAAAGGCGACAAATCGGTCTATCCCAAGGAACTTCTTTCCATCCTGAATCCTACCGGTGAAGATTCTCCCTTTAAAGATAAGATTGTACTCATCGGAGATGCCCTGGAAGAACATTTTGACACCAAATTCACTCCCTTTTACAATTATGAGGGAATGACGAACCTTATGGCCGGTGTAGAAACCCATGCTCATGCCATGCAAACGGTCCTGGATGGAAATTATCTGATCAAACCCGATAAATGGGTGAATAATATCGTTGTACTGGTTTTAAGTGTTCTTGCCCTGATTATCACTATCACACTGGGGCCTGTATGGGGGATTATCATCATCTCACTTTTGATCCTGGGCTATTCCTATTTATCCTTTTATCTATTCAATGAAAACCGGATTATCATCGAGCTTTTTATTCCCATCCTTGCCGTTTTTCTCTCCTATGCTTTTGACATGTTGTATGAATTCATCTTAGAGCAGCGTGAAAAGAAAAAAATCCGGGGGATGTTTTCCACCTATATATCACCCAAGATCTTAAAATATCTGGAAGAGCATCCGGACGCCTTTACACTGACGGGAGAAAAACGGGAAGCCACCATGTTTTTCTCTGATGTTCAAAGTTTCACAACCATTTCCGAGAGTCTGAATCCGGAAGACCTGGCCATGTTATTGAACAAATATCTTTCTCCTATGACACAAATTCTCATGAGTTATGACGGATACGTAGACAAGTACGAAGGTGACGCCATTATGTGTGATTTCGGTGTCCCTGTTGAAGACGACGAACATGCCCGGAAAGCCTGCTGGGCCGCTCTGGAGCAGCAGAAAAAGATATCCGAGCTACGGCCTGAATTAAAAAAGGAATATGGCGTGGAAATCTATGTCCGCATGGGCATCAATTCCGGGCTGGTCAGTGCCGGCAACATGGGATCTGAACAACGTTTTCAATATACCGTAATGGGGGATGCTGTAAATTCCGCTTCCCGATTTGAAGGGGCCAATAAACAGTATGGCACCTACCTGATGATTGGAGAAAGCACATACAATCTGGCAAAGCCCTTCATAGAAGCCCGGAT
This sequence comes from Candidatus Neomarinimicrobiota bacterium, assembly GCA_041154365.1. Classification (NCBI taxonomy): domain Bacteria; kingdom Pseudomonadati; phylum Fidelibacterota; class Fidelibacteria; order Fidelibacterales; family Fidelibacteraceae; genus Fidelibacter; species Fidelibacter multiformis. The sequence goes on along the minus strand of AP035449.1, from coordinate 157,291 downwards.
GCTGGACCGTCTGATCGTCAAGGGGAAAGCCAGGCCGATTACTGTATATAATCTGATGGCAAAAAAAGGGGAAGCCACAGAGGCGGAACTGAAGCTCATAGAATGGTATGAAAAGGGATTAAATCTCTACTGGAATCAGAAATGGGATGATGCCATCGATGCTTTCCGGAAAGCCCTTGAGTTTGTCCCGGGCGATCCGCCCTCAGAACGCTTTATTCAGCGCTGCCGCGATTTTAAAATAACCCCGCCGCCTGATCATTGGCAGGGTGAATTTATCATGACGACAAAATAAAGCCACAGGATCTTTATTCATCCTCTTCGTGAAAAATGTCTGATGTCAGGGTATCCTGAAGGGATTTGAGTTTTTTCAATAAGATTTGCTTTTCTTTCAACAGAGTACCTGGAAATTCTCCTTTTTTGTCAGCTTCCCGGAGTTTTTCTCCAATCAGGTTCAGCTGATCCCGGATTTTTTGTTCGCCCAGACGTGCCAGACAATCCAGAAATGTTTTTTTGGGTTCCTTAAAAGGATTCCCTTCCATTATCAGACGAAAAATAAAGCGCTGAACCGTAACATCTTTTACGGATTCCGCCAGGGAAGAAGGGGAGATTTGAATCTGTTTGCGCAGAAGGGGCTGAATGTGTTGATAGACCTTTTTGAGGAAGGCATGGGTAAAAAGATCCTCCTTCAGTACCCGGAGAGCAGCAGCCCGGATGGATGTGGAGGAATTATTTACAAGCAGTTGGATAAGCTGGTATTGAGCCGCTTCAGATTTATTGGCAAAATGTTTCTCTTTCTCTACAGGACCCATATATACGGTATCCTCTTTATCTCTGAAACCTGTACGATTCAGCTGCTGTTTCAACACGGCCATATCCGTCCCGAAAACCCGGCCTAAATCGCTGAGGAACATCTCTTCCATCACTGGATCGGCAAAGGGTCCCAACTGATCCAGGATCCGCCTGACAGCATCAGACCGTCTGGCTGCGGAAAGGCGCAATGGTTTGATCAAAGACTCGATGTAGGACATAAAATCCGGTGCTTCACTGATTTTCATCTGAAACGCTTCCGGACCTGCCTGGCGGATAAAACTATCGGGGTCTTCTTTTTCCGGCAGCCTTAATACCCGGCAGGATATTCCCTGGGGTGCGAGTATAAGACCTGTTTTAACGGCAGCTTTTTGTCCTGCTTCGTCACCATCGTAACATAAAACCGCTTTGGAAGCAAATCTTTTGATCATCCGGGCATGATCAGGAGTAAAGGCGGTTCCTGAACCAGCAATAATATATGTAAAACCGTTCTGCCACAACTGGAGCAGATCCATATATCCTTCCACAATCAAAACGGTATCAGCTTTCCGTATGGCATCCCGGGATTTATGAAGTCCGTACAAAATCCGGCTTTTATGATACACCGGAGTTTCAGGGGAATTGAGATATTTTGCGCCCTGGTCATCACCGGCCAGAACCCGTCCACCGAAACCAACGGGATTCCCCCGGGTGTCGAAAACAGGAAACATAATCCGGTTTCGGAAACGATCATATTTTTTCTTTCGCTCCGATTCGGTCACAAGTCCTGACGATATAAGCAGGTTTTCATCGAATTTTTTCTTTAATGCCGTTTTCAACAGAGTATCCCAGGCATCGGGAGCAAACCCGATTTCAAAAGTACTCAGTGTATGTTCATCCAATCCCCGTTTGATCAAATACTCCCGGGCTGCTTTTCCTTCAGGAGATTTCAGGGCTTTTCTGTATACATCGATGGCCAGGCGGTGCAGTTCGTAGAGTCGTGAACTGATACTTTTTTCTTCTTCCGAAGGTTGATAGGTATATTCCTCAAGGTTGATGCCCGCCCGGTCTGCCAGTGCGTGAAGGGCTTCGGGAAACGTGATTTTTTCATAATTCATCACAAAATTGATCACATTTCCTCCGGCTCCACAGCCAAAACAATGATAAATCTGCTTGGACGGGCTCACGCTGAAGGACGCCGTTTTTTCCTGGTGAAAGGGACAACGTGCCCAGTAATTCTGTCCTTTCCGGGTAAGGGAGAAATAAGAGGATACGACATCCACGATATCATTGGATTCTTTTATCTGTTCAATCACATGTTCGGGGATGCGTCCCATTATATCCTGCCGTTAAATATTCAATTTTACAAGGGTTATACCGGCACCACCCTGATCCCAGGGAGCTTCTTCGAAAGAGAGGACCCGCCGGTCTTTCGCGAGAAATTCTTCAATAAATTTTTTCAGGATCCCATAACCTGTCCCATGGAGAATGTCCACCTGGGAAAGGCGGCTGACCACGGCCCTGTCGATAAAGCGGTCCAGGCTGCTCAGGGCCTCTTCTGTCCGGAATCCCCTCAAATCAATCCGGTGCGATACAATATCAGTGCTTCTTTCCACATGAGTTTCCACCCGTTGAGCTGATTTCCGGGCTTTGTCAAGCCATGACAGGTCCAGTCGCATTCTTGAACCATCCACATCCACCCAGACACGGCGTTTCCGGGGATTGATTTCCACAATTCTGCCATTTTGTCCCAGTGAGCGAATCCACACTTCATCCCCAACATTCAAGGCATTCATTTTCAGGATGTTTTTTTGGGGATCTGCCGTCTTTTCCTGCCGGTCCTGAACCTTGGTCTTTATCTGGGTAAATGTTTGCCTTGCCTTGTGAATCGCAGCCGATTCTGCTCCGGATTCGCGGATTTCCCGGATGGTTCCTTCCAGTTCTTTCTGCAAATCGGCAATGATGAGCTCTGCCCGTTTCAGGGCATCCCGTTCAGCTTTTTTATATTTAGTATCAATGGTCTTCAATTTTTCCTGAATATGTTCTGTGTCTTGTTTCAGATGTTCTTCCCGTTTCCGGATATCCTTCAGCAACGTATCATAGCGGAAAATTTTTCGTTGAAGATCCTGGATCAGCCGTTCCAGCTTTTCACGGCTTTTCCCGACCCGCATCACGGCGGTTTCAATGACCCGGGGATCCAGATGGTAGCGCCGTGCAATTTCTATGGCATAACTGCTCCCGGGAATACCTAAGCGGAATTCATAGGTGGGAGAAAGAGATTTATCATCAAACATCATGCTGCCGTTTTCCAGTTCATCAATCTCAAAAGCCAGGGTTTTCAGGGCACCGTGGTGTGTTGTAGCAAAGGTCATGGTGCCCCGGTGCATGAGCTCCCTTAGAATGCCTTCTGCCAGAGCCGCTCCTTCGTCAGGATCTGTTCCCGTGCCCAGTTCATCGATCAGGACCAGACTTTCATGAGTTGCCTCCTCAAGAATGGTCCGGATGCGGAGAATATGGGAACTGAAGGTGGAAAGATCCCCTTCAATCGATTGCTCGTCACCGATATCCACAAAAATCTGATCAAAGACTGGCAAAGAACTGGAGGCATCGGCAGGGATCAATAACCCTGCCTGATTCATAAGGACAAGAAGTCCTACTGTTTTCAGAGCAACAGTTTTACCTCCTGCATTTGGACCGGTAATGACAATACCCCGTTTTCTTTTCCCGAGAGAAAAAGTGAGAGGAACCACATCCCGCTGCACTGCCAGTTCCAGATTCCGTCCATTGACGATACGAAAAGTATCCGTTTCTTCCGAGGGTTTATCACACACATATCGGACGGCAACCTTTCCGGCGGCATGGATAAAATCCAAATCTTCCAGCATACTTGTTGCTGCCTGAAAATCCCCAAGATTCTGCCGTACCTGGTCAGTTAATGCCTGTAAAATCCGGTGTATCTCTTCTTTTTCAGCCAGCTGGGCTTCCCGTAATTCATTATTCATCACCACAATAGCTAACGGTTCAATATAAAAAGTCTGCCCTGTCTGGCTCTGATCGTGGATAATGCCCTGAATTTGATTTTTTCGGCTGGCCCTGACAGGTATCACATGACGGCCATTCCGGAATGAGACCTGATCACTGACAGCCACCTGATCTTCTGCCAGTTTTGCAGAAATTTTCTGTACTTCCTGGAAAATCCGTTGATTCAGCCGGCTGATCTTTTTCCGGATGGCATGCAGTTCCGGTGATGCGTGGTCGGCAACAGCTCCACTTTCATCGAGAACAGAGAGTATATCCTGTTCAAGTGGGTGTAAATCAACCGTAGGGTCCAGGACCCGTTTGCGTAACAAGGGATATTTCTCGGGCCGGTGTTTAAAATATTCCCGGATTTGCCGGCTGGTTTGAAGAATGGAACCCAAGGTAAAGAGCTCTTCACCAGATAAAGCTGTTCCCTGTACAGCTGCACGCTTAAAAACATGCGTCTGGTTACCAAAGCCGGAGAGGGGGATTGCCGTATCCAGGGCAATGAGATCCCGCATTTCAAGAATTAAATCCTGTGTTTTACGGAAGGTTTCAGGAGCCTGGAAAGAGCGCAAATTATCTGCCCGGTCAGCTGCCTTTTCTGTAGAGGTTTCCGCCCTGAGAAGGCGCCGGACCCGGTCAAACCCCAGGACCGCTTCGGGGTGTATCATAATCCTGTCATAATCCCTGATTCAAACGTTCGATGGCCTCACGCATTTCCTGTCCACCCTGTTTTAATTTCAGCATAATCTCTTTTCGCTCAGGGAGGGGCAGTTTCTTGAAATTCTCCACCAGATATTGCTGTTCCTGAAAATCAAAGGCATCCAACTGGCGAAGTTGCCTGGCAAATTCTTCCGTTGTACCCTGAATGGCCGGCAGAATATCCTCACGAACCCGGTTATTCAATTGCTGACGGAGTTTGCCTTCATCAAAAAAGGGTTTGATCAGTGTTTTATGAACCATGGGCACAACCCCTTCAAGCAGCTCATAACTTTTGGAATTCCGTTTTATCTGGGGAACCCAGTTATTATTGGGCATTAAATCAAAAATCCAGAAAATAACACTCAGAACAATCACCGCTTTCAAGGCACCCAGAGCGATACCTCCCAATTTATCCACCCATCCCAAAAGGACCAGGTTGAGGGCGGCCCGGATAAGATTGGCCAGAATCTGGGCAACAATCACAACACCCAGGAAAAGGACCACAAAACCAAGGGCCATGGTCAGGGTGGGATTCCAGTCAAAACGGCCAAAAAGAGCGTTTCCCACGCTCACACTGTAGTTTGACCCGATGATAATACCCAGCACCAGCCCGATCAACCGGAAACTGCTTAAAATCAATCCGTTGAAATAATCTTTTACCACAAACCAGGCAACAATGATAATGGCCAGGATATCCATCCAATGCATATTAACCTCCCAGTTCTTCGCGAACTATCATTTGGACCCGTTTCCCGTCTGCACGACCGGTAAGTTCTTTCATTGCCGGTCCCATCACCTTTCCAAGATCCCGGATACTTTCTGCACCGCTATCGCGGATAATTTTCCGGACGATCTGACGGATGGCTTCATCATCCATTTCCGCCGGCAGATAGGTTTCAATAATTTTCAGCTCCTCCTCTTCCTTTTCGGACAAATCGGTTCGTCCCGCCTCCTGATAGGTTCGGGCAGAATCCTGGCGTTCTTTGGCTGCTTTCCGGATCACAGCCAGGGCTTCTTCTTCTTTCAGGTCGTGGAGTACTTCAATGCGTTTTTCTTTCAATTTGGACAGGAGCATTCGCAAAGTCCGGGTACGCACGGTATCCCGGTCTTTCATGGCATTTTTTAAATCAAGCTGAATTTTTTCAAGATAAGTGGTCATTTTTCAACACCTCACTGTATTTCATCCCTGAAATCCATCATTATTATAACGGTTAAAAATAAGGGATTCCTGCCGTTTATTAAACAAATTTTACAGATTTAAAGGCTGACATCCTTTTTCACGTGAACCACATCAACTACTAAGTTTATATGAAATGCTTATATTCTCCCCGTTCTGAAAAATGGAGGAAGACAAAATGCTGAAAAAGGTGATTCTGCTGATGATCATGGTATGTGTTCACACCCTGGGGGCTGATCCTCGTCGTGGTCACATTCAGGGACAGGTGACAGATCAAAAAACAGCCCAACCCCTGGCAGGTGTCAATGTGATGGTTTTGGATACGGAATGGGGAACCATGACTGATGAAGAGGGATATTACCGTCTGACGGATATACCAGCCGGCAGCTATGTCCTTCGCTTTTCTATGATAGGATACCGGGATATCTCTAAAATCAATGTGGAAGTCCACGCAGGCAATCAGACACATCTGAACGTGGAACTGGTGACGGAAGCCGTGTCATTGGATGCCATCACAGTCACCGCACCGGCTTTTGAAAAATCGAAGGGGGCTGTTGTCAGTGAACGGACCATAGATCTGGGAGAGATCCGGACAGATCCGGCCAGTCAGGGAGATATCCAACGGAGTGTACAGGTTCTGCCCTCTGTTTCCAACACATCCGACCAGATGAATGAAATCATAGTCCGTGGCGGACTTTTGGGAGAAAACCTTTTCATCATTGATGACATTGAAATCCCCAACCCCAATCATTTCGGTCAACCTGGAACCGGAGGAGGACCCGTTAATCTGATTAATGCGGAGTTCGTCCAGTCCATCGATTTTTACGCCGGCGCTTTTCCGGCACAGTTCGGCGACAAAGCTTCATCCGTGATGAACATCAAATTCAGGGAAGGATCCACAAATCACCCTCAGTTTTACATCGACATGGGAATGTCCGGCATCGGATCAGCCCTGGAAGGTCCGATTCAGGAAAAAGGGTCCTATCTGTTGACATTTCACAAGAGCTTTCTGGATCTTGTGATACAGAATACCGGTCTGATGGCCATTCCCTATTACTGGAACACCCAGGGTAAAGCGGTTTACCGCCTTTCGTCAAAACACCGCCTGATCGTAAACGGGGTATATGGCCGGGATCATATAGAAATTGATGCCGATGAAAATGATGCCTGGAGCCGTGGAGCAGAGTATGTCTATACGGAAAACGAAACCTACGCAACTGGAGGCACCCTTCTCACAACCTGGAATAAAAATATGTACAGTAAGCTGACACTTTACCGGAATCAGCTGGATTACCGCTATGATGTGGAGCGCTATACATCACCAGGGCACAGGACAGACTTTGCCAATTCAAAATTTGCTGAGGGAGAAACGGCTCTTAAACTCTATGTATCCAAAGCCTTTTCACCTTTGACAGATATTCAGTTTGGCGGGCAGATAAAGAACGTTCATCTGGACTACCAATCTGTGTCATGGCCTGATACCCTTTTCTTTTACGAGGGGGATTCTATCCGTGGCATATTCAGAACCTACGATTACAATACATCTTCAGAAGACCGGCATGAACAGAAGGGTTACGGCTTTGTCTCAATGACTTTTCACCCCCTGGAGCGACTTAAAATCATTGCCGGATTACGTGCTGATTATTTTACGATGGGGCACACACTCACCTGGGCCCCCCGGCTGGGACTTTCATACAGGGTAGGTCCCCGGATGTATTTGAATGCCGGAGCCGGCAGACATTATCAAACTCCGTTTTACTACCACAACATGACCAATGAGGATGAAAATCAACCGGCACTGAACAGTAAATATTCAGATCATGTGATAGCCGGAATTGAATTCTACCCGGCAGATGACATGAAATTTTCCACAGAAATATTTTATAAAGGGTATGCCGATCTGGCTTTGCCTTCAACACGTCTGAATCCAGGGAAAGACACAACCGACACAGACCTTTACTATCTTTCCGAAGGAAAGGGAAAAGCCCGCGGTATTGAATTTTTCTTTCATAAAAAAATGTTTGAACGCTGGTATGCCATTGCCAGCTATTCCTTTTCCAGATCCGAATTGTGGGATCCCCGGTATGAAGAGTGGTATCACAGTTCCTACGATTTCCGTCACGTTGCCAATCTTGTCGGCGGATACAAACTGATAAAAGAGGATTCCTGGAGCATTCCCATGAAAATCCTTACCTTTAATGCCGATGAATTCATTATCAGTGTCCGCTACCGTTACACCGGTGGGCGTCCCTATACAAAACGTTCCTATTATCCTGAACTCCGGCGGTGGTATGTGGACGAAAACCACTACAATACCGAGCGTTATCCTGATTATCAGCGTTTTGACCTTTCTCTTCAGTGGAAGGTCCATTTTAAGAATGCCCATTTAACATCATATTTGAATATCCAGAATGTCTTCAACCGGGAAAATATATGGGAATATTCCTATGGAGAGGATGGGAGTATTGAGAAAATATTGCAATACCAGACCATGCCGGTGGGAGGATTTATTTTGGAATTATGAATGATGAATGATGAATGATAAATTGAGTGATGAGTGATGAGTGATGAGTATTGAGTTGGAGTTATGAGTTTGGAGTTGATTCCTCCCGCAGAGGGCGCAGAGAGGCAGGGTTTATTTTGGGCATTCCCGCGGAGGGCGCGGAGAGGTTGGGGGGATTGGGGAGATTGATTCGATTGAATGATTGGTTTGATTGCCTGCCCTGTGAAATGGGGCAAGTGCAGTCACGCGTTACTTTTTCAGTCGACAGTGGACAGTCATCAGTCGAAAGTCGAAAGTCAAAAAGTCGATTGAATAGATTGATTGGATTGGGGGATTGCCTGCCCTGTGAAATGGGGCGGGGCGGTGACGCGTAACGTGTGACGAGTAACAAGTGGTTTTTGTGGGATAATTTTTATTTTTTGTAATATTTATTAGTATAACTTAGTTAATTGTATAAAATAGTTTGGAATAATCACTTGAAATCAAAAACAGGACTATCGGCCTGATCCAATATCTTTCCCGTCAACAAAAGCCTGTCCCCTAAACCCACTCGCACACGTTACTTGTTACGCGTCACTTTTTCAGTCGAAAGTGGACAGTCGGCAGTCAACAGTCGGCAGTGGACAGTGACGCGGAGATTGGAGGGATTGATTCGATTGATTCGATTGGACCACTTGTCACGCATCACGCGTTACTCGTCACTTTTTCAGTCAACAGTCGGAAGTCGGAACCTGTACCACCACCACCGAACCCTTGAACCCTTGAGCCCCTGAGCCCATGAACCCCTGAACCATTGAACTCCTGAACCAACGATCAGGAGCGTAGCGACGCCAACTTCGGACAGGCCACAGCCTGTCCCTACATCTTCCAGCTTCCAATTTCTTATTAATGATTGATTAGATTCTTTTGCTGATCAGAATATGAGATTATAAGAAAAATCCGATATATGATTTCGCTTAGGTGAGGCCCCCCACCCCGGGGGTAAAATACACCGAAATGCGACACAATGCAAGATAATATTATTAATCATATATGTGAGTCAGTGAATAATGGTTAAAATTCAAACATCATCTATCCATCTCAGTCATTGTGTAGGTTATAACAATTGCATGGACTTATAGAGATACTCACATAGAAAAAAGGATGAAGTATTACCTTCTTAAAAATCATCGGATAAATTCCGGCAACATTTACCGTGTCCGTACCGTTCTGCCAGGGAGTGGAGATCCGTACTGCCACATTGGGGGCATTGACCAGGATGGGTTACCAGCTCGCCACTGAAGGCATGGCCGCATTTTCGGCACCACCACTGATCCTTCAGAAAGTGTACGGCACCTCCATCGATTGTAAGGAGAGGACCTTTTTCAAGGAATTCCGCCATTTTATGTCTGGCGTTTTCAATCAACCTTGTAAAGGTAGGGCGCGAAATGCCCATCAGATCCGCTGCCTGGGACTGATCATATCCCTCTCCATCAGCAAGCCGGAGTGCTTCATACTCATCCAGGGAGAGAATCAGTTCATCCAGTTGCCGTGAAGGAATTCCCAGGGGTTTGAACTGTCCGAAACGGGGTGGATTTTTAACATGTCTGTTTTTTTGCGGTCTGGCCATGGTTTATCCTATACGTTAAATCGAATATTTAATATATCACCATCCTGTACAACATAATCCTTTCCTTCCAGGCGGATCTGACCATTTGCTTTTGCTTTCGTCATGGATTGGGTTTCCATAAACACATCATAGGAAATGACTTCCGCCCGGATAAATCCCTTTTCCAGATCGGAGTGTATCACACCGGCTGCTGCAGGTGCCGTGAGTCCCTGCCGGAGCGTCCAGGCTCTGACCTCATCTTCCCCAACCGTGAAAAAACTTAATAATCCCAGCCCTTCATAAGCTGCGCGAATCACATGATGGATGGCCGGTTCGTCGATCCCCAGTTCCTCCATGAACAGCGCCCGGTCTTTTTCCTCCAATTCCTGAATTTCCTTTTCAGACAGTGCAGACACGGCGGTTACAGCCATATCCGGAAATGTTTCTTTTACCTTACGAATATATACATCCCGTTCCTGGTACCGGATCTCACTGCAATTTAAAACCGCCAGAAAAGGCTTGGCTGATAAAAACTGAAATCCCCGGATTCGCTTTTCTTCTTCCTCGGTAAATGAAATCTCCCGAATCGGTATTCCACCATCCAATGCTTCTTTGCATCGTATCAGAATGTCATGTTCATGCTTATCATACTGGGGGGCTCCCCGCTGTTTCAGATGTTCTACTTTCTCAAGGCGGCTTTCGGCAACCACCAGGTCGGCAAATTGAATTTCCTCTTCCAGGTGCCGGATTTCGCCAGGAGGATCGATAGTTACAGCTTTCCCGTCGTCCCCATAACCTTCAAAAACCCGGATAACAGCCACCAGACCGTCCACCTGACGGACTGCCTCCAGATATTTCGAGGATGTATCGTGCCGATTCCCCGATGGGATACCCATAATATCAATACAATTGAATGTGGCGTGTGTTGTTTTTTTCGGCTTGAAAATCTCTGAAAGAGTATCTACACGGGGATCAGGAACCACCACTCTGCCCCGACGGGATTCTGCCAGGCCGGACCGGAGGATTTCAAAATGATTTCCTGTGAGTAGTTCAAAGAGGGTGCTTTTTCCTGAAAATTTTACACCGATGAATCCAAGTTCCATAAGTCTCCTGATCTGTTTTTGTTGGAAGATTGTACGAAATGTCCTGCCGATAGATTACTGAATTTTTTGAATGGAAGCATCAATATAGATTTCTACACGCCGGTTTTGGTTTCTCCCCGATTCGGTCTCGTTGGACGCCACAGGGTTAAACTCACCAAAGCCGGCCACGGCAAAACGTTCTTCAGGAATTCCTGTTTCCTGATGTAAAATCCGCATCACACTCTGTGCCCGGGCAGCACTTAGTTCCCAGTTGTCCCTAAACTTGACATTTGGACCCAAGGGGACGTTATCCGTATGACCCTCTATACGGATTTCCACCTGCCAGGCCAGACCGTTTTCCCGCAACTCCCGGAGTAACTGCCCATGTTCCGTCTGAGTTAAGTCCAAAATATCCAGGGTACGAATCGCGTGGGACAGATCTGTCAGTTGACGCCTAAACTCCGGAAGGGGTTCTGCCTTTCCCGGATCAAACAGGGATTCACCACTGATGGTAATCTGTACGCCTTTTGAATGATAGTTCACGGTAAAGGCTGATAAATCCTGCTTTTCAATGACTGATCGGATTTCCCGGCCGGATTCTTCCAGCCGGTCATGGGTCCATTTATGGATCCGGCTGATTTCACCGGACTGGCGGGCAATCATCATGATGAAAAATGTCAACAAAAGGGTCATGATATCACCAAAAGAGAGAATCCAACCGGAACGAACAGCCTTTTCCCGACTGGATAATGCATCCTGCCGTGTGGAAAAAAGTTTCATGATATCCTGTGGCGCCTGTTTGTCATATTCACCTTAATATATATTTCAACCCGGCGGTTCTCATCCCATTTTTTCACATCATGCAGAGGATGAAAGGAACCGTATCCTGCAATGGAAAAATAATCCTCCGGCACAGGCAGACGGTTTTGCAGATATTGCATGACCTGATACGCCCGGGCAGTGGACAGATCCCAATTATCCGAAAACCGTTGTGTTCGTATCGACTGCTGATCTGAATGTCCTTCAATCCGGATATCCGTATCGATGTGGTATCCATAGGATTCAATCCGGGCAATCTGTTCCCGGTACATCGTTTCCAGCAGGGGAAGGTCTGTTTCGTTAATCAGACTCACAAGCTGGGCCAGATAGGGATAAAAATTGGGGTTGATTTCATCTGATGCTGAATTGAAAAAGGGCTGGGCTCCCACCTGGGAAGGAATGAGGATTTTAATCCCTTTTGTTCCGGTGTTTTCAATATACAGCCAATCCATTCCATCCCGCTCCCTGATCTGTTCCAGCTGACGGCCGATCCGGGTTGTCAGATTATCTGAAAAACGGAATACGGAAGTCGCTTCATGGGTCGCCCGGCTGACAAAGAGGAGGAAAAAGGCCAGGACTCCTGTAAGCAGGGAGGCATATATGAGTTTCCAACCGTCTCTGTCGAATGTAATATGGCCCATACGGTCATCCGTTTTGATGTTTCAGCGCATCCTTTTCCGCTTTGGGAATAAAGGTCAACAGTTTCTCTTCCATAATCAGGGGATGTTCCCGGGCATGGAGGCTTAAGATGCCTGTCAATATGATTTCGTTGATAAAAACTTCTTCATCGGATCGGGTTTTCAGTTTTCCGCCGATCGGGATAAAGACAAGATTCGCCAGAAGAACTCCATAAAATGTGGTGACCAAGGCCCTTCCCATACCACTCAGGAGGGATGTCATCATCACCTGTGTATCCTGGGCAAAGGTCATTACACCGGTAACCCGGCTCTGTTGAGTCATCATCAGGATAAGTCCCATCACAGTTCCCAACAGTCCGAAAGCAGGGGCATAGGACCCCATATTGTAAAACATCTCCTGGCCATTCCGGTGCCGGATAACCATATTCGTCAGTTCGCTTCTTAAAAAACGCTCCAGTTTTTCACTGTCTTTTTCGATCAAGGCCATTTCAATACCTGTTTGCATAAAACGATTCTTCATCTCCGGCAGCTGGTCTTCCAGGGAAAGCAGTCCCTTTTCTCGTATCAACCGGCTGTAATTCACGAGCTGATGAATCGTTTTCAGGCTTTCCTGCTGGTGACTGGCAAACGCTTTGCCCGTCACTTTCAACAGGCCAAGAAATTGTCTGAAGGGATAATTGATCATTGTGGCAGCCAGGGTGCCACCCAGCACAACTGCCATGGCATTCCAATTCAGAAAGGTGTGGGGAATGCTGAATGATTCATCCATCATGCCGAAGGCAATAAGTCCAAGTCCGATAAGTAAACCGAAAAGTGTTGCAATATCCATGACTAATCCCGCTATTTTTCAAGTAAAATACCTTTTATTTTATTGATCATCAAGGACAATGAAAGTCCGGCGTTGCGGGTCTTCACAACGAACACGGAAAGGTGTCTCCAGGTGTTTTTTCAATACGGCTTCCAATTGATCAGTTTTTTCCATCCAGACGGCATGAGGAAGAGAATGTCCCAGCAGCAAAAGTTGCCCCCTGTCAGATGAGTCCGATACCATAAAATCCATACCCTTGCAACATTTTCCTGTTCTCCCGGAAACAAAAAAACCGTTTCCTGCGAAAACCGGAGCCGTCCAGAAATAGCGCCAGGGATAAGGGAGGGTTTTCGGTATTTTTCCGGTCCGGGACTCTCTGTAAAGAATAACCGTATCCCGGAGGACATCATCTGTTGCCAGATCCAATGAGAAAACACCGGTTTTGGAAATATCAGGGATCAGAACCTGTATTTTTTTCTCCTTGAGGAGACTTTCAGCTTTTTGAGCGTCCACACCGGTATCGAAACGTGTCGTCGACCCGTAATAAAAGGATGTGAGAGCGGCAAACAGCCAATCCACCGAATCTGAGATTTGTTTCGTAAAAAGGGTCTCCCCTTCCCTGAAAAGGGAGAGTTCCTTACCCACAGATTGTGCCGCAGAGAGGAGATTATACTGTGTAAACTCATACCAAATCTCTTCAACAGATAAAAAGAGGGCGGGATGATCCAGGGAAATATAGGGTACATCAAAGGGATCTTCTGCTTCAGGCCGGGTGTGGAGCAGGGAATCAACAACCGAATAAATGGATCCGGAAATATCTCCAGGACCTTTCAGGACATATTCTTCAGGCAGAATCACATCTCCCGGGAGGGGTAAGGTGGAACCGGATTCGGAATCGGCGGCAAAAAATGCCGGAATACCCCCGTCCAGCAGGGCATGAAAGAGAAAAAGCGTTTCCGGAGACAGATCCGGTTTTAGGCAGACCCTTGATGAAACATTCAGTCCTGCCTGTTTTAACGCATCCGACAGCAACCTGACACCGGAACTCCACTCTTTAAATGTAAAAGGTGAAACATTCTTCCAGACAAATACCGGTTTATCCGGCAGATAGCGTCGGTGCTGAATCAGAACCGTACCAAAATTGGGGAAGGGGACAATTTCTTCATCATAGGGGATGCCAAGATAGGCGTGATATGCCTCGGGAACGAGAATACGGGTCGCACTCATAATTCAAAGATTTCCGATAAACGTGTGTAAAAGTTGTTGTTTAACCGACCCAGGGGATCCAGTTTACTTAAGTTTATCCTGTCTCCATCCATGATACCATCATCCAGATGAAAGAGCAGGATTTCTCCTAAAATCAGCACAGATGAACCGGGATGATTTTCTCCGACGTCAACCCATTTCAGCATCTTGCATTCCATGGCTGCCGGAGATTCTTTGATCCGTGGACAGGAGATCTTTTCACAGGAAATGGGGGTCAGTCCCGCCAGGGAAAATTCATCTGTTTCCGGAGGTTCATCCTGAGCCGTTACAACCATGGCGTTTCCCAGGGACACAGGCACACTGTTGACGGCAAAAAACCCGGTATCCCGAATATTCGCAAGGGTATCTTTTACATGGGGCTTGTCCCGCCGCCGGGCAATGGAGACGGCAAGCACCGGGGGATTACTGCTGACACCGGTAAAATAACTGTAAGGTGCCAGATTGTTCACCCCGTCAGCCGACACTGTGGAAATCCAGGCCACAGGACGGGGCACAATCAGGGATGTCATTAAATGGTATGTTTTTCTGTAAGGATGGTCTGAAGGGTCAAAAATCATGATTTTTCCAGTTTAAAGAAATTCCCTTCCGGGAGTATATCTAATCCATATCAATTTGCTCGGGATTCATAAATTTCTCTGCATACCAGCGGTAAACTTTAGCTTCCTTGAAAAAGGCAAAGAGATCCGGATCAATATGATAATCTTTCACCATGAACTCCATTATTTTCATGGCTTCTGAAAGGGTTTTACCCTTTTTGTAAGGTCTGTCCGGTGCTGTCAGTGCTTCAAAAATATCAGCCATGGCCATGATACGCGCCGGCAATTCCAAATCTTCTGCTTTCAGTCCCTTGGGATATCCCGAACCATCCATCCGTTCATGATGATTGGCTGCATAAGAAGGTACATTTTTCAATTTTTTGGGGAAGGGAAGCTGCGAGAGCATCTTGTCGGTCACAACCGCATGATTGTTGATAATCTGCCGCTCAGCCTCCGTCAACGTGCCTCTGGAAATATGAAGATTAAGGATCTCGTCTTCTGTAAGAACAGGTGTATTTTCCCCGTCAATCAAGACACGTGTCTGTGCAATCTCGCAAATCCGGTCCTTATATTCAGGTTTTAGGAATTCCCCCCCTGTATTCATCCGTTGAATAAAGGTATAATCCTCACTGATTTTCCGGATTTCTTCTTCCAGTCTTTTCATCAGATTGTCCCGTTCCGCCTTGGCGTTGGGCTCTTCAGGGGATCCTGCCAGTGCTTTCCACATCTCAATTTCACGATCTTTTTTCAGCAGTTCAAAACGGAGGAAAACCGTATGGATCCGGTCATAAATGGTTTCCAGTTTTGTTGCTTTATCCACCACATATTCAGGTGTGGTAATCTTGCCGATGTCGTGAAGAAGGCCGGCAAAACGGATCTCCTCAATTTTATCATCACTGTAGTGGACATCCTTAAATACACCATTTGGGCTTTCAGAAACCTGCTGTGCAAGATACACGGCCAGTTCGGCCACACGCTCGATATGCCCGCTTGTATATTTGGATTTTTCATCAATCGCCGAGGCAATCACCCGGATGATGGAATTTAATAATTCTTCAAGTCCGCGAATCAGGCGGTTTTCGGTAATCGCCACGGCTGCCTGACTGGCCAAAGCTTCCGTCAATGCCTGGGATTCAGGACTAAAGGCAATGGTATTCCCCGATTCATCCTTGGCATTAATCAATTGGAGCACACCAATTACTTCATTCACGTGATTCAGCATCGGCAGTGCCAGCATAGACTGGGTCCGGTAACCGGTTTTTTGATCAAACTGCCGGGTTCCCGTGAAATTAAAATCCTTTACATCATAGACATCTTTAAAATTTAGTGTTTTTTTCTTCAAAGCAACATAAGCCGCAACCATTTCCAGATAAGGTGACCCATCCTCGTTATACAATTTCACCGGATACCAGTCGATGGGTTTTCCTGAGGTCCCCCCCATCCGGATTTTCATGGAATCCGTATGGACAATACTGAAATGGAGTTTTTTCTCATCCTCCGACATCATATAGAGCGTCGCGGCATCAGCACCGGTTATTTTCTTTGCATAGGTCACAATATTTTCCAGGAGGATATCCTGGTCTTTTTCCGTGCTGAGAGATGTCCCCACCGAGACAAATACATGAACCCGGTCCTGAAGTGTCCTGATAGTATCAATCAGTTCTTCTTTGGATTTAGAGGAAAGTGCTTCAGAGGAAAGCATGGGCATTTTCATATCAGAAGATATCAAAATACATGAGTTTAATTTCACGGTTAAAGGATTCTACATTTTCACCCCAGATAAGATTGTTCAGATCCACTTCCAGGTAGAGATTTTCGGTAATACCGACGCGAAGTCCTGCATTCAGAAAACCATATCCACCGGAAATTTTGAATTTTTTTAAATCTGAAAATTTTTCATAGTTCAGGGCGGCATCGTATTCAATCATAAGGGAGAACTGGGGGTTCAGTTCAATGGCAGCGCCGGCAAAGAAAGAAGGCATATAGGTGCTGTCCGGTTGTTCAAGGGAATAATTCGCTCCGGCATGGAGGCTGGTATTGCCTATAAAATGCCAGTTCTTACTGAGGACTGAATAAAAGCCGGGGGATGGAATTTCATAATTCCCGTCTGTATAGGCTCCATAGCCCTGGGAGGAAAATCCCACCGATACACCTGGTTTTTTCATTCCTTCATCAATCAGGCGGTATTTGACACTCACACCGGGCTGGGGATTCCAGGTAATGGCCTCATTGCCGATAATATTGGATCCTCCATAGGTTACCCCCATGGTAAAGCGGTCTGTCAGTCCCACGGTTGCACCGATAAGAACCCCGCCATTGGTGGTAAAACGCAAGTCTGTCAGGTAAGATCCCCGTGCCAGTGTTGCAACAGTTGGGGTATTGATGAGCTGAACCGGTGCCGGGACGAACTGGGCCGCCAGGGTGCCGGTCAAAAGCAGAAACAGGAGGGATATTTTTGCACAATACTTCATGGTTTTCCCTTTTAGTTATCAAACTGCATCAGATGTTACGAACAAGTTTTCAATTTTTTTATAATAATTCTTCCACAGCCTCTTCTCTTCACAGGCCTTCTGTAAGCTCTGCAAATCATCAACGGCTTCCTTTCGCTCCCGAATCAGCTGGGTAAGAAATTTAATCAATCCTTTATCATTCCGGGTTGCCAGCATACGCAACACCTCATCCCACTGATCCAGCATTTCATACTGGGCAAAAATGTTGCCTTTCAGCAATTGGATTGTTTTTTCACGTTCTTCCAACAAAACCCGTTTTGTGGTACTGAAATTTTCATCCAGGCACAGAACAGACCGGATCCCTTTGATTATTTTATGAATCGTCTCTACCTCTTTTTTCCAAAAGGCATCCCCTTGTCCCATGGCCAGTAAAAAGGCATGAAGAGCCTGAAAATCAGGTAGCAGTTCCCAGGGGAGTTTCATGGTCAGTTTGTCAAAATCCACTGTTTTGATCAATACCAGGGGAATCAGATAGTCCAGGGCTGTTTTGTGCAAATCATCAGTATGGATTATCTTTTCCGGAAGCCGTTCAATTTTATGTAAAAAGTCTGCTTTCCGTTCAGGATGGAAACTTTTTTCCAATTGGAAGGGTAGTTTTTTCCGCCGGCTTTCAAAATCCTGCCGTTGAAGTGTTTCTACATAAAGGGCTCCACGAAGGGCTCCTTTCCGGTTTTGATAGGCCGATGCCTCAAAATAGAGAATCCGATCCTGATGGAAACTGTATACCTGACAGATATTCAAAATTCTTTGTAAAACCCCAATCTCCCGGGATAAATCTTTGTGACCGGTTGCAACACCTAAAAGGTGAGCCGAGACCATGCTTCTCCGGATGGATTCGGTCAGGGTTTCCGTCTGGTGTACATCTGTTTCACCACGGTTGATGGCATCCACACAGTTGTAGGCTGACTGAAGTGAATTGGAAAAAAAAACTTTGAGCCCGTGAATCATCTAACCTCCCTGTGTTATAAGCGTGTCCAACAACCGGGGAGATGCATAGCTGAGCAAATGTCCTTTATGGATATCCGGTGTATCCTGAAAAGAAACCAGGGCACAATCACCTGGACTCATGTGGAATCCCTGGAAAACATCCAGGCCGATCAGAACGCTTAAAAGCTGGCCCAGGGTTGGCTGATGTCCCACAATCCATAAACAGGAGGGCAGAACCATCCCGGCCAGCCATGAAATGATTTCCCCTGCAGAGCCATCCAGAACCAAAGGATTGGTTTGAATCACATCCTCGCTTACATGGAAGATATCACACAGAATCGCTGCTGTTTGACAGGTCCGCATAGCCGGGCTGGTAAACACGACGTCTGGTTTGGGAAACCAGGGATGAATCAGGGGGATAAACTGCAAGAGTTTCCGGCGCCCTTCTTCCGTTAAATTCCTGTCTGAATCGCTATCATGGTGCCTTTCACGGGGTTCGGCAAGTCCATGACGCATAAGCACGAGATTCATGGAGAGTCCTGTCTTTTGTTGTTAAAGAAATGTAATAACTTTTTATTCTTAAATCGACTGTTTACTCGTCCCGGATACCCTGATAATCAGGGGCAATTTCCCGAAGCGCTGCATCCATCCGGCTTTGGACCTGTTTGGCAAATTTTCGTCTTTCATCTATCGAGGAGTCGTCATAATCGGGGATGAGGGGTTCACAGATTTTAAATTTCATGTCAATGCGACGGAAAGCAAGCAGGCGCATGGCATGGGGAACAAATGAGGCACCTCCGTACCAGGCAATCAGATCTCTATGGTCCGGGGGAACCGGTTTTCCATTGATAGCAGTTACTGTACTTACAACCGGCAGCACCGGTACTTTCAGCCGGTTGGCGGGGACAAACAAGGCGGATTTAAAGCGTTTCAGGTAGGTACCGTCTGTAGTCGTGCCTTCCGGAAAAAAGATGATATTGATGCCTTTTGTGAGTGTTTTCATAAGAACTTCAATATAGGTTCCGGATAAACCACCTTTTTCCCTGTCTACAAACACAGTTCCCCCGATCCGGGCGGCATGACCAAAAACAGGCCAACTGCGGATTTCCGATTTGGAAACAGGAACGGCCGGGACGACAGACATCGTGCTTACCACTTCCACATAGCTGTAATGATTGCCCACAACCAGATAACCATTTCGTGAGGGAATATTTTCCAAGCCTTCAACCTGAATCCGGACACCACAGATCCATCGGATCAGGGTACAAAAGGGTTTGATGATATAAAAAATCATCTGATCCCCTTTTGTCCGGCTGAAAAGCCTGATTACCCCTTTGAGTATACCTAAAAGAATGATCGAAATAAGAAATAAAAGGAGGATACTGACAATTCTGAAAAAGCGGCGAATGGACTTCATGGCAGCTTAGACTCCGGATTCTAATTGTGATTCAATATCGTATTTATGCCGGGCTTCTTCTTCAGCAAGCTTCAAAAAAAGATCCCGGGTTGCCGAGCCAACAGGAGCCTGGTCTGCCAAAACCAGATACAGTTCGTGGGCATCGTTCTCAAAATCAGCCGCCATCACCAGAATATCTTCCGGTGTTAAATCTTTTAATTTGGATTGAATATCCTTTTCATCACTCAGATGGAGATCCTGAATGGGGCCGTTCGTGTGATTTAAAAATTCGCTGATATCCAGGTTTTCCAGTTTTTCCCGGTGCTCTTCTTCCATTGCTTTCATCCGGAGGAGCATTTCCCGGGTATGGGGATTTTTTACAAGATCTGCAAGACGTTCATACCGGCGGGCAGCTTTCTTTTCCTGGTCAATAGCAAATTCAATAATCTCTTCAAAGCGGGACATGTTCATCTCCTTATTACATGCTTGCGAAAAAATGCCGGACAGGACACATCCCGTCCGGCAATAAATCTCAATGTATCAGACCGTTTGCTTTTATTCCACCATATCCGTATCGAGAAAATCCTCAATATCAAATTTCCCCTCGGCGGCCAGCTGTTTAACGGCCTGAATCAATTTACGCCGTGCGCTTTCCACCTTCCGCCGGGGTTGAGGACCTTCCACATCTTTTATTTCATCTTCCAGCATAATCTGGGTTTTCTGTGGCAGATTTCCCAGGATATAGGTGACAAATTCTTCACTCATTCCTTTCATGGCCAGGGCCAGGTCATTCAGCTCCACGCTTTTCAATGCCTCCCGGACCACATCCACAGGGAGTTTGTCGAAACTATCAAAAGGAATGTAATATTTCGCCAGATCCCGGGCCAGTTCAGGATCTTCATTTTGCACATGACTCACAAATTGTTCTTCAAAATCCGGTTCCAGTTTGCTGAGAATATCAGCAATCTGCTTGGATCCCCCTTTGTTAAAATGGGCTTTATGGGGAACCAGCCGGGCTTTTTCACGAATGTCGTTTTCAATGTTGATAATCCCTTCATAGGGGATTTTATCAATATCATTCATCTGTATCAGGACCCTGGCCCGCTCATCCTCTTCCATGTTTTTAATCACATCCACCTGAACTTCAATACTTAACTGGCTCAGGACAAGGGCTTTTACCAGCTCACTTTCCGGTTCCAGAAGGTATTTAATTTGATCAGAGGACATGGGCTTTAAAAAATCAAAAAGCACTTTCTGGTCCCCGTCGCTGACAGCCCGGATTTTTTCAGACATAAGCTGAAAATAATACTCTTCCAGAACCTTTCTTTTCAGATCAAACGGTACTTTTGCCAGTGTTTCGGCATGGCGCCGCAATTTGTTCAGTTGTGCCTGGGAAAGGTGTCTGAACAGGGAGACGGATAGATTGTCCCCCAGCATTTTATAAATAATAGCGGCCCTGTCCAGATTGGAAAGTTTTTGAGGATCACTCATTTTCCCGTTCTCCTTTGTCTTCCGCCTGGTCTGCGGGCGTTTCATCTTCTTCCATCCAGTCCCGGATGATCTTACTGGCAGCATCGGGATTGGCGACACTCATGTTGACGATATTTTTCCGGATTCCTTCCAGTTCTGCCCGCTTTTCAGCCATATCGGAACCCTGATCCGGTTCCCGTTCAAGTTTGCTCTCTTTCTTGCTTTCGCGCAGTTCTTTCAGAATCTTTTCCCGGATAGCGTCCTCGCCGGATGCCGGATCGGGTTTCAACGGTTCTTCTTCCTGACGTACAGATTTGCCACGGTTCAAGATCATGACAACCAGCACAATCACAGCCGCAAGCAATGCAGCCAAAAGCCCCCAGAACCACCATGGGATCTGAGCTTTTTGCATACTCATCAATTCTTTTTGGGTCTCAGAGAGAAGAGAGATTTTTTCTGCAATGGCTTCTTCCAGTTCTTCTTTTTCCCGAAGCATGCTATCTGAGGCAGCCCGTGTGCTTACACGGTCTTCAACGGCCATCTGCTGAGTCGCCAGCTGAAGTTTCAATGCAGCAATTTCATCCCTGAGTTCCTGCAAGCGTGTGGTATCACGCCCCAACATTTCAAGCCGGAGTTTTTGCTCTGTGATCATCTTCTGTGCTTCCAGATCATCAGCCAGGGACTGTCGGGTATTGAGTTTATCAATGATTTTGAGTAGCATATTTTCCGTCGGTGTGGGTTCACTGCTCCGGGGTGCCTGCATCTGCTGTTGTTGTGAAAGACGCTCAATTTGATCCTGGATTTGGCGAATCAATTCCTGGGTTTCGCCGGTTCGTTCCCTTTCTTCACGGGAGGGCTGATACTCTACAGCTCCCGGTACTACACCTGTTTCCGTACCGGCAATCAGTTGATCTTCACTGAAAGTTGTTGTCATAATACTCAGCATATCCCCCCGGGAGCGATCAAAATGGGAGGCAACCATAGCCACCTGGCGAATGGATTCCACCAGATCGGGAGCAATACCCTCTTTCAGAATGATGCTGATATCCAGTTTCCGGACTTTTGGAATCAGGGGCACAGAGCGGGCAACCGAACGGCTTTTAAGTCTTTCCGGTTCGATATCCCCCACCCCGGGTAAGACGGCCGTTTGCTCTTCACGAATGCGGGATGTATCCGATGGTAATTCTTCGGTTAGAATATCCAATCCCCGGTCACCTATCCGGGCAGGTATACCTGGAAGAATTTCATTGTATTCCTCTTCATAGGTCCTGTCACCCTCCTCAGCCCCTTCAGCCTCCGGAGCCGTTTGTGCCGGTACACGTCCCGGGGCTGCCGGTTCATACACTTCCTCTACCCGCTGATCGGGGACAAAATCCAAATCGGCTTTCACGTCGACAATAAAATGATTATTCCCAAGAATGCGTTCTACAGCCTGGGAAATTTTATTCTGGAGCGCCTGTTCGAGTTCGAGTTTCTGGGACAGATAATTCGGGGATTGACCACTCAGCATGACTGCTGTTAACAGAATTATTGTCAGAGTTAAAAACATACGATTCCGACAATTCATTGTAGCTCTCCTTTATTAAGATATTGCCAGGAATGTGATTTCTACCCGGCGGTTCTGGCTCTTGTATTCCGGACTTGTATTGGGTTTTTTGGGCCGGGTATGGGCAAAACCGATGGCCCTGAACCGTTCCGGATCAATGCCCTGTGAAATATAATAATTGACGACCTGAGAAGCCCTGGCCGCCGACAATTCCCAGTTAGACGGATATTTATCCGAATGGATGGGGTCACTGTCTGTATGTCCTTCCACCGCAATCTGATAAATGGAATTTTTAATTTTCGGAATAAATTTATCCAGGATTGGATAAACCTGTGGATTCAGCTCGGCACTGCCCCGGGTAAAGAGAATATCGGCTACAATGGAGATGGTGACCCCTCTGTAGGAATGGGTGACTTCCACGTACTCGTTCAGATTCTCTTCGTTCACAATCTCCTTTACATCCTGGTCAATCTGAGCCAGGGAGACCCGACCGGTTCTTTCAGAGGTTTTGACCCCCAGTTCCTTTCCCATGGCCTCACCAAACTGTTCAATTTTTACAGGATCGATCGTAGACATGGAAAAAAGCAGGACAAAAAAGGTCATGAGGAGTGTCATGATATCCGAATAGGTAACAAGCCACTCTTCCGTATCGGTTTCTTCCGGAGGAAGGGGTAATTTTTTCTTTGTTTCTTCCATCACTCTTTACGTTCTTCTTCACGGATCCAGTCCCGTGGCGGCAGAAAGGAATTCAGTTTTTCCCGGACAATAAGGGGATGTTTCCGGTGATAGAGAAGGCAGACCCCTTCGATGAGCATCAGTTGCAGCATAGATGCTTTCTGAATACGCGAATCGATTTTAGCGGCAGCCGGATTGAAAAAGAGGTTTGCAAGAATAGCTCCATAGAAGGTGGTCACAATGGCAGCCCCCATGCCTTTCCCAAGCTGGGCAGCCATGTCACCTGAGGCGTCGCTCACGCTCATCCCATAGAGCATCACGACCAATCCAATAAGGGTTCCAATCATTCCAAAGGCAGGGGATAATTTTCCCATGGTTTTTACCACATTCACTTCCCCTTTTTCTCGCTGTTCCCGGTTTACAATCCTCGATGTAAGAATTTCCCGGATATCAACATCGCTGTAGCCGTCTATCACAAGCTGGATGCCATCCTTCAAAAAGGGATGCCGTACCTCTTCGATGTGCTTCTCCAGTTCTGTGGGGCCCCGCCGGGCAAAAGCCGCCAATTCCGCAATCTGGCGGACCAGTATTTGCATATCCCGCCGTTCTTTTCTGAAGACAATGCCTATCACCTTAAAAACACGGCCCACCTCATGAAGAGGAAAGGCAATCAAAGTGGCGGCCAGGGATCCTCCCAAAACGATGGCAAGTGAGGGCAGGGACCAGAACATCTGGTAATCCTGGGTGAGCAGGGTGATTCCATAAAAAATCAGTCCCAGGCCCATAAAAATCCCTAAGATGGTTGCAAAATCCATTCAGACTCCTTAATTATTTTTCATGAAGGATCCTGTCCGTGATCGTGTTTCCTGAAGGACCTTCAGAATATTGCGGACGTCATCATATTCCGGGTCGATCTGCAGTGCCAGATTCCAATTAATTGTGGCCCTCTGTATATCTCCCATTTTGTAATAAATGGATCCACGTCGTGCATAAGCCAGGGAAAGGTTGGGATTGAGCTGTATGGCAATATCCACTTCATTCAGCGCCTGAATATAATCGCCGGCATAAAAATACCGAAGGCTCCGGCTTAAATGTTTTAAGGCCAGGTTAATATTTTGCTGCATCACATGCTGCTGAAGTTTCACCGATTGGAGAGAATCCTCCAGGACGGATTTCTGCTGCCGAAGCTGTGCGATTGTATTATTCAGATCATCCACCGTCTGGACAGAAATCCTCAGGGAATCCCGGAGTCCCATAATGGTGGCATCCGCTTCTCTGAGTAGGGAATCCAGTTCCGCTCCGTATTCAGTTTCTGCTTCTGGTGTTCCTGCATCCTCATCCGAAACAGTTGATATTCTGCTCCGGCGTGCTGTCCGTTCCGGCATCGCCCGGGGGATCGCCAGTGTCAGCCCCATGGAAATTGCCGGTAAATCACTTTCATTGTCCTTTCCAAAATTTGGCAGCCACTGCAATTGGGAAATCCCCAGATTTAAGCGGTACTCTGCCGTCAGGGGAATTTGCATCCCCAGATTCAACCCTCCTCCGTCAAATTCACCGATGAGGTTAATGCCCCCACGGTCTGACATCATACCGGTCCTGAACAGAAAACCGGCGAAGACACCGATACTTGTGGTCGAATCATTACTGGAAAAGCCCCGGGAAAGCCCGCCGCTTCCGACACCCATATAGGTATTAAATCCCGTTTCCCCAACCATCTTTTCAGTAGAAATCACAGCAAAAATAGAAAAGTCCTGATTATCCACCTGCATTTCGCCGTCGATATCCCTCAGGACAAAATCCCAGAGTCCCACGGCCATGGAAATATCCCCATAGGCCATGACCCGTTTCGTCAGGTGAAAGCCGTATTCTACATCGGCCGCACTCATGGCAGTGACATCATAGGGTTGAATCACAGAGAGACCCACATTCAGTGAATTGATAATGTCCATATCAAAGAAAACACCTTTGGACATACGGAAATCTTCGATCCCGTACAGATCGGAAGCGAAGCCGGTGCGAAAAAGATAGGGAGATTCTTCCACAGAACTTGACGGCACCCGCATCATGGATCCCGGTTTCATAAAGGAGACCTGTGAGGATGCGTGGGCCGTATGGCTTAACAGAACCACGCACAGCAGGAGGAACAGCCATTTTACTTGTTTCATATTTTTTTTCACTTTTATCACTGACTTCTTTGTAATTCTTTCCGGGCAAGGGCCGAATACCTGGATTCGGGATAAGCCTTTAGATATGTTTGAAAATAACGGTTCGATTCGGCTTGTTTCCCGAGATTCCTGAAACTGACAGCAAGAAGGATCAGGGCATTTTCCCGAAAAACCTCACTCTCTTCGGAAAGCAATTCCTGAAGAAGGACCACTGCCTCATTGTAGTTGTCTTGCCGAAAGGCACATTCCCCCAGCCAATAGAGGGCACTGAGGTTCAGTTCTTTCTCCTGGGTGTTGTCTCTTACCTGCCGCAGCAATTCGGATGCCTTCCCATACTCCCCGGCAGTAAAATGACGGAGGGCCCGGGCATAAAGCTGTTGTTCAATGAGAGGAATTCCCGGATCATCCTGCTTTTTTTCCGTTACCGGTTGCTTTTCTTCCAGGGCTTCTTTCAGCTGTTGGAATTCTTCTTCCAGGCGTTCTATACGTTTCAGCAAGTCTTCCAAAGAAACGGATTCACCTGTATCGGTTCTGAAAGTGTGCCGGGATGTCATGGCAGAATCCTGCCGTGCGGTCCGTTCAGGAAAAAGCATATCCATATCCAGCATGGGATCCTGCGAAAACCCAAGAGTGGCAAAACATGTCAAAGAACAGATGAAACATAAAAATTTCATATCAGAACTGTCCTGAATTAATCATATCCCGGACCTTGCTGACCAATTCGCTTTCCGGATACTCCTCCAGTAGTGTTTTAAAGGCCTCAAGTCCTTCCACCTGCCGGCCTAGTTTCAGGTAGGACAATCCGATTTTGAACTGGGCATGATCGGCTTTATTCCCGTTCGGCAGTGTTTTAACTTTTTCAAATTCTTCTATGGCCCGACGATAAAGCCCCTGGGAATAATATCCTTCACCTATCCAGTATTGACAATTGTCAGAATAGTCATTGTCCGGGGCAATACGAATCAATTCCCTGAATTCTTCGATAGCTTTATTCCGTTGTTTGTCGAACAGCAGGTCCAGGGCATCCTGGTACCGTTGCAGGTATTCATCCTGTGTCAGATCCATGACAGGACTGATTGCCGCATCCAAAGCGCTTGTATCGGCTGCGATTTTTCCTGTCGTTGTATCGCTTTTTGCCGGCTCATCCCGGGTAATTGCCTGTAAAAGATTTTGTTCGGATTCTTTGACGGCAGCCGTTTCCAAAGCCTTCCGGATGGAATCCTGCGAGGCATTCAGGTACGATTGAAGCAATTCATTTTGCCGTTTTAATTCCAGGTTTTTTTCGTCCAGTTCCGAGAGCATACCTTCCAGCTCTTCGGCGGACAGTTTCTCATTCATCAACCTGGATCGAAGAGAGTCCCGGTGATTTTCCAGCTCGATTATATTGGATTTCAGTTCACTGATTTCACTCTGGAGGATAATAATCTGGTTTTTCAAATCAAGGATCTCGATAGTTTTTTGCTGGACTTCCTGTTCGCGCCGTCTTAAATCGTCTTCGGTCCGCTGTAATTTTTCCGGGGGAACATCCGGCCGGGAGCCTCCACAGGAGGCAAGAAAAAGAACAGGGATAAAGAGTACAATCATCACATGCGGCAACGCTGAGAATCGCTTAATCATATTCCTCCCAGTTAATGCTGTATGAATAACCGATGAATGTACCAAAAGAAGCCGGAATATTCAATGTGAACCTTCCCGTGGCACCCGGCAGCAAGGCAGCATCTGAACTTACCCCGCTGGCATAATTCATAAAGGATCCTTTGACGAAAGTTGTCAGGGTTTTCGTTTCGCCACTCCAGTTCATGCGAAAGACAAAGGTGACCTTTACAAAATCAGCCCGGCGGGCACCAATATTCTTCACCTCTCCTGAAAAGATCCGATTCCCCGAGGGGTCGGTACTTTCACGGATATTCCCTACCAAAATGCAATTGGCATTGACAGCTGAGGGTGAGGGTCTGTCCGGCAGCTCAACCGGGGAAACCGTTTCTGCCGTCGGTGCCGACACCGGCGACTCTGCAGCCTGTTCCGGTGTACCAGCTGGACTTTCGACAGCCGATGAGGGAATATTATCTACAATACGTACCACTTCTTCCCGGGGAATGACAAAGTACCCGATGAGTGTTTGAATTTTTAAAACATCACTATCCTGATATATAATCTTGCCAAACATGCTGGTCCCGTTCTGAAGAATAATTTCCTTGTTGTAAATCTTCAGAGGGTTTTCCCAAAGGGTGGATTGGGCTTTCAACTCTTTCAACTGAGATTCCAGGTGTTTGATTCGCGCCCCCTGTTTTTTCAATTCATAGGTGAGCTCATTCAGCACAAAGGGATAATCCCGCTCCTGAATCACGCTATCCCGGCTTCCTGAAGCCGTGATCTCATTCATCTCCTGCTGAATTAAATCATTTTGCACAGCTATTTCTGTGGAATCACCTGCAAGCTCTTCGTCCCCTTCGGGACTTTCGCCCCCCCTGAACCAGGCACAACCTGACAACAACACCAAAACGGTTCCCAAACGAAGCCATCGATTGAGGGACATCCTGTCTTCCTTTTTTATTCTGAATTTACGGTTGTTGAATAACAACTTTCAACATATATACATACTTAAAAAAATATAAATTCAAAACACATGAAAGTCAAGATAAAAACTATATATCATTGTTTTAAACCCTTTCATTAAAAAATTTGTTGAGACTTTTCTTAAAAGTCCCTGTATTATCAACAAGTTACGGTTTATATCGAAGCAATCCGCACAAGGGAGAGAATTCACCCATATCCGAGGAGATAAATTCTATTTTTGCGCCTGTATCCAAGGCCATGTGAATCAGCTCGTCGGTAATATCCAGGGTCCGGGCCATGGGATGTCCGCAGTTGGGACATTCATCTTCTTCCTCCGTTGTCATGTGCAGGCACCATTTGCATACCCTGCCTTTGGTTTGAAAACCATCCTGGATCATCAGCATTTCTACCCGTCCCTGTTGAAGGGCTTCTTCCGTCTGACGTATGCCGGAAACCCCTTTGTAGTTCTTGTGGAATTCATTGGCAAACATGTTCAGGATGTTTTTCTCAAAATCCATTCGGCATCCCGGGATTTCTTTGTCTACAAGATGAAAAACCTTATCCATGGAAAGATTGGGATCCACCGGAACTTCACGGCTGATTTTATCCTTCAGGCCTGATCTGAGATAATTGGCAAAATCAGACATACTCTCCCGGAGTCCGCCTAAAATGATCCAGTCGAAATGGTATTTCTGATCCAGAACATCCAGTTGAGCTGCTACATTTTTATAATGTTTGGCCACAATTTCTTCCCGGTGACGTTCATTTTTCCGCTCATCCATACCACCAAATCCACCTTCATTTCCATCTTCAGGAAGCAGATTCACCACATTGAAAAGTTCTTCCTTATTCCCGAGGTGATTCATGAGAATCTTAGCCTTTCCCTGATCCACCAGGACAATGGCATAATTTCGCTCATGACTGATACCTTCCAGAAAAGGTCGCAGATAAGGACGATCCTTTATCACCATCATATTTTCCACGGAAAATCCCAGATGAATGACCTGCCATACATACGCCCGGTTGGATGAAACGATCATCAAAGACCGGCGCTCTTCCCCCAGCTGGTTCTTGAGGAATTTGATCATACCCTCCACATCTTTCTCAACCGACACTTTCTCCTGATCTGAAAGGTTTTTATAAAATGTTTTGTCCTTTTTTTGTTTAAACATGTTATTTACCACAATATCTGCATTCCGGAGCTTTTGGGATGTTGACACGTCAAGATAAACCGTTGTTACGGGATTTCCCTCAGTTTTCAGGGTTTGCAGAGACTGAATTACCGTCACTGAATTCATATCAGCCCTCCTTGAACTAATGGTTATGTTGGGATATTTATGTTATTCGAGGCATTTCTAATTCAATATACGGGATGTCTGTTCCACTTTTCAATAGTTTTACTCGGCATAGCCCAGAATGTTGCTTTCTATTTTCCGTCTTTTTTCCTTACCTTTTCAGGTTAAAGGAGGTCTTATGAAATCACTGACAAAACACCTTACATTTAACATTCCTGCAAGGATGGATTTTGTAAATATAACCGGACAGGTGGAAGATCTGGTTCGTGAGTCAGGCATACAGGAAGGTTTGTGCCTGGTTAATGCCATGCACATAACCGCCTCTGTTTTCATTAATGATGACGAGCCGGGACTTCATCAGGATTATAAACGCTGGCTGGAAAAACTGGCTCCCTTTGATCCGGGTACGGATCTCTACGCTCACAACCGGACTGGAGAAGATAATGGCGATGCCCACCACAAGCGGCAAATCATGGGACGTGAAGTCGTTGTAGCCATCACAAACGGCCGCCTTGATTTCGGTCCATGGGAACAGATTTTTTACGGTGAATTTGACGGGCGCAGACCTAAACGGGTTATGGTGAAAATAATAGGAGAATAAACACTTCCCATGGATGAAACCAACATACAATCGCTCCGGGCTCACATTGACAGGATTGATAAATCGCTGGTCGACCTTTTATCCCAAAGAATGGAATTGGCCTATCAGATCGGACAAGAGAAAGGTAAAACGGGGCAACCCGTGACGGTCCCGGGCCGTGAAGAGGAAATTTACCACTCCCTGGAAGGCCAGGAATCCCGCTTTTTAACATCTGAAGACCTGAAATCCTTGTTTGCGCAAATCATTGCTCTGGGCCGTAAAGCCGGGGAAAAGGGTGCCAGAGATGTGAATCAAAAGATAGGAAAAACATCATGATTATTGTCATGAATCCAGGGGCTAAAGACGCCCAGATCGAACAAATCTCCGAACATTTGCACAAACTGGATCTGAAAATTCACAAATCCCAGGGTGAGGATCACATGATCCTGGGTGTTATCGGTGATATTTCACGGGTCGATATTGAAAAAGTTAAGGGTTTTGACGGTGTAAACAAGATTATCCGGATATCCGAAAGTTACAAGCAGTGTTCCCGGACCTTTAAACCCACGAATACCATTGTTCACGTAGGGAAAGTACCCTTTGGAAGTAAGGAAATCGCCGTCATCGCCGGTCCCTGTTCCGTGGAAAATGAGAAAATGGTTCATAAGCTCTCCCGGGAAATCAAGCGGTACGGGGCTCATGTACTCCGGGGCGGCGCTTACAAACCCCGGTCATCCCCCTATACATTTCAGGGTTTGGGTGAAGAAGGACTGAAATACTTGCAGGATGCCGCTTTTGCATCAGGAATCCCCTGTGTTTCCGAAGTCATGGCCATATCGGATATTGACCTGTTTTGTAAATATGTGGATGCCCTGCAGGTAGGTGCCCGGAATATGCAGAATTACAGTCTTCTCAAAGCCCTGGGGTCCGTGGACAAGCCGGTGATCCTCAAGCGTGGTATTTCTGCTACTGTGGAAGAGTGGCTGAATGCTGCCGAGTATATTGTAAACGGTGGCAATTCACAGGTAATCTTATGCGAGCGGGGGATCCGGACATTTGAAAACTCCACCCGTTTTACCCTGGATCTTTCCTCCGTCCCTGTAGTGAAAAAATTATCCCATCTCCCTATCATTGTGGATCCAAGCCATGCTATGGGAAACCGGGATCTTGTGGTTTCCATGGCCCGGGCCGCCGTGGCTGCCGGAGCAGATGGTATTATGGTGGAAGTCCACGACGACCCCAACAATGCCCTCTCTGACGGTCCCCAATCCCTTTATCCCAAACAATTCAACCACCTTATGAAAGAGCTCCATATCATCAGTCAGGTGATCGGACGGGGATTGCTGAAGAAATGAAATCCCGCGAATTTGCAATCGTCGGTTACGGCCGTTTCGGTCGGGTGTTTGCATCCATCCTTAGCCGCTACGGAAATGTATCTGTTTATGATATCCATCCCTTTACCCCTGAAAAGAATATCCAACAGGTATCCCTGGAGGAAGCACTTCAAAAAGAGGTAATTTTTCTTTGTATCCCCATATCAAGTATCCCGGCCTTTCTCCATGAAAACCGGGAAAAAATAAATCCATCATCCACTATTATTGATACCGGATCGGTCAAAACATATCCCATACGCTGGATGGATGAGATGATTCCCCATATACCCCACCTGGGAATCCACCCTCTTTTTGGGCCGGACAGTTACGCGGAAAACAGGGTTAATCTGATTATCCTGACACCTTCCAATCAACACCCTCAACTGGCTGAAACCTGGCGGGATACTTTTCAGGAATGGCATTTTTTCACCCGGATTCTGAGTCCGGATGAGCATGACAAACATATTGCCGAATCCCAGGGACTTACTCATTTTATCGGAAATATTCTTCTGACTCTGAATTTGCCGGAATCAAAAACACCCACCAAGGGGTATGGGATGCTCCGGGCGGTGGAAGCTTTCTGCAGCAACGACACCCCCCAGCTTTTCAGGGATATGCTGATGTACAATGAACACTCCTCGGAGATGTTCAGATCCTTTATGAAAGCAACCCACACTGTCGCATCTCTGATACGGAAGGAATCCTTCAACATTCAGAAAGAGAAGATCCGTGTGGGAGCCATGGGAGATGAAGGGAGTTTTTCCCATGAAGCCGCTTTACAATACATCCGGGACCGTCAGCTGGTGAATGGGGAAGTGCTTTGCCTGACATCAGCAGAAAATGTTCTGGAGCATCTTGAACTGGGGCGCATTGACATCGGGCTGCTTCCCATACAGAATGCTGTAGGCGGTGTGGTTCAGGAAACCCTGACTCATCTGGCGGGGACCCGCTGCAAAATCTCTGGTCATTTTCCCTTTCTGGTTAAACAGTGTCTTTTATCCCGGCTGGATTTTGAAGGGAAACCTGTTTCGATCCATTCACACCTGCAGGCACTCCGGCAATGCAAAAGCTACCTGAACACCCACTATCCGGATGTCCCCCAGATTGAAGAACGGGACACCGCCGCTGCAGCTGCCATGCTGTCCCGTGGAGACCTTCCCCGGAATGCCTTTGTGATTGCTCCTGAAACCTGTGTAAAATTGCATCATTTGAAACTGGTCCGGTCCGGTATACAGGATTTGGACTACAACATCACGGATTTTATTTCCGTTATCATGGATGATTGAAAATACCTGCCAAATAACACCCGCCGAACGGGTCCGTGGAAACATTACCCTTCCGGGGGACAAATCCATCAGTCACCGGGCTTTGATTTTTGCTGCTATTGCCAGGGGAAAATCCAAAATCCGTTACCTGAATACCGGAGTGGATGTCCTTTCTACCATCGCCTGTCTGCAAAAAGTGGGAGTCCATTTCCAACTGGGCCGATATACCGTCAATGTAAAGAGCCCGGGGTTACACGGCTGGACCGGAGAGGATAAAACGGCTTTCAATTGCGGCAATTCCGGAACCACCACCCGACTCCTGGCAGGACTTCTTCCCGGACAGTCCTTTGAGTCGGTACTGTATGGTGACGAATCACTGTCCCGCAGACCCATGGGACGGATTATTGAGCCCCTGTCGAAAATGAATGCCCTTTTTAACAGCACTGATGGCCATCTGCCATTAACCATTTTCCCTTCAAAACTCAAGGGAATCCGCTATACCCTGCCGGTGGCCAGTGCTCAGGTCAAATCCGCCATTTTGCTGGCAGGGCTATTGGCTGAAGGAAAAACCCATGTGACTGAACCGGTCCAGTGCAGGGATCATACGGAACGGATGATGAAAATGTTGGGTATTCCTATCTTCAAAAAGAAAAACACGTGGACGGTTCATGCTCTGAAAAGGCCGATCCCAGGGTTTGAATACAATGTACCCGCCGATCCTTCATCGGCAGCATTTTGGGTAGCAGCGGCTCTTTTATTGCATAAAAGCCGTATCGTGCTGAGCAATGTCAGTCTGAACCCTACCCGTATTGCCTTTCTCCGGCTTCTGCAGAAAGCCGGGGCAGACATCCGCTGCAGTGAAGAGACAAGAAGCCATGAACCCTACGGCGATATTGTAGTTAAAAGTTCAGAACTCCAGGGATTTTCCATTTCCTCCAGAAACATCCCAGGCCTTATTGATGAAATCCCCATACTGGCCCTCATTGCCACCCAGGCAAAAGGCATGACGCGCATCCGAGGGGCCCGGGAACTTCGGGTCAAAGAAAGTGACCGGATCGCCACAACCGTTGCCTGTTTGAAAACCCTGGGTGCCGAAATTGAAGAACACGAGGATGGCATGACAATCCACGGCCCCACCCCCCTTCACGGCGGGACAGTCAAAGCTTATATGGACCACCGGATTGCCATGACGATGGCCATTGCCGGGTTGATTGCTTCGGACCCGGTGAATATCGAAGATTACTCGGTTGTGGATATCAGTTATCCGGATTTCTTCAGCACCCTTGAAAAAATCCGGCAGTAAATGATGAAACTGGGAATTATCGGGCATCACATTGCCTACTCCATCAGTCCAAAACTTCACACCCTTATCGGCAGGGAATCAGGTCTGCCTTCCCTCTGTTACGAACGGTTTGATATTCCCCCATCTGATCTGGGAAAAACCCTGACCCGTTTGCAACAGGAGGGATATACAGGCGTCAACATCACCATCCCCTATAAAAAAGAGGTCCTTGCCTATACCCGGCAACAGGATATCAGTGTAAAAGAATGTGACGCGGCGAATACACTGTTTTTTTCACCCTCAGGGATTCAGGCCTGGAACACAGACATGACAGGATTGGTCCGGGTTTTAAAAACCAGTGGTTATACAGCATTTAACCGCTATGTTCTGTTTGGATACGGTGGCGTAGCTCCGGCTGTTGTCAATGCCCTGAAAGCCCATAAGATCCACGCCATCTATATTGCCGGGAGGTCACCTGAAGCTGTCCGGACATTCTGCGCCCGATTCAGTCTGCTGCCTTATTCAGAAAAAGAAACTTATTCAGGATCTACCCTTTGGATCAATGCCACACCGGCAGGATCAGTCAACCATCCGGATATTCCGGCAGAGTTTCAGGTCATACCGAAGTCGGGAGACTGCTTTCTTGACTTGAATTATGCGCCCCTTCCCACTCATTTCCAACATTATTTCAGGGAATGCGGCATAGAAACGGCAGATGGGCTTGGACTTCTCATTGAACAGGCGCTGG
This sequence comes from Candidatus Neomarinimicrobiota bacterium, assembly GCA_041154365.1. Taxonomy (NCBI): domain Bacteria; kingdom Pseudomonadati; phylum Fidelibacterota; class Fidelibacteria; order Fidelibacterales; family Fidelibacteraceae; genus Fidelibacter; species Fidelibacter multiformis. The sequence continues at coordinate 122,577 of AP035449.1, read as the reverse complement.
ACAGTCAGGTCATCTGGCGGAATGATCCCGGCATAACAAAAAAAATCAACCGGGAATCACTTCGCCGTGAGATCATAAAACAAATGGGGATATCAACATGAAACGAATCCAATGTATTACTGCCGGTGAAAGTCACGGACCAGCCCTCAGCGTGATTATCCATGGACTTCCGGCAGGATTTCGGTTGAATATAGATGAAATCAATCATCAGCTAAGCCGCCGTCAAAAAGGTTATGGGCGGGGCGGCCGGATGGCCATCGAAAAAGATCAGGTAGAAATCCTGTCCGGACTGAGAAACAGCATGACCCTGGGGAGTCCCCTCTCCTGTATCATCCGAAACCGTGATTTTGAAAACTGGAAAAAAGTTATGGATCCGGTTCAGGCGGATGTATCGGAAAAAATTTCAATTCCCCGCCCCGGTCATGCCGATTACGCAGGCATGCTGAAGTATAAAACCGACGATCTCCGGAATATTCTTGAACGGGCCAGTGCCCGGGAAACTGCAGTCCGGACTCTTGCCGGCGCCGTATGCCGACAGTTCCTGGAAAATGCCGGGATCTCGCTTCATTCTGTCGTCACGCGGATCGGCCCCGCCGGAGTGGATCCCGATGACCTGCCTCCTGTCACTGAATGGAATCGGGCAGAAAACTCTCCGGTTCGCTGTCCGGATCCAAAAACGGAAAAAAGAATGATGGAAGTTATTGATACCGCCCGGAAAGAGGGAGATTCTCTGGGTGGTTTGTTCCGAATTGCCGTCCAAAATCTGCCGGTCGGGCTGGGAAGTCACACACAATGGAACGAGCGCCTGACATCCATGATTGCCGCCCAGATCCTGGGCATCCCTGCCATTCGCGGAATCGAATTCGGCCTGGGTTTTAAAACTGCTGAAATCCCCGGAAGCCTTGTTCATGATCCCTTTGAAATAAAAGATGGGAACATCATTCGGAGCACCAACCACAGCGGTGGTATTGAAGGCGGCATGAGCAATGGGTGTGACCTGATTTTTTCTGCTGTGATGAAACCCATTCCCACCCTTGCCAAGCCACTGGCCAGTGTGGATTTGAAAACCGGGGAAAAAACCTCCGCACATAAAGAACGGACAGACAGTTGTGCCGTTCCCGCAGCCTCTGTAGTTGCTGAAAATGTCACAGCCATTCCACTCCTTGAAGCATTTCTTATAAAATTCGGCGGAGACAGCTGGGACGAAACCCTGAAGCACCGGGATGCATCTCAATGATCATCTTTCTGACAGGTATGATGGGAACAGGCAAAACCAAAGTAGGTCAGGCCCTGGCAGAAACCATCAAGTGCCCCTTTGTGGATCTGGACCTGTACCTGGAAAAAAAAACGGGGAAACGTATTCCGGACATTTTCAGGACAGAAGGTGAAGCTGCTTTCCGGAAACTGGAACGGGAGATTAAACATGATCCTGTTCCCAATACACCTGATTTGGTAATCGCTACAGGTGGTGGTTTTCCACTGGACGAAGGAAACCGGGAATGGATGCAATCCACAGGAGTGGTTATCTGGCTGCAGGCAGAACCCCAAACGATCCTGAATCGTATTCAAACGAGTGATAACAGACCGATGCTGCCCCGGCCACTCCGGCTTGCTCACATTGAGAGTATTCTGGAGAAACGGACTTTTGTTTATAAACAAGCGAATTATTATATTCAAACTGACGGAAAAAGCATCCGGGACATTGTCCTCGAAATCCTAGAAAAAGTAGAAAAGAACCATGCATAAAATACGAGTAGACCTTCACGAACGCAGTTACCCCATCTATGTAAAGAACGAGAGCCTTCCCACGGTAGGAAGCATATTGAAACAATTAAATATCAACCCCCAGGTGGTATTGGTATCCAGTCAGAATGTTTCAGCTCTTTATAAGGATGTCGTGGAAAAATCGCTGAAAAATGAGGGCTTTCAGGTTCAGTATATTCTCATGCCCAGCGGAGAAACCAATAAAAACCTGAAGACGGTACAATATCTGTATGATACCATGCTGGATTTAAAGATGGACCGGGGATCCACTGTCATCGCCCTGGGAGGCGGGGTGGTGGGAGATACCGCCGGTTTTCTGGCCGCCACCATGTACCGTGGCATGAATCTGGTACAAATTCCCACAACCCTTTTGGCCCAGGTGGATTCTTCCATCGGCGGTAAAGTGGGCATCAACCATGCCCGGGGGAAAAACCTGATCGGTGCCATCTATCAGCCGAAAATTGTGATCGTTGATCCAACGGTCCTTAAAACCCTGGAGTTCCGCCAGCGTGTTTCCGGCTTTGGAGAGGTGATTAAATATGGATTTATCCGGGATCGCATTTTTACACAGTTTCTCCTGGAAAATTTTTCCGATATCCTGACTCTGAAAAACCTGGATCATGTAAACGCTGCGATTATCCGGGCCATTGAGATCAAATCTTTCATTGTATCGGCTGATGAACATGAAAGCAATTTACGGATGGTGTTGAATTTTGGTCATACCGTTGGTCATGCAGTGGAACATACAGCCGGTTACGGAACCTACACCCACGGCGAGGCGGTGATTATCGGCATGTGTGCTGCTTTAAAACTTAGTACCGACATGGGGCTTCTTCCCGTGGAAATCGCCCAGCAGTATATTCAGCATCTCCGGCGAATTCCCATTCCCGGATCCCTGAAAAAATACAATACCGACCGAATGTACGAAGCCATGACACACGATAAAAAAGTACGGAATGGCAAAATCCAGTTTGTTCTTCTACAAAAGATCGGTGACGCTGTGATCCGGGATGATGTCCCCAAATCTATGATTTATGAAACCCTTGAATGGGTAAAGGACCTACAGTTTGTCAACAATATCTGAAAAGAGACTCAAAATTCTTGTACTTCATGGCCCTAATTTGAATCTCCTGGGGCACAGGGATCCCAGACACTATGGCCATTTGACACTGGACAAGCTGAATACGCTCATCCGAAAGAGGGCACGGGAACTGGATGTAGATGTGAAGTTTTATCAGACCAATCACGAGGGGGATCTGGTAACACTGTTGCAGCGGCAACGGAAATATGTGGACGGCATCCTGATAAATCCGGCTGCATATACCCATACCAGCATTGCCATCCGGGATGCCATTGAGCTGATAAAAATCCCGGTGGTGGAAATCCATTTATCTGATATTCAATCCCGCGAACCCTTCCGCCGTGAATCCATGATCCGGGATGTGTGCCTTGCCACATTTGCCGGAAAAAAAGAACAGAGTTACCTGGAAGGTCTGGAATTTCTCGTAGGCCGGCTGAAATCCCCGGGTTTGTAACCTTTTTTCTTTTAACCGCCTAAAAACAAACGTGATGTTTAAAAGGTTAAAAGAGAAAACAGGAGACATAAAATGAAAAAAAGCTGGTTTGTGATTCCCATACTGGTCCTGGCTATGATGCTGACGGGATGTGACAAAAACAAAGAAAACCTGAAAGATGCACCGGATTTTACACTCCGTAACGGATATGGCGAAACTTTTACCTTATCTGATCAAAAAGGGAAAATGGTTATTTTAAACTTCTGGGCAACCTGGTGTCCACCCTGTCAGCGGGAAATTCCTGATTTTATCGATTTATACGATGAATATAAAGAAGACGGTCTTATGATTGTGGGAGTTTCGGTTGATCAGACCGGTTGGGATGCCGTAGATAAATATATTCAGAATATGGGGATTCAATATCCCGTCATGATGTTCACACCGGATGTGATTCGGAATTATGATAATTTTCAAAGTATTCCCACAACTTTCATCATCGACAAAAAGGGCCGGATCGTAAATAAGGTAACCGGCTATCGTCCCAGGACTTTCTGGGAGGAAGAAATCAAAAAAATCCTGTAACCTTGTGAAAAGGAAACATGGACAAGGACCGGAATGATCTTAAAATTTCTGCCTCATTGGTTTGGAGTCCGATTGGATTCTATCAGCAGATCTTTTTATGGCTCTTTACGGCCGCCATTCCGGCCCTTGTGTGGCTTTTCTACTCCATAAATCCCCTGAAATATCAGTCTTTATACCGGTGGTTAACCCGTGTAGGAAAATTATTTACCCTGGAAAATCTGATCCCGGATCTGGTTTTGGGGCTTTTGGCAGGAGCACTTCTTTCCCTCCTTTTTCTTCTGCTGGAATGGCTTATCAGCCGCATCAAGGGTGAATCCCCGACTGAGCGCCTGTCCCGGCAGGACGAGCTCATCCCGAAAACCTCCGTTCAGCGCCGCTGGGCTTTTGCCATCAACCTGAGTGCCTCCATGGTGGAGGAGATTCTTTTTCGGGCTTACCTTTTTATGGCGCTGATAACGCTGTGGAATCACTGGCTTTGGGCTGCACTGCTCCTGTCTGCTATCTTTGCCTTTGTCCACACAAACATCCAGCAGATGAGCGCCACTGTTTGGATTTTCATCACCAGCCTGATCCTCTCGTATTTTACCGTCACACGACAGAGTCTTATCATGCCCTGGGGAATCCACCTGAGCGTAAATCTGATGAATCTCTTCCTTTTTCCCAAAGCTGCAAAGGTCTTTTTCCATGAGCGTTAGTCCAATACAAAGGGTTTCGGCAATCCTGATCCTCATTGCGGTCATTATCTGGTTTTTCAATACAACCCTGATCCGGAATCTGCCGGAAGAACCTCTTATCCTATCCGGAGAATGGGTCATTCCTTCACAGGATCCTGAAGCTGATGCTTATTTCCTCGAGGAAGTGCTTCACATGAAAAAGGTTGATCCCGTGATCACAAAGGGTAACACATCTTATGTTTTCGATAAGGGATTTATCATAAGGGATGGAATCGTCGGTACAGATACCCTTGTCATGCGTGTGAGTGATATAAATCGGGCATGGGATGAAATCCTGGCTTCGCCGGCCCGGATTGTATCAGCACCGGAAGAGAAATCGGGTAAAGGCAAAAAAGCCCTGTTTATTCTCCCCGGCGGTCAAATCACAGTCCTGGTGGAACGATGAAAATCAAATTGAATATCATTGTATCCCTCTTCATAGTCCTTTTTTTACTTCCGGACAAACTTTTACCCCAGCGCATCTATGCCTTTGAAAAATTTATAGAAAATGTCCGGATAAAACGGGAAAAGGACCTTCAATCCCTGGGCTGTTACATGTTTGCTTTTTATCGGGAACAAATGATTCGTGAAGATTCCCTAAGCACCCGCATGATCCTAAAGGGGCAAGAGTACCACTTTAAAAATCAGCCCATTGTCCGTGTATATAAAGAGCTCCGAATAAATCAATCGCCCATTGATACGTTACTGAAACCGGATACACTCCTATCGCAAAAAAACCCACCGGACTTCTATGATGAAAATTTTCACCGTTACTACATGATCCGGGATTTGGGAAAAACCTCTTTGAACAACACAGAAATGCGCCTTGTGGAATTTATTCCCCGGGGAGAAACGTCCGGACTCATGAAGGGCCGGGCCTGGATAGATCCCAAAACTTACGGAATCATCAAAATGATCCTTGAACCCCATCCTCTTCCGGAAGGCCTTACAAAAATGGAGATCGAAATTTTCAACACCTATGATGAAAAGGGACGAATCATCCGTTTTGGAATGCAATCCTTAAGCCATATCATCACCGTTGATAAACAGATGGAAATCCGGATAAGGGAACGCTACAGTCAATATAAAAGCTACCCTGACTCATTATGCGATTCATTAAATACACATTACTCATTACAGCCATAATAGCACCCCTGGCAGCATCAGACATCAACCGGACCGAACTGGTGATTGAGGATCATCATCTTTATTTTTACTATAATATATCCAATATCGGGCTGGGGTATCAGACGACACCCCGCTTTGCCGAACTTATGCAGTTGGAGCTCAGAGGCTATCCCAAAACGCTGGCAGGCCCCCTGGCATACCGCACCGATCCGGAATTGTATGAGATGGGTGTCTATAATTACTGGAATTTCTGGGATATTTACGCCAATTCACAGCGCCCTTTTCAAGTGCGTCTTTTTTACGGGGAAATCCACCGGCAAAAGGATAAAGGATATAATGTCCGGGGGACATTTTTTTCTTTCAGCCATCTTCTGAGTATCGGAAAAGATATCGTTCCCTATCCCGGCATGGAAATCGGATTTGAAAATAAACACATCGAATATGTTTCAGACCTGGCCCAGGAAATATTTACCCGCCGTTTCTCACTGCTTTTCATCGGCAGGGACCTGGATGATCAAATCATTAAGTTTACATTTAACAGAAAGGGGATCTCTTCGGAAAAGATACCTCAGATTCAGCTCCCCAATACCCTGGTTCGTTTTTCCACCAACTGGAGTCTTCAAACTCCTTACGACCGCCGGGCAGAACTGCTTTTCGGCCGGGCTTACCAAATACATGTCCACACTTTTCGTTTTTACCTGACACCTTATCTGGGTGCCAGATTGTATTTACCCGTCACCATCAACATGGACAATACCTTCATTATTGACACATATCCACTGAGCCTAATTCCTGTTTTTCAGGTCGAGTGTTATTTCCCGGATAAAATTCTTATCACCGATTAGTTTTTTAAGCTGATTTGATTGAAACTTTGCAGGCTTTTGGATATATTCGTAAACAAACTTAGCGAGCTTTGAAAACGCCCCACATTTCTGATTGGAATGGCTCTATAAGCCTATTATGATAAGCAGGAGGAAAACCATTGAGTGACTCTTTTTCATCGGGCAACACAGGTCCTTCAGCCCGGGGGGACTGTTTTGTTACCCTGACACTGAAGGAATCCGGTGGAATCACACTGGATATCCAGAGTAAAGTCGGGGATCTTTTCGGAAAATCCATACGTAATCTTTGTCTGGACATGATGGAATACTACGGAATTCCGGATGCCCATCTGAGCATAGAAGATCAGGGTGCCCTGCCATTCACCTTGAGGGCCCGACTGGAAGCAGCTATCCGAAAGGCTTTTCCCGACTGTAAGCCTTTTCTGGTCACAGATCATTCCGGTATTTTCTATCCCTCGGAAAAGGACCGATTCCGCCGTTCCCGTCTGTATTTGCCGGGCAATAATCCAAAACTGATGATCAATGCCGGACTCTATGCTGCTGACGGTATCATTCTGGATCTGGAGGATTCTGTGGCCCCTTCCCGGAAAGATGAAGCCCGGATTCTGGTCCGCAATGCCCTCCATGAACTCAATTTCGGTACTGCAGAGCGGATGATCCGGATCAATCCTTTCCCTGCAGGGATTCTGGATCTGGAAACATTGATTCCTGAAAAGGTGAATTGTGTATTAATACCCAAATGTGAAAGCCGGGAAGATGTGATTCGGGCTGATTTGAAAATTAAGGAAATTGCTTCTGAATCAGGCATCGACCATCCCGTTTACCTCATACCAATTGTGGAATCGGCCCGGGGTGTTGGGGCAGCACAAGAGATCGCCGAAGCCTGTGATACCGTTGTTGCTTTGGCTATAGGCCTGGAGGATCTGACGGCTGATCTGGGTACCCGGCGGACTGAGGAAGGGGATGAAAGTTTTGTCGCCCGATCGCTGCTTGTACTTGCGGCCCGGGCTGCAGGGGTCCAGGCAACGGACTCCGTGTTTTCCGATGTGGCAAATATGAATGCTCTTGAAAAAACAGCTCTTGAATCCAAAAAGATGGGGTTTGACGGAATGGGGTGTATCCATCCCCGGCAGATTCCGGTCATTCATGAAGTCTTTGCTCCCACTTCATTTGAAATAGAAAAGGCTCAGGCCATTGTCATGGCGTATGAAGATGCAGAAAAAAAAGGGCTGGGGGTTGTAAGCCTGGGATCAAAAATGATCGATGCACCTGTCCTCAAACGGGCAATGAAGACCATTCGTTTGGCAGAAACATTGAACCGGATACCGAAGAACTGGAGAGAAACCTATGGCACATAAATCCGATTGGACCAAAAACGCCGCCGGGCGATGGATTCCTCCGGAAATTAACGGAGAAAAAGTCATCCCGTTTAAAGGAATCGGCAAACACAGGCCTTCAGGAAATCGTTACGGTCCGCCTATTCGTACATCCATCGATTACCCGCCGGACGGAAACAAACAAGTGGAAACTTTAAAAGACGCCCTGGTCAAATCCGGGATCAGGGATGGGATGGTGATTTCCACTCATCATCACCTCCGGAATGGTGATTTGGTAGCCAACCAGGTGTTCAAAGCCGCATCCGATCTGGGAATTAAAGATCTTGTCTGGTTTCCTTCTGCCTCTTTTCCATGTCATGAGCCCATGATTGAGTATTTAAAAGATGGAACTATCCATCATATCGAAGGCAGCATGAATGGCGCCTTGGGACGTTTTTGTTCTGAAGGAAAAATGAGAGGAGTGGGTGTCCTTCGCTCTCACGGTGGCCGCTACCAGGCCATTCAGGATGGTGAAGTTAAAATTGATATTGCCGTCATCGCTGCTCCAACAGCCGATCCTTTTGGCAATGCCAACGGGCTTTATGGCCCCTCAGCCTGTGGCGGACTGGGTTATTCTCTGGCAGATATGCTTTATGGAGACCGGGTGATTGTTGTCACCGATCATCTGGTACCTTTTCCATGTATCCCCATGCAAATCATCGGGAATTATGTGGATTTTGTGGTTGTCATGGATAAAATCGGTATTCCGGAACAAATCGTATCCGGAACCACCCGGATTACCCGTAGCCCGGACCGCCTTCTCATCGCCGAATATACTGCCAGATTTTGTGATGCAGCCGGATTGATTAAAGACGGTTTTTCCTTCCAGGCCGGAGCCGGCGGGACATCCCTGGCCATAGGTATCTATTTTCACAAAATGCTGAAAGAACGGGGAATAAAAGCTCGTTTTGCCGTTGGCGGTTCTACCGAATATTCAGTAAAAATGCTGGAAGATGAGGTGCTGGAATATATGCTGGATGCCCAGACATTTGATCTGACAGCGGTAGAATCCATGCGAAATAATCCCAGGCATCCGGATATTTCCATTTTTCACTGTTATGATTTCCACGGCAAAGGGACCTATACAACCATGATGGATGTCATGATTCTTGGGGCTACCGAAGTGGATGTCCACTTCAATGGAAATGTGGTGACCCATTCCGACGGTATTTTGCTACATGGTATCGGTGGCTGGCAAAATTGCCTCCATGCCCGGTGTACCATCCTGCCCGTCCCTTTGTTCAGAAACCGGATTCCCATCATCCGGGATGAAGTCACAACTCTATGCGGCCCAGGAGAACTTATCGATGTAATTGTGACAGAACGGGGTATCGCAATTAATCCTCTGCGGACAGACCTATTGGAAAAAGTTAAAAACAGCGGATTACCGCTGAAAAGCATTGAGGAACTGAAAGCCGAAGCAGAAGCTTTGTGTGGAGTACCTGAACCGGTGGACTTCGAAGATGAAGTGGTTGCTGCCGTCAAATGGGTGGATGGAACGGTGATTGACGTGATAAAAAAAGTAAGGAGGAACCCTTAATGCTGGATGTTATCGCCATGCTCCCCGAAATGAAGGAAATCCGGGACGAAACACTCAGACAAAAGGTAGAAGCCGTATGGCAGGAAGCCGCGGCTTATCGTGGCTGGACCCGGGATCTTTTGATGAAAATTCCGTTTACCCTGCTTGCAGAGGGTGTTACCATTCCCTTCATAGACCATGTGAGGGCTGTGTGCCGTCTGTGTATAGCAACTGAAGATGTCCTGAAAACCATCCATCAGGAACGGCGAACCCCAGTAAACCGGGACGTTCTGATTGCCGGCGCGCTCCTGGCGGATGTGGGAAAACTGCTTGAATATGAGATCGTAAACGGGAAGGTGACAAAGTCCGATTACGGTCGCTATCTTCGCCATCCCTTCAGTGGTGTGGGGCTGGCATTCAAGCATGGAGTTCCTGAATCGGTGATGCATGTCATCGCCACCCATTCCAAGGAAGGAGCCGGGGAAAAACGGTCCCCTGAATCCATCATATTTCATCACGCCGATTTCATTGATTTCGAGCTGGTTAAAGGATAAAGACAATAACGAACTGAGGAGAGATTATGGCCAAGTACCGAATTGGATGGCTTCCCGGAGACGGGGTAGGGAATGATGTGATGGATGCCGCACGGATTGTGCTGGATACACTCAAGCTGGATGCCGATTATATTCACGGAGATATTGGATGGGAATTCTGGAAAAGCGAGGGAGATCCCTTGCCGCAACGAACCCTCGATATGTTGAAAACAACAGATTGTGCCCTTTTTGGAGCTATTACTTCCAAGCCCAAAGAAGAAGCGGATGAGGAACTGGATCCCACTTTGAAAGGCAAAGGCTATGTGTATTTTAGTCCCATAGTGCGCCTGCGCCAAACCTTTAACCTTCATACGAACATGCGGCCCTGCAAAGCTTATCCCGGCAATCCCCTGAATTACCGGGACGGCATAGATATTACCATTTTTAGGGAAAACACGGAGGGAATGTATGGCGGTGTAGAGTTTCATCCGGTTCCAAAGGAAGTTTACGAGGTGCTGGATAAGCATCATCCCAAAATGAAAAAATTCAAAGATGCGGGCCTGGACAATATGGCCATTTCTACGCGCATCATGACTCGTCAGGCCTGCCGGAACATCGTGACACAAGCATTTGAATATGCCAGGGAGTTTGGGAAAAAAGCGGTCACAGTCGTAGATAAACCCAATGTCCTCAGAGAGACAGGCGGACTCATGATCCGGACTGCCCGGGAAGTAGCAAAAAATTATCCGGACATCGAACTCTGGGAAACCAATATCGACGCCCAATGCATGTGGCTGGTGAAAAACCCGGAGAATTATGAAATCCTCGTAGCCGAAAATATGTTCGGTGATATTCTCAGCGATTTGTCTGCCCAGCTGGTAGGTGGACTCGGATTTGCTTCCAGTGGAAATATTGGAGACAATTATGCGGTTTTCGAACCAACACACGGAAGTGCACCGAAATATCACGGTCAATATAAAGTCAATCCTATGGCTATGTTGTTGACGACAAAAATGATGCTGGACTGGCTTGGTGAAAAAGATATGGCTGAACGTCTGGAAAAGGCGATTGCAGCTGTGATTTCCGAAGGAAAAGTAAAAACCTACGACATGGGAGGCAGTAATACATCGCTGGAAGTGGCAAGAGAAGTTGCTTCGAAATTGTGAGGGCTCGTGGATTTACCGATACGCTTCTCCATAGGAATCATTGCCTCGCCCTGGCATAAATTTCATAGATTGCTGAAGTGTTACAGGTGATGTGAATTCGAGAAATTTTATTCGCACTATATAGCAAGATGTTTATGTGTATACGCCCCCGGGGATAAAATAAGCACGAACCCGATCAAACGCAAGATTATATTATTATTCATATAATTGGATGATTGTGAGTGATGCATGATGAATTGAATTATGAGTTGGCTTACCCGGACCAATGAACGTTCTGAATCCTCTTTCTCCCCGGACCCAGGCCCCTGTCCGCCTCATATCTTCATCCTTTTGTATCCTCATCCCATCTCCCCGTCATCCACATCTTTCACCTGCTGCCACATTTTTTCCAGTTCATCCAGGGAAAGAGCCCGCAGGTCTTTCTTATTTCTTTCAGCCATTTCTTCCACGCGGTGAAAGCGGCGGATAAATTTATCGGTAGATTTTCTCAAAGCTTCGTCGGCATTGATCCCCAGAAAGCGACCCACATTTACCAGGGAAAAAAGAAGATCCCCAAATTCCATTTCCATAGAGTCGGCGTCTTTTTCCCGGGAGGCATCTTCCAGTTCCCGGATCTCTTCCCGGATTTTTTCCCATACATCATGAATTTTATCCCAGTCGAATCCCACCATGGAAGCTTTGGATTGTACACGATAGGCTTTGTGCAAGGAGGGAAGCTCCTTTGGGATTCCATCCAGGAGTCTTTTCCGTCCTTCAGCTTTCTTCTTTTTTTCCCAGTAATGATGAATCTCTTCTTCAGAATTAAAAACCTTGTTTGTAAAAACATGGGGATGTCGGCTGATCATTTTGTGATTAATATGAAACAAAACATCCTGGATGGTAAAACGATTGTCTTCTTCTGCCAACACCGCCTGAAAAACAAGGTGAAGCATCACATCCCCCAGCTCCTTGACCAAATCCCGGTCATTTCGGTGGTCCAAAGCATCAATCACTTCGTAAACCTCTTCAATCATAAAAGGGATCAGGCTTTCCGGTGTTTGCTCACGATCCCATGGGCACCCTTCCGGTGAACGCAACTTCTTGATAATTTCCACCAGGTCACTAAATGCTTTCATCCAGGCCCTTATGCTTCGGGTAAAAATTCCAGGCGAATTTCCTTGATTCGCCGGCGTTGCATCAATACAACCGTAAATCTTACATTCTGAAAGACAAATTGATCCTGCTTTTTGGGCACCCGTCCCAGTTTATCCATGACAAAACCACCCAGAGTATCATAATCCCGTTCCTCCGGAAAGGAAATCCCCAGTTCTTCTTCCAGTTCATCCAGGTTTAGGGCAGCATTGACAATATACTCTTTTTCGCCGCTCTTCCGGATCATGGTCTGGTTTTCCTCATCCATTTCATCCTGGATTTCACCCACAATTTCTTCCACCACATCTTCCAGGGTCACCAGGCCGCTTGTCCCTCCAAATTCATCTACCACAATGGCAAGTTTGGTCTTTTTTGTTTGAAATTCCCTGAGCATTTTCGCAACACTTTTATTCTCATGGACAAAGAGCGGGGGTCTGAGCAAACTTTTTATGTGTGTCTTTCCGGTTTCTTTATCTGTTAAGTGAAGAATATCTTTAAGAAAAATAAAACCGATAATATGATCCAGGTCGCCGCCATGAACCGGCAGCCTTGAAAATTTGGATTCGCGCACCTCCTGGATGATATCGGGCAGGGACTGGTTGATATCGATGGCATGGATATCGGGCCTTGGGATCATAATTTCCCGGACCCGGGTGTCGGACAATTTCAGTAGGGACTGGATCATATCCCGTTCTTTTTCACGGATAGCCCCGGATTCGCCACTCAGGTTTACCAGTGCGGATAACTCTTCAGAATCTTCAATAAACTCTTCACCCTGAATGCGAAACATCCTGGCGAAAAGATCGGTGATCCAGTAAAAAACAGCTGTCAGGGGTTTAAGCAACGTATAAACAATCGTTAAAAAAGAGGACATGCGAAGGCTGTGTTTGATAGCACTTCGGACCGCAATGATTTTGGGGAGAATTTCTCCCACAATGAGAATCACCAGCGTGACGGCAAACACCTGAACCAGGATGGATAAAATGGGGGATAACTGATAGTAATTGGCGATATCCCTGGCAACTGAAGCCGAAATGACAGACATGGCAATATTGACAAAAGTATTTCCAGTAAGAATTGCAATCAGGAGGCGCCGGGGAAAATTCAGAAGGGCTAAAAGTCTCAAAGCTTCAGGGTGCCCCCCACGCATTTTTTCTTCCAGCTTGGACCGTTTGACGGAAAAAACAGCGGTTTCACTGCTGGAAAAGAGGCCGGAAAAAAGCAACAGAACCACAAACAATATGCTCCGTAGAAGCAGGTCATCAGGCATAACCACATTCCTCCAGATGACGGTTTTCCAGTTTTGTCATCTGTTCCCTGGCGCCTGGGTTGCCGTCTTCGTATCCCATAAGATGCAAAAAACCGTGAATCAGAATCCGTGCACATTCCTGGCGAATACTGACATGATATCGGGACGCATTTTCCCGGATTCGAGGCAGAGAGATATACAACTCTCCTTCCAGATAATCTTCACAACATTCCATCGTAAAGCTGATAATATCCGTAAAGAGATCCTGATCAAAATATTCTTTTTTCATCTCTCTGAGAGGTTCGTCAGCCATATAAATAATGTTGATATCACAAGAGGACAACTGGTAGGCTTTCAGCAATGTGAGAATAATCCCTGAAATGTCCTCATGGCGCAGGGGAAGCCGTAAACCGGATTCATTGTAGATGTGAATATGCTTTTCTTTACGTCGACTGGAATGCATGGATTATTTTGTCGTTTCACTTTTTTGTTGGCCCGGATATTCGGGGCGATGATGATACATACTGATAAACTGCCTGATCAGAGATTCACGGATCACTGTGATATCATGAAAAGTAAGGGGACAATCAGACAGCTGTCCTTCATCCATCCGTGTTTTGATAATCAGGTTGACACGGTTTTCAATGTCGGCATCTGTCGGTTTATCCAGTGCTTTTATGGCTGCTTCACAGGCTTCGGCGATCATAACCAATGCTGTTTCCTTGGTATTGGGCTTTGGGCCTGGATATTTAAAATCACTGTCCTTCACATCCGCCGGATCTTCGGCCAGATCCATCGCCCTGTCATAAAAAAACTTCACAATCTGGGTCCCATGGTGCATGGGAATAAAATCCATAACAATTTTTGGCAGATTATACTGTTCAGCCAGTTCTATACCGGTCCGGACATGATTAATCACCACCTTTGCCGCCATGTGGGGTTTGAGTTTTTCCAGGCGGTTTTCATCCCGCTGGTTTTCAGCAAAATAGTTGGATTTGGCAATTTTCCCAATATCATGATAATAAGCCCCAACACGTGCCAGCAGGTTATTGGCCCCAATGGCTTCGGCAGCCGTATCCACAATGGTCCCCACCATTACCGAATGATTGAATGTCCCCGGAGCTTTCATGGCCAGCTCTTTCAATAAGGGCTTGTTTAAATCCGTTAATTCCAAAAGCGTCATATCGGTTGTAATATTCAGCATCCGTTCAAAAACACTTACCAGGCCATATGCCGCCAGGACCGATCCGACCGTATTGATAAAGGCGAACAAAATTCCCCGTGTCAGCTCGGCAAAGGAGCTGAAGCTGACAAGCTCAAGGGCGATCAAACCGAGAATGTAAGAAAGGAAGACCCAGATCAGGGGTTGAAAAATCTGATCCCTGCTTCTCAATTTTTTAATAGAAATAGTAGAAATAAGTGCCGGAAGCATGTGGACCACGGTAAAATGGAAAGGATTCCCAAAGATATAGGAAAGCATAAGAATAATGGGGACCGTAGAAAAAATGGCAGCCCGTTCATCATAAAAGATGGATACAATCATGGCCAGAAGGGTCACGGGGACGGCCATAAAGGCCGCATGATTCAGGGATGAAATCAGGTAACCCAGTCCGATTACAATCAATTGATTGATCACAATAAGAAAAATGTTTTTTCGGTCTGAATAGATTTCCTTCCTGAAATGGTAAATAAAAAGTATAAATATTGTATAAAGCAATCCCATGATAAGCAGGTCGCCGAAAAATCCCATGAAATAAGCCCGTCCAAAGGCATTTTGATTTCTTTTGGATTCTGCAACATTCAGGGAATAAAGTTTTCGATAGATTTGAGGTGTAACCCGGGTATTGGCATCCACAATTTTTTCATTTTTTAACACCTTGCCATCTACAATGGGAATCCTGCTGATGGCATCCTGCTGGCGCCGGAGTGTCCGCTCTTTATCGTAAATAAGATTCGGACGGATAAAAATCCGGGAAATCTGAAACAACATCTGTTTCTTTTCAAAACTCAGCTCGTTCCCGTTTGTTTTCAGGCTCTGGGAGAGGGTATTAATGGCCTTGTCCCTGTCATAAATTTCACTGGTGGATCGGTAAATTTCCTCTCCAGCTCTGGAAATGGCAATTTGACTGGACATGATATCCTCGAGGGGGATATCCACAATTCCCTTATCCATATACTGGGTGATTTCCTGAAGAAACTGGGTTTTCAGGTTCTCCAGGTCCGGAAGAGGACTTTTATCAGGATCATACAAGCCGCGGTAAAGATCACTCTCCATATCGATATTATAATCTTGTTTGAACTGGCTGATCAGTTGATAGAAAGCTGTACTGTCCGACCGGACACGTTTGTTTTGTTCTTCAAAACGCTCCACATTATACCGGTAGAGATTTCGGTCTTCCCGTGATTTTTTAAGGGACTGGTAGCGTTGTTTGAGGGCAGTCGCCATCCGGAAAAACTGTTCAATATCCTGTGTGCTTCTGATTTCCGCATCGTGATCGTGGTTAAAGACAAAGGGGACCCGCTTCAGAGCTTCCCGTTTTTCAGCTTCAATCACGTCTTCAGGTTTCAGAATATCAAAATCATAGGGAGCAATAATGGTTGCTCGGGTGATTTCTCCAATTTGATATCTGTATATATGGGAGCGTTCCCGGGGAATCAGAATTGTTGCTATGATTACAACCAGAACCATCATGCCTGCTTTCAGGATGAGATCCCAATTGACCGGTTTTTTCTTTATTTTTTTTGCTGTCATTATTGTTCTCCAATCGATACCACGATCAGAATTTAATCAGATTTGCTCCCCAGGTAAAACCTGAACCAAAGGAAACAGTGATCACATAGTCCCCACGTTTGAACCGTTTTTCATTCAGCGCTTCACAGAAAGCTATGGGAATTGACGCAGCTGTTGTATTGCCATATCGTTCAATATTTGAATAAACTGTATCAAGTGTCAGTTCCAACCGGTTGGCAACCATCTGTGTGATACGCAAATTTGCCTGATGGGGAATAATCTGGGCAATTTCATCTTTACTCACACTGTTTTTATTCAATAATTCCATTACCACTTCAGGCATGCGGGTTGAGGCATGTTTAAAGACAAAACGGCCGTTCATGGATGGGTAGTGGCGCCCCAGAGTGATATCTTCCTTACTGATTCTGTCCTGCACATAAATGCTGGGATACTCTTTCCACAGTGCCTGGTAGTACTCTCCCTCGCTGTGGAGCACCGAATCCAACACGTCGGATTCATCCTCAGAGGCAGTCAACACAAAAGCTCCGGCACCGTCACCGAAAAGAACAGCAAGATCCCGACCTTCGGTAGACAGATTGAGACCCACGCTCTGAACCTCTGCACCCACCAGGAGGATTGTCTTGTACTTGCCTGATTTGATAAAGGTGGATGCCAGTTCGAGTCCATATACAAATCCGCTACACTGTTGCCGAATATCATAGGCCGGAATCGTGCGGCAGCCGGTCAGTTTATTCTGGATCATCACACCGATACCGGGAATTTCATGATCAGGGGATAGGGTTGCAGCCACGATCATATCCAGGTCTCCAGAAGTCATGCCGGCTTTATCAAGGGCTTTCTCAGCAGCTTTCACTGCCAGATCTGATGTTCCTTCTTCGCCTACCTTGACAAAATGTCTTTCTTTTATACCTGTCCGTTCGGTAATCCATTCGTCAGACGTATCCATTAATTTTTCCATGTCGTGGTTTGTCACCACCTTTTCGGGAACATAATACCCATAACCGGCTATTTTAACACCCACCTTGACTCTCCTTATGCTTGTTCGTGTGGTTTTAAGTCTTTTACAATGAGTTGAATCGAACGTGTTCCATTCCAGTCGTTTATGGACGGGACAAAAACAAGATCCACAGTTTTGCCGGGGGCGCTGACCAATGGCAGTTCTTCCCCAAAATTCCAGGCGATACAATCCAGGGAACGATGATTTTTCCGGACTCTGAATTTCAGGTGATTTCCTCCCACGATACGGGCTTGCTGTGGTTGTACATTTTTAAGGTAGAACTTAGGCCTCATATTCCCGGGGCCGAAGGGTCTCAGTCGATCGAGAAAAGTAAGAAGCTCCATGTTGATTTGTTCTATTTCCACCTCTGCATCGATATAAATCCGGGGTTCCAGAAGATCCGGTGAGATGGTGTCTTCCGCAAATTTATGGAGATCCTGCATAAACTGATCCAGATTTTTCCTCGAAATGGTCAGCCCGGCCGCCATCACGTGTCCACCATAGGTTTGCAGCCACTTTTCATGGACATGCAACGCGCCGTATAAATCAAATCCGGTAATACTCCGTCCGCTGCCTTTACCCAATTCATCCTGAAAAGCAATCATAATCACAGGACGATGGTAGAGTTCTTTGATTTTTGATGCCACAATTCCAATAACACCCGGATGCCATGTGGGATTATGCAGGACCAGAATGTTGGGAAGCTGATGAGGATACCGCTTTTCAATATCCTGGATTGCTTCTTCCATCACATCTTTCTCAATAGCGCGCCGCTGGGTATTTTCATCATCCAGGATTTCCGAATAGGCTTTTGCTTCGACAGGATCCTGTGTTGTGAGTAATTTTACGGCTCGGGAGGCTTCACCCAGTCGACCCACGGCATTTAACCGGGGAGCAATGCCAAAAACGATTTTTGATACATCCATCTCTTCTGGGCGGATCCGGCTGACATCCATCAGGGCTTTCAGGCCGATCCGGTTTCTCCCCACATTTATTTTCCTTAATCCTTCACTCATGAGTATGCGATTTTCACCCGTCATGCTTACAATATCTGCTGCCGTTCCCAAAGCCACCAGGTCCAGATAATCATAGGCAGTTTCTTCATCCAGGCTTTCATAACGGCAATATCCCTGGATGAGTTTGAAAGCGACACCGGCACCGCACAGGTTTTTTTCCGGGTAGATGTCATCTGTCTGCTTGGGATTCACTATAGCCAGGGCAGGTGGGAGCTCTGGGGAAGGCTCGTGATGGTCTGTGATAATTACATCCAGTCCTTTTTGCTTCGCATAGCGGACCTTTTCCACTGCATTGATGCCGCAATCACAGGTAATGATAAGGGAAACACCCAAACGGACTGCATGGTCGAGTCCTTCCCGGGAAAGCCCATACCCTTCTTTCTCCCGGTCCGGAATATAATAACAGATATCACCGCCCAATTTCTGAAAGAAGAGATAGAGGATCGAGGCGGATGTAATACCATCTACATCATAATCACCATAGACAAGAATTTTTTCTTCTTTGGCCAGTGCCTGACGAATTCGAAGGAGCGCCTTTTTCATGTCCTTCATGAGAAACGGATCGTACAGTTTGTCTGGTGTGGGATTAAAATATTCTTCCAGTTGTTGCTGGGTGATGATATTCCGGGTTAATAAAAGTTTAGCATATAGGGGATCGAGGCCAAGGGTTCGGCTGAAGATCAGCAACTGATCGGAATCAAACTCTTTGAAAATCCATTGCATTTTGTAAATATGATCCGGAGTTGAACGTAAGCCGAATTCTGTTCTCCCTTCATGTCATACGACATGGGGGAGGACGGTCATTTATCTGGTTCCGGAATCACTTCCGGAATCATGCTGCCACCTTGAGAATGGAATCCGGGCCGGATTCACCGCCGGAGCGGTCTCTCAGTTTTGCATTGCTCCGACCGGGGTTTACCATGCGGCCTGCCTTTCGGCAGACCCGGTGAGCTTTTACCTCGCCTTTTCACCTGTATCCGCCTGTTTCCGGGAGTCTCCTCCCAGAAGAGGACAGATAGTCTGTTTTCTGTGGCACTTTCCAATCATTACTGATTCCTCGCGTTACGAGGCGGCCTGCCCTGCGGAGTTCGGACTTTCCTCATCCCGGCCGGATTATTCCCGTCGGGACGCGACCGTCGTTTCAACTCCAGATCTATATACCTTTTATTTATCTACTGTCAAATTGCCTTCGTCTGAATATATGAAGCGCCCACAGATATCACAAGTCACGATTTTATTCCGCTTGTAAATATCCACCCGCTTCTGGGGGATTACTTTGTTGTTGCACCCGCCGCAGGCATCCCGTATAATGGGGACAACAGCAACACCTCGCCGGGCTTTTCGAACCCTCTCGTATACATTCAGAATATTCCGGGGGATTTTTTTTGTAATCTCCTGACGCTCCTTTTCCAGACGTTCTTTTTCATCCCGGGTTTCCTGTATGGTTTTTTCCAGATTTTTTTTGGCTTTTTCCAAATCCACTTTTAACATTTCGATATTTTCATCGGAATGTTTAATACTTTCTTCCAGCTCCTGATTCTCTTCCCGGGCCTCATGTATCTGTGTTTCCGCTTCTTCAATCTCCTTTTTTGCGTAATCTATCTCTGCTGTTAATGCATCATATTCCCTGTTGGTCGTTACCAGATAGAGCTGTTCCTGATATTTTTCCAGTTTTGCCCGGTATTCCTTGATCTTCCCCTGGTTTTTTGTCACGCCTGCCTGATTCTGATTCATGCGCTCCGATTCCTGAACTTTCTTTTCTTCTTCTTCCTTGATGCGGGATTCCAGGGCAAGGACTGTCTCCGGTAAATTCCCCATCTTTTCCTTTATACTCTTTAATTGATAGTCCACAGACTGTAGCTTGACAAGCCTTTCCATCGTCTCGTGCATTAAAATCCTCCGGGCTGATTATTTGTTCCTAAAAAAAAAGCACCTGTAAAAAGGTGCTCTTTATTCTTAACTTTTCGATTACTCTCAGGAATGAAGTATCTTTTAATCGTCTTTACTCCATAGTTTTCGATGAGCATTTTTTTGTCGCATCGGTAAATTTCATCAAATTCTATGATAAAGTCAAGTTGCGATTACATTTATCCTCTCTTTTTTACGAACGCCTGAGGGCTGCTTTGGTAAAGCGCCAAGCAGGTATTTCTGCATTCAGTTCCAGGGATTCAATGATGAAGCGTGTCCCTTCGCTATTCTGATTCAACACATCCCGATACAGGATCTCTTTTGGATACCAGAGGCCATCGACCTGAAACACATGAAGTACATCCGTTTCCTTTAGAAGGGTTCCACCTTTGGCAAAACGTTCTTCACGCAATACAATCATCCGTTCCTGATCTACCCAGAGTTTTCGTGAGTGATAAGCAATATCTTCTGTTTTTGCTGTTAACTCCAAAACCCAACACGGCCTTTTCCGTAAGGTATCTGCAGACAGGGTTTTGGCTGTATACAGGTTGCTCAGTATAGGATCTTCCATCATATCTTCATAGGAAAGGTCCGATCCCATCACCGATTGCCTTAACATGTGGCCTGCAATCTGAATAATCCGGTCGGTAGAAGGAGAATAAATCCACATCCTGTCTCCTTCTTTCAACATCTTTGTCCCCTGTTCCCGGGCCGACGAAAGATATTCTGTAAAAGCCTGATCCATTCCACGAATCCATGTCCTGGCTTTTATTTCACGTTCACTGCGCCGGTTTCGGACAATCATGCGGGATGTCATGATCCGGTTTTCAGCCGTGATATTTTCATCTACCTTTTTCAGTATTTCCATCCCTTCAGGCAGTGGCGCCGCCTGCAAGGCTGACATAAAAAGAATACCGATGATAATAACGATGTAATATTTTTTCATACTTCAAGCTCCTTGAAAAGTTGAGCTGTTTTCCGTTTATAAATCCCCCTGCCACTGACAATCGCTCCCAGAGCAGTTGCCAAAACGCCGGGAATAAATCCGATATAAAAGGTGGATCCGGAAATCCGTGCCCGGATAACATTGGACATATAGAGGGAATTGCTATCCAACATCCCCGTGACATCCACACCATAATTTTGCAGATACCAGGCAAATCCCAGTCCAATAAGTGTACCTGTCACACTGCCACCTAATCCAATAAATACTGCTTCAGCGATGGATGTAAGATATATATGGTGAGCCGACTCGCCAATGGCCAGGCGAAGACCCATTTCACCATAGCGACGGATGCCGTTCATCAGACCGGCGTTCCAGAGGACGATAAACATAACCAGTACAAAAATAAAAATGAAAATCCCCATGGCGTTTTCATAAAGCAGAAGAATATCATTTAGAAAATTCTGATCCCGAAGTGTCAGCATATAGGGTGAAAATTCATCCTTTGGATTGTGATATGTCTTATTGAAGTATTCTTTCATGGATGCGGTCAGGTTTTTATCATATTCATCCGGATCTTTGAAGTATCCCAGGATTGCGCCGGCAGCATCTTCCATATTTAACGCATACCGGATTCCCTCCAATGGCGCAATCATCATGTTCCTGTCCAGCGCTACAATACCAAATCGGATCTTACCCGAAACGGTAAAATTATGGATTACCATGCTGCCATACATGGATGAACTGATGAGTGTGACTTCATCACCGACTTCCACCTGTAGATTTTCCATTAATCCTGGAGAAAGGAGAATTTCATCAGAAGCCTGGGGCAAATGTCCCTGAACCAGGATTTTGTTCAAATCCAGACGTTCAATTTCTTTGGAGCCTTCGGATAAATCCACTGCCAGTCCTGAACCCCGGACCTGCCGGATTGTAACATTTTCTTCTCCGCCAACATCCAGTAAACCGCCAAATCGGATTCTGGGAGCCCACTCCATATTGGTAAACTCCTTTTCCAGATCATTAATGAGGTCTTTCGTACCCAAGAGTGCCAAATCATTCGGAGCTGAACTGAGCTGCTCCTTGTAAGCCCGGGTAACCACTTTCACATGACCGGTCTCAAGACGGGCGTTGTTATCGATAATATCGACCAGAGCCCCGTCAACCCAGCTGTCTCCCAAAGTCACCAGGGCAACACCGATTGTCACCGTAATCAATGGGAAGAGACTTCGGGAACGGTCTCTCAGGAGTCCTTTTATGAGAAATCGTATCATTTTGCACCTCTCACCTTATATATCCTGCGCCCTGCAATGGCATCCGTTGGCCGGAGGCTGGCAATTTTCCGGGCCGGGATCCAGCTGATCACCATAACCAAAAACAGGACAAGGATAAAAGTTGTGACAATCATTTCGGGTGTATAAATCGGATAAATAATGGGTGAAACCGCCAGGTTGAAGCTATCCATAACAGGTCCGAAATTGATGCCGTTCCGCCAGGTATACAGGCAGATGGGAATACCCAGAATCACAGCCAGGGCTGCTCCCAAAAGCCCAAACATGGTTCCTTCAAGGGTAAACAGGCGGGATACTTCCTTTTGTGTCATTCCCAGGGCGACCAGGGTTCCAATCTCTTTCCGCCGTTTGAAAATAGCCAAAACCTGTGTGTCAAAAATGGAAAGCATGGCCATGAGCAGGAGGATAAGATACAGAAACATGCCACCGGAAGATTTTGTTTCCATCAGATTGACAATGGAGTGAACCAATTCATCCTGAGAATAGAACTTCCAGTCTTGAGGATCCTGAAGTTGAAAACCGGGGCGGGCAATCATATAGGTGGCTTCATCTGTCATGCCCGTCATTTCCTGAAGTCTTTTAAGGGGAATCCACAGTTGTCCGGCATCGATTGTTGGAACAATCGTGGTCATAATATGAACAATCCGGACAGTTGCCGCATCAAAAGTCCCCTGACGGTCCCGCCACTGAATAATAAATTCATCCCCTAACGCCACCTGCATCATGTCAGCCATTCGCTTTCCGATTAAAGCGGGAATAACACCATCCGTCTGGGGCTTCAGCTCATGGGCAGGAAAATCCAGCAAAACCTGATCCGGACGGATTCCTTTTAAAAGTGCGGATTGCATTCTACCGTTTGGATAAACTGACGCATTGATTATAAGGACCGGCTCAAGATCGTGTCGGTCCACTGCTTTCTGTTGTGGCTGATATGATTGGTGTGCTTCCATCAGATCTACCAGGTCATGGGGATCATAAGCAGGGTGGCGGTAATGTCCACCGGCGACATCTTCCCGGATCATATCCGTTGTTGCCTGGACCGTAACGCCTTCATACAGTCCCTGCATCCAGACAATCAGGACAAAGATGATGCTCATAACCAGAATATTGAGGAAAGATCTGAGTCCTGCACCCCGGATATTTCGATATGCCAGTTTGAAAAGAAGCATGATATCCTCCTGTCAGGCCTTTGCCTGTTCATCCCCGGCGACCCGTCCGTCCTCAAGGGATATGGTCCGTTTCAGATACTTCATCACTTTATCATCGTGAGTGGAAAAGATGAAGGTTGTTCCTAATTCCTGGTTCATTTTTACCATGATTTCAAGAATCATATAGGAATTTTTGGCATCCAGATTAGCCGTGGGTTCATCGGCAAGTATCAGTTCGGGCTTTTTCACAATAGCCCTGGCTATGGCTACACGCTGACTTTCTCCGCCTGATAACTGAGAGGGTCTGGAATCTTTTTTATCCGTAAGATTCACCCAGCTTAATGCATCCATCACCATCTTTTCCCGTTTGTCGGAAGAATAGTCCAGCAACAATAAGGGAAATTCCACATTTTCATACACCGTATAAACCGGCAGAAGATTGTAAGTCTGAAAAATAAATCCAATGTGATGATTTCGCAGACGGGCTGCATCTTTTGAAGACAAAGCATTCACTGAACGACCCAGGATACTTGCTTTTCCTTCTGTGGGATTATCCAGGGTCCCGATAATATTCAGCAAGGTGGTTTTACCAGACCCGCTGGGACCTACGACACCCGAAAACTCACCGGACCGGAAGGTTAAATTGATATCCTTCAGGGCTTTAAAACCCCCGGTACCTGTAGGATACACCTTGGTCAGATGATCAATGGTTATGAGTTCGGATTCTTTCATGTGTATTCTCCCTTTTTAGGTTGAGACATTGAAACGCTGAGACGTTCAGACGTTGAAGAGTTCATTTAGAGATCGTCCAACTAAGCATTCCTTTTATTTGTGTGTCATAGGGGATATTTAAGCCGGGGACAGAGACATTGTTATTCTGAGTAAACGTTTGTAAAAATTGAACATAGTAGGTGAAATTCCCGGAGGTATACTGCCAGGAAATCACGCCGGAAGCCAGGTCTTCATCTGGAATCCATACTCCCATGGCAGAAAGGGAACTAAAAAAAGAAAGAGGATAATCCAGCATCATTCCCCACATATTTGTAGATAGGATAACATTAAATTCCTCATTAAAAGTATGATTAAACCCATACTCGCCCAGGACATGGAGTCCGTATCCAAGAGGTAAGGTGTAATCAATGCCGATCACATTTGAATAAACCCATGGAATCGCAGGATTAACAGGTGAATGGGTTATCACCGACTCAAACCACACGCCGGTTACAATGTCCCAATATCCGTCAAATCCAACACGCCATTCCCGGGAATTATCATTGATGAACTGATTTGTGGAATCGAATACAGCCGGTACATAATCCGGGCTGGCATCGGGGATGCGGCTATGAAGCGAAAAGCCCCATTCTCCCGGTGTAACAGGAAATTGAATACGACCCCCATATTCCACCGTTTCGTCTTTGGTCGGATACCATTCCTGCCCTTTTAAATCACTGTTCCCATACAGCACCCAACCCCACACATTCGTATTGGCCGGAAAAAAATACCGTCCCCGGAGCCCCCATACACCATTTGTTAATCCCAAAAGATCTGCCGGGTTCAATTCATCAAACCACATGAGGGGTCTAAAGAGTCTGGCGGGACCAAAGGTAATTTTCTGGAGACCAGCCCGGATGTCCCAGGTATTGCCTGCTACCCTGAGCCACGTTCGGTAAATGTCGCCGTCGGACTGATGCTTATCATAGCTATCCCAGGTACCAGAGAACCGGCTGCTGAGAAAAAAATCCATGTTGACGCGTGCCGGCCATGAAAACTGTAATTCAGGAATCCAGAGAATTCCACCATTTGCTTCCAGATTATCCTGCTGTTTCCAGAGTGAACCCATTCCCACGACTTCCGAACGAAATCCGGCTTCAGCATATAGAGAAACAACACACGCAAGAAACAAGCATACCGCTTTATAGATCCGGTTCATGTTTTGGACTCCCGATCCGCCAGGCCATAAAAGAGAAAATCCAGATACTCCCGAATATAATCCTCGTAGGATGTAAAATACTGCTCAAGATTCTCAGAAAAAAAACTATTGGATAAAATCTGAAAGATGTGCATTAAAAAACCAATGTTTAAATTTTCTCTGAACACCCCGTCTTTCTGGCCATCCCTGATAAAATCTTCGAATAAAGAGAGGGATTCAGAAGATTTTTCCTGTATAAAGTGCATCAAAGCAGGATCAAAATCTTTCATATCCAGCAGCATGGGAGGTGTGAACTGATCCAGCATCTGAATTTTCCATTCCAAAAGATCGGCAATCCTTTCCCGGTGGGGTTTTGAACTCTTAAGAATTGTTTTACCCTCATCTATAGCACCTTCATACAAATGTTTTATAATCTGCAGGACTAAATCCTCTTTATTCCGGAAATGTTTGTAAAAAGTCATCTTGCTGACATCGGCGGTCCGGCAGATTTCTTCGACAGTAACACTCTTGAACCCTCTTTTCTGAAAGAGTGCAAGAGCGGTATCCATAAGTTTTTTCTGTTTGGGTGTCATGTCCTCCGGGGGTTTACGTTTTTAACAATATCGTAAAGTTTACGATTTAATGCAAGAAATTCTTTTTTCGTAAACCCACTCTTTTAAAAAAGCGCCTGACAACTTTTTGTCAATCAGCCTGTCTACTTGGACGGATGGTGAAAAAAACAACAAATAAAAAGGGACATGAGATGAAAACATTAGCAGTACTGATAGCAGGAATGATTCTGATCGGGTGTGCAGCCTCCACCTCACAGGTCTTTGATCCATGCTGGGAAAAAGAGGAAATTTCACAATATGTGAATGGTTGTATTCATACTCAGGATTATCATGGATTTGTTCAGGATTTTGGTGAACCCGATACGATTGAACGGGATAACGACGAATTTGTCGCTGTCTGGATTAAGAACAACGGAGAATCCAAATATATGCTCCGTTTCATTTTCGATGAAGAAACGCTTCGGTCCAACACCTGGTCGTATGTCAAAATGTAATCCCATAAAAACCTCGCGTACCCCCTCAAAGGCGGAGAGTTCTCCGCCTTCTTTTTTTATTTTATAATATATTAAATATACTATTAGCTTGTTTTGTTTATTTTTTATTAATATTTTAGACCATGACGCCTGGTAATGCACAAATCCTCATCCATGTAATTTTACCAATATTAAGCGGTAAATGCCTTCAGGCAAGGGAATGGGATTTGAAACGAATCATAAGGGAACACCTTGAGACACATGGTCAACAACATGTATATACTTCTGTTCAAAGCGATCACATCCATCTTTTGTTTTTCATGAATCCACATGTATCTTTATCCCTTTTTTTCAAAGTTTTTTTCAGGGATACGTCACGAGAGTACAACCGTCAGGAAAAACCGGATCATCTTATCTGGAATCCAGAATACTTTGCCGTCAGTTGTAATTTGGATGAACTGGAAAATTTGGTCAGAATGCTGGAAACCCAGACGCAATACCATGAATTTCAAAGCTATGATGATGAACTGAAACACTTGTTGGAACGTATGCTGGAGACATCTGTCGTTGCGGAAAATCTGGAAACAACATAAAAAAGGGCGTTTGACACGCCCTTTTTATCTATGTTAACCACTCTGTGGATTCCCGTCAGCTGATTTGAATCTTTTTGGGTTTTGCAACTTCACTCTTGGGAATCTTCACCACAAGAATACCGTTATCCCATTTGGCTTCGATCTTTTCAGAATCGATCTGTGCCGGGAGTCTGAAGCTCCGGGAGAAATGACCGGACATAATCTCAGAAATCAGGCAATTGGAATCCTTCGTTTGGACCCGTTCTTTCTTTTCACCGGAAATGGTCAGGACATCATTCTCCACTGAGATATCAATGTCCTTTTTGTTCATGCCCGGCAGTTCAGCATGAATGATATAATCATTCTTTGTTTCTTCCAGGTCTACGCTGGGACTCCAGTTCACATTGGACATGGTGTTGAAACTATCCAGAAAGGATTCAAAGAAATCATCCACCAGGTTGCGGCGTGCTTTTAACATCGGATATCGTCTTGTCAATGTCATGGCTACCTCCTTTTATTTTCTTTTTTTCATTTTTTCTTTTTCACTATATATAGGTGCACAGGCTGTGCCAAAGCGTAACATCTGCCACATTGGCAACAATTTTGCCATAAATGCAAATAGTGTGTCATATTGGCATGTGTCGCTTATACAAATCCTGTGACAATCTGTTTAATGAAAGACAGAATACTTGAAAAAGAATCCATATAACCTCATATTCACAATATTCACACGTCAAAAGAAAGGTGACAACGTTTTAACCCGTCAAGCTGTCAACAGATCAGAGAGTAAAATGAACGAAACAGAGATCATACGCAGAGCCCAGGATGGAGATATGGCAGCCTTTGAACAACTTGTTCAGACATACGAAAAGCGGGTCCTGATCGCCGCGGCACAAATCTGCCGCAATCAACAGGATGCAGAGGACGTGACACAGGACGTTTTTCTCTCTGTCTACCGGAATATCAGGACATTTCGTTTTGAAGCCAGTTTCTATTCATGGATTTATCGTATCACGATGAACACGGCCTTCAATCACACCCGTCAAAGGAAGTATCATGAATTTTTAACCAACGACGAAGATGAGGACCGGTATATTGACGTTTCAGAGGAAGATTCCACTGATTTCAGTGAACAAACAGATTTTCAAGCTGTCCTCGAGGGGGCTTTAAAGAAGCTTCCGGAAAAACAGCGGACCGTTTTCATAATGCGCTATTTACAGCACCTGAAAATCAAAGAAATCTCCACCATTTTGGGTGTGGGAGAAGGAACGGTAAAAAAATATTTATTCCGTGCCCAGGAAAAACTGAGGAATCTTTTGAAACCTTTTAAAAATCAATTATTAGAGGATTAGCCATGAAGTGCAGGCAATGTGAGGATATTCTTCTGAATTATGATTATGAAGAAATCCCCGAAAAAATAAAAAAAGAAATTGAATCCCATGTAAGCCGGTGTATCCGGTGTGCGGAAATCTGGGAGAATCAGCAAATCTTGTCAAAAGCCATCAAATCTCTGCCGGAAGTTCCCATCGATGAAGACCGTATTCCCACATTACATGCCAACATTATGAACAGTATCCACCGGGAAATGTTCAGGGAATCAACCCAACACAACCGTTTTCATCTTCCGTCTGGAACATTCCGCTATGTTGGCGTTGCTGCTGCAACCTTGGTTTTTGGGATTGTTCTTGGAAATTTCATCGGAGGACCGGGTGGTGCCGGATCTGTTGAGACACCTTTGGCATCCGCCAATTTCGATGAGTTGCTGAAGAATCAGTCCCTTGCAGATATCCGCATTGAACAGGTTGATCACACAACCGGAGAACTTGTCATCAGTGCAGCCAGGAAGGACAATCTGACATTGACCGGCAACATCAGTGATCCAGATATACAAAAAGTATTGGCATACGCACTGGTGAGTGATCAGAATCCCGGAACCCGTCTGCGGTCCGTGAAGCTTATGGAAGGAGTCACCTCCAGTGATGCCGTCCAGCAGGCACTGATTTCATCTGTCCTTAATGATGAGAATCAGGGCGTTCGCCAGCGGGCATTAAGAGCCCTGGCACAATATCCCATCAACGATGACTTACGAAACACCTACTTAAATGTCATTTCCAATGATCCGAGTCCGGCCCTTCGCATTGAGGCGATCCAAATTCTCATGCAGGATGAAGATCCCGGAACACGAACGGCAGTACTCAACGCCTCGGAAGAGGAAAAAAATGAAAACATTCAGGACATTGTAAAACGCTATTATCAGGAGCCCGGGCAATCCCTGGAGAAATAATATCATGAAAAAATTACTTCAATTCACCCTTTTGCTTTTCACAGCATCCATTCTGTTGGCACAGAATCCTGGAGTTGTTTGCAGCGGGGACAAATATGTGTTCACCTGGAGTGAAAAAGCCGAGGTCTCGGACCTCCCGTCCCAGCTGACGATGAACCATCTGAACGGAGATGTTCTGATACGGGGATATCATGAGGAATCCATTCATTACGTTGAAAAAATGCAAATCGACGCCAATTCACAAAAAGAGGCCGATGCCTTGTGGAAAGAGTATCACCTGAAACTTGAAAACGATGAGAATGGCTATATTGTCAACAAAGAAAATAAGAAAAAATGGTCCTTTGGAACGCGGAATATCAAAGTCGAATATATCGTGGATGTCCCCATGATGACCAGTATCGCCGTGAACACCCTGGGCGGAGATATTTATATATCAGACATTCAGGGTGCCGTTGAATTGGTTTCAGCCGGGGGAGATGTGCGTGTCGAAAACACCCGTGGCCGGATTTATGCAAAAACATACGGCGGGGATACTTATGTCTATGAACTGGAGGGGAAAATTGATATCAAATCAGCAGGCGGTGATATCGAAATGAGAGTCCTGACCGGCGACATCTCTGTAGAAACAGCCGGAGGCGATATTCTCATGCGGGATATGAACGGCAATCTGGATATCATGACCATGGGAGGAGATATTGAACTCTCCGGCATGACAGGACTTAAAGCCCGTCTGACCACTATGGGGGGGGATATTGAAGTGGAAGAATGTGAATCAGAACTCTATATAGAAACCAAAGGTGGTGAAATCAGCCTTCGTGATATCTCAGGGCCTTCAAAGGGCAAAACCTACGGCGGAAATATTGAAGCCAAAAACCTGAACGGAAGTACCGATCTGAAAACCCTTGGGGGAGATATCGACATCTTCAGGGTTCTGGGTGCTGTAGATGCTGAAACAGATAACGGTTCAATCCGAATCATAAAATTGTACTCATCAAAATTCGATGATCACCATATTTATGCCACTTCTAAAAACGGATCCATTACCCTGGAACTACCGGAATCTGTCGATGCCCTCTTCAATCTCACCACCCGGGGGTATGACAATAAAATCAAATCTGACTTTACACTGGAAACAACCCGTTCTGATCCCACCCGTAAAACCGCATCAGGAAAATCGGGTAAAGGAACTTATCCTGTGGAAATCTTTGTAGAAAACGGAAGCATTACTATTCATAAACTCAATCAAGAAACGAGATGAGGAATCCAATGCACTCTTTAAAAATATTATGTGTTCTGACGGTTCTGTTCTCTGCTTTGACTGCCGGTACGGTCATCAATGAAGAGAATATGTTTGTGGAGCAGGTATATAAAGACTATGAACTGGCACCTGAAGACACCATTCAGCCCAAAACCCATGTTAAGGTTTTTGTCGGGAATGCCAGAGTTTCCGGGGTAGTACAGGGACTACTTACTGTTTATGCCGGTGATATTTATGTGGACAGTCTGGCCGTCATTCAGGGAGCAGTCCGGAGTCTGGGCGGTGAAGTCCACTATCCGAAAAATTATTCCGGAAATGGCAAAATCGTTTCATCCAATCTAAAAGGACGCTCCGTCCGGGATTTTTTCTGGAAACCTCAGGAAAATATCCTCGAAAACATTGAACTGAAACATGAAAAAAGGGTGTATTCCATTTTTATGCCTATTGACCCCCTGCCAGTCTATGAACCCTTTGTAACCGTCAATACACAACAGGGTTTCTATCTGATGTATGGAGATATTATCCATTCCATGGGCAATTTGGAAAGAACAACCCTGCTTTACAAACTTGGCTACGGCTTCAGCAGCAAAGAAGCAGAGGGCGCTGTACAGTTAAGAATCAATTTTTTTGAAAAAAATCCCCTCCACCTTTATGGGTTGGCTTACCATGAAGCCCAATCACAGGATTGGCGAAATCTTCCTGAACTTGATAACGGATTGGCTTATCTGCTTTTAAAGCAGGATTACCACACCCGATATCTGGCAGAAGGATACCGTTTTGGAGGTGTTCTGAGACTTTTCAACCATCTCAGGCTGAAGGGGGAGTATGTCTATCAGAACGAAGACACACTGGCGGTTCATCATCACAATACGATTTCTATGAATTCTGTCATAAGCCGCGTAGATCCAGGAAGAAATACCGGGTACCGTTTTTCAGCTACCCTTGCCTTGGGAAATGACGGGATGTCTCTGCCTGGAGCGCTTCAGCTGGATCTTCTTTACGAAACTTACGCTTCATCCATGGGGGGGGGCTGGGATTTCGACAGACTTTATCTCTCCAGCCAGTATATCGGAACCATCGGCCGTGCAATCCAGTACCGGAACCGGATTGCCGTGGCCTCACTAAGGGATGATCAAGAGGGGAATCAAACCCATCCCAAACATTATGAATATACTCTTGGAGGTATTGGGACACTCCGGGGAATCTCTTACAAATCCTTCCAGGGACAGCGGATGTTCCTGATGAACCATGAACTTGGAGTAGGATTTGATGATGATTTGTGGTTTTTTGGTTTTATCGATGTCGGGATGACGGATGACATCCTTTCCGGAGGATCTCTCAAAGACCAGCTGACGGATTTCGACAGAGACCAATGGGTCAGCACCATCGGACTGGGTATAGAAACCGGTTCAACCCGGGAATTTGGTGTCCGGTTTGATATCGCCAAGGATATGAGTACAAGCAAGGCACCCTGGATCAGCTATTTCAGACTTTCCAGAACTTTTTAATTAAAACACTTTCTACAAATTCAAGCGGGGGATCACTTAAAGATTCCCCGTTTTTATGATTCCTGTGAAAGATACAGGGAATGATTTAAATAATCGGGATCCTCTCCATAAATAAACACCACACTTCCCCGTTTAATTTTACGAATAATCGGTTTTACTACATCCAGGGGAAAGGCAGGACATCCCCAGCTTCTGCCAAGCCGGCCTTCTTTTTCAATAAACTCCGGACTCACATAATCGGCCCCATGAATCACGATATACCGTGTCCGGGCACTGTCGTTAAACCCCTTTTCCAGCCCGTCCAGCCGCAAAGACCGTCCATTTTTCCCACGGTAGGTTTCCCCAGTCAAATAAAATCCCAGAGAGCTCTTCCGGCTCCCTTCCGTATTTGAAAAGTGCTCTGCCATATTTTCACCCGTGTTCACTCCGTGAGAAACCCAGGTGTTAAACAGGATCTCACCGGCTTCCATATCAATCACTGTCGCACGCTTTTCCGTTGACGGCTGGGAAAAATCAATAATCGTCAGTAAGTCTTTATCCCTGGGAATATGGTCATACCCATGAACTGCTTTGATAAAGATCTCAGGTGATACCGGTACCGGTTGGTTCAGAGAATGATATAAGGCTAAAATGTCTGCCTTTCTTTCAGCACTCAGCGGGGGAACAGGCGTTGTTCGAATCGCCGTATCCGGTACCTGGTAGCGAAAAACAGCACATCCACCCAATAAAATAACTACTAAGACTAATTTTAAAATCTTGAACCGCTTCATGGCTTTTCCTTTTCTTTTTTAGTCGTCATGACACCACATCGAAATCCGGTTTCAAAAATAGTAAAGCATCTTCCTCTTTCCAAAAATTTTCCGCATTCCCCTTTTTTTACTGTCAAGACGCAGGCAAATCCCCTTAAAAAGCTTTCATCACATTCTGATTTTCGTTTAGATTTCATAGACTGATCACATGAAGGATATGGAGTGAATATGAAACAGCTTATGCTTTGTATTTTAATGATTCCTGCCCTTGTATGGGCTCAATTTCCCCGACTGAACAATCCGGCTATGGGGGAATCCTTTCTCCAATATCGGGGTATCAACCCTGCTGTTTCGGGTCTTTCCAAAGGATCCGAACTGCATCTCTTTTTTCAGCAGGCTACAGGGGATGATTACTACGGAGGTGCCGGATTGTCTTTGGGAAGATTCTCTATCATCGGACAATATGACAGCTCCTTCACCTGGAATTACGGACTTGGGGTTCCCCTGTTCAGGCATATGTGGATTGGCGCTGAATATTCCACTGCAGATAAAAGCCTTTCCGCCGGTATGTTGCTTCGTCCCTTTCCCTACCTCTCCCTGGGTGCCGTTCTACACAATCTGGCTGAACCGAATCATCTTACAGCTGGCCTGGCAATACGTCCATTTAATAACCGGTTGACCTTTGGATATTCCTACCTGACAAACGTGGATGAACATTTCCGGTTCCGGAATCATCACGCCATATATACCGCCGATATGGAGGTCAAGGACGGATTACACGTAGGACTCTCTTATGATGATCATCTCAAAACAGCCCAGGTCTCCATGGGTGTCACGTTCTCCCATCAGTCGCTGGCTTTTTGGAAAGATAAAGAACGGACCACATTATCTGCCGCTTTTCACTCACGATACCTGCGAAAGGTCAACACCGCCAAACCTGTTGTCCATATACGCTTAGAGGGAACCTATGTTCGGGAAATGGTTCCCGGAATGGCAAATACTACAGATATGAACGATCTTCTGGCTGCACTTCGGGCCTTTCAAAATGATGTTTCTGTTGAATGCCTTTTCCTGGATATCCGGTCTTTTACTATGGGGCTTTCGGAGCTGATGGAATTTCAGCATGCCCTGGCCGATTTGCGGGATGCAGGAAAACGGATCTATGTATACAGTACCAATGGTAATCTGGCGACCTGGTATCTGTCTGCTGCAGCAGAAAAACGGATGGCATATCCCCTGGGGGAATACCGGATTCAGGGATTATCGTCAAGCAGTCTGTATGTGCGAGAGATGCTCGATTCTCTGGGTATTAACGTTGAAATTAAGCGTATCGGGAAATATAAATCCGGACCGGAGCCGTTACTCATGACCGGCATGTCTGAACACGGCAAAGAAGCTTTGAAAGAATATCTTTCCGACATCATGGATGAAATCATCACAGGCATTGCCTGGGGGAATGGGCAGAGTTATGAAACTGTGGATTCTTTGATCCGGAGGGGACCTTATCTGATCCAGGAAGCCCGGGATTTGGATCTTATTCAAGAACTCGCGTACCCGGATGAAATCAAAGAGCTCATTGCAGGTTATGAGGATGTAAAAAAGATTGAATACAAAAGCCTATGGACTTACAGCCCGACCCGTGGCTGGCCCTATGACTGGAAACCTGACGGAACATCCTCACCAATAGCTGTTATTTATGCCAGCGGCACCATTCTGGAAGGGCGTAGCCGTTATTCACCCTTTTCAGGAGAGCTCACCATGGGGGATCAAACCATTTGCGACCGCCTGAAAACCGCACGGAAAGATCCAAGGGTAAAAGCTATTGTCTTCAGGGTGGATTCTCCCGGTGGCAGTATTCTGGCCAGTGATAAAATCCACCGGGAAATTTCCCGCATCATAAATCCTTCCAATAAAAAGAAAACCAAGCCCTTTATTGTTTCCATGGGTACTCTGGCAGCATCGGGCGGTTATTATATTTCGGCCCCAGCCGATAAAATTTTTGCAGAAACCAATACCCTTACAGGGTCTATCGGGATTTACGGCGGCTCTTTGACATTTGAGAAATTTCTTCGGGAAAAGCTCCGTATCCATCCTGATTCACTTCTATTCTATCCCAACAGTCAATTTGGAAATCCGCTGTTTTCCATGACCGAAGCAGAGCGGACCTGGCAATTCAAAACTCTGCAAAGCGGGTATGACCGTTTTGTAAACTTTGTGTCAGACGGAAGAAATATGAGCTATGCTCAGGTGGACAGCATTGGACAAGGCAGAATCTGGACAGGACAGGATGCCTTATCTCTGGGATTGGTTGATACACTGGGGACATTGACAGACGCCATCCGCTATGCGGCAACCCTTGCCCGCGTAAATCCTAGATATGCCCACACAAACCCTTATCCGGGTAAGGGATACGCCATGAAAAGCATATCCCTGGGGGATAAAATGCTGGGGAAAACCCTGGAAAAATACCCAACACTGCAAAAAGCCGGTGCAGGTGTGGAACAGGAACTGCTCTGGAAAGAGAACGACATGATGATTATATTACCCTGGGGGATTCCAAGGGTTAAATTCTGAAGAGGAGGTGATACAATGGCAACAGTTGGCGTCATTTTATCCGGTTGCGGCATATTCGACGGATCAGAAATCCATGAATCGGTTCTGACCCTTCTGGCCCTGGACAAGGCCGGAGCCTCTGTCCATATTTTTGCTCCATCAGGCCCACAAAAGCATGTAGTAGACCATGTCAGGAACAAAGTGGTCAAAGGAGAAGAGAGAGATATCCTGGAAGAATCAGCCCGAATCGCCAGAGGTAAAATTCAGGATATCAGCCGGGCTGATCTGAACAGTCTGGACGCTCTGATTTTCCCCGGAGGATCAGGCATTGTGAAAAATCTGAGTAATTTTTCCGATCAAGGCCCCCAATGCACCCTGGTGCCAAAAGTAGAGCGTCTGATCATTGATGCCCTGGAACAAAAAAAGGTACTGGGATTCATGTGCCTGGCTCCTCTTTTGGCGGCAAAAGCCGGCGTGAGGGCCGGCCGTAAACCGTTGGTCACCCTGGGCAATGATCCGGATATGGCAAGAGCTGTGGAAGCCATGGGTGCTGAACATAAAAATTGTCCGGCGGTTGATGTTGTCATTGATACACAAAATCAGATCGTGACCACACCCGCTTATATGCTTGCCCGCTCTATCTCTGAAGCAGAAACAGGCATTACAAAACTGGTCCGGACCGTTTTATCCATGATCTGAATCACGGGCTATTTACAAGAACCGATTTGAAGCCTTCTTTTTTCGTTCCATCGACATAGCGAACTTTCGCCGTGATGACATATAGACCTAAAGGTACCGGGGAACCGTTTTTGAAGTTACCATCCCAAAACACCTGAGCCAGTGGAGAAGAAAAGGCATTTATTTCATAGGAAGACACCGGATTCCCCGTAAGGGTGAAAATGTGAATTTCTGCATAAGAAAGTCCCCTTTCTCCACAAACCGTAATCATCATGGGTTCACCTGCGCCTTGTTTAAGTATCCGGGGGTCCGCGGATAGAAAAGTGATATTTTCCTGTGGACGCAAAGCAATACTGTTTTCCATGCCGGCTGAATGTCCCCTTAGAGCCCGACTCCTGTGCCAGCTTTTTCCACTCATAAACGGGTGTCCGGTTTGAGGATTTTCCAGACTGACACCAGTGGTAAAATCCGGGTGGTTTTCCAGGTTGACCGAATCCATAAGATTTGAATCTGGATCAAAAAGCCTGAGTACAAATCCTGAGTTTGACAACACCGGAAAATTTTCAGCAGGCAGAGAAGGTAAATTCTGAAGCCGTTTTTCATGGGTAATCGTTGTATAGGGCTGTGTCATCACGCCTTTCAGTTCTGCGACTCTTTGATCCACCTGTATCTGCCAATGGTCGAGAATAAGCGGAATATCTTTGGAATATAGTTCAATCCACTCTGCCGGTTCCTGAGAGGATGGACAATTCATCACTTCACTGAAAGTCACGGGAGATCGAATATATGGAGTATACACTGCCACTGTATCGGCCAATAGACTCTCTCCGTTCAGTGTCCACAACCAGGTTCCGGGAAATTCAAAACAAACACTTACCAAAATCCTGAGTGTATCACCGGATTCACAATCCTCTGTAAACTTAAAAGAGTGAATCGCTTTTCTGTCACCTGAAGGGTTTACGGCCAAAAGCTCCGTGGAAGGGGGGAGGCCGGACAGGCGACCCTGGTTGCTAACATTCACCTTAAATGTCAGGGTATCTGTCCGGCGGTTTATGAGAAAAAGTTCACCTTTCCATGCCCGGTCCGGCAATGAATCCAGGGCAATCACACCGGGCGAAAATCCAGGACTCCAGTTATCCACACGATCGGCCGGACGGAAAAGGAAACGCCGATCCAGGCCAAAGCCACTTTGAAGATTCCAGGATGATGTGTACATCAAGCTGTCCAGCACTCGACCATCAAAATCTTTCCATACAATCGCATCTCCACCATTATTCAGGGAACGCCATTCCGGAGGGATCCAGACAAAAAATGGGGGTGACTGCATATCCTGCCGGAGATCAGGACATTCAGCAGCCACCCTCAGCCCGAGTTTTGGAAGCACGTAATCTGTTTTTGTCAGATAGGCTGTCCCCGTGAGATCACTGATCGTCGTACCTGCCAGATTAACAGGCCGCCTGGATTCATTGTAAAACTCAATATACTCACAGGAGATACCATCTGCCGGCAGAGGACAAAATTCAGTGATGTACAGGGAATCTGCCGGTAAAGGAACCTGTATTTTTTCTGCTCCTGTATTTTCCAAGGTTCCATAACGGCAATGCCATAGGATGTTTGAATATCCATAAAGGGGAGAAATCCATGAACAGAAACACTTCATGGAATCACCAGCTGCTATTTCACCATTCCCATAGGACCAGATTTCCTGCTCTGTGATGGAATCCTTAAATGATAGTTCCCACTCGCCCGATGATACATTCCCCTGGTTCAAAATGGATATGTAAGCTGTAACTGTATATCCTTCACAGAAAATCTCCTTGAAAGAAACATCCAGGAAGGGACCATCAGGCCGGCAAACACTGTTCCGGTATCCCGGAGTTCCTCCTGCCACGAGACTAACCCGCCAGAGCCCATCATCATCCCGTTCCATGGAATATCCTTCCGGTAAATCTGTAACAGATATACAAGAATCGACGATATGTCCTTCGGCATTTAGAAGCCGGTATACTTTCTCTGTACTGTTACTCAGGCCATAACTCCCAAACCGGCTGTCTTCAATTGTAAACAGTTTTGTTGAATCGGGTATCACCTCATCATATTCTCCGGCATAATCAGGATCCAGAATCAATCCATACTCACCAGGCAACAGGAGGGAATCCCCCGGCATCAGAAGCATATCCACATCTCCCGGATCCCCAAAAGACCAGCTTTTCAGACTCACAGACTGATCCCCGGTATTCAGAATTTCCACATATTCCCCACTGTTTTCGGAAAAGACAGGATCAATCATCATTTCCTGAATCCTCACAGTCTGTGACAGACCTCCGATGGTTG
This sequence comes from Candidatus Neomarinimicrobiota bacterium, assembly GCA_041154365.1. Lineage (NCBI taxonomy): Bacteria > Pseudomonadati > Fidelibacterota > Fidelibacteria > Fidelibacterales > Fidelibacteraceae > Fidelibacter > Fidelibacter multiformis. Next base: position 84,114 of record AP035449.1, on the reverse strand, counting down.
TTCCAAGACAGATTGTCACGGCTTTGATGAGCATTTTCACAAACAAGTATACAGCAATCCATGAATAAATGCAAGTTTATATTATATTTATTAATTATTAACATTATTATAAACGGCTGCACATATATTTAAACCGGAGAATATCTTAAAGAGATGAAGGAGGGGGAAATCAAGCAGACCCGGGGTTGTCCTCCTGTGTGACGGATTTTCCCACGGGTCTGCATTTCTATTTAAGAGTTTTATGGTTATGAATAAATCGAGGTCAGTTCAACGCCGGGATAGTAGTGTTTCAGAATTTCCTCTGCAGAGTATCCGGCAAGGGCCATTCCCAGGGCTCCGATCTGGCACATACCGGCTCCATGTCCCCATCCGGCGCCGTGAAGAATAAATTCTCCGGGGATATCCTTGCGGATTTTCTTCTTTTCCACCACAATGGCGGAACTATATAGAAACTTTTTATGGAGAATGCGACGGGCTTCATAATCCGATTTGATTTTAAGTTCCTCATCTTCCCCCCGCTGATTCACCACTTTGTTTCCCATGAGAATCATCCTTCCGGATCCACCGCGCTGAATGGGGTAAATATCTTTTACCGCCTTGATATGCAATCCCAGTTTATCATTCATATTTTCCGTCAGTTCTTTATTGGTTATCGTCACAGTCCAACGGAAATAACGGGATTCCTCATCCACGCTGCCCAGATATTTTTTTAAATCCCCGGGAGGAATATAGGCTTCGCTGCAAAACGCTTCAGGATTTCCCAGAATCCATTCCCGGGCATTTTCTTCAACTGTCAAATCCGGGGCATTTTCCGTTTCTGGCATATCCTTTAGATTTTTCATATAGGGAAGTGGGTCGCCAAACCAGAGGTTTTCAAAGCGTTCCATCACCCCGCCGCAGGCTTTGGAATAGCGGGCATCCACCATTTTTCCATCGTAAAGGAGCACTTTTCCCCGTGTTTTATTTGCCCCTTCCTGTGAATGGTCCGTCAGGTTATTCAACCCCTGATAGCGCTGGCAGCAATCATCATTACAAACATCGATCCCCAGGCTGATGTGCTTTTGCTCCACATTGGCCAGCATCCAGCTCCGGGCGACAATGGTCTGTGCTTCTATCAGGGCTGTGGGACATTCAGAACCCATTTCCGACGTCGCTACACACATCAGGTATGTTTCCAGGTTTAGTTCGTTGACCACTAATAGGGTATCCTTATGCCGTGTGATTTCCACTTTATCTGGGAGATGTACCATAATATATTTCTTCCAGTGGAAACTCCGGCCGGTAATCACCGGATGAACACCCAGACCATGTTCTCCGCGAACTTGTTTAAAGACAATTTTTTCCGCCTTGACAAAGGGAGAATCCTTAATCTGAATCCCTTTTTCGGCCACCCGGAGCACAAGCTGTGCACCCGGTTGAGGATCCGCCAGGGCACCGTCCACTTCCATGATAAAACTGTTGTCCGAAGGGAATTCTATTTGAATCTCCTGCTGGTCATCTTCAGGTAACACAATTCCCACACGCAGCCGGGGCTCTTTTTGAGGGATTACTCCGGGTTCTAACATAGTACACCTTCCATTTCGTGTAAAAAATTATCCTTCCCTTGATAACCATGCATCCACTGCCGCTCCCATGGCCGGGGCTTCACGGAGTTTGGAAAGGACAATGCGGTTTTCGTTAAATGTATTCCCTTTAAGGTAATGCTGTTTGAATTCCTTTGTCAAGTTTTCATTTTCTGAAATGAGTTCACCCAGGTGTCTGATCATAGGTTCCCACATCTGATTCTTTCCCCGGGATGCTTCCAGATAATCTCCCAGTCTCTGACCGATAATGATATGATCCAAAAGCGTCCCCAGGTATGGATGCCGTGAAATGAGCTGAGCCCGGGCAGGATTTACAAATTCAAACTGATTGGTGGATCCGGCATAAAGGGTGGATATCCTTTCGAAAAGAAGTTCCGCCAGGTAATGGCTGATATCTTTCATGGTTTTAACAGCCCCTTCCTCTCCCTGAATCGCTTTTTCCATAATCTGGGGTGCATAGATCTCCTGTTGATTCAATTCGGTCACGGGAATACCGGAGTATTCACTATAAATGCTTTGTATACCGGCAGCAGAACAATACCGCTCCAGGGACTTTCCACTTTCAGCCTTCATCTCCCATGCCTTGGCCATCCAGGGTTTGATGTTATCAAAGGGAACCAGCTGGCCTTTAAGTTTCAACGCATCCGCCACACCGGTACCGCCACCCAGATAATAACTGTTTTCCACTCCCCTGAACTGCCCCTGGGAAGAATATTCTTCTCCCAGTCCACAATAATCCGCATCCGATCCAAGATGATGAATGGGCGACGCCAACGAAACATCATTCAGCATGATCCGGTTCTCAATGATGGATGCATATTCAGGCATGCGGGGACCGTTTGCCAGGGCGCTGATACCCCGCCTGTCCTTGGTTTTCAATCCGGGCATACCAATACCGATGAGGGCCTTTTTTCCGGAATTTGCTTTGACAAGCTCAATGATCACATCCGCCGTTGCATACATATAAGCTATTCCCTGACGCTTTTCCTCATCTGTCAGATGAATACCCTCCTCCATCTCCTTAAGCTGAATTTTGATATCCACCGGTTTGAATTCCGGATTATAATAATCGTATTCACTGTATTTTTTCTGAACATTCAGATCGCCCAGCTCGAATGTGCCGTCCTCTTTCCGTTCAGCCGTCCAACCGCTGACTTTTGTGGCACCTCCATCAATTCCTATAATCAACAAATCCTGTGTCATAACACACTCCCCTTTTCAAACGTTGGAAAAACAGCAGGCATGATCCCACACCTGCTGTTGATATGGCTTAACCTCTCTTTCAAACAGACAGAGAGGTCTGATTCGTTATTTCTTTTTCCGGTCCCGGTTAAAAACCTGCCGCCGCAGTATAGCCTCCCGGCGCATATCGTCCTTGGCGTTGTCGTTCCGATCCACCGTATTCTGATCAATCGCATGATCAGTCCCACCGCCATGACGCACCACTTCATAAATGGGATCCCATACACGGCCAATCCGGTAATACTCGGCAATTTTATTGACCATTTCATAATCCTCACCATAGTTCCGGGCATGAGGATCATCATTAATACTGAAATAACCCATCTCCTTGATAACGTGAATGGGAATACACCGGGGAGCTCCGGCACCGTTAATCCGGAGCAGGTTGTTCCGGCCATTATCATCTGTCCATTCATCATGGGTCACAACCGGGATCTCTTTCATCCGGACCAGCTCACCGTTGTCTTTCTTTTCCCAGACTTCATAAGATCCGATCACCATGCCGATTTCCGGGTCGGATTCAAAAACCTTCAGCACCTTTTCCACGGCATCCGGTTTCAGGCGGTCATCGGAATCCAACTGGACATAGTATTTGGCCCGGGATAGTTTGGATCCGATATTCAGGCAGAGACCGATGTTGTTGATATCCAATACAACCAGGCGGACGTCAGGTTTTTTACTGTCATATTTTTCTCCGCCTTTCATGTATTTCCGGACCACATCTGCCGTTGGATCTTCTTCTCCCCCGTTGACCATGACAATGCACTCAATATCCTGAATGGTCTGTGCCTGGACGCTTTCAATGGCAGTGCCGATAAACTCCGGCCGGAAACCGACAGGAATAATCACCGATGCGATTAGTTCCGGTTCTTTTGCCGGTGGGGCCTGGTGATCCCGGAAAACCCCTGGAGCCAAATAGGCATCGATTCGTTTAAGATGTTCAGTCACAACCCGCTCAGCTTCCAGCTGAACATCTTTACCAGCCAGAAGATAATCAAAGACATTGGCTTTTTTACCGGCAGACTGTACGCGGTACAGGGATCCGTTATACCGGTTTGCAATACGGACGACACGCTGCTTTTCGGATAATTTCAGCCGCATATCATACAACACATTGTATTTGACCGTTTCATCAAAACCACCTACGGCTTCAAGTGCCTTTTTCCGGATAAAAAAGGCCTTTCCAAAGTCCATGTTATCCCGAACCCGGCCGATATGGTGATCCAACAGGTGTTTTTCTTCCACCTTGCCCTGGTCTTCCAGTTCATAACTGGCATAAAAAAGACCGGCATCCGGACTCCGTTCTGCTGCCATCATGAAGGCATCCACTGCCGCTTTCCGCAAAAGGACCGGCGTCGCCATATTGTCCAGGAGAAGGATAAACTCCCCTTCAGCTAATTTCAGAGCCTTATTCAACATGACAGATAATCCGTCGTCCTGACTGGTGGGGACAGTTTTCAATGGTCTGGCCCCTTGTACCAGCTTTTTTAATTCTTCCGGTTCATTGGTTATCCCGATTAATTCAACATCATTGTTCCGTTGTTGAACCATTGCCTGCACAGTGGCTTTCAACTGTTCCCGGGTCTGCCCGGACTCACTGTTGAAATGGAATAGAATGCTTGTTTTAGCCATATAACCCTTCCTCTTTTATGATTGTCTCAGTAAGAATCCTCTATAAAATGGGAATTGCTGCCCATTAAGTCCACATCTTTTTTGTAGTTATAGAGTGAACAACCATTGCTTATAAATTCTTTTCCGGTTATTCCCCAAATATTCAGGCGGATCTTTCAAGGATCTTACCCTTAAAACCCCATCCTTTACCCATTTGTTCCGGATTGTTCCTCCATTTTTTTCAGGAGGATGTTTACAGCCTTGTTCATTTCATCCTGAAAGGTCTGATCCTCAAGATCCTTCAGGTTGATCCGGACATTCAAAGCAGCGCCTTGCATGGCAGCCTGGGCCATCAGGACACCTACTGCTGCATCGGATTGGGAATTTTTGTTCCCCTTTTCCTCTGTCTCACGGCATAAGCGAAGAGCCTGGTATGAGAGTTCCATGACATTTAATGGAATACGACAGGCATGTTTCATCGCCTCTTCAATTGCTTTTTTCCGAACTTTCTGCTGATCTTCACTTTTTTTGGGCAGTCGATAGGCATCCATCACGGCATTGAAGGCACGAGTATCTTCATCAATAGCCAACAGGAGTTTATCTTTCAGCTTTTGGGCTTCTTCAGGAAGGACCAGCATCCGTTCCCGAACATCCTCATAACTTTTTTTCCCAGCTGTCAGGTGAGCCACCATAGATGCGAGTCCTGCAGCCAAAGCTCCGGCAAGTGCGCTTACACTTCCTCCTCCGGGTGCCGGTGTATCTATCGACAACAGGTCAGTAAAATCACATATTCTCATACCTGCAAGTGTTTCTTTGTCTGGATCCTGTACACAATATTCAATGATTTTTTTCTCCGGTTCAAAAGGAGAGAGCTCCGAGAGCCCCAGGCTTTGTACGGCCATGCGTATCCGCTCATTTTCAGGATATCCCGTAGGTTTCCCCTGGCGTTTCAGGTAGTAATCTCCTGCCTCCAAAATGGCTTCCAGAGGAATAAGTCCAACGAGTTCAGACCCGGTGACCCGCAGCCCGCGTTTTGCCGCCTCTTCCACCACCGTTTCAAAAGCTTTGTGAACAGGTGTCACGTGGTAATTCGTCAGATTGATGGAGACCTGGGCACAATCAAAGGCTTCCATATACCAACCCACAGCCTTGCATTCCTGAAGGAGTCCGGGAGTCCGGGCAATCTTTCCCTCATCATCCCTTATGATCTTTCCGTTCTCATCCCGCTTAGCCCGGCCTTTTTCCCGGATATCCAGGGCGATATCATGAGCCAGTTTCCGATCCCGGGTATTCAGGTTGACATTATAGGCAATGAGAAACTCCCGGACACCGATGACCGTCGCTCCGGACCGTTCATTGAAAACCGCCTCGCCAAAATCAGGGGCCCAGTCGGGGTCCTCCAGTTTTTCCGCCAGTCCTTCATACTCCCCGGACCGGATATCCGCCAGGTTTCGCCGTTCGGGACGGGAAGCAGCTTTTTCATAGAGATAAACAGGAATCCCCAGTTCACGGGCAACCCGATCTCCCAGGCGTTTCGCCAGATCAATACATTCATCCACTGTCACACCCGTCACCGGTACAAAAGGACACACGTCTGTTGCACCCAACCGGGCATGGGCACCGGTGTGATGCCGCATATCTATTCGCTGGGATGCCGATCGTATTCCCTGAAAAGCCCCCTCAAGAACTGCCTCCGGTTCCCCGACAAAAGTCACCACTGTCCGGTTTGTGTCCACGCCCGGATCTATATCCAGCACCCGAATTCCTTCGACCGAAGCAATATCACGGACAATTTCATCAATCAATTGTTTATCACGTCCCTCACTAAAATTGGGGACGCACTCTATTAATTTCATAATCACCTCATTTTAATAAGCCCTGAAGAAAGAAATAAACGACCACTACAATAATCAGCATAATGAGAGTACCCCAGAAAGATCGGGGGGATTTCCGCCGCCGCATATATTTTGAAAAATCAAATCGCCTATCTTCATCTTCGTCATGAATCACATATTTCCCCGGTCTTGGAATATGCATGCTTTCTCCCTGATAAGTGTAGTGAAATAATTTACATGATTTAAGGCGGAGATGAAAGGGGAGGGGGGATGAATGATGAATGATGAATGATGAATTAAGAATGATGAATGATGAGGTGGGCTCAAGCGCTGCTATATGGGATTCAAGCACCTCACTGCGTTCGGTGTTCAATAGCCGCTACGCGGCTTTCAAACGCTGCTGTGCAGCGTTTGAATCCATTATCTTTCATAGGCTGATATCTTGGATGCGACTGTCACAAAGTATAAATGAAAACTGTAATTAATCCATTAAATAATTCGAAATAACACATATATGATTAACAATATAATCTTGCATTGTGTCGCATTTTGGCGTATTTTACCCCCGGGGTGGGGGGCGTCACCTAAACGAAATCATATATCCCATCTCTCTTATAATTCGGTTTCAGGTAGGAAAAATGATTCCAATCATTTATAAGAAATTGGAAGCTGGAAGATGTAGGAAAGGCCGTGGCCTGTCCGAAGTTAGCGTCGCTTCGCTCCTGATAGTTGGTTCAGGGGTTCAGGGGTACAGGTTCCGACTTTCTACTGCCGACTGCCGACTGAAAAAGTGACGAGTAACGCGTGACGCGTGACAAGGGGGTCCAATCATCCAATCCCCCAATAGAATCAATCCCTCATGTCCACTGTCCACTGCCGACTGTCGACTGCCGACTGAAAAAGTGACGCGTGACAAGTGACGCGTGACAAGGGGGTCCAATCATCCAATCCCCCAATCGAATCAATCCCTCATGTCCACTGTCCACTGCCGACTGTCAACTGTCGACTGAAAAAGTGACGCGTGACAAGTAACGCATGACGAGTGGGTTTGAGGGAGAGGCATTTATTGGCGGGGAAGGTATCGGATTAGGCCGATAGTCATGTTTTTAATTTCAAGGATTTCTTTTTGAAATGTTTTTAATAATTCTTCCGAAATATATTCGAGATGATGTGGGATGATGAGTGGTGTCTCCAGCTTCGAAATACTGCCCCGCCCCATTTCACAGGGCAGGCAATCAAATCAATCCCTCAGCGCTCTCTGCGCCCTCTGCGGGAAGAACCAACTCCAAACTCATAACTCCAACTCAATACTCATCCCTCAGCGCTCTCTGTGCCCTCTGCGGGAGGAACCAACTCCAAACTCATAACTCCAACTCAATACTCATCCCTCATCACTCATAACTCACCATTCATAATTCATCATTTTCTTATTATCTTCCTCCATGCAATGCCCTGATTACCCGAAGGAGGGAAATAACGACGCCTGCCTGGAAATGGCTCCCGGTGTATGGGTTATGGATGATCATAAATGGGCACTATGGGTTTGGGCAACCCATAGAGACATCCTCCCGCGGACACTTTTTCATGTAGATTATCACTGGGATGGAGCCAATGATTTTTCCGGAGATGATAAATCCCTTACCGGGCTCCTTTCCAATCCCAAGGCCTTGAAAAAAGTGATTTCAGAAGATCGCCTGATACGAAAAGATTCCTTCATATCGCCTGCAATCAGGGGACATTTTTTCAGGAATATCCATTTTTACTGTTATCAACGAAATATTGAGCCAGGGCTTAGCCCGGAAATTCTGATGCACAACAGGGTCCGGCAATATATTCACCCGGATATTGCCACGGCATTAAACCATCTCAATCCGGCGGATACCGCTCTGGATCTGGATGTGGATATCTTTAACAGATCCATCTTTTTCGGCCAAGGGGACGTGTGGACCAATGATGAAATTCTCAGTTTTTTAGACACGTTGAAAGATCTTGTTCAAAAAGCACCACTTATCACGATAGCACTTTCGTATTGTTATTCAGGCACTGAGGCAGATACACACCGGCTGGCAGAACTCATCCTCCCATGGATACTGTCCAGGCGAGCCTGATCAATCCTCCTGCGGCTTAAAAAAACCGGCAAGGTTCTTTAACTTTTTACCGCTTACCCGCAGGGTAACCCATTCATCCATAGTTTCAGCTCCCAACGAGGCATAGAAATCCAAAGAGGGCTTGTTCCATTTTAAACACGACCACTCAAAACGGCCACAATCCCGTTCCACCGCCAATTGGGCCAGATAGGTCATCATCATTTTGCCGATACCCCGCCCCCGGTACTCCGGATAGATATAAATATCCTCAAGATAGAGACCCGGCCGCGAAACAAAGGTTGAATAATTATGAAAAAAGAGAGCAAATCCCACAGCCTTTCCATCCAGCTCGGCAAAAATCACTTCAGCATAGGCCTTTTCTCCAAATAATGTTTTTCTGATTGTCTCTTCTGTGGCAAGCACCTCATCACTCATGCGTTCATACGCTGCCAGTGATTTGATAAATTCCAATACCTGTGTTGAATCCCCGGGCCGGGCAAAACGCAGGCGGACTCCCGGTAAGGCTGTTTTGATCATATTTCCCTCATTTTTTCATGAAATGTACTGATGGAATGGCTTATGAGCAAGAATGGATCAAAAGGCCATCACCCGATTTTTAAAATGTGGATAACCTGTGTATGCACATAATAATATACAAATTTTACTATAACATAAAACATTGATTGTCAGTCGATTATAAACACTTATGATAATTTTCATTGTTCACACTTATCCACATCCCCGGTGGATAACGTGTGGGATGTCCGGTTTATCTCACTGATTTCACGTGATATAACCGCTTTTTGTCAAATAGCCATTTTATAATCCTTCCATATGGTCTATGTCTCAACAAAAGGGTTAAGAAGATAAGTGACACTTTTGGCCTACCTTTCTTTTTTTCCTGAGGTGAATCATTTAAATTCCCGAAAACATGGAAGGAGTTCGCCATGATCTTGGCATGGGTCCACAACTTAAAGCCCTATCTCTTTAAAATCGGCACTTTTGAGATCCGCTATTACGGACTCATGTACGTGTTGGGATTTATCTGTTTTTACTACTGGATGAAATATATCATCCGCCGGGGTGATCTGAAAATGACGGAAAAACAGCTGGATTCCCTCTTTACCGGTGCGATCATCAGTCTACTGGTAGGAGCCCGCCTGGGATACGTTCTTTTTTACAACCTTTCCTGGTATCTGAAAAACCCCCTGGAAATTTTTATGACCTGGCACGGGGGGATGTCCTTTCACGGTGGCGCAATTGCTATTATCCTGTACGTCGTCTGGTTTGCCCGGAAACACCAGATCAAATTCTGGGATCTGATTGGAGAATTCACAACCATTGCACCGGTGGGACTCTTTTTCGGTCGCCTTGGAAATTTTATCAATGGAGAATTGTGGGGCCGGCCGGCTGAGGTCCCCTGGGCCGTGATTTTCCCCGGATCCGGCGGCATTCCCCGCCACCCCTCACAACTCTATGAAGCCCTGGTCGAAGGACTCGTTCTCTTCCTTTTTCTTTTCTGGCTCCATAGAAAAGGAGTTGCCGGACATGTGAAATTCGCATCCGGCCTTATATTTTACGGTATCGGCCGTTTTATCATCGAGTTTTTTCGAGAGCCGGATGAACAGCTGGGCTTTCTCTTTTTTGACTGGGTCACCATGGGACAGCTTCTGTGTCTGGCCATGATTGCCGGAGGGATTGGTGTGATGATCATGAAAAAGAGGGATGAGAGATGAGGGATGAGTATTGGGTTGGAGTTATGAGTTTGGAGTTGATTCCTCCCGCAGAGGGCGCAGAGAGCGCTGAGGGATTGATTCGTCAGGAGTGAAGCGACACCAACTTCCAGCTTCTAACTTCTGAAAACGCTGCGCAGTGGCTAATGAACACTGCCAGGCGTTGGAATGCCACACCGTGGCGATTGAATCGTGAAAACAGCAAGAAATGTTGAAAGGAACAAAGTGAACCCAAAACCTGCGAGACCCCATGAAATACGTTCCACTGATGACACGGGACTCAACCTTAATCTTATTCTTATCCTTGTTCTCTGTTTTTTTCTCTATCTCTCGCTTAGCGCCTGTTCCAAAACAGATACCGCCGTTCCAAACGAGGCAATATATCAAAAAACAGATTATGGGACTCTCATCCCCTATCAGATCGCAGATCCGGACTTGAAAAGCCGTTTCAATAAAAATGTTTTGGCAGACAGTCTCTATTATGAAAAGGGAGATACGGCCTGGACCGGTTTCAAAACCCAAAACCGGAGATTTTTCGAAGATGTGATTACACCGGCAATTGAGCCTTATCTGGATACGCTATCCACCTTATCCCCTTCCGAAATTATCAACCAACTGGCCCTTTTTACATTCAACATATACCAGGCCTATTTTGGCCAATCTTTTTACCGTTGGGGTGGAGATCTCTTCGATTTGGATGATCCCCAAACCCATAGAGGAAGCAGTCGAAAACTTTATGGGCTCGATTGCTCCGGTTTTGTAGCGGCTCCCTATGAGATGGCGGTTCATTTTAACCTGCTTCCAGATACAGTGGCCCTTTTTTCGTGGCAGGGATTTAAATATTATTGTGAAAAAACCGGTTTTGAAGATCAGGGTGGATTGGATGGCGGCTCCAACAATTACCGGCTGGATACCCGGGAACTCTACCGGCTGGGAGACGAAATCCTACGCATCGAAAAGGGAGGTTCCCTGTCACCTGATGATCTGACAAAACTACGTCCCGGAGACATTGCCGGGCGGAATGGTCATGTGGGCATTATTGTATTTATTAACAATGAGCCCTATTACCTTGAATCCGGCGGCCGGGTTGTCCCCCCCACGGGTGGATATCCCGTAAAAGCAGATTCAGCCCTGGAAATCTTTGCCCGGAACCGCTATGTGAGTGTGAGGAGGGGAATTTGGAGGAGTGATGAGGGATGAGGGATGAGTATTGAGTTGGAGTTATGAGTTTGGAGTTGGTTCTTCCCGCAGAGGGCGCAGAGAGCGCTGAGGGATTGATTTGATTGCCTGCCCTGTGAAATGGGGCGGGGCAGTATTTCGAAGCTGGAGACACCACTCATCATCCCACATCATCTCGAATATATTTCGGAAGAATTATTAAAAACATTTCAAAAAGAAATCCTTGAAATTAAAAAAATGACTATCGGCCTAATCCGATACCTTCCCCGCCAATAAATGCCTCTCCCTCAAACCCACTCGTCACGGGTTACTTGTCACGCGTCACTTGTCACGCGTCACTTTTTCAGTCGACAGTTGACAGTCGGCAGTGGACAGTGGACATGAGGGATTGATTCGATTGGGGGATTGGATGATTGGACCCCTTGTCACGCGTTACTTGTCACGCGTCACTTTTTCGGTCGACAGTCGACTGACTTTTCCCTTGCATAATATTGCTTCGAATCGTAAACTTTCTGGCTTTTTGAGGGGAGCTTAGCTCAGCTGGTCCAGAGCACCTGCCTTACAAGCAGGGGGTCACAAGTTCGAATCTTGTAGCTCCCACATCCCCCAAAAAATAATTTTGAGTCCCTGCGTCCTCAGCTGGGAATTGTCTCCTGTTCCACCTTGCCCCTCACGATTCGCCATCCATTCTTCAATACTATTTATCCACTATCTCCTTTTTCTTTTCATCATTCTTTTTTATTTTGACTTTTGCCGTGTACAATAAACTGTTAAAGGATTTTGCCATGAAACTATTTCGAATTCTATGGATTTTTCTCATTCTTTCCATAACACTGGCCGGATGCGGAAAAGATCCCCAAAGGGCTGATAACGGCCGGGCTGAAATCGGAAACCTGGTGATGGAAAATATTCCACCCGTCCCTGAATCATTAAAAGACCGCTTAAACCAATATCAAAACGTTCGTTCAGCCTATCTTGAAGACTGGCTTCCCGGGGGAGGGATGCTGATATCGACCCGCTTCGGTGAAACATCCCAGCTTCATAAAGTTAGCATGCCCGGTGGTACCCGCTACCAGCTTACCTTTTTTGATGAACCGGTAGGTGATGCCGCGGTGTGTCCCAATGAGGATACTCCCATTGTGGTTTTCATGAAGGATGTGGGAGGAAATGAAGCCTATCAGCTTTTTGCCATGAACCTGGAGGATGGCAGGGTAACCATGATAACAAACGGAAAAGCCCGCCATGGTACCCCTCTCTGGTCTCATGATGGATCGCTGCTGGCCTATCCTGGCACTCAACGGAATGGAACGGATTATGACATCTATGTGGCACCGGCTGAGGATCTGTCCAACGCCAGGATGGCGGCCCAACTGGAAGGATACTGGGAACCTGTTAGCTGGTCCCCTGCAAATGATAAACTCATCCTCCTGAATTATGTCTCCATTAATGAATCCTATCTGCATATCCTGGATGTGACAACAGGAGAAATGTCACCAATCAACCCCTCTGACAGAAAAATTTCCTATGGTGGCGCCAAATGGTCCCCCCTGGGTGACAAGATTTTCTTTACATCCGATGAAAATGCCGAATTTCAAACCCTGCGCAGTTACGATATATCCACCGGCAATATCAAATTGCTATTGGGGAAAACCACCTGGGATGTCAGTGGCTTTACAGTCAGCAGGGATGGCATGCTTCTGGCCTGGGTAACCAATGAAGACGGCATGAGCCGTTTATCTGTCCTGAATCTCCGGAGCGGTAGTCGACTCAATCTGCCTAAACTCCCCCTGGGTATCATCGGCGGACTCCGGTTCAACCCGGATGGCACCGAGCTGGCGATCAGCCTGAATACACCCAAAAATCCCACCGATGTCTATTCTATCCGCCTGACCAATGCCACCCTTACCCGGTGGACCACCAGCGAAGTCGGTGGACTGAATACAGATGGTTTTATCCAGCCGGAACTCATCCATTATACAACCTTCGATTCCCTGCCGGACGGGAGCCTCCGGAAAATCCCGGCATTTTATTACAAGGGCAAGAGCACTGTTGCAAAAGCACCTGTCATCATCTATATCCACGGCGGTCCCGAAAGCCAGTTCAGGCCATCTTTTTCATCAACCTTCCAGTACATCCTGAATGAAATGGGTGTGTCCATTCTCGCACCTAATGTCAGAGGATCGGCCGGATATGGAAAATCTTACCTGCTTCTGGATAATGGCACTCTACGTGAAGAATCGGTTTTCGATATCGGAGCTTTACTTGATTGGATAGCTGAACAACCTGAGCTGGATGAAAGCCGAGTGGCCGTATGGGGTGGATCCTATGGCGGTTACATGGTCCTCGCCAGTCTGACCCACTATAATGACCGCCTGAGAGCTGGTGTGGATGTGGTAGGAATCAGCCATTTTGTCACCTTCCTGGAAAACACAAAATCTTACCGTCGGGATTTACGAAGGGCTGAATATGGAGACGAACGGGATCCCGACATGAGGGCTTATCTGGAATCCATTGCCCCGGTGAACAATGCTTATAAAATTTCCACTCCGCTTTTTATCGTTCAGGGACTTAATGATCCCCGGGTTCCGGCCAGTGAAGCCGAACAAATCCTGGATGCTGTGAAAAAAAACGATACGGAAACCTGGTATCTTCTGGCTAAAGATGAGGGTCACGGATTTCGAAAAAAGAACAATCGGGATTTTTATACCCAAAGTCTCATGCTGTTTTTTGAAAAATTCCTCCTGGAGCCAGCTGAATGACCCAAAGAAAAAAAGTCGGACTTGCCCTGGGAAGCGGCTCTTCCCGGGGCTGGTCCCATATCGGTGTAATTCAGGCACTCCAGGAACATGATATTCCGGTGGATTTTGTGGCAGGTACCAGTATTGGCGCTTATGTGGGCGCCATTTTTGCTTCCGGCCATATCGAAGAGTTTCACCAGACGGTTTTGGACATGGACTGGAAACGGGTGGTTTCCCTTCTGGATCTTTCCATGAGTCTCACCGGGGTCCTGGAAGGGCGAAAGGTAATGGATCTGGCTGAACATGTCATGACCGTCCGGACATTTAAGGATTTGAAAATCCCCCTCCGGGTCGTGGCCGCAGATCTGAAAACCGGTGAAGAAATTATTTTCTCGGAAGGATCTGTCAAAGAAGCCGTCCGTGCCAGTATCTCCATCCCGGGGATTTTCCGCCCGGTAGAAATAAATAAACGCCTTTGCGTAGACGGTGGACTTCTGAATCCCGTCCCCGTGGATGTGGTAAAAAAGATGGGGGCTGAAGTAATTATTGCCGTGGACCTGAACCACTGCCTCATTCAGCGCCGGGAAAAAAAGAAGAAATCCAAACAGGATGAAAAACGCGACAAAGCCCTGAATAAAGCTATCTTTGAGAAATTTTCCGATCGCTTTCCTTCTGTGGAATCCCTCCTTCAGTCCTGGTTTAAATTTGAAACCGGCACCGGAGAAAAAAAGGAGGACATTCCCGGCTTTCTGGATGTCTATCGGCAGTCTGTAGATATAATGGAAATGCAAATTTCCCGGCTTGGACTCAGACTGAATCCTCCTGATATCCTGATTACACCGGATTTGGGGCATATTAAACTGATGGATTTTGATTTGGGAAAAGAAATTATCGGGGAAGGATATCAAAAAACCCTGGACCGGATGAATGATATCCGGCGTATTGTAAAGGGAGCATGATGTTTTTCTAAAGGCTAAAAAACCTTACGTATTCTTCAAAAGACCCCTGTTTTTATTAACAAATCCCACATTCTGCAACTTTCCGGAGCTCTCTGTCTCTAATCAATATAAACTGAAACAAAAGGAGTCGTGATGGCACACATTACATTAAAAGGCAATCCCATTCATACCTTTGGGGATCTTCCCCGGGAAAAAGATAAAACCCCGGATTTTCTTCTCACCACAACGGACCTGAAAGATGTTTCCCTGAAGGATTTCAAGGGAAAAAACCTCCTGTTGAATATCTTCCCAAGTCTGGATACAGATGTTTGCGCCATGTCCGTCCGGCGTTTTAATTCCCTGGCGGTTAAAATGAAAAACACCCGGGTTTTATGTATCTCAAAAGATCTCCCATTTGCCCATAAACGGTTTTGTGTGGCCGAAGGAATCAACAACGTAATCTCCCTTAGTGAATTGCGGAACAGTGATTTCGGTAAGGATTACGGTGTGCGGATTGAAGATGGTCCCATGGCCGGACTTTTGGCCCGTTCTGTTGTCATTATCAATACCGAGGGGACTGTTGTTTACAGGGAACTGGTCCCGGAAATTACACAGGAACCTGATTACGATACGGCACTGAAAGCTCTTGAAGCACTTTAAGAAAGGCTTATAAAAAAATAGAATACAAGTAAAATGATATAAATTTTGCTTGAAAAACAGGGATACAGCCGCTACCTTAAGGTACAGGGTGTAACCATGATTATTCAACCGGATACATATCCTGTCTTATCAGACTTTAACAGGTGGGTGGATTTTATTCTGTTTTTACGAACATCTGATGATATCAGAAACAGTGTGTCACATAAAAAAGGAGGTGTTCTATGTGGCAAGCATGGGTTAATGTGATTCTTGGATTGTGGCTTGTGGTTTCCGGTTTTATACCGGGTGTGCAGGTAAATTGGAATATGATTATTGCCGGAATTCTGATTGCTCTGCTGGGATTTACCGCTTCAAAAAAATGGCCGGCAATTGTTGCAGGTATTGTTGGAATCTGGATCTTCATCAGCGGACTGGTTCCGTCACTGATTGTACAACTCAACTTCATAATAGCTGGAATTGTCGTGCTGATTCTGTCCCTGGTCCTTGCCCTGCAAAAAACACCGGAAGAACCCAAAACCACGGCATAAATCCGCATATCACAAGATACTTGCAAAACGGCAAAGCAAACTTTGCCGTTTTGCCTTTTTCGTGGAATATTTTTCATGCTGTAAGGCCTGAACTATCAGGTAACATTAAGCGAACTGCAAATCCTATGCTTTATTCCCTTATCTTGCTTTCATGGTGTATTTATTATAAAATCCTCCAAACAAAGGAGATTGAAGCATGAGACTTGTATTTCTTGGCGCACCCGGATCCGGAAAAGGAACCCAGGCAGATATTTTAAAAGAGCGTTTGTCTCTGACAAAACTCTCCACAGGTGATCTTCTAAGAGCAGAGACGGAAAAACAGAGCCCCTTGGGGAAAAAAGCGGCAGAATATATGAATCAGGGGAAACTGGTCCCGGATGATATCATGATAGATATTCTGAAAAAAAAGGTCACTGAGTTTGAAAAAGAGGGGATAGGATATATTTTAGATGGATTCCCCCGGACCCTTCCCCAGGCACGTGCTTTGGATGCCATGCTGGAAAAAATTGAGGCTCCATTGGACGCAGCCATTCTGATCGACGTTCCGGAAGAGGAACTGCTTCGCCGCCTGACAAGCCGCTGGACCTGTCGAAATTGTGGTGCAACGCCATCGTTCCCGGGCGGGAAACCGGATGATGCCATCTGTCCGAATTGTGGCAGCAAAGATTTGTATCAACGGGAAGATGACACACGTGAAACAATCCTGAAGCGCTTCGACGTATATCGGAAGAATACATATCCCCTGATTGACTACTACGAAAAGAACGGACTCCTCCACCGTATTTCCGGAGAAGGGGAGATTGAAGAGATCACACAACGTATCGAAACTGTTTTGAAAAAGATGTGAGGCGTTTATGTTTTTCCTGGGACTTACCGGCGGACTGGGATCGGGAAAATCAACTGTTGCCGCTTTTTTCAAGGCCTGGGGTGCCGAAGTATATGATGCTGATGATATTGCAAAATCAATCATTGGCAACAATGAAACGGTGAAGCACAAAATCTGCCTTCTTTTTGGTGAGGATATTTATCCCTCAACACATGATTTCAACAAAACCCTTCTGGCAGAACGAGCCTTTACCTCCCGGGAAAACCAGGAAAAACTCAATGCCCTGATTCATCCCTATGTCAAAGAGAAAATCCGGGAAATCCATCAGACCGCCTTAAAAATAAATCCTCCTCTTTTGGTCATCGAGGCCAGCATGCTGTTTGAAGCCGGTTCCGAAAATATGTACGATGGTGTACTTGTCGTAACAGCACCCACATCATGCCGGATGGATAGGGCCCTGAAGCGGGGATCCCTTAGTCAAGAACAAATTATCTTCAGAATGTCTTTGCAAATGCCGGAAAAAGAAAAGATCCGCCGTGCAGATTATGTGATCCACAACGACGGATCCATTGAAGCACTCGAAGCAAAGGCCAAATCCTTGTATTCCAAACTCCTTGAAACACAAAAATAAAAAACCTTTATCCGGCCCGTTTGAATTTAGCTGTCAACACCTTTGGCTTTTTGTGAAATTTTTTCCATAACCTGAAGTTCAAAAGGTTTACTGGCTTCACCGAAATAAAGTGTCTGGTGGGGAAAGGGGATTTCAATATCACGGGCATCAAACTCTAGTTTGACACGGCGGAGAAATTCCCGGCCGACGGCCCATTGTTTCAGGGGAATGGTTTTGATTCTGCCTTTAATGGTAACCGCCGAATCGCCCAGGCCGTCCACTCCGAAGATCTCCGTCTCCAGGATGCTTGAACCAAGGGTTTCATCTTTTTTCAGGCCTTCCAAAACTTCCTGAATGACTTCTGTCACTTGATCGGTATTTTCCTTGTAAGCAACTCCCACGTTAAACACATAGGCAGACCACTCGTTGGTCATATTACTCAGGGTCGTGATGCTTCCGTTCGGAAAAACATGGACCGTTCCGGACAGGTCCCTCAAAACCGTCACCCGGAAATTCATCTTTTCCACCAGTCCACCGGTACCATTGAGAATGGCCACATCTCCCACACGGATCTGATCCTCAAGAATCATGAAAAAGCCGGATATCACATCCTTTACCAGGTTCTGTGCACCAAAACCAACAGCTAAACCAAGGATTCCGGCACCAGCGAGTAAAGGCCCGATTTCCACACCAATCTGGGTCAGAACCATCAGGATTACCACAGCCCAAAGGAGGATGGTGACCCCCTGGCTGGTGAGATTCATCAGGGTCTGGACTCGTTTGCTGGAATCGGTGGCAATTTCACCTTCCATCACACGGTTTTGAACCATGCGTTTTTCCACGCTTTTCAGGGATCGTTTAATAATTTTTATCACAATCCAGGCAACAACCAGGATCAAGACAATTTTCGCAGCTTCGAGTCCCAGGTCAATCCAATTGACACCTTGCAGGGACTGAATGAGTTTTTCCATGAATCGCTCCTTTCATAACTATTATAAAGGGAAAAAAGCTTTATGTCGTATCCTATATTTCAGACTTCCGTCAAAAAACTTCGTTACATACCGCTTTTTTCCGAAGGCTGTTACTTGAAAATAAATGAAATAACAGTTGAAATCAACAACAGAGAATCAGGTGCAGGATGTACAGGCCATGGAGTCTGGCTGAAAATAAAAAATTTTTTAAAATAAAAAGCTTGTAATGTAAAAAACTTGTCGTATATTTCACCGTTTTCTGCGATAGGCCCCAACATGAGGTTTATTCAAAGAGATGGCCGGGCACATGTCCGGTTGACACGATCATCGTCCAGAGGACGCGGATTCCACCGGTTGGCTGTTGTGGTCGGAGGATCTGAAGTACACAACACAACAGGTAATAAGGATTGATATGAATATCTATGTAGGAAACCTGCCCTGGGGCGTCACTGAAGAAGCCCTGAAGACCCTTTTCTCTGAATACGGAACGGTTGATACCGCCCGTGTGATCACCGACCGTAATTCAGGCCGTTCAAAAGGCTTCGGATTTGTCGAAATGAGCAATGATTCAGATGCACAGGAAGCCATTGAAGCCCTCAACGGAAAAGAGATGGACGGCCGGGCACTCCGGGTGAATGAAGCCCGCCCCACTGCCGACAACGACTCCCGGCGCAGGCGCTACTGATCTGTCATAAACTATGCGATCAGACTTTCAAACCCTCTCCTCACGGAGGGGGTTTTCTGTATTTAGGCATAAATAAACCGGTTTGGGGGGATAAAAAACCCGTAAATGCTTCAATTTGATCACTTTTTGTCTGTTTTTAGGGGATAAATCTTCAATATTTCCAAAAAAAAGAGTGGATTTCGCTCAAATGTTATTATTTTTCAACGTTTCAGGGATGGGAAACCGTGTCCTGAAGCAGATTTCATTTGATAACCGTCCTCAGGACGCAGATTTTCAGGTTGGCTGTCATGGCCTGGCGATCTGGTTTGAATACATGACAGATAAGCAGAGGATTCGTATGAATATCTATGTAGGAAACCTGCCCTGGTCAACGTCGGAAGAAGAACTGAAAACATTGTTCGAGGGTTATGGTAGCGTGGAATCGGCCCGCATCATTACTGATCGTGAATCCGGCCGTTCCAAGGGATTCGGTTTTGTCGAAATGAGCGATGATTCAGAAGCGCAAAAAGCAATGGAAGAACTCAACGGCAAAGAGCTCTCCGGCCGCGCTCTGCGTGTCAATGAGGCACGTCCCCGTCGCGAAGAAAACCGTCGCTTCTGATCAATTTAAATATTGATCCGGACAATCCTGCCCCCGTTTTTCAACGGGGGCTTTTTATATTATGTCATTTTGGGGGTTCAGGGGTTCAGGGGTTCGGGGTGACGTATGCAAATAGAGTATATGTGGTGTGGATTTATGAAATTTTATTCTCACTATATAGGAAGATACTTATACGTGTGATCCCCCGGGGATAAAATAATCCCGTATCCGATCAAATGCAAGATTATATTATCTTTAATATATTGTGCTGTCTTGATTTTTTTATATGAGGAGTATTTGTTGTATTTGAAGCTGGCGCTTCGGTACTTCCACCTGTCGGCAGCCGCCCCGGTGACCGGTATCTCGATACAATCCTGACATAGCTGGATCACTCGATGACCGGCATTTTTTCACTCCCTCTCTCCCTCACTCCGTCGATCTTTGTCCCCCTCGTTCCATCATCCTTATTCTTCTACTCTTTTTATCTTATATTACATGGGGTTACTGCCAAACCGACACAGGAGGATACCATGACACCCTGGGATCTTACGCTCAATTTGAAGGATGTGGTTCTTGATTTTACATTTCTGAGTCTTTTTTTAATTGCAGGAACCATTCTGCGCCGTTATATCCCTTTTTTTCAGCGTTTTCTTATCCCCAATAATATAATCGGCGGTTTTATCGGACTGATTCTGGGCAGCCAGGTCTTAAATATTATACCTCTGGATGGGAATCGTTTAGGGATGTATGTTTATCATCTGCTCGCATTGACATTTATTGTATTAGGATTACGCCAATCCAAAACGTCCTTTGGTAAAGGACCCGTGAGTAAAGCATTTATTGAACTTACCTGTTATATCACCCAGGCAATGGCCGGTCTTTTGTTGGCATTTACGGTAATCTATTTCTTCAACCCGAATTTTTTCGCCGGCATCGGTTTTCTGGTACCTTTGGGCTTTGGAATGGGACCGGGAATTGCTTACACCATGGGACACAGCTGGGAAAAAGCCGGTTTGGTAAACGGGGGGATGATTGGACTCACATTTGCCGTTATCGGCTTTCTCATTGCATATGTCGCCGGCATTACCCTTGTCAACCGGGGCATCCGGCGGGGAGAAACAGCCCTGATTAAGGGGAAAGACAGCCTGAACCGGGACATCCGGACCGGTATTGTAAAGGAGAATTCCCCGGGGGTCGCCGGGTTTCTTACTCTCTCTCCTGAAGCTATCGAACCCATGGCGTTTCAGGTGGGGCTCATCGGATTCATCTACCTTTTAACCTATTTGTTCATCCGGGGGGTCACGCTTCTGATGGAGTCTGGTGGACTGGGGGAATTTTCAGATACCCTGTGGTCTTTTCACTTTGTGATCGGACTTCTAATTGCCGTAGGTGTCCGGCGCATCCTGGATGTGACAAAAAAAAGTTACGTGATCGATAAGGGACTGATGAACCGGGCTTCCGGTGTCAGTGTGGACTACCTGATTACCGGTTCAGTCGCTGCTATCAGTATCACTGTAATAGGCCAGTACTGGCTGCCTATCCTGGTGATGTCCGGTACCGCCGCTTTTACAACCTTTCTGATCATCCACTGGGCATCCAAAAGGGCTTTTGATGATTATTATTTTGAACGGTTTATTGGAATTTTCGGTGAAATGACGGGTACCATCAATTCCGGCCTGGTGCTCATCCGTATCACCGATCCCGAATTCGAAACCCCGGCTGCAGAAGATCTGGCATACGGAGGTGGCATTGCCCTCTTTCTGGGTTTCCCTCTCCTTATCCTGCTGAATTTACCAATTGTATTTTTCAATAACTCAATTACCGGCTACTGGATCGCCTTTGGGGCTATGGTCGCCTATCTGCTGATTCTTTTGGCAGTTTGGCGGCTTATCGGATATATCAAACCCCTGGGTAAAACATCATAACACTATTTCTAAAAAATTTTTTATAAAAAAGTGATGCTGGATACACTTTTCCAATAAATTTTAAAGTACTATTAAACAAGCAAATATTTCTTAAACAAGATCAACCCGGCTTCAAATATCCCATTTCATAGACGGGATAAATGAATCCTCAAGAAAAAAGGGACTGACCATGAAGTCGATTTTAAGTATGCTGACCCTGATCATGTTGTTATCTTCATTAAATGCGGCTGTTATTCATGTTCCAGATAGCTACACAACACTGGAAGAAGCCGTTACGGCTGCAGTGACTGGAGATACAATACTTGTGAATCCCGGTGTATATGAAACAAACCTGGTTCTGGAAAATAAAGATCTGGTGCTCGCATCCCGCTACATCCTATCCGGGAATCAGAACGATATCGATAATACCATCCTGCAAAGCCTGTCCACTTTTAATCCCATTATTCTTTACAAAACAAATATAACATCTGCCAGCAGGCTTATCGGATTTACCATGGACGGTGAACTGCAAAGTGTATATGCACATGTGAGAATCCGTGAAGGGGCATCGCCGGGTTTGGAAAATCTTCGCCTGATTAACCAGGGCTATTCGGATTTGCCCATTGCAGCGATTCTGATTGAAAGTGCTTCTGCAGACATCAGCAATTGTCGGATCGAAAACAACTTAAAAAGCGGTGTATATTTAGATGCCTCCCATGCAACCCTGTCACATTGTACCATTAACAATAACGAAAATATCGGTGTCGTGCTGGGAAACAATTCTACAGCCCAAGTCTCGTTTACAGACATTCTTGAAAATCACAATGGCGCCATCCATTCATACAGTTCCACGGTTCATGTGTCAGACTCCAGAATCATGAACAATACCCGGTTTGCCGGTGCCGGTTTTCAAAGCGGTTATACGGACTTCACACTTGAAAGGGTTTTGATAACCGGAAATGTAGCAACCGGCGTCAGCAGCGGTGGAGCCGGAGGGGGTATCTATCTTCAGGCATCCAATGGGAATATTATCAATTGTACAATTGCAGACAATTCAGCCAATCAATGGGCTGGCGCCCTTTTTACCATGGTATCCAATGTAAATATTGTAAACAGCATTATTTGGGGAAATGATGCTAATGGATTGCCTGAAATCGGATGCTGGTCCAACAGCCAGATGCAGATCGCCTATTCCAATGTCCGGGGTGGTCCCACTACACAAAGTACTATGTACGGCGGTGTGATCAACTGGCTTGATAATAATTTGGGGAATTCTGTCACAAGCCACTATCCCGCCTTTGATACGGATTACCACTTAACAGCCAATTCCCCCTGTATTGATGAAGGAGCCGCCGTCTATTCTATGGGGGATGAACTGATCGTGGATATGCCAATCGGAAGCTGGTCCGGCGGCGCACCGGATATGGGCGTTTATGAATTTGAAGATGCGCCTTCCTCGCTGCTTGCAGATTTTACTGTTCTCAGCTCTCCTCACGGACCTGCACCGCTTTCTGTCCGTTTTTCGGACATGTCCACCGCAGAGAACACACACATTGTCTCCTGGGAATGGGACTTCGGCGACGGAGGAAGCAGCAACTTACAGGCTCCGGTCCACATCTATGAAACTCCCGGAACTTATACAGTAACCCTGACTATTTCTGACGGAGATTTATCTGATAGTCATACCATTGAGGATATGGTTATTGTCTTTCCACCGGAACTCCAGGCCGGTTTTACATTTTCACCCGGCAATGGACCCATCCCCCTGATTGTCCGTTTCACAGACCAGTCCACAGGCCCCGTTGAATCCCGTCTCTGGGATTTCGGAGACGGCGACACAAGCACACAAATCCATCCTGAATATGTGTATACCAACCCCGGGGTTTATGATGTTACCCTGATCGTTACCAATGATTTTACGTCTGATATGTTGACGATTCACGGAGCTGTCACAGCCCTTGAACCGGTCACATACCAATCCATTTATGTATCCAATGACGGATCAGATGTGACGGGAGACGGATCCGCCAACAATCCCTTTGCCACGATCCAGCATGGAATCAATATGGCTTCAGATTTTGATACCGTTATTGTAAAAGACGGCGTGTATCACCCGGCGGATAACGATGATTTTGATTTCATGATCGATGGAAAAGAAATTGTGCTCACATCTGAAAATGGTCCCGAAAACTGCATCCTCGAACCGGCTCCCGAAAAATGGATGAATTCCATTAAAGTCACTCATGCGGCCCAAAGCACCCTCATTTCCGGATTTACCATCCGCAATGCCTGGGCAGGTGTTTACGTTCCCAGCGCTTCACCTGTCATAGAAAACTGCGTGATGGACAGTTGTTTTTACGGGATTATTACCTCGCGGGATTGGCAGATGGATGACCCTCCGGCATCATCTCCCATCATCCGGTATAATCTCATCAAGCATTCCGAACAGGATGGGATCGCTCTGGGAGAAGGGGGAACACCGCTCATTATCAATAACACCATTGTGAATAGTGAATACATCGGCATTAGCGTGATGGTGTATGGCGAGGTTATGAATAATATCTGTACCGGCAACGGAACCGGCATCAGCGGCCTGGAAGACAACCAGGTCAACATTCAATACAACTGTGTATGGAACAACGGTGCGGATTATACGGCAATCACACCCGGAACCGGTGATGTCAACCTGGATCCTCTTTTTACAGAGGATTACCATTTACAGGCCGGATCTCCCGTGATAGATGCAGGTCACCCCGGTTATACACCTGATCCTGACGGAACCCGTGCAGATATGGGCGCTTTTTATTATCACCAGGAAAACCTGGAATGGGCGGTGGATTTTACGGCAGATGTGCTTTCCGGAAGGGCTCCGTTACTGGTGAATTTCACCGATCTCAGCACCGGCGAGGGTGTCTCCTGGAACTGGGATTTTGGAGATCAAACGACCTCCCAGACCCGGAATCCGGCGCATACGTACACGACACCTGGATCATACACGGTATCTTTGACCGTCTCAGATGGCACAGAAAATAAACAGGCGGAAAAATCTGCCTATATTATGGTTCAAGAACCGGTCCATCAAAATCCGGTGGATTCTCCCTTTGAACAACTGTCAACCTTGCCTGGTAATGAAGGAGATCATTACCTCGACGGGGCATTCCTGTCCAAAGATCTTGTATACCTGGTTTCCAATAAAAATAAACTTTATAAAACAACGGACGGCGGGGATTCCTGGAGAGATATTTCACCTGAAGCCGAAACTGATTTTTCAGGTTTAGGCGCCTCAGCCAAAGTGAGTTTTATCAACGAAAATATTGGAACTGTGGCCTTCTCCCTGGATGACGGATCAAACAATTACGATTACAATATCGTCTTCGGATATGTCTGGTGCACGACAGACGGGGGACACACGTGGTCACAGCGCTTTGATGTGAATGACGATATGATCACCCATCTTCAGCAGGTAAATGAAAACACAGTATATGTCAGTGGAGCAGCCCGCCTGGGTGTCACCAGCACACGATGGTTTAAAAAAATTATGCGGGATCCTGAAACCGGCCATTTCACCTTGTCATCCATCACGCCCACACCTACAAGCCGACCCCATGTTTTCGGAGGCCATTGGTTACACCAGAATACCGGTGCAGTTCTTGCCCGTCTGAATGTAGCCCCCTGGACCATGGAGCCCTTTATCACACGGGATGGCGGCCAAAGCTGGCAATCTATTCGTGGAAACTTACCTGTCCTGGACAATACAAGTATTGGCCCGGGCTACCGGAATATCCAGATGCTGGATGAAAACACGATTATCCTGACATACAGCCTCTCGGTAAATGGCGAATATCAAACTCACATCTGGCGCACCGATAACGGAGGCTCCGCCTGGTATGAATCCTCCTTTGATGTTCAACCCTACATGCTTGTCAATATACGCATTGATCCTGTCAGTGGTACAGGATATGCTGCCGGATGGCATGGCGATAAAGCATTGTATATGACAGAGGATTTGGGTGCGTCCTGGACCCAAAAAACATCCGGAACCGTCCCGGATGAATTGAGTTTTTATGGTGTAGACATTGCTTCAGACGGCACGGTGTGGGCCTTTGGTCCCAACCAGACCCTTTGGCGTACCCGCCGAGCCATGACACCTGAATTTTCGACAGATATCACCCAGGGGCCTGTACCCCTCGAAGTTCATTTCACCGACCTGACAATCCCCGGGATGGCACCTGTGACCAATATCCACTGGGATTTCGGTGATGGTAATACATCGGAGGAACAAAACCCGGTTCATACATATACCATCCCGGGAGCATACACCGTAACATTCACGGCAACTGATACCAGTGGGGCTTACCAGGTCATCAAGGAGAATTACATCATGGCCGACGTCAGTGTATCAGCCATGATTCATGCTGTGATGGATGTTCCGGAAGATCAGGGCGGCTGGGTCACGGTACATTTCAGCCGAAGCTACTTTGATACAAAACATGCTGAACCAATCGGAAAGGATATGGCAGATACATTGGGGCTTTATACGGTAGAAATCCGGCACGGTGGAGAGTGGATCGCAGCCAATTCCACGGCTGCTTATGCCATGGATACCTATGAAATCCTTGTGCACACCCTGGCGGATTCCTCCATAGATGGGGACGGACTCCATGATTTCAGAATCCTTTCCATCTTTCCCGACGGTCGGTATATCAGTCCCGTTTTACAGGGATATTCCATTGATAATCTCGCCCCGGCCGTCCCGGCCGGACTCGGTGCAAACTGGCTGTCTGACCATGAATTACAACTCGCATGGACATCGTCAACCGATCCGGACCTCGCTTATTACATCCTCTGGAAATCCATGGATCCGGCTTTTGATCCTTTGACTTCTGATCCCTTGATGCACGGGGTCGACACACTGTATGTGGACTCAGATGTTCAGCCCGGAACACATTACTATTACCGACTGGCAGCTGTGGATCATCATGGGAACATGTCTGAAATCACTCCGGCCCTGGATGCCCATACTACCGGCATTTTAGGACGCAACGGTACTCCTGACCATTTCGAACTCAGCACAAATTTCCCCAACCCATTCAATCCATACACCACAATTCCTTATCAAATCCCGGAAAATACACATGTAAATATCCAGATATTTGACCTGTCGGGGCGGCATATTCAAACCCTGGTAAACTCATATCAGTCAACCGGTTATTATGAGCTGATCTGGAATGGTACTGACTTTCATGGTAAAGAAATCTCGTCCGGAATGTATATCGTCCGCATGCAAACCAAAAACTTCCATCAAACCATGAAAATAGTATTCATGAAATAAGTTTTTTTCACAAAAAACTACAGAGAAGGGGCACATCTTCGTGCCCCTCTTTTTTTACACTGTCCGAACCCGGTTCACATCCGTTTTTTCTCCATGTCGCGAATCATATTTCTTTATGATTTCCAGTTACTTGCATACATTTTAAAAGTCCCGGCCGGCTTCATCATTTTATTTCATTTCGAAACCTGTCCTTTTTATATTCATATAATACTTTAAAATGTCTTATCACACATAATATGGAAAAAACAATGACAGAGCATGCCTCTTCCGACCTTCACAAAGGCCTAAAGCTTGTCCATGTCTTTACCATTGCCACCGGGGCAATGATCAGTTCCGGACTCTTCATTCTACCGGGGCTGGCTCATTCCGTCGCCGGTCCGGCAGTGATATGGTCTTATGTGATGGCCGGTTTGCTGGCGGGAATCGGTGCCTTGAGTATGGCGGAACTTTCCTCGGCCATGCCCAAGGCGGGAAGTGATTATTTCTTTGTGATGCGGGGATTTGGGCCAGGTGTAGGTTCTGTTGCAGGCTTATTAAGCTGGTTTTCCCTGACACTGAAAAGTTCTTTTGCCATTGTTGGGATGGCAACATTTGTCCGCCTGATCATCGATTTAAACGGTTTGTTGATTGGTGCCGGACTTGTCCTTTTATTTGTCATTCTGAACACTCTGGGAGTCAAACAGGCCGCCCGGGCACAAACATGGCTTGTGGCCGGACTTCTCATCTTACTGATACTCTATATCATCATCGGTTTCCCAAAAATCAATATATCCAACCTGATCCCTTTTGCCCGGAAAGGAATTGCACCGGTTTTCTCTGCAACCGGACTGGTATTTGTTTCCTACGGGGGCTTGCTGAAAGTCGCCAGTATGGCCGAGGAAGTCCGGGATCCCGGGAACACCATGCCCCGGGGAATTTTACTCTCACTCACAACCGTTATTATTATTTATGCCCTCACTATTACCGTTACCAGTGGATTGTTGGACCCGGAAAAACTGGACAACTCGCTGACTCCCATATCACTGGGGGGCGAACAACTTTTGGGGCAAACGGGTTTTATTGCTATGAGTATCGGAGCCATTCTCGCCTTTGTGTCGACAGCCAATGCAGGACTCATGTCCGCATCACGCTACCTGCTTGCCATGAGCCGCGACAATCTCCTGCCCAAGCCATTCTCCAGAATCAACAAACGGTTTCAAACTCCTCATGTGGCAGTGCTGGTCACCGGCCTCATCATGGCCCTCAGCCTTCTGCTTGAGTTGAAAATTCTCGTCGAAGCCGCCTCAACCGTGTTAATGCTGACCTATATTCTTGCCTGTCTGGGGGTTGTCATTTTGCGGGAAAGCGCCCTTCACAATTATCGGCCCCTTTATAAATCACCCCTCTATCCCTGGCTTCAAATTGCAGGAATTATTGGCCTGATCTATGTGTTATATGAAGTTGGAACCGATGCCTATCTGATTAGCGCCGCACTTATTCTGCTAGCCTTTGCCTATTATTGGTTTTTCGCCCGAAAAGTGGTCAATAAAGAATCTGCACTTCTTCATCTTGTCTCACGTATTACAAATAAACAACTCGTCACCGGCACTCTGGAAGATGAACTGAAACAAATTATCCGGGAAAGGGATGATATCAGTATGGACCGTTTTGATTATCTGGTGGAAAAAGCCCCCATTCTGGATCTGAAAGGAACAGTTTCACGGGATGAGTTATTCCGTCTTAGTGCAAAAAAACTTTCAGGACGCCTGAATATTGATGAGAAGAAACTGACAGAGCTCCTGAAAAAACGTGAAGAAGAAAGCAGCACCCTGTTAACGCCTTCCCTGGCAGTTCCCCATGTGATTGTAGAGGGAACCAACCACTTTGAATTACTCATTGTCAGGGCTAAAGAAGGGATTCAATTTTCAAAAGATTACCCGGGAGTTAAAACCCTCTTTGTCATTGCCGGAACCCGGGACAAGCGGAGTTTTCATTTAAGAGCCCTGGCGGCCATCGCACAGATTGTTCAAAAACGAGACTTTGAAAAACGCTGGTACGAAGCCACCAATGAACAGGGCTTGAGGGATATCATTCTTCTCTCTACGCGGGATCGTTTCAATCAAAACACCTGATCCGTTATCTGCAATATGCCTTATATCTAAATTATCAGTCGATTTAAGTTCTCTCTATATTTATATTTAATATGGTTTTAAAGTGCCCAATTTTTCCTGCCTTCATTGTGAATATGGAATTCCCCTCTTGTGACATATTAATTTCCCGGAGATTTCATGATTAAAAAAAACCTGACGATCCTTATTGTTGAAGATGAGCGTTTGATCGCCCTGGATACAGCAATGCTCCTTGAAGATCATGGATATAAAACACGAATCGCTGAATGTGGCGAATCCGCACTGGACATTGTGAACAATCACGGAGATATTGATCTGATTTTAATGGATATTGACCTGGGGCCTGGTATAGACGGACCGGAAACCGCAAAAATCATTCTCAAAAATCATAGTATTCCCATTGTGTTTCTTACATCACATTCTGAAGAAGATATGGTTGAAAAGGTCCGTTCCATTACCCGATATGGCTATATAATAAAAAACTCCGGGGACTTTGTCCTGCTTTCTTCTATCGAGATGGCGTTTGAGCTTTACGATGCACACATAAAACTTCAAAAACAAATTCGAGCCCTGGAAGAAAGTGAACGCAAACACGAAGTCTTTCTTAATTCTATGGATGATTTGGCATATCTAAAAGATGAATCATTCCGCTATATACTTATCAATGATGCCAACGCGCGATTTTTTGACAAGCGGAAAATGGACATCCTGGGTAAAACTGATTTTGAACTGTTGCCCCGGCAAAATGCGGAAAATTGCCGCTCATCAGACGAAAAGGCCATCCGAGATAACCGAATCATCATCTCAGTAGAGGAAATTGACGGGAGAATCTATGAAGCCCGAAAATTTCCGGTTCCCCTCGGCCAAAATAAAAAGGGGGTCGGCGCTTATATGCGGGATATTACTGAGCAGACTCACATCGAAACCCGTTTAAAAGAAAGCGAAGAAAGATTTCGGACACTGGCAGAATCCACGCCGTTTGCCATCATGATCTACCAGGAGAATTATTGGGTTTACACCAACCCTGCGGGTGAACATATCTCCGGGTTTAGTGCTGAAGAACTCTATCGGCAAAAATTTTGGGAGGTTGTTCATCCTGATTACCGATCCCTGGTCCTGGAAAGAGGTTCGAAACGACAGTCCGGACAAGAAACTACCAATACCTATGAATTTTTGATCCGGCGAAAAGATGGTACTGATCGCTGGGTATATCTAAATGGGCGATCCATTACATATCTGGGAAAACCGGCGGGGCTAATATCCATAGCAGATATCACGGACCGGAAAATCGCCGAAGAGAAACTGAAACTTTCTGAAAGGACCTATAAGAATATTATCAACAGCATTTCGGAAGCCATATTTATTCAGAAGCAGGATGGCATCCTTCTGGATATAAATGACAGGGTGGAAGAGATGTTTGGATACAGCAAACAGGAAATTATTGGAAAAACCCATCATTTCCTGGCAGCTCCGGGACAAAATGATTTGGAAACCATTGATCAGCAGGTGAAAAGTGCATTTGATGGAAAACGGGAACGCTTAATTTTCTGGGCCCGCAAAAAGGACGGCACCATTTCCCCCAAAGAAATAAGTCTTTCTCCGGGAACTTATTTTGGGGAAAAAGTCGTGATTGTAGTGGCCTGGGACATCACCGAACGCTTAAAGCAGGAAGCCATCCTGAAAGAGAGCAAATCGAGATACCAGTCCCTATTCACCGACAACAATTCTGTGATGATTCTTCTGGATCCGGAAACAGGCATCATTGCCAATGCAAACCGGGCGGCCGCCCAATACTACGGCTGGCCTATGGATAAGCTGCGGGGGATGAATATATCAGCGATCAATACACTTCCCTTTGAAAAAATCAAAGCAGCCATGGCAGAATCCAGGGCGGAGCAAAAACAGCAGTTCTATTTTAAACATCGCCTGGCAAGCGGTGAAATCCGGGATGTGGAGGTGTACAGCGGTCCCATTGATATCGGTGGAAAACATCTTCTCTACTCTATCATTCACGACATCACGGCCCGGAAAAAAGCCGAAGAAGCCCTGCGTGAAAGGGAAGAATACCTCTCCATCACCCTACAGTCCATCGGAGATGCCGTAATTGCCACGGATCTTGAAGGCAAGATCACACGTATGAACCCCGTCGCGGAAAATCTTACAGGATGGCACTTTAGGGATGCAAAAGGACAACCGCTTCACGCTGTTTTTCATATTATCAATGTGCATACACGTCAGAAGGTTTTGAATCCTGTTGCCTCTGTATTGAAAACCGGTAAACTTGCCGAACTAGCAAATCATACTGTATTGATCGCCAGAAACGGAAAAGAATTTCACATATCGGACAGTGCGGCTCCTATCATAGATCAGGATGGTAAAATTCACGGTGTAATTCTTGTTTTCTCCAACGTAACGGAAAAATATGAAATCCAGGAAAAAATCCGTGAAAGTGAACGGATGCTTAACACCCTTATCGGCAATCTGCCGGGGATGGTATACCGGTGTAAAAATGTACCGGCCCGGCCCATGGAATTTGTCAGTCCCGGCTCTGTTAATCTTACAGGGTATTCTCCGGAGGATTTTTATACAAAGTCATCCCTGTATCAAGAAATCATTCATCCTGACGACCGGGATAAAGTGTGGGATGATATCCAGAAAGCTGTCCATCAAAGAAAAAACTTCAGTATTCAATACCGGATTCTTGATGTAAATAAAATGGAAAAATGGGTTCATGAGCTGGGACAAGGCGTGTTTTCAGATGAGGGAAAGATGATTGCTTTGGAAGGATTTATCCGCGACATGACACCACAAATGAAGGCATATATTGAAATAAAAAACCTTTTAAAAGAGAAGGAAATACTCCTCCGGGAGGTTCACCACAGGACAAAGAACAACATGAACACCATGGCAAGCCTCTTATCCCTTCAGGAAAAACAACTGGACAACGAAAAAGCCATATCTGCCCTGAAGGACGCCAGAAACAGGATTGGGACTATGGTTTCCGTGTATGATAAACTCTTTAAATCGGACAATTTCCGGGAAATGTCCGCCCCCTTTTACCTGAATGATTTGATACAAAAAGTCTGTGCTTCCTTCAAAGATCCGGAAAAAATCAAAATTCAAAAAAAGATTCAGAATATCACACTGGATTCCAATGCCCTTTTTACCATTGGCCTGATGATCAATGAACTCCTGACCAATTCAGAAAAATATGCCTTTCCGGGTGATCGCCGTGGAGAAATATCCATTGAACTTCTACAAAAGGAGCCGGGGATTCTGGCCCTCCAATATGCAGACAATGGAGTGGGCATATCTGAAAATTCCCTTCAAGGGCAGTCCGATGGTTTTGGCTTAAAACTGGTCCATTTGCTGACAGATCAGCTTAAGGGTACAATCTCCCTGGAGAGGGAAAAGGGGACACGGTATACCATCACATTTCCCATACAACACACCATGAAAAAATCATAAACGGGAGGGGCAACTATGTACAATCCGGGCTTCAGTGCAGATGCATTTCAAATCATCATAAACTTTTTACCTATTTTTGGTGCCGGGTATCTGCTTTTAGGTCTCATCAGCGACCGAAACAGGGATATTCAAGGTGGATTTTTCTTTTCTTTGCTCATGATTGCGTCATCTGTGTATACTTTTGGTTACTATTTTGAGGTTCACAGCTCTGATGTGGATACGGCTTTTATGTATTTATCCATTGAGTATATTGGTTTGGCCTTTTTAGGAACTTTGTGGGTGCTTTTTATCATGGAATATACCGGGCGTTTCATGAAATATCGCAGGTATATTGCAACATTCATGGTATTATTTTCTCTGATTACGCTCTTCGTTGTGAATTCCAACCCGGCTCATGAGCTGTACTATCAAAACCTGGGGCTCGTCAAACTGGAGCACCTGTCTCTTGTGACATTTGACAGAGGTCCCTGGTACTGGATTTTCGTTTCGTATACCAACATCTGTTTTCTTATCGGTACCATACTGCTTCTTTATACCTGGTATACAAGTAATGAGGCTGTTCGAAAACGCTTTTTTCTTCTTTTTATTGGGTCATTATTTCCCTGGATCTCTCTTATCATCAATCAGGTGTCCCATAACAACCTGAAAATCGATTTTGGTCCCTTCGGAATCCTTGCTGCGGCCTTGATTTTCATCTATAACATTTATGCCTATAAGCTTTTCGAGCTCCTCCCTGCAGCAAAAAAAACAGTTTTTGAATCCATGCAGGACGGGGTGGTCATTCTTAACCGGGAAAACCTTGTAACAGAGTGCAATCAGGCAGCTGAGCGCCTTTTAGGAAAACATTTAACGCAAAAAGGCGCTGATGCAGCCTCCCTTTTTAACCAGGAAACACTCCAAAAAATTCTGAATTCCCATCAGAACGATGAAGATATTACAATCCCCTATAAACAAAACGGTTCCGAAATTGTTTTAAGTATCCGGGCTTCGCAAATTTCAGATCATATGGGAGAAAATAACGGAACCCTTTTGATACTCCGGGATGTTACAACCCAAATTGCGGACGAAGAAGAAATCCGAAACCTGTTGGCAGAAAAGGAAATACTCCTAAGGGAGGTACACCATCGTATTAAAAACAACATGAACACCATTGCCGGCTTTTTAACCCTCCAGGCCAGGAACATGGCAGATCAGGGAGCCATCATCGCTCTTCAGGAAGCAAAAAACAAGATTTCAGGTATGATGATGATCTATGACAAACTCATGCATACCAACGATTTTACCAATATTTCTTCTGCAGATTATCTAAATCAGCTGATAGACTACATTACATCATCCTATGACAACGAATCGAAAATACACATCAAAAGACAAATTGATGACGAAATTCTGGATTCAAAAATCATGTTTCAGCTGGGCATTATACTGAATGAACTGTTAACCAATTCCTACAAATATGCCTTCCCAAACCGGAACGACGGCCTGATTGATATCTGTTTCAGGGTTGAAAGCCACACCCTCACACTCATCTACAGAGATAACGGGAATGTTCTTCCCGAAGAGGTCATGGAAAAAACAAAACCCGGGCTCGGACTTAGTCTTATATCCCTTCTGGTCCGCCAGTTGAAAGGGACACTGGAGATCAACCGCAGAGAGGGGACAGAATTCAAAATAGTCATCAGGGAAACCTAAAAGCTGAACAAAATTATTCGAAATAAAAACCGCATTCTTTACCACACTTATTCGGGAAAAACCGTCCTCATCCATTTAAGTGTTTTCCGTTTCTCATTTTTATAGAGAAAATATGAGATAAAGGAGGTGACCAGGGCACCGGCGCTTCCCAATATCAGGTCGGACATGGTGTCCCGAAGGCCACTTCCCTGGTAGGGGCGACCGATCAGACTGGTTTCCTTTGGGAGATCCCATTTCTGCATGGCAGTTTCAAAATAAACATCCATCAAAAATTCAAAAATTTCCCAAAATACAGCGATGGTCACAGAAAAAGTGAACGCAAAAAGAGCGATCAGGAGGGGATTAAAATCCATACTGTATTTGTGATTAATTTTATAGACAATTAAAAAGCCAATAAATCCAATCATCACACCGGAAAGCGCATGCAGGAGGTCATCCCACCAAAACACCCGGTAATACATATCAAAACGGGCACTCAGATATACACCGGCATACATAAAGAGAATCAACAGAAGTTCCAGTTGTTGGGGAAAATGAATATGCCGCCATTTTTCAATATAATCGGGCAAAAAGGAGAGGATCAGGGCCAAAATAGCCAGAAAAAACAATTCGGATTGATCGGTCGTAGCTTCAAGGACTTCTCCTTTATTAACTTCGGCGTCCTTATAAATATCCAGCACAACCACCAGCCCATTCAGGAGAATTGAACTTATCAGCAGTATCCGAATCACCCAGATGATGCTCTCCGGATTAAGCAGATGTATTTTCCGTTTTCGCCGCTTTCCAGACATCCCCATCCTTAATAAGTATTTTCGTTGCTAATATGCAAAATACGCGTTTCTTTTCAAACCCTTAACATTCCAACGTCTCAACATTTAAACGTAATTTGCATTTCTCAAAACATCCTGATATATTTAAAAAATGAGTGAGCACTCACTTGTATCATTTACAACACGGAGAAAAAGGGCATGGCAAAAAAACAGGAGCGTTACAATCAGATTTTACAGGCCGCTTATGACTTGCTTGAAAGCGGCAATTTTCAGAATATGACCACGGCCCGGATCGCCGCCCTGGCAGGTGTGGCAGAAGGTACCATCTACCGGTATTTTAAAAATAAGCGCCATCTCCTGTTTGAAGTACTGGACTTCTACGGCCAGGCCATCGCAGATCGCATTTTCTCCAAAGTGTCTTCCCGTCAAAATTTAAAAGCAAACCTTAGGCACTTTGTGGACGGCTTTTTTCTGTCTCTTCAACAGGATGTCCCCTTTTTCCGTGTCATGCACAAGGTCCTGAGCGAAATTGATGACCCTGAGATATATCCTTTGCTTCGGGACACATTTATCCGTCACTCCAAAAGCATCCGGGAGGTTTTTGAATGGGCCCGGCAAAAAGGAGAAATTCACCTGACAGATGAAGAAACAGATAATCTGGTCCATGGGCTGTGGGGTATTGCAGACGGTTTTATGATTCGGGTGGTCCTTCAAATCCATACGCCGATCCTGAAACGGGAAGTGAATTACATGGTCTCTGTATTTACCCGCCAACTCTTCAATGAGGAATAAATGATGGATAAGATATTAAGATATCCCAAAACTATCATTGCCACCATCCTTTTGATCACGGCTTTCTTTGGATACCAATTGCCTCAAATCCGGATCAATAATGACCTTTCCCTGTTCCTGGGCGAGAACAACCCGGCAAAAACCGCCTACGATGCCATGCAGGATGTTTATAAGAGTACCGATGCCATGGTTATTGCCCTGCACAATCCCTACAGTAGCATACTGACACCTGAAACACTGACATTGATTGATGATCTCACCCGACACCTGGACACCATCCCCCTGATCCGTTCCGTCATGAGCCTGACGAATGCCGATTATATCACCGGATCACCGGAAGGATTGCTTGTGGAGCCACTCCTTCCGGAAGGACAATGGGATGATCACGTGGTAAATACCCTGAAATCCCGCCTTCTCTCCTGGCCGGAAATGTACCGGCTGATGCTCTATAGTGATGATATGAAATCCACCCAGATCATGATCTACATGGAATCCGGTCTGGAAGTGGAGAAACTTGAAAGTGCCTATGAAAAAACTCAGGCCGTGTTGAACGACAGAGACATGGGAAATCTTGAAATCTATCTGGCCGGGGCTCCGGCTATTTCTGTCATCCTCAAGGAAAAGATGTATAATGACATGAAACAATTGATCCCTGTCGTTGTTCTGGTGATTCTGGTGATTCTTTTTCTCTCCTTCCGAACCTCAGCCGGTGTTATTTTACCTCTG
Source organism: Candidatus Neomarinimicrobiota bacterium (assembly GCA_041154365.1). NCBI lineage: Bacteria > Pseudomonadati > Fidelibacterota > Fidelibacteria > Fidelibacterales > Fidelibacteraceae > Fidelibacter > Fidelibacter multiformis. The sequence goes on along the minus strand of AP035449.1, from coordinate 47,517 downwards.
GTCACGGTGGCCATTGCCAGCATCTGGACACTGGGACTCATGAGCCTTCTGAACATTCATCTAACGATGGTAGGAACGGCCATACCCGTTATTCTCATCAGTGTAGGAAGCGCTTATTGCATTCACCTGTTGAGTCACTATTATGACGAAATCTACCAATTAAGATCCTCTGTTGATACACAGGACGAGCATCGCACAGTCATCCGGAATGTCTTACATCATGTGGGGGTTCCCATTGCCCTCACAGCACTCACCACAATGGTGGGATTCGGTTCACTGGTCAGCAGTTCAATCATTCCCCTGAGGGAAAGCGGCATTTTCCTGGCCTTCGGGGTCTTAACCGCTTTGGGAATCACACTGCTTTTTGTCCCGTCCCTGCTCATTCTGAGACAACATCAATTAAAAGGGAAAGACTCCTCCCTTTCTGGAAAACAAAGCTCCCGGATGGACCGCTTTCTTTTGTTTTTCTACGATTTCTTTGTCCGGCACAGTGTTCGTAACCTGCTGATAACATTAGTAATTATCGCCCTTTGTTTCGTGGGGATGAATCAAATACTTGTCGATACAAACATGATTGAAACATTCCGCTCAGAAACACCCATTGCCCAGGCAGACCGTTTTCAAAATGAAACATTTGGCGGGACAACTCTGTTGAGTGTGATTGTTGACGGTGGCGAAAAGGGTGCCCTTTTGAATCCGGAGATTCTTCAGGCGGTGGATCAGTGTGCTGATTATTTGGAGCGGGAAATCCCCCTGGTGGGTAAGGTGACAACACTTACCGATCTGATCAAACGAATGAATCAAATTATGCACATTCCACCGAATGATAAGGAATTAAAACAAACGACCACGCCACAAAACTTACAGGAGGATTCAGGTTTTTCTTATGAGGATTTCGAAGATTCAAACGAGAATATGATAGAAGAATCCGGGTTTACATTTGAAGATATGGAATCCGATATGGAACCTCACGTAACTCCAAACACAGAAACATCGGCACACACGGCTGAACCATTTGATTACCCGGTCCTTTCGGCAGAAAATATCATGCCTCTTCTTCACGACATACGCAGGGATCATGGCACTGGGGACCTTACGGCAGACCGGCTGATTGATGAATTGGCACGACGGACCAATTATAAAGGAGCGGCATATTATGAAATTCCGACGGATCCATCCAGGTATCCGGCGGCCCGTGGAGAGCTTCAAAACTTAATTGCCCAGTATCTGTTACTCTACAGCGGTTCGTTGGGCGAATTTGCCGACGATCCCCTGGAACCATCCCAAACACGGATGATTGTCCAGATGAAATCCCCAAGAAATGCTCATGTCCTGGATGTAGAAGATAAAATCCTGGATTACGCCAGGAACACCTTTCCGGAAGGATATTCTGTCCAGGTGACCGGCCTGGGAAAACTCACCTGTTCCGTTAATGATCTTGTGATCCGGTCCCAAACCACCAGTATTATCACCTCTCTTCTGATTGTTTTTTCTATCATCGCTATCTCATACCATTCTTTTCTGGCAGGGTTGTACGGTATTATCACACTTTCTCTTTCCCTCCTGATCAATTTCGGGGTCATGGGTTTTTTCAATATCAAGCTGGATATGGGATCTTCCATGGTGGCATCTGTCGCGATTGGTATCGGTATCGATTATACCATCCATTTCCTCAGCGCTTATCGCCGTGAACGGGAAAAGACCAGCAATCTGGAAATCGTAACCAAAAAAACACTGACCACTGCCGGTAAGGCCATCCTTTTCAATGCACTTGCCGTCGGAGCCGGATTTGCCGTTCTTATATATTCCAATTTCACACCTCTGGAAAACCTGGGCGTATTGATTGCCCTGACCATGTTTACATCCTCTTTCGGAGCCCTGACGGTCCTGCCGGCTCTTTTAAATACTTTTAAACCCCGGTTTATTCTTAAAACAGGGAGGAAATCATGAAATTCACAGGCATTATCCTTTCACTGCTCATGTCATCTCAGATCCTATGGGCCTTGACAGGACAGGATATCATAGACAAAATGGAGGCTCGGGATCAGGGAGAAACCATGCATTCCATCATGAAAATGACCCTGATTGATAAAGACGGAGAAGAAACAGAACGGATCATTGAAACATGGTCAATGGTGTATGATACAGAAAAAGACCTTCACCAAAGTGTGATGGAATTCAAATCACCGGCGACCGTTAAAGGGACCCGGTTTCTGCAAATTCAACAGGCAGACCGGGATGATGATCAGTGGATTTATCTGCCGGCCCTTGGCCAGGTTCGCCGCATTGCTGCTTCAGAAGGAAGCTCATCCTTTATGGGATCGGATTTTACCTATGATGATATGCAACTTCAGAACAGCCGGACCAACGAAGAACATACACTTCTCCGGGAAGAAACCCTGGATTCATATCCCTGCTGGATCATCGAAAGCAAAAGTACCCAACCCGATGATCATGCTTATGATAAGCTGGTGTCCTGGATTAGCAAGGATCACCTGATACCTGTTAGGGTTGAGTTTTATGACAAGAAAGACGAAAAACTGCTGAAAGTGATGACCGTAAAACAGAATATCCAAAAAATTGATGGCATCTGGACTGTTTTTGAAACAAAAATGGAAAATGTCCGGGAAAATCATATCACCCTTTTAACCATTCTTCGAAATGCCGACGGATTACCCTTTATTGAATACAATAAAAAGATAGACCCGCGACGGTTCACCCGGAATTTTCTCCAGACCGGCCGTGCGGAATAGGAGGTAACATAATGAAAAAACTCTTCTGTTTATTCTTTCTGCTCCTGATTGGAACTTACGTATCCGGCCAAAGTGCCTTTGATACCCAAAGCGTCTTTGAAGCAGATGAGGCATCTTCCGTCTCTCCATTAACCTGGTCCGGATACTATGAATTTGAACCCCGTTTTTTTATCAAAGACCTGGCTCCTGCAGACCATGAAACAATCCATGTGCTGGATCTGTCCTTTCAAATTGACAAAGAAAAGATTGCCATGAAAGGAGATTTCAGGGTGCATCATACCGGCGATGTAAACCTGAGTCTGAATGAACTCTATGTATCGGCCTATCTGGGCCGGGTTCAGATACATGCGGGAAACCAGGTGATTGTATGGGGAAAGGGCGATGAGCTTCACATTCTGGATGTAATCAATGCAGATGATTACTGGGATTTTTTCTTCCCGGATTACCTGCGGAGGCGGCGGGGAGAAAACATGGTGAGAATTAATACCATCATCGGCCCCTATGACTGGAATACAAATTTGGAAATTGTGTACACGCCGGGATTTTCAAAAATGACATTTCCCGCGTCGGGTCCCTGGCAGCCCCCGGTATACCAGGCCTTGTACACCATACTGGAGGCCTATCCCGGAATTGTACTCTCTGAAGAAAGCTATGATGAACTTGAGGACGGACAACTTGCCGCCCGTTGGACCCAAACCGTGGGGCGTTTTGATCTTGGATTTTCTGTATACCGGGGAAAACTTCGCACTCCATCTGTGCGTTTTACCCCCGATCCAACGAGTTCCCCGGATCCGACAGGAACAATCACACTTCTCAACAATCCTGTAACCGTTATCGGTATGGAAGGCGGAACAGCTTTGGGAAAACTGAATCTCCGGGGAGAAGCCGGCCGGTATATTACAGCCGATACGAAAGGAAACAAGCCGTATATCCATAACTCGAAATGGTCTCTATTGGTGGGCGGGGATATTAACCTTCCCATTCATCATCTCAATCTGAATATTCAGTATCAAAAAGATTTTGTTCCGGAAGAAAAAATGAATCCCATGCTCCCCGGTTTTGAAGATATTGCAAAAGGACTGGCGATTCAGCTTGGCCTGGAACCGGCTCTGTTTGAAGGAGGAATTTTAAATAATTACTATGATTTCCATCTCCTCACCACACGGCTGGCAGACAGTTTTTTCAGGGAACAGTTCAAGCCTGAAATTCAATGGGTTTATAATATGGAAGCAAAAGATTACATGATCACACTGAAATTGAATCAGAAATTGACTGAAGGCTTGTATGTCACCGGTATATATCGACGTTTTGAGGGAAAACCGGGAACCTTGTTCGGGCAATACAATAACAATGATTTTATCTCATTGCGGATGGAATATCAATTTTAAATAGTGATATCAGGATGATATACTTCGATACTGGTTTTCCGGGTGTCTGAACCGGTAAGAGTAACAAATCTTAAAGTGTAGGGAGTAAAGAGATGTGTTCCCTGTGAGTTTTAGGCGTAATACATGGACATAACCATGTTTTTTGAGATAATAATCTGAATTCTTGAAGCAGGGTGGATGTGAGTTCAATTGATTATAATATATGAAAATTCCTATCTCTTTGCGCCCCCGGGGACAAAATAACACCGGGCATTTAAAGGCGCAAGTTTATATTATTCTTCATATATTAAATTCAACTGTTCAGATTCATCTCCTTCTTTTCTTTTCATTGTCCACCTGATCATATAACTTTCATTTGAAACAAAAAGCAAAAAAGTGATGACGGATAAGCCTACCATTACATATCCATGCACCTGGACCTTCCGTATCATCGGAAAGAATCCATCTGCAATAAAACATGCCGTGTCTACCCTTATCCCCAATATGGATTCCTATTCGTTGAAACCGGGAAACACCAGTAAAAAAGGGAATTATGTCAGCTGGCACCTGACTCTTGTCGTTTTATCCGAAGATCAAAAAAATACTTATAAAAAAGATCTGTTGAAACAACCTGGCATCCATTTCATTCTTTAAATAAAATGTGATCATATTATTCAATTTAAAATATATAGTAAATATAAAATAATATTGATGTGTCGGGTTGTTTTTCGTAAACTTTCCCATGTTACAAAAACACCAAATCTTTTGTCTTCTTTTACTTCCCGTGTATCTGTACGGTGTGGAATTTATTTCCCATGCAATGGGCCGGAGTGGACTAGCCTGGCTTGATATCACTCCATTTACTGACTCTACGGATGTGTCTTCAAAGAATACATACATCATACGGGGATATCATACTTCGTTCATCAGGGAAGGAGGCTTAGGTTTCCTTCACAAGAAGAAAAAAAATACGGTCGGGCTGGATTGTACCTTTCAATTCCACGAGTTGCTGGCTTCTCAAACATTTGATCTTCAGATGACTCGGAACCTTACTCCCTATCTGGCCGGTTATCTGTCTTTAAACTGGACACGGGCATCTCCGGCTGAAACAAGAACCGCTCATGAATTCTCTCTTTCATGGCGACTGCTGCTGCACCCTATCCCGGATTTTTACACCAGCCTAGGCTACGATTTCCTGCCGGGATTCACTCTTCCTAAAGAACGTTTCACCCTCAATTCGCCGGCATGGTTCGGAACCATTGGAATACGCTTGTTGTCCGAAATCTATCTGACTGCCGGTGTATATTGCCGGGATGGTTTCCCGCCGGATTGGGGCTGGGGTTCATCGTTCAAGCCCGGACCTTTCACAGCATGGAATGCAGCCTGGTTTAGCCTGAGCCGTGCCTTTCATGCCTCCTTTTCACTTTTTTACCGTTCCTGGAGTTTTCAATGGCAGTGCCGCTGGCATCCCTCTCTCGGTTTATGTTATGGATCTTCTGTTTTACGGGATTTTTAAATCTGCTTTATGCCAACACAGCCCTGCTTTTCAGAGAAGATCCGGAATTTTTACAACTGAACCTGGATTCCGTTGCAAGTGGAAATATCCGCTTTCAAATCCGGACTGGCAGTGACTATCCCTACTCTCATCGGGCAAATATTACGCTGACTCCGGCATTTTCTTTCAGAACTTTCGGACAGGCCGGTTTTGAGAAAAGCCGGAATACCAGTTCTATCCACTTTAAAGCCAATAAGATTTCACTAGGTGCCGGACCGGTCCTGATTTCACACGCCCGGGGCTGGATTGTGGGTAAAGCCACAGCCCGAAGATCCCTGTATCCGGGAAATACTGAACTTAAACAGTCAATCGCCCTTCGTAAAGGACCCTATACCCATTCCCCTTATTCGGGATATGCATCTGTGGATCTGCAGAAACTGTCTGCAACACTTTTTCTCAGCGAAAAAGGTTGGGGTGCTTCCCTTGAGATCCGGTATCCAAACCATACCATGGCACTGTATCATAGTCCGGACCAATGGCAGGAAAGCATGATTCAAATCTGTGGAAAGCATTTTCTGGCACAATCAAATATCTCGTACCACTGGTATGACAAACAATGGGGACATGCGTGTGGAAACCTGACGATCAAGGGGAAACGAACCCGGGTTATTTTTCTGGCTTACACAACATCAACCGGTTTTAATCCCCATTATGGTAAACATCCCTGGTTCGGCGGTGACGAAGGAGGTTGCACAGGATTTGGATGGGGCCTTTCTGTCAGCACCCGGGCTGGACACACGCTCAAAACAACCTTAGCACAACAAATCAGAGCCGATGGCGATGACAGAAAAACCGAACTGTACCTTTCATCTCATATTGGAAAGATGAAATCCGAGACACTCCTGCGCCTGATTTTTGAACAGACGATCGGCGAATCCTCCACATTTCCAGCCCTTCTCACATACATCAAGAACCACCTCTTTACGTTCAAACAAGCCTTTATTTTGCCAATTACATCCTGGATAGAATTACAAAACATCTGGCTGGTATCTACAGATTTCCATCAACCGGCCTCTGCTGGTATTGTTCTGATGACATTGAAGCACAACAAAACTACTTTAAAAATTCAAATCAGCCAGATAATGGGTGGCAGTTCAGATATGTGGTATACCCGGCTCTATTGTGGCAAGCAGCCCGTGATCCAAAAAGCCGGAAAAGAAAATCTTTCCACCCTGGATATCACCTGTTATCACCCTGTTCATACAGTAAGAACAGGATTTGGATTTTCGATAAGTCGTGAGGATATTCGGGCTGTTGTTCAATTGCAAATTGCTTTGGATTCCATGAACCGGTAAATTATACGGATATGGTGAAAAAATGGCGTTACACACTCCTGCTTGCATTTATTTTTCCTGTCCTTTTACAGGGAAGAACTACGGTCAATGTGAAGCAAACCACCCTGGATCCGGGTGTAGAAATATCTGTACATGAACTGTATGGATATCCCTGGATTTCCGCTTCAGAATTTCTGTTAAACCTAAGTGAAGACCCCTTGTCAGACACAACAAGCTGGGCAGCCAACGGTCGATTGGGCGGACACCTGGTCACAATTCACGGTGGTAGTGCCTTTATTCACCTGGATGTCAGTACTTATCACCTCCCGGCTCCGGTAGAGCGTTACGGAAAGGAACTTTTGGTCCCCCTTTACGAGTGGATCCGATTTCTCCATACCCGTATCTATCCGGACCTGACTTTTTCACCAGAACGACGAACCCTGATTCTTGAACCTGAATCTTACAGCATACGGGATATTGTCATCCAGAATTTCAAGAATGGGTCCACGCTTCGCATTGAAACCACCCGGCTTTTTCAGGAACAGGACATCAATATCTGGGAGGGGCGCAACGGTTGGCTTTACTGCACAATCTATGGGGCAACGGGAGATACCATCCAGCTTAACAGGACCTATGATTCAGGTATTCTTCGTGGCATCATACCCATTCAATCCGGTGAAACGTTTCAGCTTTCTATCCGCCTGCGAAATGCCATATCAGGATATGATTTTTACATTGATCCCGAAACCCGGAGTATCAATATCAATTTAAGAAAACCCTCTTCGCTGTCTGCATCTGAACGGACCCTGGAAGCATCGGAAAAATGGCTGATCGATACGATTGTTCTGGATGCAGGCCACGGAGGAAGGGATCCGGGCGCTCTGGGGGCAGACGGCACCCGGGAAAAAGATATTACTTTAGACATAACCCTCCGTTTAGGGCGTTTGCTTGAACGGGAGCTGGGTACCCATGTGGTATACACCCGAAAAACCGATGTGTTCATCCCCCTGCATCAGCGGCCCAAAATAGCCAATAACGCAAACGGAAAGCTTTTTATCAGTATTCATTGTAACAGTCATGACAACCGGCGGGCCAGCGGCAGTGAAACCTTTTTACTGGCACCCCGGCTGACAGAAGAGGCGATAAAAATCGCCGAAACAGAAAACCAGGTGATCCGTCTGGAAGAAAACCAGGAAATCTATGAAAAAATTACAAATGAACAGTATATCCTGGCGGCCATGGCTCAAAGTGCCTTCATGAAAGAGAGTGAAGATCTGGCGGCTTTGGTGGAAAAAAATTATATCCGAAATCTGAAAACAACATCCCGTGGTGTGAAACAAGCCGGCTTTTATGTGCTCCTGGGGGCTTCCATGCCCAATATCCTGACTGAAGTCAGCTTCATTTCTAATAAAACAGAACTGCAAAAACTGAAACGTGCTTCATACCGGCAGAAAATTGCCGAATCCCTTTTTCAGGCGATTAAGGAATTTAAAGATAAATATGAAAAAGATATTCCCAACCACTGATCTGGCCCGGTTGCCGGTGGGAATTTTCGATAGCGGACTGGGCGGACTCACCGTTTATCGTCAAATTCGAACTCTGTTACCATCGGAAAACATTATTTATCTTGGAGATACGGCGCGGGTTCCTTATGGATCCAAAAGTACCGGTACCATTCGCGATTTTGCCATACAAATTACTCGGTTTTTATTGGACCAGCCTGTGAAAGCCATTGTTGTCGCCTGTAATACGGCATCGAGTCTTGCATTGGATGCCGTTCGTTCTCTGACAGATCTTCCCGTTGTCAATGTCATCGATCCCGGTGTTCAGGAAGCCGTGAATGCAACTCATAACGGACATGTGGCCGTCATTGGAACAACAGCAACTATTGAAAGTGGAGCCTATGCAGCACGTGTGCAGGCGATGAATCCGGATATTCAGATTCATGCTGCAGCCTGTCCCCTCTTTGTCCCCCTCGTGGAAGAAGGTTGGGAAAATCACCCGATAACCCAACAGATTGCCCGGGAATATTTGGATCCTTTGGTTCAGGAGAATATTGACACCCTGATCCTGGGTTGTACCCATTATCCCATCCTGAAGCCTGCTTTAAAAAAGATCCTTCCCTCTCATATCACCATCGTGGATTCATCACGGGTCGTCGCCCGAACCCTTAAAGAAGCTTTGACTTTACACGATGTGTTACATGCACAGACAAAGCCAGGTACAGATCTTTTTTATGTAACCGATTTCCCCCGGAAATTTCAGGCTATCAGCAGTCGTTTTCTGGGATATGAACCAGACCATGTCCAAAAAATTCCCATTGAAACCCTGAACCGGTATTCCCTCAGAAAAGAATGAAAGACTATTTAAATGAGCTGTACGCCAGGCTTGGCGGGCAGATGAAGCTGGGACTGGGGCGTACCCTGGAATTTATGGCATGGCTTCAACATCCCGAGCAGGCATTTCCCGCAATTCATGTGGCCGGGACAAACGGCAAAGGCTCTGTTGTGGCTTTAAGTGAAGCAATTTTACGCCATAGCGGTTTTCTGACAGGTCGTTTTACATCCCCCCATCTTGTCCATTTTAACGAACGAATCCGGATCAATGGTCATCCTGTATCTGAAGAACGGATCGAATCATTGATTACCCAATGGCGTCCCTGGCTGGACTCTCATGACATTTCCTTTTTTGAAATCACCACAGGACTTGCCTTTCATCTTTTCCGTGAGGAAGCCGTCAACGCTGCGGTGGTGGAAACCGGGCTGGGCGGCCGGCTGGACTCCACCAATGTTCTCACCCCAAAGGTCACCGTCATCACATCCATAAACCGGGATCATACCCGGATTTTAGGGGATACACTGGATTTGATTGCTGCTGAAAAAGCAGGTATTATTAAAAATGAAACTCCCCTTGTAACCTGTTATCACGATCCTCTCGTCATGGCAGTACTGGAAGATAAAACCAAAGAAAAGAAGGCACCTTTGTATATTACACAACCTGAAGACTATATCCGGGATGTCCGGTTAAAACCCAGGGGTATGTCCCTGTGCCTGCAAGAGACCAGGGAGTGGGTAGATACTCCACTGGCGGGGTTTCACCAATTGGAAAACTTTGCCCTGGCTATAAAAGCCTGTGAAATTTTTACGGAAGGTTTTTTGCCGTTAACCGCTATCATAAAAGGACTTACAACAGTCCAGTGGAAAGGGCGATTTGAACTTTTATCGGAAAAACCACTGGTTTACTACGACGTAGCCCACAATCCGGCTGGCGTGCAACGCTTAAAAGAACTCGTTCGAAATCTTTACCCAAATAAGCCGCTCACCCTTGTCATCGGTATGCTGGGAGATAAAGAAACCCATGAAATTGTGGATATTCTTCTTCCCCATGCCCAAATTTGTTATCTTTCGCCTGTCCATTCACACAGGAGCATGACACCTGAAGCACTGGATGAACTTGCCGCAGTGCGTCCGCGAACCCGTGTTGTGCCTTCTGTGCGCCACGCCATAGAGGATGCCCTCCAAAATTCACCGGATAACGGATTAATCCTTATCTATGGCAGTCACTATATCGCCCCTGAAGTATATAAGGCTTTCTCCTGTGCATCAGACCCCGAAAGCCAGTGATCCCATGGGGTCCCAGGGATTTAGGACTACCGGCTTTTGCTCTGCAGCCTTACGCAATTCCGGGCTTAAATATTTTTTATGGATCACCACCTGATACGTGTATTCATCAAACCATGTATCCGTCATGATAAAAAATCCGTCTTTCCCGGATTTTTCACTCCAGCTGTTTTCAACCTTCCAGCGCACCGGCTTATCCTTGACACAATGAACACCGGTAAAAACCATGGCGTGCGTTAACATACTTTCGCCATAATCCAGACGCCCGGCCTTATCAAGATCAAAGGAGGTCTCAAGGGCATCCTCATAGAGATAGAGATCCGTCGCCATGATTCCGCTTTCACGGTCCGACAACTGTCCGACATCACACCCAAACCAGACCGGTTCCCCGGCTTTCAACTGTGCAAGTGTCAGGGATTTCAGGGTTTGAATATCTACATTCAGGTATTTAACAGGACGCCCCTCCAAAACACTTCCCAGGAATTGAACCGTATATGTTTTCATGAAGGGTTTGTCCTTGGTCGGCGCATGTATGATACTGATATAATCTGCCGGTTTACTTTCAAGGTATTTTTCACAAAATGTCACGGGGGTTAAATTCCGGTCTTCATGATATTTTTTATCATCATCTCTGTATTCAAAATCAAAGGTTACAGGTGGTTTCCCCAAAAAGGAGACCAGCATATCATAGATTTTTTCAAGGATCTTTTCCTTTTCTTTCCGAAGGTCATCCTCACCGGTACCCTGGGCCGCCATTTTTCGCAAACTAGAAGCTGAGGCCCTGAGCTTGAGTGTAAGAAGTTGATTCATCCGGTGTGTATTGCTGCTATGGAAGGTTTCAGGCATCGCCTGTTTGGGAACAATCCCGTATTTTTCCACCAATCCTGCAAACATATCCCATTGGCCGCCATCCTGAACCGGATCCTGCATCAGCCACATCACAATCCGGCTGTCGGTTTCTTCATGGCGGGTTTCAATGATATTTTCCAGGAAATAATTGGATTTTTCAAATTTGTCCCAAAACAAAGGATAACTCTGGGAAAGTTCAAAATCCTTTACTTTGATCTTTTGGGCAATTGCATAACGAAAGGTGTTCAGGGCAGCAAAGATCCAGCAGCGGCCGCTTTTCTCCTGGTTGGTGATCTTCCCGGTGGGAATTTCATGTGAGAATGCAAAAACATTCTCTACCAGGGAATCGTGGCTTAACACTGTTTTATCAATGCCGTTTTGAATCATGCTGTTTCTGAGAACGCGTTTGTGAGGATTGTCCGGCAAATTTTCCCTGCATCGGGAGAGAAATTGAGTCGTCATGTGTCTTTTTGTCATGTGTATTACCTTTCCAGAAATGTGTGAATGACAGGTATCACTCTGTTTATTTCCGGTGTGATACCCAAATGTCCATATTTGTTATCCAGAATGAAAGTTTCTGCATTTAACTGCTCTGCAAGATCCAGAGCCGGTTGTGGCATAACCAGGTGATCCTGACGGTTTACAATGATCAGAAGGTCTGCGATGGCTTCAGAAACAGCCTCATCATACCCATTTTCAAAGGATTGTCCAATATTGTGGCTCATCATGGCTTTTAGCTGGCATTCCCAGTTATAACTGTTAAAAACCCGACCCGAAGATTGCTCATATTTTGTCAGATAGTTTTCAAAATCTTCCACGGGAATCTCAGTCACCAGGTATTCCGGTGTCCGGGCGACCAGATCCTGAGACATATCCAGCAACATCATCAGGCGCTCTTCGGGAACCTTGTACCTCCGTGCCGTTTGAATCAGCCGAAGTTGAAATTCTTTGTGGAGCAGGTCCCTGGATGTCATGCGGGGTGTGCTTACATAAGCAATAACCTTATCCATAAAAGAGGGATACGTGACCAGCCACTCAAAAGCCTGCATGCCCCCCATGGATCCACCCACAACAGCATACACATGATTCAGACGAAGGGTTTGGGTGAGAACCAGGTACTGGGCCCGAACCATATCCAGAATCGTCAATTCCGGGAACAATCCCTCTTTTTGGGTGATGCTGTTGGATGGTGAAGAGGAAATCCCATTACCGAAGGCATCCATAATAATGATGGTAAATCGGGTTGTATCAATATAGTTATACGTCCGGATCAGTCCTTCCACATGTTCCGATGTACCCCCAAACCAGGTGGGAAATATGATAATCTCATCTTTGTTCCGAGGGAAATCTCCCACAATACGGTATCCCACGCGGCAATTCTCAATGACATCACCGCCATAGAGCCTAAAATTGCCAATATCGGCAAATTGCTGGGAAGATGCTCCCTGGAGCACGGAAATACCGATAATGACAAGTATCAGCCATCTGTATTTCATCATGTCGTCCTCCGGTGCTTGCTTTACAGTTGCTGAAGCATAAAGTTATATTTTTCCAACTTCTTTTTCCATGCATTCTCTTTGCTGTTTCGTTTCAGAGCTCCATGATGCAAAACCGTCAGTTTGTGAATCAATTCACGCAAGACCGCCTCTGTTTTATCCCTTGAAAGATCAGGATTACCGGTGAGTATTTTTTCCAGGGCTATCACCCGAAAACGATCCATTCCCCACACAGACCTGGAAAGTTGATCCGCATGTCCTCCATATTTGATAATACCTGCTTCAGGCAGAAGTCCTACTGGTTCATGAAGTGATATCCGAAGCCATAAATCATAATCTTCACAGACGGGAAACGATTCATCAAAGCCACCGGTTTCTTCAAAGAGTTGCCGATCAAAGAGTACGGCTGAAGGGCTTACCAGACAACGTTTCAGACTGGGGAAAAAAATATCACCGTGTATTTTTGTGTGTTTTTTCATGGGATTAACCCGTTTTCCCCTGCGGATCCAGATTTCCTGCGTTTGGCAGATCCTGTATGAGGGATTTTCTTTCAACCAGGTCTGTTGAAGAGCCAGTTTATCCGGTAACCATTCATCGTCACTGTCCAATAAAGCAATCCAGTTCCCGGATGAAACCCGGATTCCCCGGTTCCGGGCGGCTGAAACCCCTTTGTTTTCCTGATATACAACCTGAATATTTTCTCCATAATCCGCTAATATAGATGGAGTTGTGTCCGTTGACCCATCATCAACAACAATTATTTCATCTGCCGGTCGGTTTTGATTTAACACACTGTCTATAGCCCGCCGGATATATCCTTCACGATTATACACAGGAATGATAACGGAAATGCGCATCACGGGTTTCATCATAAAAGGGCTTTCGCTAACTGTTTTGAACAGGCGGACATGTGTTGTTTTACATCACTTTGCGATTGGGGGCCGACCCGGTCACTCACACATTTGAGTACATAGGCAGGAAATCCATGTTTTCCGGCCCAGTTTAGTACCACCCAGGCTTCCATATCCACAATATCCGCCTTGAACTGACGGATTAAATGACTTCTGAATTCATGTGTGTTTTCGCTATTACCTACTGTGATACAGGTGTTTACAGTCTGAATGTCTGAACTGATATTTGTGGATTTTTGAATTGTTTTGTCCCATTGTGAAATAACCTGTTCCGGCACCACAAGGTCTCGTGGAAACACATCCTCCCTCAGGGAACCGCAAGTCCCGGCATTCACAATCTGTGAAATGTTCATATCCGGCAAAAGGGCATCCAAGGTCTGCTGAACTGAGGCCGGACCGATTCCCGTCTGTAACAGGTAAAACGGAATTTCTTGCCATATCACCTGATACAAGTGCTTTCTTTTACTCAACGAATGATGGCTTTTAACTTCAACTTTACGAAATACGTCCCGCATTTCACCTTTCAATGCAAAGACAAGGACCGTTTGAGGTAAAATAAGGGTCATGGTATAAATTAGAATAATCTTTTCTGCTTTTCCCCGTTTTTTAAAAAGAGATCCTTTAGGATATGCTTTGTTTATTCAACTTCTTCCCAGCGATTGTCTACTGAGGTTTTCTCCAGACCGTTATGATCGGTAATATATTCCTGTAGTGCCTGGCGAATCATGATACTTGTATCAAGACGTTGATCTTCGGGGATTTCCGTTACACGGCCATATCCCGAATTCCCTTCCGCCAGATAATCGGATATCGCCATAGTATAGGTTGCGTCAGGATCAAAGGGTTTGCCCTGAATAGAATGAATGGTTACCCGATCACCGTTGGGTTTTTGGCGGTCTACAGTTACCTGAAGGCCGCTTACCAGCATTCCCCTCGAATTTCCTGAGACACGGTCTTCAATCAGCCGGTCAATAAAAGAACCTGAAACCTGGAATACGGTAATATTATTCCCAAAAGGAAGGACATTAAAGAGGTCTGCCGGGGTAAGAGGACCCGCATTTAAATCAGCCCGGACTCCACCGAAATTGGAAAAGGCCACATCAGCTCCGGCAACAGTGGTCATCGCATCACAAATCATATTTCCCAGCAGGGATTGACCTTCGGAGCTTCGTCTGAGAGGTTTGGGTAAAACAGTGAGTACTTCATGAAAACCCTCTTCGGCTTTGGCTTTCTCTGCCGAGAGGATGGAATCGGCCTTTTCGTCCAGCCAGAATTCATCCTCGACCATCGTGATCAAAGCGCTGTTATCAACGGCAAAATCATAGCCTGCCAGTTCTTTGGTTTCTTTATGGATATAGACATTGACATGTCCCACATTGGTCCCGTTGGCATAATTCTGAAAAATAAGGGTATGATTGACCGGATCCACATAAGGTTCATAAAACCCTTTGTGGACATGGCCTGAAAACATGATATCAATATCGGGCGTCATGGCTGCAATTTCCAGGGCATTGGGGCCGTGTTTGTCCGGACGGATCGCCCCTTGTCTCATATCTTCCAGAAGTTCCTGATAGGCGACTTTCCGGTCGTAGGGTGTCCAGGCATGGGTTTCAACGATGATCATATCGGCACCCATCTCTTTTAAGCGGGGTACCCATCTCCGGGCTGTTTCAATTTCAGGCAGAAAAGTGAGTCCGGCGACATGATCCGGAAAGCTTAAATCCGGAGTAACAGTTGTAGAAATCCCCAGGATGGCTATTTGTATTCCGGCCGCATCCACCATCACATAGGGGTCCAGATAATCCGGAATCTGCCCGGTGGAATCCTGAATAATATTGGCTCCAAGGAAGGGAAAATTTGCCTGTGCTGCCCGGGCCTTGAGCACATCCAGGCCCAGATCAAAATCATGGTTTCCCACCGTCATGGCATCATATCCGGCCATATTCATGTACTTGATCACTGCTTCGCCTTCGGTACGGGATCCGATGGGGCGGCCTGAGAAAAAATCACCGGCATCCACAACAAGCACAGGAGTATTTTCTTTTTCAGCTTTTTCCCGGACGGCATCAATATAATGGACCACGGCCGCGCCGCCTCCAATGAGGGGTGGAAACTCAGGATTCATAAACCGGGCTTCCATCCGGTCTACCCCTCCATGGATATCATTGGTAAAAATAAGGGTGATCTTTTGATATTCTTCTTCAGGATATTCCCGGCTTCCCCACAATCCGGAAACAGAGATCAGAATAAAAAACAAGATGTATGTGAATCGTCTCATAAGTCTTTCCCGTTTTGATTTACAGGGAATACGTCAGGGTTGCCATGACGCGTACTCCGGCTTCCCGGACCTTATCCCGGGCAACCCGGACTTCCCCTTCGATGGGGAACAGGTCGTTATAATGGTAAATGGATTCATACCAGGACACATTCAGATCCAAAACCAATGTTTCAATCTGATAGCCTGTTCCAAAATGGATTTCACTCCGGTTCAATTCATTCCGGACAGGGCTTTCCGTATATGAAAAACCGGCACGCATGGGAATTCCGGAAGAAAACACATGTTCGGCGCCGATTCTGAAGGCCCAGCAATGTTCCCAGTCCGGCGAAAACGTCGTAGTATCGGCCCCCTGATATTCATTTTCCAGTCCTCCCCACAGCGTCAGATCCGCCTGGGCAAAGAGTTCTGTCTTTAAAATATTTTCCGGGATATACCGCAAGCCCATGGATACGGTATTGGGCCTTTGAACTGTTTGTTTGACAATGGACCTGTCCACCGTATAGGCAGGCATCATCAGCGAACTGTCCATATAAGCAATGACACCGGGGTTTTCGAATTCAACTTCTCCAGCCAGGGTATAGGCCAGTTGAAGGGTGTGTCGCTTTGTCAGATTAAATACCAGTCCCGTCCGAAGGTCCATGCCTCCCTGAAAATCGGTATCAAACAGGGAGTATGTCGTTGTATCCGATGCCAGACGGTCGTCAGGGCGGTCAATCACCGTTACACCGAGTCCCCGTTCAATACGGTTTCCCATAAGCTTTGTTGCACTGACACCCATCTGAAGCCATTGAAATGCAGCAGGAGACCAGGCAGCTCCCACACTCAGGCCATTGATTTGCCCCGAAAAAGTCACCTGATGATACCCTACCAAAGGATCCCGGTTATAATCGTAGGTAGCGCTTCGGATTTCTTCTTCATAGATATAATTGAGATTTCTGACAGGAGTATATCCCAGTAATACAGACCAGGTGTTCTGTCCATATCCAGCAAAAAAACCGGCATCAGAAATCCAGTAGCGGTTGTGCACATAATCGTTATCTGTCAGAAAATCGCCGAAGGTATCCTGAACGGGAAATGAGCGCCGCTCTCTAAGGTGCCATCCCTTGCCGGTCAGGGCAAGGCGAAGGCCTGGCATGTGCAATGCAACGGCCGGATTGGATGTGATGGCAGACGGATGTCCCCACTCGGCCAGGGCTGTTCCTCCCAGGGCATTGGCCCGGGCGCTGTGATACGGGTTATTGTTCAGAAGAACGTTGGAATAAAATGTCTGACCATGGGCCAGGGAAGCAATCAGCAGGATGCCTGCCAGGATTTTCATGTGTCTTGTCCTATGTATTTCTTTTCTTTTCATGTATAGCTCCGTTCATTCAACACGTCATTAAAACCGGTAATCCAGCTGAATTCTAAAATCATTGTACGTTTCCCGTGCTGTGATATCCGTTATTTCATAGTCTCCGGAACCGGTGGGTACAATACCACCCACATAGTTGCCCATGGTACCATGGCGGTCAAAGGAGTATTTAAAGCGGGCGGAAAGGTTGGGGCTCAATCTGGAAAAAAAGGCAATCCAACCGTGGAAGGCTTCTGAATCGGCGTTAAAAACACGGAAATCCGTATCCTCAAAATTCCAGATGAATCCTTCATAGATCATCATTTGTCCCATAACTTTGAAACGATCATTGAAATTGTGTGTCACCTGGGCGGCGATAGCTTTGCTGGGACTTCCGGCATTTCCTACCATGGAGGTTCCTCCGGCAGTATTGGCTGTCAGGCGGGGCCGGGGATTAAAGGCTGTGTATCCTGTTGCCAGCAAAAGACGGAGTTCATTGTAACGGGACATGCGCATAACACCTTCCAGGCGGGTTTCCGTGGACTCGTATCCTGTTGGGGCAAATATGTTCTGACCGCCCCGGCTCTGCCACTTTTGCCGCAGGCGGAAACGGTAATTAAATACAGGGCGATATTCCAGGTTGAAAACCAGGCGATTATATTTGGACTGATCCGCAACCCGGGTCCAGATATCATGTTCAACCGTCGTGACAAACTGACGGTGAAACTGATAGCGCAAGTTGTAATAAAATCCCCGCTCTGCCTGGGGTTGTGACGCTCCGGTGTAGAGAAATCCCAGAGAAGGGTCTTTCAAATAGAAAACATCCTCAAAAATGGTACTTTTATACCGCTGGTAATTGGAAAAGGAGCGCTGGTAGGGGTTATCATATGCCAGATCATAATCACGGTAGAGAAGGAGAATATTAAAATTATCAAACTGCCAATACATATTCACAACCCAGGCCATGGGATCATCCTTTAAATCAAATACAGCCCCGTCATGGTCCAGAATGCCGATTTCACCCTGGAGCACCAGATTTTTATAAACCGTTGAAAAATCCCCGCCCAGGACCCGTCTGTAGGATTTTGCTTTTCCCCAGAGGCCTGATTCACCACTGTTTTCATAGATTGATGCAATTTCCGTATCGGCGGAATTTCCCATGTGGTTCAGATAATATCCCATGTTTTCCGGTGCGACGACTGATTGGATTTGAAAATCTTTTTCCCGGTCATACAAACTTTCATAGGCTGTCATGCCCACATGTGTGCTTGTATTCACCCGCCACCGCAAATTTGATCCATAAATTAGTTCATCCACTGTCCGGGTGAGGGGTTCTGACAGCTGTCCATTCAGCCCATATTCATACCGGGGTTCCATCCGGATAAGCATGGAAAAGGATTCATCTGCATTCAGTACGGCATCCCGGGATTCAAAACTCACAAAAGGAGTGAAATACAGGGAATTCCATTGAAATTCCCCAGTCAGGCCACGAAGTGGAACATAGGTGTTTTTGGAAACATCGCCTGAAATACCATACAATCGCTTCCGCCAACCATAGCCGCTTTTCCGGGGTGTAAAATAATCCACCGATTCCATAATCACACCCTGGCCAAAAGCCGCCACATAATTTCCGGCAATCAGTTTATTCACGTGAAATTCACCGTTTGGGACCGGTTCGTAGGATAAAAATGCTTTCACCCGGGGAATCCGGCCCAGGGAACCCAGCTGATAATATTCATCGCCTTGTCCCAGGGGACGGTTATACGAGAGCCCGCCGGACCAAGAATTTCCTTTGTTGATTAAAAGTTTGTGATAAATATCCAGGGGCGTTGTTCTTGACTGGAACATCTGTAGGGATTCTGCATCTTCGTCGGGGACTATGTTTTGCTGGGAATTTTTTACTGTAGCATTGTAATAGCCGTGCCAACCTTTATCCTCATCATCCGTAAAGCGGACATAATCACCGATATTGCTATAACCGTAATAGGAGAGGCCTTCAATACTCCGGAGATCTCTGGCTGATGTAATGGATTGATCAGAGGCAATGAATTTTTCCACGGCCACCGCATCTACGGGAGACACACCCGGCAAATTCATAAAATCGAAATAATCCATCCGGTTCACATTTTCAGGTGAACTCAAAAGCCGGATCCATTCTTCCACCAGTCCTTCTGAGGATCCTTCAGAAAACGTCATTCGTTCAAGTTGATAGTAATTATCTTCAAAGCGCTGTTCTTCTGCTGTTAAAAGTATGGGGAAAACGGCCACCTGTTTTTTCAGCAGCACAAACTCTTCATGGCTGACCCCTTCCAGGGTTGATAATTCATAGATGTTTTCAAATCCGCCGTGGTAAAGCCTGTAATCCAGAATGGCGTCAACAGCCTCGTCTGAAAGACCGAGTTCATACAGGGCGTTGGCGTCCATCGTGTTTAAATCGGGTTTTGCAGCAAACAGGATCGTCAGGCTCAGGAAGAGGATGCATACCACACGCCGTATTTTACCTGTGTTGTTCATCAGCATTACCGGTCTTGTTGTTTCATCTGAAAATGGAGGGAAAACATGTGTGTCAGGGGCAAAACAGGGTGAGTAATCAGGGCATAATCCACATGTCCCCAATCCGTATGGATACCTGCGCCCAGGGCCAGCTGGCTGGGTTCATGTGAAAGCCCTGTACGGAGAACCAGCCATTCCAGCACATAGTATTCGAGTCCGGCATGGATTTGAAATTCATCCCGTCCCATGATTTTTTCAATTGACCAGCTCGTGGTCATGCCATAGTAGGGCTGGTATCCAATACCGATTTCCAGTTTTGAAGGAATGGATTGAGATGTCCCGGAGGATCCAAGGGCAGGGTCATTCACATTTTTCAGAAAAAATCCCGCCCATGCCCGGGAACGCAGACTCGCTTTCATACCCACATCCAATCCCCAGGTTGCACCGGATCCCAGGGAAACACCATCTGAACCATCTCCGGTTTGCCCGGCGGATTGGGATCCATAATCCATCTGAAGGAAATTGATATTATATCCAAGGGCCAGGGAGGACCGGAGGTCTTTCTGAAGGTAAAAGGCGTGAGAGAGTCCTACCCGGATTTCCGATGAGAGATTATTGCCTGAGTAGCTCATCTGTCCTGCATATCCTGACAAAGCCACAGAACCCAGAGATTTTGGCAGGGCGGCAGCCAGGACGGCCCGGGTGTTTTTCGTAAAGGTTTGCGAAAAAGGCTGGGAATAGTCCACGGCAAAGCCGGGCTGTTCCCGGTCCGCCAGGCCCGCAGGGTTTACGTCAGGGCTCCAGATACCGGAAGAAACTGCTGTACCTGACCCGCCAATACCTGCATCAGCCACAGATCCGTACCAGTAATCCGTAAAAACCTGTCCATTGGCAATGCCCGACAACAAAGAAAACAAGAGGAACAGGCTTAAGTGTTTTATTTTTTTCATAATCTTCTCTTAAAATCTTACCGCAATTACAAAAGGTGCAAGGTCATACGTAACGTTTCCCGTCTCTCTGTCCGTCCCTTCCAGGTGCATAATATACTGACCGGGAGTCAGAAGTCTTCCGGCGGCATCTCTGCCGTCCCAGGTCCGGGTAATTTGCCGGCTGAGTCCTTTAAATTCATCAAAGAGTGTGGCCACATGCCGGCCGGACATATCATAAACCCTCAGGACCAGTCTGACGCCCGAGGGGAAGCCGAAGGTATACTGAAGTGTTTCTCCGGCCTGGGGGACAAAGGGATAGGGGGCAATATCCAAAGATACCCCGGCATCCCATTCACTGCCTTCCTGCCAGGGAGCAAAATCTTCTGCATAAGCCGCCAGTAATTGAGGGGTTTCGTTGTAGATTCCCCCCACGGCCTTTACAGAAATCATATTTCCGGACTGAAGTAAACTGTCCAGATCATCGTTGATCACACTTCCGGATTCATTCACCAGAATATTGGTAGAATTCCAAATACGAATCGTCACCGAGCCGGTCCCGTCATCAATATCAATGTTGGACCCGCCGCCGATATTATCACTCCGTGAAGAAATCCGCCCGGACAAGGCTAAAAAGGTCCCTTCATATTCAGCCGGATCGCGGCGCAACACTTCAATAGAAATACTCAGGGGATCCGGCACGGGAGCCGTTCCCATCACGGTATAGGATGATATCACCAGTTCCTTCACTCCGTTGTACTCTTCCAGGGTTCCGGTAATTTCCACATCGGTACTCCGGGGAAGGTCAATCATGGAGGGGCTGTAAACATTGATACCCCGGCCTGATCCATCCTGAAAATAGGCGGATAACCGGTCTGTCCGGAGTTTACCGGATCCAATGGTCATGATACCTCGAAGAGTTACCGTTTCACCGTCATAGGCATCAAAATTGTCCCGCACATCCCGGATTGTCAAGACTTCCGGCGGTTCACTGATGCTTACACTCTGGACAATAGAGGAATCCAACAGTCCCCAGCCGTTTTCTGCTTTCGCGTAATACAGAAGCTGTCCGGCATGTTCCGGAGGAGGCATTTGAAAGGAATAATTTCCTGTGCTCACTTCCTGCATCGGGTGTTCTTGCCGCACATCATCAAAACGGGTTACCAGAAACACCGACAGGGATCCGGATTCATCCGTCACAGACACCTGAAATGTCAGCGTATCTTCCGTTGTCGGATTGGCCGGTGAGACCTGCACAGCGGTGATATCCGGCTTGGATTCGGTTTTATCCACCACATCCCAGGTCACATCCAGGGGTTCTCCCGTTTCGTCGTGGCCTGTGATTCCATTCCCTCCGGAAGCCGGTTCGCTGCCTTCATCGCTGTGAATCATTTTCTGATCCACACCATGGACACTTGCATAGGACTGTTGTGAAACGGGTGTATCTGCAAGATATCCGGAAACACCGCCTTTGTCCACTGCTTTATCCAATCCGCCATACAAAAGATAGTCCACATCCTGAACCGTGGCAGCAGATCCGTCCCAGTAAAACAGAACCAGGGTTCCTTTGATGTCATCCATATAGCCATAAGGCCGTGTAGGAATGGTGGATACGCTGGTTGATGCCGATAGAAGATCATTTTTCAGCGCCAGGTGGGGAGGATTTCCATATTCCGCCTGATAGTCAGATCGCCGGGCCAGTCCGACAATGAGGATATCACCCGGACTGAGGGTCGTGTCGGGAAAACGGGCCACAAAATCCGATGAGGATTCGGACCAAAAATCCGCCCCGGTTGGCAGGTTATAGTAGTATTTTCCATTGACCGTATCTGTGGCATCCGTCAGGTAGTAATTACCCAGTGAAATGGACTGGCTTGTGGGATTTGTAATGGCCACATATTCCGCCTGGCTTGGAAAAAGCACCAATTCGGACATATAGAGATGATCCGGTGCTCCCGTAAGCAGGACCGGCAACAGGACCACAACAGTTAAAAGCCACAAACGGCCTTGACGGTAAGTCGACATAGTGTGTCCAATCATTTATTTAAGTAATACAAGTTTTTGATGAAACACCCTGTCTGCGGCCCGCATTCTGACCACATAGATTCCTGAGGCAAAGGCATCCGCATTCCAGATATAGGAATAGGAGCCGGCACTCAGATGACCCTGGTGCAGGGTTTCCACAACCTGGCCGGTCAAATTGACAATATCCACGGTCAGATCAGACGCTTCAGGCAGAGACCATTGAATGGTTGCCCGGGCATTGAAGGGGTTGGGGTAGGGCTGGAGCAATTCAAACGTCCGGGGAAGTTTTGCCTGAGGGTCTTGTATGCTGTTGGCCACCCCAAAGTCTTCCTGGTAGCCCACGATGAGCTGGTATTTTGAAGCATACTGACCGCCGACGCCCATAAAAACCGCTTCCCGGTCCTCGTTGAGTTCGGCAATATCGATTCCCGTGGAATTCCAGAAAACCACTTCCAGGCTGTCATTTCCATCTGTAATGGTGACGGCGGTATTGCTGGAATAAGATGTGATATTGCTGACAACACCCGGCACTTTAATGAGAGTCCCTTCCCATTCCGAATCATTAGCCTGCGAGACCGTAAGTTCTGCCGGATCGGGGAGTGGCTGGCCTGTTGCCGTAATCTGATATGTGAAATTTTTCAATTCAATGGTCGTGTAATAAAGGTCAATTTCACCCACAACTGTCACTTCGGCACCGCGTTCCAGATCAGGATACAGGGTGGGATCATATAAATTAAGTCCGTTTCCGGAAGCATCCTGAATATAGGCATTTGTCCGGTCCGTTTGAATTACATTGGATCCGATGGTCATCACGCCATGAATCGTTTTAATCTGTCCTTCCCAGGTTTCAACATTGTCATGAATGTCCGCGATTGGCGTGGGAGTTGCTGAGGCGATGAGAACGTAGTAAGCGCCGGAACGGTGTTCATTACCGTCAGCATCCAAAGCAACAAACCGGTAATTGATCTTCTGATCCCCGGCCTGGGCCGGAATTTCGCCCATCCAGGTATTGTCGTGATCATTCCATGTGTTGCCGGTTCCCACGGCGTTCAGAAAACTTCCGCCTGTTCCGTATTCAATATCCATGGCCGTGATGGCCGGAGCGTTTTCAGCCGGTACGATATCGATGGAAACTTCAATGGCATTCACCGATGTGACAAACTCAGGAGATCGGACAGCGTTTTCAAAGGAGGGTGCATCGGCACCGCCGTGCATGCCCAGACCGCTGACATCATCCGTTCCCAGTTGGATCCATTCATCCATGGTGAAAACAGGGTTCCCCACGGCCACGCTGGTTTTTCTCCGGAGGGTCATTTCGCCAATGATATATTCGTCACTGTTGGGATTTCCCACAATATCCACAATCACACCATTGTGAAAAAGAGCCACTGCGTCATTTCCATTATAATGGACAACGGAAGGATAGGAAAAAACAGTATCCGGCGTGGTATAGAGGGTATGATCTTCTGCCGCCAGTACAATTACATTACCAGGAGCCAGTACTGTTAAATGTCCCCAATCCTCAAGCACAACCGAAAAATCAGCACTGCCGTTTGATGCCATACCCATGGTAAATCCTTCAGCATTCAAATCCACTGTTTCTTCGCCTACATTAGCAATTTCCAGGTACTTATTGTTGGAAGATCCTTCTACATATTCACTGATGATAATGGTAGATTCCGACACGTCGACAACGGAAATGGTGACTGTATCATCAGCCATAAGTCCACCATCATCAGTAACTTCCAGGCGGAAGGAGAGCTCAGAAGCTGCAGCAGGTGCCGTAAAGGTGGCAACAGCCGCATTGGCATTATTCAATGTAACGCTGGTGCCTGAAAGCTGTGTCCAGGCATAGGAAGCAATACTCCCGTCCGGATCATAGGACTCACTGCCATCCAGGGTTACGTCATCATTCACCCGGACAACCACATCTTCACCAGCATTGGCCACCGGGGCATAATTCACCTCTTCAAAAACCTGATCTACATTTGCAGCGCCAGGGGTTGTGGATGCTACCTGCCAGGGGCTTCCCTGAAGTCCAAGTCTGCTCAGAGATTCGCCTTCGCTACCTTCATAAACATCTTCTGAGGCAGAAGCTACTTCCATGGGATTCCCATCTTCATCATTCATGGTCCCCTCATAGGATACGGCATTCACAATCGATCCGTTAATTTTTAATACGATACCATCCGGAGCGCCATTTTGAATAATGTGGGTTGTCGGCCATCCGGAGGGAGTCAGATCCACATTGGAAACGGTTGCGGCACCAATGACAAAAAACCCATATCCATCTGTTTCATCTGTCAGGGTCAGTGATGGAATATCCACCGTTTGGTATACAGATCCAGGCGTTGTGTTCCCATTCACCAGTTCGACCGTGACATTTGTGTATGTTCCGGCGGGACCGGCAATTTCTAAAAATTCAGCACTATCGGTACTGGGTTGATCATAATCGATTTCGTTAATAAAAAGCTGTCCCATTGCCAGGCTGGTCATGACAAGCAAGACGGCAAGACTTTTAGAAATAATTTTCATGATATCACCTCGTTTTTACATTTTTTTTGGGCTTAGAAGATACAATCTTTTGCCGTTAAAAGGGTAGAAAAAGATCGTTTTGGCTTACACCCCTGATTTGTTTTCAAAGACCGGGCGGATTTCACCGATCCGGTGACCTGCATGATTGGTGAGGATCGGATGGTGAAAGGGTTCCAGTTTCTTGACTTCCTCAGGGGTTAGAGTGTTTAGGTGGATAAGGGTTTCAATCAGGAGGGGTGCCAATGCCCGGCGATTCCCGTCATGAATTTTAATATTAATCCCAAATCGTCTTCCGTCAGGGTGCCTGACGGCACATCCCTGAACCCCTTCTGCACCTACTTTCGCGACCATTTTGCCATGGGTAATTTCCATCAATGCCGTATCGAAGCGCCCCTTACCGGCAATCAGGTAGGGGTGGGATGTCATGATATTCCAGATTCTTTCAAGACTTTCGTCAGATCCCAGGGCAAGGTGGCGGTACATTCGGGCCATGCCCCGTACAGAGACAAAAAAAACCGGTGCCGTACATCCGTCCAAAGCCAGGGGTACATTGGTTTCACCGGAATATTTCCTGATTTTTTCCCGGATTGCTTTCTGAACGGGATGATCAAAATCCAGATAGGTGGCTACATCCTCTCCCAGATGGCGGCAGACTGAAAGCATGCCTGTATGTTTCCCCGAACAATTGTGGTACACCGGGGAATACCCGGCTTTAATCGCCCCTTTTTGGCCTCCGATTGAATAGACCAGGGGGGGATGAGACCCACATTGCAGCGCCGATTCATCCAGGCCGATTCGCTTCAGGTATTCCCGGACAATGTGTGTATGCACGGTTTCACCGTTATGGGATGCACAGGCCAGGGCAATCCATGAGTCGGGTAATTGAAAGGCCTTATCCGTCTCCGTATCAAGAATCACCGTTGCCTGAAAGGGTTTGGCACTGGATCGTAAATAGGTGAAGAGAGTCGTTTCGGGGGTATGGAGGATTTCCTTGCCATCCTGATCCACAACACTGATTTCGGCATGGTGGACACTTTCAATCCGACCGCCCCGGAGGACATCTGCTCTGGCTAAAATAAATTCTGAATTCTTCATAATTCTCCTGGTGATATAAAATGAAACCCCTCTTTTTCAAGTTTTGGAATCATTTCCGTGAGAATTTTCAAGGTCAGGGGTCTGTTGTGCCCGATTGCCACCACAACGCCTTTTTTTTCCGCCATCCGGGCCATTTTATCGATTTGCCGGCGGATGCTGTTTTCGGAATTTTCATGATCAATGAAGATATCACGCTGATAAACCCGGATGTTATGGGATCTCATAACCTGCTGTACAACGGTCTTGTTTACGGTGTAAGAGTCCACAAAAAAGAGATCTTTGGTTTCCAGAACATCGGCAATTTTATGAATCATGTCCGCAGAGGCCGTGACCCGTGAACCCATGTGGTTGTTCATTCCCTTGGCCATGGGGAGTTCGGCAATGGCTTTCAAAATCCGGTACTCAATTTCATTCCGGTCCATTCCATCCATGATCATATATTCTTCTTCACCGCCCAGGTATTTCAACGGTTCCATGGGCATATGAATCATAACAGGATGTCCACGTCGTTGTGCAAGACGGGCCAGACTTTTGGAATGTGTGTGCCCCGGAATCACGGAAAAGGTCACAGAGGCCCTCAGATTGAGAAACCCCTTTTCTGTTGCATTATAGGCATAGCCGAAATCATCAATGATCAAGCAAATACGTCCTTTTACTGCTTGTGTTTTCGGCAGGAGGATAATACGCCCTTCCAAACGATTTTTCTGATCCCGGATGGTTAGGGTTATGCGGGTTTTCTGAGAATCGACCCGTGCAGAACAGGCTTTCAGATAATCCCCGCAAAAGAGCCCAAACCGATAGAGATCCTCCCGGAGAATTTTTCCTTCGGGATATTCAAATTCAAGAGTCCAGACTGAATCCTTCGGGGAGATTTCCATCTTTGAAAGACGTAAATGCCGAACCGAATCCTGTAAAAAGAGGGAAACCTGATTCATAAAATCATCCGGGGGTGCCTTTATTTCCTCCGCCGGCCTGACAAAAAGAATCAAGACTGCCGCACAGACTAGAACGGCGAGTCCCTTCAGAATGCTGCGTTCCAGCCGGTTATCCCTATAGAAAACCGTATCTTGTGATTTTTTATTAAAAACTGGATTCATCGTGCCATTTCACAATCCGCCATTGGTTGTCCCAGGGACTCCGGCTAAAATTAAAAATTGCCGAACCGATAATCACCAGATTATCCCCCAGGTTTAGCTGAAAAGATTTCACAATTTCGGCATAGTTGGAGCTGTCGAACCATGTTTTTTGCGTTTTCAGGAGGGTATCGCCTTTTATATAGCTGAAAGAGCTGTCCAGGGTGGAATTCCAGATCAGGTCAATCGGCCGGAACGCCCTGAAAAGTCCGCCTGTCGCCCGAAGTTCAACATCCCGCGGCCAGGACTCATAATGGCCACCGCCCCCCTCATCATCCGGTTCATAGTAAACAAAGACGAACTGGCTGTCAATCAGGGTAGAATAAACCAGGCTGTCCCTGTAAATATAGGCATAACGAAAATTTTCCAGCACATGGGCGGGGCGACTCATTACCGGATTATACAGGAGGCCGGATTTTCCAATGTCTCCGGTTTCCGGTGCAAAAATGTTATGACACGATGTGGCTGTCAGCAAAAAAAAAGTGAATACCGCTGTAACAACGGTTCTTATCATTAGAATAACGCCTTCAAATCGGTCCAGTCCGGCTCGCCTGTGCTGATATCCTCCCAGAAATAGATCAACCAGTAATTCCGGCTGTCCCGCACCATTTTAAACACGCCTTTCCCTTCGTACTGGGTAGGTGGACCTACCCGGTTATGATGCACATCCAGGGTATAAGTAAATTGATATTCTACAGTATCCAGGGACTCGACAAAGGGTTCATCTTCGGTGATCGTCACACTCAGCAAGGAATCGGGCGGACAGGCAGCCAGAAGGGATTGAAACCAGACTTGCTCATCGGCAGGACTCCATGCGTCAAATTTTCCCGGATATTTGATGGAAGAGACGGCGGACGGCTGAAACCGAAAGGCCGGTAGATTATAATTGTGAGTATCACTCAGACATTTCATATAGGTTTCAAACTCCCGGTACTGAAAGGCCTCTTTGAGATTTTCAATCACAAGGGGTGGTGTGGTGGCAGGAGTCCAGTGAGATTCCGTCGGGCGGTCCGGGGGCTCAGGATCCCTAACGCCCAAAAGATCCCCGCAGCCGGTGAATCCTCCCAGAAAAGAAAGAAGCAAAAAAGGAAAGATGTATATGTGTAAACGTTTCACGGATAAAATTTACAGATTCTCCTGTCCGTATTACAGAGACATTTTATCGAATCAGTTGATTCCTGGTATATAAGCAATGCTCAGAACCACGGGATAGGCAATCTGGTCCTGCATAAAAAACTGTCCAGCCCCGAAACGGAACTGCTTATAATGAAGATTTCCGCCGAGATGCCAGCTGTTATTTAGACCGGAATAAGAAAGCCCTGCTGAAAAGACACCCTTCATGTCATATCGGATTAAACCGGTGCCATAGACATCAGCTTCATCGTCGAGGTGAAGGGAAAGGCCGGCCCGGAGTCCCTTTATTCCGGCGGAAAAACCTGTGTAAACGTCCAGAGGCAGAGGAGTTGCAGATGTATATAAGTCCTGCATTTTACCCAGGTTTCGGACACCGGCTGTCAGCATGGCGAATTCATGAACCCGCCATGCGGTGGAAAGGTTCAGGGCGCCACCCAGTGCGGATGCATGATATAAGCGTTCAAACACCAGCTGGGCTGTGGTACCCACGCGTAAATCCTGTGAGATAACCCACTCCCTGCCGGCAAAAAGTGTTCCATTATAATATCCGGTTTCACCAATCGGTTCTTCCTGTGCCACGTCCGTCCGGATTTCAATGCCATCGGTTTTCAAAAAAGATGCGCCACCAAAAAATTTTCGGGTTCCTCCCGTTATCCGGGAATAGGGTGAATCAAACATCCAGAATCCATGCATGCCATGCCAGGAAACAGGTTCATCCGGAAGAAAAACCGGCTGTGATACGGCATTGGAAAGTCCTCCAGGAGACGAGGCATACCATCCATTTACCGGATCTTCCGGCAAAGAGAGAACGGTCAGGCCGGATCCGGCATAGAGGAGGGATCCCAGACACAAAACTGAAAGGGAAATGATTGCTTTAAAACGTAAAGATCCACGAAAAGGCATGGCTGATTCCTTCATTATATCGTCCAAAGAGAAAGGCATAATCGATGCGGGTTTCAATATGTCCCCACACCGGATACCGGGTGCTGAGTCCCAAAACCGGCATTCGGTTATCCACACCACCCCGAATGGCCAGATGATCTCCGGCATGAACCTCCATCCCGGCGTGAAAAGTAGGGAAGATATCAACACTTCCCCGGTAAGCCGCTGTAATAAAAACCTGATGATTGAATTGAAGTGCAACGGATAGCTGGTACAGCGTGGGATAGGTATCGGTGCGCTGTGAACCGAATTCATAAATATCTTTTGTATTCCAATTGATTTTACTGTTTATGTCTTTGACGGAAAACCCCAGGGAAAGAAAATCAAAGGGAGCATAAAAAGCACCCACATCCAGTCCAAAACCGGTCGCTGTGACGTCCGGAAGCTGATCCATAAAGATTTTGGTATTAACGCCGATGCTCAGACTTTTCCAGATCCGGTTTGCAAACCCGACATAGAGGGCATCCTGGGATGTTTGAAGTTCTCCGGTCATCTCATTGGCAAAATTTCGTTCTTCAATATTGCCTACGCCTGCATGAACCCAGGCAATGGCCAGGCCGGCTGTTGGCGGAACGGGAATCGTCACATTAAGCATGTGCAATGAGCGATCCAGGCTAAGAAACTGAAATGACGAACCAAAATGGCGCTTAGAGAGATGACCCAGAAGGGCTGGATTTTCTGTAAAGGCTTCCGGTGTTTCCATCAACGCGCCAACGGCATTCCCCAGGGCTGCTGAACGGGCGGATAAGGGCATCCTGAGATAAGTCCCGGCGTAACCACCGGCTTCCCGTCTGGGGGCAGCGGATAAGGACAGGGCCAAAATCGTAGTCCATAGAAGTCCCTGCAATATGACGGATTTCCTTCTCATCATTACTCCAGAATAATCACTTTAGTCCAGGCCGCCTGTTCCGTCCCCCGACCATGAAATACGGCCCGGACAAAATAGGTTCCGTTTGCCACCATGTCGTTCAGGCCGTTTTTGCCATTCCAGGTAAAATCCTTTTCACCGGGAAATACAAGGGCTTCCTGAAGGATGGTTTTTACTCGAGTCATGCCAAAATCAAAAACATCCAGGGAGAGGGTTCCTTCTTCCGGAATCAACACGTGGAACCGGACGTGGCCTTCTCCTTCATATACATTCATTCTGCCGGGAGAAAAGGGGTTCGGATAGACAGAAATGTTCAAATCCCCGGCTGGTCCAATGGTTGCAACCTTTCGTATTATCCGCCAGTTAAGGCCATTATCCTCTGTTACGGCCAGTCCATCGCCGGTACCTACCCATAAGCGTTCAAGGGGATCAACGGAAGCCGTATAGATTTCATCAGAATAAAGCTGGTCACCGGAGGAAAAATCTTTGGGATCGTGCATGGGAATCCAGTTCCAGCCATCGCCGGATACCCACAAACCCGTCGCAGTGGCGGCAAACACCTGATCTTTCCAAGTAGAGACATTATAAAGCCGTTTATCACGTAAGGTGTTTTCCCAGTGAAGGGCACCAAAGGTTCCTTTGACCGTATAACTAAGGCTTTGGAATTCTCCTGCACCCACCGCCGGCAGGGCCGCAGCGTACAGGGTTCCATCCTGCCCCAAATGGAGGGCTACGATAAAGTTGCCGCTTAAGTCAGAATTTTGCGCTGTATACCGACGCCAGGTTTTGCCGGAATCTGTAGACAGGTTCACACCGCCAGCCGTTCCGATAGCGACCGTATCTCGTCGTGCCACGACAGAGAAGGCCCGGTGGTTATAATTGCCCGTCATGCCCAGATCCGGTCGGTCTACAGGACTCAGTTGGAAATTCCGGGGGCTTTCTTCATTCAGGACGTCCATGTTATCCGGTGGCAGCACCACCCGTTTCCAGGTTTGGCCCAAATCCCGGCTGACCCGGGTGCCTCCGGCAAAGCTGGTGGCCCACAGCAGAGTATCTCCATCCGTATTCACATGAACGGCCATGTCATAGGTCAGGTTATCTATGGGAACGGTTGTGGGCAGAGCTTTCAGCGTATCTCCGTATAAAAGAACAAAGTCCGAATCGGGATGATCGGTCATCTGGGGGTATTGAATCCAACTGAATCCTCCGTCGGGGCTGTAGCTGATACCATTGCCTGTGGCTGCGCTTTCATCCACACCGGCACTGTCAAAAGCCGTTGCCACCCAAAGATGTTGCCCAAGAGAGGTCATGGATGTCACCCCGCCATAGCGGACAGCCATGGGGTTGTTGTAATAACTGTAAAATGTTTCTCCTGCATCGGTGGTCACAGATAAACCATAACCCGTAGAAAAAAAATAGGTAGAGTCATCCAGGAAAAGGATTCCACTAATCCCGTTTGATCCCAGGCCTTCGTAGACCAGAGAATCATTCAGTGAATAATGTCCGGCTACCGTCCAGGGTGTGGCCATTGCACCGGTGATCCACAGGAGCAAAAGAACCAAAGTCCGCTGGATTGTTGTTTTTCCTCTCATTCGCTCACCAATGTAACTTCAACAGAATCAGCACTTAACACCCGATTTCCATAACCATCTTCCACCCGGGCTCGATAAAAATAAGTGCCCAGTTCATCATCCGGTGAAAACCCGGCTTTGATGGTATACCATCCATCGTCAGGAGAAAAATCTTCATGAAGTCCGTCATCGTAGGCCGGTGGATGTGACTGTACGGTTGTATTTCCGCCGGGATTGCGGCGTTGGAGGCTGACCGATGTGATATCCTCGAGGCCGTTCCCATCATCCGCCTGAATGTAAAACAACAGGCTATCTCCTTCCGAGCCGGTAGATGGCCTTACGATTTGAGAAGAAGACGAAAGGAAGAAATTCAAAATTTGGGGGATATAATTTTTATAGACCGTAATCGTATCTTTTACATAAGGACTGATATTTCCCGCATAATCCAGGGCATAATAACGGAAAATATTGTCTGTCAGCTGATTTTCCGACGAGATGATAAGAGACGTGGCAAAAATCCCGTCACCGGAAATCCGGTCTGCTCCGATTCCGGCATCATTCAGCACGAAAAGTGAATTTGAATTCCACCGGGTAGTATCTTCATCATCACGGACCTCAAAGAACACAGCGACAATATCCTTCAGGCCATCCGGGTCCGTGACCTCTGCTTCCACAACCAGGGTATCTTCTTCTCCCGGGTCGGGCCGCATAATCGTATCCGGTGCCCACACAGAGAGGATAATCGGCGGATCATTAGCCTGTAACGAGGTCATGGCACTGACGGTATCTGAAGTGTCATTCCCTGCCACAGCCCAGAAAAGGGACACCAAATCACCGCTGAGGGTATCGGAAAGGGCTGAATCCAGAGTAATGCTATAGTATCCATCCCCGGCGATCTGGTCCCCGTTTTCCCCTTTATCATAAAGAGGGGTGGAAAACCAGAGCGAGTCATCATCCGGTTTGAAAACATCCGAATACACATCGATGTCCTCAGAAGAGATGTCGTGTTCAACCCGTACCCGAAGATGCAACTGTCCCAGGGATGCCCGATAGTTGACAAGAGCGGCGCTGAGGGTAAGGCCGTCAGACTCTCCCTCACCCTCAGGCGAAAGGGGAATTTCAGGACCGCATCGCATCGCCAGTAAGAAAAGAAGCAGCATTACGTATTTCATGTATGGAAATCTTATCATAACACATTTTTGGTTGCGCAGACGGCAAGCCAATCTCCGTCTGTTTGTTTCTCTAGCACCTTGTATCCTGCTTCCGTCAAAAGGCGGACCAGGTCCTTTTCATCTTCAATCATCAAACCGGCTAAAATCAGATGATTCGCTTTTTCATCCGCAGGCAGGTTGGAAAATTTTTCAAGAAGGGGGAATATAACGGGTTTTTGGATATTAATCATAGCCCAATCGCAGGCATAGCTTTTCAGTTGAAAAACATCCTGTACCTTCCAGTCAACCGGAGGATTGCCGTTCAATTCAATATTTTCACGAATATTGGTCTCAATCTGGGGATCCGCGTCACAGGCTACGACAGGAGAAGCCCCCAGCAGAGCGGCAGCAATCGAGAGGATACCCGACCCACATCCCAGATCCAGAACCGATTGACCCGGTCTAACATATTTTTGAAGCATCATGAGGCTCAATTGCGTGGATTCGTGGGTACCTGTTCCAAAAGCAGAGCCTGGATTGATGCAGACCATCGGCTCTTCCGGAGGAATTGTCTGTCGGTGCCAGGGAGGTGTAATCCACAAATCTCCAATTTTCAGGGGTTTAAAACCTTCGATCCATGTCAGGTTCCAATCCTGGTCGGGGACAAATTCCCGCTCAATGGGAACATCCGGGAAATGATCCTTCAGGCTTTTCATCAATGCTTCACTCGATTCCCAGGCGTCCCAAATCACAAGAGCCGTCGGATTGATTTCCACGGCCCGGATGCGACCTGTTTCCAGAAAATCCCGTTCTAACGCTTCCTGAATCGTGTCGTGGGGGGGCAGACTGATTTTTGCATAACCTTTTTTTGTCATCATTTATTCCTGTCCATAAAGCCACATCAGCAGGACATCCCCGATACACTGGAGGCTTTCCGGAGCGCATTTATCCGGTGTATCTTCATGGGTGTGCCAATAATTCTGCCGGGCATTTGGATATTGAAAATCAATAATGTTCACGGTAGGTATACCTCCTTCCGACAGGGGAACATGGTCATCATAGACCATCGGGCCGTATTTGGGGATAAACACATCTGCATATCCTGACTTTATAGCCGTATTCCAGATCTCTTTTGCCAGACCGGGTGCAAAACGCAGGGAATACATTTCATAGAATATCTGGAGTTCCGAATCTCCGATCATATCGATCAAAATTCCTTTGTGTGGAACCGGTTGCAGGGGATGTTGGCTGTAATAGCGGCTTCCCTGACAAAACTCCTCAGGGTAATCGGGGCGGCCCATATCTTCACCATCCCAAAAAGCGATATCCACACCAACGGCCGGAGGGAATTGAGCAAGAATTTGAGCAAGATGGATCAGAACAGCCACTCCGCTGGCCCCATCGTTGGCTCCCGGAATCGGCTCACTCCTGCGAAATCGGTCTAAATCGGCCACCGGTCGTGTGTCAAAATGGGCTGATAACATAACTCTGTCCGGATTTTTCGGCTGAAAGCGATATATAACATTGGTGAGGGAAACGTCATTGGGCCCGTAGGGATTATATCCGGTAAACTCTTGTGTAACAACAGTATCCGCCCATTTTTCACCTGTTTCTGATAGCCATTGAATACAAGTAGCATGTCCCCGGCTTCCGGGATTCCGCGGCCCCATATCAGTTTGAATCGTAAGGTACGTAAAAGCAAGATTGCCATCAAAGGACGGCGTGGCTGCAGGTAACAGCAAACAGCTGAACAGAAGCCCCATCAGGCATTTCAAGGCGCTTTTCATCCCCGAATCCTTATGTTAACTTTAATACCGAAATCCCGGGAAATCCGCGTGGGCATTTTACTCTTTGTTTCACTGTACATAAACCAGGCGGCCCCATTAATATTCCGTGAGAACTGATAACTGAGCTCCGGTTGAAAAACCCAGCTCTGGCGCCGGTCCATCTCGGCAAATTTTTCCACATCACCTCTTCGCTGCAGTGTTTTCTGATTGCTGTATGTAAAGGTAGCTGAAATGTCCATGGAATTCTGGAGATTCACCCGCTCCATGAAGGGCAGGGGGATGGATAAGCCACCTTTATGGTTATATGCAAAGGTTAAAGAGGCATTATCGGTAAAAGTCCTTTTGGTATCTGCTTCCGTATTCCGGATATCCAGGCTCCGGGTCCACCGGGTTGTGGAACGGAGTCCGTTTTTCAATGCGATCGTCAGTCCGATCAGGGGCTGGTACTCATGGGTATAGGTTGAACTTTTTTCTTCATTATTTTGATATTGCACCATCTCTTTCCCGGCATATCGGTGCTCCAGTGTGACATTGGTCGTATACTTGCTTAAGAATTTCATCGTATTCAAGCCGGTCCACCGCACAGACCATCCCGGCAGGGGAAAACCGGAGCGCCCTTCGGCGCCGAGGGGGAAAAAGTTCTGTGTAAAAGTTTCGGTGAGATTTACCCCGGCCTCATTAGTGGTAGACGACAGGGCAAAATCAAAGGTGGTGGAAATCCGTTTGGTCAGCTGGTATCCACTTTGGAGATTCAAATTACGTGTAATATTCAAACCCCGGTAATTCTGTCCCACCTGATCCAGGGCAATGGAATCGCCGGGTGTATCGGAAAATCCGTAGCGATATGCCCAGTTCGGGGATTTCTGCTCTGTACTGTCACCCAGCACCAATCCGTTATGACTCAGGCGCCGGGTTTCAGAAGCCCGAATGGATATGGGTGAAAGATTTTTGATAAAACCTAAAAAGAGTTTTTTAGGTGACAGGTTGAGTGTTTTCTTTTCTTCTTCTTCCGGTTCCCGATCCTCTGTTTCCCGGGGCTGGGTGGCTTGTTGGCGTTGGGGACGCCGTGCTGCCGGACTTTTGGCCGGTGTAGAAGATCGTCCTTTTTCTGAGAAGATTGAACGAAGATTCAGGTTCAAGCTTCCACTGAGAGATCGGGTATTTCCCACGTTGGCATAGTTTCGGGATAAGGGTTCGTTTTGGGTGAACGTAGAGCCATAGGTAAAGCTGGGCTTCAGCCAGGATGTAAATTCCGGTGAGAAAGTGGCGTTCAGCCCTTCTGTAATGTTCGTGACCTCGCCCGGGGAAAATTCTTTCAACACATCCAGTTTCTGGGACAGGTAATCACGGTAGTTCGCATCTGCTGTACGATTGTATTTCAACGCGATTTTATCTGTAGGGTTATAGTTCAACGTAAACTGCCGTTTCATGGTCCAGGTATGATTAGGAACTGTTTCTCCGGACCAGGGGGTGTTTTTTGAAATATTCTCTGTCGTGCTGATATCATATTTAACTAACGAGGGTTTCCAGTACAGTCGACTTTCATTAAAATGTTTTCCGATCAGGGGCATCCACGCAAGGTATGGGATCCCTTTGTCTTTTTGGAGCTGTGCGCTATATGACACTTTACCCTGGTAGGTTTGGGCGCTTTTTTCCTGTGTAAACCGGTCTTTGCTGAAATTATCTGTCATGGTAAAACTGAGGGAGGTTCGGTCTACGGTCCACCGGGTGAGGAAAAAATCAGATTTGGAGTTTTTATTGAAGGAGGTCTGAAGACTCTTCCGGGTAGCCGATGTAATTAAGCTATCCGGGACATCTGTAAGGAGTATATCACTACCGGGAGAATATTTGGGCACCTGTTCTGACTCAGAAAATGAGAGCGTCACGGGAATTCTCAGATTCCACTTTTTGGGTAATAACTCGTGTGTATTGAAAGTATAAACAACATCAAATTGTCTGGAATCGGATAAATTCTGGGTTCCACCTTCAAAGGGATTTTTCTGATCTACTTCATGGAATTCGGCTTCCTGAAATTTTGAATTGACCCGGATCGTGGAAACATCTCCCAGGCTCAGATTGGCACTTCCCCGGAATGCCAACCCCCTCTCCCGCTTGGGGTCACTCACCCGAAGTTCATTAATCCAGATGTCTCCTGTATAATAATCGGGTGAATCATTGATGACCCCGATGATAAATTGATCAATACGCGCCAGGGAAGGATCTCCGACCACCCGGTAAATCCGGCCGGTCGGATTTTGATTTTCATCCAGTTCGTGAAATTCCCGGACCTGTCCGTCAGCCGAAATATGATAGGAAAGCGTGTCAGGAATTGTGGCTTGATTCAACAATTTTAATTGTGTTAGAGTCTTAAAAT
This sequence comes from Candidatus Neomarinimicrobiota bacterium, assembly GCA_041154365.1. Classification (NCBI taxonomy): domain Bacteria; kingdom Pseudomonadati; phylum Fidelibacterota; class Fidelibacteria; order Fidelibacterales; family Fidelibacteraceae; genus Fidelibacter; species Fidelibacter multiformis. Next base: position 10,050 of record AP035449.1, on the reverse strand, counting down.
CCACATTGATTGTATTTCTCTTATCCCATCCGGCATAGACGGGGGTCACGATTTCATAATAATCTGTCTCGGAAGTGGTCCTCCCCAGACGAAGATAAAAATCCACCTGTTTTTCATCCAGCGGATGGCGGTCATCTCCATGGATAAACATTTTAATCCGGTTGTACAGGATATAGTTTTCACTCTGGTACAACTGTTTACGGGCAGCTGTCATGTGTTGCGGGGGAAGGTCCAGATGTTTGAGGGCCAGAGACTGTTCTTTTGAACGGATATTGTAAATCCTGTCCAGCTTTCCCTGTACACCATCCGGGGAATAGTACTCGGGATTGTCATCGGTATTCACAACCGTGATTGAAAAAACATCATCATCTCTTTTAAATTGTGTTGAATCCATGATGGCAGCAACGCCTTTTTCCTGCCACTCATTTCCCACCAGGCCGATGGAAGCAATTTGTACGGTATCCTGTGAGGTCACACCGGCATAAACCAGGCGGACGAACTCAATTTCCGTCATGCTCGGATTGTTCACCGTTTCCAGTGTATCCGCCAGGGGAATGCGGTACAGGCGCCAGCCGGTTTTGGGACTTCCGGGAAGATCCGTAAAGCGGGTTTCTGTCACATAGTAGGGCGAACCGGGATCCTCCAGATCCAGCTCATAAATAAAATAATCATTGGAAACATCCAGGCGACCATTATTATTGATATCCTCTGTGTCGGGAATATGTCCCGACTCGTCTTCATTTCCTTCGGTCCCGTTTATCCAGCGATATTTTTCTTCTCCGGGTTCAAACTCGTAATTATCCATCATGGGGTCCCAATCCAGGAGGGCTTCTTCCTCGTCTGTTAATCCGTTCAGGCCGATATTTTCACCTTCATCAATGATACCATTCCCCACTACGAATCCGGCTTCCGGTTTATCCTCTGTATCCAGTTTCCCGTTTTGCACAGGTTTCCCATCCGTGATATTGGGGGTGATATTGAGATCCTCAGAAATTTTTCCCAGATCAATACGCAACTTCCCTTTTTTCCCCTTTACCCAGACTTCGATATACTTACTTTGGGATTGGTCAAAGGCACCTGAATAAAGGGCTTTCATCATGCCGCCCCAGGAATTTTCCGGGACCCAGGGGGTTTCGTCGGTAATCAGGGAATCGCCGGTGACATTTTCAATGTAGGGATCGAGAACCATGGTAAGAACGCGTGTGACGTCATTTTGTTTGTTGGCGCTTACTTCCCGGTTGGGCCAAATGCTGTTGGTGGGAACATCGTTGTAGGGGTTGTACCAGAAAAGGAAACCGTTGTTGGGATACTGAAACCGGAAAAAATCATCTACCGGCGGGCTTGCCATCCGCCATCCACGGCGTTCAACCCCCAGTGAAGTAACCCTTTTGGATCCTTCGAAATCATCTATATTGGCCACTCCGTTCACATCACCGGTTTCTTTGTTGGAAATCGTATTCGGGTTGGGGATAATCTGGGCGATTTCTCCCGAGAGGTGAATATAGCTGTTGCCGCTTGTATTGATCAAAGGCAGTTTGTTCAGCCCCCGGGTCAGCCAGTCCAGATCTTTCCGGTATTCCCCGTTGATATCCCAGATCAGGTTTCGGTATGGTTCTTCACCTACGCGCACCTGATCATCAATTGAAGATTTGTTGAAATACATAAAGGTCCCGCCCAGGAAATTCTGCCTTTTATCTCCAAAACGATATTCTGCTCGGGTTCCGGCAATGATTTTTTTATCCAACTGGAAAACCTGGCGGGAATTATAGGAAATATCCAGTTCTGCATTTGGGTTCCGGGCCACATCACTTTTCAGCACAATCCGGCCGGTAAAATAATCGATTTCATAATCAATACCCCGTACCAGCTTTACCTGATTGGCTGTAATTTCCTCACTGCCTTCAATGATCATAAAATCTTTCAGTTCGATGACTTCGCTGCGGTTACTGTATTTCACTTCGATAAAGAATTTGTGTTCCGTGGCATGGGCATTGTTGTTGGTGGTTGTATCGTACAGCGCTGTAGAGGAAAAATCAGCAGGAAGACTGGGGTTATATTTTCCGTCAAAACATTGGGGATCCCCGGAACAGGCAGCTTCTTCTGAAGTAAAGGGGCGAACGTAGGGAATCATGAGTTCCCCTTCCGTAAGATTGAGAAAATTGGCATTCAAATCGACCTGATCATCATGCTGCCCGAATACCCCATTTTCATCCTGTCGGTCCAAACCAAACATCCGGATATAGGGTGTGCCATCTGCGTGACGTTCCTGTGGCGCATTTCCTCCATCGTAATAAATTTTCAGCTCAAAACCCTCTTGTTCAATATTACGAGTCCCCAGATAGTATACATTTTTAAATTCCAGATCCCAGGTGGGATGCTCGGGCCGGGGATTGACGGGCTTAATCAATTTCAAATTTTTTGGATATTCACCTGTCGCTACCAGATCACCTTCTGTAATCACCGGATTGGGATCACCGGCCTTTTGCGTTGTGTCACTGTATGCAATGGCCAAGACATCTCCCATATTGACGGATGTCAGCATTTTGAAATATCCCAGGTTTTCATCCAGGATATAATCTTTCCCCTCTTCCATCCGCTTGAAGTAAAAATTCCGTTCCGCCCACGATTCGTACTGGGTTGTATCCCGCGGGTCAACCCACGCCGTCGCCATAAAAGCTCCTTCTTCCTGGGGCTGAACCTGCTTATAAAGTTCAAATTGTGTAATCCGGCGACGGATCATAAAACGTGCCTGATCATCCAGGGGATACATGTTTTGCCGGTAAATGTCGCTGATATAGAAGTATTTTCGTCGAATATACTCATAATCCTGAATGATCACCGGTTCACTTTCGCTGCCACCACCCCATTTTACTTTTTTATTTTGTCCCTCTTCCACCGACGCAATGGCAGTCACATCCAGTGGACCAAATTTCATCAGCGCTTTGATGCCATAAAGCCCTGTAGCGTTTGCCTGCCCCTTGACAAAATTGGTCCCCGGAAGAGAGAGTGAAATGTTCCCGGCTTCAATTCTCTGTATAATTTCATCTTCTTTGCCTGTATAATGAATCCGCAGGGTATTTTCAAAATTAAAATCCCGCTGACTGTCCTGATCCACCTTGATACTGACACGGTCACCCACCCGGCCTTCGATGGTAAAATTTTGTTCCTGGTCCATAATAAAGCTGGTGGTTTTCGTCTGCTGATAGCTTGTAACCTGGTTGGATTGATCCCGTTGGGAGAGTTTTCCCGAAATGCTGATATTTCCGCTGACACGGAGGGAAACCCGCTGGCCGGCAATATCCGCTCCGATGATTTCGATACTGGTTTCCTGTTTACCTTCCTCTTTCTGATCGAATTTTGAGGCGATTTCCTTCTGCCAGATTTCCCGTGTTTTGGCCGTTTTCATTTCTTCATAAAAGCTGTCGAATGATGCGACAACCGGTTTGCGAATCATGATATCATTTTTGGATTCATATTGTTTAAGAAGTTCGCCTTCACCGGCAACTTCGCGAACAACCCGCAAGCCTGGAAGGGAAACAGGAAATGAATAACGCAATGGCATATCCGGATTGGGTTTCAGGCGGTCAAATCCACTCGGTTCTGAATAAATAAGGGGCATAATACCAGACGGTTTCCACTCATAGGTGAAACGTATATTTGCATCGGGAGATGGTGATTGGGCCCATAAGACAGATGCGGTGATCAGACTGAGGAGGACCCGGAAAATCCGTTTTTTTACCACGATCATCAATGTCCGGTTTTGTTATCGTTCACAACCTGTAACAAATAGTCTGATCACACCTCCGTGAGTATATGGTTTTCTCTTAGGATTTTTATCATTGTCAAAAGTGCCTGTCCTCGGTGACTGATGTTATTTTTCTCCTGGAGTGTCAACTCCGAAAAGGTTTTTTTAAAAGGCGGATAGTAAAACACCGGGTCATAACCGAATCCTCCGTCCCCACAGACCTCTTCGAGAATTTGTCCCGTCACTTCACCTTCAGTCATCATTTGATATCTGTCATCCAGATACACCATAACTGTACGAAAGCGGGCTTCTCTTTGTTCCTTGGGGATCTGTGACATTTCTTTTAATAATTTTGCTACGTTATCCGCATAGCTTGCATGCTCTCCGGCATACCGGGAAGATTTTACACCCGGTGCACCTCCCAGGGCCGAGACTTCCAGTCCGGTATCATCTGCCAGAACCGGCAATTGGGTATATTGATGGATTTCCCTTGCCTTTTTCAGGGCATTTTCTTCCAGGGTCTCTCCGTCTTCGATAACATCTGGCATCCCGGGAAAATCATCGCAGGTCAAAATAGAAACCTGTTCGTCTTTCAGGACTGCTTGAAGTTCTGAAATTTTATCTTTGTTGTGTGTGGCAAGCACGAGTTTCATAGCATCCATTTTTAAACAGAGTAAAATATACTACGACTTTAAATAGAACTCAACATATCACATGATGAGCCGCGCACGGCTTTCTTCCAGCCGGCGGAGGTGAAATCGCAACCATACAAAGGCAAGTGAGCCGGCTAAAACCGATGAAATCATGTTGGAATACCAGATATAATGGAGGGGCTTCTCCAAATAAATCACAAAAAAGATGGCAAACAATATGCTGATAAACACAACTCTGAGAGACGTGAGAATTAATCCGGGGAGCCCGCGACCAAGTCCCTGGAATATTCTCCCGGAAATCATGGAGATGACAATAAACGGATAAATAAAGACAATCAGGCGTGTATACTGGATGGCAATACTCAGGATTTCCTTTTCAGAGCTGAATATTCTGTAGATATAAGGAGCACCCAGATAAAAAATAACACCAATGGTTGTGGCAATGAATATTCCCCGTGATATGGCATAATACCAGGTCTTCCGGATCTTCTTATACTCTCCGGCACCGTAAAACATACCGGCCAGAGTAACCATCCCGTTTGCCATTGACATAATGGGTAAAAAGAAAACCTGATCCAGATTTCGGGCAATACCGAAAGCCGCCACAGCCTCTCCGCCGAAACGAATTAGCAGGCGGTTAAACACCATTCCTCCCAGTGACATGATAATCATCGCCATAGATGCAGGAATGCCGATGCGAAAGATTTCTTTCAGGAGTGTAAAGGAAAAATGGAATTCACTGAACCTGAAGTGAATGTAGGATTGTTTGCGTTTAAACAAATAATTAAGAAAGAGGACCATCACAATAAACTGACTTAAAATAGTGGCCAGGGCCGCTCCGCGGATACCCAGGTTCAGGGTGAAAATAAAAAGAGGATCCAGCACCATATTCAGCAGTGTTCCGGCGATCTGAAAACGAATGGGCGTTACCGTGTCCCCCTCGCCGGATAAAATGGAGCGAAAAAAAACATTCATAATATGAAAAATAAACCCCATAACAATGACGGAAAAATAGTCCACAGCCAGTGGAATGATCTCCGGCGTGGCACCCAGGAACTCAAAGATGGAATATCGGAGGAGATAACCTCCAACAGAGAGAATTACCCCAAAGACAATCCCCATCAGCACTCCGTGCTCTGCAGAGTTATCCGCATCTTTTTTTGCGTTTGCTCCCAAAAAACGTGAAATCACACTGGTGACCCCTGAGCCTAATCCGAAGGTTATCCCTATGGCAAAAAAGAGCAAGGGCATGGTAAAACTAAGGGCTGCAATGGCCTCTCCGCCAAGACGACCGATAAACACCATATCAACAAGGCTGTATATCGTTTGTACTGCCATTCCGAACATGATGGGTACCGAAAGTTGCCAGAGGGCCCGGTGAGGATTTTTTATGAAGCCGCGGACTTTATTTTTCTTTTTGTTACTCAGCACTGTACATCCATATTTTTTGCAAAAGTGGGTGAATTTAACATCATTCCACCGTATTTCTCAGAGCTTTCACGGAAAGTTCCGTTACGTCAGGGCAGACTTCTATGTAAATTCCGGAGAAAGGAGTTCGGGATGAAACTGACACACATTCCTTTAAAACACATCCACAGGGAAAATACCGATTTCCGGTACAGAACGTATCTGACAGATGAAAGCCTGGCACACACCATGAAAAACAGCGGTCTCTGTGATCCGGTGTATCTTTTAATAAAGGATAAATCACCCTTGATTATAGATGGATTTAAACGTATTCACGTATTATCCAAACACTTCCCGTCTTCTTTTCCCGTACCGGCTGTTACGCTGGAGGAGAAAGAGCTTACATGGAAAACTCACCTTGCTCTTGTTTTGAACCAGGATACAAGAGGTGCACTTCCATTTATCGAAAAGGTGTCGGCATATCAAATGCTTAAAAAAAACCATATCATAAGGGATGATGCGGAAATTTTACGGGCCCTGAACCTTCCGGATCGAGCGGATTATCACAAAATTTATACATATTTGACAGATCTCCCGGAAGCTTGGAACCGTTTTTTTACAGATCATACCGTACCGGGCAGGCGTATCAAAACCATGTGTGAAGCCGTCGACCTGAAGGCATGTGTATCCCTGCTGAATATCATACCTGGCCTGAACCGTCTTGAACAAGCTATAATTATGTTGTCAGAAATCGAAAAGCGTGAGGGGATCTCAGCTGGAAATATCCTACAAACTCTCCTGGACGAACTTCATAATGATCCAATAAAAGCGGAACATGTTTTTATGCGAATTCGTGAAATTCGTTACCCGCTACGAAGCAGATATGAAAAAAAAATGGATGACGCGTTGAAGGCGCTGAATCCTCCACATTTTGTCTCTGTACAGTGTGATAAAAATGGAGAAAAACCCGGAACACAAATCATCGCCACGATCCAAAACCCACAGGACACCGAAGAATTTTTAACCTGGTATGAAAAGGTAAGGGAGTCTATAAAAAAACTGCTGAATGAGCGACTCGAGTTATGATGGAGGGCGAGAAAAAAAAACTGATCGTCCTGAACAAGGTTCAGGGTGAGATCCTGCAGCAGTTCAAGCGTGTTTATCCCGTAGAAAAATGTGTCTCAGCAGAAAAACCGGAAGATCTCCTGCCGGGGTACAAAACGGAATCTGTCATAAAAAACAAGATCCTCTTGGCTGAAAGCCGTGGGCAGATTTTTAAACCCTGTCCTGGTACATCAGAGGAGTATCTCTGTTGTAATTACTGGGTCCTGAACCAGTCCATGAATTGCCCATTCAACTGCAGCTACTGCATTCTACAATACTATTTAAACAATCCATATCTCACGGTGTTTACCGATACAGAACGAATGATTGAGCAGATACGTCAACGAATGGCTCGTGAGCCCCGGCGTTTTTTTAGAATTGGAACCGGTGAACTGGCAGACAGTCTTGCATTGAACGAAGAAGGACATTTTGCCCAGCCGTTGATCCGTTTTGCAGCTCATACGCCGAACATGATTTTAGAGTTGAAAACAAAATCCGACCAGATTCAGTCCCTGTTAAAGGAAAATCACAAAGGAAAAACCATTTTGGCCTGGTCTATTAATCCTCCGGCCGTCATACAGGCAGAAGAACATGGCGCTGCGTCACTACCCCGGCGCCTGAATGCCGTGAAACTTGCTGTTCGTGCCGGGTATAAACTTGCCTTTCATTTTGATCCAATCCTTGATTACCCGTCATGGGAAAAAGACTACGAGACAACCATTCAACAGTTGTTTCACGTAGCACCGTCTTCCCAGATTGCGTGGATATCCATGGGAACGCTTCGTTTTCCGCCCGATATGAAAGAAAAAATTCTGAACCGTTTTGCCGACACCCAATTATTAAATCCAGAGATGATAAGGGGCATGGATGGAAAATTACGATATTTCAAACCCCTGCGTATCCACCTGTATCGCCATGTTTATCAAATGCTAAGGAAATATGGCGGACAGGACCTGTTTATCTATTTTTGCATGGAAGATGCAGAAACATGGAGAGCCGTCACGGGCAAGGCCCCGGACAGTAATGGAGAACTGGACTACTGGTTTGCCCGCCACCTCTACCATCACTTTCCGGGACTGCTTACCGAACCACCGCGTTTAAATGACTACCTCCATTTCAACACACCCCGTCACAGAAATCAACCCTGATCTTTTTTGGCTGAATCGTTTCCGTTGCCGCCACTTTCACCTTTTTTACGGGCTCCAAGCATCGTAAGAGTTTCTGCAATGACTTCAGTAACAAAGTGCTTGTTGTTATCTTTATCCGTCCACTCCCGAGACTGGAGGCGGCCCTCTACATAAAGCAACTGTCCTTTTTTCAGGCTTTTGGCGTATTCAGCCAGACTCCTCCATGCCACCACCCGGTGCCAGTCCGTCCTCTCCTGAAATTCCCCCTCTTCATCCCGCCAAAAAAAATTTGTCGCCAGGTTGAATGTGGTGGTCATAATGTCATTGGGGGTATACCGCATCTCCGGCTGGTTCCCCAAATACCCGACAAGTATTACCTTGTTCGCTGAATTTCGGTTCATAGACACCTCCTTGCTTCATTGTAGCTTTCTTACATCAAGTTTACACAAGAAGAAAATAAATGTCAATATTATAGTATAATTTTAATAAATGTATATAGGGTTTATTCTATGTTGTAATGCTTTAAATAAAAAACTTTTGCTGAGTAAATGATACGCGTCATCTATCACATGGGGGATTGCAAACAACAGGATTAGCCGGCCGTCAGATCTATTTGGTGTCGGATGGCGTCGATTTCACGGGCAAATTCCTTGTTTTCTCGAATTTTTTTGCCGATCACATTGCATGCATGCATCACGGTTGTATGATCCCTGCGGCCGAGACGGAGTCCGATAGTTTTCAACGACATGCCGCTGATTTCACGGCTCAGAAACATGATCACCTGACGCGCCAGGGCCACTTCCCGTTTCCGTCCTTTGCCCATCAGTTCATTTTCTGTAACCTTGTAATAATCAGAGACGGCACTTTGAATGATATCAATAGAAATGTGGCGGGTTTTCCGGACTCCCAGAATATCTTTGATCACCTTTTTTGCCAGATTGATCGTAACATCCGTATGGGCAAGGGAACTGTAAGCAAAGATCCGGGTCATGGCCCCCTCCAGTTCACGGACGTTGGTCGTAATATTTTGTGCCACAAACTCTATCACTTCCGGGGGAATTGCCACCTGATCCATATCCGCCTTTTTCTGGAGAATGGCAATTCGGGATTCAAAATCCGGGGGCTGGATATCCACGGTTAATCCGGACAAAAACCTGGAAATCAGCCGTTCCTCCACTCCTTTTAACTCTTTTGGGGTTCTGTCTGACGTGATGACAATTTGCTTTCCCCTTTGATACAAATCGTTAAACGTGTGAAAAAATTGTTCCTGGGTTCCTTCACGGGATTCCAGAAACTGAATGTCGTCCACCAGTAACAGATCTGCCTTGCGATAAATATTACCAAACTCATTCAGGCGGTTATTGCGGATTGCCGTGATAAAATCGACCATGAATTTTTCACTGGACACATAAATCACCCGCCGGTTTGGGTTCCGGGTTCTGGCATAATGGCCGATGGCCTGTAAAAGGTGAGTTTTCCCAAGCCCCGTACCCCCATAAATCAAGAGAGGGTTGAACGCCGTATTGCCCGGGGCTTCCGCCACGGCACGGCTGGCTACTTTAGCAAACTGATTATGGGGACCCTCCACAAAAGTTTCAAAGGTGTATCTTCCGTTCAACTGACTGTAACGATCCTCAACATAGTACTCTTGAGGCGGAAGGTTTTCCCGGTCACTTCTTTCTGTTACTGTAGGCCGGGGAGATGGTCCCGGTGTGGATTTTTCAGATGAAATGTCCTGCTGTAAATTTTCTGCAATCGTAAATTGCACCAATAAATCTTTACCGAAAACCGTTTTAATACATTTTTTTAAAACATCCCGGTAGTGCATCTCCACATATTCAGAATGAAACCGGTTGGGTGCAGAAATCCTAAGGACCTGTTCGTTGGCGGATACGGGCTGCAAGGGTAAAAACCATGATGTGTAGCTATGCGTAGGAATATACTTCTGCAAATCTTCAAGGAGAGCGTCCCACTTTTTCAGCATCTCAGAATCCATCTTATCCACAATTGACAA